>NZ_JAOANW010000006.1 GCF_026162365.1 Nitratireductor luteus | reverse complement strand
CTGGTGCCCCATGACGGCATGCGCAAGACCATCGCCCGGCGCCTGGTCGAGGCCAAGACCACCATCCCGCATTTCTACCTGACCCTCGACTGCGAGATCGACGCGCTGCTGAAGCTGCGCAAGGAGCTCAACGAGGCGGCGCCGATGGTCGGGAGCGGCGATGGCGAGAAGCCGGCCTACAAGCTGTCGGTCAACGACATGATCATCAAGGCGATGGCGCTGGCGCTCAAGGCGGTGCCGGACGCCAATGTGTCGTGGACGGAGGCCAACATGGTGCGCCATCGGCATGCCGATGTGGGCGTGGCCGTGTCGATCCCCGGCGGGCTGATCACGCCGATCGTCAGGCGGGCCGACGAAAAGACCCTGTCGGCGATCTCCAACGAGATGAAGGACCTGGCCGCGCGCGCCCGCAACCGCAAGCTCAAGCCGGAGGAATATCAGGGCGGCACCACGGCGGTGTCGAACCTCGGCATGTTCGGCATCAAGGACTTCTCCGCCGTCATCAACCCGCCGCACGCCACCATCCTGGCGGTCGGCGCGGGCGGTGAGCGGGCGGTGGTGAAGAACGGCGAACTGGCGGTGGCCAATGTGATGTCGGTGACGCTGTCGACCGACCACCGCGCCGTCGACGGGGCGCTCGGCGCCGAACTGCTGGCCGCCTTCAGGAAGCTGATCGAAAACCCCATGGCGATGCTGGTTTAGCGCCACCGTTGCGTTTCATGGCATGATGAGTTCTGGGCAGACCTGATATGCCCTCCGCTCAACTCGGGAGACACTGGTTGCTGTTGTGTCAAAGGCCACAGCACCGCTAACGGCCTACCCCGCCCGCACCGTCTCCGCCACAAACCCACGTGCCATCAGTTCCCGTGCGGCGTCTTCCCAACTCGGGCAGACCGCGTCGGCGCCGGCGTCGCGCAGGATTTCGGCATGTCCTTCATAGCTGTGGCCGCCCGCGGTCAGGCCGATGGCGGTCATGCCGGCGGCAATCGCCCCTTCGATGCCGAAGGGTGAATCTTCGATCACCACGCAATCGGCCGGATCGAACCCCATCTTGCTTGCGGCGTGAAGGAACAGGTCGGGCGCCGGCTTTCCCCGCGCGACCATGGAGGAGGAGTAGATGCCCTCGCCCACAAGCCCGGCCAGCCCGGTGACGGCGAGGCTGTGATGGATCCGCTCCAGCGACGATGAAGACGCCACGCAACGCGGCCCCGAAAGAACGCTAAGGAAGTCGATCACGCCCGCGACCGGCTTCAGCCTATGCGTGAACAGCTCCTTCGTCACCGGCCACAGATCGGCCTCGCCGGCAGCCAGAAGCCGCTGGCCCGTTTCCGCGCCGATCTTCTCGATGATGTCGGCCTGCTTCATGCCCACGCATGCGGCCACCGCCTCGGGCCCGATGGCCAGGCCATGCCGCCGGTACACCTCGACATAGGCCTCCGCTGCCAGGGGCTCGCTGTCGACGAGGACACCGTCGCAGTCAAGGATAATGAGGCGCTCGGCCATGGCGTTCTCGCTTTTGTCGGAAGAGGTTGGGCGGGTGGAGCGACGAAGTCGTTTATCCCGAATGGGTAAGGCCCGGAAGCCCGTTCTTTCCGCCGGCGTCGAGAATGGCGCGAGCCTGCTTCATCGCCACGCGGCTTTCGACAAGGTCCGGCGCAACCCAATTGGGCTCTCCGCCCAGGAACCGGTCGAGATAGGCGGTCGCATAGGACGGCAGTTCCGCGACGTTCTCGCGATAGGACCACCAGGTACGCAAATCGCCGGCGCAGCGGTCGAGCCGGGGCGCAGCGCCGAACTCCTGCTCGAAAAGCGCGGCAATCGCACAGACGCAATAATTGGTGTAGAGGAAGCCTTCTGGCCAGAAGCGCACGATTTCGGCAGCCGGATCATGCTGCTGGACATCATCGGCGCCGCGCACGACCGTTGCCGGCGCCTTGCGGATCAGTTCCGCCAGCGCCAGCCCGGCTGAGAAGACGATGAAGTCGGCACGGTCGAGCCGGGCGAACTCCTTGCGCGCGTCGACGCGCTCCACCCAATCGAAAAAGACCCGACTCAACCGTGTCTCGTCGATCGTGTAGCATACGCCATAGTGGGCTGCGACGGCGCGCGCATTGGCGCGAAAAGTGGCCCTGAACCAGCGCAACTGCCGCAGCCGGTGCCGCAGGTCGGGCATTAGCGCCAGTTCATCCTTGAAATCCAGGTCCACAGGCTTCTCCTCGGAGGCGGTAGCTTTCGCAGCCTCGTCAAACTTATCATGCCGGTGGAAGAATCCAACAAACCGGCAGGCGGCTTGTTATACAAATTGACATTTGAAAAAACAAATGTTCTTAATCCTGATGTGACCGTCACATGACGAACACAATCGAAGGGGCTTCGGGAGGAGGTGCCTAATGGCAATTTGGCAATGGGGATTGCTGCTTCTGGGCGTGGTCTGGGCGCTCCAGTCCTATGGCGTTTGGCTGCAGATGCGCCACTATGCCGACGTCTTCAAAGGCATCACCGGAAAATACGATGACGGCTATATCGGCACCGGCAATTTCCACGGCCGGCTGAAGAAGGGTGCGATCGCCATCGTCGTGGTTTCGCCGGAGCTTAAGGTGCGCCGGCTGCTCACCATGTCGGGCTGGTCGGTTTTCACGAAATTCCAGCGCAATGAAGGCTTCGAGGGCATAGCGCTCGATCGGCTGCGCGCCGATCCGGCCATCTTCGGAGAAAAGAACCCCGGCGTGAAGGCAGCGGTGACCCAGGCGGTCCAGCAGATCGACCGGCGTATCGAAATGGGTGAGGAGCCCGTGCTGAACATGCCGGCGGTGCAAGCGACGGCCTGAACTGGAAGTTCAACGGCCCTCAGGGCGGGGGCGACGAGAGGAGGGAACATGTCATTCGTATCATTATTGGCGCAGCACGCCGATCTGGCTGCGCATAACCTGCAGATGGCAGGCGCGCTGGCTGGCGACGCGGCGCTGCACGGCAAACAGGCGATGCAGGGCGCCGGCAACGACCTGATCGTCCTGGCGCAGGCCGGCGGCGACATTTCGGTGGAGGAGTTCCGCGAAAGGCTCGAAAACGTTCAGCAGGAGGAACAGCTTGGCTGGCTGACCAACGCCGGCAAGTATTTCATCGGCATTTTCCAGAAGGGCGGCGAGGTCTTTGCCGGCTTCGTGACCGGCATCATTCCGACGCTGGTGGTGCTGATGACCGCCTTCTACGCCGTTACCGAGCTGGTCGGCGAGCAGCGGGTTCATGGCCTTGCCCGCAGCGCGGGCCGCATCGCACTCACGCGTTATACCGTGCTGCCGGTGCTCGCGGTCTTCTTCCTGACGAACCCGATGGCCTACACGTTCGGGACCTTCCTGGAGGAAAAGCACAAGCCGGCCTTTTACGACGCGGCGGTCTCCTACGTTCACCCGCCGCTGGGTCTCTTCCCGCACATCAATCCGGGCGAGTATTTCGTCTGGGGCGGCATCCTGGTCGCGCTCCTGGAGCTTGAAAACCGGGGCGTCGTGCCCGGCGGCTACCATATCACGGTGGCGATCTGGTACGCGCTTGTGGGCCTTCTCGTCATATTGCTCAAGGGCATCCTGACCGAGCGCATCACCGCAATCATGGCGCGCCGCCAGGGCGTCGAGCTTTAAGGCCGGGAGGGAAAAATGACAAAAGAATACAAGCCGGTAAAAATCTCCAAGGGCGCAGGCGGCTGGGGCGGCCCGCTCGTCATCCAGCCGACGATGGAGCGCAACAAGATCGTCTCCGTCACCGGCGGCGGCATCCACCCGGTCGCGCAGAAGATTGCCGAGATGACCGGAGCCGAAGCCGTCGACGGCTTCAAGGCGCCTCCGGTGGAAGGCGAGATGGCGGTGGTCGTGGTAGATTGCGGCGGCACGGCCCGCTGCGGCGTCTATCCGCGCAAGCGAATCCCCACCGTCAATTTGACACCGGTCGGCCAGGCCGGTCCGCTTGCCCAGTTCATCACCGAGGACATCTATGTCTCCGGCGTGAAACCGGAAAACATCGCCTTGGCCGAAGGCTCGGCAGAGGCGGTGGCGGCGGGCACGAAAGAGCCTCTTTCGGGCCAGGCAGCAGCATCCGCACCGCTTGCCCCTGCATTGGAGGAAGGCGGGCTGGTCGGCTTCATCTCTCGCATCGGCCGGGTGATGGGCCGCGTGGTCGGCATCTTCTTCAATGCCGGCCGGCGGACGATCGATCAGGTTATCCGCAACGTGCTGCCCTTCATGGCCTTCGTGACCATGCTGATCGGCCTTATCCTGTATACCGGCATCGGCGACGTGCTCGCGCAGCCGATGGGGCCGCTCGCCAACAACATCATCGGCCTCCTGGTCATATCGGCCATTTGCGGCCTGCCCTTCCTGTCGCCGGTGCTCGGCCCCGGCGCGGTGATCGCGCAGGTCATCGGCGTGGCCATCATCGGTCCGCAGATAGCAAACGGCACCATAGCCCCGGCAATGGCCCTGCCAGCGCTCTTCGCCTACAACACGCAGGTCGGCTGCGACTTCGTGCCTGTCGGCTTGGCGCTGGGTGAGGCCAAACCCAAGACCATTGAGATCGGCGTCCCGGCGGTACTTATCAGCCGCCAGATCATGGGCCCGGTCTCGGTGCTGATTGCCTGGGCTGTAAGCCTGGCCGTACTCTAGAACGTCCCTGTGCGGCGGCAACGCCGCCGCACAGATCTTCAAGAACAATGGTGGAGTGTAGTCCATGACGGTATATCTGAAGACGCGCATAACAGCCGTCGGTCCCGAAGTGGCCGACCTGGCCGAAGGGGGCGTGGTGATCCTCTTCGCCGACGGCGCGCCGGAGGAACTTGCCGAGGTTTCCATTCTCCACAAAAGCGTGGACGGACCCGCCGATAATCAGCCCGAGGCCGGCACCCCGATCCGCATCGGAGCACTCGACACGACGATTACCGCCGTCGGCGAAACGGCCTGGAAAAAGGTGCGCGACATCGGACATGTCGTCATCTCCTTCAACGGTGCTGCCGCCGCCGAACGGCCGGGTGAAATCTGCGCCGGGGTCGTGGATACCGCCGCCCTTGTCGCCGCACTGTCCAGCGGCACCGAGATCACCATCGGCGAATAGCCGGAACAGGCCCAGGAAAAGCAAAGCCCGGCGTTGCGCCAGGACTTGCCCGAAAAAATGAGCTAGATCGCACCCATGGAACGCTCGACAATCGTCAGAGTGCACGAAGGTCTGCACGCCCGCCCCGCCACCCGCTTCGTCAAGCTTGCCAAGAGCTTCGAAAGCGACGTGCAGATACGCAAGGGCGGCAAGGCCGTCAGCGCCAAGAGCTCGGTCAAGCTCATGCTGCTCGGCGTCAAGGAGGGCGACGAAGTGACGGTAAGCGCCGAGGGGGCAGACGCCGCCGAGGCTGTCGAAGCTCTGGTGGCCTATCTGGAGAACCCGCTTTCGGGCACCGAGGAGGGTGCAGAGCCCACCGCCACGGATATTGTTCCCACGGACATGGCAATCCCGTCGCAAGCGGCTGATGGCCCGCCGGCGGGCGCGTTCCAGGCGGTAGGCGCCAGCGAGGGCATCGCGCTAGGGCCGGTCTTTGCCCATTTCCCCGCACGAATCGAACCGGAGCAGAAGACCCTTTCAGCCGATCAGATACCGGACGAAAAGCAGCGTTTCGCCAAGGCGGTCGCTTCCGTCGAGGCCAGGCTGGACGCTTCGCTTGCCGCAGGCGACGTGCCAGCGAGCGACCGCGGCATTATCCAGGCGCTGCGCGATATCGCCGGCGACGACGAATTGAAGGCGGCGACGGAGCGCTCCATCGACGCCGGCCTCGACGCGGTATCCGCCGTCATCGCCGCCTCTTCCGGCATCGCCGGCGATTTCGCAAAGCTCGACGACACCTATCTGAAGGCGCGGGCGGAGGACGTCGAATCCGTCGCCCGGCAGATCTGCCTCGCGCTGCTGGGCGAGGAGGAGGCAAGGCTGGACGACATCGCCGATGGCGCGGTCCTGCTTGCCGAGGACATTGGCGCCTGGGACCTTGCCCGCGCGCCGTTGAAGCGCATCGGCGGCATCGTCTGCGGCCATGGAGGCGCCACCTCCCATGTGGCCATCATCGCTCGCACCCATGGGATTCCCGCCGTGCTTGGCGCCGGCGACAAAGTCCACGACTGGCGGCAGGCCCGGCAGATCGGCATCGACGGGCGCAGGGGCCTCGTCTTTCCCGATCCCAACGCGGAAACCCGCAGGAAACTGGAAGCCGGTGTGGCCGAGGCCGACCGCGAGCGCGCCGCCCTTCAATCGTACAGAGACGTCGAGCCGAAACGCGCCGACGGTACGCCGATCCATATAGCCGCCAATCTCGGTTCCCTCGATGAAATCGAGGTGGCCAGACAAGCCGGCGCGATGGGCGTCGGCCTGTTCCGCACGGAACTGCTTTTCATGCGCCACATGCACCTGCCCTCGGAGGACATGCAGGCCGAGACCTACGGAACGCTCGCCGCCGCCTTCGCGCCCTACCCTGTCATCGTTCGCACGCTCGATATCGGCGGCGACAAGCCGATTGCCGGCATCGAATTTCCCGAAGAGGACAATCCCTTTCTCGGTTGGCGCGGCATCCGCATGTGCCTCGACCGTCCCGACATCTTCAAGACGCAACTCCGCGCGCTGCTTCGCTCCGCCCTCAACGGCAATCTGAAAGTGATGCTGCCCATGGTTTCCGATGTCGGTGAAGTGCGCCGCACCCGATCGCTGATCGAGGAATGCCGCAAGGAACTGACAGCGGAAGGTGTGCCGCATGGCGATTTTGCCCTCGGCATCATGATCGAGACGCCGGCGGCCGTGTTCGCCGCCGATGAGCTTGCCGCCGAGGTTTCCTTCTTCTCGGTTGGCACCAACGACCTCACTCAGTATGTGATGGCGGCCGATCGGCTCAGTCCCTCGGTGTCGGCGCTGAACGATGCCGGCCACCCCGCCGTGATGGCGGCAATCGGGCAAGCGGCAAAGGCTGCGGAAAAAGCCGGGATCGAGATCGGCATGTGCGGCGAGGCCGCAGCCCGCGCTGACCTCATTCCCCGCTTCCTGGACATGGGCCTGACCGAGCTTTCCATGAGCCCGGCCTCGATCCTCGCCGTGAAGAAGCAGGTATCGGGGATTTTGGAAAAGGCGGCGGCTTCGTAGGCCACGGCCGACCCGACAAAATCCTACGGCAGATGCGACAGAAGCGCCTCGAAAACCTGCGTAAGCGCCTCGCGCGGATTCTCCCCCGACAGAGCTGACGCAATCCGTTCGGCACGCGCCTCGACGGCGAACAGGCCGACCTCCGTCAGATCGATCTCACCCACGATCTGGGGATTGAGGCTAGCAAGTGCCGCGGCGAGGACCGCCGGGGCATAGAGCCGGACGGAGGCGTTAAGCTCCTGGCCGGACGAATGGGTGGCGCTCCGGTCCGCCGACAGGATTTCCATGAGCATGGCCGCTGCCAGCGGTGCGACCTCGGACCGCGACCGGAAATTCCGCGAACCCGCATGGCTGAGCCCACGCACCCGGACAAGCGCTGAGGCGAAGACGGCCTCGCGCAGGGGTGCATCATGCAACCCGAAAAACGCGGCACTGCGCTTCGCGGCCGCATACATGTCGCGGCGAAAATCACGCTCGGCGGCCAGCCGCGCGATGCCCTCGACCACCAGATAGTGGCCAAAACCGCGCAGACCGGCGTTCTCGCGCAGATGCGGCGGTCGTACCGACCGAACAGTCTCTTCTGCAAGGTTCAGCGTATCGTCGACCAGGCTGACCGCGTGCGCCACGACCCCGAGCAGTGTGCTACCCAATATCGGCACGCGACGGTCCTCCAGCCTGTCGTGCCTATGCGCGCGGATGAAGTCGCGCACGTCGCGAAGCCCATCCTTGGTGCCCGCGACCGCCTCACCAGGCAAGGCGGCAAGCCGTTCTCCCGTGACAGGTCTCAGCATATGATATTACTCCGCTTCAACCGTTGTTTGCGTGTACAGCATTGACCGGACAGGTTGATCACTGCTTTGCTCCGGGTCATTGATACTTCGATTTTACACCGTCCATTGCCGAGGGGAAGCACAGGGTGCGCGAATGAACAAGGTCCGGAACAAGAAGCACGCCTCCGGTCGAGCAAAGCTCGCTGATCATGATGCCGAGATTTCCCGACAGGGCGTGACGGGCAGTTCCAAGACAGACCGCATCCGCACCCGCGCGGCGTGGATGTATTTCGTTGAGCAGATGACCCAGAACGAGATTGCCGAGGTGCTTGGCATCGGCCGGGTAAGCGTGGTGCGCATGCTGGCCGACGCGCGCGCGCGCAACGAGGTCAAGATCAGCATCGAGGGCGAGCTGGCCGAGATCACGCGCATCGAGCGCGCGCTGGAGAAGCGTTTCGGGCTGGACCAGGCCATCGTGGCGCCGCTGACCGACCCGCAGGCCGATCCCATTCCGGTGATAGGCGCGGCCACCGGCGGCTTCATTTCGGAAGCGATGACACAGGGCATGGCCGTCGGCGTCGGCTGGGGACGAACGCTTTCAAGCACCCTCCCCTATATAAGAGCGCGCCCACTTCCTGACTTCCGCGTTATCTCGCTGCTTGGCGGCGTGGGCGTCGCGCGTCAGTTCAACCCGCCGGAGTTCGCCTGGCGTTTCGCCCAGATCTTCCAGGGCGACGGCTATCTCATCCCCGCCCCCGCCGTTGTCGACAGCGTCGAGACCAAGCGCGCCCTGATCGAACGGTGCGGCCTTAAGGACGTGCTCGCCATGGCCGATGTGCTCGATGCCGTGATCCTTTCGGTAGGCGGCATCGCCTCCGCCACCACCTTCTATCGCGGCGGCTATCTCAGCGAGGCCCAGCGCGAGGAACTGGCAGCCAAGGGCGCGGTGGGAGACCTTCTTTTCCACTTCTTCGACAAAAATGGCAGTCTCGTCGATCATCCGGTCAACGATCTGGGCATGTCGGTCGACATTGACCGGCTGCGCCGCGCACCGCTGCGCATTCTGACCTCTGGCGGAGCCGAAAAGATCCCGGCGCTCATCGGCGCGATGTCGCTGATCGAGCCCACCGTTTTTATAACCGACGAGGAAAGCGCCCGCCAGATGCTGGCGCACAAGGGCTGACGGAAAGCGGACCGGTCCCCATGATGAGAAGGCGCGTCGCCCACGACAACCGCCTACAACTGCCCCGTCGCGCGATCATCCTATTTCGGCGGAATCTTGGAAAGGAGAAGCAGAAGCTCGCTCTGCCGGTGGGTATCCGTCTTGTGAAAGACGGATTTGAGACGCTGACGCGCTGTGCCGATGGTTATTCCGAGCCGCTCGGCAACCTCCCGCAGCGGCGCCTCCGACATCAGTGCCTCACACAACCGCGCCTCGGCCTCCGTTAGACCGAGTAGATGCGCGATATGGCCGGCCCGAAGCCGCGGCCTTGCCTCCAGATCATGGATCACCACCAGCGCAACCGCCGGGGACAGCATGGTCGGCGCCATAAACGGCAGCGATAGGCCCTCGAGCATAAGGGGACGCCCGGCACGCCGGGGAACATGCATGAGCGGCGGCTGAACCAGCGGACTGCGGCTGGTCGAAGCTGCGAGGCACGCATCGGCGAAGGAAAGGAGCCTCTGGTCGACGGGAGGTTCGGCGGCGCGCAGCATGCCGCCCCGGATCACCAGATCGGGCGCGCAGCCCGGCAGCAACGCCTCTGCAGACCTGTTGAGCTCCAGCACCTTCTTGTTGCGGCCGAGTAGAACCGCCGCTTTGGCCTGCGTGGCGAAAGTTTCCAACGCGCTATTCGTGCGTGCCGCCTCCGCAAAACGGGACAGGCGCATCATGCGTGAGAAATGTTCTGACAGGCCCTCCATTTGCCGGGCTTCATCCGGTGAAAAGAAGCCCTGGCGTTTGGAGCGGAGCAATGGAACGCACCACGGCTCGCCCTCTACAAGAAAGGCGACTGCGGCGAAGCCGGAATAACCCCAGCGCAGGTAAAGATCGTTGTAATGGGGAAGGCTCCTGCGTTCTTCGTCCGTTGCAAGATCGTGCTCGAGAATGACGCGCTTTTTCGCCAGAAGCGGCCAGCCGCGCTCGGACCGGTAGTGATTGTCGTACCAGCCGTGCTTAACATACTCCTCCAGAAAGGGGACATATTCAGGCGACGCCGGCATGGTTGCCGCAGCCTCATTGACGTCCTTGGGAAAAATCATCGACGCGGCGGCCCCGGCGGCCAGTGCAAGCTCGTGCATTGCTCCCGACCAGAGCTCAGGCTCGATCGCGGCATCATAGCACCCTTCGAGTGCCTTCTTGATCCTGTCCCGATCCACTCCCCTCAACCCCTGCACCCCGGCTGCCAGCCGGCCCACTGCCCCCAGCGGCATCAAAAACGTTTGCGGCCACTGACAATAAAATCGCTACTTTCGTAAGAATACAACGATAAGTTGGAATCGTTCTTCGTATAGCGGTAACCGACATAAGGCATCACGCCGAACAGGCTGATGGCCTCATGGGCCACGCCGGCCTGAATGCGAAAGAGCTGGTCCCGCTGCGGATCGGTTGAAAGGACGCCGGCGGTATCATACTGTCTGATGCCGAAATCCAGCTGTATGTCGGTATAGAACCCGTTCCTCCAGTACTTCTCCAGCCCCGCGCTGAACTCGACCATATTGGAGGACAAATGCTCCGCCTCGGTGGATTCGCGCTTTCCTTCGATGCCCAGGTTCGCGAACAGCCCATACGAAACCTGGTGACGGACCCCGGCCCGCCCGATGAGGCGCCACCCGTCAAGGTAGGGGTTGTCCGGGAAACGCTGGGCCTCCATGCGCAACGACAGATTGAGATCCGTATTGTCAAAGATGCCTCGAGCCGTCGACACCGCCCCGCCCCAGCGATAGGCGAAGAGCGCGTCGTGGCGCCACTGCACCTCGCCGACAGGCCCCATCGAAAGGCGGGCTCCGCCGACATCGAACTGGAGTTGCGCACTCGGGGCGAAAGTGTAGATGTCACCGCCTTCGTGTTCCACCGCCTTTTCAACCGTACCGGATCCGGCGACGATCAGGTCGACGGCCTCGCCGACGGCGAATCGTCGATAAAGAGTGAGCGATCCGGTAACCGTGCCACCGCTCTCTTCACGGCTCGATGAGCTGACCCGAAACGGCAGGCCGTTGAGATATATCGTGTCCTGGCCAGTACCCCGGTTAACGTTGTTGGATGGCATCGCCGTGAGCGATATGGATGCACCGAAATCGGGGTTGCGCCTGCGGTAAGCGGCCAGCGCCTCCCGGTATTGCCGCTCGATCGCCGGATCACGGATCAGCGCGAGGTTCCTGCGGATATGGAAGACGGCCGCCTTGTGGCGCTGTTGCGCGAGAAGCGCGTTGATGAGGAGATGGCGGGCACGGACATTGCCGGGTTCACTGGCGATTATGCGCCGCGCCCCGGACTCTGCGCAAACCGCATCGCCGCGCGCCAGGCAGGCATAGCCTCGCACATAGACAAGGAGCCATCTGTTCCCTGCGTCCTCGGCGGCAAATCTCGCCGCCAGCGCCCCCGCCTCACCGATCCGGCCCACCGCGATATACCGGTCGATATCGTCGCTAGGACGCGAAAGCGCCGGCGAAACCATGACGGCCAGAACAAGCGCCATCACCGTGCTACGTACCATCGCCACGGTCCCCACCGCCACGCGGACCGGCAACACCGGCCCGCTCACCAGGGCGTAAAGTCGATCCCTGCGTTTCTGGGATTTGCGCTAAGGCGTTCGCTCTCCGGCCAGGACACCCGTGATTACGTGGCTCGCTCCCTCGCCACCCACAATGGCACCGATCTGGCCGGCATCGGTGCCGTAGAAACGGCCCACCGCCGTGGCTTCCGTATCGTCGCTGATGCCGTCGGCGGCCATCTGTGCCGCAGCAGCGGCATTGGCCGTGAGTTCGGAAGAGAACCCGTTGTCTATGATGTCCGCCTGGCCAAGGGCGATCTCGGCGCCATTGGCGGAGATATCGTTGACGGCGCCGTTGCCGCTTTGAGTGTGGCTGACGCGGCTGTCTTTCAGAACGATATTGCCTGCCACCGTGCCGGCACCGAAATCGGCGTTCAGCTTCGTCGTGCCGCGATAGCGCACACGGCTGGGCTCGTCGATGTTGTAATCGGCGTTCTTGACGTAGGCTTCGATGCGGGCGTCGCCCTCATAGGTTGCCGACCCGGTGGTCGGCATATGGGAGGGATCGGTTTCAAGGCCGACAATCGTATAGCCCTCGGAAAACCCGTCCGCGTCATCAGCCGTGGCAGGAGCATTGCCATCCTTTACCCGGACACCATAGCCAAGCGGAACCATCGCAGTATCGCTAGCCTCCAGATCCGCCAGCGTGCCGAAGGCAGGGAAAAAGTAGCCGATCGTACGGTCGTCCCCATTCATATTCTTTTCAATCAGCTCATAGTAGCCGTCGGGATGAAGTTCGGTGCTTGTGAATTCCACGGTCTCGCCAGCGGCGTGAAGAATATAGCCGTCATCGGCTTTTTCGATCTTCACGGATTGCGGCTCATCCAGGCGATCATCCGGGGTGTCGAAGATCGTCTTCACCGGCGCGGCACCGCCCTCGATGGTGTCCCCCGTGTTGACCAGCACCTTGGACATGACGTCGACGGCAGCGCTGGCATAGGTAGCCTGATAGGCGTCGGCATAAGGTGCGGTAGCGATCGTGCCGGTGGTGGCTCCGCCACAACCGGCAAGCGCGGATGCCGCCAGTATGATTGGTAAGGCAGTGGTTCGCGATTTCATGAGATTCCCCCTGTGATGCGCGTTCATAGCAACGAGCCCAAGGGTAACTTTAGGGAAGGTCGGAATGACTCCGCAGCTCCCATTTGGTAGGTGCCACGGCAAATTCCTACCATTTTAGGTTGAAAGAATGCCATAACCCCGAGGTGAACCGGGCCTGCCGTTCAGAACCTGCTGATGGCCCGGGCGGCTTCAGCTGCGAGGGGGGCAAAGCGGGCGCAGAACTCTTCCGCCTGCCATTCGCCCAGCGAGCCGGCGACATGGATCGCGCCGCGCGGCACGCCGGCCGGGCCGAGAATGGCAACGCCGAGCGCCACCTCGCCGGGCAGAACCTCCTCCAGCGTCACGGCATAGCCGTTCTGCCGCGCCTCGCGCACCTTTTTGCGGATGGCATCGGGCTCCGTCAGGGTTTTCGCGGTGAACGGCGTCCTGTCGGAGCGGGTGATGATGTCGTCGACTTCCCCGTCGCTCAGATGCGCCATCACCGCCCGTCCTCCCGAGGTGCAGAATACCGGCACAGAGTGGCCCACCAGCGTGGCGAAGAAGGTCTCCCGCTTGCTTTGCAGGCGCGAGGCATAGACCAGGCGCAGATCGTCGCGCAGGCTGAGGTCGACGCGCTCGCGCACATTGCGCCGCAGCTCCAAAAGGACGGGCGAGGCGCGCGCGATCAAGAGGTTGAGCCTGAGATAGTCGAGCGTGTGGTCCAGGATTCGTATGCCGGGCACATAGCCCCTGTCGTCCGGGTCGCGCTCGATATAGCCGAGTGTCTTCAGCGTGTGCACGACGCGCTGTGCGGCGCTTTTGCCGATGCCTGCGGCGGTCGCGATCTCGTTCAGCGTAAGCGGCCGCCCCGCCTGGTGAAAAGACGACAGAACCTGCATCGCCCGGGCAATCGACTGAACGAACAAGGGATCGTCGGCATGCAGTTCCTGTTCCGACCTGACGCCGCTCTGCGCCCTCAAGATACTCCGCAACTGGTTCTCCCCATGAACGCTTCAAGAAATGCGTTGACTTCCAGTCGCTAGCATAACTATCCTGAAATTAATACAGTCGTATCGCACAGCAATACAAGCAATTCGTCTACGGCATCGGCCCGGAAAAATCGAAGACGATTTCTCGGAAAGCACGATGCGTGGATTCACGGAGTTGGAGCGCCTTGTGCGTCCGAATGGTCGCACGGCGCTCTATGGGGACCGAACAAGGCAGGTGTCTGACGTTGAACGCGACGGGGACGGGCGAACAGCTTTTTGTGGAGCGCGGGCGGACGATGCCTTCGCCTGAAGACGCATCCGCCCCGGGCGTTTGCCTCCGGATGACAGACGGAGGCGTGGCCTGATGGGCAGACGCGTGGCCATGGCGGGCTTCCTTCACGAAACCAATACGTTTGCCCCCTCGCCCGCGACACTCGCGAATTTCGAGCAGGGCGGCGGTTATCTTCCGATCTGCCGTGGCGACGAAATCCTCCGGCGCTGCCCCGGCGTCAATCTCGGCATTTCAGGCGCCGTCGAACGGGCCGCCGCCGCAAACTGGGACATGGTTCCCATCTTGTGGTGCGGCGCAATCCCGTCCGCCGCCGTCGAACGCACCGCCTATGAGGCCATCGCCGGAGAGATCGTCGAGGGCATCGCCAATGCCGGCCCGCTCGACGGCGTCTATCTGGATCTGCACGGCGCCATGGTGGCCGAGCATCTGGACGATGGCGAGGGCGAGCTGATCGCCCGTGTTCGCCAGGTGGTCGGGCCGGACGTGCCGATCGCCGTCAGCCTGGATCTCCACGGCAACATCACCCGCCGCATGTTCGATGAGGCCGATATGCTGGTGGGCTTTCGCACCTATCCGCATATCGACATGGCCGAGACCGGCTGGCGCGCGGCGGACCAGCTGGACCGGCTGATGGTGCGGGGGCGGCCCTTTGCCAAGTCGTTCCGCCGCCTGCCCTATCTCATCCCCATTTCCTGGCAGTGCACCTCGATGGAGCCGGCGCGCGGTCTTTACCGCGAGGTCGCCGACCTCGAAGAAGGTGCTGTCGCCAGCACCTCCCTGTTCACCGGCTTCCCTGCCGCCGATTTTCCCGAATGCGCGCCGACGGTCCTTGCCTATGGAGAGGACCAGGCGGAAGCGGACCGCGCGGCCGACCGTATTTACGAGCTGGTGCTTGCCGCCGAGAGCGCCTTCGCCGGACGCGCCTTCGCGCCGGATGAAGGCGTGCGCGAGGCCATGCGCATCGCCGCCGGCGCATCGAAGCCTGTCGTGATCGCCGACACGCAGGACAACCCCGGCGCAGGCGGCGATTCCAACACGACCGGCATGCTGCGCGCGCTGGTGCTCAACGGCGCCAGGCGAGCCGCCATCGGCATGATCGTCGACCCGGACGCCGCCAGGGCGGCGCATGAGGCCGGTGAAGGCGCGGAAATCGCCATTGCCCTCGGCGGCACCTCGGGCGTCGAGGGCGACGCGCCTTATGAGGGGACCTTCCGCGTCGCAAAACTGTCGAAGGGCGACCTCCATGCGACCGGTCCCTATTATGGCGGAACGCACATGAATGTCGGACCGTCCGCCTGCCTGGCCATCGATGACGTCCGCATCGTCGTCGCCAGCCACAAGGCGCAGATGGCCGACCAAGCGATGTACCGCTTCGTCGGCATCGAGCCGACCGAGATGGCGATCCTCGTCAACAAGAGTTCCGTGCATTTCCGCGCCGATTTCGAGTCGATCGCCGAAACCGTTCTCGTGTGCACCGCACCGGGCACGATGCCGCTGAGCCCCGCCGACCTGCCATGGACGCGCCTTGCCGACGGCATGCGGCTTTCACCAGGTGGTCCCGTCTTCCACCGCAGATCGGAGCGCCAGACCATGGAGGCCTGATCCACCGCCCCGGGCGCGGCGGGAGAACCCGTGCCCAAGGCGTCACCGCCGACCAACCATCGAAACCAAAAAAGGGAACACGATATGTTGCGAATTCGAGAAACCTTGAATCAGTTCCGCGGGCATACCCGCGGCGCCGTCACCGGCATCATGGCCGCGGCCTTGCTCGCCGGAACGGGCATGGCCACCCAGGCGCTGGCGCAGGAAAAGACCATCACTGCCGTCATGCATTCGGGCCTGCGTGTGCTCGACCCGATCATCACCACAGCCCATATCAGCCGCAACCACGGCTATATGATCTACGACGTGCTGGTGGCCGTTGACGAGAATTTCGAACCGCAGCCGCAAATGGCCGACTGGACCATCTCCGACGACAACCTCACCTACACCTTCACCCTGCGCGACGGCCTCAAGTTCCACGACGGCGAGCCTGTCACCGCCGCCGATGCAGTCGCTTCGCTCCAGCGCTGGGGCAAGCGCGATTCGGGCGGCCAGCTCATCTTCGACGTGACCGAAAGCCTGGAAGCCACGGATGACAAGACGATCGTGTGGACGCTGAAGGAGCCCTTCCCGGCCCTGCTCGACACGGTCGGCAAGCAGTCGGCCCTGCCGCCCTTCATCATGCCCGAGCGTGTGGCCAGCGGCTCCGCTGACGAGGCTGTGACGGACTACACCGGCTCCGGACCCTTCATCTTCGTCGAGGAAGAGTATCAGCCGGGCGTCTCGGTCACCTACAGAAAGAACGAGGACTACGTGCCGCGCGAAGGCGCGCCGAGCTGGATGGCCGGCGGCAAGGAGGTGAAGGTGGACACGGTGCGCTGGGTGACCATGCCCGACGCGCAGACCGCCATCAACGCGCTGCTTTCCGGCGAGATCGACTATATCGAGCAGGTGCAGATCGACCTTCTGCCGCTTCTGGAGGCAAGCGAGGACGTGGTGGTGGAGACCCGCGACGATCTCGGCTACCAGACCATCGGCCGCATGAATTTCAAGCACCCTCCTTTCGACAATCAGAAAATTCGCCAGGCAGCACAGATGGCGCTCAGCCAGGAGGACGTGCTCGCCACGCTCATCGGCAATCCGCAATACTACAAGGTATGCGGCGCGATCTTCGGCTGCGGCACGCCGCTGGCCGACGAGACCGGCTCGGAAACGCTGACTTCCGGCGGCGATATCGAGGGCGCCAAGAAGCTGCTGGAAGAGGCCGGCTATGACAACACGCCGGTCGTGCTGATGCAGCCGACGGATGTCGTCAGCCTCACCGCACAGCCCGTCGTCGCCGCGCAGGCGCTGCGCCAGGCGGGCTTCAATGTCGACATGCAGGCGATGGACTGGCAGACGCTGGTGACCCGCCGCGCCAGCCAGGCCAAACCCTCCGAGGGCGGCTGGAACCTGTTCTTCACCAACTGGATGGTGCCGGAAATCAACTCCCCGCTGATCAGCCCTATGCTGAATGGCCGCGGCGACGATGCCTGGTTCGGCTGGCCCGAGGATCAGAAGATCGAAGATCTGCGCGCCGAGTTCATCAAGGCCGACACGCCGGAGAAGCAGAAAGAGGTCGCCTCGCGGATTCAGGCCCACAACATGGAGAATGTCCTGTACATTCCGCTTGGCCAGTACATCATGCCCCAGGCCCGCAGCACGAAGCTGACCGGCATGATCGCCTCACCGGTGCCCGTGTTCTGGAACGTCGACAAGGTGGAGTAAGGCGCCCTCACGGGAAATTGCCGGGCAGCGGCCGGTTTTGCATCCACGCATCATAAGCCGACGCTGCCCTCATCCACCTGCCGGCACCTTCTCCCCGTGAACGGGGAGAAGGTGGTTGGCCGCAACGTTGGCGCCTCCTCTCCCGGTAAGCCGGGCACGGCGCGCGCACTGAAGAACCAAGGCACGGCACCCAATGCTAGGTTACATCATCCGGCGCATTCTCGCGGTCATCCCCGTGATGGTCATCGTCGCCGTTTTCGTCTTTCTGCTTCTGCGGCTGACGCCGGGCGATCCGGCGGCGATCATTGCCGGCGACATGGCAACGCCCGCCCAGCTTGAACGCATCCGCACGAGCCTCGGGCTGAACGACCCGCTGCATGTCCAATTCATCACCTGGGTCGGCCTGCTCCTTCAGGGCGAACTCGGCACGTCGCTGATCTCCAACACGCCGGTGACCAGCATGATCGGCCAGCGCATCTGGCCGACCTTCAACATCGCCGTGCTCACCATCGTCCTGTCGGTGCTGATCGCGGTTCCCATGGGCGTGCTGGCCGCGTGGCGGCATCGCACATGGGCCGATTATGCCGTCATGGCCTTCTCTGTGCTGGGCTTTTCCATCCCGGTCTTCGTGATCGGCTACATCTTCATCCAGGTCTTTTCGCTCGAGCTGCGCTGGCTTCCCGTCCAAGGCTATAAGGCGCCGTCCGAGGGTCTGTGGGCATTCCTGTCGCGGGCCATCCTGCCGTGCCTGACGCTCGCCACCATCTATGTGGCGCTTATCGCCCGCATGACGCGCGCCTCCATGCTGGAGGTGCTGGGCGAGGATTATATCCGCACCGCCCGCGCCAAGGGCGTCGCCGAACAGATCGTTCTTTTCCGCCACGCGCTGCGCAATGCGGCGGTGCCTATCATGACCATCATCGGCACCGGCTTCGCCCTCCTGATCGGCGGCGTCGTGGTGACGGAAAGCGTGTTCAACATCCCCGGCATCGGCCGGCTGACCGTCGATGCCGTGCTCGCCCGCGACTATCCGGTGATCCAGGCTATGATCCTTCTGACCAGCGCGCTCTACGTCTTCATCAACCTCGTCATCGACCTGTCCTACACCTTCTTCGACCCGAGGATCCGCTACTGATGGCCGCGACACCCGAACCCGCCGCCCGGCTGCAATGGCTCTTCGGCGCCGTCGCCCTCCCCAGAGGCTGGCGCATGGGCGCCGGACCGATCATCGCGGCCGCCGTCCTCGGCCTGATCGTGCTGGCCGCCATCTTTGCGCCGCTCATCTCGCCGCACGATCCCATGACCATGGACGCGCTGCAACGCCTCAAGGGGCCGAGCGACACCTATCTTCTGGGCACCGATGCCTATGGACGCGACCTTTATTCGCGCGTCGTCACCGGGGCGCGGGTTTCGCTGTTCATCGGCATCGGGGCAGCGTTCGTGTCGGTCCTGATCGGCCTGATGATCGGCCTCGTCTCCGGCTTCTTCCGGCTGGCCGACGCCGTCATCATGCGCATCATGGACAGCCTGATGGCCATCCCGTCGATCCTGCTGGCCATCGCCCTCGTGGCGCTCAACGGCCCCAGCATCTGGTCGGTGATCATCGCCATCACCATTCCCGAGATACCCCGCGTGGTGCGGCTGGTCCGCTCCGTGGTGCTGTCGGTTCGCGAGGAGCCCTATGTGGAGGCGGCCATTGCGCTCGGCTCCTCCATGCCAAAGATCCTGTGGCAGCATCTGATGCCCAACACCCTGGCCCCGCTCATCGTGCAGGCCACCTATATATGCGCCTCGGCCATTCTCACCGAGGCCATCCTGTCGTTCCTGGGCGCGGGCGTTTCGACCGAGATACCCACCTGGGGCAACATCATGGCCGAGGGCCGCATCTACTTCCAGCTCAAGCCGTCGCTGATCTTCTGGCCCGGCCTGATGCTGTCCCTGTGCATCCTGTCGATCAACCTCCTCGGCGACACCGCCCGCGACCTGCTCGACCCGCGGCTGAAGAAACGGGAGGGATGAGGATGCCGACAATAATGCTCAATGGTTGGAGGCGTCGTCCATGAAGTTCAAGAACCGCACATTCGACGACGCGGAAACCGTTCTCGATATCCGCAACCTCACGGTGAAGCTGGCCGGCAACGAAACCGCCGAGCCGGTGCTCGACCGCGTCTCGCTCAAGATCCGCGCCGGCGAGACGGCGTGCCTTGTCGGCGAGTCGGGGTCCGGCAAGTCGGTCACCTCACTCTCCGTCATGGGTCTTCTGCCCAAGGGCTCGTTGGTGGCCACGGGCGGCACCATCGACATGGACGGCAAGGATCTCCTGACGCTCAGCCCGCAGGCGATGCGCGAAATGCGCGCCCGCCGGATCTCGATGATCTTTCAGGAGCCGATGACCGCGCTCAACCCGGTCATGCGCGTCGGCGACCAGATCGAGGAGGTGCTGGATACCCACGCCCGGCTGCCGGGCGCAGAGAAGAGGCGGCGCGTCCTCGACATCATGGACCAGGTGCACCTGCCCGAGGTGGAGCGCATCTATCGCTCCTATCCCCACCAGCTTTCCGGCGGGCAGCGCCAGCGCATCATGATCGCCATGGCGCTGATCCTCGAGCCCAAGCTTCTGATCGCCGATGAGCCCACGACCGCGCTCGACGTGACGACGCAGCAGCAGATCCTGAGCCTGATCGGCGAATTGCAGGAGAAGCACGGCACTGCGGTGCTCTTCATCACCCACGACATGGGCGTCGTGGCCGAGATCGCCGATACCGTCCATGTGATGAGGCTCGGCCGGATCGTCGAGCAGGCACCGGTGGAAACGCTGCTGCGCCACCCGCAAAAGGACTACACCAAAAAGCTGCTCGAAGCCGTGCCCAGCCTCACACCCCGCCCCTACCAGACCGGCGAGGAACGCGAGACCGTTCTGCGCGTGAGCGGCCTCCAGAAGATCTACAGCACGGGAACCATCTTCGTGCGGCGGGAGCCGACGCGGGCGGCAACGGACGTGGCCTTCGCCGTCGAGCGCGGCCGCACCCTCGGCATCGTCGGCGAATCGGGCTCGGGAAAATCCACCGTCGCGCGTTGCATCATGCGGCTGATCGACCCGACCGCCGGCGAAGTCCGCGTCGCCGGCAAGGAGATCGCAACCCTTTCGCGGCGCGAGCTGCGGCCCTTGCGCAAGCATATCCAGATCGTCTTCCAGGACCCGTTCCGCTCGCTGAACCCGCGCTGGACCATCGGCCGGAGCCTCATCGAGGGACCGCTCAATCTCGGCGAAGACAAGCGCAAATCGCTTGCCCGCGCGGCCGAGCTTCTGGCGCTCGTCGGCCTGCCGGAAGACGCCATCGGCCGCTATCCGCACCAGTTCTCCGGCGGCCAGCGCCAGCGCGTGGCCATCGCCCGCGCCATTGCCATGGAGCCCGACGTTCTGGTGGCCGACGAAGCGGTCTCGGCGCTCGACGTCTCGGTGCAGGCGCAGGTTCTGGAGCTTCTCGACAGCCTGCAGAAGAAGCTCGGCATCGCCATCCTGTTCATCACCCACGATTTGCGCGTCGCCGCGCAAATTTGCGACGAGGTCGTCGTCATGCAGCATGGAAGGATCGTCGAACACGACACCGCCTGGAACGTCCTGTCCAACCCGCAGCACGCCTATACGCGCTCCCTCATCGAGGCAGCCCCCGGCCGCTTCTGGGATTTCGCCAACTTCCGTGAATTGCGGAGCGCGTGAAAAGCGCCCGGACCACCACGCCCAAAGAACGCTACATCGGAGCCAGCCCATGCCCGTACTGCCGAAGATCGCCGAATACGCCGACGAACTGACCGCCATTCGCCGCGACATCCACCAGCATCCCGAGATCGGGTTCGAGGAGGTGCGCACCTCCGGCATCGTCGCCCGGATGCTCCAATCCTGGGGCGTCGAGGTGCATATCGGCCTTGGCAAGACCGGCGTGGTCGGCATCCTCAAAGGCAAGGGCGAAAGCGGCCGGACCGTCGGCCTGCGCGCCGACATGGATGCGCTGCCCATGGACGAGCAGACCAACCTGCCCTTTGCCTCCAAGAATCCCGGCCGCTTCCACGGCTGCGGTCATGACGGCCACACCACAATGCTCCTGGGTGCGGCGCGATACCTGGCCGAAACTCGGGACTTCGCGGGGACCGCGGTCTTCATCTTCCAGCCGGCCGAGGAAGGGTTGGGCGGCGCCCGCACCATGCTGGCAGACGGGCTGTTCGACAAGTTCCCCTGCGACGAGATCTACGGCATGCACAACAATCCGCTCGCCGAGCCCGGCAAGATGGGCGTGAAGCCGGGTGCGGCCATGGCGGGGGCCTCCTTCTTCGACATCACGATCAACGGCGTCGGCAGCCATGGCGCCATGCCCCATCATTCGAAGGACCCCATCGTCATCGCCTCGGCGCTGATCCAGAACCTGCAATCGGTCGTGAGCCGCAACGTACCCGCCGTGCGCACCGCCGTCCTTTCCGTGACGCAGGTGCATTCGGGCTCGGCCTATAACGTCGTGCCCGGCAAAGCCGTCATATCCGGAACGATCCGCTACTTCGATGACGAGGTGATGGAACTCATTCACCACCGCGTCCGCACGCTATGCGCCGGCATGGCGCAGGCCTATGAAATCAGCATCGACGTCGACCTCAGGAACATCTTCGACGTCCTCATGAACGATCCCGACCTCTCCCAGGCCTATCTGGACGCCGCGCGCGACGTGGTCGGCGAGGAGAACGTCTCCGAGACGAAGGACCTCGTGACCGGCAGCGAAGATTTCGCCGACATGCTCAAGGTTGTGCCCGGCGCCTACTGCACGCTCGGTCATAAGGGCTCGATACCCGTCCACAATCCCGGGTTCATTCTGGACGATGAGATTCTTCCCGTCGGCGCCAGCATCATGGCCCGCATCGTCGAAAAGCGCATGCCCCTTTAAGCCCGGACCAATTGCCAACTCCCGAGGAAATCATTTCATGAACGTAACAAGCCTCCCCTTCGACGCCGACGCGATGCTCGCCGGCCTTAAGCCGTGGGTCGAATGCGAGAGCCCGACTTTCGACGCCGCTGCCGTGGACCGGATGATGGACCTTGCGGCCTATGATCTGGCCAGCGCCGGCGCCGAGATCGAGAGGATTCCCGGCCGCATGGGCTATGGCGGCTCGGTGCGGGCCCGTTTCCCACACAAGGATTTCGGCAAGCCCGGCATCCTGATTTCCGGCCATCTCGATACGGTTCACCCGGTTGGCACGCTGGCGAAGAACCCGTGGCGCATCGAGGACGGCAAATGCTACGGCCCCGGCATCCAGGACATGAAGGGCGGCAACTACATCAGCGTCGAGGCGCTGCGCCAGCTCGCGCTCGCCGGCATCGAGACGCCGCTCCCCGTCACCGTGCTTTTCACGCCGGACGAGGAAGTGGGAACGCCCTCGACGCGCGAGCTGATCGAGATGGAAGCCCGCAAGAACAAATATGTTCTGGTGCCCGAACCCGCCCATCGCGAAGGCTCTGCGGTCACGGGCCGCTTCGCGATCGCCCGCTTCAACGTCAAGACCACGGGCAGGCCCAGCCATGCCGGATGGGCGCTCAAGGACGGCCGCTCGGCCATCGCGGCGATGGCGCGCAAGATCCAGGAGATCGAGGCGATGACCACCGACGACTGCACTTTCTCGGTGGGCGTCGTCCATGCCGGCCAGTGGGTCAATTGCGTGTCGTCCACCTGCGAGGCCGAAGTTCTTTCGATGGCCAAGAAGCAGCAAGACCTCGACCGCGGCGTCGAGCGCATGCTGGCGCTGAACGGCGAGGAGAACGACGTGACCATCGAGGTCACGCGCGGTGTCACGCGGCCGGTCTGGGAGCCCGATGAAGGCACGCTCCAGGTCTATGAACTGGCCAGGGGGATCTGTGCCGAAATGGGCTTCGACCTTAGCCATTGCAGCGCCGGCGGCGGCTCGGACGGCAATTTCACCGGCGCCCTCGGCATCCCGACGCTCGATTCCATCGGCGTGCGCGGCAAGGGCCTGCACACGCTGAACGAACATATCGAAGTCGATAGCCTGGTCGAACGCGCCCGGCTGATGGCGGGTCTTTTGACACGGTTGAAATAGCCGAGCGGGATGCGTTCAGGGTGGATCGAGCGCGCCCGGAATAGGCCAGATTGGCGCTCACCCCGTCATCCCGGAAGCCCGAAGGGCTATCCGGGACCCATTGGCAGAACGGCATAAGGCACGGCCCAGTCCTCGCCCGGGCGCCTATCAGCACAACCCACACCCTCTATGGAACCCAGCCACGCCTCTCAATAGGTCCCGGCTCTGCGCGGCTCCGCCGCTTGGCCGGGATGACGGAGATGGGTGCGTTCGATCCGCCGGAACTCGTCATGCACAATGTCAGCCAGCGCGTTGATTGCGCCGCCGCACGACCTCGTAGGTGATGGCGCCGATGATGGTGACGGCGATCATGATCAGCGCCAGCGCGTTGACCGCCGGCGTCAGGCCGGTGCGCACCTTGGTGGCGATATAGACGGTGAGCGGCGTGTCGAAACCGCGCACGAAAAGGGTGGTGTTGTAGTTCTCGATCGACTGCAGCACCGCCAGGAAACCGGCAGCCAGAAGCGCCGGCTTCAAAAACGGCAGGATGACGCGGCGGAACACCATGAACTTCGAGGCGCCGAGCCCCACGGCCGCCTCCTCCTGCGTGCGGTCGAAGCGCTGCAGGCGCGCGGCCACCATCAGCATCACATAGCAGATGATGAAGCTCGATTGCGCCAGCACGATGAGGAACACGCCGCCGCCGACGCCGAGCTGCCGCCACAGCACCAGCGTCGAGATGCCGATCACCACGCCGGGGGTAAGCAGCGGCGAGACCATGACGGCATACATGAAGCTGCGCGCCCGCGCGTGAAGGCTGGTGAGCAGCAGCGCCGCCGCCGTGCCGATCGGCAAGACGACCAGCACCACGAAGAAAGCCACGACGGCAGACGTCCATAGCGATTGCCACATGCCGGTGTCGGCCCACAGCGCGCTGAACCATTGCAGGGTCGTTCCCTGCCACGGCGTGACGGTGGGAAAGCGGCTGGCATTGAAGGTGGCCGCGCCCATGATGGCGAGCGGCGCGAACAGATAGAGGAAGAAGGCGGCGAAATAGAAACCGAAGAACGCCTTGCGGATGCGGTCGGCGGCATTCATTTGGCCACCTCGGTCAGGCTGACGCGGGCGATGCGCAAGGTGACGAGCACGACCGTGAGGCAAAGGACCAGCAGCACCAGCGCATAGGCCGCGCCGCGGTTCCAGTCGCCGCCCTCGAAGAACCAGTTGTAGATGATCTCGGTGAACCAGCGGCTTCCGGGCGCGCCCAGCAAAGCCGGCGCGACATAGGAGCCGGCGGCCAGCATGAAAGTGAAGACGCAGCCCGTCGCGATGCCGGCTTTCGCGTGCGGGATGACCACCCGCCAATGGGTGCGCCAGACGGAGGCGCCCAGATCCCGCGCCGCCTCGATCTGTGACTTCTCCAGCGATTCGATGGCATTGTAGACCGGAAAGAGCATGAACAGGATGTAGGCATAGGTCATGCCGGCCAGAACGCCGCCGTCCCCGTACCATCGCACCGGCTCGTCGATAATGCCGAGCGACATCAGGAGTGCGTTCAGCGGACCGCGAAATGCCAGAAGGATATACCAGGCGAGCGTGCGCAGCACCTCATTGATCCAGAAGGGGATCGTGAGCGCCAGGAGGACGATCGCCGTCTGGTTTTGGGTGGCGTTCTGCGCCAGCCAATAGGCCAGCGGGTAGCACACGATGAATGTGACGAAGGCCACCAGCGCGCTTGCCCAGATCGTCTTGAAGAAGATGGCCCGGTGCACGCCCTCATTGGCCAGGTAAAGAATGTTGTCGAGGGAATAGACGTCGCGCGGGCCGCCGATCTCCGCCGGCGGCAGATTGGGCTTGAGCGCGTAGTCGATCATCATGATGTTGGGCGCCAGCACCATGCCGGTGAGCCACACCGCCACCAGCGCCACGAACAGGGTGCCGAGCCCGCCACCGAAGCGCTTGTAGAGATCAGTCATCGGGCAGCACCACGGCATTGACGTCAGCGAAAGCGAAGGATGCCCGCTCACCGATGGAAGGCGCGTGGCCGAGCCTGGTGCTGGCGATGGACGCGACGAGCTCGCCGCCATCGTCGAGCCTGCCATGGGCCAGCGCGAAGGCCCCCTCGAAGTCGATGCTTTCGATCTCGGCGGTCAGTCTGTTGCCGCCATTGCCGTCCGGCTCCAGCGCCTCGGGACGCACATAAAGCCGTGCCGTCTTTCCCACCGCCAAGCCGTCGCCGGCGCGCCCGCGCAGCCGTCCATGGGTGCTTTCGACCGTGGCGATGCCGTTATCTATGGCCGAGACCTCGCCGGCAATGATGTTCGTCTCGCCGACAAAGGTCGCCACGAAGGGCGTTGCCGGATTGTCGTAGAGCTCGCGCGGCGCGCCCACCTGTTGCAGGATGCCGTCGCTCATCACCGCCACGCGGTCCGACATGGCAAGCGCCTCGGACTGGTCGTGGGTGATGTAGATGAAGGTGACGCCGGTGCGCTTCTGCAGGCTTCGCAACTCGGAGCGCATGTGCTGGCGCAATTTGAGATCGAGAGCCGAGAGCGGCTCGTCGAGAAGCAGCACCTGCGGCTCCACCGCAAGCGCGCGGGCGATGGCCACGCGCTGGCGCTGGCCGCCGGAAAGCTCGCCCGGCATGCGGTCGCCATAGCCGTCGAGGGCGATGAGATGCAGAAGTTCGTCGGCCTTCTTCCGGCGCTCGGCCTTGGCGACGCCCCGCGCCTCAAGGCCGAACGCGATGTTCTCCCACACCGGCATGAGCGGAAACAGCGCCAGCGACTGAAAGATCATGGCGGTCGGACGCTGATCGGGGCCGAGGCCCGCCATGTCCTGCCCACCGATCAGCACCGCGCCGTCCGTCGGCTGCAAAAAGCCCGCCACGATGCGCAGGATCGTCGTCTTGCCGCAGCCCGAAGGCCCCAGAATCGAGAAGAATTCGCCCGCCTCGACGGTGAAGGAAACGTCGCTTACGGCGCGGGTGCGGCCGAAGGACATGCCGACGCTGTGCAGTTCTACGGAATGTGACATATTTGCTCAATGAATGAGGAGGGCGGGCGTGCCAGCGTCCGCCCTCCTAAGAAAAAGCCTCAGGCCGAAAGGAAACGGTCCTGATACTCGTTGCGCTTGGCAACGAACCAGCTCTCCTGGATCGGCCACCACCACAGCTTCTCCAGCGCATCGCCCGGATAGGCGGCGGCGAAGAAGGCCTTGGCCTCGTCGGAGATGAGTTCCTCGGCGCCCACGGCGGTCGAGTTGATCGAGGTGGCGTTGGTGTACATGGCGCCGGCTTCCGGCGTCAGGAACCAGTTGATGAAGGCGTAGGCCTGCTCGATATTCTCGGCGCCGGAGGGGATGGCGACACCTTCCATCCACGCCAGCGCTCCTTCCTTGGGAGCAATGAAGCCGATGGGCAGGCCTTCCTTGGCGAGCGATGCGGCGGTCGAATCCCAGGTCTGGCCGATGGCGCAGCCATTGACCCGGAAAGCGCCCTGCGCCTCGTTCTCATTGTTCCAGAATTGCACGATGTTGGCCTTGCGCGCGATCGCCTCCTGGAGGATGACGTCGTAGACCTTGGTCATGTTCTCTTCGGACTTGAAGGCGTCGGCCATCGGCAAAGGCAGCTTGCCCTCGCCTTGCAGCCAGAGGCCGAGGCCGACCAGCCCGGAATGGGCGCGGACCGTGGCCTTGCCTTCCATCTCCGGCTTCCAGATATCGCCATAGGAGGCCGTGCCGTATTCCAGCGGTGCCTGCTGCTTGTCGAAGGTCAGCGCCTCGGTGCCCCAATCGGTTGGGACCTGATAGCGCTTGCCGTCGATGACGGCGCCGAGATTGGCGGAGTTATTCCAGGCGCTCGGCAGGCACTTCTCGATGTCGACCTTGGACTCGTCGATGGGCTGGACCAGGCCGAACTCGACGTAGTTGGGCACACGGTCGACCGTCGGCCAGATGATGTCGAAGCCGGCGCCACTGTTGGCGCGAAGCTGGTTCAAGAGCTCGTCATTGGTGCCGTAGGGCGTGAAGTTGGCCTTGACGCCGGTAGCGCTCTCGAAGGCCGAAAGCATCTCGTCGTTGAGATAGCCGGCCCAGGCGAAGATGTTGACGGAACCTGAAGACCCCTGCGCGTAGCTGCGCGAAATGAAAGGTGCGGCGAGCGTGAGCCCGGCCACCGAGCCTGCGCCCTTCATGAAGGTACGCCGTTTAACGATTGTCATTTGATACTCCCCTGTTTCCGTTGCCTGACGCGCAGCGGTTAAGCATCACATGTTACATGACGATGAACATGCGGCAATTAAAATGCGCCGGCTATCGCTTGTGCCCTTTTGTCCCTGCGGAGGTTGCTGCAGGGCGCGCTATTCACCCCTGGCGGAAAGCTGGGCCAGCCGCGCCTTGAGGAACCGCCGCTCGGCCGGTTGGCGCGCAAGCTGGAGCGCGCGGCCATAGGAGGCTTTCGCCGCCTCGTGGCGGCCCAGCCTGCGCTGCATGTCCGCCAGCGCGGCGTGGGCAAGGTGATAGCCGTCAAGGCCGCCCCGTTCCATCGCCGCGCCAACGGCCTCCAGCCCCGCCTCGGGTCCGTCGCGCATGCCGAGCGCCGCCGCGCGATTGAGCGCGGCGACAGGCGAAGGCTCGATACGGACCAGCACGTCGTAAAGGGCGACGATCTGCGACCAGTCGGTTTGCGCCACTGCCGGCGCTTCAGCATGAACGGCGGCGATCGCCGCTTGAAGGATGTACGGGCCGACCCGCCGCGAGGCCATGCCCCGTTCGATCAGGTTCCGGGCCTCGGCGATCAGGCGGCGGTCCCACAGAGACCTGTCCTGATCCTCGAGCAGAACGAGGTCGCCGGCCGCATCGACACGGGCGGTCCGCCGGGCTTCGTGCAGCAGCATGAGAGCAAGCAGACCCAGCGCCTCGGTCTCGGCAAGCAGCCCGACCAGCAGCCGGCCCAGCCGGATTGCTTCTGCCGAAAGGTCCGCCCGCGTCAGGCTTGGTCCCTCGGTCGCTGCATAGCCCTCGTTGAAGATCAGATAGATCACCCGCAGAACACTATCGAGCCGCGCCGGCAGTTCCGCCCTGGCCGGGACCTCGTAAGGCAGCGCCTCGTCGCGGATCCTTGCCTTTGCCCGGACGATACGCTGGGCGATGGTGGGCGCGCGGGTCAGATAGGCGCGCGCGATCTCTTCCGTCGTCAATCCGCCGACTTCACGCAAGGTCAAGGCGATGCGGGCATCGGGGGCAAGCGCCGGATGGCAGCAGGTGAAGATGAGCCGCAGTTCGTCGTCCCGGATATCCTCGGACACGGCCAGTTCCGGCTCGCTCTCGGCCAGAACCTTCAAGTCCGGCAAGGCCGCTGCCAGCCGCGCCTGCCGCCGCCAGCGGTCGACCATCTTGAAACGGCCGGCCGACACGAGCCAGGCATAGGGATTTTGCGGAACGCCGTCGCGCGGCCACCGGTCGGCAGCGGCGGCAAAGGCCTCGTGCAAGGCCTCCTCCGCCGCCTCGAACCCGCCCAGAAGGCGGATCAGCGTCGCGAGCACGCGCCGCTTCTCGGTGCGGTAGGCCGCTTCGAGGGCGGCGCGGGCTTGCGCCTCGCTCACAGTTGCGGAGGGGGTGTGCTGAAATCGACCACTGGCCGCACTTCGACGGCCCCTATCCGCGCCAGCGGGTGACCGGCGGCGAGCCTTGCGGCCTCGTTGAGATCGGGCGCCTCGATTATGATGATGCCGCCAAGCATCTCCTTGGTCTCCATGAATGGACCGTCGACCGCCGACATCTTGCCATCGCGCACCTGCGCGGTCATTGCGGATTCGGGCAGTTCCAGCGCCTCGGCCGTGACGAAATGGCCGCTCTCCTTCAATACCTCGTCATAATTGGCGCACTCGGAAAGAGCCGCATTGGCCTCGGGGCTTCCGCCGAACAGCTTCTTGGGATCGTAATAGATGAGACAAGCGTAGCGCATTTCCAGGTTCCTTCTGTTGGTGTCTTGAACGCCCCTTGTCGTTCGGCACTGCCCGGATTCGACAAGCTAGAATATTTTTCTGCCCTTTGTCGAAATGGGCGCGCCGTTGACACGCACCGGTAAAGCTGGGCCAATATCCATGGAGCATAGGTAGTGGCAGGAGAGCGACATGATGCGCCGGGTTTCCCTTGTTCTCTTCATTCTTTGCAGCCTCGCCGTCACAGCCTCCGCGCAGGATGCAAGGCGCATCGTCACCACTCCCGACAGCGACTATTTCGGCTTCGACCTGCGCAGCGAGCAGGATGTCTCGCTCGACCAATGCTCGGCTGCCTGCCTTGGCGATCCGCAATGCCGCGCCTTCACCTACAATGCCAAAGCCCAATGGTGCTTCCTCAAGTCGGATTTCAGCAGGCTCGATCGCTTCGAGGGCGCCATCGCCGGCAAGGTGGTGACGGCCGGTGCCGGCCCGGACATCGGCGCGCCGCCGCCGCTTGCCTTCGTGCCCTCGCATATACTGCAGGAGGCCGACGCCTACCGGGGCGAAGTGCTGGGCAACGCGCCTTCCGGCGATACCGGGCTGGTCGCCCTCACATCGGCCGCCGGCCAGGCGCTAACCGCCTATGACGGGTCCAACGCGATGGCCAATTTCGAGGCCGCCATTGCCATCGAGCCGCAGGATGCGGCGCTATGGACGGGCCTCGCCCGGGCGGCAACGATTGCCCAACCGGACCGGAACCGGAGCGGCTATGTCCTGCAGCGCGCCGGCACAAGCGCCGGCGTGATCGCCTATCGGCTCTCGCGCACCGCCTACGACCGCGCTGATGCGCTCGCGGCCCTTGCCGCCGCTTTGGAGAAACGCACCCTTTTTCGGCCCGCCATCAGCACCTACGAGGCGAGCCTGGCGCTTCGCTCTTCGCCCGAGGTTCAAGCCCTTTATGCCGAACTGAAGCGCACCAAGGGCTTCCGGGTCGTCGACCATTCCGTCGATTCCGACAGCGCGACGCCGCGCGTCTGCGTCCAGTTCTCCGAGGAGCTCGTCAAGAGCGGCGTCGACTACTCCCAATACTTGACCGTCGACAACGGCCGCGCCGCGGCCATCGACAGGAGCGATCAGGAGCTCTGCGTCAGCGGCTTGCGGCACGGTGAGCAGTACCGCATCGTGGTCCGCCAGGGCCTTCCGGCGGCGATTGGCGAAGTGATCGCCGAACCTGTCCCGCTCGAAATCTACATACGGGACCGGTCGCCTGCACTGCGTTTCACCGGCGAGAATTTCGTCCTGCCCACGAGCGCCCGGCGCGGCATTCCGCTCGTCTCGGTCAACGCGTCGAGCGCGGAACTGTCGCTCTATCGCGTGGGCGACAGGTCGCTGGCGCGGCTCGTGGCGGAATCGACATTCCTGAGCCAGCTCAACCAGTATGAGATCGAGCAGGTCGCCAGCGACCTGGGCGAGGAAATCTGGACGGGAACGATCGAAATCGATCCCGAACGGAACAAGGACGTCGTCACCAGCATCCCCGTCGACGAGATCGTGCCGGAACGCAAGCCCGGCATCTACATGCTGGCCACCCTCCCCGAGGGCGACCGCAGCCAGAGCTGGGACAGCCGCGCCACCCAGTGGTTCCTGGTCTCGGACATCGGCCTGTCCACCTTTGCAGGCGGCGACGGTCTGTCGGTTTTCGCCCGCTCGCTCGCCACCGCCCGGCCGATGGCCGACCTGCGACTGAAGCTGCTCGCCCGCAACAATGAAGTGCTCGGCGAGGCGACGACGGACGCCGAGGGCCACGTCCGGTTCGCGCCGGGCCTTGCGCGCGCCGATGGCGGGCTCTCGCCGGCGGCCATCATCGCCGAGAACGGCAATGGTTTCGTCTTCCTCGACATGACGCGCGCCGGCTTCGATCTTTCCGACCGCGGCGTCACGGGGCGGCAATCGCCGGGGCCCATCGACGCCTTTGCCTGGACCGAGCGTGGCATCTATCGCGCCGGCGAAACCGTGCACGCGGCCACGCTCCTGCGCGATCCCTCGGTGGACGCGGTCGAGAACCTGCCGCTTACCTTCATCTTCCAGCGGCCCGACGGCGTCGAGGACCGCCGCATCGTCTCGAAGGGCGCGGGGCTGGGCGGCCATGCCGTCGATCTGGCGCTTCCTGAAAACGCCATGCTGGGCATCTGGTCCCTTCGGGTCCACACCGATCCCAAGCAGGCGCCGATAGCCGAGAAGGTGTTCCTGGTCGAGGATTTCGTCCCCGACCGCACCGAGTTCGAGCTGACCGCGGATCGCGACACGGTTCCGGTGGGCTCGTCTGTCGAGGTCACGCTCGACGGCCGCTATCTCTACGGCGCACCGGCGGACGGCCTGGCGCTCGAGGGACAACTGACCATCGGCACGACACGCACATGGGAGCGGTTTCCCGGCTATGTGTTCGGCCTGCAGGACGAGGACGAAGCCGAAACCGTGCGTGTGCCGCTGGCGGGCCTGCCCGACACGGATCCCGACGGCAAAGCCGCCTTCGACGTTTCCATCGACAGCGTGCCGTCGACGACGCGGCTGCTCACCGCCAATATCAGCGTACAGATGCGCGAGGCCGGCGGACGCGCTGTCGAGCGCGCCATAGACATCGGCATCGAGCCGGAAGCCGAATTCATCGGCCTGAGACCCGGATTTTCGGCCGCACAGGTGCAGGAAGGCGGCACTGCCGGCTTCCGCGTCATCGCGGCGGACGCCTCGGGCGAGCGCATCGCAATGCCGGGGCTGAAATGGTCGCTCCTGCGGGTCCAGCGGAACTACCAGTGGTACCGGAGCGAAGGTTCGTGGCGCTATGAGCCTATCGTCTCGACGAGCCTTGTCCAGGAAGGCACGGTCGACGCATCGCCCGGTTCCGAACCGCAGATCAGCATCCCCGTCGACTGGGGCCGCTACCGGCTCGAGATCGCCGGCGCTGAACCGGGCGGACCGGTCTCCAGCATCGAGTTCGATGCCGGCTGGTATGTCGAGGCGCTCTCGACCGAGACGCCGGACGGCCTCGAAATCGCGCTCGACCGCGAATCCTACAGGGTCGGCGACACCGCGAAGCTGAAGATTTCGCCGCGTTTTGCCGGCGAAGCACTGATAACGCTCGGCGTCGAGAACCTGAACCGCACCTTCACCGCCACCGTGCCGGCCGAGGGCACGACGATCGACATTCCCGTAACGGAAGATCTGGGTGCCGGTGCCTATGTGACAGCGACGCTGTTCCGCCCCGGCGAGGCGGCCGATAACCGCCTGCCGATGCGGGCGATCGGCGTGCGCTGGCTCAAGGTCGATCCCGGTGCGCGCAAACTTTCGGTTGCGCTTGAAACGGCGGAGAAGGTGCGGCCCGGCGAACGGCTCGCGGTTCCCGTCTCCGTCGGCGGGCTTGCCGCCGGCGAGGAGGCCTATGTCACGGTCGCGGCGGTCGATGTCGGCATTCTCAATCTCACGCGCTACGAGCCGCCCGCGCCGGCCGACTGGTATTTCGGCCAGCGCATGCTCGGGCTCGAGCTGCGCGACATATATGGCCGGCTGATCGACGGCTCCCTCGGCGCGGTCGGCCGCTTGCGCACCGGCGGCGACGGCGGCGGCATGACGGCGGCCGGAAGCGCGCCGACGGAAAAGCTGCTCGCCTTCTTCTCCGGCATCGTCCGGCTCGACGATGAGGGCAAGGCCGAAATCGGCTTCGACCTTCCGCAGTTCAACGGCAGCGCCCGCATCATGGCCGTTGCCTGGTCGAGGAGCGGGGTCGGAAGCGCGGCGAAGGATGTCGTCATCCGCGATCCGCTCGTGCTGACGACGAGCCTGCCGCGCTTCATGGCGCCCGGCGATGAAGCGCGCCTGCTCGTCGAGATCGCCAATACGGACGGCCCCGCCGGCCAATACACGCTGACGGCCGAAGGCAGCGGAGCGGTCGCACTCGATGCGCGCACGGCGCCGGAAAGCATCGACCTTGCCGCCGGCGGGCGGACCAGCATATCGCTTCCGGTATCGGCCGGACAGCCCGGCGCGGGCAGCCTCAGGATCGCGCTCGCCCATCCATCCGGCCTTGCCGTCGAAAAATCCGTCGCCCTGCCCGTGCGGCCCGGCGTCGCCCCGGTCACTATCCGGCAATCCGTGCCGCTCGCGGCCAATGGCGGCAGCCTGAGGATCGATGGCGGCCTGCTCGCCGACAGCTTCGCCGAGGGCGCTTCGGTCTCGGTCAATGTCTCGCGCGCGGAGGCCTTCGACATTCCCGCGCTCCTGATGTCGCTCGACCGCTATCCCTATGGCTGCGCCGAGCAGACGACCAGCCGCGCGCTTCCCCTGCTCTATGTCAGCGAACTGTCGAAGGCGGCGGGTCTCAAGGACGATCCCGCCATCAAGGGCCGTATAGAGGAAGCGATTACGCGCGTCCTGTCCTACCAGTCTTCTTCGGGAAGTTTCGGGCTATGGGGCCCCGGCTCGGGCGATCTGTGGCTCGATGCCTATGTCACCGACTTCCTGACCCGGGCGCGGGAACAGGGTTTCGCCGTGCCCGAGCAAGCCATGACGCAAGCACTGCAGAACCTGCAGAACGCCATGGCCTACGACGTCGACATCGCGGCCAATGGCGGTGAAATCGCCTACGCGCTCTATGTGCTGGCGCGCAACCGCAAGGCCTCGGCCGGCGACCTGCGTTATTACGCCGACACCCGCATGGACGAGTTCGCCAGCCCGCTCGCGCGCGCCCAGCTTGCCGCCGCGCTCGGGCTCTACGGCGATGCCGAACGCGCCGAAAGAAGCTTCGGCTCCGCCTTCCGTCTGGCCCAGTCCATGCCGGTGCGCGCCACTGCGCGGGCCGATTATGGCTCGGCCCTGCGCGACGGGGCGGCCATGCTGGCGCTTGCCGCCGAAACGCGGCCCGAACCCGCGCTCATTCCGCAGATGACCAGCTACGTCTCGGATGTCAGGGGGCGCACGCGCCATATGAGCACGCAGGACGAAGCCTGGATGCTGCTCGCCGCCCGCGCGCTGGGCGAAGCCGGCGACAGCATAGCGCTGACCGTCGACGGCGTCGCTCATTCGGGCGCTTTCGCCCGCCGCCTGTCCGGCACGGAGGTAGCCGCCGCACCCTTCACCATCGCCAATGCCGGCGCTGAGCCGATCAACGCCGTCGTCACCACCGTCGCAGCACCCCAGCAGCCGCTTCCTGCCGGGGGAGAAGGCTTCACCATCGAGCGCCGCTACTACCGGCTGGACGGGACGGAGATGAATGTCACGGAAGCCCGGCAGAACGAGCGCTACGTGGTGGTGCTGGACGTCACCGAGGCCAACGAATGGCCCTCGCGGGTGCTCGTCTCGGACCTGTTGCCGGCGGGCTTCGAGATCGACAATCCGAGGCTGGTCGACAGCGCGCAGCTGGAAAACTTTGAATGGATCGGTCAGACGGAGGTGGCCCACAGCGAGTTCCGCGACGACCGCTTCGTCGCCGCCTTCAACCGCGATGCCGGCAGCGACCGGACTTTCCGGCTGGCCTATGTGGTGCGGGCGGTGACGCCCGGCGTCTATACGCATCCCGCCGCCAGCGTCGAGGACATGTACCGGCCGGAATTTTCGGCGCGCACGGCAACCGGCTTCATGGAGATCACGGGCGAGTAGCGGTGGAAAGGTCCGGCAGAGCGCGAAGGTGGATACGGCGTAGCGTCTTGGGCGCAGCCGCGCTGGCGGTCCTGCTTGCGGCCGGCGCCTTCTTCACCCTCGACTGGCTGGACCGCGCCTTTCCGCCGCCGCTCGAAAGCGACGGCGGCCTTTCCGTCGAGGTGCTCGACCGCGACGGCGCGCTGCTGCGCGCCTATGCGGCAGCACAGGACGGACGCTGGCGGCTCAAGGCGGATGTCAGCAAGCTCGATCCGCAATTCCTGAAAATGCTCATAGCCTATGAGGACAAGCGTTTCCGGGCGCATTCCGGCGTCGATCCCATGGCGCTTGCCCGCGCAGCTATCCAGCTCGTCGCCAATGGCCGCATCGTTTCGGGCGGCTCCACCCTTTCCATGCAGCTCGCGCGCCTGCTCGAGCCGCGCAAGGAGCGCAGCTTTGCCGCGAAGTTCCGCCAGATCGCCCGCGCTCTGCAGATCGAAAGGCGGCTTTCCAAGGACGCCATTCTGGAACTCTACCTGACACTGGCGCCCTATGGCGGCAATCTGGAAGGCGTGCGGGCCGCAAGCCTTGCCTGGTTCGGCAAAGAGCCGCAAAGGCTGAGCCTGTCGCAAGCCGCGCTCCTCGTGGCCCTGCCGCAATCGCCGGAGGCACGCCGGCCCGACCGGCATCCGCAGACGGCAAAGTCGGCGCGCGACCGTGTGCTCGCCCGCATGGCCAGAGCCGGCATCATTCCCGAAAGCGAGGTGGAGCGTGCCGCGCGGCAACACGTGGCCTCGAGGCGGCTGCCGCTGCCGGCCTTCGCCGCGCATCTGGCCGACGCCACGATCCGCGCCGAACAGAACGCGCTTCATCATCGGCTCCTGCTGGACAGGGGCATCCAGGCCGCGCTCGAAGCGGTGGCGAAAGAAGGCGCGCGCCGCCTCGGCCCCCGCGTTTCGGTCGCCATGATGCTGGCCGATGCCCGTTCGGGCGAAGTGCTCGCGCGGGTGGGATCGGCCGATTATTTCGATCCGGCGCGCGCCGGCTGGATCGACATGAGCGTGGCGCAACGCTCCCCCGGATCGACGCTCAAGCCCTTCATATACGGACTTGCCATCGAAGACGGGCTGGTGATGCAGGAAACCATGATAGAGGACAGGCCAGCCGATTTTCATGGATACCGTCCGCGCAATTTCGACATGGACTATCAGGGCGACGTCAGCGTGCGCGATGCGCTGCAGATGTCGCTCAACGTGCCGGCGATCCGGCTGCTCGATGCGGTCGGGCCGGCCAGGCTCATGTCGCGGCTGAGAGCCGTTGGCGTGGTCCCCGTTCTGCCGCCGGGCGAAACGCCCGGGCTTGCGATCGGCCTCGGCGGCGCAGGACTGACGCTGGAAGGGCTGGTGCAGCTTTACGCCGGGCTGGCCAATCGCGGCAAGGCGCGACCCCTGCGCCACCACCCGGACGCGGAAGCCGCCAGCCCGGCAACGGTGCTGACGCCGCAGGCCGCGTGGCAGATCGCCGACATGCTTTCGGGCGTGGCGCCGCCCGAAGGCACCCCCCGTCTCGGCATCGCCTACAAGACCGGCACTTCCTACGGCTACCGCGACGCATGGGCGGTCGGTTACGACGGGCGTCACGTCCTGGGCGTGTGGGTCGGCAGGCCCGATGGGGGCTCGGTGCCGGGGCTGACCGGCTATCTCGCCGCCGCCCCAATCCTGTTCGAGGGCTTTTCCCGTTCCGGCGTCGGCGTCACGCCGTTTCCGCGCGCGCCCGCCGGGGCGGTGCGCCTTGCCGCTTCGGAAATGCCCGCCTCGCTTCGCCGGTTCGCTTCTTCGAGCGGCGCGCCCATTCCCGGCGCCCCGACCGAGCCTGCCCCCGAGATCGTTTTCCCGCCCGAGGGCGCCCGCATCGACCTCGGTTTCGCGCATGAAACAGACGCAGCGCCACTGGCCCTGAAGATCATCGGCGGGCGAGCACCGTTCCGCTGGTTGGCCAATGGCGAACCGCTGGCCGAGACGTTCCGCCGCCGCACCGCCTCATGGCAGCCCGACGGCGGCGGGGCTTCGACCCTCACGGTTATCGACGCGGCCGGCCGCACCGCGAGCGTCCGCGTCTTCCTGGAATGACGTCTGTCGAGGTTCAGGACGGGATTTCCGGAACCGGTGCGCTATGATTAGCTAGTTAATGGGACTAACTGGTTGGGCCTATCACCCAACCACCGAGAGACAGGCTGTCACGACGAGCAGGTGTTTGAACATTTGTCATTTCATAATTACTAATGTAACAGTAGTGCTCGGTGCAGGACCAGGCTGCCAGCGCCGTAAAGCGGCCTTCGCGGAGGTCGAGAGCAACGAGGTTCGATGAGCGGTTCCGTCTTCTTCCTGCATATGGCCGGCGCGGTGGCGCTGCTGCTCTGGGCCACCAGAATGGTGCGCACCGGCGTCGAACGCGCCTATGGCAATGTGTTGAGGCAGCGCCTGCGCCGAACGCTGGGCAACCCGGTGCTGGCGGCGCTGACGGGCCTTGCCATGGCGGTAGCCTTGCAAAGCTCCACCGCGGTCACGCTCCTCATCGGTTCCTTCGCGGGCCTCGGCATCGTCACCGGGCTGTCGGGCATCCTCGCGGTCCGCGGGGCAGAGGTCGGCTCCGCGCTCGTCGTGAAGGTGCTCAGTTTCGACCTCACGCTGCTGGTTCCGATCTGCCTGCTTGCCGGGACGGTGATCTTCCTGACCACGGAGCGGCGGCAGTGGCGGCAGTTCGGCCGCATACTCGTCGGCATCGGGCTGCTGATCCTGTCGCTCGAAATGATGAGCGAAGCAGCCGAGCCGCTGCGCCAGAGCACCATCGTTCCGCTGATCGTCGGCTATCTCTCCAGCGACCCGATCTCGGCCTTTTTGCTCGCCGCCGTCGTGACCTATGTGTTTCACTCCAGCATAGCGGCGGTGCTGCTTCTGACGACATTCGCCGCGCGTGGCATCGTTCCGCCCGAACTCGGCATCGTCATGGTGCTCGGCGTCAATCTCGGCTCCTCCTTCATCGCGCCGATGCTGACGCGCGGCTCGCCGCCGGCCTATCGCGTGGTTCCGCTCGGCAATCTGCTCATGCGCGGCCTCGGCTCGGTAGTGTTGCTGGCGGCTTTCGTGGTGTTCGATCCCTCGCTTGAGCGCCTGGGCGCCGATCCCGCCGACCGCATCATTCACGCGCATATCGCTTTCAACATCCTGATCCTTCTGGCCGGCATCCCCCTGTCGCGGCTGGTGCTCAAGGCGACAGAGGCCATAGTGGCTTTGCAGGCCGGCCCGAAGGAAGAGGAGCCGGCGGCCATCCGGGAAACGAGCGCGCTCGACGACGGCGCCCTCACAAATCCGCAGCAGGCGCTCGCCAATGTCACCCGCGAGGCCGTGCGCATGTGCGAAACCATCGAATTCATGCTCTGCCGCATCCTCGAACTGTACGAGAAGGCCGACCGCAGGGCGATCGACGCGCTGGCCACCATGGACGATACGGTCGACCGGCGCCATGCCGCGATCAAGCTCTATCTCGCCCGCATCACCGAGCGGGGCATGTCGGACGAAGAGGCCCGCCGCTGCCAGGAATTGCTCGGCGTCTGCGTCAAGCTGGAGCAGGTGGGCGATATCATCGTGCGCAACATGCTCGCGCATGTGGAGAAGAAGATGGAGCGCGGGGTGGAGTTCACCCCGGAAGGCTGGCGCGAGCTCTCCGGTTTCCATGGGTCCGTGCTGGCCAATGCGCGCCTCGCCTTCAACCTGTTGGTGACGCGGGACGCGGCAACCGCGCGTGAACTGGTGATGGAAAAGGACCGGCTGCGCGAAGTGGAAAAGGAAACGAGCAGACGACATTTCGAACGGCTGCGCCAGGGCTCGGAACAAAGTGTCGAAACCAGCTCAATCCACCTCGACACGATCCGCGACCTCAAGCAGATCAACTCGCTCCTGGCCACCCTCGCCTACCCCGTTCTCGAAGAACAGGGCCTCCTGAGCGGCTCGCGGCTGAAGGCAGTTTGAACGCTACTGCACCGTGCCCAGACCATCCACGAATGCGCCGTCGAGCGGTGTTTCGCCGAACCAGTTGAGCCGGTTCACGGTCGCGAAACCCTTGGCGATCATGCTGTTCTCGTCGCCTTCGCGCGTGCTGTGCGCACGGCCGCGCGGCACTACCAGCTCCACCAGATTGCCGTCATCCTTCACGACCGTGGCAGTACGGGCGATCTTGTCGCGGCCGATCCTCGGTTGGGTAAAGGAGGCCGGCAGGCGCGTCGGAAGGTTGACGCTCAGCCAATGTCCCTCGATTGCCCAGCCGGCGCGGCCTTGCCACAGCCCCCCGATCAACCGCGCCAGCCAGTCGGCGTCGCCATCCCGGACATCGGGCTCCTTGACGCGCGAGAAGCCGATAGCCGGCAGGCCCCAGAAGGTCGCCTCGCGTGCCACGCCCAGTGTTCCCGAATAAGCAAGATCCTCGCCGACATTGCGCCCGTCATTGACACCGGCGATCACAAGATCCGGCTTAGCGCCATCGCGGAACAGCCAGGTCATTGCCGTCACGACACAATCGGCGGGCGTGCCCGAGCAGGAGAAGCGGCGACCGCCGAGGCGGTACACGGTCAGCGGCCGGGCGACGGTCAGGGAGGTTCCGGCGGCGGTGCGCTTGCCATCCGGCGCGACCACCCAGACATCGTCGCTCAGTTTCGCCGCCGCCTCGGCCGCCAGGGCAAGCCCCGGAGCCTCGATTCCGTCGTCATTTGAAACCAGGATGCGCATGATCGCTCTCTATTCGATGATCTGGAGCCCGTGCGGGCGTCGGGCGCGTCACATTCCACCTTCTTGTTTTCCGCATTCATGCAGAAGTCAGGTAATTCCACCTGACTGCAGGACATCAAAGCTCTGCCCCGTGCGAAACCGGGTTTTGAGCGGTGGAAGGTGGTCCCGTATCTGGTGGAGAACATCCAGTTCGCAGGAGTGCCCGAGCACCGCCGGCCGGCCAGCCGCTTCCCACAGCGCAAGGTTCTCCGGCAGGGTCGGGTGCGTCGGCAGGCGTATCCAGGCCGCGCGCGCCCGCTCGACCAGCAATGCCGCCGGAGAGCCCTTCGGCAGATGACCTGTCAAAAGGATCGGATAGCCCTGCTTGTCGGCCGTCCGAATGGCCGCCTTCGCCGGGCCGGCCACACCCATGCCATCATGCACCAGCAGCGGCCGCTCGGGCAACGCTGTTCCTGTCTCCCAATCAATGGCATCAGCCAGCTTTTCGCGCAGGCGTTCGGCGCGCCCCGGCCGCAATGCGCCAGCCACGCCGATTTGCATGGCGAGCGGCGCGCGCATGCCGGCCTCGATCGCAAATGGCAGATCCAGCGTCGCCATCAGCTCCAGCGACCGCCCGGAAAGCGGTGTCGGCAGCAGGCAGCCATCCCGGTTGGCGGCAACCCATACGGCGATCTCTCCCGCCCGTTCCGCCCCCGAAACGGTGTCAATCCCGTAGGAGGCGTCCAGAACCAGGACATCGCAGGCGGGCAATGGCTGCATGTCGAAAACGGGGCTGTTGGGCACCATGTCGGCAGCGTAGACGATCCTTCGCCCCTCATGCTCCACCGAAAACCAGACCCCGCCCGCCACGTGGCCGGAACTGCCGGTCTCCACCCGCATCGAACCCGCTTCAAGCACATCGCCCGGCCGGAAGATGCGTATCTGCCCGCCATCCGGCGGAAACCGCCTCAGTTCATCAGCGTCGGCATATTGCGTGAGCGTGGCCGGCATCTCGGCCCGCGTCTCCGCCGTCATATGGATCGGCCCGCGATAGCCAAGTTTCAGAAGCCGGCACAGCGCGCCTATATGGTCCTCATGGGCATGCGAGATGAACAGCGCGTCGATCTCGGTAACGGGTCGCGCGAGAAGGGGATAATACTCATCGCCCGAAGCACCGACCTTGATGCCCGCATCCAGCATGATCCGTGTCGCCCCATCGCCCACCGCGATGCTGGTGCGGCCCTTCTCACCGAATCCGCCCTGAAGATCGACCCTCAGCATCACGCGACTCCAGCGGCCGGGATCAGCCAGCCCGAGGTCAGGCGTAGCCGCGCGCGACCGCCGGCTTCGAATGTCACCGGATCCAGCTGGTCGAAATGCAGCCCCGTATTCGGCGCGCCGTCGGGCTCGAACTCCACGCGCGCCGCGCCGCCGCGGTAGACTGCTCGCGTTATCGTACCCGCGAAGCCTTCGCCCTTGCCCGTTACCGCCTCGATCTGCGATGCGCGGCAGCAGATGCGAGCGTTCCTGCGCGGGGTTTCGCCCTTGCGGCAGCGCACGACCAGTTCCTGGCCCAGCACCTTGACCTTGCACTCGCCCTTCTTCTCGTCGGTCAGCACATCGGCCGGAAGCACCATGCCCTGCGATATGAAGGAGGCGACCATCTCGTTGGCCGGCTCATGATAGAGCTCGCGCGGTGTGGCAAGCTGCATCAGCCGGCCGTGATCCATGACGGCGATCCGGTCCGCCAGCGCCATGGCTTCGGCCTGGTCATGGGTGATGTAGAGGATGGTGGTGCCGGTGCGCTTGTGGAAATCGGCGAACTCGTCCTCCATGGAGGCGCGCAGATGCACGTCGAGATTTGCCAGCGGCTCGTCGAACAGCACCAGGCTCGGCTCGGCAACGAGACAGCGCGCCAACGCCACGCGCTGCCGCTGCCCGCCTGAAAGATTGGCCGGTCGTCGGTCGGCATATTGTTCCATGTTCACCAGGGCGAGCGCGCCTTTCACCCGCGCCTCGCGCTCGGCCCGGCCCACGCGCGCCACCTTGAGCGCATAACCGATATTCTCTGCCACGCTCATATGCGGCCACAGCGCATAGTTCTGAAAGACGATGCCGACGCGGCGCCTTTCCGGCGGCACGTTCAGTTCGGTCGACGACACGACGCTTCCGCCGATGCTGACGCGCCCGCCCGTCACCTCCTCGAACCCGGCGATCAGGCGCAAAAGCGTGGTCTTGCCGCAGCCCGAAGGGCCGAGCACGGCGAGAAATTCGCCATCCGCCACGTCGATGGAAACGTCGTCGAGCGCATTGGTCCCGCCGAAACTCTTGGTGACGTTGTGGATGCTCAATCCCGCCATGGAAGCACTCCGTCCGGTAATCTGTTTGCAAAGAGGCTGGCGAGCAGCATCAGGAGAAAGGTGGTCGCGACCATGATGGCCGAGACCGCCGCCGCATATTTGGAATCGCCCCCTTGCTCAAAGGAGAAGATGATGACGCCGATGGTCTCCGATCCCGACGACCACAGCAGCGCCGACACCGTCAGTTCGCTGAGCGCCGTCATGAAGATGAGCAGGCCGCCGGCAATCGCCGCTGGCGCGATCAGCGGGAAGATGATGGTGCGCATCCGTGTGAAAAGTCCGGCGCCGGCCACCTGGGCCGCCTCCTCCAGCGCTCGGTCGAGCTGGAAATAGCCAGTGATCGTCGGCCTCACCGCCAGCACCAGGAAGCGCGCCAGATAGGCGTAAAGGATGATCCACACCGTATTGTAGATATGGATCCCGGTAATCGGCATCGGTTTCAGGAACAGAAGCAGCGAAGCGATGGCAAGCACCACGCCCGGCAGCGCATAGGGCAGTTCGATCGCCAGGTTCAGCGCCTTGACCCAGCGATGTTTGCCCCACGCGATCGCATAGGCAAGCGGAATGGCGACGAAGACGGCAAAGATGGCGGCGGTAGCGGACAGATAAAGGCTGTTCACAAATGCGCGCTTGGCGGCCGCATGTTCGAGGATGACGAAACGATAGTTCTCCAGTGTCGCCGTATCGGCGCTTAGCGTGACACCATAGCCGCGCACAAGCGATGTGAGGATGAGTCCGATCAGCGGCAGCACCAGGATGAAGGCTATCAGCAGCCACATGCCGATCTCGACGGGAATGCGCCAGCGGCCAAGCCTGTAGGGCGCGGCGGGTAGCGAGGTCGACGTGATGCGGAAGTCGCGCCGCTTGGCTATCCTGTCCTGCAACAGGATGCCGACCATGGCGATGATGCCGATCAGCACCGAAAGGAAGGCGACCTCCGAAAGCACCGCCGGGCCGCCGCCGGCCAGCCGCTGATAGATGAGCGTCGGCAGCACCAGATAGTTTGCCGGGATGCCCAGAAAAGCCGGAATGCCGAAATTGCCGACGCAGGACACGAAGGTCAGCGCCGCCGCACCCACGATGGACGGCGTCATCAGCGGCAGGATGACTGTGCGCAGCACGCGGAACCAGCTGGCGCCGCTCGATTGCGCTGCCTCGACCAGTTCGCGCGGCAGTTTGCGCAGGCCGGCGCGCACGATCAGGAAGACCAGCGGCGCATACTGGATGCCGAGCAGCAGCACGATGCCTTCCGGCGAGTAAAGCGGATTGGGCGTGCCGAGCGGCGGCGCCATGCCCAGAAGGTCCAGCATCGGGCTGGACGGTCCGAAAACCTGCAGCCATGCGAGCGCCGTCACCTGCGGTGCGATCATAAGCGGCGTAACGAAGCACAGGACGAAGGCCTGGCGTTGGCGCACATCGCTCAGCGACACGAGAAGAGCGACAGCCACGCCCAGGACGAGCGCGAGAAGCGTGCCGCCGAGGCCGACATACACCGTGTTCCAGGTGGCGACCCAGGTAGTGTTGTCGACAAGCCCGGAGCGGATGATGTCGAGGGAAAAACGGCCGCCCGGAAGAACGACCTCCTGAAGAAGCCGCGCCATGGGGAGCAGCGAAAGGACGACGATGAGGACGACGATCCCCACCGTCAGGGCCATCTGCTGGCCCTGACGCTCCTTGAATGCGACGGTCATGCGGCGGAAACCTCAGCCGCCGAACATGGTGGAGAACTTCTTCTTGTTCTCGTCGATCTCCTCGACGACCTTCTCGACGTCGACGGACATGATCTTGACTTCGGTGCCCTCGGGCAGCCAATCGGGGCGGCCGACCGATGGCTTGGCCGGCAGATAGCCTTGCTTCAACGCCAGCTTCTGCCCCTCGTCGGAGAGAATGAAGTCGACGAACTTCTTGGCCGCATCCGGGTTCTTTGCCGTGGACATGATCGCCACCGGCTCGGTCACCGCCGTCACGCCTTCCTCGGGGAACACGAATTCGATGGGCGAGCCGTCCTTCTTGGCATTCATGGCCATGAAGTCGACGAGCATGCCATAGGCCTTTTCACCGCTGGCCACCGATTTCAGCACCGCGCCATTGCCGCGCACGGCGACATGGCCATTCTGCTGCAGCGTCTCGAAATAGTCCCAACCGAGATCGTCACGGTTGACGAAAGCCGAGAGCATGTAGGCGGCGGCGCCCGAATAGAGCGGGCTCGGCATGATGGTGAGGCCCTTATAGGCCTCGCCGGTCAGGTCGGACCAATGCTCGGGCTTCTGCTCCGCCGCGGTGTTATAGGCGATACCGGTGGTGATGAGCTTGGAGCCGAAATAGGTCCTGTCGGCATCGTAAGCCGTTTCCTCGAAGCCTTCGACATTGGCCTCCGGATAGGGCATCAGCCGGTCATCCTTCTTCAGCGTCTCCATGCTCACCGCGTCGGCGATCAACAGCACGTCGGGCTGCGGGCTGCCGGCGGCGAACTCGGCCGCCAGCTTGGTCATCAGGTCGCTGGTGCCGGAGCGGAAGATTTCGACCTCGATGCCCGGATTGGCGGCCATGAATGCATCCACCGTCTCTGCGGCGTCGGCGTCCGGCTGTGACGTGTACAGGACCAAATCCTCGGCGAAAGCGGCCGGGGCAAAGGCTGCGGATGCGAGCAGTGCAGCCGCCAGGGCTGCCCCGCGGATCATGTATTTGCGTTCCATCGAAATGGACTCCTTTTGTTTGCGTCTTCCGACGACTGTCGTGTCGGAACTCCTCCCGTGCATGCGCAGTATGACAGCCAGATAACAAATGCGCCCGTCAATTGAACATGAACATATGTTTTCGGTCAATAACAAAAGAACGCAATAATATTTCGCGATTCGGGGCGCCTTCCGCCCGTTTGCCGCTCCGGCTATGTGTTAGGTTTCGGGCGACGAGAGATGGGGAATCAGCGACGTGCCGCGAAACGCCAAAAGAACGAAGCTGGGCGAGCCCCCGCTTTCCTCGGCCGACATCAACGTGAAGATGGCTTGGCTCTACCACGTCGAGGGACTGACCCAGGAGAAGATCGCCGGCCTTCTCAATGTCAGCCGCATGAAGGTCATGCGCGCGCTGGCCTCCACGGCCCAGGAGCATGTCGTCGTCACCACCGTCAATGCGGACACGACCGAGCAGATCGCCCTCGAGCGGCAGCTGGAAAAGCGGTGGAACTTGCGCAGCGCCATCGTCGTGCCCGCGCCGGAGGAGGCCCGCAATCTGGAACGCGCCATCGGCCATGCCGTCGCCCGCTACCTCGAGGAGCAGTTCCAGGACGGCATGACGCTGGCCATCGGCGGCGGCGCCACCCTGCATTCCAGCCTCGCCTTCATGGCCCGCCGCGACCTGGCGAACGCCACGGTGATCGGACTCGTCGGCAGCCTGCCGCATTCGCAATGGATCAATCCTTCCATCGTGGCCACCAAGGTCGCCGAGCGGCTGAAGGTGGACAGCTATCAGATCAGCGCGCCGGTGGTGGTCGACGATCCCACGCTGCGCGACCGTCTGTGGGAGCAGCCCTCGCTGCGCGATGTGCGCGAGCGGGCCGCGCGCGCCGACATGGCGCTTCTTACCGTCGGCGAAGTCTCGCCCGACGCAACGATCTTCCGGCACGGGATCGTGCCGAAGTCCCTGATCGAGCCTTTGCGCGAGAAGGGCGCGGTGGCCAACATGCTGTGCTACTTCATCGATGCCGGCGGGCGGCTGGTGGACCATGAGATCAACCAGCGGGTGATGGCCATCGAGCTCGATACGGTCTCCCGCATTCCGCACGTCATCCTGGCGGCTGGAGGTGAGCAGAAGGTCGAAGCGATCCTGGCGGCGCTGCGCGCCGTGCCGACACAGGCCCTGATCACCGATGCCGCGACCGCCGCGCTACTGCTCCAGGAGGCCGACGGCTGAAGGCGGGCTACAAAGCCCGATTCAAAACCGCTCTCAGAGCAGCCCGCGCTCGCGCATGAAATCGTCGAGGCCGACATGCGTCATCGCCTCGAACTCCTCCACTGCCTCGATCACCGCGCGGCGCTGCGCGGCAATCAGCAGCAGAACCTGCCGCATCTCGCCCGAGATGCCGAAGCGCGACCACCGGTCTGCCAGATGCGCCGGCAGGCCCGCCGCCGCGCAGAAGCCCTCGATGCTTTCGTAGCCGAGATCGGCGATGAGCGCCTTCGTTTCCTCCGGCGAGGAGCGTGGATCGAGCGCATGATCGCGAAATCGCTGTGCAAGCAACCGCACATCGGCGGGCCCGCCCGCCAGAACCTTTCCGAGCAAATCGGAGACCCCTGCCGGTTTCTGTGTCTGCATGAGCATATCTCCTCTTCTGTTCCGACCATATGCCAGCCGCAAAAGCCACTCAATCGAAATCGAGTGGGAACAAGTCGTCATCGCACTGCGATTTGCTGCCGCGCACCCCCTTGCCCATTGCAAGCCGCATCGAAAACCGGCAGGACGGCATGAACATCCGTGCCGGAGACCTTGCGATGAAGCCTGTATGGGCCGTTGGCCTGATGACCGGAACCGTCCTCGACGGCAATATCGACATCGCCATGATCAGGACCGACGGCGAGCGCATCGAGGAATTCGGTCCGTGGGAGCTCGTCCCATACCCCCGCGATATCCGCGGCCTCTTGGCCGACACGCTCCAGGCGGCGCGGGCGTGGCGCTTCGAGGGACCGGAGCCGGAGATATTCGGCGAGGCCGAGCGGGCGCTGACAGAAGCCCAGTCGCTCGCCGTGAAGGACTTTCTGGCAAGGCACGGCCGCTCGTCATCGGAAGTCGCGGCGGTCGGCTTCCACGGCCAGACGGTGCTCCACGCCGCACCGCAGAACGGTGCGCGCGGCTTCACCCGGCAACTTGGCGACGGCGCGCTGATGGCGGGCATCGTCGGCACCGACGTCGTCCATGATTTCCGCTCGGCCGACATGGCGGCCGGCGGACAGGGCGCGCCGCTGTCGGCCATCTACCACAAGGCCATGCTCGACCGGATCGGCGCCGGCAGCGACACCGCTATCCTCAATCTCGGCGGGGTGGCTAACATGACCTGGCGCGACGGCGACACGGTGATCGCTTTCGACACCGGCCCGGCCAACGCCCCCGTCAACGATTGGGTTGCCCGGCATAGCGGGGCCGACATGGATTTCGATGGCAAGATCGCCGCCAGCGGCAAGGTCGATGAGGGCAGGCTGAGTGCGCTGCTCCAGCATCCGTTCCTGACGGCGCCCTATCCCAAATCCCTCGACCGGTTCGACTTTTCCGCCTCCATGGCCGATGGCCTGGGCGTTGAGGATGGCGCGGCGACGCTGACCGCGTTCACCGCGGCCTCGGTTGCCAGGGCGCTCGACCTCCTGCCGCGGCGGGCCCTTCGCATCGTGGTCTGCGGCGGCGGGCGCAAGAACCCGCTGATGATGCGGGAGATCGCCTCACGCACCGGATGCGCCGTGGTTTCGGCCGACAGCGTCGGGCTGCGCGGCGACGCCGTCGAGGCGGAGTGCTTCGCCTATCTGGCAATACGCTCCTTACGCGGCCTGCCCTACAGCTACCCGCTCACCACCGGCGTGAAATCGCCGCAAACGGGCGGCGTTCTGGCCCGGGCAAACCCCTAGGCGGGCAGCCGCCGAAGGGCTTATCGCCCACGGGGAAGCGTGCTACAGAATATTGGTAGCAGGTTGGTATCAGGCAGGCGTGAAGCAATGCAGGCGAAACAGCACCCGCTCCAGACGGAAATCTCGGGCGGGAAGCATCTGGACGATCTCGATACGTCCACGCTCGTCTCGACGCTGGTCGAAAGCCAGGCCCATGCGATCGGAGCGCTAGAAAAGGCGATGCCGGCGATCGAACGGGCCATCGAGGCGGCCCTTCCCGTTCTCTCCGAGGAAAGCGGGCGGCTGATTTATTGCGGCGCGGGCACGTCCGGCCGCGTTGCCCTCCTCGACGCCGTGGAACTCGGCCCGACCTTCGACTGGCCGCCCGAGCGCATGCTCGTGCTCCTGGCGGGTGGAACCGAGAACTTCGCCGCTGCGCAGGAAGCCGCCGAAGACGACACCGACGCCGCCCGCAAGGCCGTGTCGGATGCCGAAGTCGGTGCCACGGATGTCGTGGTCGGCATCGCCGCGAGCGGCACCACGCCCTTCGTTTTGGAGTGCATGTCGCAGGCCCGGAAGCGCGGCGCGACGACAATCGGCTGCGCCAACAATGACGGCACACCCCTGCTGCAATCCGTCGCTTGGCCAATCCTGCTCGGCACCGGACCGGAAGCACTGCCCGGCTCGACCCGGCTGACGGCGGGGACGAGCCAGAAGATCCTGGTAAACGTCCTGTCAACTGCGTTGATGGTGCGGCTCGGCCGCGTCTATCAAGGCCGCATGGTGTCCATGCGCGTCAGCAACAGCAAACTCGTCGGGCGAGCGGTGACGATGGTCATGGATATCGCCGGCTGTGACGAGGAGCCCGCCCGACAAGCGTTGGAAGTCTGCGCTTATGAGGTGAAACAGGCGATTCTCGTCGCCGAGGGCATGACACCCGGCGAAGCCGCCGCCCTGCTCAGCCGAACCCGGCAACGCCTGGACGAGGCCCACGCCCTATGGAAGGGCCGGTCCACGAGTTGAACCCGGTCAGTAAAGGCTCTTCTTACCGGCTTCCACCGTTCCCAGCACCTTGAACACCTGCCCGCTGCCCGCATCCCGGTAGAAATCCACCCGTTCGCCGTTCCAGTGATAGTCGAGATGCCGGGCCTGCACCGGATTGGCGGCGCAGTCGGGATAGAAAAGCCCGGCGCAATCGCCGTCCGGGAAGCGGACACTGGGATAGACCACGCCGTCCGAGCCCGCTTCGCGAAGCCGAAGGCCGAGCGCCTGGGCAGGTGCATAGTCGTCGAGCTGGAGACTTTCGGCCCATTTGGCCGGGTCTCGGCGCAGATCGTGTAGCGCGGCATCGACGTCCATCACGATCTCGCGAAATTGCGATGTCCAGCCCGGTGCCTCTTCCGTAGCCGCCATGAAGCGCTGATGATGATGGATGGTCTCGAAAAGAGCCGTCTCGAAGCGGTCGCCGACATAAAGGACGCCGAAGCGCCCGGCGCTGAAGCGGCTCGGGCGGTCGGGGCTGACATGGGTGAAAGGCGCCATGAGATAGGTCGCGCCGGGGCCGGCAACGCGGCGTCCGGGCGGCACCAGGTCCAGATTGCCGATATTCGCCATCAGCCGGGGATTGGTCTTCTGCTCGGCCGAAAGCAGCAGCGGCCAGTCGGCCGGGTCGGCGATGTCCTCGAAGAGGTCGATGGGAGGATAGAGGCTGCGGATGATGCGCACCGCGCCCTTCCAGCCCACCCGGCTGACCGGCGGTGTGGCCCCGCGAATGGCATTGCCGTTCACCAGGCTCCGCGCTCCGCGTCGAGATAGCGGCGCACGCGCATCAAATCCGTCAATTCGCCGCCCAGCATGATGTCGAGCGCCGAATTGCCGCCAAAGGCCTCATTGGGTTTCGATATCCAGGAATAAGCGCGCTGCGGTTCGCGGAAGATGATGCGCAGGGCCTTGTGAATGCCCATCAGGTTGGAAAGCCGCGCCCGGCCGTCCCTGTCGATGCGCCCGACAGCCCCCGCCTTCCAGCGCGCATAGGTGCGCACCGGCATGTCCAGCAGAATGGCTGCCTGCTCGTCGGTCAGTTTCCAGCGCGAAAACAGGTTGACCGCCGCGCGAAACATCGCCCCCGCCTCCTCGTCGCTGACCGGCGAGGGAATGAATTCGGCAGCGCGCGTATCGATCGGCTGTAAAAGGACCATGGAACATCTCCCGGCTCAAACGGTCATGGCGATAGACGCTATATCGCCTGTTACCGGAAATATAGCGTCTTTCAGCCATTTGGCAAGGAAATGATGAAATGCGCCAGATGGCGATTTCTACTTGGCGGCAGTGATTATGACCTCGACCTTGTAGTTCGGCGTCGCCAGCCTGGCCTCGCCACAGGCTCGCGCAGGCGGGTTTTCCGGATCGATCCAGCCATCCCAGACGGCATTCATGTCGGCGAAATCCCCCATATCGGCAAGCCATATGACGGCCTGCAATATCTTCGACTTCGACGAACCCGCCTCGGCCAGAAGCCTGTCGACGGAGGCAAGCATGCTCTCCGTCTGCTCCCTGACGGTCTTGCCTTCACCCACCTGGCCAGCCAGATAGATCGTATCGCCGTGAACGACGATCTGGCTCATGCGGGGCCCCTTGTGACGGCGTTCGATTGTCATGTTTCATCCTTTTGAGAAATTACAGGTAAACCGGAAGCCGGTTCTATCAGGCAGCCAAGCGGTCCGGCGCAAGCCGGGATACGAGGTCTTCCAGCACCGGCGTCCGGTTCTCCAGCAGGCTGGCGGCGAAGGCCGAAAGGGCCGGCGCCGTCTGAATGCCATAGCCGCCCTGGCCGGCAAGCCAAAAGAAATTCTTCGCCCCCGCATCGTAGCCCACGACCGGCGTATGGTCGGGCGCGAAGGTGCGCAGGCCCGCCCAGCTCCGCTCGACCCGCGTCACCGCCATGGTCACCGCCTGCTCGAACCGATAGAGCCCCTCGGCCACCACCATGTCGTCGGCAAAGGCGTCGTGCGGGTCCACCGGGTCCTCATCGCAGGGCGACACGAAAAGCCGTCCGCCATCGGGCTTGAAATAGAACTGCTCGGTCACCTCGTCGACCAGCGGCCAGCGCGACGGATCGATGCCCTCGGGCGCCGGCAGCACCGCCATGGAGCGCCGCAGCGGCGTCAGCCCGACAGGCGTCACACCGCACCGTTTCGCTACCGTATCGGCCCAGGCGCCAGCGGCATTGACGATAGTGCCGGCATCGATCGCATGGCGCCGGGTCTCGATCTTCCACCGCCCGCCCGCGTGCTCGGCGCGCACCAGCCCGTCGCCCGAAATCACCGTGGCGCCCTGCCCCCGCGCCTTCTTCAGCCACCCCTGATGCAGCGCATGCACATCGATGTCCTGGGCGTCGGGCTCGTAGGCGGCGGCCCGCAGATAATCCGGATCGAGGATGGGCACCATCTCCCGCGCCCTCTCCGGCGATATCTCCTCCACGCCGATTGCATCGGCGGCAAGATCGGCGACCGCGCCCGCCCGCTCCTCATCGGCAATGTAAAGAATGCCGCGCGGTGTAAGCAGCGGATGCGGGAAAAGCGCATCCTGCGCGCGAAACATCGGCCCGCTTGCCTCGTTCAGCGTGCGGATCGGCCCATTGCCGTAGTTGCGGATATAGATCGCGGCGGAGCGCCCCGTCGAATGATAGGCGAGATCGCGCTCCTGCTCGAGAATGACCACCTTGGCCCGGTTCTCCAACGCCGCCGCCAGGCCGACGCCGGCAATGCCGCCACCGACGACCAGAATATCGGTGGAAAGGGTTTCCTTCATTACGATCTCAGCCGATCTCGCCCGCGACGTCCGCCACCGCCGCTTCGGCAAGGTCGAACATCTCGTCCACCTGCTTCTCCGAAATGATCAGCGGCGGGCAGAAGGCGAGCGCGTCGCCCATATTGCGCGAGATCAGGCCGCGTTCCTGCATCGCCTTGTTGACCCGGCCGCCCAGCGCGCCAGCACCGGGCAGGCTTTCATGGGCGAACTCCACCGCGCCGATAAGCCCGATGCCCCGCGCTTCCACCGCCAGGTCGTGCTCGCCAAGCTGGTTCAGACGCTTCATGAAGCGCGGGCTGATCGCCTGCACATGGGCGACCAGATCACGCTCCTCGATGATCTTGAGGTTCTCCAGCGCGACCGCCGCCGCGACGGGATGGCCGCTGCCCGTATAGCCATGGCCCCAGACGCCGATCCTGGCCGATTCGTCCGCCACCGGCCCGTAGACGTTCTCGTTCACCAGCAGCGCCGAGATCGGCATGTAAGATGAGGAAAGCTGTTTCGACAGGGTCATGATGTCGGGCTCGAGATTGAAGGTCTCGGTGCCGAACATCCTGCCCGTTCGGCCGAAACCGCAGATCACCTCGTCGGCGACGAACAGGATGCCGTGTTTCTTCAAAACCGGCTGGATCGCCTCCCAATAGCCCTGCGGCGGCACGATGACGCCGCCGGCGCCCATCACGGGCTCGGCGAAGAAGGCGGCGATCGTCTCCGGCCCTTCCCGCACGATCATTTCCTCAAGGTCTGCCGCGCAGCGCCTGGCGAACTCCGCTTCGCTCTCGCCGTCCTTCTTCATCGTGCGGTAGTGCGGGCAGGTCGTGTGCAGCACGCCGTCGATGGGCAGGTCGAAGGAGCGGTGGTTGTTGGGCAGCCCGGTCAGGCTGGCGGCGGCCAGCGTCACGCCGTGATAGCCCTTGACGCGCGAGATGATCTTCTTGCGCTGCGGCTGTCCGAGCGCGTTGGAGCGGTACCAGATCAGCTTGATCGCCGTGTCGTTGGCCTCCGATCCCGAATTGGTGAAATAGGCCTTGGACATGGGCACCGGCGCCATGGAAACCAGCTTCTCGGCCAGTTCGGCGGAGGGGCCATGTCCCTTGTGGGTGAAGGTGTGGTAATAAGGCAGCTTCTCCATCTGCCGCATGGCCGCGTCGGCAAGGCGCTTCTCGCCAAAACCCAGCGCCACGCTCCACAGCCCGGCCATGCCCTCGATATAGCGCTTGCCGTTATTGTCGTAGACATGGATGCCCTCGCCCCGCTCCATGATCAGCGGGCCGGCCTCCTCGTGCTTGCGGGCGTCCGTATAGGAATGCAGGTGATAGGCTACGTCCCGGGCTTCGATCGAATTGGGCAGAGGTTTCATGGATCACATCTCTTCGGAAATTGCAGCCAGCGCATCGCGCGTGGCCGTCAGGTAGATTTCGGCATTGTCCGTCAGCGACGGGCCCAGATACCCGCCTTCCTGAATGAGTGCGGTCGGCAGGCCAAGAGCCACGATCTCGCGCGCCATTGTGGCAAAGCCTTCGCCCGTCATGTTCACCTCCGACAGCGGATCGTCGCCGGCCATATCGAAGCCGAGCGAGACGACCAGCGCTTCGGCGCCGAAAGCCTCGATCGCCGCCAACCCCTCGCGGAACCGGGCGAGGATGGCTTCGGCGCCTGCGCCGGGCGCAAGGCACAGATTGAGCGTCGCCCGCGCGCCCGCGCCCTCGCCGCGCTCGTCCTCATAGCCGAGATAGTAGGTCGGGTAGTTGTCCGGATCGGTATGCATCGAGCAGACGAACACGTCGCCGCGCTCATAGAAGATGTCGAGCGTGCCATTGCCGGTGTGGGTGTCGATGTCGAGGATCGCCACCCGCGAGAATTTTTCGCGCAGGCTCTGCGCCGCGATGGCCGCATTGTTGAAGACGCAGAAGCCGTTGGAGGCATCGTGCAGGGCATGGTGGCCGGGCGGGCGGCACAGGCCATAGACCGCACGCTCGCCCGCCTTCACGCGCGCCGCGGTTTCGAGCGCCGTCTGCGCCGACCAGTAGACCGCATCCCAGGTGCCTTCCCGCATCGGCACGGAAGTGTCCGTCGCATACCAGCCGAGCTGGCCGAAAACGGAGGAGGAAGGCCGGCCGGCGCGGCGGCCAGGGTGGCAATTGGGGATCGGCTCCTGATCGCCCGCCTCCGCCCGCCAGCGCCGCCAGGCATCCTTCCAGAAATCGACATAGCCCGCATCGTGGACCGCCTTGATCGGCGCCTCACCGAAATCGCGCGGGGCTTCTATCACAAAGCCGTTCCGCAACAGCATGTCGCGGATGAGGATGGCGCGCTCGGGCTGTTCGGGATGGCTGATATAGGCCCCCCGCCTGAAATATCGCTCGGGATCGTGCCTCAGCTGCCGCTCGTCGAATATGGCTTTCATGTCGTTCTCGTTTCACCTGCAGGGAAAGACCCCCGCTTCACATCAGTACCCACTCGCCCGATCCACCATCGTTTCCGGCACCATGCCCGCCACCACATCCTGCGCTGCCTGCGCAACCTGGGCGGCCATCAGAACCGACGAGGGTTCGCTGGCCTGATGGGGCGTGACCAGAACGCGGTCATGACGCCAGAATGGGTGCTCAGGCGGCAGCGGCTCGCGCTCGAAGACATCGAGCGAAGCCGCCCGCAGATGGTCGGCGTCGAGCGCCGCCAGCAAGTCCCGCTCAACGAGATGCTCGCCCCGCCCGAGCTGGATGAGCACCGACCCCCGCGGCATGGCGGCGAAGAAGCGCGCATCGAGGAGGCCTCGCGTCTCCGCTGTCAGCGGCAGCACGTTGATCAGGAGGTCGGAGCGCGCGGCAACGCGCATCGTCGCATCCGTCCCGGCCTCGTATTCGACGCCCGCCATGGGCGCAGCCGGGGCATTGCGCACCGCCGCCGCCACCTTGAAGCCCATACCCGTCACGGCCCGCGCGATGGCCCTGCCCATCAGCCCGAAACCCAGGATGCCAACCGTGCAATCGCGCGGCGGCACGAAGCTGTCGATGCCCTGCCGCGCCCACTCCTGGCGGGCCTGATGAACAATGTGATGGCGCATGTTGCGATGGTGCCAGACCACGTGCCAGGCGGCGAACCCGGCCATGAAATCGGCCTGGTTCTCGTCCCGCACCCGCGCCACCACCGCATCCTTGGGCAGGCTCGGGCAGTTGACGATGCTGTCGACGCCCGCCGCGATAGAGCAGGCGAGCCTGAGAGCCGGATAGGGCGCGAAGGCGTTCGCCGCCGGCCGCCATGCCAGGGCGAAGCGCACCTTTAGCGGATCGTCTATCGCCTCCGGCCGCCTGAGGCGGACGCGGTCGCGGTGTGGCTCGAAATAGCGCGCGAACATCTCTTCGAGATCGAACGCGGCGCTCAGATAGACGCCCTCGATCGGTTCACCCATTTCCGGCCTCGACCGGCTCGACGCCGCACCAGTCGGCGATGAAGAGGGCGATGGACCCGGTGACGCGCTTGATCGACGAAAGGCTCACCCGCTCGTCGAAGCCATGGATGTTCTCGGTAATAGGGCCGTAGACGAGGCATGGCATGCCGGCATAGATCACGAAGACGCGCGCATCGAGATAGCCCGGCGTGACGAAGCTTTTCAATTCGCTGGACGTCGCCCGGCGATGCGCCTCGGCCAGCGCGGTCTCCGCGTCGCTTCCCTCCTCCAGGATATAGCCGCGTGCGAAAAAGCCGTTCCACGTCACCTGCGGCGAGCGATTGCCGAGAAAGGGATCGTCCGCCAGTTCGCGCGCCAGATGCGCCTCGATCTCGGCCGCGCGCTCCTTGGGGTCGTCGCCCGGATAGATGGCGATGCGGCAGGAAAGCTTGCACCAGGCCGCAACGGTCGAGGCCCAGTCGCCGCCTTCGATCTTGCCGACATTGAAGTTGATCGGATGGTCCAGCTCGGCGAAATAGGGATAGTTCGCCTTCTGCCCGTTCCAGTCCGCGGTAAGCCGCTTCAGGCTTTCGATGACGCGGAAGCTTGCCTCGATGGCGTTGGCGCCGGTGCCCGCCTCGCGCACATGCACCGGGTGGCCCGCCACATGCACCTCGAACCACAGCACGCCGCAATTGGCCCGCACCAGCATCTCGTCCTCCGGCTCGGGGATGATGGCGGCGTCGGCCGTATAGCCTTCGACGAGGCAGGCCAGCGCGCCGTTGCCTGTGCATTCCTCCTCGACCACGCTTTGCACATGCACCCTGGCCGCCGGCTGAAGGCCGATGCGGCGCAGCGCGTCGAGCGCGAAGATATTGGCGGCGATGCCGGCCTTCATGTCGCCGCCGCCCCGCCCGTAAAGCCAATCGCCCACCCGCTTCGGCTCATAGGGCGGCGAGACCTCCCACATGTCGTGTGGGCCTTCCGGCACGACATCCATATGGCCGTTGAGGATCAGCGACTTTCCCTTTTCCGCGCGCGGCTGATGGGTGGCGACGACGTTGACAACATCGGAATAGTCGATGGCGACGGGTGAAAAGCCCGGATGGTCCCTTATCTTGTCCTCGTCGATCCTGAAGGTGCGCACGTCGTATCCGCGATCCACCAGCGCCTTGTGCACGAAGTCCTGAGCCGGCTTTTCTTCGCCGCGCAGGGAAGGGAAGCGGATCAGGTCTTCGGTGAAAGCTATCTGCTCCTCGAAGCCTTCATCGACGGCGGCGAGTATCTTTCGGGTAAGTTGTTCGTCCACTTTGGTTTTCCTGATCGTTTATTGACTGCGCCCAAATTGCTCCCTCTCTCCTGCCGGACATCTCCCCCTCAAGGGGGGAGATTGGCTGTCGTGATCTGCTTCGCCAACTCTTGAAGAAGAAGCGAAACATCGAGGAAAAGATAATCTCCCCCTTGAGGGGGAGATGCCCGGCAGGGCAGATGGGGGATGGCTTGGCGCCACCGAAAATCACCCTCACCCCGCCGCCGCCAATTCTTTCTCGCGGCCGGGAATGGCCTCGATCAAGGTTCGCGTATAAGCATTCTGCGGATTCTCGAAGATCGCGCGCGCCGGCCCCATCTCCACCACCTCACCCATCTGCATCACCGCGATCCGGTCGCATATCTGCGCGGCGACGCGCAGATCGTGCGTGATGAAGATCAGCGCCAGATTGAGCTTTTCCTTCAGCTCGGCCAATAGGTCGAGCACCTGCGCCTGGATGGAAACGTCCAGCGCGGAGACGGCCTCGTCGGCGATGATCACCCGCGGCTCCAGCGCCAGGGCGCGGGCGATACCGATGCGCTGCCGCTGACCGCCGGAGAACTCGTGCGGATAGCGGTCGATGGAGAGCGCATCCAGATCCACCAGTTCGAGTAGTTCGACGGCCCGCGCATAGGCCTCCGCCTTCGGCACGCCATGCGCCATCGGCCCCTCGGCTATGATGCGGCCGACCTTGGAGCGCGGATTGAGCGAGGCATAGGGGTCCTGGAAAATCATCTGGATCGATTTGCGCGCCTCGCGCAGCGCCCTGCCGCTCAGCTTTGCCATGTCCTGACCGGCAAGCCGCACCGTTCCCGCGTCCGGCGCCATCAGGCGCACGAGACAGCGCCCGACGCTCGATTTGCCCGAGCCGGACTCGCCCACAATGCCGAGCGTCTCCCCCTCCGCCAACGTCAGGCTGACATTTTGCACCGCCTTGACCACCCGCTTGTTACCGCCGAACAGGCCGCCGCCGGTGACATAGGTCTTGGACAGGCCCTCCACTTCCAGCACCTTCTGTCTGCCGATGGCATCCTGCTCGCGGTCCGTGGCGAGCTTCGGGATCGCGGCAATCAGCTTGCGCGTATAATCATGCTGCGGATCGTCCAGCACCGCGTCCGCCGAGCCCGTCTCGACGATCCTGCCATACTGCATCACCGCCACCCGGTCGGCGATCTCGGCCACCACGCCGAAATCATGGGTGATGAACATCACCGCCATGCCGTGCTTTTCCTGCAGATTGCGGATGAGCTCCAGGATCTGCGCCTGGGTGGTGACGTCGAGCGCCGTGGTCGGCTCGTCGGCGATCAGGATTTCCGGCTCCAGCGCCAGCGCCATGGCGATCATCACCCGCTGGCGCTGCCCGCCGGAGAGTTGAAACGGATAGGCCCGCGCCGCCTTTTCCGGATCGGGAATGCCCACTTCCGTCAACAGCGCGATGGCGCGGGCCGAGCGCTCCTTCGCGGTAAGCAGATTATGCGCCTCGAACACTTCGGCGATCTGATCCTCCACCCGCATCAGCGGGTTGAGTGCCGACATCGGCTCCTGAAAAATCATCGCGATGCGCCGGCCGCGCAGATCCAGGAGTTGGGCTTCGCTCAGCGTGAGGAGGTCGACGCCGTCGAACAGGATGCTGCCGCCGACCGGGCGCACGAGATCGGGCAACAATCCCATCATGGCATTGGCCGACATGGACTTGCCGGAACCCGATTCCCCCACGATGCACAGGATCTCGCCGGCGTTCAGCTCGAAGCTGACATCGTCGACGGCATAGTCGCGGTCGGCTCCTTCGGGAAGCGCGATGCGCAGGTTTTCGATGCGAAGGACAGGATCGCTCATCGCTATTTCCCCTTTCGCGCCAGACGCGGATTGAGCGCGTCGTTGAGGCCTTCGCCGATCAGGTTGAGCGCCAGGACGGTGAGCAGGATAGCGACGCCGGGGAAGAAGGAAAGCCACCAGGCCTGCCGGATGACGGTGCGTGCCGCCCCGATCATGTATCCCCACGACATCAGATTGGGGTCGCCCAGCCCGAGAAAGGAGAGCGAGGATTCCAAAAGGATCGCGGTGGCCACCATCAGCGACGCCAGAACGATGATCGGCGAGATCGTGTTGGGCAGCACCTGCCGCAGGATGATCGTGCCGCTGGTCTGCCCCGAAAGGATCGCCGCCTCCACATATTCGCGGGAGCGCAGCGACAGCACCTCGCCGCGCACCAGACGGGCCACCGGCGGCCAGCTTACGATGGCGATGGCCGCGACGATGGAATAGATGCTGGGCTGGAAGATCGCCACCAGCACGATGGCCAGCGCGAAGCTCGGCACCGTCTGGAAGAACTCGGTAAAGCGCATCAGCGCATCGTCCGCCCAGCCGCCGAAATAGCCGGCCAGCGCCCCGATGGGAATGCCGATCAGGAGCGCCGCCACGGTCGAGACAAGCCCCACCAGCAGCGACACCTGGGCGCCATAGGCCAGCCCCGTCAAAACGTCCCGGCCCAAGGCGTCCGTACCGAGCGGATGGGATGGCATGTCGAGGGGCGCCAGGAACGGCCGCTGGACCATGCGCCAGGGCGACTGCGGAAAGAGCACCGGTGCCAGGATCGCCACCACGAGCACGATGACCAGGATCACGACCCCGATGACGGCGCCGCGATTGCGGGAGAAGCGTTTCCAGAAATCAGCCATGTCAGCCCACCCGTATTCTTGGATCGACGAACCGGTAGAGAATGTCCGTGATGAGATTGAACAGAAGCACCATGGCCGACGAGATGAAGAACACGCCGAGCAGCACGTTGTAATCGCGCTGTGCCAGCGCCTCGAACATCAGCCGCCCGATCCCCGGCCATGCGAACACCGTCTCGGTGAGCACCGCACCGCCCACCAGTTGCCCCGCCTGCAGGCCAGCAAGAGTCACGACCGGCAGCATGGCGTTGCGGAAGATGTGGCGGCGCTGGATGATGCCGGACCTCAGCCCCTTGGCGCGCGCCGTCTTGACGAAATCGAGCTGGCTCACCTCCAGCATCGAGGCGCGCGTCATGCGCATGTAGACGGCCATGAAGAAGAGGCCGAGCGTGGTCGCCGGCAGGATGAGATGCTGGCCTATATCGAGAACGCGCCTGAAGCCGGTATAGTTCGCCCCCACCGTTTCATAGCCGAAGCCCGGCAGCCAGTTGAGCGTGACGGAAAACAGAAGCACCGCCATCAAGGCCGCCCAAAACAGCGGCGTGGCATAGAACAGGAGCGCCAGGGTGGAGATCAGCGTGTCGGACCATTTGCCAACCCGCGCCGAGGCCAGCACACCCGCCAATGTTCCAAGCAGCAACGAGATGACGAACGCCGTCATGGTCAGAAGCAGCGTCGCCGGCAGGCGCGAAAAGATGAGGTCGGCCACCGGCATCTGCTGCCGGTAGGAAAAGCCGAGGTCGAACTGCAGCACACCGCCGAGATAGATGCCGAGTTGCGTGAGGAGCGGCTTGTCGAGGCCGAACCGCGCGCGCAGATCGGCGATGAATTTCTCGTCGGCCGCCCCCGCCTCCCCCGCCATCACGGCGGCCGGGTCGCCGGGCGCGGCGTGGATGAGGAAGAAGTTCAGGATCAGGATGGCGATCAGGATGATCACCGCCTTGCCCAGTCGCATCAGGATAAAGCGTAGCATGGGTTACTGGCTCGAGCCTCACTGGTGGCTAACGTCGACGGTATGCGCCTGTTCACCCCCCTCTGCCTTGCCAGGCATCTCCCCCTCAAGGGGGGAGATTAGCTGTCACGACTGGCTTCGCCGCTCTCCAACCGCTGCAGGAAAAGCGCAACAGCTATGAAGGCTGATCTCCCCCCTTGAGGGGGAGATGTCCGGCAGGACAGAGGGGGGGCGCGAAGGGCGCAAACGCAAACAGATCCGCCGATCTCACTCTTCGATGTAAGCGTTCTTGAACCCGTCATTGACGCCGATGGCCGTGGTCACCAGATCCTTGACGTTGCAGCGGTAGATGGTCGGGAAGCCGAGTTCCAGAAGCCAGGCGACCGGAACGTCCTCCGTCAGTATCTGCTGGACTTCCGTATAGAGCTGCTGGCGCTCCTCCTTGGTCACGGCGACCGCGGCCTGCGCGAACAGTTCGTCGACCTTCGGGTTCTCATAACCTTCGACATTGTTCCACTGCGATCCCTTGGCGATGTTGCTGGAGATGTAGGTGCGGGCAACGCCCAGCGCCGGATCGCCATACTGGTAGAGATAGGTGAAGGCCATGTCGTAGTCCCACTCGGCCAGCTTCTGGTTCCAGCCGGCCACATCCGTGGCGACGATCTCGACATTGATGCCCACTTCGCCGAGATTCTGCTTCACCGCCTCGGCCCAGCGCTGCCAGGTCTCGCCATAGGGCAGCGGCAGAAGGCGCACGGTCTCGCCGTCGTAGCCCATCTCTTCCAGAAGCGCCTTCGCCTTCTCCGGGTCGTGATCATACTTGTTCACGTCGTCGGTGAAGAAGCGGGTGGAGGAGGAAACAGGGCTTTGGGCGATCTTGCCAAGATCGTTCCACAGCGCGCTCTTGGCGAACTCGCGGTCCATCGCATACATGACCGCCTGCCGGAAACGCTTGTCGGCGGTCGGGCCTTCGCGGTTGTTCAGCCACATCCACGAATGGGGTCCGAAATACTCCCAGCCCTTGTCGGTGATGCAGGTATTGTCCATCGCGGCGATGCGCTGGACGTCGAAATTCTCTACCGAACCGCCCGGAAGGATATCGACCACGCCCGTCTCATAGGCGACCGCGCGGGAGGCGGCATCCGGGATCACATGCCAGTAGATCTCGTCGAGATAGGGCAGGCCCTCCTCATAATAGTCCTCGTTCCTGACGAGACGGATATGCGAGCCCTTCACCCATTCCTCGAACTTGAACGGGCCGGTGCCGATCGGCGTGTTGTTGGCGGGGTTGTTCTCGTAGTCCGTGCCTTCATAGATGTGCTTCGGGATCATCGGCATGGTGCCGACCTCGAAGATGCCCATGAAGGGGCCGAAGGGCTGCTTGAGCTTGAAGACGACGGTCGTGTCGTCCGGCGCGGTGATCGATTCCACATGTTCGAGCGAGGTGCGCAGGCGCGCATGGGTCTCGCGCAGGAACTTGTCGGCGGAGAAGACGACATCGGCCGACGTGAACGGCTCGCCGTCGTGCCACTTCACATTGTCGTGCAGCTTGAACGTGTAGGTCAGCCCGTCCTCGGAGACCTCCCACGATTTTGCGAGCTGCGGCATCGGCTGCAGATCTGTATCGTAGCGGAGCAGTCCCTCATAGATGTTGCCGGCCACCATCTGGGTCGGCCCATTCTGCACCAGACCGACCATCAGGCTCGGCGGTTCGGGCTGGATCACCACATTGGCGCGCCCGCCGGAAACCGGCTCGGCGTGAAGGGCGGTGGAGACCAGGAGGGCCGCCGCGAGTGTCGTCAGTCTTTTCAGCATGGCTGTCGTTCCCCTTTTTTTGCCGGTCCCGCGGGCTGATTGCCTCTTCTTCGCCGGTCCGATTGGCTTTGCTTGTCCGTCTGCCCCGTCAGATCACCCTTATCAATCCACGAGGTCCGGATAGTGCTTGATGGCGAGGCGCTGGAAAGCGTCCCACTGCGGGTCCGGCTTGTTGCCGGTCTGGTGCTCGTCCCAGCCCTCGTATTGGCGGGCGGTCTTTTCCGCCAGGGCCTCGTCGATCAGTCGCGGCGTGCCGCCGGACGACATGATGGCAAGCTGCGCCCGGCAGGCGCGCTCCATGTTGAACATCAGCGCGAAGGCCTCGCCCACCGTGCGTCCGCAGGTGAGCAGCCCGTGATTGCGCAGGATCATCACATTGCGGTCGCCGAGATCGGCCACCAGGCGCTCGCGCTCGCCGAGGTCCAGCGCGATGCCCTCATAGTCGTGGAAGGCGACGCGCTTGTGGAACTGCAGTGACCACTGATTCAGCGGCAGTATGCCCTCCTCCATCGAGGAGATGGCGACGCCGGCCACCGTATGTGTGTGCAGCACGCAGTGCACATCGGGCCGCGCGGCGTGGACGGCGCTGTGAATGGTGAAGCCGGCCTTGTTGATGCCCGCGCCATGGTCGTCGCGCAGGATGTCGCCATTGATGTCGACGGTCACCAGGCTCGATGCCGTCACCTCGTCGAAGCGCAGGCCGAACGGGTTGATGAGGAAGGCATGCTCGCCTTCCTCGCGCGGCGCGCGGCTGGAGATGTGGGTGAATATGCTGTCATCCAGGTGGTAATGCGCGATCAGCCGATAGGCAGCCGCAAGCTCGATGCGCTCGCGCGGCTGGGCCTCGTTGACGTTGCTGGAGTGCTTCTGCGTATCCGCAAGTCGGCTGTGCGCGGTCATCTAATTCCCCTTCTGGTGGAACACCGGAAAGCGCAAGGCGCTTCCGAGCCCTCGATTCCAGGACCAAGGCCGTTCGGCGCGGCGAACCCGCCAAGAGCAGTCAGGCAACCACAGCGGCTCCATCATGTCAATTGTCGACAATCGGCAAAAATTCAGAAATACTCGTCAAGGTCCTCGCGCCAGCAGCGCGAAGTCCTGCAATTTGGGAAGGTCCGCCGAAAGCAGACCGAGGGCATGAACGGGAACGAGGCCGATGGACGACAGACCCGGCGATCAAGACAGGGACCGGCAAGGTGCGGACCGAATCGGCGCCCCCGGCGACGCGCGCCTGTTCTCCGTCGTCACCGCCACCGACCTCGTCACCCAGATCGCGCGCCAGATTACCGAGGCCATCGTCACCGGCCGGCTCAAGCCCGGCGCCCGCCTGACGGAGCTGCAGCTGTCCCGCGAGTTCGGCACCAGCCGCGCGCCCATCCGCGAGGCCGCCCGCCTGCTGGAAAGCCAGGGCCTCGTCGTCTCCAGCCCGCGCCGTGGCTTTTTCGTGCGCACCCTCGAAGCGGAGGATCTGCGCGACATATACGAGTTGCGGATCGGCCTGGAGCTCCACGCCGCCTCGATTGCCATTGACCGCATCGGCCCTGCCGACATCGCCGGGCTGGAGCGCCAGATCGAGAAAATGTACACGCTGGCCGACCAGGGCTCCTTCGAGCAGCAGATCTTCGAGGACTTCACCTTCCACCGCATGCTCTGCCAGGCAAGCGGCAACAGAAGGCTGCTCAGGGTCTATGACGAGCTCGCCACCGAAATGCGTTGCGGCATCACGCTCATCGGCAAGCTCTACGACGACCCCCACCGCCTCGCCGGCACCCACGAACCCATCCTTGAAGCGCTCAAGGAAGGCGACCGCGACCGGCTGCTGGCGGCGCTCAGATATCACATCGCGGTGGCGCAGGACGCGGTGGTCGAGCTGTTTGCCGGCACGGGGGCCAGCACCAGGGAACGCGGCTCCGGCTCGTGAAGGATCATCGAGGCCGGCGTGCCGGCAGCTCTTTCACCTGGCGGCGCGAATGTCCATATATGCCGATCAGGCAATAGGGAGCCCACCCATGATCCCGTTCTCCGTCCTCGACCTTGCCCCCGTTCCCGAAGGCGCTTCGGTTGCCGACGCGCTCGCCAACGCACTGGATTTAGCAGGCAAGGCGGAAGCTGCCGGCTACACGCGCTACTGGCTGGCCGAGCATCACAACATGCCGGGCATCGCCAGCGCGGCCACCGCTGTGCTGATCGGGCAGGTCGCGGCCGTGACCAGGCGCATCCGCGTCGGCGCGGGCGGGGTGATGCTGCCCAATCACGCGCCGCTCGTCATCGCCGAGCAGTTCGGCACGCTCGCCACGCTCTATCCCGGACGCATCGATCTCGGCCTTGGCCGCGCGCCGGGCACGGACATGCCGACGGCGCGGGCGCTTCGGCGCAGCCTGGAAAATGGCGAGGGCTTCCCGCAGGACGTGATGGAGCTGATGGCGTATCTGGGCGACGGCGAGCCCGGCCAGAAGGTGCGCGCCATTCCCGGCATCGGCACTCATGTGCCGGTATGGATTCTGGGATCCAGCCTCTACGGCGCGCAGCTTGCCGCGCATCTGGGCTTGCCCTACGCATTCGCCTCGCATTTCGCGCCGGCCGCGCTCGAACAGGCGGTCGCCGTCTATCGCGAGACCTTCCGGCCCTCGGCGCAGCTCGACAAGCCCCATTTCATGATGGCGCTGAACGTCTTCGCCGCCGACACCGACGAGGAAGGCCTTTTCCTGAAGACCTCCATGCAGCAGGCCTTCGCCAATCTACGCACCGGCAAGCCGGGCCCCCTGCCCCGCCCCGTGCACGACATCGACGCCCATCTGGACCCGGCGGTCCGCGCCATGGTCGACCAGGCGCTCGCCTGCACCGCCGCCGGCTCGCCGGAAACGGTGCGGAAGGGCCTTCAGGGCTTCATCGAGCGCCACCAGCCCGACGAGCTGATCCTCACCGGCCAGATCCACGATCATGCGGCCCGGGTGAAATCCTTCACGCTCGCCGCCGAAGTAATGCAGGATCTGCGCCTGGCCGCATAGCGGCACTCAAGCCTGAAAGGCCAGCCTCGCACCATTCTGCGCATCGAAAAGATGTATCCGCGCCGGGTCCACGGAAAAGTGCAGCGTCCCGCCCTTTTCCAGCGGCAGCTCGGGGTCCAGCCGCGCGGTGATCTCGGCTCCCTCCAGCATGCACACGGCAAGCGTATCGGAGCCGAGCGGCTCGAACACGTCCACCACGGCGGCAAAGCTTGCCCGTTCGGGCGCACAGACCTGCAGATGCTCCGGCCTGAAACCCAGCACCACCTCGGCTCCGTCCGCGGCCTCGACATCGCTGAGCGGCACGTTGAAAGCGCCGTAGCGGATGGCGGGGCTCCGTCCGGCGCGGTCGACGCGGGCGGCAAGCATGTTCATCTGCGGCGAGCCGATGAACTCGCCGACGAACCGGCTGTTGGGCCTGGCGTAGACCTCGTTCGGCGCGCCCGCCTGCATGATGCGGCCGTCCTTCAGGATCACCACCCGGTCGGCCAGCGTCATCGCCTCCACCTGGTCGTGGGTCACATAGATGGTGGTAGTGGCCAGCATCTGGTGCAGGCGCTTGATCTGGGTGCGCATGTCGACGCGCAGCTTGGCATCGAGGTTGGAAAGCGGTTCGTCGAACAGGAAGACCTTGGGCCGGCGCACGATGGCGCGTCCCATCGCCACCCGCTGGCGCTGGCCGCCTGAGAGTTGTCCCGGCTTGCGGCCTAGCAAATCCTCGATCTGGAGGATCGACGCCGCCTCGGCCACCAGGCGCTCGATCTCGCCCCTCGCCACGCCGCGCATCCTGAGGCCGAAGCCGATATTCTCGGCAATCGACATATGCGGATAGAGCGCATAATCCTGGAACACCATGGCCACGTCGCGGCCGCGCGGCTCCACCTCGTTGACCAGTCTGTCGCCGATCAGCATGCGTCCGCCCGAAATCTCCTCCAAGCCCGCCACCATGCGCAAGAGCGTGCTCTTGCCGCAGCCGGACGGGCCGACAAGGGCGACGAACTCGCCGTCGCGGATATCGAGGTCCACCTCGTGGACGGCGCGAAACTTGCCGTAGTCCTTGACGATCTTTTCCAGCGTGACGCTCGCCATGTGCCTCCTCCCGACCGTCCGTTCGCCAAGGGCTCACGCTTCGGTCCATCGCTGCCCCGCAGCCGGTCATTCTTCGTTCGCGGCAGATAATTTCAGGAAGCCTCTTGCATCCCGTCCGCAATATCGATTAATTATCGATAACGATAACGTTACGCAAGGGGGCGAAGCGCATGGCGCTCGAAAATTTCGATCCCGACGCTGCCGGCGACGGCGCGAGGCGGCTTTCGGAGAAGCCGGGCGCCCGCTCGAACCGGCGCAGCGCCATCATTTTCGAGCAGTTGCAGCGCGACATCGTGCTGGGCGACCTAGCGCCCAACGAAACCATCCTCGAGCTGGAGCTGGCCCAGCGCTTCGCCTGCAGCCAGAGCACCATCCGCGAGGCTCTCCTGCAGTTGCAGGAAGAGGGCCTCGTCCACCGCATGGCCCATCGCGGCACCCATGTCGCCGACTGCCGGGGCGACGACGCGCGCGAGCTCATCCTCGTGCGTCACGACATCGAATGCCGGGGAGTGACCCGCGTGATGGAGCGCTACGACCTGCGCCTGAAGCGCAAGCTGACAGCCGAGATCGAAGCGATGCAGTCTGCCGCGGGTGACGGCGACGAATATCTTCTGTCGCTCCACGACCGCAGCTTCCACCTCCAGCTTTACGAAGCTGCGGACCTGCCTTCGATCCGACCCATCCTGCGGCGCTGCCTCATCCACAACCACCGCTACAAGATCCTCAATTCCGAGCCCAATCGCGCCCTGCGCGAGACGGCTGACAGGCACCTCGCCATCATCGAGGCACTCGATAGCGGCGATACGGCCAAGGCCGTGGAGGCGCTGTCCCATCACATCACGACCATCGTCGACCTCGGACCGCATATCGTCGCCAAGCCCGGAGCGCCCGCCTGATGGACGCTCTCGCGAACGTCCCCTCGCCCGAGATGCAGGCTGTTATCGAAAGGCTGGCGCGCGAGGATGGCAGGCTGGGCGACCCGACCCTTCTGCCGCCCGCCGAAGGCCGGGCCATGGCCGCCGCCGCCAATGTCCGGTGGAACCGCGACCTGCCCGCGCTCGAGCGCTGCACCGATTTGTCTGTGCCGGTCGAGGATGGCCGCGCCATCGACTGCCGGCTATTCACACCCGCGCGGGCAGCATCAGGGCTGATCTTCTTCATCCATGGCGGCGGCTGGGCCTTTTGCAGCATCGACACCCATGAGCGCGCCGCCAGGCTGCTGGCGGTCGAAGCCGGTGTGCCGGTCCTGTCGATCTCCTACCGCCTGGCGCCCGAGAATCCCTTCCCCGCCGGTCTTGCCGATTGCGTGGTCGTATGGCGGCAGGTGAGGGCCGGCACGTCGCCGCTCGGCGCCGTGGACGGCCCGGTCGCCGTCGCCGGCGACAGCGCGGGCGCCAATCTGGCGCTGGCACTGATGCTCCACGAGCAGGCGGAAAGCCGGCCCGCGCCGGACCAGGGTCTTTTGTTCTACGGTGCCTATGATGCCGACTTCGGCTCGCAATCCTATCTGGAGCACGCCTGCGGGCCGGGCCTGACGCGCGGCAAGATGATGCGCTACTGGAACTGGTATGCCCCCGACCCCGCCGCCCGCGCCAATCCGCTAATCGCGCCCCTGCGCGCGGCCGACGCGGCGCTGGCCGCGCTGCCGCCGCTTTATCTCAACGCCGCCGGCATCGACCCTCTGCGGTCCGACAGCGAAAACCTTCATGCGCGACTGACGGCTCTCGGCAGGACCGACCGTCTGCGCATTCACCGGGGCGTCGTCCATGGCTTCATGCAGATGAGCCTGGATTTGGCCGAAGCCCGCACGGCCACGAGCGAGGCAGCGTTCGCCTTCCGTGAAATGGCGGGCGCAAGCAAATGATAAAAACACTCGAATGGAGGAGACAGAACATGCAACGCACCATCCTTGCGGCCGCGCTGGCGGCAGGCACCATACTTGGCGCCGGCAGTGCTCAGGCCGACGAAACCGTCCGCTTCTGGTACCATTTCGACAATGCCGACAATCCCATGTCGGCGCTGGTCGAAAAGTTCGAGGAGGAGAACCCCGGCATCAGGATCGAGGCCGAGAACATCCCCTGGAACAGCTACTACGACAATCTTTACACCTCGATCGTCGCCGGCAACGCACCGGACGCGGCGATGGTCAAGATGTTCGCCCAGCCGCGCCTTCTCGAAATGGGGGCGCTGGAGCCTATCGGCGAGATGGTCGAGGCATGGGAGGGCAAGGCTGACCTGCTCGACAACCTGCTCGACCTGACCAAGGCGTCCGACGGCAACACCTATTACCTGCCGATCCAGTATGTCGTTCTGTATCTCTACTATCGCCAGGACATGCTCGATGAGCTTGGCCTCGAAGTGCCCGGAACCTGCGACGAGTTCCGCGATGTCGCAATGAAACTCACCCGCGACACCGACGGCGACGGCCAGCCAGATATCTATGGCTTCGGATTCCGCGGCGGCAAGGGCGGCCATGACCATTGGGGCAGCTTCGTATTATCGCGCGACGTGAGTTTCGAGCCGGGCGGCATGCTGACCGAGGAGGCTATCGCCGGCACTCAGTTCGTGGTGGACCTCTTCCGCGAGGACAAGGTTTTCCCGCCATCTGCCCCCAATGACGGCTTCAAGGAGGTGATCGGCGCGTTCCAGGCCGGCAAGACGGCCATGACGATCCACCATATCGGATCGTCCGCCGACATGGTCGAGGCGCTGGGCGACAAGGTGTCGGCCACCACTGTGCCGGAATGCGGCGGCGGGCGCTGGACCGCCTTTGGCGACGAATCCACCGCGATCCTGTCCTCGGCGCAGAACAAGGAAGCGGCCTGGAAATGGATCTCGTTCCTGTCCAGCGCCGGCAACAACGCGCTCTTCAACGAGGCCACCGGCCAGCTTCCCGTCACCAGGACGGATTCGGCCTCCTGGACGCTGCATGAAAAGCGTTTCGTCGACGCCACGGTCAATTCCCTGCCCTTCGCCGAGCTGCTGCCGAACGTGCCGGAGACCTCCGACTTCGTGAACACGGTCTGGCCGGTCAACATGCAGCGCGCGCTCACCGGCGAGATCACCGCCCGGCAGATGAACGAGGCGATCGACGCGCTCTACAACCCGTAGGCTTGCGGCCGGCAGGGCTACCGCACAAGGGGCGCTGTGCCCTTCCTCCCTCCCCCTTGAGGGGAGGGATTGAGGGTGGCGGTCGCCGGCGGAGCCGGCAACACCGTATGCGATAGCCCTGCCTCCGACACGCTCAGGACGGGGACACGACGAAGAGTTCGATCTGATGCCAGCCGCGGAAATCCAGCGATCATGACCGACACACCGTTTTCCATTACAGCAGCCGGGGCCCCTCCCAAGGGCGGCCGGGCCTCGCTCGCCCGCCGCGTGCTGCCCTACGCGATGCTGTCGCCGGCGGTGCTGGTCACGCTCGCCATCGTCTTCCTGCCGATGGCGCAGGCGGCCTGGATGAGCCTGCACGATTATCTCCTGTGGAAGCCGAGCGGCTTCGCATTTGTCGGGCTCAAGAATTTCGCCACTGCGCTTTCCGACGAGGTGTTCTGGATATCGCTGAAGAACACCGCCATCTGGATCGGCCTCACCGTCCCCGCGCAAATGCTGCTGGGCCTGGTCACGGCCCTGCTTCTCAACCAGAAATTCCCCTGGCGGCCCGTCGCCCGCGCGCTCATCATCATCCCATGGGCTTTGCCCAGCGTGGTCATCGCCCTGATGTGGGTGTGGATCTACGACGCCAATTACGGCGTGCTCAACGAGTTCCTGCTGCGCATGGACATCCTTAAAACCTCCATCCCCTGGCTCGCCGATCCCGATACCGCGCTCTACGCGATCATCCTCACCCTCACCTGGCAGGGCTTCCCCTTTTTCGCGGTGATGATCCTGGCCGGCCTGCAGTCGATCCCCCGCAGCTATTACGAAGCCGCCTCCATCGACGGGGCGAGCGCCTGGCGGCAGTTCTGGCACATCACGCTGCCGGGCATTTCAGGCGTGCTGGTGACGGCGGTTCTGCTGCGCACCATATGGGTCGCCAATTCCATCGATGTCATCTTCGTCATGACCGGCGGCGGACCCGGCTACGCCACCTACACGCTGCCGCTCTACGCCTTCATCAAGTCGCGCACCAATCTGGATTTCGGCTACGGCTCGGCGCTGGCGGTGATGTTCACGATCATGCTGCTCGGCTTCGTGATCCTCTACCTCAAGCGCGCCGGAAAGGCGGTGAACTGATGGTCGGCAGGAAATCGAAGCTGCGCCGCATTCTTACCGTTGACCTGCCGATGCTGGCGATCCTAGCCTTCACGCTCGGCCCCTATCTGTGGATGCTCATCACCTCGCTGACGCAGGAAAGCCGGCTGTTCACCGACGGCCCCTCCCTGGTCGGCGCGACGCTGGAGAACTATGTCCGCCTGTTCCGGACCGTCGGCTTCCTGGAGAACCTGATGCACTCCTTCATCATCGCCGGCGGCACAGTGGTGGTGGGGCTGACGCTCAGCGTGACGGCGGCCTATTCCTTCTCGCGCTTTTCCTTCCGGGGCAAACGGGTGCTGCTTTTGCAGTTCCTCGTCATCAACATGTTCCCCATCGTTCTCCTGATCCTGCCGCTCTTCGTGCTGATGCGCAAAGTGGGGATCCTCGACACCCATTTCGGCCTGATCATCGCCAATTCGACCATCGCCATCCCGTTCTCGGTCTGGATGATGACGAGCTATATCAACGGCATCCCCAAATCGATCGACGAGGCGGCCATGACCGACGGCTGCTCGCGGCTGGGCGCGCTGTGGCGGGTGATCCTGCCGCTGTGTACCCCCGGCATCGTGGCCACCGGCATCTACATCTTCATCACCGCCTGGAACGAGTATCTCTACGCGCTGACGCTGGGCGGGCGAAACGTGCGGCCCATCACCGTCGCCATCCAGACGCTGATCGGCGAATACCAGGTGGAATGGGGCCTGCTCACCGCCGGCGGCATCGTCGGCGCGCTGCCCGCCACCATCCTGTTTCTCATCGTCCAGCGGCGTCTCATCAGCGGCCTCACCCAGGGCGCGGTGAAGGGCTGAAGCAAGGCGATGGATAATCCAAAAGAGGAAATGAAATTGCGAAATCCCGTCGGCATAATTTCCATGCAGTTCGTGCGCCCCTTCACACGCGAGCACTTTGCGCTGTTCGCCCGTATCAAGTCGCTCGGCTTCGACTTCGTCGAGATGCTGGTGCCCGAGCCGGAGGACGATTTCGACCCGGCCGAGGCCCGCGCCGCGCTCGCGGATAACGGGCTCGACGTCGTGCTGGCCGCCCGCGTCAACCTTCAGCGCTCCATCGCCAGCGCCGACCCTTCGGCCCGCAAGGGCGGGCTCGACTACCTTGCCTATTGCGTGGAGGTGGCCGACAGGATCGGCGCGCGCATCATCGGCGGCCCCCTTTACGGCGAACCGCTCGTCTTTGCCGGCCGCGCGCCGTCCCCGCACGGCGAGGACGAGCGCAAGGCGCGCGAGGAGCGCACCGTGGAAGGCCTGTCGCAGGCCGCTCCCCGTGCTCGCGATGCCGGCAAGGTGCTGGCGCTGGAACCGCTCAACCGTTTCGAGACCGACATCGTCTCGACCACGCGGCAAGCGGTCCACGTCGTCGACGCCGTCGCCGATGCCGGGCTCGGCATCGTGCTCGACACTTTCCACATGAACATGGAGGAGCGTTCCATGCCCGACGCGATCCGCCTTGCCGGCCACCGCCTCGTCCATTTCCAGGCCAACGAGAACCACCGCGGTTTTCCCGGCACCGGCCATATCGACTGGCCGCCGATCATGCGGGCGCTGGGAGACATCTCCTATGAAGGCCCGGTCTCGCTGGAACCTTTCCGCCGCGACGACGACCGGGTGGGCCTGCCGATCGCCCATTGGCGCCCGCCGCACGAGGACGAGACCGAAAAGCTCAAGGCCGGGCTCGCCTTCGTGCGCTCCTGCCTCGCGCTGGCGGAGGTGAACCAATGAGCCTGAAGATCGGCTGGATCGGTTGTGGTCGCCATGCCTCGCAGATGCTTCTGCCGCAGCTTGGCCGCAACGACGTGGAGATCGCCGCGGTCTGCGACCTCGACGGCGAGGCCGCCGGCCGCGCCGCCCGGCAATATGGCGTAAAGAACGTCTATGTCGATTACCGGGAGCTCATCGCCCACAGGGGCCTCGACGCCATCGGCATGGCGGTCGGCCCCGACCTCCACCACGCCGCCGCCATCGAGACGCTCGGCCGCGGCCTCCCCGTCTTTCTGGAAAAGCCGCCGGCGGCCACCAGCAGGGGTGCGCAGGAGATCAGCGCGGCCTCCAGGCGCGCCGGCAAGGCGGTGGCGGTCGGCTTCATGAAGCGCTATTCCACCGGCAACCGCATCGCCAGGAATGTCCTGCAGAAGCCCGAGTTCGGCCCGGTGCTCGGCATCACCGGCACCTATATGACCGCGCCCACCTATTTCGCCGGCGAAGTCGATTATACCGGCTTTTTCCTGCATCACTGCGTGCATTACATGGACCTGATCCCGTGGCTGACCGGCGCCGACTTCGCCGAGATGGCCCTGCGCAAGGTGGAGCCCGCGCCCGGGCACCTTCTGTTCCATCTCAATTTTTCCTGCGAGAACGAGGCCATCGGCACCATCGTCATGGGCACGGTGCAATCGCGCGGCACCCCGATGGAGACCATCCAGATCATGGGCGACCATGCAAGGGTGGAGGTGAACAACGTCATCAACGTCGCCTATTACCGCGACCCGCCCTTCAAAGCCGACGACCGGGCGGCCAGCCTTTCCAACGACGTCGACACGCTCTCATGGACGCCCAATTTCACCGCCGCCGCCAATGAGGACCACAAGGGCTACAACGCGCTGATCGCCGATGCCGTGGCGGCGCTGAAGGGCGAACCCAACACCGCCCCCACCATAGAAGACGGCGTCCGCGCCATGGGCCATTTGGAAACGATGATCGCGCTGCTCGGTTGATTCAACGACTGCGTTTCACGCCGAGCCCCTTCGCACCCCCTCTGCCCTGAGCTTGTCGAATGGGCCGGGCATCTCCCCCTCAAGGGGAGAGATCCTCTCTTCATCGATGTTTTCGCTTCTTCTTCAAAGGATTGGTGAAACCGGCCATGACAGCCAATCTCCCCCCTTGAGGGGGAGATGCCCGGCAGGGCAGAGGGGGGTAGCGCAGGGCACGGCGGTCGATCATAGCCATAACCCCCGCCCCACGATGACAACCCCCTCCCTCACCGCTATAAGCCACCAAACGTCCGACGGAGGAACCATTGGCGCGCATTGTCACGGCGGGTGTGGCCGTCATCGATTTTCTCATGCATCTCGACGAAATGCCCTCCCGGCCAGAGAAGTACCGGGCCCGGGACGCGGCCATCGTGGGTGGCGGCGGCGGCGCCAATTCGGCCGTGGCCGTCGCCCGGCTGGGCGGCGAGGCGATGCTGGCCACGCGGCTGGGCGGCGACGCCATCGGCACGATGATCCTCGACGGGCTGGCGACCGAGAGCGTCGACTGCCGGCTGATCAAGCGCTTTGCCGGCCGGCGCTCGTCCTTTTCCTCGATCTTCATCGATGCGGCGGGCGAGCGGCAGATCGTTAACTACCGCGATCTCGACATGGATTTCGGGGCGGACTGGCTGGAGGAAGCCGCCGTTCCAGCCTTCGACGCCGCGCTTGCCGACACCCGCTGGCCGCAGGGCGCGGCAGTGCTGATGCGGCTCGCCCGGGCGCGCGGCAAGCCGGGCGTCATCGACGCCGAAGCCCCGGTGACGGAGGCCGCCGACGCGCTCGGCCTGTGCTCCCACGCGGCTTTCTCCGCTCAGGGTCTGCGCGACTTCGCCGGAGAGGAGGCGCTGGACGAGGCCCTGCGGAAGGCTGCGGCCAGGCTCGACGCCTTCGTCTGTGTCACCGATGGCGGGCGCGGAACGTTCTGGCTCGAGAAGGGCGGCATCGCCCATGAACCCGCGCCAAAGGTGACCGTGGTCGACACGCTGGGCGCCGGCGACGTCTGGCACGGCGCCTTCGCCCTGATGCTTGGCGAGGGCAAGGACACCCGCGCCGCCATCCGCTTCGCCAACGCCGCAGCCTCCCTCAAATGCACCCGCTTCGGCGGCCGCGAAGGCGCACCCGATCGCCCGGCCGTGGAACGGCTGATCGCAGGCGTGTAAACGCAACTGCAGATCTAGAGCAGGCCCCGCATGGCGAGGTTGCGCATCAGCGCCGCCGCCCCGAAGGTCCAGGGCGGGCATTCGGTGCTGAGGCGCACGGTGTTCGAGAGCGCGCCGAGGCCGGGCGCGGAGATGACGACCCGGTCGCCCAGCTTGTGGGTGAAGCCCTCGCCCTCGTGGTCGCGGTCCTTGGTCGGCGCGAACAGCGTGCCCAGGAACAGCATGAAGCCGTCGGGATACTGGTGGTGCCGGCCGATCGTCTGGGCGACGAGGTCTTCCGGGTCGCGGCTGATCTCCGACATGGAGGAATGGCCGTCCAGCGTGAAGCCGTCCTCGCCCTCGACCCGCAGGTCGAGCTCGGCCCTGCGCACGTCATCCAGCGTGTAGCGCCCGTCGAAAAGCCGGATCATCGGCCCGATCGCGCAGGAGGCGTTGTTGTCCTTGGCCTTCGACAGGAGCAGCGCGGAGCGGCCTTCGACGTCGCGCAGATTGACGTCGTTGCCGAGCGTCGCGCCCAGGATGGCGCCGCGCGAATTGACCGCCAGCACCACTTCCGGCTCGGGATTGTTCCATTTGGAGACCGGGTGCAGGCCGATATCGGCGCCCCAGCCGACGGAGGAAAGGACCTGCGCCTTGGAGAAGACTTCCGCGTCGGGGCCGATGCCGACCTCCAGATACTGGCTCCACAGGCCCTCGGCGATCAGCGCCTTCTTGGCCGCGGCCGCCTCGGGCGAGCCGGCCTTCAGGTCGCGCAGGGATTTGCCGATGGCCCCGCCGATGCGCTCGCGGATGTTCTGCGCCAGCGCTGGGTCGCCCGCCGCCCGCTCCTCGATCACCCGCTCCACCATCGAGCCGGCGAAGGTGACGCCGCAGGCCTTGACCGCCTGCAGGTCGCAGGGCGCCAGCCAGCGCACGCCCTGGCCCGACAGCGTGGAAGCGCAGACTTCCTCGACCGTTCCCAGCGCATCGCCGTCGGCCTGCCGCACGAAACCTGCCGGGTCGTCCATCTCCATCACGTCGCGCACGGTCGGCGCCGCCTTCGAGGTGATGTCCACGAGCTGCCCGTCGCGCAGCGTGACCACCGCCGGGCCGATGCCCGGTCTCTCCACCCGGCCGAGATAGACGCCGGAGGCGTCGAGCGCGGGGACCGTGGGTTCGTTCATGATCAATTCTCCGCAGTAGGCGCGTCGGCGCGCAGCAGGCCGGCGCTCTTGAGGTCGGCCCACAGGCCCGTGGGAATTTCCCGCGCCAGCAGCACGATATTGGCGTTGACTTCCTCGGCCGAGACTGCGCCGGGGATGACGGTGCGCACCGCGGGGTGGTGCAGCACGAATTGAAGGGCGGCCTCGATCAGCCGCACCCCATGGGCGGTGCATATCTCCTCGATCCGCCGCACCCGCTCCAGGATGTCGGGCGGCGCGGCGTTGTAGTTATACTTGGCGCCCTCGACCGCGCCCGTCGCCAATATGCCGGAATTATAGGGACCGCCGAGAATGATGCCGATGTCGTCCCGCTCGCAGCGCGGCAGGAAGCTGTCCAGCGCCTCCTGCTCCAGAAGCGTGTAGCGTCCAGCCAGCAGGAAGCAGTCGAATGCGCCCTCGTCGAGCAGCCTTTCGCAGACCTGCCACTCGTTCACGCCCGCGCCGATGGCCTTGATGCGGCCCGCATCCTTCAGCTCGGCGAGCGCCCGGTAGCCGCCGCCGTCGAACAGCTCGCGCATCTTCGCCTCGCTCTCTTCCGGGCTGCCATGGGTGAAGACGTCGACATCGTGCACCAGCAATATGTCAACGGCCTCCACCCCCAGCCGCTTCAGGCTGTCCTCATGGCTCCTCATCACGCCGTCATAGGTGTAATCGAACACATAGCGCCTTTCCGGCACGTCGACGAAGGAAGCCGGCGTCACCTCGCCCGGCGCGCAATCCTCGAGCCAGCGGCCGATCTTGGTGGAAAGGGCCACATCTTCCCCGAAGCCGGCCAGGGCACGCCCGAAACGCTCCTCCGAGAGGCCGAGGCCGTAGAGCGGAGCGGTGTCGAAATAGCGCACGCCACCATCATAGGCCGCGCGCAGCGCCGCCTGCGCATTCTCCTCGCTGACGGCACGGTAGAGATTGCCGAGCGGCGCGCCGCCGAAGCCCGTCCGGGTCAGCATCACGGGCGCCTGCGCGCGCAACGGAACCTTGTCGCCGGCCTTCATGCCGATCCCTCCCATAAGCATTTTGCAGTCAGGTGGAATCACCTGACGTCCGCATAAATGCGGAAAACAAAAAGATAGAGCGTCCTTTATGCATCCGAACGGATGCATGGCGCTCTAAACCAAAGTCTGTCTCACCCCACCCCGAGCGCGCGCCGCCTGGCGCTATCGATATGCGCCTCCAGCGCTTCGAGCGCGGCTTTTTCGTCGCGCGCGGCAAGTGCCTCGACGATGCGCATATGCTCGTTCATCACCGAAATGACGAGTTCCGGCAGCATGCGGGTGTCTTCCTGGCGGATGACGCGGATCTTGACCGAGTTGACGCGGTAGATGCTGGAGATCAGCTCGTTGCCGATGGAATCGATCATCCGGTCGTGGAAGGCCCAGTCTATAAGCTGGGCATCCTTGAGAAGATCCGGCGTCACACCGTCTTCCACGGCCGCCCGCTGCACCGCCAGATGGTCCTCCCGCAGCTTGGCGATCTCCGCATCGCTCGCCGCCCTGCAGAAGCTGACCACGGCTTCCCGCTCCAGGATCAGGCGTAGCTGGAAGGCGTTGCGGATGAGGTCGATGTCGACATGGGCGATCTGCATGCCGCGCTGGGGAACGGTCTTGATCAAACCGTCCGCCTCCAGCCGCGGGATCAACTCGCGGATAGCACCCAGCGGCATGCCGGTCACGGCGACGAGCTCGCGCTGGGACAGGAACTGCCCCGGTCTGATCTCCCGAGAAAACAGCCGCTCCTTGAAGGTCTCATAGGCCTTCTCGCGCAGCGTCGTCGGCTCGCCCGCCTTCTGGTTCATGCGCTATGCCGCCTCTTATGCAGCCCCTTGTTACGCAGCCTTGTCCCGCCCCATCGCCTGCCAGATCTCCCTGAGCATTTCAACGTCGGAAGCGGGGGTGGAATCAAGGGGCGCGCGCACCCTGTCCCAGCCTTTTTCACCGCGCATCACGCCCACCAGCGCCTTCACCGCCGGGGTGACCGGCAGCTTGACCACCGCGTCGACCAGCGCGCTCAGTTCGGGATCGTTCTTGCCGGTCGCCACGAGCTCGGCAAGCCGGGAGGGGAAGAGATTGGCCATGCCGCTGATGGCGCCCGCGCCGCCCAGCCTTACGGCGTGGGCCAGATGGCGCTCGTCGCCGACGAGCACCTGCAGGTCGCGCTCACCGAGGAAAGCCTCGGTCGTCGCCCAGTCGCCTGCCGAATCCTTGATGCCCACGATGAACTCACCGAACCGATCCTTCAGCCTGCGCACGAGCTCCAGCGACAGCGCCGCCGCGGTCACCTGCGGGATATGGTAGAGGATGATGCGCGGCGACTGACCTGCGATCTGGCCGATCAGTGCCGAATACCAGCGGAAAAGCCCCTCCTGGCTGACGCCCTTGAAGTAATAGGGCGGCGGCACGAGGAGGGTGCGAATTCCCGTATCGAGCGAGGCCAGCGCCTGCTCGGCAACGCTGCCGACCGCCGCTCCGCCGACGCAGGCCACGATCCGGTCCGGCGCGACGCCGGCGCTGGTCAGCGCATATTGCGCCTTCAGCCGCTCCGTCATCGACAGCGAAGCCCCCTCGCCCGTGGTGCCGAACAGAGTGACCCGGGCGCAGCCATCGGCAAGCAAGCCGGTGGCATGGGCGGCCATACGCTCCAGGTCGATGGAGAAATCGTCCCGGAACGGCGTGACGAGCGCGGCGGAAATGCCGAAGGTTCCGCCGTTCTGGCGGCTGGAAGCGGTCATGAAAAACCCCTGAAGGATGTGTTTGCTGATTAACATGTTAGTGCGTTATCATCAGCGGCGCAAGCCCGCAGGGGATCGCTCGTAAGCTGTTAGCCCGCCGCCGCCCGCGCGGCGCGCGTGTCCGGCAGCAATATGGTCAAAAGCCCCAGCAGCGGCAGGAACGAGCAGGCTACAAAGACGAACTCGATGCCTTTCCAGTCGGCGATCACCCCCAGCACCGCCGCGGCGATGCCGGCCATACCGAAGGCCAGGCCGAAGAAGATGCCGGCGATCATGCCGACCCGGCCCGGCACCAGCTCCTGCGCGAAGACGACGATGGCCGGAAACGCCGATGCCATGACGACGCCGATCACGCCGGTCAGCACGATAGTCCAGGTCAGATCGGCATAAGGCAGCGCCAGGGTGAAGGGCAGGACGCCAAGGATGGAGAACCAGATCACCGTCTTGGCCCCGACCCGGTCGCCTATCGGCCCGCCGAGAATGGTGCCCAACGCCGCGCCGCCGAGGAACACGAACAGCAATATCTGCGAGGCCTGCACCGACACGCCGAATTTGTGGATCACATAGAAGGTGTAGTAGCTCGTCAGGCTTGCCAGATAGATGTGCTTGGAGAAGGTCAGTATGGTGAGCACCACGAGTGCAACGACGACCGTCCGCCGCGGCAGCATCGGGACCGCCGCGCCGGGCCGTCTGCCGTTGGCCGCGCAATAGCGGCTGTACCAGTTGCCGACCCGCCAGAGCACCATCATGCCCACCAGCGCCGCCAGCGAGAACCAGGCCACGCTGTCCTGCCCCCTGGGAACCACGATGAAGGCGGCCAATAGCGGGCCGATGGCGGAGCCGGCATTGCCGCCCACCTGGAAGAGCGACTGCGCCAGCCCGTAGCGCCCGCCGGAGGCCAGCCGCGCCACCCGCGAAGACTCCGGATGGAACACCGCCGACCCGAAGCCGATGAGCATGGCGCCCAGAAGGAGGAACGAATATTCCTGGGCATAGGCCAGGAACAGCAGGCCGGCCAACGTCGACCCCATGCCGACCGGCAGCGAATAGGGCATCGGCCGCTTGTCCGTATACATGCCGATCAGCGGCTGCAGCAGCGACGCCGTCACCTGGAAGGCCATAGTCAGAAGGCCGATCTGCCAGAAATCGAGCCCGTAGCTTTCCTTCAGCATCGGATAGAGCGCCGACAGCAGCGACTGCATCACATCGTTGAGCAGATGGCAGAAGCTCACCGCGAGGATGATCGTATAGGCCGTGGTCTCCCCGGAAGACCGGGCGCGGATGGCTGCCGTGTCGGCCAAGATCGTGCTCCTGAAAATGATCTGATACGGATCTGCGCCTGATCTTTACGCCCGTTGCGCGCGATCTTCTTTCGTGGTTTGGTCGAAAACTTTCGCAACTGGGCCATCCCATGAACGAGACATCCGCCAGCCACGGCCCCTCCGCCTCATCCCTGGAGGACCGCCACAACCGGATTCTGAGCCGGCTTGAGCAGGTCGAAGGCGCGGTGCTTGCCGTCTCCACCGACTATCCGGACGGCCACCGCGTCCCGGTTCACCGGCACAGCCGCTCGCAGCTGCTCTACGCCCTGTCGGGCGTCGTCATGGTGAGTACCGGCAAGGGGCGCTGGATGGTGCCGCCTGAACACGCGATCTGGCTGCCGGCCGGCACCGACCATGCCGTCGAGATGCTGGGCGAGGTCGAGATGCGGTCGATCTATGTCCTGCCCGATGCGCTGCACGGCCTGCCGGCGGATCTGCGGGTGGTCGCCATGACGGATCTGGTGCGCAGCCTGATTGTGGAGGCGGTGGCGCTGCCCCTGCCGCCGCGACGCACGGCCAGGGCGGGGCTGATTCTGGACCTGCTCCTGCATGAGGTCTCCGGCCTCCCGGAACGGCCGCTGGCGCTTCCCTTCCCGTCCGACCGCAGGCTTGCAGCGCTCTGCCGGCAGTTCCTCGCCGCGCCCTCGGCGCGGGCCACCATAGATGGCTGGGCCAGGGCCGCCGGCATGAGCCGCCGCAGCTTCACCCGCGCTTTCCGGCGTGAGACCGGGCTCGGCCTGTCCACCTGGCGCCAGCAGGCCTGCCTCTTCGCAGCCCTTCCCCGATTGGCCGACGGGGAAGCCGTCACCACCGTCGCCCTCGAGCTCGGCTATGAAAGCGTCGCCGCCTTCACCACCATGTTCAAGCGCATGCTGGGCAAGCCGCCCCGGGCCTGGCTGCGCTGAGCCCCGCACGAGCTTCCGACGCCCCATCAGCTCTCCCCGAAGCAGCCCTGCCGGGGTGATCTGAACCGGCCGAACATCTTCTCGCGCTTTCGGGATGGCCTGTGCGACACCTCGATCGCCTTGTTCAGCCCACTTATGCGCCCGGTGGTCCGCGTCCGGCGCCAGGGTTGGATGGGCCAGGGTTGGATGGGCTTGAAATAGGTGGGCCGCTCAGACAATTTGGCGATACCGTCCAAGCGCTAGTTGTGCCCCGACCGATGCTTACGCGTCAGCGCATTCTCGGCCCGCTTGATGCTTGCCATAATGTCTTGCCGGTCATGCCGCGTGGTATGCTCAAGCAGTGCGGTCTCGGCAAGCCGGGTGAGCTGACCCGAAAGGGCCTCCCGCTGAGAAGCCGCCGTGGTGGTAGCGGCCAGATCGCCCAGTATCTCCGCTATGCGGATCAGGATCGCAGGATGGGCCGTGCCGGCTTGTCTTATCGGATGGAAAGCCGCCGCGAGCAGGTCGGCGACATCGCTGCGGTCGGCGATAATACGCGTTTCACCGTCGCTGTCCTCTATCACATGTGGTTGAACGTGACGCGCAAAGATCTCCTCGAAGGCTGCACCCAGCCTATCGATGACCGCTATCGCCGTGAACGGGTCGTTGGTGCCGGGAGACAGCGCCCTGGTGGCGATCTCGACCAGTTGCCGAATTCCCTGTTCAGGATCTTGGGCGGAAGTGCGCTCTGTTCCGATTGTGAAGGCACGCCGAATCCGCTCCCGTAGCTCTTCGTCGGGAGGCACAGTGCTGTAAATGTCGACATGCTCGCCTTCCCGCAGCAGGTAGCGGCCGGCCCGGACCTTCACCGCGATGCGCACATTGGCCTCGCAGGCGATCGAAAGCAGATGGTCGTAATCCACCACCTGCACGTAGCCGGCCTTTTCCATGCCCATGGGCCAACGCAATCCTTGCAGCGGCTGCTTGCGTGCGTTCTCCTCGCTGTCGTGGTCAGGCAGGATATCGTGCAATGTGCCGCGGAACTCTTGCGAGACGGCTTCCACAACATTGTCGGCGATGATCGAGCGCGCGATCTTGTGAATATAGAAAAGGAGCGCCAGCAGGCAAAGGATGGTCAGCATGCTCGCCGCCGTGACGGCGAGATGAGGCACGCCATTCGACCCAAGGGTGTCATCGAGGGTCCGCAACACCAGAATGACATAGAGGATGGTGCCGATGAAGAGCCCTAGAACGGACTGGATTTGCCGGTCTCCCATGAAAATGGAGATCAGGCGGGGACCAAGCTGGTTTGCCGCGAGCGTCAGAATTACGAATGTAACGGAGACGACAAGCGAGGTCATCGTCATCAGCCCGGAAAGGAGGCTGCCGAGAAGGTCGCGCGCGGTCCCCGCATTTCCACTGTAGACCCACCAGATACGGCCGTTGGGACTGAGGTGGTGGCCATAGTTGAGCAGCACATAAGCGAGCCCCACGGCACCGAAGGCGAACAGCACGGGCACGGGCCAAAGCTGACCCCGCAGCAAAGCGAGGAAATTTCGGATGTGGTCCATGCAGCATCAACTCGGAAAGGCCGTTCGCGATCCATTGCAGAAGGCGCGGCAGCGGATTCGATCAATGTCGCCTCGCGCCGCCTTCGCGGACGAAGCCGGACTACCAGCCGAGCCGAACGACGACCGGCCGGGTCACCGTCAATATGTGCCGGCCCACGAAAAAATCTGACGAGCTGGCAATTTGGCCGCCTCCAGGAACAGAGACGCTCAGCGCTCGTTTGGAGGTTATGCCCTTTGTCCAGCCGCCGCGGAGCCGCGGCGGGAAGCGGAAGAAACAACACACCAAGAGGGTGATGATGACCTGGAGATGCGTCCCCTTGATCTGGTTGGCCTTGGGCCTTTGCAGTTCGGGCATGGGCCCTGCACAGGGGCAGGGCATGGCCTTGCCGGAGGTGGCGCGTCTGACGGAGGATCAGTATGGGCTTCTTTTAAGATCGCGCGATGTCCAAAGCGCGCGCGAGATGATCGAGCAGAACCTGGTCTATGGCGGCGATGGCGAAGAGATCGGTGACGTCACGGACCTGTTTCTTGGCCCGACCGGTGAGATGCTCGCTGTCGTTGCCGAAATCGGAGGTCTGTGGGGCATTGGCGAAACCGACGTTAGTATTCCGTCAAAGCTCGCGACGCTGAACAATCCGGCCGACGGGCTTCGCGGTGTTCTCGTTCCGGTCGAGGAAGACGAGGTGGAGGAACTCATCCCGGAGCGCTCGCTTTCGCTGGAAGATATCACGACGGATATACGGGAACTGGAGGAGCCCATCCGGTTGGAGGGCGGCGCGTGGCGAGCCACCGGTTTGATCGGTGATATCGCCCGGTACGAGGCGCCCGACGGATACCGGGAGTTCGGCATCGTCCTTGACTTCATTATTGAAGACGGCGGCGCGGTTACAGTGGTGTTGCAACCTGGACTCGCCTCCAGAATCCCCGATCTGCTTTCGGTGCCCTTCGAAAGCAATGCCGTGAGTTGGAGCCCGGACGAACCGTTCCTCGACCTCAGCTACTCGTTCGAGGAGTTGATGGCCGCGCCGACGGCCGACCCGAACGACTGACGGTTTACTTGCCATGTATGCCGCGCCGCGATCGCCGGTGAGAGCGCCGGCGACAACAACCGCAACGGGCCGGCTCATGTGCGTTTCGGCGGCGGCATAGGTCGCCAAATGCACGCCATCGCCTCGACAAAGCAGCCAAGGCCGCCGGCGGCCAGTTCGGAACGATCGGATGCCTTCTGACGTTGGGAAAGAGTTACCTGCTGATCGGACGGTGCCGAAGCGGAGTGTCGTCCACACGTGCCACAGATGCGATGGGAGGCTGTTGGATGCAGAGCAGGATTCTGGCCGAGAACAACGGGCAGCGAACCTACGCGCTCGTTCTGGAAACCGGCGATGAGGTGATGGCCTGCCTGAAGGATTTTGCTGAGCGCGAAGATCTCTCGGCAGCCGGCTTTTCCGCCATCGGCGCCTTCAGCAGCGCGGTCATCACCTATTTCGACTGGGAGAAAAAGGACTATCTCAGCAATCCGGTGGACGAGCAGGTGGAGGTGGCATCGCTCAACGGAGACGTCGCGCTGGCCCCGGACGGCAGCCGCGCCATTCATATCCATACCGTGCTCGGCAAGCGCGACGGCACCGCGCTCGCCGGTCATCTCGCCGAGGCCCACGTGCGCCCGACGCTGGAGATCATCCTGACGGAAAGCCCCGTGCATCTGCAGAAGCGGTTCGACCCCGAAAGCGGCCTGGTGCTCATACGGCCGGAGAGCTGAGCATTCGAGTTGAGCTTTTGAGCTGAGCGTTTCGGCCTTTCACGATCGCGGACGGATGACGCGGAACTTCCGGCCGCAGGTCTAGTTGGGCCAGTAGCTAATCCATCATCGAGCGCCGAGGAGACACAGCAATGGCAATGGTCGCCGATTTCATGCTCGACCGTCTCAACCAGTGGGGCGTCAAGCGCATCTACGGATATCCCGGTGACGGAATCAACGGCATCCTCGGCGCCCTCGGGCGGGCGGAAGACAAGATCGAGTTCGTGCAGACCGCGCATGAGGAGCTTTCCGCCTTCGCCGCCTGCGCCCACGCCAAATGGACCGGCGAGACGGGCGTCTGCCTCGCCACTTCGGGGCCGGGCGCGATCCACCTTCTCAACGGCCTTTACGATGCCAAGCTGGACCATACGCCCGTGGTCGCCATCGTCGGGCAGCAAAAGCGCATGTCGCTCGGCGGCAATTATCAGCAGGAAGTGGACCTGATCTCGCTGTTCAAGGACGTGGCCAGCGACTACGTGCACATGTGCACCGATCCGGCGCAGATGCGTCATCTCGTCGATCGGGCGATGCGGATCGCGCAGGCCGAGCGGACGGTTACCTGCATCATCGTGCCCAACGATGTGCAGGAAATGGACGCTGTGTCCTCTCCGCCGCGCCAGCACGGCGCGCTCTTTTCGGGCGTGGGCTATACCAGACCGGCTCATGCGCCCGGCGAGGCCGAACTGAAACAGGCAGCCGAGATATTGAACGGCGGCGAGCGCGTTGCCATGCTGATAGGCGCCGGCGCGCTGGATGCCGGCGCGGAGGTCATCAAGGTTGCCGACCTTCTGGGCGCCGGTGTCGCCAAGGCGCTGCTCGGTCGCGCCGCTCTGCCGGACGACCTTCCCTTCGTCACCGGTTCGATCGGCCTGCTCGGCACCCGGCCGAGCTTCGACCTGATGATGGGCTGCGACACGCTGCTCGTCGTCGGCTCCAGCTTCCCCTATTCCGAATTCCTGCCGCCCGAGGGCCAGGCGCGCGCGGTGCAGATCGATATCGACGGGCGCATGCTCAGCATCCGCTACCCGATGGAGGTGAACCTGGTTGGTGACAGCGCGGCGACCCTCCAGGCCCTTATTCCGCATCTGAAGCGCAAGGAAGACCGTTCCTGGCGCGACGAGGTGGAGAAGAATGTCAGCGACTGGTGGGAGCTGATGGAAGAGCGCGCCATGAGCGCCGCCGATCCCGTCAACCCGCAGCGTGTCCTGTGGGAGCTCTCGCCGCGCTTGCCGGAGAACTGCATCATCAGCGCAGATTCGGGCAGCGTCGCGAACTGGTTCGCGCGTGATCTGAAGCTGCGGCCGGGAATGAAGGCGTCGCTGTCGGGCGGGCTGGCGACCATGTGCCCGGGCGTGCCCTATGCGATGGCCGCCAAATTCGCCTATCCCGACCGCGTCGCGATTGGCCTGGTCGGCGATGGGGCCATGCAGATGCTCGGCAACAACAGTCTGATCGACGTCGCGAAATACTGGCAGCGTTGGAGCGACCCGCGGCTGGTCATCATGGTGCTCAACAATGGCGACCTGAACCAGGTCACGTGGGAGCAGCGCGTGATGGCGGGCGATCCGAAGTTTCCCGATTCGCAGGACGTGCCGGCCTTCGACTATGCCCGCTACGCCGCGATGATCGGCCTCAAGGGCATCAGGGTGGAGACGCCGGACGAAGTGGGCCCGGCCTGGGAGGAGGCGCTTAGCGCCGACAGGCCCTGCGTGCTCGACGTGGTGACGGACCCGAAAGTGCCGCCGCTTCCGCCGCACGTCACCTACGAGCAGGCGAAGAAATATGCCCAGGCGGTGGTCAAGGGAGATCCAGAGGCGATCGGCATCATCTGGCAGTCCTTCAAGCAGGCCGCGCAAGGCGTGCTGCCAAGCCGGCACTAGAACAGGGTGCCTTACCCTCGCCTTTGACCCTTCGAACGAGGGCGGGCTGCTGAGCATCCGGTACTAGGATCGTGAATGACAGAGGCGAAGATCAAGCGCATCGAGGTTCGCAGCATGCCGGGTTCCGACCGACGGTCCGCAGGGCGACGGGACTTTGCGCTGGGATTCCACCACCATGGTGCATCCGTGCCGTCAGAGAGAGTGGTCTCGATTATGTCTTTGCCCTTTTTGTCGAGGTATTCATAGCTTCTCCGAAATCAGACGCAGGCCAAAGGCCGCCAGCGCCGTGCCAATGACCCGTTCTATCCAATGGCCGAAGCGGTCATAGGCTGCGCGGGCCGGTCGCGTTGAGAGCAGGACGATCACAAGCCCATACCAGACGATCTCCAGAAGGAAGCCACCCACGAGAATCGTAAACTTGACCCACAGCGCGGTTTCTGGCGGTACGGCAACAGCGTAAAGACCAATAAAGCAGGCGATCCCTTTGGGGTTTGAGAGGTTGACGATGATGCCCATGCGCAGGCCGCGCAAGGTACCACTGGGAGCTGAACCAGACCGTTGTGCCGAAGTGGCAGGCTTGGTGGTCAGCCAAGTCATGACCCCGAGGTAGACGAGGTAACAGCCTCCGGAAATCTGTATGAGGCTCGCAAGCCAACCGACCTGCGTGAGAACCAAAGCCAACCCCGTCATCGTCAAGACCGCGTAGAAGGTCGCCGCAACGGCCAGGCCGAATGTCGCGCCTACAGCAGAAGACCGTCCACCTGAAATGGCAAGGCTTGAGATAAGCGTAAAGTTCGGGCCCGGACTCACGACAACAGCGGCATAGAGCCCAAGCGTGGTCGCGACAATCAGCAAATCCTGACTCATGATTGGCATCCTGACAGTGGTGCGCGAGATCGAAAAGCCATGCTTTCAGGCTCAGCTTCTACGCCTTCGCGGAGAGACCTGTTACGCGAACGACGGTGGGCAGCCTGCCGCAAATGTGCTCCTTATTCAATGTCCGCAACCAAGACCTCCAGCGTCGTCGCAGGCAATGTCTGCCTACGGGAGGTGGCAAAGCTGGCCACTACGGCCGGCAGGAGGCGCGAAGCGGCCCGGCGGTCCTGGGGCCATGAGCGCACCTTCCGCTATCGGGTTGAAGATGCCAGCAAGCGGCCGTTCAGCCGACGACTCCACCAGCTCATGGAGGCAGTTAATCGCGCCCTGGGTATTCATGTCATATATTCGGGCAAAGCAGCAGCCAACGCATCGATAGCCACGCGAATCTTCGACGGCAAGTACGGCGTCTGCAGCCAGAGCACATAATTGTCGAACACATGTCCGGGATGATCCGCCAGCAGCGGGACAAGTGATCCCGCCTGAATGCGCTCGCGAACCAGCCATGATGGCAGCCAGGCGAGCCCCATGCCCGCGGTTGCGGCGTCGGCGATCGCATCGAGGTCATCGAGACGCAGCCGGTTGGCTGGCGCGACCTCTGCCGGCGGCCGGCCTTGACGGGGAAACAGCCATGAATGGACCCAGCCGGGCCTGCTGTAGACGACGGCATGATGGCAGCCTAGGTCATCCAGGTCCCGTGGCCGACCGTGTTTCTCGAGATAGGATGGCGACGCACAGACGACCATGCGGTGGCGTGCGACGCGGCGTGCCATCACACCGGTCTTGTCCTCCAGCTTGCCGGTCCGGATGGCGAGATCGTAGCCGTCGTCCGCAAGGTCTACGATGCGGTCGTTGAACGACAGATCAAGCTCCAACTCAGGATAATGCTGCGCAAGCTCCAGCAGGATTGGGGCAACGCAGTGCTTGCCCAACAATGCGGGCATGGTGACACGCAGCCGCCCGCGCGGCTGGGAGAGCTGCTCGGCCACCAGCGCGTCCGCAGCTTCGGCTTCAGCGAGCACGATCCGGCAGCGTTCGTAGTAGGCACGCCCGAATTCCGTGATGCTTTGGCGGCGAGTTGTCCGGTTGATGAGGCGCACACCCAGACGCTCTTCAAGATACCGGACATGCTTCCCGACCATCGGTCCGGAGAGATCGAGCGCAGCGGCGGCGGCGGCGAACGAGCCCAGATCGACGGCTTTGACGAACACGGCCATACTTGTAAGTCGATCCACTATTGATAACCCTCAGTTTCTTCTGTCCTGCCTGTATGGCCATTTATCCAGAAGATGGTGGCATGCATAGATTATTTAGCTCAATTATTTTGGAGTTATAGCTGATGGCACGTGTCATTCGTTTTCACGAGCATGGCGGTCCCGAGGTGCTGCGCATCGATGAGGCCGATGACGCAGGGCCCGGTCCGGGAGAGCTTCAAATCCGTGTCAGAGCGCTAGGCCTCAACCGGGCCGAGGCATTGCTGCGCTCGGGATCGTACATCGAGACCCCGAAATTGCCCTCCGGTCTTGGCCTCGAGGCGGCGGGCACCGTTGCAGCAGTCGGTGAAGGCGTTGAGGGCTTCACGTCAGGCGATGCCGTCAGCGTCATACCGCCAATATCGATGGTGCGCTGGCCCGCCTATAGTGAGCTTGCCACGTTTCCTGCCGAGTTCGTTGTCAAGCACCCGCCATCGCTCAGTTGGGAAGCGGCGGCAGCCGTTTGGATGCAATACCTCACCGCATACGGGGCACTGATCGACATTGCCAAACTCCGCAGCGAGGACTTCATTGTCATTACCGCTGCGTCAAGCAGTGTCGGCCTGGCCGCGATCCAAATGGCCAACATCATTGGCGCAACCGTGATCGCGGTCACGCGGACGTCTGCCAAGAAGGAGGCCTTGCTCAACTCCGGCGCTGCCTATGTCATCGCCTCGGCGGAGGAGGATCTGGAAGCCCGGCTGAAGGAAATAACCGGCCCAGACGGCGTGCGTGTCGTATTGGACCCGATCGGCGGCCCGATATTCGGACCCCTGACGGCCGCGATGTCGCGTGGCGGCATTCTCATCGAATATGGCGGCTTGAGCTCCGAGCCAACACCCTTCCCGCTGTTCCCGGTGTTGAGCAAGACACTGACATTGCGTGGTTACCTCGTGCACGAGATCGTCGGCGATCCGGTGCGGTTGGAAGCGGCCAAGGGATTCATCCTCGACGGACTGGTCTCGGGGTCGCTTCGGCCGGTAATCGCCAAAACCTTTCCTTTCGATCAGATCGTCGAGGCACACCGCTTCCTGGAATCGAACAATCAGTTCGGCAAGATTGTCGTGACGGTTTGACCGATCCTGCACTCTCCCGGTTTGCGCGCCGCCAAAAAGGCGGCGGTGTCCGCAAACCGATGACCGTCGCTTGCGTCCTGGGCTGAACTTCAACACTTCACCGGGCTTTCGTTCGCCAAACGCAAGCCACCGGGCCGATTGGCTTGGAACTGGCAGTCGGTCAGCTCAACCAGGTCTCCGCGCGCAAACGCTCGACCGCGAGATCGACGAAGGCACGCACGCGCGCAGCGGCGCGGCGCCCTTCAACATGGACCACGTGGACGGGGATGGGGGGCGGTTCGTGGTTGGCGAGCAAGATCTCGAGCTTGCCGGTGCGGACCTCCTGCTCCACCTGGTAGGCGAGCAAACGGACAATGCCCCGCCCCGCCACGGCCGCGGCGACGGCGACCTCCGCCGAATTGGCAAGGAAGCGCGCCGCCGGCCGCACGATCCTGGTGCGGCCGGCGACCGGAAAGGCCCATTGCCGCTGCGGCACCGAGAAGGAGAAGTCGATCGCCTCCATGCGCAGTAGGTCGGCCGGCTCCCTTGGAACGCCACGCTCGGCGATATAAGAGGGCGCGCCGCAGACGACATGTCGCATGGAGCCGACCTGGATCGCCATGAGCGACGAGTCCGGCAGGTGCGCGATGCGCACAGCGATGTCGAGGCCTTCTTCGACAAGGTCGACGACCCTGTCCACCAGGAGAGTGCGCACCCCGACTTCCGGGTGGCGGGCGAGGAAATCGATGGCGATAGGCGCCACGAACAGACGGCCGAACATCGAAGGCGCCGTCACCGCGACCTGGCCGCGCAGTTCTGAATGGGCGCCGGTGGCGGAGGCCTCAGCCTCGGCCAGTTCTTCCAGAATGCGCCTGCCGTCCGCGAGAAAACGCGCCCCGGTTTCGGTCAGGCGGACGACCCGCGTGGTGCGACTGAACAGGCGCACGCCGAGATGGTCTTCCAGCGCGGCCACCGCGCGGGTGACGGCCGGTGGCGACATGCCGAGCCGCTTCGCCGCAGACGCGAAGCCTCCTTCCTCGGCCACGGCGATGAGAACCTGAATGCTCCTGAACCGATCCATCGATTGTTCCGATTATCGAAATTATTTGCTGAGCCTTTATCGTATTAACACAGTCTCTAAAAAGAACGATCCTTGCAACGTCGTCCATCCGATGTTGCTCAAGGAAGTTCCCATGTTCGCAGAAATGAAGCCTGTCCTCCTCCATCGCCACCCGCTCTCGGGCCATTGCCACCGCGTCGAGCTGTTTTTGTCGCTGCTCGGCCTGCCTGTCGAGTTCGTCGAGGTCGACCTTGCCCAAGGGGCGCACAAGGGGCCCGACTTCCTTGCCCGTAATCCCTTCGGTCAGATTCCGGTGCTGGAGGACGGCGACGTGGTGCTCGCCGACAGCAACGCCATCCTCGTCTATCTCGCGCTTACATACGACGCCTCGCGCAGCTGGTATCCGGCAGACCCGGTCGCCGCAGCTGCGGTTCAGCGGTGGCTGTCGGTCGCTGCGGGGCAGCTCGCCTACGGCCCTGCCACGGCACGTCTCGCCACCGTGTTCAAGCTCCCGCTCGACCACGAGCGGGCAAAGAGCATCGCCGACCAGCTTTTCACGATCCTCGAAGCCCATTTGGCCTCGAGGCCGTTCCTCGTTGGAGAGGCGGCGACCATTGCCGATGTCGCGCTTTATGCCTACACGGCGCGCGCACCGGAAGGCGGCGTGGCGCTTGCGCCTTATCCCAGGGTGAGCGCGTGGCTTTCCCGTATCGAGGCGCTGCCCGGCTTCGTGCCGATGCCCGAGGTGCCGGGACCCGTGGTTGCCTAGCAAAGCATCTCAAAGTTCAACCTTGGAGAGATCCATGTCCTCCCCGCAGACCTACCAGCCGCTTCCAGGATGGGATCGGGACAGCTCGCCCTACCATGCGGGGGAGCAGGCCGTGCAGGCGCGTGCGGGCGCCCGTGAGATGGCCGAGCGCATCGGGCGCAAGGTGATCCGAAGCTTCATGCCCGACCAGCACCGGGAGTTCTTCGCAGAGCTGCCCTTCGTCATCCTGGGCAGCCTCGATGCTGCAGGGCAGCCCTGGGCCTCGATCCTTGCCGGCCCGCCGGGCTTCGTGCAATCGCCCGATCCGCGCCGGCTAACGGTTGCAGGGCGGCCGCTCTCAAGCGATCCGCTGCGCACCAACCTCAGGAAGGATGCGGCCATTGGCGTGCTGGGCATCCAGCCCGAGACGCGTCGCCGCAACCGGGTGAACGGGCGGATGATCGAAGCTGGCAATGACAGCTTTACGATCGCCGTCGATCAGAGCTTCGGCAACTGCCCGCAATATATACAGGCCCGCGCGCCGCATTTCATCGCCCCTGCTTCCAATAGCGAAGCCGGCAAACCCATCCGCCGGGAAGGTGCGGTGCTCTCTGACGAAGCAGCCGAGATGGTGCGCACGGCCGACACATTCTTTATCGCCACCGCCTCGCCCGGCGCAGGCGGAGAGAACCCCGTCGAAGGCGCCGACGTGAACCACCGCGGTGGCAAGCCGGGCTTTGTCGACCTGCGACGGGAGGATGGACGCTCGGTGCTGGTCGCGCCGGACTTCGCCGGCAACTCTGCCTTCTCCACCTTCGGCAACCTGCTGCTCAATCCGAAGGCCGGCCTGCTCTTCGCAGACTTTGCCGCCGGTCATGTGCTGATGCTGACCGGTGAGGCCGAGGTGATCTGGGATGCGCCGGAGGTTCGGGCTTTTCCCGGCGCGGAGCGGCTCCTCTCCTTCCGCATGAGCGAGGGCCTGTTCATGGCGAACGCCTTGCCCATGCGCTGGTCGCACCCCGAGCCTGCGCCGCAAATAGCCGCCACCGGCACATGGGCGGATATAGCGCGCGCTGCCGACGACACAGCCCAGGCGAATACCTGGCGCCGTTTCGTCGTCACGCGGGTCGAAGAGGAGAATGGGTCGGTGCGCTCCTTCCATCTCTCGCCGCAGGACGGCAAGGCCATCGAGCCTCACCTGCCGGGCCAGTTCCTGCCGATCGCTGTCGAGGTTCCCGGCGAGGCGCAGCCACTCCGGCGCACCTACACGATCTCCAGCGATGCGAATGGCCGGGAATACAGACTGACCGTGAAGCGCCAGACTCACGCCGGTGAGCAGCCGAGCGTCAGCAATTGGCTGCACGCCTATGCGCAGGCGGGTACGGTCATTCGTGCTCTGGCACCGCGTGGCGACTTCATCCTCGATACGAGCAGCCGCAGACCCATCGTGCTTTTGTCCGCCGGCATCGGCGTAACGCCGATGTTCGCCATGCTCGGCCACCTGACCGGCGGCATGGTCGGACGGCCGCACCAGCCCGACCGTCCGATCTTCTTCATCCATGCCGCGCGGGATGGCGCAGAGCACGTCTTCTCCCGCGATGTCCGCCTTCTCGCCGAACGCAATACGAACCTGACTGTGCATGTGCGCTACTCCCGCCCGCGGCCGCAAGATGTTCAGGGGCGCAACCACGACAGCACCGGGCGCATCGACCGGGCGCTGCTGCAGTCCCTCCTGCCGCTTGACGACTATGAGGTCTATCTCTGCGGACCGGCGGGGTTCATGCAGACGGCCTATGACCTGCTGACCGGTCTCGGCATCGCCGATGAGCATATCCATGCCGAAGCCTTCGGCCCGGCGCGGCTCCAACGCCGGGCAGCGCCAATGCAGGAGGAACGCCGGAAGCTTGCGCCGGCGGCGGAAGCCGAAGTCACATTTCGTCCGGCGGACATACGCCTCTCCTGGAAACCGGCGAAGGGTTCGCTGCTCGACCTTGCCGAGGCCGCCGGCGTCGATGCCCCCTGGAGCTGCCGGGCCGGCGTCTGCGGCACCTGCACGGCCCGGCTCGTGGAGGGCTCCGTCGCCTACCCTGAGGAACCGACGGCAAGCTGTGGTCCTAATGAAGTCGTGATCTGCTCGGCGGTGCCCGCGAGCCGCGCGCTCGTGCTCGATCTTTGACGAATGTGCTGTGAATTAAGAGGCGGCATTTACGGGGATTGCCATCATCGCGCCATCGGCTACACCGGCTCGAAGATTCCGGCAGACGGGTGCGGGACTGAGACCGCGATGTCCACGGCGGCCATATGGAGCGATAACAGGAACGTTCCCCCTTCCGAAGCGCGGTCAGAGGCGTTTTGGCGTCTTCCGCAAGTCACTTTGACATATTCTGCCAGTCACAAGCGCTGCGCAATCGACCACGATCGCCTCTCACCGCCACCGGATCGGCATGAATGCATGCTGGTCCTCGGAATAGGAAAGACGGGCCATGGTGACGATCACGATCAACGACATTGACCATGCGGTCGAAGCGGACGAAGGCATGCCGCTTCTGTGGGTCATCCGAGACATCCTGGGATTGACCGGCACCAAATATGGCTGCGGCATCGGAATGTGCGGGGCCTGCACCGTGCTTATCGACGGGCAGCCCACGCGCTCCTGCGTGACACCCATCGAGAGTGTCGGCGGACTTGCTGTCACCACCATCGAAGCGATCGAGGACGATCCGGTCGGCCGCCGCGTGGTCGAGGCCTGGGTGGCAAGCCAGGTGCCGCAGTGCGGCTACTGCCAGTCTGGCCAGGTACTGGCAGCCACTGCGCTGCTGAAGCAGAGTCCGCAGCCGAGCGAAGAAGACATCACCGCGACGATGACCAATCTGTGCCGCTGCGGCACCTACAACGCCATCGCCGCCGCCGTGCGGCAGGCTGCGCAGGGTTGAGGAGGGCGAACGCATGAATGCCATCGAGCGCCACATGGTCAACCTTGAGCAATCGTCGGACCGCTCGCCGGTCAACCTGTCGCGCCGCGGCTTTCTCGGTGCGTCGCTCGGCGCACTGGTCTTGGGCGTTGCGCTGCCCGGCCGAGTGGCGCGCGCTCAGGAGGCGGCGGAAATCGAACCCGGCATGCGGGTGAGCGCTTTCATCGAGATCCGCGCCGATGGCGGCGTGCGGCTGCAGAGCCCCTTCATCGAAGGCGGGCAGGGCATCTACACCGCCCTGGCGCAGATCGTCGGCGAGGAGCTCGACGTGGATCCGGCCAGTTTCATCGTCGAATGTGCCCCTCCCGGTCCCGACTATCAGCTGGGCGGTTTCCGTTTCACCGGCGGCAGTCGCTCGGTCCGGTCAAGTTACGAGACGATGCGACGCCTGGGGGCGGCGGCACGGCAGATGCTGCTTCAGGCTGCGGCGGCGCGCCTTGATCTGCCGGTTGCCGATCTTTCCACAGAGCCCGGCCGCGTGATCCACCCGGCTTCGGGCCATGCGCTGAGCTACGGAGAACTTGCTGCGGAAGCCGCTGACCTTCCGGTGCCGGAGAACGTGGCACTGCGGGCGGAGACCGATTTCCGCTGGATCGGCCAGCCCGCTGCGCGGCTGGACGTCCGGGACAAGTCCATGGGCAAGGCCGTCTACACCATCGACGTCAAGGTGGACGGCATGCTGCACGCTGCGGTGCAGCATGCCCCGCGCCTCGGCGGCGAGCCAGGCACGCTCGCCAACGAGGCGGAGGTGAAGGCGATGCACGGCGTCCATTCCATCCATCGCCTTCCCGGCGCGGTGGCGGTCGTTGCCGACCTCTGGTGGCGCGCCCGTCAGGCAGTGGAGGCGCTGCAAGTCAGCTGGACCGAGCCTGCTCCCGACACGCAGAACGCCATGCCGGCGGACTTCTCCACAGAAGCGCTGCGCGCCAAGCTTGCTTCCGCCCCTGGCCCAGGCCTCCAGGCCGAATCCCACGGCGACCCGGCTGCTGCGCTGGAAGGCGCGGCGCGAGTGGTGGAAGCCACCTACGATGCGCCCCTGCTTGTGCACGGCCAGCTCGAGCCGCCGTCGACGATCGCACGCTGGAACGAGGACGGGACGCTCGATCTCTGGCTGCCGAACCAGGCGCCGGACGTGTTCCAGCAGGTCGCGGCGAATGTTGCCGGGATTGAGCAGCAAAATGTGCGGATCCATTCGCCCATGCTCGGCGGCTTTTTCGGCCGGCACTTCCTTTACGACAACGCCAATCCGTTTCCCCAGGCGATCCTCCTCGCCAGAGCCGTCGGCCGTCCGGTCAAGCTGATCTGGAGCCGGGAGGAAGAGTTCCTGCGCGATGCGATGCGGCCGCTCGTCGTCGCACGCTTCCGTGCCGGGCTTGACGCCGAGGGTCTGCCCACGGCCATCGACATTGAAGCGGTCGGCGATGGTCCGGGATTCGAGCCACCGGACACACCGAGGGCATCGGTAGTGGAAGGCCTGGCGGAAAAGCCCTATGCGATCCCGAACCGTCGGGCGGCGCATGTCAAGGTTCCCTATCCGGTTACGCTCGGCTACTGGCGCTCGGTCGGCCATTCCATGAACGCCTTCTTCTATGAGGGTTTTCTGGATGAACTGGCCGATGCCGGCGGGCACGATCCTTACGAGCTGCGCCTGCGCCTCCTGGCCGACCAGCCGCGTCACCGAACGCTGCTGGAGGCGGTCGGCGAACTCTCGGGCGGCTGGAAACGCGGGCCATTTACGGCGGAAGACGGCAGCCGGCGCGCCCGCGGCGTGGCCATGGCCTCGCCGTTCGAAAGCGAGGTGGCAACCATTGCCGAAGTCTCGATCGAGCATGGCGAAGTGGTTGTCCACGACGTCTGGGTCGCCATCGACCCCGGGAGCATCGTGAACCCGGCAATCGTCGAGGCGCAGGTCACATCCTCGGTGGCGATGGGCCTTTCCTCGGCACTGCTGGAGGAAGTGGTCTACAACGACGGCATGCCGCAGGCCCGCAATTTCGACCTTTATCCCTTCCTTGCGCGCTACCAGATGCCGCGCGTGCACGTGCGCATTGTCGAGAGCGGCGCGCCCATGGGCGGCATTGGAGAGCCGGGCGTTCCCGGCGTGCCGCCGGCCGTGGTCAATGCTGTCGCGGCACTGACCGGGCAGCGTGTCCGCAGCCTGCCGCTGTCGAAGGTCCAGTTCGAGGGAACTCTTTGATGAAGAGGGTGCTTGCGGCTGCTCTGCCGGTCCTGCTGCTTCTGGCAGGCCCGACAGCAGCCCAGGAAGGCGATGCCGAACGCGGGCAGGCCCTCTTCCGACGGCAATGCGCCGCTTGTCATCAAGTGGCGCAGCCGCGAAACGGTGTCGGACCGGCATTGCAGAATGTGGTCGGCCGGCCTGCGGCCAACGCGGAGGGCTTCAGCTACTCGCCGGCCCTGCAGGAGTCCGGCATCACCTGGACGCCCGGGACGCTCGACACCTATCTCGCCAATCCCGCCGGCATGGTGCGCGGTACGCGGATGATGCTGCGCGTGGCAGACGAGCAGCAGCGCCGGGACATCATCGAGTTTCTGGCTGCGCAATGATGCGGCGAGCGGCCATGCGCGGCTTGCTCACGATTGAAGCTATAGCCATAGGGGCCGGCCGGCTTGAATGCCGGCCGGTCCATTGATCCCCTGGCTCAGCCCCACTTCATCTCGCCTTTGGCGACCTTGGCGCCGATCTCGAGGGCGACATCCAGGCCGGCATCCGGATAGCGCTTCTTCATCGCCGCGATGAGTTCGGCGCTGTCCTTGGCCTTGGCGAACTCCTCTTCATAGGCGACAAGATAGTCGCGCGTGAAGGTGACGCCGGAGAGATCGGTCGGCCAATCCGGCTTCATGTGGCCGGGCACGACGATCTTCGGATTGTGCGCGGCGATGCCGTCCAGGGCGCGGATCCAGGCCGCGCGATCTTCCGGGTTGGGAACGTCGGCGATCCAGGGATGCAGACCACCATAAACCAGGACGCCGCCGAAAACCGCTTCGAGCGAGGGAACCCAGTGGTAGCGGCGATCGTGCATGTCTTCGATGGTGACGATTTCAACCGTCTCGCCGTCGACCGAAAGCGATGTCACGTCGGAAGGTTCCGGCATCACGACCTCGTCGACCGACTGCGGGCCGTTGTCGCCAAGCTGCGGTCCCCAGGCCTCGATCTTTCCCACGACATTTTCCTCGATGGCGGCGACCGTGTCGGGCGCTGCAATCACACGGGCATCCGGAAACGCGGCTTTCACCGGAGCGAGGCTGAAATAGTAGTCGGGATCGTTGACGCTGACGTAGACGGTCGTGAGCTTCAGGCCGCTCGCCTTGATCGCGTCGGCGACAGCGCTGCCGTCGGAGAGCGTAAAGCCGCCGTCGATGAGAATTGCCTCGGTGGCACCTTTGAGGAGCACGGGCGCACGGAAGAAGCCGCTGTCCTTGGTCGGGAAATACTCCCACGACAGTGACGATTGTGCCAATGCGGGCAGCGGCAAGACGGCCATGGCGGCACCGGCGGTCAGCGTCGTTTTCATGAGTTCTCTTCTCGTATACATGGAATGCTCCTGGTTTGGGGGTTGATGAGGAACTCAGTCCAGACGCGTCCAGCTCCCGGTGAGGGTGAGGAACTTGTGGTCCGGAAGCGTGATGGCGGCGTGGACGGTGTCGTATTCGAAATCCTCGACATGGGCGACGGTGATGCCGTCCGCCTCCTGCCAGGTCACCATGAACACGCCGGGGCGGATGTAGGTCGCCCGATAGGTTTCGGTGGTTGCGGCGGCCTCGAAATCCTCGGCGGCGAAGGGTGCCCATCGCAATGTCTTGCCATCCGTGTCGAAAGCGACGCGAAAGACGGGGTCGCCATAATCCGCCTTGTAGGTATGGCCGGTTGCGGGAAATGCGGTGTCGGTCACGGGTTTTCCTCGTTCTTTGCTTTGGGCGATGTCACGCGGCGCGCAGACCCGCGATCAGATCGTCAGCACCGCCATAGAGCGTGCTCGAATTGACGAGGCGGGCGTCCCGCCCCTCTCCAGCGATGAGGGTCGGCACGCCCCGTGCACCGAAGCGGTGCATCTCGGCCTGTGCCGCCTCGATCCGGCCCGCGTTAAACGCTCGCAGTTCTTCATCGGGGGCTGCAAAGCGCTCGGCGGCCTCATCGAGATCCAGTTCGGCCAGGACATCGGCGATGACGGCCAGATCGCCATTGTCGCGCCCCTCGACATAGCGGGCGCGCTGGATAGCCTTCAGGGCCTCGAACTCCCTTTCGGGCGCGATCAGGCGCACGGCGCTCAGCGCCAACGCGGCGGGGCCGGAATCCACTTGGCCTGCTCCGCTTTCCAGAACGTTCCTGCGATAGGCTTCACTGAAGATCTGGCCGGTGAGCTTGGCGATGCGCTGGTCGGCTTCCCATGCATGCGCCGCAAAACCGGCGTTCATCGGGAACGCGCCAGCGCCGGCGAACAATCCGGTCGGGATGATCGTGACCTCGATGTCGTCCTGTTGCATGAGCTTCCCGATCGCGGGCGAGGCGCCGTAGCACCAGCCGCAGAGCGGATCGAAGAGATAGGTGAGTTGGATTGTCTCGGACATGGATAAGGCTCTTTGTTATGAGGCGCCGACTTCCGGTTTGGCCGCCGGCCTCGGTTCAGTATCCGACGGTGAAGCGCTGGCGTATGTGCTTGGGGTCTTCGATCTCGTCCACCATGGCGATGGCGTAATCCTCGAAGGAAATGCTCGAACCGTTTTCGCCGGTCAGCAGTTCGTCCTTGCCGGTCCGGAACCTGCCCGTCCGCTCGCCGGGCACGAACAGGGCCGAGGGCGACAGGAACGTCCAGTCGAGGTCGTCGATCGTGCGCAGATATGCGAGCGTTTCGGCGCCTTTGGAGGCTTCCTCCTTGTAGGCGGCCGGGAAGTCGGGCTGGTCGAGAAGGCGCTTGCCGGGCGCGACTTCCAGGCTGGCCGCGCCGCCGACAACCAGATAGCGGGTGACGACCGCCTTGCGCAGGGCGTCGGTGATGATCGAGAAATCCGTGCCGACGAACCGGGTCGCGCTGACGACGGCGTCATGCCCCTCGACGAGTTCGGCCAGGGACGCGCCGTCCCGCGCATCGCCCTCGACGGCCGTCACGCCCGGCAGCGCAGGAGTTTTTACGGTGCTGCGCGCAATGGCTGTGACCTGATGTCCCCGATCGGACAGTTCCTCGAGAATGCGCGATCCGACATTGCCGGATGCGCCGATAAGCGCGACATGTGCCATGTCCATCCCTCTTCGGTTTGATATCCTGATCAGGTCTACAAACTAGACCTTGACCGGCCACCTATGGTATCGGGATCGCCCTTGCAAGACGTCATCGTCCGGTGATCAGGTCAGTCCGGTGTGACCACGGGCATCATGGAGCGCAGCAGAATGAGCCAGGAAAATCTCGTTTCCATTCCCTTCGTGTTCGAACAACCTTGTCCGATCAGAGACGTTCTCGACAGGATCGGAGACCAATGGAGTCTGCTCATTCTCCAGGTGCTTGAGCATGGAACCATGCGCTTCAGCGAGATCGAGCGAGCGATCACCGACATCTCCAAGCAGATGCTCTCCAAAACGCTGAGACGTCTGGAGGAGGACGGCTTCGTGCGGCGCACCCTCTATCCGGAGGTGCCGCCGCGCGTTGAATACGAGCTGACGGACCTCGGCCGCTCCTTCCTGGTGCCGATGAAGAGGCTCATTGCCTGGGCGAATGAGAACCATCGGGCGATCTGCGAGGCGCGTGGCGAATATGGCGTAAAGAACGGTGGCCGGTGAGCGGAGCTCTTGCGGTTCCTCGGCGACGGCCGCGATGGATGGCTCGATTGAGCCCACCCACGGCGTTGGTCCTGCGTGCAGCGGCGGGCAACGAAGCGCTGCGCCAGATCATCGCGAGGTCGCACGCCCCCGTTCGCGGCGGTTCGGTTTATTGGCAGTCGGCAGACAGCGAGGAAATGAGCGGTGGCTCGTCAGAGGGCACCAGGTGTTTTAGCTTCTGGGGATTGCGCGTGACGTAGATAGCGACAATCCTCGCGTTTGCGAACTGCAAAGCAGTTGTCTGCACGATATCGTCTGATTCAACTGTAATGAAACCCGGCAGCCCGTTAATGGTGGCATAGCGGATCAGCCGGGATGGCGACCTGGCAAAATACCGGACAAGCGCACCGAAGAGCTTCATCGCTGCATCAAGTCCGACTGCTGGGGCTATGGTCGCCGGAACCTTCCCGCCGCCATCGGCATAGACGACGATGTCCTCGGCCAGGAGCGTGCGCAGCGCGCGCATGTCACCGCTCCGTGACGCGGTGAAGAAAGCGGCCGCAAGCTTTCGCCCATGCTCCCCAGACGCCGTAAATCTCGGGCGGGCCTCATGGATGTGAGTCCGTGCCCGGCTGGCGAGCTTGCGGCACGTTGCTGCCTCTCGCCCGGTAGCATCCGCGACCTCATCGAAGCTCATGCCGAACACGTCATGCAGGAGAAAGGCTGCCCGCTCCAGCGGCGACAGCCTTTCCAGTGCGATCATCACTGGCAGCGTGATGTCGCTGGTCGGTTCCTCATCCTCCGGATCGACGATCGGTTCGGGGAGCCACGGTCCGATATAGATTTCACGCCGACGTCGGGCGGACTTCAGCTCGTTCAGGCAAAGCCGTGTCACAATGGTCCGCAGAAAGGCCGCCGGCTCTTGCACCGCCTTGCGATCGGAAGCGAGCCAGCGCACCCACGCATCCTGAACCACGTCTTCTGCGTCGGCAACCGATCCCAGCATCCGGTAGGCCATCTGGGTCAGGTGTCGGCGAAGATTGGAGCAGACCGGATGAGCACTTGTTTCAGTCATGGTACAGAATCTATCCGTCGATCATGTCATGAGGTTTCTACGTCCATACTTTTGCAGCCACGCGCGAATTGAAGCGCGGTCCTTGCCACGCGTCGACCCAGATGGCGCGCGGTCTCGAGATCGGACTCCGGTGGAGCCACGTCAGGACCCTCGTCAATATTCGACTGAGCGCCCGCGCCCAACCAGAATCCGAGCCTGTTCAGGTCGTCCTCTGATCCTGATGAGGAGCAGTTCGCCGGGGGCAGATCAAGGCTTACCCAATGCATTCCGTGCTGTGCGGCAAAGAGCGCCATTTGGATGAGTGTAGAGAGCTTGTCGCCGGATCTCGATCCGGAATTGGTGAAGCCGGAGGCGACCTTGTCCTTCCAAAGATAACCGCGGGCCATGATCGCGTTCGAGCTTGCTTCCTGGAACGCTTTGAACGAGGCGGAAGCCGCGCCGACATAGGTCGGTGCGCCGAAAATGATCGCCTGTGCCGCATTGAGATCGTCCCAACGCTGTTGCGCTTCCGCATCGGTCAGAAGCAGCGCGTTCACCCCGTCAATCTCTTCGACGCCTGCCCTGACCGCCTCGGCCTGGCGTCCGGTGTGTCCGTAACCGGTGTGATAAACGATCGCGACACATGTCGGTGGGGAAATCCCCGGTGCTCCGATGATGAGTTCCCGGCTCCTATCCTGATCGGCCATCTTCGTTTCCTTCGCGAATTGTCGGTTCAAGGAACATGACAAGGCAGCCGGGCAGGATGTGACGCGCGTGAGCAATTTTCTCGGGGTCGGCCTGACATTGCCCATCGCAGGGATGAGGTGCGGCACCAGCAGCGTCACGAGAGACGCGTTTGTTCCCAGCCGATACGATGAAGCTGAAACAATGGCTGAATGCGAGCGCCATCGTAAGACTGCGAGGACACCAACTGCCGCACACGAGATGCGTTTGCCCGCCGGCTTTTCAGCTTGGAGGGTTCCGCCCTGCTGGTCAGGACCAGATCCGGGACCAGAAGCCTCGAACGCTCAACGAGACCCTCGGCTACACGGCGGACCACCGGATCGACATTGCGGCGGGTGAGATTGATATTGATTTCGGCCTCTCACCTAAAGCACGGCCCAGGCCCGATAGCGTCCGCGTCCCGTGAGTTCCCGTGGCGCCAGTTCGCCGATCAGGTTGAGCGCCGCCCGTTGGGTGATCTTCAGCTCGTCGGCGATCATGCCGGCCGAAACGATCGGCCGCGACAGGATGAGTTCGGCCAGTTTCGGCAGGCGGGAGCTTTTTCGTCGCCCTCTTAGCCGGCGTTGGAACTGGGCGGCGGCGAGTTCCAGCCGGTCGATCTCCTTCATGCCGGCGAGCGCTCCGGCCGATATGGCGTCGAAGAAGGCATGGCAGCGGGTCGACGCCTTGCGCGACATGCGTTGCTCGCGGGGGATCTCGCGCAGGGCCGCCGCAAGGCTGAACAGATGCCGGGTCTTGCCCCTCTTGCGCAGGAACGCCGTGACCAGGAGATTACCCAGCCAGGGTTGCCGCTCCAGCGGCTGCAGTGCCTGCCATGCGTCCCAGGCGTGAAACGCCATCAGCACCGGCGGCAGGCCCGACGCCTCGATGCTTGAAAATCGGGCATGCCAGTCGGCCAGCAGGCCGCGCTCGTCCCTGTCCCCATCGCGGATCAGCGCGTCGATGGAGGCGGCGCCAGGTCCGGTAAAATCGGCCGCCTCCCCCGCTTGCGCCTGCGCTTCGCCCGGTGCCAGCGGCCACAGCGCGGCTTCAGCGGCATGGCTCCCTCCCCTGCCCTTCTGCGCCAGAAGCCGGTTGCTGCGCGCCAGCACCGCGTCGATCTCGGCCAACTCCTCGGCGAAGCGGTCGTCCTCATCGGGCGGCATTGCGGCCGCATCGGGCGGGGCCGGCCGTTCCGGCAGAGGCGCGGCAAGGCTCTCCTCCCGCGCCTGCAGCGCCGCGAGGCCGGCGGGCCCCGTCGCCCAATCGGGCGGTTCGGCGGCGATGCGCCGGCGCTTCCGCAAGACCATATGGGCGCGGGTCAGTTCGTGCGAGGGGCTGCGCACATCGAGCCGCCCGTCATGCAGCACCAGATCCTCCATGTGGACAAGTTCGCCTTCGAGCCAGCAGGCGGCAACCGCATCGGCGAAATCCCGGCGCAGCAGGAACCCATCGCCCCGGTCGCTGCGCCCTATCCGCTCGTCGAGCCGTGCGAGCCCGTCTTCCGCCCGTGCAAGAGGCGAAAGCAGGTCCGGGTGGTCGAGAAGGAGAGATTCGTAAGCCATTGGTTCATGGTTATCATTTCCTTAATACGGAAGCTATCTCAGTGTTAGCTTCCGTTGGTCGGGAAACGTCGCATCCATCAATTTCATGAATCGGTTGAGCCGGATCGATTCAGCAAATACGTTGGACGCGGAAAGCTTTGCCAGGCGAGACTCGGGCCATGGAGAAAACACCGTCCGAGCACCTTCTTTTCCGAATCGATGCCTCCCGCAATATGGCACGCTTTTATTGCCTGTCCATAGAATCCAGCCTGTTCGGCGATGCCGCGCTGGTGCGCCAATGGGGGCGGATCGGCACGCGCGGCCGCGCCCTGGTCAACCTCTATCGCAGTCAGACGGAGGCCCGGGCAGCCTTCGACCGGCTGCTTGCCGCCAAGCAGAAGCGCGGATACCGGCTGGATGCCAGAAGTCATCACGCCGCCTGACCTGAACCGAGCCGGTCCCGAAGACCACGCGCCGCCAGTACCGAAAGCATCGGCTTCAGCGAGAAATCTCCCATTTCCGCCCGCGCCGTCAGTCCGCGCAGATATCCGCCCGGCGATTTGATCTGGTCGATGCGCTCCAGGATCGCCGCGACCGCAGCCGCCGCAGCCGCCTGCCCCAGAACCTGCCGTGCTTTTTCCCAAGCGCTGCCCGATATGCCTAGCATGGAGCGGACAAGGTCGGCCGCCGCCGCCAGATCCCGCCAACCGGCGATGCCATGCGGCGCATAGTCCCTGATCTGGGGGCAGGCGGAGAGAACGAGCGTCAGCTCTATTGGCTCTACCGGTCGGCTTGGCCTTGGCGGTTGACAGCTGTCAACTTTCCGGGAGGAAGCGCTGACGTTACGGTCGTGCTTTTCAAAATCCAGTTGCTTATCTACTAAGGAATATTCTGACTCTGAACCCTCAATATGGCGCTCATTTTGCGCGTCATTGGCGCTCATTTTCGGTGATTCCGGGCTGGTTTCCGGGACGTTTGAGCTCGTTTCGACCGCTTGAACAGGGCTTTCAGCCAGGAATTCAGCCTCCAGACGCGCCCGCAGCGACACAAGCGCATCCCTGCGGCGCGTCAGTTCGGCCCGCGGCGTGTTGCGGCCGAGCCGCCCCGAGAGGGCTTCGAAATCGGCGATAAGGTCGCCCGCCGCCCTGCCCTCTTGCCCGGCCGCCTTCAGGATGGCCGCAATGTCGCGCAGATGGATGGTGATTTCGGCGCGCAGCATGCGGATCGCCTTCGCCTCCTCGCGGGCTTGCCCGGCCAGCCGCTCGATTTCGCCAGCCCGCATGACGAGCGGCGCAAGATCGAAGCCGAAGGCAGCCTCCACCTCGCCCTTGTCGTTGCGGCAGGCAAAGCGCTTGCCATTGGCGCTGTCGCGGCGCAGCATCATGCGCGCTTCCACCAGGCAGGCCAGATGACGGCGCAGCGTGGCCGGCGCCATGCCCCGGGTCCGGAGCGACAGTTCGGCGTTGGAAGGGAAGACGATCAACGGCCGGCGCAAATCGAGTTGGCGCTCGGGGTAAAAGCTCATCAGCGCTTCCAGCACGGCGATGGTGCGGTCCGACAGGCCAAGCGCGGCTTTGGCCTCCGTTACCGCGCGGATGAGTTTCCATTTGTCCGCCACGGCATCGGCCCGCGCCGAATCATCTTGCCCTGCGGCGGCCTTCCTGCTGCGCATTATTTGCTCGTTGAGTGCGAATTGCGCACGCGCCAACCCTCGCCCGCCGAATGGCGAGACGGCAAATCTGTCCGTCATGGCTCTTACCTTTCATCAGGCAAGAAAAAGACGGCCACCGGAACGGTCCGATGCTTGACATTGTCGGTCGGAAGTGATTCTTTCAGATTGCTACATCGAAAAGGGGCTTCCGGAATGGCAACGTTTCGGGGGCCTTTTTTCTTGCGGTCTCTACCTCGTTTTCAATTCATCTCGTTACGCTGTGGAACACTCTACGCGCGCCGGCCAAACCGTGGATAGATCGGCCGTGGGCCGATTGACCGCGGTCGGCCGACGCCAACTGTCATTCGCCCGCGCCTTCCTCGGCGAGACGTCGGGCAAGCTCCGGCAGGTGCTGCGCCACATAGGCGGCGAGCCCCGGATGGTTCTTCTCATCGAACTCAAGCTGCGGCCGTTCGCCCGGTGTCAGGCGGGCCACGATGCGGCCCTTCCCGTCCTCGATTACCCGTGGCTGCGGCTTTGGCGGCTTGCGGCCAGGCACCCGCTTGGCCAGCCGGTCGAAAAGCAGGCGGAAGCGCTCGTCCGAACCCGCATCGGCAAAGCGCCCGGAGCGGATTTCTTCCTGCGCCATCACCACGGCGGCTTCGCGCTTGAGAAATTCTGCCAAAGCCAGCCAGCGCGGCCGTCCGGCCTTGGGCGCGGGACCGATGGCGCGGGCTATATCGGCGGGCACGGCGCCGGCCACCGCCAGAAGCCGCGTCATCTCGGCCTTGTGGATCGATAGCGCCCGCTGGACGATGCCGCGCTCGAAGCCATGAGCGATCAGCGCATGGGCGAAAAAGGCGCGTTCGATGAAGGAGAGGTTGCGCCGCTCGGTGTTTTCCTTGCCCTGGGCCAGCACCAGTTCGTCATCGGTGAGCGTGCGGACGATGGCCTTGACCGGCTGACCCAGCCGAGCGGCGGCGCGCACGCGGCGATGGCCGTAGGCAACCTGGTACCGGCCTTCCGCTGTGGGGTGGGGGCGCAGGAGGACGGGGACCTGCTGGCCGTTCTCGCGCATGCTGTCGACCAGCCCCTGAAAGGCCTCGTCGCCCTTGTCCTCGTGGCTCAGCCGGTCGCGCACGAGCGAGGGATCGATCAACTCGGGATCGATCTCGACGACGCGTTCGCCCTTGGTCAGGCTTTCCTTGATGGCACGGGCCTCGTCGAGCTCCCGCGACATGGAATTGAGCGTAAGCCCCATGGCCTTGACCGCACCCGACGCGCTGCGACCGCCCTGGGGGGCCGACTGGCTCTTGGTCTCCGGTGCAGGTGGCAAGGGGTCCGGCGGTGCCGATGGAGCTTTGTCGGCCGGGGCAGGGGAGGGCGCCTCGCCTGGAAGCGGACCGCCGCCGAACAGTGCCTTGAGATGATCCTTGCGCTTGCTCATGCCGCTCCTCCCTCACGGCCCCCGTCACGATCCCATGCCGCGCGCACCAGCGCCTCGACCTCGGAATTGACAGCTGTCAACGCTTCCATGGCGCGATCGTAGGTCGTGCGGGTGAAATTGTCCCGGCCCACCTCGTAGAGCGTCTGCTTGGTCAGGCCGGCATCGGAAATCGCGGTGGATTTCACCATCGGCGCCGTCAGCACCCGTTCTCCGAATTGCGATCGCAGAAAGCCGACGATCTGCGTTTGCGGCCCGTCATTGGGCTCGTAGCGCGTGATGAGGTAGCGCAGGAAATCGAAATTGAGCGTTCCGCCGGCCGAACGCACCACCGATAGAAGATCGGCAGTCATGTAGAGGAACTGGCTCATGGAGGCCACGTCCAGCATCTGCGGATGCACCGTCACGATGACCGAAGTGGCCGCGCACAGGGCCGATAGCGTGAGGAAGCCGAGCTGCGGCGGGCAGTCGATGACGACGATGTCGTAATCGTCGGCGACCGAGGCAAGCGCCGCCTGGATGCGGGCGAAGAAGAAATCATCGGCCCGCGAGCCGGAGCCCGATCCCGTTTGCCGTTCGGCCAGCATGCGCGGCGTCGTGTGTTCGAACTCGTGCAGTTCGAGATTGCCGGGCACGATGTCGAGGCCGTCGAAATAGGTCTTGCGAATGATCTGCGAAAGCGGCCTGCGCTCCTCGTCATAGCGGATCGCGCCATAGAGCGTATCGTTGCCGGTGAGGTCGATTTCCGGCTGGTAGCCGAACAGCGCCGACATGGAGGCCTGCGGGTCGAGGTCGATGGCCAGCACACGATAGCCCTCCAGCGCCAGGTGCTGGGCGAGATGGGCGCTTGTCGTGGTCTTGCCGGAGCCGCCCTTGAAATTTGTCACGGCGATGACCTGCAGATGCTCGCTCTGCGGGTCGCGCCACTTCACATAGGAGCGGGCCTTGGCGTGGTTGCCCTTGGCGCGCGCCTGGGCGGCCAGGTGCTGGCGCAGCGCATTGATGTCGGCCAGCGAATAAAAGCGTCGCCCGCCGGGTCCGGTATCGGGCTGCGGGCCCTCGCCGGCGATGGATAATTGGCGCAGATAGCCGTCGGAAACGCCGATCAGTCGGGCTGCCTCGCCGCTCGTGAAAGTGCGCAACACCTTGCTCGACGTCGGCGCGAAAAGCCGGTCGCGCAGGGCGCGCAACTGCTCCGACAGCAAGGCGGCGTCGGCCGCGATCGTCTCGTCCGCCGCCGGACTTCCGGTTACCGGATTTGCGGTGTCTTCCAATGCCATTTTCCCTCCGGGAGGCCCACGCCTCCGTCTGCAATGGCTCTGCGCTGCGCCAGATATCCCATTGGCCTCGGCCAATGGGATACGCCCGATCTCCGGCAGGTTTCCCGGCGCGGCCAAATATTAGCCGGCTTTTCCACCCAACAACCCGCAGCTTATGCCGATTCGCCCCGTTCGCGCGACCCCGGTTACACTTTGCGCCGCAAATGCGGGCAAGCACCCCGTATCGGTTGTCAGGGCAAGCTACGCATGACTGGCAGGATTGATGCCGCCGGACCCCAGTTACGCTAAAACCATCTATTCACGATCAAATCCGTATCCATCTGGTATCGGCTGATCGCCCATCGTCAAGAAGTTTTTGGTTAACAAGTGGTTAACAGCAATGGGCGTCGCGGGCCGGACGACGCGCAAGCCCATGATATCGCGGCGATTCAGACCGTAGTGAAGGATCACCGATGCCTCGCGCAAGACAGGATAACGGTGGCCGGGGAGCCGTCATTCGACTTGAACGCGCATCGATGGGCAGACAAGGACGGGGAGGGGAGGGGCTGTGATTCTATCACCCGGACCGGTGCCCGGCGGATGCTGCATTGCAAAAAAATCATGCGTCACCCCTTTACTGTACCGTTTGGACGGTATATGTACCATCCGGACGGTTCGGAAGATGCAGGTATTCTTTCTGACCCCGCATCCCGACGAAATCCGGAACAACAGGCGCGGCGCGCCGCGCAGTAGGGCTGACCATGGTTGAAGTGACACGCACGGACAGACGCACATCCAATTCCCGGCAGGATATCCTCGAGGCGGCCCAGCGCCTGGCCTCGCGCGAAGGCGCGGGCAAGCTCACTATCGAGGCCGTTGCCAGGGAAGCCGGCCTGTCCAAGGGCGGGGTGCTTTACAATTTCCCCTCTAAGGATCTGCTTCTCAAGGGTATGCTCGACTGGATGATCGAGACGATCGCCCCGCTCATCGACGAGCATCGCGACGCGCTGGAGGGCCAGCCCAATCGCACACTGCGCGCGCTCATCAAGGCATCGGACTTCAAGGCCAAGAACATCGATCCTTCCGTTCCCATGGCCATTCTGGCCGTTGCCGCGGAAGATCCCGAACTTCTGGCGCCGATGCGCGCTGAGATGCAGGCACGCTGGCAGCAGGTGCTGGACGACGGCACCGATCCGGAGCTGGCGGCCCTGCTTTGGGCGGCGGCCGACGGGCTGATGTTTCACTGCATGCTTGGGACCGGAGTCTTCCCCGAAGAACGGCGCACCCACCTTCTGGGGCGCCTGGACGAACTTGCAACCCAAATCTGCAAATAGCGCACTACAAATAAAGGCACCCGACGATGTCAAAGTTCATTCGCTTCGGCGCGCTCGCGCTGACTGCACTTGCCCTTGCCGCCTGCTCGGAAAGCGAAGCCAATAACGAAAAGCCGGCACCCGTGCCGACCGTTTCGATCAAGGCCGTCTCCGACACGCCGTCGCTCGACACCCGCAATTTCGTCGGACGCCTGGCGCCGGTCAGCACCGTCGAAATGTCCTTCCGGGTCGGCGGCGAGCTGGTCGAAATGCCGGTGATGGAAGGAACAAAGGTGGAAAAGGGCGCGCTTCTGGCGGCGCTCGATCCGGTCGACTACGAACTCGCCTACCGCCAGGCCAAGCTTTCCGAGGAGCTTGCTCGCGCCGATTTCGAGCGCAAGGAAAAGCTGCTCGCCAGCCGCTCCGTGTCCAACGCTGTATTCGACCAGTCGAAGACGGAATATGAATTGCGCAAGGTCGCGGCCGAGAATGCGCAGCGCGATCTCCAGCACACGCGCCTCGAAGCACCCTTCGACGCGCTCATCACCCGGCGCCTGACCGATACCTACACCAATGTCGCTGCCGGCGCGCCTGTGCTGCGCATTCAGGATATCAGCGAGCTTCGCGTCAAGATTTCGGTGCCCGAAGATCTCGTCCGCCTCGTCGGACAGCCGGGCGCCATGCAGGTGGAAGCTTCCATCCCGGGCATCGACCGGCGCTTCCCGCTCGAATATCGCGAGCACAACACCGAGGCCAATGATGTCGCCCAGACCTATGAGGTGACGTTCGGCATGAAGCCGCCGGAAGGCCTTAACCTTCTGCCAGGCATGACCGCCTCGGTCGCCATACGCTATGCCGGCCCCATGGGTGACAAGGTGGCTGACAAGATGGGCGTCAAGCCGCTCTCCGTGCCGCTTTCGGCGGTCGATACCAGCGTCGATGGCTCCTTCCAGGTGTGGGTGTTCGACGCATCGACCAAGCAGGTCTCCCCGCGCAAGGTAACGCTCGGGAGCCTCGAGGGCGAGCGCGTGCCCATCCTGTCGGGGCTCGACGGTAACGAGATGATCGTCGCCGCCGGCGGGCCGAAGCTCCAGGATGGAATGACCGTCCGCTCCATGAACGCATTCTGACCAGGGCAGACCAGCGCCTGACCAAGCGGGCGCGCCACGCGCCTGCTTCCTTCCCATTTCCCGCGTCATTATTTTGAAAGCGATAGACTGATGCAGATCGCCCGCACAGCCATCGACCGCCCGATCTATACCTGGATCGTCATCCTGTTCTGCCTGTTCGGCGGCATCTGGGGCCTGTCGAGCGTCGGCCGGCTGGAAGATCCCGCCTTCACGCTGAAATCGGCCATCGTCGTCACCCAGTATCCCGGTGCCACCGCCGAGGAAGTGGAACAGGAGGTGACGGAGGTCCTGGAATCGGCCGTCCAGCAGATGTCCCAGCTCGATTTCGTCACCTCGAAATCCATGCCCGGCGTTTCCGAGCTTCAGGTCGAGATCAAGTCGACCTTTGACGGCGAGGAGATGCCGCAGATCTGGGACGAGCTGCGCCGCAAGATCGGCGACGCCCAGTCGAGCCTGCCCACGGGCGCGGGCCCCTCCATGGTCAACGACGATTTCGGCGATGTGTTCGGCCTGTTCTATGCCGTCACGGCTCCCGGTTTCTCCGACGCGGACAAGCGCTCCATTTCCAGCTTCCTGCGCCGCGAGCTCCTCACGGTTCCGGGCGTGGCGAAGGTGACGACGGCGGGCGAGCCGACCGAGACGATCTATCTGGAAATCGCCAACGAGAAGCTGACGCGCTTCGGCATTCCCATCGAGCAGGTGGTGTCCACCATCCAGTCCGAGAACGCGGTGGAGCAGGCCGGCGCGGTGCGCATCGGCGACAAGCGCGTGCGGATTTCGCTGCAGCCCTCCTTCGATTCGGTGGCCGCCATCGAGGCGCTGCGGGTCGGGCAGCCCGGTACGACCGAGCAGATCAGCCTGCTCGATATCGCGACGATTGTGCGCGCGCCGACCGAAGTGCCCGACCACATCATCCATTTCAACGGCGAAGACGCCTTCACGCTGGCGGTCGCCGGCGTCGCCGACACCAACATCGTGGAAGTCGGCCATGCCGTGGATGCAAAGCTCGCCGAGCTGGCGCCGCGCATTCCGCTGGGCGTGGAGATCAGCCCGATCTACCAGCAGCACGAGGTGGTCGACAGGGCGATCGGCGATTTCATGATCAACCTCGTCATGTCGGTGGCTATCGTGATCGGCGTGCTGTGCCTGTTCATGGGCTGGCGCATGGGCATCGTGGTCGGCGTCACCCTTCTGCTCACGGTGCTGGGCACGGTCATGTTCATGGCCATCTTCAGCATCGAGATGGAGCGCATCTCGCTCGGCGCGCTCATCATCGCCATGGGCATGCTGGTGGACAACGCCATCGTCATCGCCGAAGGCATGCTCATCAACATGCAGCGCGGCATGAGCGCGCGCGACGGGGCCGGCGACGCCGCCTCCCGCACCCAGATACCGCTTCTGGGCGCGACGGTGATCGGCATCATGGCCTTTGCCGGCATCGGCCTTTCGCCGGACGCGACAGGCGAGTTCCTGTTCTCTCTGTTCGCCGTCATCGGCATATCGCTGCTATTGAGCTGGGTGCTGGCGATCACCGTCACGCCGCTGTTCGGGCACTATCTCCTGAAACCGGGCTCGGGCGATGCCGATGCGGACCCCTATAAGGGCGCCATCTATGGCGGCTATCGCGGACTGCTTCGCGGCGCGCTGCGGGCGAAGGTGGTGACCATCGTCGCGCTGATCGCGCTCACCGGAGCCTCCTTCTACGGCTTCGGTATGGTGCGCCAGCAGTTCTTCCCCGATTCCAACACGCCGATCTTCTACGTCAACTACACGCTGCCGCAGGGCGCCGACATACGCGCCACCGAGCGCGACATGGGCGAGATCGAGAAGATCATCCTCGAAAAGCCGGGCGTGAAGGCCGTCTCCACCTTCGTCGGCAGGGGCGCCAGCCGGTTCATGCTGACCTATGCGCCCGAACAGCCGAACCCGGCCTATGGCCAGTTCATCGTGGAGATGGAGGAGCGCGGCCAGATCGACGCGCTGGCGGCGGACCTGCGCGACGAGCTCGGCGTGGCCTTTCCGCAGGCCGAGATCCGCACCGAGCGCCTGGTCTTCGGGCCCGGCGGCGGCGCCAAGATCGAGGCGCGCTTTTCCGGCAACGACCCGGCCGAGCTGAGGCGGCTGGCCGACGAGGCCATAACGGTCATGAAGGAGAGCGGCGCGCTGATCGACATCCGCCAGAACTGGCGCCAGCGCGAGCTGGTGCTGGCGCCGCGCCTCAACGAGGAGCGCGCGCGCATCTCCGGTGTCGGTCGCGGCGATGTCGCCCAGACGCTGGCCTTCGCGACCACCGGCATTCGCTCCGGCACCTATCGCGAGGGCGACGAGGTGATCCCCATCGTCGCCCGCCCGCCGGCCGACGAGCGCCTCGACGTGACGCGGCTCGAGGACCGCCTCATCTGGAGCTCGGGGCAGATGGCTTTCGTGCCGATCACCCAGATCGTCGAGAGCTTCGACACCGAGCCGCAGGAAGTCCTGATCCGCCGCCGCAACCGGGTGCGCACCCTGACCGTGCAGGCCGACCCGGCCGGCGACCTGACCGCGGTCGACGCCCACAACGCGGTGCGCGCCCGGATCGAGGCGATCCCACTGGAGCCCGGCTATCATCTGGAATGGGGCGGGGAGTATGAGAATTCCGGCGAGGCGCAGGAATCGCTGGGCCGCCAGCTTCCGCTGTCCTTCCTGGTCATGCTGGTGATCTCGGTTCTGCTGTTCGGCCAGTTGCGCCAGCCTCTGATCATCTGGCTGGTCGTGCCGATGGCGGTGTGCGGCGTGGTGGCGGGGCTGCTGTTCACCGGCCTGCCCTTCACCTTCACGGCGCTTTTGGGCCTGCTCAGCCTTTCCGGCATGCTGATGAAGAACGGCATCGTGCTGGTCGAGGAGATCGACGCGCAGATAGCCACCGGAATGCCGCGCGACAAGGCACTGGTCGACGCCAGCGTCAGCCGCTTGCGCCCCGTGTTCCTGGCCGCCGTCACCACCGTGCTCGGCATGCTGCCGCTTCTGAGCGACGCCTTCTTCGCCTCGATGGCTGTCACCATCATGGGCGGCCTCGCCTTCGCCACCGTCTTGACGATGATCGCCGTGCCGGTGCTCTACGCTTCCTTCTTCCGCATCAGGCTGGCGCGGGAGAAGGCGGGCGATGAGATGCCGGAGGCGGCGGTGCCGGAGGGCGCCTAGAGGGCGTCTAACCCGGGCTGCCCGCCTCCCGCCATTTGGCGTCGGGCACCACGACGAGTTTGCCGACGAAGTGCTTTTCCATGAAGGCTCTTTGGGCGTTGTGGAAATCGGATAGCCTGTAGGTTTGCGCGAGCAGCGGCTTGACTTTGCCGGTCTCGATATATCCGACCAGCCGCCGGAAGTCCTTTCGCGTGCCCTGCGAGGAGCCATGCAACTGCAGGTGCTTCAGATATACGGTGCGCAGGTCGAGCTGGACCACCGGACCAGCAATGGCGCCGGCGGTGGTGTAGCGGCCTTCGGGACGCAGGATGCGCAGCAAGGGGTTGAACAGCGGCCCGGCAACGAGATCGGCGACGACATCGATGGGTTCGCCGCCGGTGGCTGCGGCGGCCGCTTCCACGAGGTCGCCCGGTTCGCGCGTGATCACGGCTTCCGCGCCGATCCTGCGCAGCGCCTCCTCCTTGCCCTGTCCGGTGACGGCATAGGGGATGGCGTCCCGCGCCCGGCAGAGCTGCACGATGGCCGAACCGACGCCGCCCGAGGCGCCCGTCACCAGCACGCGCTCGCCGGCGCGCACACCGGCTCGTTCCAGCATGTGCTCGCCGGTCAGGTAGGCGCAGCAGAAGGTTGCCAGCTCCGCATCGCTCATGCCGGTGTCGACGATATGGGCATTCTCCGCCGGCACCGTCGTATATTCCGCGTAGCCGCCGTCGCGGCCGTGGCCGATATAGTCGATATCGGCGAGGCTATCGTCGTCGCGATTGTAGAGGCTGAAATCGACCATCACCCGTTCGCCGACGCGCTCCTGCGCAACGCCTTCGCCCACGGCGGCGATGCGCCCGACTATGTCTGCCCCCTGGATGCGGGGAAAGGTCAGCGTCGGCCGGCCGCGCCGCCACGAGGAAACCGCTTCTGGGTCGGTCTCACTGCCATAAGCGCCCTGGCGTACCCAGACATCCGTGTTGTTCATGCCGCAAGCCGTCACCTCGATCAGCACCTCGCCGGAGGCGGGGCGGGGCACGGGAACGTCCTGGCGGTAGACGAGGGCGTCGAGATCGCCATGCCGGGTGAGCAGCACCGCCTTCATGGTGTCCGGGATCATGGGGTCTCCTTTATGTCGAGGATACTGTGTTACGGGTTTCGCCGGCCAGAAGCCGGCCCGCCCCAGGGATGGCTGTTCCGACTCCCAGTAGGGAAAGCCCATGCCAAAGCGAGACCTGGTTGGCTGTCAGAACCGTGCGCCCGGTTCGCCTTTCCAGATCTTCGACGACGTCGAGGCTGTTGATCGCCGTGTCCGGGATCAGGATGGGTTCATCTCCACGGGCCGGCAGTGATCCGGCGAAACGGTCGACCTCATCGACGAGGGAGAGGCGGAACGAGCTTGGGCCGTCGGGCGAATCCAGGGCCTGCCACCGTTCCACCGAGATCCCGGCCGAGCCGAGGCAGGCTTTGAACGCCTGCGTTACCGGTTCGGGATAGGCCCCGAGCAGGTGCACTCTGTCCAATTGAAGGGCGTTCAGCGCGGCAATGAAGGCAAGGCTCGTGCTCGTGGCCGGGCGCGCCGCGATCTCGGCCAGGGCAGACGCCTGCGCCTGCGCCCAAGAAAGCCCTCCGATGAAGCTGCCGCTGGTGCAGGCCCAGACGATGGCGTCGCAGCCCTGTGCCGCGAGCTCGCCTGCGATAGGCCCTATGACCTCCGCATCGCCGGCCTTGAAAAGAATATCCTCGAGATGCCCGCCCTCGATCCTGGACAGAAGCGTGAGCGCCGTGACGTCGTCGCGCCCTCTCGCGGCGAGCCAGGAATCGAGACGATGCATCTCGGATGCGATGGGATCGTCCGGCAGGATGAACCCGAGCTTGGGTACGGTGTTTCGTTCCGTGGACATGGCCCCATCTTTAACGCCTGAGGCAGACTACGAGAAGGGTGCGCAGGTATCGTTCCGAACTGAAGCGGGCGACATATTCTGGTCAAGTAACGGTGATACTACTACCAATGATCCAGAAATCAGAACACGTATTGGAAATAACTGTTCAGATAATAGTTTAACAATATAACTTAATAAAAATCATGTCATTATTGAAGTTTATTTTCATTTTATGCGACACCAAGAGGAATAATTTGATGCGCTCCTTTATAGTCGGGGTGCTTGCCGCGCCCATAATTGCCCTTGTCCCGCTATCAGCCTTGGCCCAGTCGTCGCAGCCTGTTCCGACCGGCGAGCTGATCGAAAAGGTCGATATTCCGTATGAGAGCTTCACGCTCGACAACGGCCTGCGCGTTCTGGTGCACACCGACCGGAAGGCGCCGATCGTTGCCGTCTCCGTCTGGTACGATGTGGGGTCCAAGGACGAACCGAAGGGCAAGACGGGTTTCGCGCATCTTTTCGAGCATCTGATGTTCAACGGAACGGAAAGCGTGCCCGGCGATTTCTTCGAACCGCTGCAGCAGATGGGCGCGACCGATGTCAATGGAACGACTTCGTTCGACCGCACCAACTATTTCGAAACCGTGCCCACGGGTGGGCTGGAGCGGACATTGTTCCTCGAATCCGAGCGCATGGGCCACCTGCTCGGCGCGGTAACCCGGAAAACGCTCGATAACCAGCGCGGCGTCGTTCAGAATGAGAAGCGGCAGCGCGACAACCAGCCCTATGGCCTCGTCGAATACGCGCGGCTCGCGGCGCTGCTGCCGGAAGGCCATCCCTATGGACATTCGACGATCGGCTCGATGGCCGACCTCGACGCGGCGAGCCTCGAGGACGTCCGCGATTGGTTCCGCCAGTATTACGGGCCCAACAATGCGGTCCTCGTGCTGGCCGGCGACGTCGATGTGGAGACCGCGAAGCCGCTGGTCGAAAGATATTTTGGCGACATCGCGCGAGGCCCCGAGAAGGAGCCCGTTATTGCACCGATCCCCACGCTCGCCGCGCGCAAGGATGAGGTGATGAAGGATCGCGTGGCCACCACGCAGATCTCCCGCAGCTGGGTCGTGCCCGGCCTCAACGATCCCGACACGGTACCGCTTTCCGTGGGCGCTTCCGTGCTCGGTGGCCTCGCCACCTCCCGGCTCGAAAACATCCTGGTGCGCGAGGAAAAGGTTGCGCTGAACGTCTCCGCCCGTGTGGAAATGCTCGCGCAGATCGGCTTTTTCGAGGTGCGCGTCGAGGTGACGCCGGGCGCCGATACCGAGATGGTTTCACAACGCCTCGATGCGATCCTGGCCGACTATATCGAAAAAGGGCCAACCGCCGATGAAGTGAAGCGCGTCGTCATGCGGAAGGTCGCCGGCGATATTGCCGGCCTTGAATCGGTGGGCGGTTTTGGCGGCAAGGCTGTCGCGCTTGCAGAAGGCCTGCTTTATTCCGGCGATCCCGATTTCTACAAGAAGCAGCTCGCCGCCTATGCCACGACCACGCCGGCGCAGGTCACGGCGGCGCTGCGGAAATGGCTGAAGCGCCCGGTCTATGCGCTGCGCGTAGTTCCTGGCGAACGGGATCCTTACGAGGAAGCCGCCGCGTCGCAAGCCAGCGCGCCTCAAGAGGACGAAAAGCCGAGACCCGCACCTGCCAGTGGCAATGAGGCAAGCGCAGGTGCGAAGGCTGCGCTCGATCGCTCGAAGCTGCCGGAACTGGGCAAGATCGAGGAACTCGATTTCCCCACAGTCGCGCGCACCAAGCTCTCCAACGGCATCGAGATCGTCTATGCCAACCGCAACGCGGTTCCGCTGACGCAGATCGCGCTGAGCTTGGACGCGGGCGATGCCGCCGACCCCAAGCCCGCGCTCGGCACGCAGTCCCTCATGCTCTCGCTGCTCGAGGAAGGCACAACCAGCCTCGACTCTCTCCAGATTGCCGAGCGTCAGGAAATCCTTGGTGCCAGGATCAACAGCTACGCGTCGATGGACCGCACTGACGTCAATCTCTCCGCGCTGTCCGGCAATCTGGCACCCTCGCTCGATCTGTTCGCGGATATCGTGCGCAACCCGGCCTTCGCGCCTGACAAGGTCGAGCAACAGCGTCAGCGGCAGCTTGCGGCCATCGCGAAGGCGATGACGGAGCCTTTCAGCCTTGCGTTCCGCACGTTACCCCCGCTGCTCTACGGCACCTCCCACCCCTATGGGGCGCCGGGCACGGGCGATCCCGCCGCGGTGGCCGGGATCGGCCGCGACGACCTCATTGCGTTTCATCGCGCCTGGTTCCGCCCCGAGAAAGCACGCTTCTTCGTGGTCAGCGACCGGCCGCTTGCCGACATCGAGCCGCTGCTGGAAGCGCGCTTCGGTGAATGGCAGGGAGTGGGCCCGGTCGGCACGAAGGTCGACGATGCCCCGGTGCCCGTGCCCAGCCCGCGCATCGTCCTTATCGACCGCAAGGATTCGCCGCAGTCGCTTATCATCGGCGGTTTGGTTCTGCCTGTGAAGGGGACGGAGAAGATCGCCGACCTTATCGCGGCCAACGAGGTGCTGGGCGGCGGATTCCTGTCGCGCATCAATATGGACCTGCGCGAAACCAAGGGCTGGTCCTATGGTGTGTCCGCCCGGGTCAATCGCGTCGAGGGACAAGTTCCCTTTATGGTCTCTGCACCCGTGCAGGCGGACAAGACCGGGCCGGCGCTCACGGCGTTGCGGAACGAGATCAAGGCGTTTCTGACCGACAGGGGTGTGACCGCCGCCGAGCTTGAGCGCACGAAGAACGGCCGTATCCGGGAAATTCCCGGCAGGTTTGAAACCGCCTATGCCGTGCTTTACGGGATGCAGCGCAATGATCTCTACGGGCGTCCGGACGATTATTATGACAGGCTCGCCGAAAATTATCGCGGCATGACCGCCGCGCGGCTCAATTCCGCCGCGCGCGCGGCGATCAGGGACGACCAGATGCTCTGGGTAATCGTCGGCGATGCGGACAAGGTGAAGGACCAGCTCGAACCGCTCGACCTGCCCCTGGAGATCGTGCCGTCGGCGCCGCAGCTCTGACGGGGCGGGGTGAGCTCAGATTGATTTGGCTTCGGCCATATCCTGTCGTCCCGGAAGCTCTGCAGTCGGCAGGGATGAATTGGGGAAATGGCGCTCTCCGAAAGCACCGGCGAACTTCCCCGGAGTTGATGATGGAGGTGGCCGCCCACCCCCGTCATCCCGGCCGACAGCAGGGAGAGCCGGGACCTATTGGGTTGGCGCGGCCGAGTTCCGCAGAAGGGACCGCTGGCGCTGACATGCGTCGGGGCGAGCCCTTCGACAAGCTCAGAGGGGCCGCGTTCTACGATGACCTTCCAATAGGTCCCGGATAGCCCCTTCGGGTTTCCGGGACGACGGTGGGGCGGTCGGCTTCGTCATCCTCATCAACGTCGGAATCAGGGACCACCTCGAAAAACAGAGTTGACGACGACGGTGGGGTTCCTGGCTCCGCCTGGAATTCCTCACGCTCTGCTATGTCAGCAGATTGCCGCGCGTTCGACGATTGTGGCGAGCACCTCGTCGGGATCGCGTTTCCACCAGTTTTGGGCGGAGAAGATTTCCACCTCCTGCAGGCCGGTGAAGCTGGTCTTCTCGACCCATGAGCGGATGCGCGGCAGGTCTATGACGCCGTCGCCCATCATGCCGCGGTCGAGCAGGAGATCGGTCGTCGGCACCAGCCAGTCGCACACATGGTATGCCATGAGGCGGTCCTTGCCGGCGCGGGCGATCTGCGCCTCCAGCTCGAAGTCCCACCAGGTATGGTAGACGTCGCAGGCGACGCCGATGCCGGGGCCGAGGCGGTCGCAGATGTCGAGCGCCTGGCGCATGGTCGACACGCAGGCGCGGTCGGCGGCGTACATGGGATGCAGCGGCTCGATGGCAACGGGCATGCCGGCCGCGCGCGCATAGTCGAGCGTCTTGGCAAGGCCTTCCTCGACGAAGCGGTGGGCGGAGCCGAGATCTTTCGACCCCGGCTCCAGCCCCCCGACCACCATGACGAGGCAGGCCGCCCCGATCGTCACGGCCTCGTCCACGGCGGATTTGTTGTCGTCGAGCGCTGCCTGGCTCACCTTGCCGTCGCGGGTGAACATGCCGCCCCGGCAAAGGCCGGTGACGGCAAGGCCATTATCCGCGATCATGCGGGCCGCTTCCTTCGCGCCGAGCTCGGCGAGCTTGTCGCGCCACGGCGCGATGCCGCCCAGCCCATGGCGCGCGGCGCCCTCGATGCATTGGCGCAGGTTCCACTGTTCGCGCACCGTCGCCGTGTTGAGCGACATGACCTTTGCGGAAGGCATCTCAGACCTCCACGCCGCGGGCGGCGAAGACGGGCCGTGCCCGCGCCGCGGCCCGTTCGGGATCGCTCAGCGCGCCGGCTGCATTGGCAAGCCGGATCAGTTCTGCAAGGTGCAGCGTCGAGCGCGTGCTCTCCTGGCCGCCGATCATGGTGAAATGGTCCTGGAAGCCGTTGAGATAGGCGAGGAACACGACGCCGGTCTTGTAGAAGCGCGTCGGCGCCTTGAAGATGTGCCGCGACAGGGGAACCGTCGGGTCGAGGATTTCGCGATAGCGCGCCCGCTCGCCCTTGCCGAGCGCCGTCAGCGCGCTGGCCGCCTGCGGGGCGATGGCGTCGAAGATGCCGAGCAGCGCGTGCGAATAGCCCCGCTCGCCGCCCTCTATCAGGTCGGGATAGTTGAAATCGTCTCCCGTATACATGATCACGCCTTCCGGCAGGCGCTCGCGCATGGCGATTTCCTTTTCCGCCGAAAGCAGCGAGATCTTGATGCCGTCGATCTTGGCCGCGTTGCGGGCGAGAATGTCGAGGCAGGTGTCCATCGCCCTCATATGGTCGGACGAGCCCCAATAGCCTTCCAGCGCCGGATCGAACATTTCGCCCAGCCAATGGATGATGACCGGCTCGGCCACCTTTGAGAGAATGCGGTCGTAGACCATGCCGTAATCGTCGGGCGATCTGGCGCAGGCGGCGAGCGCCCGGCTGGCCATCAGGATGATGCGCCCGCCGGCCTTCTCCACCGCCTGACACTGCTCCTCGTAAGCTGCGATCACGTCGTCGAGCGAGAGATCGGGGGAGGGGGGCAGGTGATCGGTGCCCGCGCCGCAGGCCATCACGGCACCGCCGCCGCGTGCCTTCTGCGCCGCGACGGAGCGCTGGATAAGCTCCAGCGAGTTCTGCCAGGTAAGCCCCATGCCGCGCTGGGCGGTGTCCATGGCTTCGGCGACCCCCAGACCGAGGTCCCACAGATGCTCGCGGAAGGCGATGGTGCGGTCCCAGTCGATGGCCGGCTCCAGCCATGGGTCGACATCGGCCAGCGGATCCGCCACCACATGGGCGGCGGCCAGCACCTTGCGGTTATAGGCAGCGGGCTCGACCGGGTGGCTTTTCGGCGTGGAAAGCGTGAGCGGGACGAGCCGGCCTTGCGCGTCGGGCAGTTTCAGCGTGGCCATGGTCAGATCTCCAGCGCCGGAACGTCGACCCAGCAGCGCTTGCGCCAGCTTTCCAGCGCGCAATCGACGAGCTGCACGCCCTTGGCGCCTTCGACCAGCGTGTACTTCCACGGGCCGTCCTCGGCCACATGGCGCAGGAACTCTTCCCACTGCACCTTGAAGCCGTTGTCGAAGACCATGTTGTCCGGCACCTCCTCCCAATCGTCGAAGAAGTTCATGGTCTGCTTCTGGTCCGGGTTCCATACGGGCTTGGGCGTGTTGGCGCGGTGCTGGGTGAGGCAGGAATGAAGCCCGGCCACGGCCGAGCCATGGGTGCCGTCGACCTGGAAGGTGATGAGATCGTCGCGCCGCACGCGCACCGCCCAGGACGAATTGATCTGCGCAATGATGCCGCCTTCGAGCTCGAAGGTCGCATAGGCCGCATCGTCGGCGGTGGCCTTGTAGGGCCTGCCGTTCTCATCCCAGCGCTCCGGGATATGGGTCGCGCCCAGGCACGAGATCGACTTGACCGGGGCGAACACATTGTCGAGCACGTAGCGCCAGTGGCAGATCATGTCGGAGATGATGCCGCCGCCATCCTCGGCGCGGTAGTTCCAGCTTGGCCGCTGGGCGGGCAGGAAGTCGCCCTCGAACACCCAATAGCCGAACTCGCCGCGCACCGACAGGATCTTGCCGAAGAAGCCGGCATCGCGCAGGCGCTTGAGCTTGAGCAGGCCGGGCAGGTCGAGCTTGTCGTGGACCACGCCGTTCTTGACGCCCTTTTCCTTGGCGTAGCGGGCGATGTCGACGGCGATGTCCAGCTTTTCGGCGATGGGCTTTTCGCAATAGACATGCTTGCCGGCGTCGATCGCCTTCTTCAGCAGTTCGGGGCGAAGCTTGGTGGAGGCCGCGTCGAAGAAGATGGTGTCGTCCGGATTGGCGAGCGCGGCGTCGAGATCGGCGGTGAAGCGGGCGACGCCGAGCCGGTTCGCCAGCGCCTCGATCTTGTCCGGGTTGCGGCCGACGAGGATCGGGTCGGGCACCAGCATCGTGCCGTCCGAAAGCGCGATGCCGCCCTGGTCGCGGATCGCCAGCACCGAGCGGATGAGGTGCTGGTTCATGCCCATGCGTCCGGTGACGCCGTGCATGATGATGCCGATGCGCTGTTTCTTCATTCTGAGGTCTCCTGATATGCGTAGTGATCGAATTGGGGGACGGCGGCCAAGCCGAAGCCGGAGGTCGCCAGCGAGCCGAACGGCAAGGCCGAGGCCGTCTTCGGCAAGCGGCTCGTCATGTCGCCTTGTCCGTCAACAGATAGGCGAGCACCATTTCCTCGGCGTGCTTCTTGCGTTCCTCGAGCCATCGGTCGGTGTCGATGCCGGGCTTGAAGACGATGGAGAGCGTGTAGCTGTTGGACAGGGGGAAGTAGAAGAAGCCGGCTATCGAAAGATAGAGCTCGACCGGATCGATATCCGGGCGGAACAGGTTCTCTGCCTGCCCGCGCTTGATGATCTCGCGCAGCATTTCGACCAGGTGCGAGTTGATTTCCGCGACGCCTTCCAGGGTGCGGATGGTCTGCCCGCGGCGCTGGTTCTCGGTGTTGAGCAGACGCATGAACCAGGGATTGTCGTGGAAATGCTGGGCAGTGAAGCGCAGCAGCTTGACGATGGCCTCCTTCGGGTCGAGGGCGCTGAGATCCAGCTCGCGCTCGCCTTTCCGGATCTGGATATAGGCCTCGCGCAGCACCACGGCGTAGAGCTCTTCCTTGTTGCCGAAATAGGAATAGATCAGCGCCTTGTTGCAGCCTGCTCGCTCCGCGATGCGGTCGATGCGGGCGCCCGTATCGCCATATTCGGCGAATTCGTTCATGGCGGCGGCGAGGATGTCCTGCCGGGTCCGCTCCGCGTCCCGCTTGGGCGCGTCGTCGGCGCGCGGTTTCAGCGTCCTCGGCATGTAGCGTTCGTCGACGGTGCGGTCGTCGCTCATGTTCCCCTCCCCATATTGGCAATCGCCCCTGATAGCCGGCCGACCTGCCGCCTGACCACAGGAATGCCGGCCATGATGGTGAAGACGATCAGCGCCACGAAGACCATGGAAAAGGGCCGAGTGAAGAAGGGCGACAGATCGCCGTCGCTGAGCGTCAGGCCGCGGCGCAGGTTCTTGTCGAGAAGATCGCCCAGGATGATGCCCAGCACCAGCGGCGGCATGGGGTAGCCCAGTCGTCGCAGGGCGAAGCCGAGAAAGCCGAAAAACACCATGACCCAGATGTCGAAGATGCGCTGGGTGAGCGCGTAGGGGCCGATGACGCAAAGCGTGAAGACCACCGGCATCAGCCGTTCGCGCGGAACCCGCAGCACGAATTCGAACACGGGCGCAAGCGATATGCCGAAGATGAAGATCGCCACCGTTGCAAAGAACAGCATGACGGCGACGAGGTAGATGAAGTCCGGCTGCTCGATCATGATCATCGGGCCGGGGCGGATGCCGTGGATGAAAAGGGCGGCGATCAGCACTGCCGCCGGCGCGGAACCGGGCACGGCAAGCGTCAGCGCCGGGATCAGGGCGCCCGGCACGACCGCGCTGTTGCCTGTTTCGGCGGCTGTCAGCCCCTCGATGGAGCCTTTGCCGAACTGGTCTCTTTCCTTGCTCTTTCGCTTTGCGGCGGCGTAGGAGGCCCACGCGCCGATATCTTCGCCGACGCCCGGTATGAGGCCGACGATCGTGCCGATGATGCCGGAGCGCAGCACGGTCACGCGGTACTTCCACGCTTCCATGAAGCGGGGAAGGCCGGCGCCCTTCTCGCGCTCGGAGCGCACGACCTGCGCCTTGGGCTGCCACATCACCATCAGCACCTCGGCCAAGCCGAATGCGCCGACCATCGCCGGGATCAGGCCGATGCCGCCGTTCAGCTGGTCGAAGCCGAAGGAGAAGCGCACATGGGCGTGGAGGCCCTCGGAACCGATCATCGCCACCATGAGCCCCAGAATGCCGGCGATATATCCCTTGACCGGCGTCGTGCCGGAAGTGAGCTGGCCGGAGATGAGAACGCCGAAAACGGCCAGCCAGAAATATTCGAAGGAGCCGAATTTCAGCGCCAGATCCGAAAGCGCCGGCGCCAGGGCCACCAGCATCACGATGCCGACCAGCGTGCCCAGCGTCGAGCCGGTGGTGGCCACGCTCATGGCATAGGCGGCGCGGCCCTGCTTGGCCAGCGGGAAGCCGTCCAGCGTGGTCGCCGCGCTTGCCGGTGTGCCCGGAATATTGAGCAGGATGGCGCTGCGCGAGCCGCCATATATCGCGCCCACATACATGCAGATCAGCACCAGGATCGCCGCCTCGCGCGGCAGGGAATAGGTGAGCGTCGTCAAAAGCGCTACGCCCATGGTCGCCGTCAGGCCCGGCAGGCTGCCGACTGCGATGCCGAGCAGCGTCGCCCAGGCGGCATGGAACACCATCTCGAAGGTCGAGAGCGTCGCGAAGGCGTCAAAAAGGCGGGTGAACGCTTCGATCACGGCAGCCTCACCAGGAATGCGTAGCGGAACAGGATGCTGGTGGCGGCGGCGACAGCCACGCCCAGCACGATTGCGATTGCGGCGATCCGGGCCAGATGGGCTTTACCCCTGGATGGGTCTGCCTCGAAGATGAGGATGAAGCTTGCCACGAAGATCGCGGTGGCGGCCGGAAAGGGTATGTTGCCGACAAGCAGCAGCGCATAGACGCCGCAGGAAAGTGCCGTCAGCACCAGATCCCGCGTCGAGCCGGTGTCGGCTTCGGGCTGCGGTCCGCTCGCCAAGGCGTTGCGCGCCTGCAGAAAGAGCACGACGGAAGCAAGCATCAGGGCGGCGCCCAGCAACATCGGCAGGAGGCCGGGAATCGAGGCCGGATGGATCTGGCGGATTTCCAGCCGGTCCATCGTATAGCCGCCATAGCTCATCGCGGCGCCCAGAACGAACAGGGCCGGTGCGGTGTAAAGATCAGCGCGCATGGTTGCGGTCTGCCGGTTTTCGGGGTTCTCGGTCTGGCCGCGCCGGGGTCAGCCCGGCACGGCCACTACGTCATTTGATGCAGGCCTATTTGGCGGCCTTGCAGTCGATGCCGATTTCGGACGGGTCGACGACGGCCTCGCCGCGTTCCACGCGGGCGCAGGCCTCGGCAATGATGACGGGCATCGCCTTTGCCAGGGCTTCCTCACCATAGGCCGGGTCGAACACCGCCCCGCGCTCCTTGGCGTAGGTCTGCAGTTCCTCGGAATTGGCGACGTGCTCGGCCCATGCCTTGTCGACCGCGTCATAGACCTCCTGCGGCGCGCCGGTCGGGATCAGGATGCCGAAATAGTCGGCGGCGATGTGCATGTCCGGCAGCCATTCGGTGATCGGCGGAATGGGATCGAGCCCTTCCACGGTCAGCGGCTTGTCGGAAAGCACGGCCAAGGGCCGCAGCCTGCCGCCGCGGATCATCTCGGTCTGCTCGACGGCGAGCTGTGTGGTGGCGACGACTTCGCCGCTGGCAGCGGCGATGGCCGCCGGGTTGCCGCCGTCATAAGAGACCATGCGGGCATTGATCTCGCCAGCCGCTTCCTTGATGGCCGCCAGAGCCATGCCGCCGGACGAGTTCACGCCCGCCGTGCCGACCGTGACCGCGTCTCCGGTCCGCATCGCTTCGAGAAGCTGTCCGAAATCCTGGTATTCGGAATCGGCGTTGACCGAGACCACCGGCACATTCGCGACATGCAGGTAGATCTTGTAGTCCTCGATGCTGGTGTCCTCCACCAGGCCGGTCACGGCGTAGGTGGCGTTGTTGGCGATTGCGTTGGCGGTCCAGGTGTAGCCGTCACGCGGCGCATCGAGGGCGGCCTTCGTTCCGATCGAGCCGGAAGCGCCGGGCTGGTTGACGACGACGATCTGTGCGTCGAGGGCCTTTTCCAGGATAGGCGCGACCACGCGCGTCACCTGATCGGTGGAGCCGCCGGCCGACCAAGGCACGATGATGTTGATGGGCTTGTCGGGCTTCCACTGGGCGTGCGCCGGCAGAGTGAGAAATGTGGCTGCCAATGCGGCGAGCGCGAGACGTTTCATATGTTCCTCCCGTCAGGATTGGAATGTAACTGACTGGTTAGTTATAAGAGGGACGTAGCAACGGTGTCAATCGCTGTGTCATGGGCGGGGAGGTGAGGGGAGTGTGGAAGGGTTCAGCCGAGCGCGGTCTCGACAGGGCGGCATAGAGCGCGATACGCTCATGGGTGGCGCGGGGATTCATCGCGGCGGGCAGGTTCCATGGATATGTCGAACCCGCACAAAGCGCGGTTGGCGCGCAAGGTCAATGTCCAACCCGGAACGGGGTTCTTGCGGTGCTCGGATTGCCGACAGCGGTCGATGGCGCCCGATGCAGCCCGTATGGACTCCAGCGTGGCATTTCAGGCCCCGCTTGTGACTTAAACTGAACTCGATACCCTCACTGGGGCCCGACCGTTGTCGCCGTTCTGACTGGCGGGGAAGGAATTCGGAAGTCCCGGCTCAGGAGATGCGAACGCGCTGCAAGGAAGGACGGCCGGCGCGGCGCAATATGCGGCCCGCGCCGACCGAAGGACTTATTCAACGGGTACCATCAGATGTTCGTAGGGTGTTCCCGCCCACATCACCCAGGGCTGCGACATGTCAGGTGTATCTCCGGGCTGTGGGTAGTCCGCCGGAATTTCCGGCAAGCTGAAGATCATGACGTGTGGCGGCTCCTGCGCCAGTTCCGCGCCTTCAGCCGGCTTGGCAAAGGGATCGACATTGCTCGGCGTAGCGCCGCCCGCCAGCATGTAGCCAAGCCCCACCTTGCCTTTTGGCGGTTCCGTCTTGTTCATCCAGGCCTCGGCCCACGCCATCGCATTCTGGTCAAGACACATCGGATTGTTGCCGGGGCCCGGGTCGTCCGCTATGCAGGTGAAGTTGTTGGTGCCTTCTTTCAGCGTTCGTATCTCGCCGTTTTCGCCGATCGCGATGACCGTCGCATTGCGCGCCACCGCCTCAGGTGCCGCAGACATTGCATTGTCGATCAGTTCCTCGTCACTCATGTCAGCCGCCAGAACTGCTGTAGACAGCCCAAGCCCGGCAAGGGCAGCGGCCATTGAGTACATTGACCACAGACGCATTTCATCCTCCCAAAACGAGCGTCGGTCGGGGCGAGCGCTGCCGTCTCGGTGCCGGTGCGCCCGCCGCGACAGAACGCACCAAAAAACCATTATACGCCTGGCCGAATACGGCGGCCATCTAGCCAATTGGCTATGGAGCCTTGCAGTCAGGTGGACTCGCCTGACGTTTGTATAAAATCGGCAAAGCAGGAAGATGGAGCATCCTTTGTGTTTCCGAATGGACCCACGGCGCTCCAGGCGGGCCCAGTGGAACCATCCAGTGTCACCCGTCGGGCAATGCCGCCAATGGCGACAAGCCGAAACCCGGACTTGAATGCCATCCGGCATTCGGGACCGTTAGCGGCCATTAAGTCCGCTGAAGCAGGAGAACAAGTCCACTCGGCAGCGCGTTAGAGTAGAATGAAAAGATTGCTGTTATCCCGGAAGCCAGAATGGAATTGCTTTTTCCGGTGACAAAGCACTTAAGCCATAGAAAACCGTTCCGGAATCCCTATTTTTTGCGCTCCTTGCGAAATCGTTTCGCGACATGGAGATTGAAATGCGCAAACTGGTTCTTGCCGCCGCCCTTCTGGCGGTATCCACCTCCGCTTCCCTTGCCGACACCATCAAGGTGGGCATGTCCGGCGGCTATTTCCCGTTCACGTTCGTCAAGCAGGACAAGCTGCAGGGCTTCGAAGTTGACTTCATCAATGCGCTTGCCGAAGAGACGGGCGACGACGTGGAATTCGTCACCATGAGCTTTTCAGGCCTCGTCGGCGCGCTGGAAGCCGGCCGCATCGACACCATCGCCAACCAGATCACCATCACGCCGGAGCGCGAGAAGAAGTTCGCATTCTCGCAGTCCTATGTGATCGACGGCGCCCAGGTGGTGGTCAAGCGCGGCAACGAGGACGAGATCCAGGGTCCGGAAGACCTGAAAGGCCGCACCGTCGCCGTCAATCTCGGCTCGAATTTCGAGCAACTCCTGCGCGAGCTTCCCTATGCGGACGAGATCGACATCAAGACCTATGAGAGCAATCTGGAGCAGGAGACGGCGCTCGGCCGGGTCGACGCCTTCGTCATGGATCGCGTGAGCGCGACGCAGGTGATCAAGGAAACGCCGCTGCCGCTGGCGCTGGCCGGCGAGCGCTTCTCGGAGATCCGCAACGCGCTGCCTTTCCGCGACGACGAGGAAGGCCGGGCGCTGCGCGACCGGCTCGATGCGGGCATCACCACGCTGAAGGAAAACGGCACGCTGTCTGAAATCTCGCAAAAGTGGTTCGGGGCGGATATTACGGAGTAGCAGAGGCGATTCCGGTCACCGAGGCCGGCGCCGCCCCCCACCCGTCTCCCACCCGTTGCGAGTAGAGGGTGAGGGCGGCGCCGGCGTTCGAACGGGATTTCGGATCGCGCAACCAGACCGCCAGGAAAGAGCCCAGGCCCGTGCGACCACTCGATCTCGACTACATGTTGGGGCTCGTCCCCGTTCTCTTGAAATACGTGCCGCTGACCCTGGCCATGGCGTCGGTCGCCATGGTGCTGGCCCTGGTTCTGGCTTCACTGATGGCCATCATCCGGGTCATGAAGGTGCCGGTGCTCGACGGGTTCACCCGTTTCTTCATCAGCTTCTTTCGCGGCACGCCGCTGCTGGTACAGCTCTTCCTGTTCTATTACGGCTTGCCGCAGGTCTTTTCCTTCCTCACCGCCATCAATGGTGTGACGGCGGCGGTGATGGGGCTGACGCTGCATTTCGCCGCGTACATGGCCGAGAGCATCCGCGCCGCCATCGTCGGCGTCGACCGCTCCCAGTGGGAGGCTTCCCTGTCGGTGGGCATGACGACGGCGCAGATGATGCGCCGCATCATCCTGCCGCAGGCCGCGCGCGTGGCCGCGCCCACGCTGGTCAATTACTTCGTCGACATGATCAAGAGCACCTCGCTCGCCTTCACGCTCGGCGTCACCGAGCTCATGGGCGCGACCCAGAAGGAAGCGGCAGGAAGCTTCCTCTATTTCGAGGCCTTCATCCTGGTCGCCCTTATCTACTGGGCCATCGTCGAAACGCTGACCGTCCTTCAGCGTCGTCTGGAAATCCGTCTTGGAAAGGCGCATGCCCGATGATCTCTGTTCGCGGACTGACAAAGCGCTACGGCGCCAACACCGTGCTCGACGGTATCGATCTCGACATCGGCGAAGGCGAGCGCGTTGCCGTCATCGGTTCTTCAGGCACCGGCAAGTCGACGCTGCTGCGCTGCCTGAATTTCCTGGAGAAACCGGACGAGGGCGACATTCGCATCGGCGACATATCCGTCGATGCCCGCACCGCCTCGGCGGCGGAACAGCGCCGTGTGCGCCGGCACACATCCTTCGTCTTCCAGAACTATGCGCTCTTCGCCAACAAGACCGCGCTCGAAAACATCGCCGAAGGCCTGATCACTGTGCGTGGCTGGCCAAAGGAGGAAGCCCACGCGCGCGCCCGCGACATCCTTTCCACCATCGGCCTCGCCGACAGGGGGGAGAGTTACCCGGCCGCTCTTTCCGGCGGTCAGCAGCAGCGTGTCGGCATCGGCCGCGCAATGGCGGCGGACGCCGAGCTGATGCTGATCGACGAGCCGACCTCGGCGCTCGATCCCGAATGGATCGACGAGGTTCTGCAACTTCTCAAGAAGATTGCCGACGCGCGCCAGACAATGCTGATCGTCACCCACGAGATGCAGTTCGCCCGCGACATCGCCGACCGCGTAATCTTCATGGACGGCGGCAGGATCATCGAGCAGGGCCCGCCCGCCCACATGTTCAAGGACCCCTCCGACCCGCGCACGAGAGCTTTCCTGCGCAAGGTGCTTTAGAGCGCATCAGGTTTTGACGGAAGCATATCCTGCATTGAGGATGTAGTTGGCGCATTCTTCCGGTGAGAACTGGTCGAGGATATCGCCGATTGTGCGCCAGAGGGTTTCGCGGGATCGGGCGGCGGCATCTCGCAGCCAGTGCTTGAGCTTGGCAAATGCCTGTTCGATGGGGTTCAGGTCAGGAGAACATGGCGGCAGGAACAGCAAATGAGCTCCGGCTGTGCGGATCGCTCTTCGCACGGCCTCGCCTTTATGGCTGCCGAGATTGTCCATCACGACGATATCCCCGGGTTTCAGCGTGGGCGCCAGCACCTTCTCGACATAGGTGCGGAAGATCTCGCCATTCACCGGCCCGTCAAACACCCATGGCGCGTCGATCCGGCGTGCCTCAGCGCCGCGATGAATGTGGATGTGTTCCAGTGTCCGAACGGGGCAGCTCCGGGTAGCCTGTCGCCTTTTGGTGCCCAGCCCCGCAGCGGCGCCATGTTGGTCTTTACCCAGGTTTCATCGATGAACACCAGCCGCGCCGGATCAACCCGGCCCTGATGGCGCATCCATCTGTCCCGGCGGCGCTTCACATCCGGGCGCTCGCGCTCGTTCGCGACCAGCGTCTTTTTTTGAAACTGAGCCCGCAGGCACGCAGGAACCGCCAGACCGTATCGTGGCTGACTTCCACACCGCGCTCGGCCAGCAACGCCTGCAGCCCTTTCACCGTCAACTCCGGGCGGCGCCGGACCTGATCAAGCAGCCAGTCCCGATGCGGCTCAAGCACCGGTTTGCGATGTCCGCCCATCTGGCCGGGGTTCACCGAGCGGGTTCGGGCCGCGCGCTGCGTCCATTTCACCACGCTTGATGGGGCCACCGAAAACCGCCCGCCAACCGCCCGGCAACTCTCTCCGGCCTGCATTGCAGCGACTGCACGCTCACGAAGATCATTCGAACAGGGCTTCGTCATCCATGCTGGCCTCCTTCACCAGTATGGATTCTGAATCACAGATACGGTCGAACCGGAATCCCAAATCGATTCAGAGAGAACCAGATATGCTCTAGTTCTACGGTTTCGTTTCACCGCCGCGCCCTTGCGTCCGTAGCGCAGGGCGCGGCGTGAAACGAAACTGTAATCCAGTACCCGCTACTCGCTTGCCGGCGATGCCGGCAGGGCGGCGCGCCATTGCCTGAGGAAGATTTCGCGCTTGGCGCGGTCGAGCCCCACCAGAAGGGCAGGGGACATGGCGATGGGCCGCAGCGTCTGGGGGTCGGCCCGGGGATCGGCACTGTCGTGACCCGTCAGGCGCGCGAGCTGGTCGGCGCCGTCCACCGGCGAGAGGAGGCGCATCTGGCGGGAGAGGATGTCGCGGCCGGCCGGCGACAGCATGAAGGATATGAAGCGCGCGGCCATTTCAGGTTGGCGCGCCTCCCGCGACACGAAGGCGGCCCGCGCCATGACCAGCGTGTAGTCCGACGGCAGGATGACGCCGAACCGGTCGTCGCGCTCGATGCGTTCCAGCGCATAGGAGCCCAGCACATTGTAGCCGACCAGCAGGCGGCCGTCGGCGACCCACTCCAGAATCTCCGCCGTGCAGCAGAACAATCGCGCCTCGTTGCGCCCCAGGCTCTCCACCAGCCGGCCCCAGGTGCTCGCCTGCAAGGCGTCCTGGAAGGCAAACAGATAGCCCACGCCCGAGCTTTCGATGTCGTAGGTGCCTATCCGGCCGACGAAATCCTCGCTGTCGCGCAGAAGGTCGATGAGCTCGAAGCGGCTTTGCGGCACCGGCCGGTCCCTGAACCATTCGCGGTTATAGACGGTCACGGCGGGCTCGAAGGTGAGGCCGAACAACTCGTTGCGCCAGCGTGCCCAGTCGGGCAGGGCTTCCGCCGCCGGCAGGTTCAGGGGCAGGGCGCAGCCGTCATTGACGAGCTTCAGCTGCTGGTCGATCGACGACGAGACGACGAGATCGGCGGCGAAGCGGCGTTCCGCGCAGGCTCTGTCGATATCGGCGTCGAGCTCGTTCGTGGTCAGTTCGCGATAGGCTATGGCGACCCCGGGATTGCGTTCCTGGAACGCCAGCAGCATGGGTTCGAACACGGCCAGATCCGTGGTGCTTTCGATCACCAGCGTCGCCGAAGCCGTGCCGGCGCGCGGTGGCAGCCGGGACATGGCGGCATTCGCCGGCGCAAGCGCCGTCAGCACAAAGGAAAGCGCTAGAAGCAGTCTCAAAGGGTCTCTCATGAATGGTCCATGGGGAATTGGAAGCCGATGGCGAAGCCGCCGCCTTCCGGCTTGTGGCGGATGATGCGCGCGCCATGCATGGCGGCGACCGAGGCGACGATGGAAAGCCCGAGGCCGGCACTTTCCGGGCTGATGCCGTCCGAGGTGAAGCGCTCGCCAATGCGGGCGGCGGCCTCCTCCGACATGCCGCTGCCCCTGTCGGTCACGACGATCTGCGCCTCGGCATCGCCCTGGCGGGCAACGCGCAGCGTCACCGGCGGACGGCCGTGTCTGATCGCGTTGTTGATCAGGTTCTTGACGGCCTCGCGCAGGCTGACGGGATCGCCTTCTATCCAGATCTCCTCGTCCGGCAGCTCGACCAGAACAGCCTCGTCGGCCACGGCGCGCGTTTCGCGCTCCGCCTCCAGCGCCACCCGCCGCAGATCGATCCTCTCCATGGTGGCGGTGTCGGCGCGGTGGGCGATCAAGGCATGGCTCAGAAGCTGGTCGGCGAGACGACCGAGGCCGACGCTGCGCGCATAGAGCCTCCTGTGCAGTCGCTCCAGCCGGGCGGGGTCCTTTTCCTCCAGCGCCAGTTGCGCCTGGGCGCGCAGCGCGGTGATCGGCGTGCGGATCTGGTGGGCGGCATCGGCGACGAAGTTCTGCATGGCCTCGATGCGCTTGTCGAGACGGCCCATGAAGCGGTTGATCGCCTGGAGCAGGATCGCGATTTCCTGCGGCGCCGGCACGTCGATGGGCGACAGGTCGTTCGCCTCGCGCATCAGCATCGCCCGCTCGACGCGCGCCAGCGGGCGCAGCGCGATCCGCAGCACGATGAGGGCCAGGAACAGCAGCAGTACGCCGGCGGCGGCGATGATGAGGACGGCGCGGGTGGCGATGCTCGTGGCCAGCGCGCTGCGCTCGCCGGTCGTCTGCGCCACCAGGATCATCACCTCGCCGCTGATCGAGCGCTCGGCGAGCTGGCGGGTGAGCATGACCGCACGCACCGGCGTGCCCTTGTAGCGCGCGTCATAGATGACCGCGCCGGCGCCGCGGCTTTGCCGGGCGGGCCGGGGCAGGTCGTCATAGCCCGTCAGCGTGCGCCCGTCTGGGCCGATGACCCGGTAGAAGACCCGGTCGTTCCGCGCCAGCGACAACAGCTCGAAGGCGGAGACCGGCAGGTCCACCTGGGTCTGCCCGTCCGCCACCGATATGCGCTCGGCGATCTGCAGGGCCGCCCCGCGCAGCAGCCTGTCGAAGGTCTCGTCGCTCGCCGCCTGGCCGAATTGGTTGGCCGCAAGGATCGTCGCAGTGACGACGGCGATCAGGATCAGCACCATGGCAAGGCCGAGCCGGAAGGCGATCGACTGGCTCTTGGCCGACGAGACAGGCCTCGCGTGGCCGGGTGCGGTCCCAGACCCGATCCCACCAAACCCGATCATGGCGTCCTCTTGACGGCCTGATAGCCGAGGCCGCGGAGCGTCTTGATTTCAAGGTCCGCACCTTCCAGCTTGCGCCGTAGCCGTGCCACATAGACCTCCACTGCATTGAGGCCGGCTTCACCGGTCAGGCCGTAGAGCCGCGAGTAAAGGTCATCCTTGTCGAGAACCCGGTTGAGGCCGCCGGCAAAGGCCTCGAGCAGGATGAATTCGCGCCGCGTCAGCTCGATGTCGCGGTCGCCGATCCGCACCGTGCGTGCGGCGAAGTTGCATTTCAGGTTGCCGATCTCGACGATAGTGTCCGCCGCGCCGTACTGCCGGCGGCTGACCGCCCGAGCGCGCGCTTCGAGCTCGCGCAGGTCGAAAGGCTTGACCAGATAATCGTCGGCGCCGAAGTCGAGCGCGTCGATCTTGTCGTCCACATGCATGCGCGCCGTCAGCACCAGCACCGGCACCATGTTCTTTTCCGCCCGCAGATGCTTGAGGAAATCAAGGCCAGAGCCGTCGGGCAGGTTGAGGTCGAGAATGATCAGGTCGAACGGGTCGAGGCCGGCGAAATGCGCCGCATCCTCGCGCGTTGCGGCATGCTCGCACACATGGCCTTGCTTCTGGAAATGGGCGAGGATGGCTTCCGCCACGTCCTCCGTATCCTCGACCACCAGGATGCGCACGAAAATCGTCTCCCCGATCTGACAGCTTAATGACAGCTTGCCGACTTATCTTCGGCGAACCTTCGCACGAAACACGTGCGGCAGGAATATGGGAGGATATCCAATGAGAAAGCTCGCTGCAGCAGGCGCTGCAACCCTTTTCGCCGCTATTGCCTTCACCGGCCAGGCCTTTTCCTTCGAGCCGAAGCAGACCGAATGCGTCGCGCCGGCCAATGCCGGCGGCGGTTGGGACTTCACCTGCCGCCAGGTCGGCAAGGCGCTTTATGATCTGAAGATCGTGCCCGGCCCCGTGCAGGTGACCAATCTTGCCGGCGGCGGCGGCGGCGTCGCCTTCGCCGAGGTCGTCGCCAAGCGCAACACCAACAACGATCTCATCGTCGCCGCATCCTCGGCCACTACCACCAGGCTTGCCCAGGGTGCGTTTCCCGGTGCGAACCAGGATCAGGTGCGCTGGATCGGCACCGTCGGCGCCGATTACGGCGTGATCGCCGTATCCAAGGATTCGCCGATCAACACGCTGCCGGAACTGTTCGAGAAGGTGAAGGCCGATCCGAAATCGGTTTCCTTCGCCGGTGGTTCGGCGGTCGGCGGCTGGGATCACCTCAAGGTGCTCATCGCCGCCAAGGAAGCCGGCATCGATGATGCGCGCACGATCAAATATGTCGCCTTCGAGGGCGGCGGCGAGGCCGTTACCCAGCTTCTGGGCGGCCATGTGCAGGCCTTCACGGGCGACATTTCAGAGACCAAGGGCTTCGTCGATTCGGGCGATCTCAAGGTGCTCGCCGTGCTTTCCGAAGAGCGTCTGCCTGGTGAATTCGCCGACTTCCCCACCGCCCGGGAACAGGGGATCGATGCCGTCGGCGCCAACTGGCGCGGTTTCTATGCCCCCGGCGGCATGAGCGACGAGGCCTATGATTTCTGGGTCAACGCCGTCAAGACGACCTATGAGAGCGACGAGTGGAAACAGATCATGGCCACCAACGGCCTGATGCCGCTCGCAAGGTTCGGCGATGAGTTCGACGCCTTCATCGCCAAGCAGGTCGCCGACACGGAAGCGCTCAGCCGCGAGATCGGCATCCTGCAGTAGCGTTCGCCATGGTGTGGAATGGGTGAGGCGGTCCACGCCGCGCCCTTTCGCACCCCCCTCTGTCCTGCCGGACATCTCCCCCTCAAGGGGGGGAGATTGGCTGTCACCACCGGTTTCGCCAATCTCTCGAAGACGAAGCGAAACGTCAATGAAGGGATGATCTCCCCCCTTGAGGGGGAGATGCCCGGCAGGGCAGAGGGGGGCAACGCAGGACGCGACTGTACCAAACCAGAAAAACAGGAGAGGAAGCGATGAGCGACCGTATTCTCGGCGGCACATGCCTGGTGCTGGCGCTGCTGTACATCTATTTCGCGACCCAGATCAGGGTCGGCTTCATTTCCGATCCGATGGGACCGAAGGCCTTCCCGATCGCCATCGGCGTGGTGCTGGCACTGGGCTCGCTCTACACACTGCTGCGTCCAGACCCCGAGCCGGTCTGGCCGAAGCTCGGACGCTTGGGCGAGATCGTCTTCGCGGTCGTCGTCATGGTGGCCTACACCTACGCGTTGCCCGAGTTCGGCTTCATTATCTCGACGACCTTCGCCGCCGGCTTCCTGAGTTGGCGCCTCGGCGCAACACCGTTCGCCGCCGCCATTGCCGGCGTCGGCATCGCGCTCGGCATCTTCGTGGTCTTCCGCCTCATCCTGAAACTGTCGCTGGCGATCGGCCCGTGGGGCTTCTAGAGCAATTCCAGGAAAAGTGGAAACCGGTTTTCCGTCCGGAATTGCGTAAAAACAAATAGTTAGACCAGTTCAACGTTTCACGGAAGCGTTGAACTGGTCTAAGCAGGAGACTCGATATGGACGTTCTCGCAAGCCTTGCCGACGGCTTCGCTGTCGCGCTCACCTGGCAGAATCTCGGGCTGGCCCTTATCGGCTGCTTTCTGGGCACCATCATCGGCGCGCTGCCGGGGCTTGGGCCCTCCAATGGCGTGGCGATCCTCATTCCGCTCGCTTTCACGCTCGGCCTGCCGGCCACGCCGGCGCTGATCCTTCTGACTTCGGTCTATTACGGCGCCATGTATGGCGGGCGTATCTCCTCGATCCTGCTCAACATACCGGGCGATGAGCCGGCGCTGATGACCACGCTCGACGGCTACCCTATGACGCAGCAGGGCAAGGCCGGCGAGGCGCTGGCGCTGTCGGGCATCGCTTCCTTCGTCGGTGCCTTCTTCGCCACCTGGGGCCTTGTGTTCCTGGCACCGCAGCTCGTCAAGGTCGCGCTCTTGTTCGGCCCGGCCGAATATTTCGCGCTCTTTACCTTGGCATTTGCGACACTTGGGGGCATTGCCGCGCGCAATCAGGCGAAGGCGGTCATCGCGGCCGCCCTGGGTCTCGGCATTGCGATGGTCGGCGTCGATCATCAGACCGGCGTGCCGCGGCTGACCTTCGGCGAGATCCATCTTTACGAAGGCATCCACTTCCTGATCGCCATTGTCGGCTTGTTCGCCATCTCCGAGGTACTGCTGTTTCTCGAACACGCCAAGGGTGAGGCGCCGGAGGCTTCGGCCACCAAGCTCAACCGCATCACGGCGCCGCTCTCGATGCTCAAGAAGACGGCGGGCGCCATGGGACGCAGCACCATTGTCGGCTTTATTGCCGGCGTCCTGCCGGGGGCGGGCGCTTCGCTGGGCTCCTTCGTGTCCTACACGATGGAGAAGCGCATAAGCGACAAGGATGGCACTTTCGGCAAGGGCGATCCGCGCGGCGTGGCGGCGCCCGAGGCCGGCAATAACGCGGCCGCTGGCGGCGCGCTGGTGCCCATGCTGGCGCTGGGCGTACCCGGTTCCGGCACGACCGCCGTGCTTCTGGCCATGCTGATGGCGCTCAACATCACCCCCGGCCCGCTGCTCTTCACGCAGCAGCCGGATGTCGTGTGGGGCCTCATCGCCGCGCTGTTCATCGGCAACATCATGCTGCTCCTGCTCAACGTGCCGATGGTCGGTATCTTTGTGCGGGTGCTGCAGGTGCCGACGAAATATCTCATGCCGGCCGTGGCGATGATCGCCTTCGTAGGCATATACGGCCTGTCGGGCTCGACCTTCGACCTCCTGGTGATGATCGGCTTCGGCGTGGGAGGCTATGTCCTGCGCAAGCTCGACGTGCCGCTGGTGCCGGTTATCCTCGGCATCCTGCTCGGCAATGAGATGGAAAAGAACATGCGCCGCGCGCTGACGATCTCGGACGGCGAATATTCGATCCTGTGGGGTTCGCCCATCGCCATCACGATCTGGGTACTTGCCATCGTCGGCTTCGTCGCCCCGGTCCTCATCGGCCGCTTCCTGCGGCCGAAGAAGGATGTAACGGTTTCGCCTTGATCCAATAGTCACGTTTCCGCCGCGCCCCTTCGCACCCCCCTCTGCCCTGCCGGGCATCTCCCCCTCAAGGGGGGAGATTGGCTGTCATGGCCGGTTTCGCCAACCTCGAAGAAGAAGTAAAACGTCGATGAAGAGATGATCTCCCCCCTTGAGGGGGAGATGCCCGGCAGGGCAGAGGGGGGTGACAAGGGGCGCGGCGGTAAATCACAACTCAGTGCCAACACCAAGCCCGATAAACCTACCCACCCACCCGATACGCCTTTATCGAAGCCGGCTTCATCTGAATGGAAAAGCCCGGCAGGCGGGGCGGCATATAGGCCGCGTTCCGGGTGATGCAGGGGTCGAGGAAATGTTCGTGCAGGTGATCGACATACTCGATCACGCGGCCTTCCTTCGTGCCCGAGACCGCCACATAGTCGATCATCGACAGGTGCTGCACATATTCGCACAGGCCGACGCCGCCCGCATGCGGCCAGACCGGCAGGTCGTATTTCGCCGCCATCAGCAGCACGGCCAGCACCTCGTTCAGCCCGCCCATGCGGCAGGAATCGATCTGCACCACGTCGATGGCGCCCTCGGCGATGAACTGCTTGAACATGATGCGGTTCTGGCACATCTCGCCTGTCGCCACCTTCATCGGCGCGACCGCCTGGCGGATCTTCCGGTGGCCGGCCACATCGTCCGGACTGGTCGGCTCCTCGATGAAGAGAGGATTGGCGAAGGCCAGTTCCTTCAGCCATGAAACGGCCTGGTCGACCTCCCACACCTGATTGGCGTCGATCATCAGATGGCGATCGGGGCCGAGCACCTCGCGGGCAATCGCCAGCCGCCGCTTGTCGTCTTCCAGGTCGCGCCCGACCTTCAGCTTCACATGATCGAAACCGGCATCCACGGCTTCCTGGCAGAGCCGGCGCAGCTTGTCGTCGGGATAGCCCAGCCAGCCGGCGGACGTCGTGTAGCAGGTATAGCCCTCGTTCTCTAGAATGGCCAAGCGTTCGGCCTTGCCGGGCTCCGCGCGCTTGAGTATTTCAAGCGCCTCCTCCGGCGTGATGGCGTCGGTGAGATAGCGGAAGTCGACGATGGAGACGATCTCTTCGGGCGTCATCTCCGCCACCAGCCGCCACACCGGCTTGCCCGCTTCCTTGGCCCATAGATCCCAGACGGCGTTGACGACCGCGCCGGTGGCCAGATGCATGGCGCCCTTGTCGGGGCCGATCCAGCGCAACTGGCTGTCGCTCGTCACATGCCGCCAGAAGCGGCCGGGATCTTCCTTGATCCAGTCGAGATCGAGGCCCACGACCAGATGGCGCATGGCCTCGATTGCCGCGCAGCAGATATCGTTGCCGCGCCCGATGGTGAAGGTCAGCCCATGCCCTTCCAGCCCCGCCATGTCCGTTTCGAGGACGACATAGGCGGCGGAATAATCGGGATCCGGATTCATCGCATCCGAGCCGTCGAGCGACTGGGACGTGGGAAACCGCAGATCGTGGGTTTTCAGGTCGGTTATGCGGGTCACGGGCTGTCTCTGTCTATGGCATCGGCTTTCGCAAAGCGCGATGCGTTGGTTCAATGCGCAGTTCGCAGTTGCGATTTGCCGCCGCGCTCTGCGCCCCCCTCTGTCCGGCAGGGCAGAGGGGGGTGTGAAGGCCGCAGCGGTCAATCGCAACTGTAGAGCTACTTATCCGCGACGCAGGTCTGCTTCTGGACGCCTAGCCCCTCGATGCCGAGTTCGACCACGTCGCCGGGCTTCAGATAGCGCGGCGGCTTCTGACCCATGCCGACGCCGGGCGGCGTGCCGGTGGAGATGATGTCGCCCGGCTGCAGGGACATGAAGCGCGACAGATAGGAAACCAGATGCGCCACGCCGTAGACCATGGTGCCGGTGGTGCCGTCCTGCATGGTCTCGCCATTGACCTTCAGCCACATGGGCAGGTTCTGCGGGTCGGCCACTTCGTCCTTCGTCACCAGCCAGGGGCCGGTCGGGCCGAACGTGTCGGCGGACTTGCCCTTGGTCCACTGGCCCTGATGCTCGATCTGGAAGGCACGCTCGGAAACGTCATGCACCGTGCAATAGCCGGCTACGTAGTCCAGCGCCTCTTCCTCGCTCACATATTTGGCTGTCTTGCCGATGACGACGCCAAGCTCCACTTCCCAGTCCGTCTTTTCCGAACCGCGCGGGATGACGAGGTCGTCGTTCGGTCCGCAGATGGCGGACGTGGCCTTCATGAAAATGACCGGTTCCGGCGGCACGGCCAGGCCGGATTCCTCCGCATGGTCGGCATAGTTGAGGCCGATGCAGACGAATTTTCCAGTGCCGGTGACGCAGGGGCCAAGGCGCGGATTACCTTCCACCAGCGGCAGCGCGGCCGCGTCCAGCGAGGAGAGAGCGACAAGGCTTTCGGGAGCAATGGCGGCTCCCGCCACATCGTCGATCTTGCCGGAGAGATCGCGGATATTGCCGTCGGCATCGATCAGACCGGGCTTTTCCGCGCCCGGCGCGCCATAGCGAACTAGCTTCATGATTTGTATCCCTTACAAGGTTTCAGATGGTCCAGCCGCCGTCGATGGCATAGGCTTGGCCGGTCGTGTAGGTGGCGCCGGCGAGATAGACCGCAAGGTCGGCGATCTCCTCCGCCGTGCCTAGGCGGCCGATGGGCTGGCGGGCGATGAAGGCCTTGCGCGCGGCATCATAGTCGCCGGTCTCCCTGAGGCGGTCCTGCAGGGAAGGGCTGTCCACCGTCCCGGGGCAGATGGCGTTGCAGCGGATGCCCTGGCCGACATAGTCGGCGGCGACCGCCTTGGTCAGGCCCAGCACCGCGGCCTTGGTCGTTCCGTAAGCGAAACGGTTCGGCACGCCCTTCATGCTGGAGGCGACGGATGACATGTTGATGATCGCCCCGTCGCCGCGCTCCAGCATGCCGGGGAGCACGGCGCGGATGGTGCGTATCATCGCCTTCACGTTGAGGTCGAAGGCGAATTCCAGATCGCTGTCCTTCATTTCGAGGATCGAGCCGCCATGCACCACGCCGGCGCAGTTGAACAGCACGTCGACCGCGCCGATCTCGGCGACCAGCTTCCTCACCGCGTCATTGTCGAGCACGTCCAGCCTCGCCGTCGTGACATTCGTCTCGCCGTCGAGCTCGGCCAGCACCTTCTCGTTCACGTCCGTGGCGATCACTCTTGCCCCAGTGCGCGCGAAGGCGAGCGCGCTTGCCCGGCCGATGCCTTGCGCGGCGGCGGTGATCAGTACGGTTTTGTTCTCAAGGTTCATGGAAAGCCCCTATCTCATGCCGTCTTGTTGCGACGTTCGACGATGTAAAGGTGATCGGCGGCGAGCACCACCTCGTCCTTCTGGTTCAGCACCTCGCAGCGCTCCACGACCCGGCCCATGTCGGGGCGCTTGGGGTCGTCGCGCTTTTCCACGATCGTGGTGCGGGTGCGGATCGTGTCGCCGATGAAGACCGGCTTGACGAAGCGCAGCCGGTCGTAGCCGTAGGAGAACGAGACCGGGTTGATGACATTCGCCGTCAGCCCGATGCCGATGGCGAAGACCATCGTGCCGTGGGCGATGCGCCCGCCGAACTCGGACTTCTTCATGAACTCCGCATCCATGTGATGCGGGAAGAAATCGCCCGTATGGCCGGCATGCACCACGAAATCGGTCTCGGTGATCGTGCGGCCGAAGCTCGTGCGCCCGGAGCCGATCTCGTAGTCTTCGAAATAGGTGGTGATTTCCATCAGGGCCTCCGTGGCAGGGGTGTGGCCGGCGCGGCGCTGGAGCGATAGGCGGCCTCGACCAGCGCCATCGTGTTCCAGGCATCCTCGACGGAGCTGACCAGCGCATCGTCCTCGCCGCCGGCAAAGCGCTGGAGATTGGCCATGCGGCCGGCAAAGGCATCGGGAAACCAGGTGCCTTCCAGCGGCACGTTCACCCAGTCCGCGCCGCCGGCGGGACGGATCTCCAGAATATCGGGCTCGCCGCGCGGATAATCGAGATTGACGCCGAGCTTGAGATAGGCCGCGCCCTTCGTGCCGCAGATGCGAAACTCGCAGGCCTGGTACTTGCGTCCGAAATCATGATCGTGATTGACCGACAGCGCGCAGCGCACCTTGTCGCCATAGTCGAGGATCGCGCTGGTGCGGGTCTGCGCCACGTCATGGTTCGGGTGGCCGAGCGTCTTTGCGTGAACGCCCTGCGGATCGCCCAGGATCTGGCGGATCAGGTCGAGATAATGGATCGAATGCATGGCGATCTCGATGCGCGGCAGGCCCTTGAGGAAAGGCCAGAGCTGCCAGGGCGTTGCGAGCGCCAGCCAGGCGTCGAAGTCGACGACCTCGCCCAGATGGCCCTTGGCGATGGCGTCCTTCAGGGCCAGCATCATGGGCGCGAAGCGGAGCTGGAAGTTGACCGCCGCCACCAGCTTCTTTTGGCGGCAAAGGGCGAGGATATGCGTCGCCTCGTTAAGGTCGCTGCCCATCGGCTTCTGGATCAGCGCCGCCGCTCCGTCGGGCAGGGCGGACAGAACTTCGGCATGGCGCGAGGGCGGCGTGGCAAGGTCGAACACGGCGCCTTCGACCGCCGCCGCTTCCTCGATATTGCCGAACGCCCTCACGTCCCATTTGGCGGCTAGCGTCTCCGCCTTCTCCCGGTCCGGGTCGTAGAGGCCGGCGATGGGAAACCCGGCCTTGCGGTAGGCCGGAAAATGCGCGTCGCCGACGATGGACCCGGCGCCGAAGGTGACGATCGGGCGCGGCTTGGAAGGCAGGGGCCAGGATTGGGTGAGGCTTGAAGGGTCGAACTCAATCATGATGGAAAACCTCCTCCATCATGGCCCACCACTCGCCTTTGCCCCGCGTTTCGAGCGGCTCCTGGCAGGGCATGCAGACATCCCACCATTTCTGCGTGGCGGGATCGGCCGCCATCTTCGCCGCGTCGGCGGCGAAATCGGTGCCGTGATATTCCCAGTAGCCGAACAAGAGGTTCTCCGGCTCCTTCAGGAAGATCGAATAGTTGCGGATGTTGCAGGCCGAGATCATGGCAAGAACGTCCGGCCACACTTTCGCGTGCAGGCGCTTGTATTCCTCGACCTTTTCGGGCTTCAGGCCGATGACCATTCCCATGCGCTGCATGTCATCCTCCCCTGGCGGTTATCTCGGTCGTGACGTCGGCGATGCTGCGCGCCTTCAGCGCGTCGAAGTCCCAGTCGATGCCCAGCCCCGGCTCGGACGGCGCGACCGCGTAGCCGTCCTCGACCTTCATGCGGCTGCCGGTGATGTCGTCGAGCTGCGGAATATACTCCACATACTTCCCGTTCGGCACCGCGCAGACGAGGCTGACGTGAAGCTCCATCAGGAAATGCGGGCAGACGGGGATGTCGAAGGCTTCGGCCATGTGCGCAACCTTCAGCCACGGCGTGATGCCGCCGATGCGCCCCACATCCACCTGCACGATGGAGCACGCGCCCTTCTGCATATATTCGCGGAAATGGCGGATCGAATAAAGCGATTCGCCGATGGCGACCGGCGTCGAAGTCGAACGGCTGAGGCGCACATGCCCGTCTATGTCGTCGGCCGGCAGCGGCTCCTCAATCCAGGCGAGATCGAGCGGGCGCAGGCGCGCCGCGCGGCGGATCGCCTCGTCCACGGTGAAACCCTGATTGCAGTCGGTCATGATCTCGTAGTCGTCGCCGACCGCCTTGCGCACCGCTTCCAGCCGGCGGAAATCCTCGGCGCCGGACGGCTTGCCGATCTTCACCTTGGAGCCGGTGAAGCCCTTCGCCCTGGCGTCCAGCGCATCCTCGACCAGCGCCTCGGCCTCGATATGCAGCCAGCCGCCCTCGGTGGTGTAGAGCGGCGCCCGGTCCCTGGCGCCGCCGGCCAGCTTCCACAGCGGCAGGCCCTGCTTCTTTGCCCGCAGGTCCCAAAGCGCCGTGTCCACGGCGGCAAGCGCGATGGCCGTGATGGCGCCGATGGTGGTGGCATGGGTGGCGAATTCCAGCTCGTGCCAGATCGCCTCGATGCGGTCGGCATCGCGGCCGATCAGGCGGGGCGCCAGATGATCGGCCAGAAGCCGCATCACCGAGGAGCCGCCCGTGCCTATCGTGTAGGAATATCCGAGGCCCGTCGCCCCGTCCGCATCGGTGACGACGACGATGGGCGTTTCCTGGCTGATAAAGCTCTGGATGGCGTCGGTGCGCTTGACCTTCGGCACCAGGTCGACCATCCGCAGCTCGACTTTCTCGATGCGCGCCATGGCTCTAGCTCCTCAGGCTCTTGCCTGTGCCGGCCTCAAACAGATGCGCCTGCGACAGGTCGAAGGAGAGATTGACGGTATCGCCCCGCTTCATCTGGCGGGGGTTGAGCATGCGGGAAACCCATTCCATCCCGTCGAAATTGACGAAGACCAGCGTCTCGTTGCCCAGCGGTTCGGTGATGGAGACGGTGCGCTCCATCTCGTGCACCTCGTGGGCCTCGCCCGAATGGATGCCATGCCCGGTGGGATAAAGGTCGTCGGGGCGCAGGCCGAAGACCACTTCCTGCCCGACCGCCACCTTCTCGCGGAACCGGGCGGGGATGGGCAGCGTGTCGCCGCCCCTGAACATCAGCTTGCCGTCGCTGACGACGGCCTCGCGCAGATTCATGGGCGGGGAGCCGATGAAGCCGGCAACGAACAGCGTGGCCGGGCGGTGAAACACGTCCTCGGGCGTTCCCACTTGCTCGATATGGCCGTCGCGCATGATGACGATGCGGTCGGCCAGCGTCATCGCCTCCACCTGGTCGTGGGTCACGTAGATGACCGTCGACTGCACCTTGGCGTGCAGCTTCTTGATCTCGGTGCGCATCTGCGTGCGCAGCTTGGCGTCGAGGTTCGACAGCGGCTCGTCGAACAGGAAGACCTCCGGGTTGCGCACGATGGCGCGGCCCATCGCCACCCGCTGGCGCTGCCCGCCCGAAAGCTGCGAGGGTCGCCGTTCCAGGAGGGCTTCCAGGCTGAGCGTCTTTGCCGCCTCGGCCACGCGCGTTTCGATTTCGGCCTTGTCCTTGCCGGCGATCTTCAGCGAGAAGCCCATATTCTCCGCCACCGTCATGTGCGGGTAGAGCGCATAGGACTGGAACACCATGGAGATGTTGCGGGCGCGCGGCGGCAGGTCGTTGACGATGTGGCCGCCGATGCGGATGTCGCCGCCCGAAATGTCCTCCAGCCCCGCGATCATGCGCAGCGTGGTGGACTTGCCGCAGCCCGACGGGCCGACAAGGGCGATGAATTCGCGGTCGGCGACATCGAGGTCGATGCCGTGCACCACCTGGGTCGCGCCGTAGCGCTTTACGAGCTTGCTTAGGGAAACGGGTGCCATATGATTTTATCCTTTCACCGCGCCGGAGGTGAGGCCCGATACGAGGTGCTTCTGGACGATGAAGGTGAGGGTCAGCGCCGGGATGATCATCACCACAGCCAGCGCGCACATGCCGCGCCAGTCGATGGTGAACTCGGCCGTGTAATCGAGGAGGCCGACCGGCAATGTCTTCGAGTTCACCGAGCGGGTGAGCTGCGAGGCGAGCGCGAATTCGTTCCACGAGATGAGGAAGGCGAAGATGCCGGCCGAGGCGATGCCGGGGCGGGCCAGCGGAAACTCGACCTGCCAGAAGGCCTGCCAGCGCGTGCAGCCGTCGATCTGTGCGGCTTCCGCCAGGTCCTTCGGCACCTGGCGGAAGAAGCCGTCGATCAGCCACACGGTAAAGGGCACGTTGAGCGCGACATAGGCCATGATCAGCCCGAAATGCGTGTCGATGATGCCGAGCTTCGCATAGACGTAGAAGAGCGGAAGCGACAGGGCGATGCCGGGCACGGTCCGCGTCAGCATGAAGCCCAGGAAGATCGAGGATTTGAAGGCAAAGCGGTAGCGCGCGAACGCGTAGCCGCCGGCCATGCCGATGGCGAGCGCGATCACCGTCGAGGTGACGGAGATGACGAGCGAATTGCGGAAATACTCGATCACCGGAATGCCGCCCTGGCCGACGCCCGAGAACATAGCGATATAGGCGTCGAAGGAAAGGTTTCTCGGAATCCAGACTGGCGGCTTGGCCATGATCTCGACCGTCGGGCGCAGCGAGGACAATACGATCCAAAGGCCCGGCAGGCAGATGATCGCCATGGCGATGAACAGGCCAAAAAGATGGGCCGCTTTGAGAAAGCCGCGCTTGACGCGGTGTGTGGCGTTCTTGTCCATCTCTACCACTCCGCCCCGATCTGGCTGCGCGCCTGCGCCAGTTTGCGGAAGAAGATGACCGTGAACACGATCGACAGGAAGATCGCGAAATAGGCCATCGCGTTGGCCAGTCCCATGCGTGCGTCGGAATAGCCGGTGCGGGCGATCAGCGTCCACAGGATCTCGGTGCGCTTGGCCGGTCCGCCATCGGTCATGATCTTCACGATGTCATAGGCGCGGGCGATGTCTAGAGAGCGGATGGTCATGGCGATGAAGGCAAAAGGCATGATGAAGGGCCAGGTGACGTAGCGGAAGGTCTGCCACGGCGTGCAGCCGTCGACGCGGGCGGCCTCCATCGGCTCCTTCGGCATGGCCATCAGCCCGGACAGGATGAAGATCGCGAAGACGGAGGTCGAGGACCAGACTTCGGCCGTCAGAATCGCGATGAAGGCGAGCGTGCCGTCGATCAGCCAGGGGATCGCCCGGTCGGTCAGCCCCAGCGACTGCAGCGCGTTGTTGATGAGGCCGATATTGTCGTTGAACATGAACTTGAACTGGAAGCCCACGAGGATGGGCGAGAACATCATCGGAAACATCATGACGGTGCGTAAGGCTCGCTGGCCCCGCGTGGCCTTTTCCACCAGCATGGCGAGCCCCAGCCCGAGGATCATTTCCAGATTGAGCGCGACGGTCAGGAGCAGGACCGTGCGGCCGAAAGCCACCCAGAAGTCCCAGTCGGCCAGAAGCCGCTCGTAATTGCGGAACCCGATGAAGATCCAGATGGAATCGGGCCGTGTCAGCCTGAAGGGCGTGAAGCTGGAATAGAGCGAAAGCAGCAGCGGCACGACGACAACGGCGGCCAGTACGATGAAGGTCGGCAAGAGGAGCAGGAAGGGCGCCGGTAGTCGCCAGCTTTTCATGGGATGCTTCGCCTCAAGTTCGTTCTCCAGTTGCGTTCCACGCCGCGCCCTTCACACCCCCTCTGTCCTGCCGGACATCTCCCCCTCAAGGGGGGAGATCATTTCTTCATCGATGTTTCGCTTCGTCTTCTAGAGTTTGGCGAAACCGTTCATGATAGCCAATCTCCCCCCTTGAGGGGGAGATGCCCGGCAGGGCAGAGGGGGGTACCGCAGGGCGCGGCGTCAAACGCATCTGTAGGATCAGGGTCTGTCGACACTCACGGTTTCAGAAAAGGCGGCGCGCCTTTCGGCGCGCCGGAGTTGGCCGTCATGCGAGGAAGGATCTTGAGCCCTCCCCCGTTGGGAGCTTATAGTTCGCCCGCATCCTCGAGGATTTCCGTCGCCTTCTGGGCAGCCTCGTCGAGCGCCTGCTGAGATGTCTTGTCGCCGAGAATGGCGGCTTGCAGCTCAGGATAGACGGCATTCGAGATCTCGATCCATGAAGCCGTCTGCGGTACCGGGAACGCATGCTCGGCCGCCTGCTGGAATGCGGTGAGCACTTCCTGGCGGTAGGCATCGCCTTCGGCCTCGGCAACCACCCATTCCCAGACCGCGGTGCGAGTGGGCAGCGGGCCGGCGGAGGCTTCCAGCTTCTGGCTGTCCTCGTTGGTCAGCCACCAGACCAGCGACGCGGCGGCTTCCTTGTCGCCGCAGCTTTCGGTAACCGAGAAGCCGTGATGGCCGGACCAGCCGGTGCGCTTGCCCGAAGATCCCTTCGGCTGCACTTTCACGCCGACATTGCCGGCGACCTTGGAGGAAGCCGGATCGTTGAAGAACGCGGCCCAGCCCGGCCAGTCGAGATTGAGCGCGACGGTGCCGGAGGCAAAGCCCTGACCAAGATCGTCCCACAGATAGTTGGTGGTGCCGGCCGGAACGGCCCTGGCCTTGTAGAGGTCGACGAACCAGTCGAGCGCGCGCACGCCGGCTTCCGAGTTGAAGGCGGGCTCGCCATCGGCGTTCAGATATTCGCCGCCTTCGGCGACGAGCATTTCATAGAAGCGGCCATTGATGGCTTCTTCCTTGCCGGCATATTGCGTGCCGTAGAAATCCGGCGGGTTGGCGAAGAACTTGGCCTGGTCGGCGACCTGTTCCCATGTCTCGGGCGGCGCCAGGTCGTAGCCGTACTGCTCCTTGAACTCGGCCGCCTTGGCCTCGTCCTCGTAAAGGCTCTTCTGATAATAGAGCGCCGAAACGTCGAACTGCGCGCGCGGCAGCATCACCAGCTTGCCGCCGAGCGTGGAGGCGGCGATATTGGCCGGAACGAAAGCCTCGATCTCCTCGCTGGGAAGCAGCGCGGAAAGATCGGCGTAGATGCCCGGATATTGTGGCGCGAAGGAGGAGTGGTTGGAGCCCACGCACCAGCTTATCGTGCCGGTTGCGATGTCGGACTTGATCTCCTTGTCGAGCTCGAAATGGTTCTTCTTGGAGACGACGTTGACCTTGGCCCCGGTCGCCTGCTCCCATTCGGCGATGCGCGCGTAGAGCGCCTCGTATTGCTGGCCGCCGATGAGCTTGGCGTCGATCGTGACGCCGTCGAATTTACCGGGCAGTTCCTGCGCCATTGCCGAGCCCGCGCCGATTGCCAGCGCGATTACGCCGGCGGACGCGCCGGTGACGAAACGTTTCATGGATTTCCTCCCAAACAACAGACGCATCCATCCGAATTTCGTCGGAAGCGTCGACAGGCGTCGCTCTGCAAAGACGAGAGCTTAATTCATATACAAACATTCCATTCATGGGGCGTCAAGCGCAATGTCGTTGCTTTGCGCCGCCGTTTCCGTATATGAAGCCGAAAATTTACTGGAGAAAGCCGTGACCGGTGAAGACAGCGAACGCTACCGCGCGCCCGCCCTGGACAAGGGTCTCGACATTCTCGAATTGCTGGCCGGCGTCGATGGCGGGCTGACCCAGGCCGAGATCGCCAAGAAGCTCGAGCGCAGCCCCAACGAGTTCTACCGCATGCTGGACCGGCTGGTGCGGCGCGGATACGTGACGCGCATCGACGGCGACCGCTATGCGCTGACATTGAAACTGTTCGGTCTCGCCCAGCTGCACGCTCCCGTGCGCCGCCTCGTCTCCTATGCCACGCCGCTGATGCGCGAGCTTGCGGAGATGACGCGCCAGGCGAATCAGCTCGCCGTCTTCGACCGTGGTTTTGCAGTCGTCATCGCCCAGCAGGAGGCGCCGGGCTATTGGGGCATATCGATCCGCGTCGGCTCGCATATCGGCCTGTTCGACACCGGGTCGGGCCATATTCTGCTGGCGTTCCGCTCGCCCGAGGAGCGCGAGATGATGATCACCGAGAACGCGCGCAGCAACGAGAAGCCGGAACTTTCGCCGGAGTTCTTCGACCGGCTGGATCAGATACGCGATCGCGGCTATGAATTGATGCCGAGTGCCCAGACCGCGGGGGTGTTCAACCTGTCGGCCCCGGTGCTAGGTCCCGATGGCAAGTCCATCGCGGCGCTGACCGTGCCCTACATCGCACTGGTGGGGCCGCAGGCCGGCCCCGACATCTCCGGCACCATGCAACTGGTGCTGAAGACCGCCGGGAAACTTTCGGAGCTGGCCGGTGCGGGAATGCGCCACATATGAGTTCTGTCCGAGGCGGTCGTCTTGAGCCGGTCGCCCCCATCCGAGAAATCCCCGGGGAGGGGAGAATAGACGATGTTCATCGACACGCATCTGCATGTCATCGACAAGGCTGCGCTGGACTATCCCTGGCTCGGCGGCGCGGCGGCGCTGAACCGCGACTTCCTCTATGAGAGCTATGAGCGCGAGGCCCGGCGCGTCGGCATCGAGGCTGCCCTGCATATGGAGGTGGATGTCGCCCCCGCCCTGATCGAGCGCGAGACCGACTATGTCGCGGGCCTTGCCGCCCGCGAAGGCAGCCTCATCGTCGGCGCCATCTCGTCCGCCCGGCCGGAGGAAGAAGGCTTTGCCGCGCTTGTCGAGCGTCAGCAGGAAAACCCGCTGGTGAAGGGATTCCGGCGCGTGCTGCATGTGATGCCGGATGAGCTCTCCGAAGCCCCCTTGTTCCGCGAGAACATCAAGCGCCTTTCCGGCACCCGCTTCACCTTCGACCTCTGCGTGCTGCCGCACCAGATCCCCCGCGCCGTCGAGCTCATCGACCTGGCTCCAGACGTGCAGTTCATCCTCGACCATTGCGGCGTGCCCGACATAAAGGGCGAGGCGATGGAGCCGTGGCGCAGCCATATGCGCGAGATCGCAAAGCGCCCCAATGTGGTGGGCAAGATTTCCGGCGTGATCGCCTATGCGGATGCGGAGACGTGGACGCTCGACACGCTGCGGCCCTATGTCGAGCACACCGCCGAATGCTTCGGCTTCGACCGCCTCGTCTGGGGCAGCGACTGGCCCGTCTGCACGCTCGGCGGCGGCCTGTCGCCCTGGGCGGCGGCGACCCAGGCGCTGTTCGGCGGCTGCACCGCCCGCGAGCGCGCCAAGGTCTATCGCGAGAACGCCAAGCGGATCTGGGGTCTGGGCTGAGGGCGGAGAAACGGTCCGAAAAGGGGCAATTTTCAGGGGATTTCGGCCGGTTTCCGGCTCAAAATCGCGGCGGATCGGGCGGTTTCGGCTGAAAAAAAGCGGTCCTGGCCGGTTTTTTTACCGGCCAAAACTCGCGGCGAACATCGCGTTCAGACTACCGATGACACCCGCCGCTTCCTCGCCGTTTCGCAGCCCTTCGTTCAGCCGGTCCGAGGCCTCTTGCTGGAAGGCCATGTAGCCGTTATGGCGCGGGCGCAGCCAGCCGTGCTCCAGCGTTTGCCTGGTGTTGCGGTAGAAATCGCCGGTGGCCGCGTTCACCGCGTCGTCCTCCCAGCCGGCGGCGTGGCCGGGCTGGCCTCCGGCCTCCGGGAACGGCCCGCGCTGGACCTCGGCGCCGGCGATCCAATAGGCGAAGTCGATGGCCGCTTCCACATTCGCGCTAAACGCCGAAACCGCGATCCCGGTGCCGCCGATGGCCGAACCTTTCGGGCCGTCGGGACCGGCCGCCGGGATGTCGGCGAAGGCAAGGCGGCGGGGCCGGAAGCCGGACATGGCATAGTTGACGTAGCCGTAGATCAGCGGCGCCGACGCGATGGTCGAGCCCGGCTCGGCCATCGCCTCCGATACGGCGATTGGGTCCATCTCGAAGCAGGCAGGGTCCACGAGGCCGGCGAGTTCGGCCAACAGGTCGTAGGCCGTGCGTCCGGCCGCTTCCTCGATGAGCGCGCCCGGGCCTTCATCGGTGCAGGCATGGCCGAGATTGGCCGCGAGCGTGTAAAAGCTCATGAGGGAATGCGGTGGTCGCAGCGGCAGTAGGACGCGGCCCTCGCGCGCCAGCTTCACCAAATCTTCCCACCGCTTTGGCGCCGCATCGATGAGGTCAGGCCGATAGGCCTGCACCTGCGCCGCGGCGTCGATGGGGAAGGCCCACTGCCGGGCTTGCCGCCGGTCGCCGGGCCCTTGATCGCTGGGCCATTGGTAGCTGGCATAGGACCGACCGACGCTGCCTTCGGCCAGCGCCGCCCGTTCGGCCTCGCGGCCCGCCACGTCGAGCGGGGCAAGGCATCCTTCCTCGGTGATCTGGCCGACATGGGGATGGTCGATGACGATCAGGTCGTACTGACGGGCGAGTTCTTCGACGGGGAAGGATTCGAAGTCCTGCAGCGAGCGCTTGTCCCAGACGATCTCGACGCCTTTGGTCTGCTTCCAGATCGCCGAGCAGGCGACCATGGGATCATAGCCGCGCGGATGGCTCCAGGTCATGCCCTTCAGCTTGATCACAGGCCGAACTCCTCGCGTATCCTGTCCGATTGCTCGCCGATGCGCGGCGCCGCGCGGTCGATCCTGGCGCGCACGCCGTCGATGCGGATCGGCGAAGTGGTGGTTTCGATGGAAACGCCGTCCTCGCGCGTGACGGTCTGCAGCATGTCGAGCATGCGGAAGCCGTCATGGGCGAGCAGGTCGTTCCAGTCGAAGACCCGCGAGCACCAGATATCGGCCGGCTCCAATATGGCGAGCCATTCGTCGGTCGTGCGCGTGGCGGCCTTCCCGGCGATGATGGCCTTTATCGCGTCGCGTTCGGCGAACCAGCTCGCCGGGTTGTCGCGGTAGGGCTCCAGCGCCTCGATCTCCATCAGATCCGCCAGCTTCGGAATGGGCGTCATGGCGATGGCCAGAAAGCCGTCGCTCGTGGGATAGACGCCGTAGGGCGCGGCCAGATAGGCATGCGCGCTGCGGGTGGATGCCCGCCGGGGCATTCGCCTGCCGTCATTGAGAAAGGTGGTCAGCACCTCGAACTGGAGGTCGGTCAGCGCTTCCAGAAGGCTCGTCTGCACATGGGCGCCGCGACCCTTGATGCCGCGCCTGACGAGCGCTGCCAGAATGCCCTGCGCCGCCGCCGCGCCGGCCAGCATGTCGGCCACCGCCAGGCCGAAGGGCACCGGCCCCTGTCCCTCGTCGCCATTCAGCCACATCAATCCGGAACGCGCCTGCGCGAGCAGATCCTGCCCCGGCCGCATGACCCACGGGCCGTCTTCGCCATAGCCGCTTATCGAAGCATAGACGAGGCCGGGGTTGAGCTGCTTGACGGTCTCATAGCCGAGCCCCAGGCGCTCGATGACGCCGGGCCGGAAGTTCTGGATCAGCACGTCGGCGCTGGCGATCAGCTTCTTCAGCGCCGCCAGGTCGGCTTCGCTCTTGAGGTCGATGGCGAGGCTTTCCTTGCCCCGGTTGATGGCGTGGAAGATGGTCGAATCGCCGCCGATCTCCGTGTCGCTCAGGTAGAGATGGCGCGACAGGTCGCCCTGGCCCGGCCGCTCGATCTTGATCACGCGCGCGCCCAGATCCATGAGCCGCAGCGAGCAGTAAGGACCGGACAGGAACTGGCTCATATCGATCACGACGAGTCCGTCGAGGGGCGGGGAATGTGGTTCTTGCATGGGGATTATTTCTCGGTGGCAGCCAACGCAGCGGTGGCCTTCTTCTTCCCAGGATCGTTCACAGGATGTTCCTCCCTTGCGTCGGGCTTCGGAGGCAGCTGGGGCGCGTCGTTCGAGACGACAGCCGCCGGTCGATGCTCCTCCCGACCGTCCAAGCATGGGACATTCATCTGTGATTTGCAAGTTCATATATGAAATGACGGCGTGGCGCGATGCTTTTGCCGGCTTTGCCGCCGTACGTCGCGGAGGTCGGTGCTGCCCCTCATCCGCCTGCCGGCACCGGCCGGGGTCGAACCATGGGTCTCGGCCCGTCCTTCGGACCCCCGTGAACGGGAGAAGGAGAATAAGGGCGAACACCGGCGCCCTTCGGCCCGTTTGCGGTGACGAGATGGGGTGGGTGAGGGTGAGGCGGGGGGACCTATTCCTCGTCGAGGAAATACTGCCCGTGGCTTTCCCGGATGCGGCCGATGATGCCGGAGATGCGCGACAGGTGCTCGCGGATCACCGTGGCAGCACCCTCGACATCATGCACACGCAACGCGTCCATCAGCGCTATGTGGTCGTTGAGCGCCAGTTCCGCTCCGAAGGAAAGGCTGAGATAGCGCACCCGGTCCATATGCGCCTTGTAGTCGCGGATGAGCTTCCAGGTGTAGCCATGGCCGGACATATGGCAGATCCGCTTGTGGAAGTCGTCGTCCAACTCGTGAAACAGGACCTTGTCGCCGGCCTTCACCGCCTTGCGCTGCTCGTCGATGAGCGCGTCGAGCTCCTGGATTTGCGGCTTTTCCAGACGGGCGGCGGCGGCCCGCACCGTTTCCAGCTCCAGCGCCGTGCGCACGAACCGCGCCTCATGCACCGCGCGCACCGAGATCTGCGTCACCGTCGTCGCCCGTTGCGGACGCACCAGCAGGAAACCGAGCTGCGACAGGCGGTAGAAGGCATCGCGCACGGGCTGGCGCGAGACGCCCATGAGCTTGGAGACTTCCGCTTCCGACAGCTTGGTGCCCGGCTCGATCTTCAGCTCCACCACCTGCCGGTACAGCGTGTCGAAAACGAGATCCGTCACCGACGGGGCGCGCAACTCCTCGATCTGGCGGCGTGGAAGTTGTTCGAGCACATCAGCCTCCGTTGACTCGCAATGCATACTAACATATTAGATTGCCAGATTAACGCAAGCCGCACGGAAATCCTGGGGAGGAGCAAGGCTTTGGCGCTTTTGGACGAAGGCAGGCTGTTTCCGGCGGAGGCTCGCACACGTAGCCTGGCGCGGAGTCTGTACGACGAGGTCAAGGCGCTCCCTATCGTCAGCCCGCACGGCCATACCGATCCCCGCTGGTATGCCGAGGACGAAGCCTTTCCCGATCCCGCCCGGCTTTTCGTGACGCCCGATCACTACGTCTTTCGCATGCTGTTCTCGCAAGGGATCAGCCTCGACGCGCTCGGGGTGCCGAGGGCCGACGGCAGCGTCGGCGAGACCGACGGGCGCAAGATCTGGCGGCTTTTCGCGCAGAACTATCATCTGTTTCGCGGCACGCCCAGCCGCCTGTGGCTGGACCACTCCTTTCAGGAAGTATTCGGCCTGGACGTCCCGCTTTCGGCAAAGACGGCCGATTATTATTACGAGCATATCGATGCCTGCCTCAAGAGGCCGGAGTTCCGTCCGCGCGCCCTTTTCGAGCGCTTCAATATCGAGGCGATCGCCACCACGGAAAGCCCGCTCGACGATCTGCGCTGGCACCACATGATCCGGCAGTCCGGCTGGAGCGGGAAGGTGGTGACGGCCTACAGGCCGGACGCCGTCGTCGATCCCGAATTCGAGGGATTTGCCGCCAATGTCGCCCGTTTCGGCGAGTTGACCGGTTGCGACACCTCAAGCTGGGACGGCTATCTCGAAGCCCATCGCAAGCGGCGCGCCTTCTTCAAGCAGTACGGCGCGACCAGCACTGATCATGGCCATGCGACAGCACGCACGGAGAACCTTTCCGCGCAGGAGGCGGCGCGGTTATTCGCCAAGGCGCTTGCCGACGAATGCACCCCCGACGAAGCGGATGCCTTTCGCGGGCATATGCTGACCGAGATGGCGCGGATGAGCCTGGACGACGGGCTTGTCATGCAGATTCATCCCGGCTCCTTCCGTAACCATTCCGCCGCCATGATGGCGCGCTATGGCCGTGACAAGGGTTTCGACATTCCCACCCGCACGGATTACGTGCGCGCGCTCAAGCCGCTGCTGGATGCCGTCGGCACGGAGCCTGGGCTGACGGTCATCGTCTTCACGCTGGACGAGACTTCCTATGCGCGCGAACTGGCGCCGCTGGCCGGCGTCTATCCGGCCTTGAAGCTCGGCCCTGCCTGGTGGTTCTTCGACAGCCCGGAAGGCATGCGCCGCTACCGGGAGATGACGACCGAAACCGCGGGCTTCTACAATACTGTCGGTTTCAACGACGACACACGCGCCTTTTGTTCGATACCCGCCCGCCACGACGTGGCACGGCGGGTCGACTGTGCTTACCTCGCCACGCTGGTCGCCGAAGGGCGGCTCGGCCTGGAAGAGGCAGGGGAGGTCGCCCACGACCTCGCTTACAGGCTTGCCAAGCAGGCTTACCGGCTATGAAGCCACAACCAGGGAGGAAATAATGGTTGGTTTGAAAACGCTTAAAAAGGCCCTGATCTCCGGCGCGGCACTCGCCGTTCTGTCGATCTCGGCCCATGCCGCCGATCTCGTGCTGCGGTCCTCGGACACGCATCCGGATGGCTATCCGACCGTCGAGGCGGTCAAATATATGGGCAAGCTCGTCGAGGAGCGCACCGATGGCCGCATCGGCATCGAGGTGTTCCATTCGGCTCAGCTCGGCGAGGAAAAGGATACGATCGAGCAGACGCGCTTCGGTGTCATCGACATGAACCGCGTAAGCTTGGGCCCCTTCAACAATCTGATCGAGGAAACCCGCGTCCCCTCGCTGCCCTATATCTTCCGTTCCGTCGAGCACATGCACAAGGTGATGGACGGCGAGATCGGTCAGGACATCCTCGACGCCTTCGAGGAGCACGGCCTTATCGGCCTTGCCTTCTACGATGGCGGCGCACGCTCCTTCTACAACTCGAAGAAGCCGATCACCTCCAAGGAGGACCTGGCCGGAATGAAGTTCCGCGTCATGCAGTCGGATCTGTTCGTCGACATGGTCGACGCGCTGGGGGCCAACGCCACGCCGATGCCCTATGGCGAGGTCTACTCCTCGATCCAGACAGGCGTCATCGACGGTGCGGAAAACAACTGGCCGTCCTTCGAATCTTCGGGCCATTTCGAGGTCGCGGGCTACTACACGCTCGATGAGCACCTGATCGTGCCGGAAGTGCTCGTCATCTCGAAGACGAGCTGGGACAAGCTGTCGCCGGAAGATCAGGAAATCCTGCGCCAGGCGGCGAAGGAATCGGTGCCCTACATGCGCAAGCTCTGGGCCGAGCGGGAAGCCGCATCGGAAGCCAAGGTTCGCGAGGCGGGCGTCGAGATCATCTCCGGCATCGACAAGACGCCCTTCATCGAAGCAATGGGACCGGTCTATGAAAAGCATGTCACCAGCGACAAGCTGAAGGACCTCGTCGAGCGCATCCGCGCCGTCGAATAATCTTCAGATCATGATCTGACCCATGCCGTGGCGCGGATCTTCCGCGCCACGGCCTTCCGATCGGTTTCTCAGGAGCGGCATCTTGCAGGCAAGAATGTTGAAAGTGGCGCGCGTGCTGGGCGTCGTCTCGCGGATCTCGCTTTGGATATCGGCGTCGGGCCTGGTGCTGATGACCGCCTTCATCGCCTGGCAGGTGTTCGGGCGTTTCGTGCTCAACAACAGCCCGACCTGGACGGAACCGGCATCGCTGCTGCTGATGGGCTGGTTCATCTTTCTCGGCGCCGCCGTGGGCATCCGCGAAGGATATCATCTGAGCTTCGACGTTCTGCTTTACGTCATCCCCTTGAAGGTGAAGTCGGTGCTGCGGACGGTCTCGGACCTTGTCGTCGCGGGCTTCGGCTTCGGCATGGCCTGGTACGGAGCGGACCTTGCGATGAAGACATGGGATTCCACCATGCCCTCGCTCGGCCTGCCGGACGGCGTGTCGCTGATCGCGCTGTCGTGCGGCGGGGTGCTGATCGTCATCTTCTCGACTGAGCGCATCGCCCGGCGCATGGCCGGTCTTCCTACCGCGCATTTTGGCGAAACCGAACTGCCAAAGGATTAGGGCCCGTGGAAATCTATATTCTCTTCGGGACATTCGTGTTCCTGCTGCTTATCGGAACGCCGGTCGCCTTCTGCCTGGGCGTCTCCTCCCTTGCGACCGCGCTCTATATGGGCATGCCGCCGCTGATCGTGTTCCAGCGCCTGAATTCGGGCGTCTCCGTCTTCGCGCTGATGGCTATCCCCTTCTTCATCTATGCCGGCGTGCTGATGGTGCGCGGCGACATCGCCCGCCGTCTGGTGGCGCTGGCCGGCTCCTGGGTCGGCAGCTTTCGAGGCGGCCTCGGCCAGGTCAACATCGTCGCCTCAGTACTGTTCGGCGGGGTTTCCGGCTCCGCGGCGGCGGATGCCTCGGCCATCGGCGGGCTGATGATCCCGCAGATGAAGGACAAGGGCTACGACGTCGACTATGCGGTCAACGTCACCGTCGTCTCGTCGATCATCGCGTTGATGCTACCACCGTCGCACAATCTGATCATCTATTCGATTTCCGGCGGCGGGCGCATCTCGATCGCCGACCTCTTCACCGCCGGCATCATACCGGGGCTGATCCTGGCGCTGTCGCTGATGATCGCGGCCTGGTTCGTCGCCAAGCGCCGGGGCTATCCCACCGACCCGTTCCCCGGCTTCCGCATCATGGGCTCGCTGTTCGTTTCGGCGGTGCCGGGGCTCATCCTCATCGCCATCATCTTCGGCGGCGTGCGCTCGGGCGTCTTCACCGCTTCGGAAAGCTCCTGCGTCGCGGTCGTCTATGCGCTGCTGGTGACGGTGCTCGCTTACCGCTCACTGTCCTGGGCGGCTTTCGTCGAGGCGACATTCGCCGCCGTGCGCACCACGGCGATGGTGCTGCTGGTCATCGGCTGCGCGGCGGCGTTCGGCTGGCTGCTCGCCTTCCTGCGCGTGCCTGCCTCGCTGGTGGCATTCCTGCAGGGCGTGTCGGAAAACCCGCTGATCATCCTCCTGATGATCAATATCGTGCTGCTGATACTGGGCACGTTCATGGACATGTCGCCACTGATCGTCATCACCACGCCGATCTTCCTGCCCGTGGCCATGGCGTTCGGGGTCGATCCGGTTCATTTCGGCATCATCATGATCCTCAATCTGGGCATCGGCCTGTGCACGCCGCCGGTCGGCGCGGTGCTGTTCGTCGGGTGCGCGGTCGGCCAGATACCGGTCTGGCAGGTGGTGCGCACGATCTGGCCGTTCTACCTGGCCGCGATCGCGACCTTGCTGCTGGTCACCTATGTGCCGGCGCTGTCGCTGTGGCTGCCGCAGCTTTTCCGCTAACGGAGACGAAAATGACCAATGCATATTTGCGGGCGTTTCCCGCCACCGACGCCAGCGGCAACGTCACGCGCCGGGTGCTGTCCGACAGTCCGGAGCTGATGGTGGTGGAATTCGCGTTCGCGGAAGGCGGCGTCGGCGCGCTGCACAGCCATCCGCATGTACAGGCGACCTATGTGCAGTCCGGCCGGTTCGAGTTCACCATCGCCGGCGAGACCTTCGAGGTGGGACCGGGCGATTCCTTCGTCGTTCCCTCCGGCGCCGAACATGGTTGCCGGGCGCTGGAGCCGGGCGTGCTGGTCGACAGCTTCACCCCCCGCCGCGACGACTTTCTGTAGTGAATCACGAGGAGAAGAACATGCTTTCCGTCGAGACCCGTCATGCCATCGACCCCGCGACCGCGCGCGGCTTCGACACCGAAGCGCTGCGTCGGAATTTCCATGTGGGCGGCATCTTCGCCGACGGCGAAATCAAGCTGATCTATACCCATTACGACCGCATGATCGTCGGCGGCGCGGTGCCCGCCGGCAAGGACCTCGTGCTTGACGAGGTGCCGCAGTGTGGCACCGACACCATCCTGGCGCGGCGGGAGATGGTCGTGGTCAATATCGGCGACGAAGGGGTCGTGCGGGCGGGCTCGGACTACGCCATGGCCAAGGGCGACATGCTCTATCTGGGCATGGGGTCGGGACCCGTCACCTTTTCGGGCGGCGGGCGCTTCTACATCCTCTCGGCGCCGGCTCACAAGACCTATCCCTCGCGCCTCATCAAGATCGACGAGGCGGCGCGCATCGACCTTGGCTCGCAGGCCACCTCCAACGAGCGCACGATCCACCAGTTCGTGCATCCCGAAGTGATGGAGTCCTGCCAGCTCGTGGTCGGCATGACGAAGCTCCACAACGGCTCCGTCTGGAACACGATGCCGGCCCATGTGCATGACAGGCGCATGGAAGCCTATCTCTATGTCGACCTGCCGGAGGACCAGATGGCCGTTCATCTGATGGGCGAGCCAACCCAGACGCGGCATATGATCGTGCGCAACGAGGAAGGGGCGATCTCGCCGCCGTGGTCGATCCATTCCGGGGCCGGAACGGCTTCTTATACTTTCATCTGGGCGATGGCTGGCGATAATGTGAACTACAAGGACGTCGAGATGGTCGGCATGGGAGAAATGCGCTGATGCGGATTTTCTCGCTCAAGGGAAAGACGGCGCTGGTGACCGGCGCCAATACGGGCATCGGCCGCTCGATTGCGCGCTGCATGGCCGAGGCCGGCGCCGAGGTGATCTGCGCCGGGCGTTCCTCGTGCGAGGACACGGTGGCCGAGATCGAGAAGGGTGGCGGCAAGGCGCGCAGTCTGCATCTGGACTTGTCCGACCCGATGGCGGGAGGAAAGATATTCGAGCAGGAAGGGCCGATCGACATTCTGGTGAACAACGCCGGCATCATCCGTCGCGCCGACGCCGTCGATTATACCGAGGCCGATTGGGACGACGTCATGGACGTCAACCTGAAGGCGGTGTTCTTCATGTGTCAGGCTTTCGCCAGGGCAGCGTTCGCCCGTGGTGCGGGCGGCGCAATCGTCAATATCGCCTCGCTGCTCTCGTTTCAGGGCGGTATTCGCGTGCCGGCCTATACGGCGTCCAAACATGGCGTGGCGGGTCTCACGCGGCTGCTGGCCAATGAGTGGGCGGCGAAGGGCATCAATGTGAACGCCATAGCGCCCGGCTATATCGCCACCAACAACACCGAGGCCCTGCGTAACGATCCCGATCGCGCGCGGGCCATCCTCGACCGCATTCCCGCCGGCCGCTGGGGCGAACCCGACGATATCGGCGGCACGGCCGTCTACCTGACCTCGCCGGCCGCCAAATATGTGCATGGTGCGTTCCTCAATGTCGATGGAGGCTGGCTTGCCCGCTAACCCGCCGCGTCTTTCAAGTCCGCTCGGGGAGCGACCCCGGCCAGGCATCGTACATCTGGGGCTGGGCGCTTTCTTCCGCGCCCATGGGGCGCTGTATATCGAAGAGGCGATGCGGCAGTCCGGCGGCGACTGGGGCATCATCGGCGTCAGCCTGGTGCGCCCGGCCCAGCGTGACGCGCTCGCCCCGCAGGACTTTGTGTACACGGCGGTGGAGCTTGGCCCCGAGGACCAAACACGACGGGTCGTCGAGATCGTGCGCGATGTGCTGGTTGCCAGGGAAGAGCCGGAGGCGGTGCTGGCAGCCATGAGCGATGCCGCCATCCGCATCGTATCGCTGACGGTTACCGAAAAGGGCTATTGCCACGAGCCTGCCACGGGAGGATTGAACCGCGACCATCCGGACATCGTCCACGACCTCCAGAACCCGGACGAGCCGCGGTCGGCGCCCGGGTTCCTCGTGCGGGCGCTGGCGCGGCGCCGGCAGGCGGGGCTGAGGCCCTTCACCGTGCTTTGCTGCGATAATCTGCCGGACAATGGCAGGATGCTGCGCGGCATCGTGCTGGAACTCGCGGAGCTGATCGACCCGGCGCTTCGGAGCTGGATCGCGGAGGAGGGCGCTTTCCCTTCGACCATGGTCGACCGCATCGTGCCGGCGACGAAAGACGAGGATATCAAGAGGCTGGCCGAGGAAACGGGCATGCTCGACCTTTCTCCCGTCATGCACGAGCCATTCCGGCAATGGGTCATCGAGGACAATTTCGTCGATGGAGACCGGCCGGACCTTGAGGCGGTCGGCGTCGAGATCGTCAAGGACGTGGCGCCTTTCGAGCACATGAAGCTGCGCTGCCTCAACGGCACCCATTCCTCGCTTGCCTATCTGGGCTATCTGGCCGGCCACGAGACCATCGCCGAGACGGTGGCGGATCCGGTATTCGCCGACTTTGTCACGCACCTGTGGCAGCAGGAGATCATTCCCTCGCTGACGCCGCCGGAAGGGGTGGACCTTACGGCCTACACGCAGGCGCTTTTCACCCGCTACGCCAATCCGGCAATCCGTCACCGCACCGGGCAGATCGCGATGGACGGCTCGCAGAAACTGCCGCAGCGCGTTCTGGGCACGATAAGCGAGAATATCGAAGCCAGGCGCCCAAGCGCCGGCCTCATTCTCGCGGTCGCCGCATGGATGCGCTATGTCGGCGGCATCGACGAGAAGGGCGCGGCCATCGACGTGCGCGATCCTCTGGCCGACCGGCTCAAGCAGTTGAGCGACGGTGCGGACGGCCCGGATGCAAAGGTGGAAGCGCTGCTTTCCGTTCGCGAGATATTCCCGGCCACCCTTGCCGCTGACACGCGTTTCACCGGTCCGCTGAAGGAGGCGTACGCCGCGCTGATAAACGATGGAGCTCGGAAATGCGCGGAGGGGATCGCGGGATAGATTCAGGACGGATCGAGCACGCCTGCCATCATCAACTCTGAAGAAGCTCGTGGATGCTTTTGTAGGGCCAAGGTGCACCTGACTCGCCATAGCCCGCAGGGAGAGCCGGGACCCATTGGAAGAACCGCACAGAGCCCGGCCCTGGCCCCGGCGCACTTCAGCACCGACAGCTTCTTCTGCGGAGACCGGCGGCGCTAACCCAATGGGTCCCGGCTCTCCCTGCGGTCGGCCGGGATGACGGAAGTGGGTACCCGTCGCCGCCCTCGTTCGCGAGATAGTCGTCATCCTCAACGCCAGAATCAGGGCGGGTTCGCAAAACAGAGTTGATGATGGCAGATGCGTTTTGGTCCATCCTGAACTCATCACGCCTCACACCGTCAGATGCCGCTTCACTTCGGCCTTGTCCAGGTCGCTGGCCGGTCCTGAATGCAGGATTTCGCCGCGGTCCATGATGTAGATACGATCCGACAGTTCGCGGCAGAAGTCGAGATATTGCTCTACCAGAAGAACGGTCATGCCGAGCTCGTCGCGAAGGAACTGCAGCGCGCGGCCAATGTCCTTGATGATCGAAGGCTGGATGCCTTCAGTCGGTTCGTCCAGGATGAGCACCTTGGGGCGGGTCACCAGCGCGCGTCCGATGGCGAGCTGCTGCTGCTGACCGCCGGAAAGATCGCCGCCGCGCCGCGACAGCATCTGCTTGAGGACGGGAAATAGCGTAAACACTGTTTCGGGTATGGAACGATCCGATGGTTTCAACGGCGCGTAGCCGGTCATCAGGTTTTCCTTCACCGTCAGCAGCGGGAAAATCTCGCGCCCTTGCGGGACATAACCGAGGCCCAACCGGGCGCGCCGATAGGGCGGGGCGTTCTTCAGCGCCTGGTCCGCGATCGATATCTGGCCGCTCGTGACTGGATGAACACCGGCAATAGCCCGCAGGAGCGAGGACTTGCCAACGCCGTTTCGCCCGAGCACGGAGGTGATCCGGGCGGGAGCAGCCTCGACGCTGACGCGGCGCAGCGCCTGTGCCGCGCCGTAGTGGAGGTCGATGCTGTCGACGGAGAGAGCGGTCATATTATCTTCCCAGATAGCTTTCCACGACGCGAGGATCGGCGCTGACGTGATCGAGGCTGCCCTGCGCCAGCACCGAGCCTTCGGCCAGCACCGTCACGCGGGCGGCCAGATCGCGGATGAAGCTCATATCGTGTTCGACCACCATCACAGAACGTGTCTGAGAGATCGCCTTGAGGAGCTTCGCCGTCTCGACGGTCTCGGCATCCGTCATGCCGGCGACCGGCTCGTCCACCAGGAGCAGTTTCGGATCCTGCGCCAGCAGCATGCCGATCTCCAGCCACTGTTTTTGGCCGTGGCTGAGATTGGCCGCGAGATTGTGCTGACGGTGGGTCAGGCGCACGGTCTCGAGGATCTCGTCCAGGCGCGTCTCGTCCTCATCGTCTGCGTGATAGAACCAGGCCGAAAACACGCCACGCGGCTTTTTGAGCGCCAGTTCCAGATTGTCGCGCACCGTGTGGCTTTCGAAGACCGTCGGCTTCTGGAACTTGCGGCCGATGCCCAGCTCCGCGATGGCCGCCTCGTCGAGCCTGGTGAGGTCCACCGAACCGTCGAAATAGACCTCGCCCTCGTTTGGCCGCGTCTTGCCGGTGATGATATCCATCATCGTCGTCTTGCCCGCGCCATTGGGGCCGATGATCGCCTGGAGCTCGTTGTGCCGCACGACGAGCGACAGGTTGTCGATCGCCTTGAAGCCGTCGAAGGAGACGGAAACGCCGTCGAGATAGAGAAGCGTGTCGTTGCGCGCGTTCATGAGAGCAGTCCTGTCACAGTGCCAGCACCCTTCGTCATCTGTGAACTCCGCTATTCTGCCGGCGAGGGCTCGGGCGCGATGTCGCTGCCCTGTTCCGCCCTCGCCGAAATGCGTCGCGCCTTGAGCGCCGACCAGCCGCCGGTGAAGGCACCGACGATGCCCTTGGGCAGGAAGATGGTGACGGCCACGAAAAGACCACCCAGCGCGAACAGCCAGAATTCCGGAAAGACGCCGGTGAACCAGGACTTTCCGGCGTTGACGAGGATTGCGCCGATGATTGGTCCTACCAGTGTGCCGCGTCCGCCTACGGCGGTCCAGATGACGATCTCGATGGAGTTGGCCGGGGCGAACTCGCCGGGATTGATGATACCCACCTGCGGCACGTAGAGCGCGCCGGCGATGCCGGCCATGATGGCCGAGGCGGTGAAGGCGAAGAGCTTGTAGTTGTCCACGCGGTAACCCAGAAAGCGCGTCCGGCTTTCAGCGTCGCGCGTGGCCACGAGCACCTTGCCCAGCTTGGAATTAACGACCGCCGAGCAGACGATGAAGCACAGCGCCAGCGCGATGGCCGAGGCGGCGAAGAGCGCGGCGCGCGTCGTCGAGGCCTGGATGGGGAAGCCCAGGATGTCCTTGAAATCGGTCAGGCCGTTATTGCCGCCGAAGCCCATGTCGTTGCGGAAGAAGGCGAGCAGCAGCGCATAGGTCATGGCTTGGGTGATGATCGACAGATAGACGCCGGTCACGCGGGAGCGGAAGGCGAACCAGCCGAAGACGAAGGCGAGCACAGCGGGCGCCACTATCGCCACAATCGCGGCGAACCAGAACATATCGAAGCCATGCCAGTACCAGGGCAGCGCGTCATAGTTCAGGAACACCATGAAATCCGGCAGGACAGGGTTGGCATAGACGCCGCGGTCGCCGATCTGACGCATCAGATACATACCCATCGCATAGCCGCCCAGCGCGAAAAACGCGCCGTGGCCGAGCGAAAGAATGCCGCAATAGCCCCACACCAGATCCAGCGCCAGGGCCAGCATGGCATAGGTGAGATACTTGCCGAACAGCGGCACGAAATGATCGGGTACCCGCAGCGGATGGCCGACGGGCAGGGCAAGGTTGGAAAGCGGCACGAGGACGGCGATGACTGCCAGAAGGGCCACTACCCAATTGGCCTTGCCGTCGAAGGCGCGGAACAGGGTCCTGGTGATCATGCGTCCACCGCCCGGCCCTTGAGCGCGAACAGACCGCGCGGGCGCCTCTGGATGAACAGGATAATGAAGACGAGGATGAAGATCTTGCCGAGCACGGCGCCGGCAAACGGCTCCAGGAACTTGTTGGCGACGCCGAGCGTCAGCGCCCCCACAAGCGTGCCCCATAGATTGCCGACCCCGCCGAAGACGACGACCATGAAACTGTCGATGATGTAGCTCTGGCCGAGATTGGGCGAGACGTTGTCTATCTGGGAAAGCGCGACGCCAGCAATGCCGGCGATGCCGGAGCCGAGGCCGAAAGTCAGCGCATCGACCCAGGGCGTGCGGATGCCCATGGAGGATGCCATGCGGCGGTTCTGGGTGACGGCGCGCATCTGCAGGCCGAGCGGCGTGCGGTTCAGCACGGCCAAAAGGATGGCGAAGACGACGAGCGCGAAGACGACGATCCACAACCTGTTCCAGGTGATCGACAGACCGCCCAGATCGAAAGCGCCGGACATCCAGCCGGGGTTCCCGACCTCGCGATTGTTCGGCCCGAAAATGGTGCGCACGGTCTGCTGCAGGATCAGGCTCAGGCCCCATGTGGCCAGCAGCGTCTCCAGCGGCCGGCCGTAGAGCCAGCGGATGAAGCCGCGCTCGATGGCGATGCCGACAAGGGCGGTGACGAGGAAGGCCAGCGGCAGGGCGATGGCCAGCGAATAGTCGAACAGGCCCGGAAAGGAGATGCGGATCACCTGTTGCACGGCGAAGGTGGTGTAGGCGCCAAGCATGACGATCTCGCCATGGGCCATGTTGATGACGCCCATGACGCCGAAGGTGATGGCAAGGCCGATGGCCGCCAAGAGCAGCACGGAGCCGAGGGAGAGGCCGTACCAGACGTTCTGCAGGCCGTCCCACATGGCCAGTTTCCGTTCGATGCCGGCGATGCCCCGCTCGATGGCGGGGGTCAGCTCAGATGGGGCGGTGGAAAGCGAAGCCGTCAGGACCGCCAGCGCCTCGCGATTGCCGCGGGCGGTCACGGTATCGATAGCGGCGGTCTTCTCGTCGAGCCCGGCATCGGTCTTCAGGATCGTGGTGGCCCGCGCCAGCTCCATCACCGTCTTCACTCCGGTATCCGTCTCGGCGGCAAGGGCCTCGTCGAGCAGTTCCAGCGCGTCCGGGTCAGCGTTCCTGAGCAGGCTTCGCGCCGCCGTCAGGCGGACGGACGGGCTGGGGCTCATAAGAGTAAGCTGGCCGATGGCGCTGCGGATGGCGCGGCGCAGGCGGTTGTTAACGCGGATCTTGTCGAGATCGGAGGAGGGGGCAGCACCCAGCGCCTCGCCCGTCAGCGGGTCGCTCAGCGCATAATCGCGCCCGGCGCGCTTGCCCGCAACTACGCGGCCGTCCTCTTCCCGCACATAAAGATCGCCTTCACCCAGCACCTTCAGGATGCTCGCCACGCGGTCGTCGCCGGTGGCGGCGAGGTCGAAGATCACTTTCTCGCGGTCGGAATAGCTGCCTTCAGGCAGGGTGTTTACGAGGGCTTCCACGTCTTGCGCGAACGCGCCTGGCGCTGCCGTGATCAGCAGCGCGAGCGCAAGGAGGAGCTTCGGTATGAGGCGGAACGGGTGCATATGCCGTGGCCGGAAAGTTTGGGATCAGGGATTGGGGGAAGGCGGCGGCCGCCTTCCCCGCTCGAATGTCAGCTCGCGCCGCCGCAGCTCTTCGTCTCGGTGTTGTAGTTCCCGCAATTGATCGGTGCCGTCCAATCCGCCTCGATCATCTTCGATTCCGGTAGGAAGTCCGACCAGGCGTCGCCCGGCACCACCTCTTCCGTCTCCCACACCACCTCGAACTGGCCGTCGTCCTGAATCTCGCCGATCAGCACCGGCTTGGTGATGTGATGGTTGGGGAGCATCTTGGCGATGCCGCCGGTCAGGTTCGGCGTCTCAAGGCCGATAATGGCGTCGAGCACGGCATCGGTGTCGGTCGTGCCGGCCTTCTCGACGGCCTGGACCCACAGGTTGAAGCCGACCACATGGGCTTCCATCGGGTCGTTGGTCACGCGGTTCTCGTCGCCGATGAATTCGCGCCACTTGGCGATGAATTCCTCGTTCTCCGGCGTGTCGACGGACTGGAAGTAGTTCCAGGCGGCGAGGTGCCCCACCAGCGGCTCGGTGTCGATGCCGGCAAGCTCTTCCTCGCCCACGGAGAAGGCGACGACCGGGATGTCCTCGGCGGCGATCCCTTGATTGGCGAGCTCCTTGTAGAACGGCACGTTGGCGTCGCCGTTGATGGTGGAAACCACCGCCGTCTTCTTGCCCGCCGAGCCGAACGCCTTGATGTCGGAGACGATCGTCTGCCAGTCGGAATGGCCGAAGGGCGTGTAGTTGATCATGATGTCCTCGGCGGCCACGCCCTTGTCCATCAGGTACTGCTCGAGGATCTTGTTGGTCGTGCGCGGATAGACATAGTCGGTGCCGGCCAGCACCCAGCGCTCCACGCCTTCCTCGTTCATCAGGTAATCGACGGCGGGAATGGCCTGCTGGTTGGGCGCCGCACCCGTGTAGAAGACGTTGCGCTGGCTCTCCTCGCCCTCATACTGCACCGGATAGAAGAGGATCGAATTCAACTCCTCGAACACCGGCAGAACGGATTTGCGGGAGACCGACGTCCAGCAGCCGAATACCGCCGCCACGTCGCTGACCGAGATCAGCTCGCGCGCCTTCTCGGCGAACAGCGGCCAGTCGGAAGCGGGGTCGACCACCACGGCTTCGAGCTTCTTGCCCAGAAGCCCACCCTTCCTGTTCTGCTCGTCGATGAGGAAGAGCATCGTGTCCTTCAGCGTCGTCTCGGAAATCGCCATGGTGCCCGAGAGCGAATGGAGGACGCCGACCTTGATGGTCTCTTCCTGTGCGTAGGTAATTCCTGCCGAAAGGCAGATCGAACTTGCCAATGCAGCGGTCATCACCGCGCGGCGGGTCATCTTCATGCTCATCTGTTTGTTCCCCTGAATGTTCTTTCAGGCCTGACCTTGCAGACCGTGGGAACAATTCTGGAACGCAATGCGCGCGGTGCCCTATACGCAGAACGACGTAGTTCAGGATGTTTGAGGAAGGCTGCCCGAGCGATGGACGCCGTTTTTCCAGTGAAAACATGTGGGTAGGCTCAAAACACCTTCTGCGCATTTTTTTGGCATATTGCGAACTTGATGAAAAAGTAGTCATCTAGAGGCAGGCAATGGCTGCCTGGCGGGCGGAAAAGGGTCCGTCCTGGAGGAGCGAGCGGCGGACGGCCGCCAGGGGGACACGAGAACAGGCATGGCGCGGCAGCGGATCCTACCTATCAGGCGGCAGTATAACCGCTGGGTCGCCAACCAGACTCTCGAAGACTACGCCCTGCGCTTCACCGCCAAGAGCGCCCGGCAATTCTCCAGCCGGCGCATTTCGCAGACGGCCATCGGCGCCATCTCGTTCCTGGCGCTGGAGGCGATCGGCGGGGCGATCACGCTTTCCTACGGCACGAGCAACGCGATTGCCGCGATCATCGTCGCCAGCGTCGTCATCCTGGTCGTAGGCCTGCCGATCTCGCGCTATGCGATGCGGCATGGCCTGGATATCGACCTGCTGACACGCGGGGCGGGGTTCGGCTACATCGGCTCGACGGTCACCTCGCTTATCTACGCCAGCTTCACCTTTATCCTCTTTGCGATCGAGGCCTCGATCATGTCGAGCGCGCTTCAGCTGGCGTTCGGCATTCCGCTCTGGATCGGATACATCGTCAGCGCGGTCGCCGTCATTCCGCTGGTGACGCATGGCGTGAGGCTGATCAGCCGCTTCCAGTTGCTCACACAGCCCGTCTGGATCGTGCTCAACATCCTGCCTTTCCTGTTCATCGCCTGGGTCGACTGGGACGCATTCGATGTCTGGCGGTCGTTTGGCGGCATTGGCGTTGCGGCTGGCGAAGGTATCCCGGCGCTGGAACTGGTCAAGTTTGGCGCTGCCTCTGCCGTGATCCTCGCGCTGATGACGCAGATCGGAGAGCAGGTGGACTTCCTGCGGTTCCTTCCCGCCAAGGAGCACTCGAAAAAGCGCCACGCGCTGGCGGTATTCCTCGCCGGGCCGGGCTGGGTGATCGTCGGCGCACCGAAGCTGCTTGCAGGCTCGTTTCTTGCCGTGCTCGTGCTTTCCTCCGGCGTCGCACCGGAACATGCATCCGAGCCGGCGCAGATGTATGCTGCGGCGTTCGGCTACATGATCCCGAACGAGATGCTGGCTCTGGTGCTGATGGCGATCTTCGTGGTGGTCAGCCAACTCAAGATCAATGTGATGAACGCCTATGCGGGATCGCTCGCCTGGTCGAACTTCTTTTCGCGGCTCACGCACAGCCATCCCGGCCGGGTCGTCTGGCTCCTGTTCAATGTGGCGATCGCGCTCTTCCTGATGGAGCTTGGCATCTACCGCATGCTGGAAGCGACGCTGGCCATCTTCTCAATCGTCGCCATGGCTTGGCTCTGCACCGTTTCGGCCGATCTGTTCGTCAACAAGCCGCTTGGTCTGGCACCTGCCGGCATCGAGTTCAAGCGGGCGCATCTCTACGACATCAATCCCGTGGGACCCGGCTCCATGTCGCTATCGGCGGGCATTGCGCTCGCAGCCCATTTCGGCGCCTTCGGCGACATGGCGGCGGCATTTGCTCCCTACATCGCCCTTTGCGCAGCCTTCGTTGCAGCCCCGGCAATAGCTTATGCGACCGGCGGCAAATATTACCTGGCACGCAAGCCGCGCAAAGGATGGCAGGGCGAGGGCACGCTTACCTGCTCGATCTGCGAGCATCCCTTCGAGCTGGAGGACATGGCGTGGTGCCCGGCTTATGCCGCACCGATCTGTTCCTTGTGCTGTTCGCTCGACGCGCGCTGTCATGATCTTTGCAAGCCGCATGCCCGCCTGAAGGCGCAGACGGCGACGGTGGCGCGACATTTCCTGCCGGAACGGGTGCTGGCCTGGCTGGGCACGCGCCTTGGGCGCTATGCGATCGCCATGGGCATTGCGGTCATGCTGATCGGCGCGATACTGCTCATGATCTATGCCGCCGCCGCCAGAGCCGCTCCCCAAACGGCCGACATCGTGGGGGGCACCATCGCGGTGGTCTTCTTCGTCTTCTGTGTGGTCGCGGGCATCGTCACCTGGTTCCTGGTGCTGGCCCGTGATAGCCGGCTGGTCGCCGAGGAGGAAAGCTCGCGCCAGAACACGCTTCTCCTGAAGGAGATCGCCGCTCACGAAAAGACCGATGCCGCCCTGCAGCAGGCCAAGGAGAAGGCCGAAGCCGCCAACAAGGCGAAGAGCCGGTATGTCGTGGGGCTGAGCCATGAATTGCGCACGCCTCTCAACGCGGTCCTCGGCTATGCGCAGATCCTCGAACGCGAAGAAGACGCGCCGAAGCCCTGGGCTTCCTCCATCCGCGTGATCAGGCGCAGTGCGGAGCATCTTTCGGGCCTGATCGACGGTCTTCTGGATATTTCCAAGATCGAGGCCGGGCGCCTCCAGTTTCATATGAGCGAGGTCAATTTTCACGACTTCCTCGATCAGATCGTGGACATGTTCCGCCTGCAGGCGGAAGCGAAAGGACTGACCTTCATCCATGAGCGCGAGCGCGGGGTGCCTCAGTTCGTGCGTGCCGACGACAAAAGGCTGCGCCAGATCCTGGTGAACCTGCTTTCGAACGCGATCAAGTTCACCGAGAAAGGCCGCGTCGAATTCAAGGTCAGCTACCGCTCGCAGGTGGCCGGATTTTCGGTAAGCGACACCGGGCCGGGCATTGGAGCCGACGATTTCGACCACATTTTCGAACCTTTCGCCCGCGGCAAGGCGGAGCGCAACCGGCTCTCGCCGGGGCTCGGGCTGGGCCTGACCATCACCAAGCTTCTGACCGAGACGCTGGGCGGAGAAATACGGGTCGAAAGCGAACCGGGGAAAGGCTCGAGCTTTCACGTGAGGCTGATGCTTACCAAGGTCGACCGGCCGCCGGTGCCGGCCACCCATGAGCGGCGGACCACCGGCTACACCGGCCGCCGCCGCACTATCATGGTGGTCGACGACAATGGCGACCATCGCGAGATGATGCGGCAGATGCTGCAACCGCTCGACTTCACGGTGCTGACAGCCGCGGACGGTCCCGCCTGCCTGACGCTGCTCGAAGGCATTGCGCCCGACATGTTCTTCATCGATATCCTGATGCCGGGGATGAACGGCTGGGAGCTGGCCGAGCGCCTTCGCACCGGGGGCATGACCGCGCCCATCGTCATGCTTTCGGCCAATATCGGCGATGGCGTGGCGGCCTTCCGGGGCGAAGTGGGGCCTGACGACGCCATCGCAAAACCGTTCGGCTTTCGGCAATTACTGGACCGGATCGAGGCGCATTTGAATTTGAACTGGACGATTGACGACAAGAGCGCGTTGACCCGGCCGGGGCAGACGGCACGCGCCGGTGCCGAATTCCGATCGCCCGGCCGGGATCATGTCGACGAACTCGTCAGGCTCGGCGAGATAGGCCACGTTCGCGCCATCGAGGAGCGGCTCGAGATTCTTTCCCAAGAGAGCGCCAACCAGCCACTGGTCGGCCTTCTGCGCGCGCGCATGGACGTGTATGACTTCGTCGGCTACCAAGATATTCTGGAGAACTTGAAGCACGATGGATGATCGCGAGCCGGCTGGCGAAATCGTATTGGTTGTCGATGATTCGCCCGAAACGCTGGGCTTTCTGACCACCGCGATGGAGCAGGCGGGGGTGACGGTGCTGGTCGCAACGAGTGGCGAGGCGGCGCTGAACATCGTCGACAAGATCAGCCCCGATGTTATTCTCATGGACGCCGTCATGCCGGGTCTCGACGGTTTCGAGACTTGCAGGCGGCTCAAGGGGCACACCACGGCCGCCCACATTCCGGTGATCTTCATGACCGGACTGACACAGACCGAGCATGTCGTTCATGCACTGGATTCGGGCGGCGTAGATTATCTGACGAAGCCGATCAATCTGGAAGAGCTGCGCGCGCGCATGAGGGTGCATCTGGTCAACGCCAGGCGGGCACAAAGCACCCGGTTGGCGCTCGATGCCGCAGGCCGGCATCTGCTTGCCCTGTCGGCGGCCGGCAACATCCTCTGGTCGACGCCGCAGACGAGCCGGCTGCTGGAGGCCCCGGAAGCCGGCCCGGATGCGCCTGAGGCAATAGTCCAGGCCGCCGCGCAATGGATGGCGGCGCATGCCGGCACCCCGCCGCTGGGCAAGTCCCTCGATATTCCGGTGAGCGGGACCAGGCGATTCGAACTCGTGTGTCTCGGCCAGATCGGGCAGGACGAGTTCCTGTTCCGCCTCCTGAGCAAGGGCGAGGACCGGCAGGACGAGGTGTTGCGCCGGCATTTCGCGCTCACCCACCGGGAAAGCGAGGTTCTCATGTGGGTCGCGCGCGGCAAGACCAACCGGGATATCGCCGAGATACTGGACCTGAGTCCGCGCACCGTGACCAAGCATCTGGAACAGGTCTATGTCAAGCTGGGTGTGGAAAACCGCGCCTCGGCCGCTGTCAAGGCGGTATCGGCGCTTGCCGCGATGTAGGTCGCAGGTCGCCGGTTACAGGGTTTGTTCCTGCCGTTCCACCAGTGGATACATGACCTGGCCGTCTTCCTCGCCGCGCGGGAACCTGCCGTTCTGGCTTTCCTTGACGGCAAGCTTGTAGCCGACCGGGCTGGTCCCGATGTGGCGCTTGAACATGCGCGAGAAGTAATAGACGTCGGAATAGCCGACGAGGGCGGCGGTGTCGCTCACCGTGTTGCCGCTGGCGAGTATGTTCATGGCCCGCTCCATCCTTTTGAACTCCTGGAACTTTCTCGGCGTCCAGCCGATCTGGCGGCGGAACTCCCGCTTGAAATATTCGGGGTTGTAGGGCGCCTCGGCGACGACGCGCTCGCAGATATCCTCGTCGAGCGGCTCGGCCGTTATCCGGGCGGCGGCCAGCATGATGCTGAGCGAGATGCCGTCGGCGGTGCTCACGGCGCCCACCGGCGGTGTGTTCCAGGCGATGAAGGCATCCTCCAGGAATTCGATCAGGATGAACATGAAGAGATGGTGCTGCAGGAGTGTCGTCGAGGATGCAGGGGCGATGTCGTGATAGTAGCGGATCACCGGTTCCAGCAGCGGCCAGCGCGAAAAGCGCACGATCCGCTCGATGCGCATCTGCGAGATGAGGTCGTGCCTGCCGAAGACGTCGAGCGTGAAGTGCTGCGCCACGCCCGTATAGGCCTCGCCGGAAGCGTGCCAGCCGACGAAATGGCTGCCGGCCGGTATCAGCATGGCGTCGCCCGGCGTCAGCGTGTAGGCGCTGTCGTCGACGACATAGCTGCCGCTACCGCTCAGGCACACGATGAGGTCGTGAACGGTGTTCGACTTGTCGACGCGCCATGTCCGCGGGTGCTGCATCTTGATGGCGGAGCGCGTCAGGTTGAGCTTCAGGGCGTTCTCCGGGATGCCGGCCAGAACGCCACCTTCAGTTTTGTCCATCCCTTTTTCCAGATTCGTCAATTTCAAATGGACGCGTGAGACAGAATACTGTCTCCATACATCGCGGCAAGCGCGAAAACCACGTCATTCTGGGAGGAACCGACGACGCCGGGCACCCGATCTGGGCACTCCGCTCCAGATCACGGCATCGTCCGCTATATCGACATGCATGATTTTGAAGATCAAAAGAGCCTTGCGATAGCCTATATCGGCGGAGGTTCGCTCAACTGGGCGACCAAACTGATGGGCGACATCGCCCAGGACGGCACGCTGGCCGTCGACATGCGCCTCTACGACATCAATCTCGCCGCCGCCGAGCGAAACGCCCGTCTCGGGCGGCGCATAGCGCAGGCCGGCAAGGGCAAGCCCGCCCGCTATACGGCGCATGAGCGCATCGAGGATGCGCTCGACGGTGCCGATGTGGTCGTCATCTCGATCTTGCCGGGCACTTTGGAGACGATGGCCTCCGACATCGCCCTGCCGGAACGCTACGGCATCCGCCAGTCGGTCGGCGACACGGTCGGGCCGGGCGGCTTCGTGCGCGCCATGCGGTCCATTCCCATGCTGGCGGAGATAGCGCAATCGATCAGGGCCTGCTGCCCGGATGCCTATGTCTGCAACCTTACAAATCCGATGTCGGTGCTGACGGGGGCGCTCTACGCCGTTTTCCCGGGCATCAAGGCGTGGGGCGAGTGCCACGAGGTGACGAAGCTGCGGCACATCGTGGCATGGCTCGCCAACCGCAAGGCGGGCAGCGTCAGCTACAGCTTCCGCGATGTCGAGGTGAATGTGCTCGGCATCAACCATTTCACCTTCGTCGACCGCGCCGTGGTCGGCGGTGTCGACATGTTGCAGGATTATCTGGATTTCGCCCGGACCCATCGCGCGTCCGGCTGGCGCGCGACGCCGATCGATCCCGGCAACGAGCAGGAGCGCTGCTTCCTGGACCACAACATGGTCAAGTTCGACCTTGCCTCGCGGTTCGGCATTGCCGCGGCGGCAGGGGACCGGCACCTGGCCGAGTTCGTGCCCCAGACCTGGTATCTCGACCGCAACGAGGAATTCGGCTTCGGGCTGACGCCCGTGGACTACCGCATGCGCGAGCGGGATGAGAAACGCCGCGCGGCGGCTGAGCTCGATGCCGGCGCGCCTTTGCCTCCGCTCGCCGCGTCCGAGGAGGCATTGGTGGCAGAGATCAAGGCTCTGGCCGGCGGCGCGGCGCACGTGACCAACGTCAACCTGCCCAATCGCGGCCAGCTTTCGGGATTTGCCGAGGGCGTCGTGGTGGAAACCAACGCCCGGTTCTCTCCCGCCGGAATCCAGCCGCTGCATTCGGGCCGACTGCCCGAGGCGCTGGAGCTCATCGTCAAGCCGCATGCCGAGCGCCAGACCGCACTGGTCGCGGCGGTTATCGAGGGCCGGCGGGACGATCTGTTCCCGCTGTTCCTCAGCGACCCGCTGGTCGCTCCTCTCGGCCCCGACAAGGCTCGCGACCTGTTCGGCCAGATGGTGGCGGCTACGGCCGAGTTCCTTCCGGAAGCGTTGAAAAGGGCCGGCTGATGGGCGGCGACAGCAGATATCTCGGCCTTGCCTATGTCGCGCCTTACATTGCCGGGCTGCTGATCTTTACCGCGATCCCGTTCATCGCGTCCTTTTATCTCAGCTTTACCGACTACGATTTGCTGAGCAAGCCGCGATGGTCGGGCCTCGACAACTACACGGAACTGTTCACGCGCGACCGGACCTTCAGGAAATCGCTGAGGGTGACGCTTCTCTACGTGCTCCTGACGGTGCCGCTGAAGCTCGTCTTCGCGCTGTTCATCGCGTATATCCTGAACTATCGGCTGAAATTCATCAATTTCTTCCGCACGGCCTATTACGTGCCGTCGATCCTCGGCGGATCCATCGCGGTGGCGGTGCTGTGGCGCTACATCTTCGCCGATTCCGGTCTGGTGAACATGGTCATCACGGCGCTTGGCGGCGAGCCGGTCAACTGGTTCGGCGATCCCGACAATGCGCTCTTCACCATCACGCTGCTGCGCCTGTGGCAGTTCGGCTCGGCCATGGTCATCTTCCTCGCCGCGCTGCAAAGCATCGACAAGACGCTCTATGAGGCGGCGGCGATCGACGGGGCTGGCAAGTGGCATACCTTCGTCTACATCACGCTGCCGCTCATCACGCCGGTCATCTTCTTCAACCTGATCATGCAGATGGTGCAGGCGTTCCAGGAGTTCAACGGCCCCTACGTCATCACCCAGGGCGGGCCGCTGAAATCGACCTACCTCCTGCCTCTCTACATCTACGAGGAAGCCTTCAAGAAGTTCGACATGGGTTACGCCTCGGCGATCGCCTGGGTGCTGTTCGCCATCATCATGGTGCTGACGCTGATCGCCTTCTGGTCGTCGCGCCACTGGGTCTACTACGCCGGGGACAAGAGGAGCTGACGATGACACAGGAGATCGCCGTCCCCGCCGCCGCCGAACTCGAAACCGCACGCGCGCATATCGAAAGCCGGCGCATGCACGTGATCTCATCGGCCGTGCGCTACTTCCTCCTGGCGGGCGTCGGCTTCATCATGCTCTACCCGCTGATCTGGCTGATCGGCGCCTCCTTCAAGACCAATTCCGAGATCTTCACCAATCCCGGCTTCATCCCGCAGGAGCCCACGATCGACGGCTATATCCAAGGCTGGAAGACCTCGACGCCCTATACGTTCGCGACCTTCTTCTGGAACACGTTCCTCATCATCCTGCCCAAGACGATCGGTACCGCCATCTCCTGCGCAGCCGTGGCCTACGGCTTTGCCCGCTTCGAGTTTCCAGGCAAGAAGATCCTCTTCGCCACGCTCATCGCGACGCTGCTCCTGCCCAACGTGGTCACGCGCATTCCACACTATCTGCTGTTCCGTGATCTTGGCTGGCTCGACACCTTCCTGCCGCTCTGGGTGCCGTCGGCCTTCGCGGGAGACGCGTTCTTCGTCTTCATGCTGATCCAGTTCCTGCGGGCCATACCGCGCGACATGGAGGAGGCCGCCCGCGTCGACGGGGCCAACACGCTGCAGACGCTGATCTATATCGTCGTGCCGATGCTGGCGCCGGCGCTGATCTCGGTCTGCCTGTTCCAGTTCATGTGGACCATGAACGACTTTCTGGGTCCGCTCATCTACCTGTCCTCGGTCGACAAATATCCCATCTCGCTGGCCCTGAAACTGTCGATCGACACGACCGAGGCGTTCCAGTGGAACCGCATCCTGGCTATGTCCGTGCTGGCGTTGATGCCCGCGCTCGTCGTGTTCTTCCTGGCGCAGAAGTATTTCATCGAGGGCATCTCGACGGGCGGAGTGAAAGGTTAGCCATGGCGCGTTTGCAGATCCGAAACCTGGAAAAGGTCTATGGCAACGCCTTCAAGGCGGTGCACGGCATCAGCCTCGACGTGAACGACGGCGAGTTCATGGTGCTGGTCGGCCCTTCCGGCTGCGCCAAATCCACCACCTTGCGCATGATTGCAGGTCTGGAGACGATCACCGGCGGCGAAGTGCGCATCGGCGACAGGATCGTCAACAATCTGCCGCCCGGCCAGCGCGGCATCTCCATGGTGTTCCAGAACTACGCGCTCTACCCCCACATGAAGGTGCGCAACAACCTTGCCTTCGGGCTGAAGCTGAAGCGGCGGCCGAAGCCCGAGATCGAGGAGAGCACCCGCGCGGTGGCGGGCATCCTGGAGATCGATCCATTGCTCGACCGGCTGCCCAAGCAGCTTTCCGGCGGGCAGGCGCAGCGCGTGGCCGTGGGCCGGGCGCTCATCAAGAAGCCGGAAGTCTTCCTGTTCGACGAGCCGCTGTCCAATCTCGACGCAAAGCTGCGCGCTTCCATGCGCGTGCGCATCACCGATCTGCACAAGCGCCTGAAGCGGGACGGGCTGTCCTCCACCGTGGTCTATGTGACCCACGACCAGACCGAGGCCATGACCATGGGCGACCGGATCTGCGTCATGAAGGACGGCCATATCATGCAGGTGGCCGACCCGGTGACGCTCTACAACCGGCCGGAAAACGCCTTCGTCGCCGGGTTTATCGGCAGCCCGGAAATGAACCTTCTGGAGGGGACCGTCGTCGCTAATGGCGGGCTGACGGTCGCGCTCGCCGGGCAGCCGCTGTCCTTCGGGCCGGCGCTGACCGACCGGCTGAAGGCAAAGGACGGTGATGCGGTGACGGTGGGTATCAGGCCTCAGCATCTGAGCATCGCCGCACAGGACGACGACAATGCACTGGAAGGCACCGTGGCCCATGTCGAGTTCATGGGGCACGAGGTCTATCTCCACGTCGATCTCGCCGGCATGCGGCTCGTCGCCGTTGTGCCTTCCGATCGCTACAACCCCGCCGACATCCACGACGACCATATCCGGCTGACCCCGCGCGAGGAGGCAGTCCACATCTTCGACCGGCAGACTGGAAGAAATATCAGCCTGCCGCCAGAAGCTTGAACAAGATCAAACGGGAGGATGAAATGAAGAAGACAGCAACAGCACTTGCAACAATTCTTTTACTGGGCGCAGGCGCCGCGCAGGCGGCGGATCTGCGCATGTCGTGGTGGGGTGGCGACAGCCGCCACATCGCCACGCAGGAGGCGCTGAAGGCCTGCGGCGAAAAGCATGGCCATACGATCCAGCCGGAATTCACCGGGTGGACGGGTCATCAGGAAAAGGTGACCACGCAGCTTGCCGGCGGCACCGAGGCCGACATCATGCAGATCAACTGGCCCTGGCTGCCGCTGCTGTCGCTGGACGGCTCGGGCTTTGCCGATCTGCGCGAGTATTCCGATACGATCGATCTCGGCCAGTGGCCGGAGGAGCAGCTGGAAAGCGGGACGATGAACGGCAAGCTGAACGGCCTGCCGATCTCCACCACGGGCCGCGTCTTCTTCTTCAACAAGGCGTCCTTCGAGAAGGCCGGCGTTCCTCTTCCCGCCACCTGGGACGACCTCATCTCGGCGGCATCCGTCTTCAAGGAAAAGCTGGGCGAGGACTATTTCCCCTTCGACGCCACAGGGCAGAACGGGCTGACCGCCGTTCTCGTCGTTTCGCTGGCGACAACGCAGATGACCGGCAAGGACCTGATCGACCCGGCAACCAACACGGTCGCCTGGTCGGCGGAGGAACTGCAGAAGGGAATCGAGTTCCACCAGAGCCTCGTCGACCAGGGCGTCATCCGGTCATGGAAGACGGTGGCCGGTGGCGGCAATGTGGAATTGTTCGAGCTGCCCGCCTGGTCGGACGGCCGCATCGCGGGGTCCTATGAGTGGGATTCGACCTATTCCAAGTTCAACGACCCTCTGGAAGAGGGCCAGGAACTGGTGCCGGTGAAGCTGCTGACGATCCATGATGCGGTGACGGAGGGCGTGTACCGCAAGCCCTCCATGGTCTTCTCGATCTCCAAGAACAGCAAGAACCCGGAAGCTGCGGCCCAGATCGTCAACTGCCTTTTGAACGAGCCCGAAGGCATTCAGGCGCTGGGCGATTCGCGCGGCATCCCGGCAAGCCGGATCGCCTCCGAGACGCTCGCCGACAGCGGCGCCATCAATCCGCAGCTGCTCGAGGCGAACCGGATCGTCATGGAGGCCAAGGGGCCGACCGTTTCGCCCTTCAACGAACATCCGGAGGTGCGCGAAATTTTCCAGGATACGCTGGAAGCGCATGCCTATGGCCAGATCTCGGCCGCCGATGCATCGGTGGAAATCATCGAGGGCGTGAACGGCGTCCTTGAAAAGTTCTGAAAACCCCGACGCGGCGGCGGGCAACTGCCTGCCGCCGTCATTTTCCCGAAACGCCTCTGCCGGACGCCCATATTTCCCGGAACTTCCACCGGGCGGCGGCGGTCCTGCATCATGGAGGGAGCTGCCGCGGCATGCTGATGGACTATTTCGATAATTATGCCGCTGCCTATACGCCCTACAAGAGCGGTTCCTGGTGCTATGAAGACGGGTGCATTTATCGTGGTCTTGCGCTTTTGCACGAGGCGACGGGCGAGGGACGCTGGTTCGCTCACCTGGAGCGCCTGGTGAACGCCCAGGTTTCGACCGATGGCGATCTGGCGGGCTATACGGTCGAGGAATTCAACATCGATCATATCCTGTCCGGTCGCGCCCTGATCTACCTCTACAAGGCCACCGGCGATGAGAAATACAAGGCCGGCGCTTATCTGCTCGCCAGGCAGCTTGCGCTGCACCCGCGCACCAGGTCGGGCGTTTACTGGCACAAAAAGGTGTACCCATGGCAGATATGGCTCGATGGCCTCTATATGGGCCTTCCCTTTCAGATTGAATTCGCGCGCCTGAGCGGGGATGACGCTCTCCTCGACGACGCCTTGGAGCAGCTTGTGAAAGCCCTGTCTCTGACAAGGGAAAGTGCGACGGGGCTTTACGCCCACGGTTATGATGAAAGCCGTCAACAGCAGTGGGCGGACCCTGATACCGGCCGCTCGCCCGCGCATTGGGCACGAGCGCTCGGCTGGCTGGCAATGGCCCTGGTCGATATCGCCGAACTGGTGGGCATGGGGCGGATGGACGCCACGGGCGCCGGCGACCATGCGCGCCGTTTACTCGCCCAGATTCTGGCCTTGCGTACCGCGGATGGCACCTGGCTGCAGGTCATAGACCGGCCCGATCTGCCCGGCAATTATGCCGAAAGCTCCGCGACTGCCATGTTCGCCTACGCGTTGCTCAAAGCCGAGCGCATCGGTTTTGCCGAAGGATTCGCCGCTGTCGGACATGGCGGCCTGCTGGCGTTGGCAAGGCGGGGATTGCAGACCGACGCCAAAGGCAGGTTGCGGCTTGCGGGCATCTGTCACGTGGCGGGGCTTGGCGGGTTCTCGAACGTTTATCGCGACGGCACGGCCAACTACTATCTGACCGAGCCGGTTGTCGAGGATGACGCCAAGGGTGTTGGCCCCCTCATGATGGCTAAGGCTGAATCCATTCGTCTCGGTCTGGACGCGCCCGAACACCCCGCGGTGCCGGCTACCCCTCCGGCGCATATTTGAAGCAACCGGGCTATCGGCGCCGACGATCATCAGAGCCTTTGGAGACCTGTGGCGACAAGGGACTCGAGAGCAGTGCTATACCCTGACGCCTGCGATCTGCAGCAACAGCACCACAAGCAGGGCGGCCGAGATGGGCACGCCAAACGGCACGACATTGTTGTCGGCGAAAAGCGCGACATAGCGCTTGTAGAGGGTTTCCGGCAGAAGCATCGGCATCTTTACCAGGAGCGCGGTGATGAGGGTGAAGACGATGAGGGCAAGCGCGAAGGACAGGAGATAGTCGCCGCCGGCGACCAACGCCGCCGCCCCCATCAGCTTGACATCGCCCGCTCCCACCTTGCCAATCAGCCAGAAGGGAACGAGCACCAGAAAGAACAGCGCGCCGGCGGCGGCGCCGATTGCAAAGTTCGCCCATGATCCGCCGGCGGCCGGCTGTAGCAGAAGCCCGGCGCCGACCAGGGCGATCACAAGGACGTCGCGATTGGCGATTTTCTGCCGTCCAAGATCGGACCATGCGACCCTCAGCAGGAGCACGCCCAGAACCGCGCGCGCAAGGATTGCGGCAGCCGCTAGCATTTCACCGCTGGATGCTGCGCGCGCTGGAGGCGAGCAACTCGAGATTGTTGGTGACGGTCGGGTCGTTTGGCGCCAGTTCGTAAGCTTTCAGGAAGTTGCGCCGCGCTTCGACGAGATTGCCGCGCAGGAGATGGGAATAGCCGACATTGTTGTAGTAGGCGGCCGTGCTGCCGACCAGCCGGTAGGCCTCGCGATAGGCCTTGTCGGCGAGGTCGAAACGGCCGATGCGGTCGCTGGCCGCGGCAAGGCCCAGCCATGCCTCGCCGTCGTTGGGCGCGAGCCGTACGGCCTTGTAGAACAGTGCGCCGGCATTGCCGTAATTTTCCTGCCGGAACTGGTTCTTGGCCGCCGCCACCGCCTGATCAGAGGCGTAGTAATCGACATCCGAGATCGTTTTCAGCCCGTCGAAAGCATCACCGAAGGCCGTGAACTCCAGTTTGGCGGGTTCGTTGGTGCGCACCACGCCGTCGGAGTTCAGTTCAGCGGTCTGGCATCCCGCCAGTGCGGCGGCCAGCACAACTGCTCCAAGCGCAAAGCGCAGTGACTGCATCATCCTCATCCCCCAAGAGGCCATTCTTGCCCCGTTTGCAGCCGATTCCCAGCTAGAAGAATATACCTTTCATTCGCAAAATGACAGGCAGCATCACGATCATCAGCACGACCGGAAACACACACAGGCCGAGCGGGATCACCATCTTTACCGGTAGCGAATTGGCCTTTTCCTCCGCCCGCAGGATGCGCTGGGTGCGCATTTCGTCGCTGTAGACGCGCAACGCATCGGTCAGGCTGGTGCCGAGCTCCTCCGACTGTCGGAAAAGCACGGCCAGCGAGCGGGCCTCGTCGATAGCGATGCGGTCGGAAAGGTCGCGCAGCGCGTCGCGCAACGGCTTTCCCGCCCGCATCTGCAGCGCCATGATGGAAAGCTGCACACCCAGCGCCTTGTGCGTTCCGGCCAGTTCGCTGCTTACCCGCTCCACGGCGGCTTCGAGGCTCATGCCGGCATCGGCGCAGGTGATCATCATATCCATGAAATCGGGAAAGCCGCGCCGGTACTGCTCCTTCTGGCGGTTCTCGAAACGGTCGAGGGCGATGGAAGGGATAACGAGACAGGCAAGGCCGAAGACCGCCGCCACGACAAAGGGAATGAAGCCCGGCAGGCCCGGCGGCAGGATCATCTGGAGCGGGATATAGGCGGCCAGAAAGCCCGCGACGACGAAGCCGATGCGCGTCAGCATGTAGTAGACCGGCGCCTTGGTGCTGTAGAAGCCGGCGCGGAAGAGCTTGGCCTCCAGCGGGTCGGGCTCGCCCTGTTCCTTTTCCAGCGCCTGGAAGTAGGCCTCCACCGGCCGCCGCGCCTTCAGCCTGACGAGCTCCGAACGGGCTTCCAGCGAGCGGCGGTTGATCGGGCTTTCCGTGACCAGCTCGCGGGTGACCCGCCGCCGCGTCTGGATCGCCGGCAGCATGAGGAAGGCGGCGAACAGGAAGAGCATCATGGCCGCTGCGAAGACGGCACCCAGCACCAGCGCTTCCGATTCAAAAATGGCTTCCAGCACGCTTGCCAACACCTCCCGTCAATAGTCGAAATTTACCATGCGATACATGATGAAATCACCCAGAAGCGCCCAGCCGCCGAAGATGACAAGGGTCGGCATGACCGCCGGATTGTCCCATATGTCGCCGTAATAGCTCGGTGTGATGAGCATCAGGAGACCGAACATGACCAGCGGGAAGCCGGAGATCATCCAGGCCGAGACGCGGCCCTCCGCCGAAAGAGCGCGGATCTTCAGCCGCATCTTCCAGCGCTCGCGCAGCACCTTGGAAAGATTGGCGAGGATCTCGGTCAGGTTGCCGCCGGTCTTGGCCTGGATCGACAGCGAGACGGCAAGCAGGTTGAGCCCTTCGAAGCCAACGCGCTCGGCGAGCTTCCTGACCGCCTGTTCCAGGCTCAGGCCGAAGGTGATCTCGTCGGAGACGATGCCGAATTCGGTGCCCAGCGGATCGGGCATCTCGCGCGACACGAGGCCAACGGCGACCGTGGTCGGATGGCCGGCCCGCAGCGACCGCACGATCATGTCCAGCGCGTCGGGAAGCTGACGCTCGAACCGGGTGATCCGCTTCTTGCGCTTGCGCTTCAGATGCAGCCAGGGCAGCGCGAAGGCGATGAAGAGGAAGGTGAGAAAAGAGAGGATGCTGGAGAAGGCGAAGATGCGCATGCCGAGGCCGGTAACGGCGCCGATCGCCGCGAAGACGGCCAAGAACGCGATCGGATTGCCGGTCACGCCGGACTGGGTGTAGAGCCGGTTGAGCGCCACGGCACCGAAGGCGAAGTCGCCGGTCTCGCTCAGACCCCGCTCGCGTAACAGGCCCTTCAACGTCTCCTCCGCCGGAGCGTCCTCGGCCAGCCGTTTCAGCCTCCGGTTGATGATGCCGCTCCTGGCGCGGCGCCTGGCGAAGCTGAGATAGAAGGCCTCGATGGCGAGGATGGCGGCGGCGGCAACCAGCACATAGACGACGTAGAGGAGTGTCTGGCCGGTCAGCATTTCCGCCCCCTCACAGAGGCACCTGAGGGTTGAAGGCGTCCTTGGCGAACTGCAGGCCCATCGTGGCAGCTTCCTGGGCGAAGCGTGGGCGGACGCCGGAGGCGCGGTAGTCGCCGATGATCTTGCCCTCCGGCGTGACGCCGCGGCGCACGAAATGATAGATTTCCTGGATCTGGATCACGCTGCCTTCCATGCCCGTCAGTTCCGCGATTGAGATGACGCGCCGGCCGCCATCGGAAAGCCGCTGCGTCTGCACGATCATGTCGATGGCGGAGGCGATCTGGCCGCGGATCGATTCCTGGCTCATCGGCATGCCGGCCATGCCGACCATCTGCTCCATGCGTGACAGCGCGTCGCGTGGCGTGTTGGCGTGGATCGTGGTCATGGAGCCCTCGTGGCCGGTATTCATGGCCTGCAGCATGTCGAAGGCCTCCTCGCCACGCACCTCGCCCACGATGATGCGGTCGGGCCGCATCCTGAGCGCGTTCTTGACCAGTTCGCGCTGGCGTACCTCGCCCTTCCCCTCGACATTGGGGGGGCGGGTCTCCAGCCGGCCGACATGCGGCTGCTGCAATTGCAACTCGGCCGCGTCCTCGATGGTGATCAGGCGCTCCAGCGGCGAGATATAGTTGGACAGCGCGTTGAGCAGCGTCGTCTTGCCGCTGCCGGTGCCCCCTGAAACCAGGATCGACTTGCGCGTCTGGACTGCAATCCGCAACAGATCGATCATTTGCGGGCGAATGGAGCCCAGTTCCACAAGCCGTTCCAGCGAATAAGGGTTGCGCGAGAACTTGCGGATGGAGACCAGCGGCCCGTCGATCGAGACCGGCCGCACGGCGACATTGACGCGTGAGCCGTCCTCCAGCCTCGCATCCACCATGGGATAGGATTCGTCGACACGCCGGCCGACGGCCGAGACGATCTTGTTGATGATGCGCAGAAGATGCGTCTCGTCGCGGAAGCGCACCGGAGTTTCTTCCAGCTTGCCGCGGCGCTCCACATACACGCTGCGATGCGTGTTGATGAGGATATCGGCAATCGAATCGTCTTTCAGGAGCGGCTCCAGCGGCCCCAGACCCAGCATCTCGTCCGCCGTGTCGCTGGTCAGCCTGTCGAGCTCGCGCGCATTGAGCGGCACGGCGGAGGTCCGCACGAAGTCGCGCACCACGGGGCGGATCTGGTCGAGGATCTGTTCCTTGGTCGCCGTCTCCATGACCGCCAGGTTGAAGCGCTCGATCAGGTGGCGGTGAAGCTCCACCTTGAGATCGAGCATGGCGTCGGTGTGGCTCTTCTGCTTCGCCACGCCGGCTTCGGAGATTACCGGCTCGGGCGGCCTCGGCGCTTCGGCAACGGGCTCGACATTCGGCTCGATGCGCGCCGGCGCTGCGACATTGCCTCTCGTGAACCGTCCGAGCATCTCGGTGGAGCCCCCTTGCCTCCATACAATCTAGCCGGTAGGGGCCGTCTTGTGCAAGACAACTTTAGAAAAAACGCCGTAACGACTTAATCTGCGCTCAATCGTCCCGTATCGGTAAAGTGAAATTTGGGATTGTCCTGAACTTTTATTTGATTTGTATGACTTTTGCTTTGCAACCTGCGGATGCGGCTCCATGCCTATGAGGCCCACCGCTGCTCGGTGGAAAAACTGCAATCTGCGCGTGGGTCAACGCATTCGAGACACGTAAAAGTATATATAGCATTTTACATCGGGAAGGCAAATAGGTGTTTTGTACTCAAGTTTCCAGTTCATTATGAGTTGCCACGAATACAAAAGAAAAGAAGATCGAATACCTCCAACTAGGTAGGTTATTTCTGTTTCTTACGAAAGTGGCGTAAAATTGGCATTGCCGTGAACGTTCGGTTAATGATCAAGAAAACAAATTGAAAACAAATGTTTAGCGCGAATCTGGGCACAATTCCGGGAGGCGTGAATGGGGCCGGAGATAGTTAAGGGTAAGTTAAGCTGATTGACTATTATATTAGCCGGCAGCAAGATTGCAGATGACGGGGGTGCTTGCCGGGGGATCGCCTCGACGCAGGTCTCGTCGAGTAAAAACCGAGTTGGGGTAAGTTGAGATGAAAAAGATCATGTCGATAGCCCGGCAGTTCCGCGACGACGAGAACGGCGCTGCCATGGTCGAATATACGATCCTGATAGGGCTCATCACCGCTTTGGTGATCGCCGCCGTGGTTGCAGTGGGAATCTGGGCGCAGGGTAAATGGGGCGCCTTGTGTACCGCTCTAGGCATCGTCTGCTGAGCAAGAGCATCAATTCAGGCCCGGGTGGATGCACCCGGGCCTGACAAACTAATCAACGCGAGTGTTGAGCGCTCGTGGGGCGGGGCATTAAGATGCGTGCGAATTCAATTATCATGGTCGTTCTGGCGGCCGTCTTCGGCATCGTCGCCGTCGTGCTCGCCAATGTGTGGCTCGACGGCCAGCGCAGCGCGTTCGCGAGCGGCGGGGGCGAGGAGACGCCGCAGGCGACTATTGTCGTGGCGGCCACCGCACTGAACTTCGGCGATACCCTGAATGCCGACAATCTGCGCGAGATCGCCTGGCCCGCCAATGCGGTTCCGCCCGGCACCTTCAGGACGCGCCAGGAACTGATCTCCGCCGAGGGCGGCCGCCAAGTGCTCACCGCCATGGCGGCCAACGAGCCGGTCCTTGAAAGCAGGATCACCGGGCCCGGTCAGCGCGCCACGCTCTCGGCTGTGCTGGCGGAAGGCATGCGCGCCGTCTCCATACGTGTCAACGACGTGCTCGGCGTGGCGGGCTTCGTGCTGCCCGGCGACCGGGTGGATGTGCTGCTTACGCGCAATGCCCGCAACAATGATGGCGATGATCAGCCGTTCGTCGACGTGCTTTTGCAGAGCATCAAGGTGCTCGCCGTCGATCAGCAGGCCGACGAGAAGAGGAACGACCCCACCGTGGTCAAGTCGGTGACGCTGGAGGTCAGCACCAAGGACGCGCAGAAGCTGACACTCGCCTCCGGCGTGGGGCAATTGTCGCTGGCGCTCAGGCAGGTCGCCTCTCCGGAAGGCCAGATCACCGACCGCATCACGCTGAACGACCTGATTGGCGATACGCCGGCCGATGTGGCTGCCCGGCAGGCCGAGCTCGCGCGCCAGCAGGCGCTGGAGGAAGCGCGCAAGCGCGCCGAGGCTGACATCGCCGGCATCAGGGAAGCTGTGGAAAGCGTCGGCAGCAGGCTCGAAACACGTATCGACACCGTTGAGAATGAGCTCAAGAGAGTGCAGCAGCCGGTGATTCGGGAAGAGCCGGAAGTGCGCGAGGTGGTACGGCTCATCGAAGCGGAACCGCCGAAACGTGTGTCAGTGAATGTGCATCGCGGCCTGGATAGGCAGGCCTATGACGTACCACGGCTGCGATAGCCGCGGTGCTGGAGGATTCCGCGTTGGTGGATGCGCGGATGACGAAGTGGGGACGGAACACATGCTGCATATCGGATCAAGGCGGTTCGCCGCCCTCGCAATGTTGGCCCTGGTTGCCGCATTGTGGGCAGGCTCAGGGGCTCACGCCGCCGACCGGCGCATCGACGTCTCCTCGCCGCGCGTCCATCGCATCTTCCTGCCCATCTCGCAGTCGCTGACGATCGAGGTGAACCAGACGCTGGGCGACATCGTGGTGGCGGACAACAACATCGCCGACGCCCAGCCTATGACCGACCGCACGCTCTACATCATCGCCAAGGGACCGGGCACGACCTCGGTCAACCTGTTCTCCGACGACCAGCGCTCGCTGGGCGTGGTGCAAGTGGAGGTGGGCGTCGATATCGAGGACATGACGCAGGCCATCCGCCAGATCGCGCCGCGTTCCAACATCACCGTCGGCACGGCCAACGGCCGCGTGCGGCTGGGCGGCACGGTCAAGGACGGCGCAACGCTCGCCAAGGTGCTGGACGTGGCCGCACAATACGGCCCAGAGAACGTCATCAATTCGGTGATGGTCGAGGACGGCCAGCAGGTGACGCTGGAGGTGCGCATCCTCGAAGTCTCGCGCAATGCCGGGCGCGAGCTGGGAGTTTCGATGGCGGCTTCGAGTGACGGATCAGATAAGGGGTTGCTTTCCGGCGCTGCCGCGGCCGGCGCGCTGTTCGCTACCGGTAATGCGCCTTTCGCTTCCCTGATTGCGCGGGTCATCGACGCCGGGGTTAATGTCGACATCCTTATCCGCGCGCTGGAGGACAAACGGCTGGCCCGCCGGTTGGCGGAGCCCAACCTGACGGCGCTTTCTGGCGAGACGGCGAGCTTCCTCGTGGGCGGCGAGGTGCCGATCCCGGTGGCGCGCGAGGACGACAAGATCACCATCGAGTTCAAGGAATATGGCGTCAAGCTCGCGTTCACGCCGATCGTGCTGGAAGACAGCAAGATCAATCTCCGCCTCAATCCGGAGGTGAGCGAGGTCGACCCGACGACGACGCTGCGCACGGCCGACATCGAGATCCCTGCCTTCGTGACCCGCAAGGCCTCCACCGTGATCGAGCTGCGCGATGGACAGAGCTTCGCGATCGCCGGCCTCTTGCAGTCGACCAACCGCAAGATCCAGAGCCAGGTGCCCTGGATCGGCCAGATACCCATCATCGGGGCGCTGTTCCGCTCTTCGAGCTTCATCAAGAACGAGACGGATCTCGTCATCATCGTTACGCCGCGCATCGTGCGTCCGGTGAAGCCCGGCGAGCAGCTGGCCACGCCCTTCGACAAGACGCGGCCGACCAACGATCCAGAATTCTTCCTGCTCGGCCAGCTCGAGGTGAGCAAGGACATGATCCGCAAGTACGAACTCGGCGACGGGGTGATCGGCCCCTACGGCCACATGCTCGACGTCAAGAAGGATGGGATGGTCTATGTCAAGAAATAGGCTGATACCGCTTGCCGCTTTGATCGGCCTCGCAGCCAGTCTTTCCGGCTGCGCCGACTATCTCAACCATTACGACACGGTGACGCTCGCCGCCGGCGACGTGCAGAAGTACAACATGATGCTGCAGACGACCAATGCGTTCAACCCGGCTTCGGAGGTGACGGAGATACCGAGCGACGGCAAGCGGGCGGCGGACGCGGTGGAGCGCTACAGGAAATCGCAGGAGCCGGGCCAGGCGCAGCCGCCGGCCAACATCACGTTCAATATCGGACAATGAATAAAGCTTAGTTCAAACAGCAGAATCACGAGGAAGGAAAAGGACGAGAGGGCAACAGGGCTTGAACAGGAACCCGGCGCGTGGGGACGATTTGCCGGGAGGAAGTCCTGATCAGGCGCAAAGAAAGGTTCGCGGCGCGTGTTGAGGGTTTGGCGCCGGGGCTTAGGACAACAGTAATGGGTGTGCTGCGTAGAGTATTCTTCAGATTCAGGCACGACGAGCGCGGCGTTGCGCTGATTCTCGTCTCCGTCATGCTGCCGGCCATCATCGGCTTCGCCCTGCTGGCACTCGACATGAGCCGCGCGGGCAACCTCCACAACGATCTGCAAAAGGGCGCCGACGCGTTTGCCATCGCGGCGGCCTATGAACTCGATGGACGCTCGGACTCGGTCGTCCGCGGCGACCGGGCGATCGCCAATCTGGTCGACAACACCTATCGTTTCTCCGACGCTGGCCCCGAGCAGACTCTCACCAATGCCGGCATCGTCCGGCGCTACCTGCGCAGCCTGCCGGCCAATGACAGCGATCCGATCGGTGCCGCCGATGTCATCGCGGACGAGGTGAACGATGCGGACGAAGCGCAGTTCGTCGAGGTCACAGTCAATCCGACCGGCTTCTCCGCGATCTTTCCAGCCTCCTTCCTGCCGGGAGGCGGGCAGAACAACTTCAATGTGAGCGCTGTTGCTGTGGCGGGCAACGCCGGAGGTGTCATCTGTGAAATGACACCTTTGTTTATCTGCAATCCGTTCCCCGGCCAGCCGTTCCACGAGGTCGTCAACGACGACAATTTCTACCGCAGGAGCATCAAGCTCGTGGTCGGCGGCACATCCTGGGGTCCGGGCAATTTCGGCTTCCTGCGGCCGGAAGATGCGCATGGCTATGGCGAGAACGAGTTGGCGGAGGATCTGGCGCGGGGCACCCTGCCCGAATGTGTCAGCAGGCGGCGTGTCTACACCCAGACCGGCAACCTGACGACAAAGGCCAAGGCGGGCTTCAATACGCGCTTCGACATGTACCACAATGGCGGCGGCTTCCCGTCGAACACGAATACGGCCTGGCCGCCCGCACCGAATGTGCGCAAGGGTTTCAGGTATCAGAACGCCAGCGCCAACGCCTGCAACATGGAATTGGCATCTGATCCGGCTCTATTCCAGCAACTGACGCCCGATACGGCCTTCACCGGCCAGATCGGCAACGGCGAGTGGGACTATGAGACCTATCTCGCGGCCAACAACTTCACCGCGACAGACATGGCCAATTTCACCGATGAGGATGGCAGCGCCTATTCGAATGCCAATCCTCCAAGCCGTTATGAGCTCTACAAGTATGAGATTTCGCAGGGATTGGTGCCGAGGGCATCGGTGGGTGACGCAAACGGAGGCGAAACCGGCGTTCCGGCTTGCCATTCCACGGTCGGCGACGAGGAGCGCCGCATGATCCATGCTGCCGTCCTGGAGTGCTCCGATCCCGACGTGCAGGCTCAGCTGCAGGGTCAGAGCGGCGCGCCGCCGGCCATCGGTTTTGCCAGCTTCTTCCTGACCGAAGCCGTCACCGCCGACGAGGTTCTGGCCGAGATCGTCGACATCGACGGTATCCAGGGCCGGGGAACGCTGACGAACTTCGTGCGCGAAGAAGTGCAGCTCTACAGGTGATGTGATGCAGCGCGCGCTCCATGCACTTCTCAAGAAATTCCGCGGCGACGAGCGCGGCCAGGTCCTCATCGAAATGACGCTGATCACGCCATTGATGATCGCACTTTCCGCCGGTGTCTTCGAATTCAGCAATGTCATCTATCGCAAGCTGCTGATCGAGGCCGGCCTGCGCGATGCCGCCCGCTACTATGCGCGCTGCAACGAGCCGCTCTTCACCGAAGCAGGCCTGGCCATCAATTGCGGGACCAATGCTGCGAACATCGCGCTCTACGGCACAATCACCGCCGGCACCCTGCGCCTGTCCGACTGGTCCGGTCCCGTCATAATCGCAACCTACACCACCGCGAACAACGTCGATCCGGGCACCGGCCTTCAGGACTATCGTTCCTCGGGCGATGTAGACACGGTTCGCCTCACCACATCCTACAACTATGCCGGCACCTCCCTTCTCAGCTATCTCGGCATCGGTCCGATCACGCTGACCGCTTCCCATGAAGAACGCGTCGTGGGGTGGTGAGATGACGCTGTTCCAGCACTTTCTCAGGGATCAGAGCGGCGCGACGATGGTCGAGATGACCATCAGCATCGTGCTCTTGCTTGTGCTGACGCTCGGTTTCGTCGATTTCGGCTACGCATTCTACCAGTGGAATGCCGCCAACAAGGCCGTGCAGGTCGGCGCGCGCATGGCCTCGATTTCCGATCCGGTGGCGCCCCAGATTGCAAGTGCCGGGCCTGCGACGACGCCGGGGGATCCCATACCGCCGGGCAGCTACGACTATATCTGCGATGGCGCCACGAGCGCCTGCACTTCCTCCGGCACGTTTACGCCCGCCAACTTCAACCGCATCTTCTTTGGCGACGATCTGAACACGTGCGGACAGGGATCGACCGGCCGACCGGGTATGTGCGATTTCTTTCCGCGCCTTCAGCCAGCCAACGTGGTCATCCGCTATACCGCTTCGGGGCTGGGTTATCAGACGCGTCCCGGTGGTGCCGTGCCGACGATCACGGTCAGTCTCCAGAATCTCACCTTCCAGTTCTTCTTCCTCGGCGGCCTGCTCGGTTTCAACAACGTCAACATGCCCTCCATGCTCAGCACGGTGACGGGCGAAGATATGAGAGGCGTCTACCCATGAACGCCATTAACCAGAAAGTCCTGCCCACACGGCGCAAGCGCATCGCGCTTTTCTCGTCGGACCAGAAGTTCCGCAGCGAGGTCGCCCAGCGGCTCGACGCGCTCGCGATCTACGAGGTGCAGGTAGCCGACGCCCGGGAGTTCCTGCGCGGCGCACCTGGCGATCTCAGGCCGAGCGTCATCATCCTCGACGTGGGCGAGGGGGAGATGCTGGGCGACCCGTCGATCACCGCTGTGCGCTCCTCCTGGGGCGCCGTGCCGCTCATTGCCGTTTCGGCGGAGTTGAAGCCCGAACAAATGCGCAATCTTGTGCGTATTAACGCCTCGGACTGGCTGAAGAAGCCGTTCGACGGCAAAGATCTGTTGAATGCGGTGACCTTCCACGACAGCGGCGACCAGGCGGTGAAAAGCCGCATCATCACCTTCATCGGCGCCTCGGGTGGCGCCGGCGCGACGACGCTCGCGCTTGCGGCAGCCGACTATTTTGCAGGCAGTTCACCCGGCAAGGCGGAGGACACCTGCCTGGTCGACCTCGACTTCCAGAGCGCCTGCTGCAGCGCCTACCTCAACCTCTCCAACGAGTTCGATCTTGAGGCCATCGTCAGCCATCCGGAGCGGCTGGATGTCGAATTGATGGACGTCATCAAGCTGTCGCGCAAGCCGGGCTTTACGCTCTATTCCTTCGAGCGGCCGGGCCTTCCCTACGAGCCGACCGGCGCCGACTTCGTCTTCCGGCTGCTCGACCTCGTTGCCTACCGGTTCGAGGAGGTGATCATCGACCTGCCGAACCTGGAGACGCCCTGGCACAATTCGGTGCTTTCGACCAGCGATGAGATCTTCATCGTTTTCGAGCTCAACATCGCCTCCCTTCGCCTGGCGAAGCGCCTGCACAGGAAGGTGCGCGAGTTGCGCGGCAATTCAGCCAGCATCACCCTCATCGCCAACAAGCACAAGCGCAAGCTCTTCGGCAACCATTTCTCGCAAAGGGAACTCGAGAAAGTATTCAAGGCACCGAACATCCGTTCGGTGGCGCTCGACGGTGCACTTTTGACCGACGCGCTGAACCGCGCCATGCTGCCCACGGAGGTGCACGCGCGGGCGCGTTTCAACAAGGATCTGAAGAATATTTTCCGGGAGCGGCTGCATGCAAAGACCAATTGACGCGCTGCCATGGATGCGGCTTTTGTCGGTGCTCGCGCTGGTGCTCGGCGTCCTTACCGCCGCGCCGCTCTCCCATGCGCAGGGCAGCATCCAGTGGGTCTCGCAGCAAAAGCGGCCACCTCTGCCGTCCATGGGGCCGAGCCTGCGTCGTCAGGTGACGTTCGCCACGCAGGAAACACCCGGGACGATCCTTATTCGCAAGGACGAGAGGGCGCTCTATCTGGTGACCGGCAGGGATACGGCACTCAGATACGACATCAGCGTCGGGCGAGAAGGCTTCGGCTGGACCGGAGTGGTCAAGGTCGGCGCCAAGAAGGTGTGGCCCGAATGGCGCCCGCCGACGGAAATGCGTAAACGCCAACCCGGCCTGCCCGACTATGTGCCGGCCGGTCCCTACAATCCGCTTGGCGCCCGCGCGCTCTACTTGCACGATAACGGCCGGGACACGCTCTACCGTATCCACGGCACGAACGACCCGGACGGCGTCGGATTCGACGGCACCTCGGGCTGTTTCCGACTCACCAATACCGATATCGTCGACCTTTATGAGCGCGTTTCCATAGGTGCCAAGGTGATGGTGCAATGACCGAGATCCACACACTGACGGGTCTGCCCGCCGAAGACCGGGGTCCTCGTCACGTGCAGGCCGGTGGCAGAAATCCGCTGTTCGTGGCGCTGACCATCTCCACGGTCATCCTGACGGTCATGAATCTCGCTGCCGCCGTCTATCTCCTCAAGGCGGCTGGCGAGGTGAGGACGGTTGAGCAGCGGCTGGCCGAGCTCGCCGAGGTCGAATCCCGTATCAAGGCACGTCTCGAAGGGATGAATAACGGTCTGCAGAACCAGTTCGACGAGCAGAACGCCACGCTGCAGGTGCGGTTCGACGATATCGAGCGTGCATTCTCCGCTTTGGACAAGAGCCTTGCCGACATGCGCCGTGCCGAAGTCTGGGCCCCGCCGCCGGCCGATCCGGCATCGGCTCTGATGATGCCGCCGATGGAAGAGGCAGGGGTGGAAGCCCCCGCTGCCATAGCCCGCCCGCCCGCGGCAAAGAAGCCGGCCGCCCGGCCTGCGCCGGAGGCAAGTGCCGCATATCAGCGTTTCGAATCGACCGATGGCAAGGTCTATTATCGCAAGATCAGATAGCGCGGCAGGGAACGAACATCCCGCATCGTTTGGGCAGGAGGGCCGGCAAGGCAGAGGTCATATGTCAGGCGTCTCCCCGGCTATGAACCGGGGAACGCATGGTATTGTTCAGCCGTCGATGGCGGACGGTTCGGCATCAACGTCTTTCGGGTCGACAACGGAGGCTTCAGGCATGACCATGCGCTCCGGAAGATCTTCCATGGCAACAAGGCGCTCGGCGCAGATATCCGCTGCTCCAGCAACCTGCTCGTTGTCTGGAAGGGCCGTCAACGTTATCCAGCCCGCTTCCTCGATGAGATTGTCGCGCTGCCAGGAACTGGCTTCTTTGAGATCGGCCTGGTCGCTGGCCGCGTCGGCGCTGGCGATGAAGCGCTCGACACAGATCGACGCGACTATCTGCTCGCGGGCATCCTGCGCGGCATGCGCGGCAATGCCCTCTGCGGTGCCGCCGGTCACCCAGCCGCCCCATGTAAATCCAAGGATCGCAAGCGCAAAGGCGCCGCCTGCCGCGCCAAAAATGGCGGGTTTAGTCCATTCGGGAATGTTCATTATGTGTCCAATCAATGTGTGAGGACAGACGCGCAGGATCGCGCGCAGGTGAAACATTGTAACACCAAGTGTAACCGATAGCAAAACTTCGTGAATAACGCCAAAACGATGACACTTCCTCTAGTGCAAACGTGATGGGAGTTGCACATTATATATGGGTTTTGTGCAGGATGCTACATGAAGGATGGAGCGAGGAAGCGCGCCAGGGACAGGAAGCACCCGTTGGCGGCACGCTGTCTCAGCATCAGCGAGTGTAAATCGTGATTAGCCCCTCGCCGTCCATCGTCGCTGCGACCACGTTCCTTACCTCGACCGAGCGGCGGCTGAGTTCCTGCATGATTGACTCGTTGCCGACAATCGCAGTCTGCACCATCGCCCAACTGTCGTCAGTTCTGCTCAGGGCTTCCTCGAGCGCTTGATACTCGTCACTCGACTTGAAGGCGCTCAGGTCCACGACATTAAGACGAACATAGGATTCGGCCGTCCGAATCTCGTTCGCGCTCATATCGTTAGCCTCGAGTGCGGCTATGACTTCTTGAACATTCACTTCATGATCGGCCAAGTCACTCCCATGCGCAATCGCCGGCGGGCTTCCGCATGCGATCAACGAGGTAAGCCAGATAGCACTCGTTTTCATCGCAACTCCTTGACGACAGGGACGCTGTAGCAAAGTCAATGTTGCATACGGCGCGGTCGCTGTCACCGCACCACGTCGGACGGAAGGTCCGGGGGCGGCGATGACAGCGCGGCCCATCAGTGTTGGTTCGGGTCTGCCGACGCACGAATCGCAGCAATGTGTCGTTGCTACGGATTTACGTCTCCCGGTCGCAAGGGCTATGGACCGGCTGCATCGATGGCGGATACTGTCGCGGATCGTGGCGATAAGGAGTGGTGCGGAACGATGGCAGTGCGGGAGAGTCGGTTGGATGATGCGGCCAGGGCCGGCTGGCTTTACTATGTTGCCGGCAATACTCAGGACCAGATTGCGGCCAAGCTCGGCGTATCGCGCCAGTCGGCGCAGCGGCTCGTTTCGCTCGCCGTTTCCGAGGGGCTGGTGCGCGTGCGTATCGACCACCCCATCGCAAGCTGCATGGAGCTCGCCCGCCGGCTGAAGCAGCGTTTCTGCCTGCAGTTTGCCGAAGTGGTCCCGAGCGATCCATCTTCGACCTCGACCACGACCGGTATTGCCGAAGCAACTGCGGCCGAGATCGAGCGGCGCCTGCAATCGCCCGAACCGATCGTCATGGCAATCGGCACGGGCCGCACGCTGAAGGCGGCGATCGAGCAGTTGCCATCCATGGAGTGCCCCCAACACCGCATCGTCTCGCTGACGGGCAACATCGCCCCCGACGGTTCGGCCGCTTTTTACAATGTCATCTTCACCATGGCTGACACGGTCAAGGCGCGCAGTTTCCCCATGCCCCTACCGGTCATTGCCTCGTCGCCGGCGGAGCGCAAGCTTCTGCATGATCAACCCATGATCCACTCGACGCTTGCGTTGTCCGCGCAGGCTGACGTGACTTTCGTCGGCATTGGCGATCTGGGCCCCAGCGCGCCGATTTTCGAAGACGGGTTCATCTCACGGGACGAACTCACAGCCCTGCAGGAAGCGGGCGCCGTGGGCGAGATCGTCGGCTGGGCCTTCGATGCCGACGGGATGCTGGTCAAAGGCATCACCAACGAGCGGGTGGCGAGTGCGCCAATACCGTCGAGCGACACTTCTCTCGTCATCGCCGCCGCCATGGGACCACGAAAACTCCCCGGCATTGCCGCAGCCGTCAAGCGCCACATCGTCAACGGCCTGATCACCGACGAACGCACCGCATCGGCGCTTCTCAACGGAGTCTGATTTTCCACTTTGACCTCGCTTTTTGCTGCGCCGCAGCAAGGGAGCAGGGTTGACTCATTCCAAAAATGGGTATTTGCTCACTAACATAGCAAATGCTCATTACTTTGGGAGGAGTATCATGAAGGTGAAGCGACTTGCTCTTGCTGCGTGTTCGGCGCTCGCAATCGCCGCGCATGCGCAGGCGGAAACACTGACCATTGCCACCGTTAACAATGGCGACATGATCCGCATGCAGAAGCTGTCTGATGCGTTCACGGAGCAGAATCCCGACATTGACCTCGAATGGGTGACGCTGGAGGAAAACGTTCTGCGCCAGCGCGTGACCACCGACATAGCCACCAAGGGCGGCCAATACGACATCATGACCATCGGCACCTATGAAGTGCCGATCTGGGCCAAACAGGAATGGCTGGTGCCGCTCGATTTCGGCGCGGATTACGACGTCGACGATCTATTGCCGGCGATCCGAGCCGGGCTCTCGCAGGACGGCACGCTCTATGCAGCGCCGTTCTACGGTGAAAGCTCGTTCGTCATGTACCGGAAGGACCTCTTCGAGGACGCCGGCCTGGAAATGCCCGAAGCGCCAACCTGGGACTTCATCGCGGAGGCAGCGCGCAAGATCACCGACAAGGAGAATGAGATTTACGGCATCTGCCTGCGCGGCAAGGCAGGCTGGGGCGAGAACATGGCCTTCCTGACGGCGATGGCCAATTCGTTTGGCGCGCGCTGGTTCGACATGGAGTGGAAGCCGCAGTTCGATCAGCCGGAGTGGAAGGAGGCGTTGCAATTCTACGTCGATCTCATGAACGATGCAGGACCGCCCGGAGCCTCCTCCAACGGCTTCAACGAGAACCTTGCGCTGTTCCAGACCGGCAAGTGCGGCATGTGGATCGATGCCACGGTCGCGGCCTCCTTCGTGACCAATCCGGAAGAGAGCCAGGTGGCCGACAAGGTCGGCTTCGCTCTGGCTCCGGACAAAGGGCTGGGCAAGCGCGGCAACTGGCTGTGGGCGTGGTCGCTTGCCATTCCAGCGGGCTCGCAGAAGATCGATGCGGCCAAAAAGTTCATCGCCTGGGCGACGGGCAAGGACTATGCCGCGCTCGTGGCGGACAAGGAGGGCTGGGCCAACGTGCCGCCCGGTACGCGCACCTCGCTCTACGAGAACCCGGCCTATCAGGAAGCCGCGCCCTTCGCCGAGCTGACGCTCAAGTCGATTCAGGCGGCTGACCCCACGCATCCCACGGTCGAAGAAGTTCCCTATGTCGGCGTGCAATTCGTGGCGATCCCCGAATTCCAGGGCATCGGTACCGCAGTCGGGCAACAGTTCTCGGCGGCGCTCGCCGGCCAGTCGACGGTCGATCAGGCCCTGTCCAATGCACAGACGCTTGCCGAGCGCGAGATGATGAAGGCCGGCTACACCAAGTAGCCGTCCGTCTCCCGGAGCCGGGCCCCCTGTTTCCTCCCAGGTGGCGCGGCTCCGGCCGCCTTGCAGTATATCCCGCGGTCGATCGAAATCGGCGAAGGGTTGGCAAACGGGGTACCTTGCGGGGCCTGACTCCCATCCATCACAACGAAGGTGCAAATCATGGCGACATTGCAGACACGCGCCAGCGCTCGGCTGATGATGACGCCGGCTGTCGTCCTGCTGCTTTTGTGGATGGCCGTGCCTCTGGCGATGACCCTCTACTTCTCGATGCTGCGCTACAACCTTCTGATGCCCGGTATGGAGGAATGGGCGGGTACGCTGAACTACCGCTTCTTCCTGACCGATCCCGCCTTCTTCACGGCCCTTGCAAACACCCTGCTTCTGGTTGGAGGCGTTCTGCTAATCAGCGTCGGCGGCGGCATCATGATGGCGCTGCTCCTCGACCAGCCGTTCTTCGGCCAGGGCCTGGTAAGGCTGATGGTCATCGCACCCTTCTTCGTAATGCCCACGGTCTCGGCACTCGTGTGGAAGAACATGCTGATGCACCCGGTCAACGGGCTGTTCGCGTGGATTTCCCGCACCTTCGGTCTGCAACCGGTCGACTGGTTCGCCGAGGCGCCGCTGCTGTCGATCGTTCTCATCGTCTCCTGGCAATGGCTGCCCTTCGCGACGCTGATCCTGCTCACCGCGCTCCAGTCGCTCGACAGCGAACAGAAAGAGGCGGCTGAGATGGACGGGGCCGGTAGCGTCTCGCGCTTCATCCATATCGTGCTTCCGCATATGGCACGCGCCATCACCGTGGTCGTTTTGATCGAGACGATCTTCCTGCTTTCCGTCTTCGCTGAAATCCTCGTCACGACAAACGGCGGGCCGGGCATACAGACGACGACGATCACCTATCTCGTCTATGTTCAGGCGCTGTTGCAGTTCGACGTGGGCGCGGCTTCGGCCGGCGGCATCGTCGCCGTGGTGCTCGCCAACATCGTTGCGATTTTCCTCATCCGCCTCATCGGCAAGAACCTGGATTAGGAGGGCACGATGGCACGCGCAGTTCCGACCCGTACCAAACTCGGCTTCACCATCCTCGGCTGGCTCGTCGGCTTCCTCATCTTCTTTCCAATCCTGTGGACAGTGCTGACGAGCTTCAAGACCGAGGGCACGGCCATCGCGACACCGCCGCAATTCCTGTTCTTCGCCTGGACGGCGGAGAATTATATCGAGGTGAACGCCCGCTCCGACTATTTCAAGCACTTCGCCAATTCGGTGATCATTTCGGTGGGGTCGACGCTTCTCGGCCTGCTGATAGCCATTCCGGCCGCCTGGGCCATGGCCTTCTCGCCGACCAAGCGCACCAAGGATGTGCTGTTGTGGATGCTTTCGACCAAGATGCTGCCGGCGGTCGGCGTCCTGGTGCCGATTTATCTGCTTTTCCGGGACAGCGGGCTTCTGGACACGCGGCTCGGCCTCACGGTCGTGCTTACCATGACCAACCTGCCGATCATCGTTTGGATGCTCTATACTTATTTCCGCGAGATCCCGGGCGACATCTTGGAAGCCGCGCGCATGGACGGGGCGTCGCTGGCCAAGGAGATCGTCTATGTGCTGACGCCGATGGCCGTTCCGGGCATCGCCTCGACACTGCTTCTCAACATCATCCTGGCCTGGAACGAAGCGTTCTGGACGCTCAACCTGACCGCGGCCAAGGCCGCGCCGCTGACTGCCTTCATCGCTTCCTATTCGAGCCCGGAAGGGCTGTTCTGGGCCAAGCTTTCGGCCGCCTCGACACTGGCCATCGCGCCGATCCTCATCCTCGGCTGGTTCTCCCAGCGGCAACTCGTGCGCGGGCTCACCTTCGGCGCCGTCAAATAAGGAATCACGACAATGGGAGAAATCCGCCTCGACAAGGTGCACAAGTCTTTCGGCTCGACGGTCGTCATTCCGCAGATCGATCTCGACATCGCCGACAACGAGTTCGTTGTCTTTGTCGGACCCTCCGGCTGCGGCAAGTCTACCCTGCTTCGGCTGATCGCGGGTCTGGAGGACACGACGAGTGGCAAGATCCTCATCGACGGCGAGGACATGACCGCCCGCGCGCCGGCCAAGCGCGGGCTATCCATGGTGTTCCAATCCTATGCGCTTTATCCGCACATGAGCGTCTTCGGCAACATCGCCTTTCCGCTGAAGATGGCCGGCATGGACAAGTCCGCGATCGAGGAGAGGGTGCGCGATGCGGCGCGCATCCTCAATCTCACCGACTATCTCGAGCGACGGCCAGGCCAACTTTCGGGTGGCCAGCGCCAGCGAGTCGCCATCGGGCGCGCCATCGTGCGCGAGCCCAAGGCTTTCCTGTTCGACGAGCCGCTGTCCAATCTCGACGCGGCGCTGCGCGGCTCCATGCGGCTCGAGATCAGCGAGTTGCACCACAAGCTGCAGACCACAATGATCTACGTCACGCACGACCAGGTCGAAGCCATGACCATGGCCGACAAGATCGTCGTGCTCAATGCCGGCCATATAGAGCAGGTGGGCTCGCCGCTGGAGCTTTACCGCAGTCCCACGAACCTTTTCGTGGCCGGTTTCATCGGTTCGCCGCGCATGAACCTGATCACGGGCGCGGAGGCTGAGAAGCTGGGTGCCGTGACCGTCGGCGTCAGGCCGGAGCACTTGCAGCTTTCGACGACCGAGGGTCTGTGGAAAGGGAAGGTGGGCATCGCCGAGCATCTTGGCTCCGACACCTTCCTGCACGTGGACGTGGACGTGGACGGCATCGGTCAGCTGACCGTGCGTGCCGATGGCGAGGTCGGCATGCGGCATGGCGACAGCGTCTTCGTGACGCCGGTCGACGGCCGGGTGCACAAATTCAATCAAGAAGGAGACGCGCTCTGATGCAGCGCTTGAAGGGCAAGTCGGCGCTCATCACAGGTGCCGCACGCGGCATCGGTCGGGCTTTCGCCGAAGCCTATGTGCGCGAAGGCGCGACGGTGGCTATCGGCGACATCGACCTTGCGCGTGCAGAGCAGGCCGCGCGGGCGATTGGCGAAAAAGCCTATGCGGTGGATCTCGACGTTGCCGATCAGGCCTCCATAGACGGCGCCATCGAGGCGGTAGTGGCAAAAGCGGGCGGCCTCGACATTCTCATCAACAATGCGGCGCTGTTCGACCTGGCACCAATCGTCGAGATCACGCGCGAGAGCTACGAGCGGCTGTTTTCGGTCAATGTGTCCGGCGCCTTGTTCACCATGCAGGCGGCCGCGCGGCAGATGATCGCGCAGGGGCGCGGCGGCAAGATAATCAATATGGCGAGCCAGGCCGGCCGGCGCGGCGAGGCACTTGTCGCCGTCTATTGCGCCACCAAGGCGGCGGTGATCAGCCTCACCCAATCGGCGGGCCTCAACCTCATCGAGCATGGCATCAATGTGAATGCTATCGCGCCCGGCGTGGTGGAAGGCGAGCACTGGGATCATGTGGATGTGCTCTTTGCGAAATATGAGAACCGCCCGCAAGGCGAGAAGAAGCGCCTGGTGAGCAAAGCGGTGCCTTTTGGTCGGCTGGGAACGGCTGAGGATTTGGCCGGCATGGCCATTTTCCTCGCCTCGAGCGAGGCCGATTATATCGTTGCCCAGACCTACAATGTCGATGGCGGCAACTGGATGAGCTGAAGCATTTTGCTGGCGCGCAAATTGCGGGTGGAAGACAAAAAAGGTGTTTCAAAAATGTATCTGGAGAAACTGAAGCTCGACGGGCGCGTCGCCGTTGTCACCGGAGCGGGGCAGGGGATCGGCGCTGCCTGTGCACGCGCGCTTGGCGAGGCGGGCGCGCATGTCGTGGTCGCCGATATGCTGGCTGAGCGCGTGGAGGCGAGCGTTGCCGGATTGACGGAGCTCGGGCTGAAGGCCGAGGGCGTCGCGATCGATGTCACAAAGTCGGCCGAGGTTGACGCGGTGGCCGCCGATATCGCGGCGCGGCTTGGGCGCATCGACATTCTGGTCAACAATGCGGGCGTCGCCAGAAGCGATGTGCCGGCGGAGGAGACCAGCGACGAGCACTGGCGGCTTCATATGGACGTCAATGTTGATGGGCTCTTCTGGTGCTGCCGGGCGTTTGGCCGCGAAATGCTCAAGCGGGGCTCAGGCTCCATCGTCAACATCGGCTCCATGTCGGGCATGATCGTCAACAAGCCGCAGCCGCAAGCTTTCTACAATGCCTCAAAAGCTGCCGTGCACCAGCTCACCAAATCGCTGGCCGCCGAATGGGGCCGACGGGGCGTAAGGGTGAATGCCGTGGCGCCGACCTATATCGAAACCCCGCTCACGGCCTTCGGCATCAAGGAAAATCCGGAAATGTATTCCACCTGGCTGGAGATGACGCCGATGGGACGTGTCGGTCAGCCGGAGGAGATCGCCTCGGTCGTCCACTTCCTTGCCTCGGATGCGGCGAGCCTCATGACCGGCTCCATCGTGGTTGCCGACGGCGGCTACACCTGCTGGTGAACGGAGGATGAGAGAGGACCGCATACCTTCGCCCATCGGCCTGGTCATCTTCGACTGCGACGGCGTGCTGGTGGACAGCGAACCCCTGTCCATGCGCGTGCTGCTGGAGACTATCGCGGAGAACGGCATCGAGATCGATTCCGAGACAGCCTACGAGCTCTTTCTGGGCCGCAGCCTGACGACGATCACCGCGCTCCTCAGGGAGCGCTTCGCCGTCAACCTCGACGAGGCTGCGCTGGAGCGAATGCGGCAGCGGCTCTACGCCGTCTTCCGGGCCGAGCTACGATGCATCGAGGGTCTTTCGGCCGCGCTCGACGGTCTTTCTGTTCCCTTTTGCGTTGCCTCCTCCAGCCAGCCGGAGCGGGTTCGGCTTTCGCTGGAGGTGACGGGAGTTCTGGCTCGGTTCGAGCCGCACATCTTCAGCGCGAGCATGGTGGCGCACGGCAAGCCGGCGCCCGATCTTTTCCTTCATGCAGCGCGCGCGATGGGCGTCGAGCCCAAGCGCTGCGTGGTCGTCGAGGACAGTCCGGCCGGCGTCGAGGCGGCCAGGCGAGCGGGCATGCGGGTGCTTTGCTTCGCCGGGGCGTCGCATTCGATGGGCGAAGCCCATCGCAGCCTGCTGCGCCGCTTGGAACCCGACTTGATCTTTGACAAGATGGACAGTCTGCCGTGGCACCTCGCCGGGCTTGGAGGAACGCAGAAGGTTTCATGATGCGCGATCTTGTGGTGGCGGTGGACGTGGGTACCGGCAGCGCCCGCGCGGGAGTGCTCGACCGCGAGGGCAGGCTTCTCGGGCGCGCCGAAAAGCCGATCCTGATGAACAGGCCGCAGGCCGATTATGCCGAGCATGATTCGGAAGACATCTGGAAGGCGGTGTGCCAGAGCGTGCGGGCGGCGTTGCAACGGGCCGGCGCTAGAGCCGAGGCGATCGCCGGGATCAGCTTCGACGCCACCTGCTCGCTCGTCGTCCGCAATCCGGCCGGCGCGCAGGTCAGCGTCTCTCTTACAGGCGAGACGCATTGGGACACGATCGTATGGCTCGATCACCGGGCGATTGGCGAGGCGGACGAATGCACGGCCACCGGACACCGGGTGCTCGACTTCATCGGTGGCGTCATGTCGCCGGAGATGCAGACGCCGAAGCTGATGTGGCTGAAGCGCAACCTGCCGGAAAGCTGGAAGGCCGCCGGGCATTTCTTCGACCTTGCCGATTTCCTGACCTGGAAGGCCTCGGGCAGCCTCGAACGCTCCCAGTGCACGCTGACCTGCAAATGGGGCTATCTGGCCCACGAGACGCCGGGGTGGCAGCGGGACTTTTTCGCCGGAGTTGGGATAGGCGACATGCTGGAGCGCGGAGCATTGCCGGAAAGGGCGAGCGCCATCGGCACCGATCTCGGGCCGCTTACGCCGGTAGCCGCCGGAGAACTTGGTCTAACCGAGCAATGCCGGGTGGGCGCAGGGCTGATCGACGCCCATGGCGGGGCCCTCGGGGTGCTGGGCGGCTTTGCCGGCAATGCTGCAAGCATCGACAGGCATATGGCGCTCATCGCCGGCACGTCGAGCTGTATCATGGCCTTTTCCCCGGAGCCGAGACCCGTACGCGGCGTCTGGGGGCCTTATCTCGGTGCCGCGCTTCCGGGCTACTGGGTCGGGGAGGGCGGACAGTCGGTCTCCGGCGCTCTGCTCGACCACATCATTCGCTGGCACGGTGCCGGCGGCGAGCCCGATGCGGCTATGCATCAGAAGATCGTCGGGCGCATCATCGAACTGCGCGAGCAGGAGGGCCCTGCTCTGGCCTCGCGCCTGCATGTCCTGCCGGATTTCCACGGCAACCGTTCGCCGCTGGGCGACCCGCATGCGGTCGGCGTCATTTCAGGGCTGACCCTCGACTCCTCCTTCGACAGCCTCTGCCGGCTCTACTGGCGTACGGCCGTGGCAATCGCCTTCGGCATCCGACATATCCTGGATGCGCTCAACAAGAGCGGCTACGGCATCGACACGCTGCATGTGACGGGCGGGCATGTGAAGAACCCGCTGCTCATGGAGCTCTACGCCGACGCCACCAGTTGCACGGTGGTAGAGCCGCAAGCCGAGGACGCCGTGCTTCTCGGCACGGGCATGGTCGCCGCGACGGCGGCGGGTCTCTATCCCGATCTTTCGCAGGCATGTGTCGCGATGGACAGGGGCGGACGAAAGCGCCTCCCCGATCCGGCTTCGCGGGACAGATTCGAGCGGGACTATCTGATCTTCCTCGAAATGCACCGTCAGCGCCAGGCGATCGACACGATGCTTGCATGACGGGAACCGCATGGCCACCATGACCACAGTGAAAGGCAGCGCGCCGATCACTGGATAAGGACCGGCACGGCTGCCTTTGGAAGGCGGCCGGACAGAGTGTTTTCAGCACCGCGAACTCGTCGGCTCGAAGTTCAAGACTGTCATCGGCGGTGACCGCTGGTGGCCGCCGACTCACGCCTGCTGAGGTTTGAGATGAGATCGCTGAAGCGGTCGCCCTGAACGGCGACGTGGTCGCGCAGGTGGGACCGGGCTGCCTCGGCGTCGCCGGCCAGGATCGCTTCGACGATGGCCGCATGCTCGCTGAAAGAGACCTTCATGCGGTTGCGCACGCGCAGTTGCAGGCGCCGGTATGGGCGCAGACGGCGATGAAGGGTCACGCACTGTTCGGCGAGGAAGCCGCTGTGGCTGGCCTCGTAGATCGCGTAATGGAAGACCTCATTATCGTAGTAGTAGGCATCCGCGTCCTCGCTCGCTGCCGAGCGCTCGCAACGCGCATGGCTTTCCTGGATGGCGGCCTTGTCCTCCTCGGTATGGCGGCGCGCTGCCAGTGCACCAGCCATGCTTTCCAGTTCCGCCATCACCTCGAACATCTCGAAAATCCGGTTGGGGCCGGGATCGACAACGACCGCACCGCGCCGCGGCCGGATCTCCACCAGCCCTATCGCGCCGAGCTGCATCAGCGCCTCGCGGATGGGCGTGCGAGACACACCGAAACGTGCGGCGAGCTGCGCTTCATCGAGACGTTCTCCAGGTTCGAAGATTCCGGTCACGATACCGTTTTCGATCTCGTCGCGCAGTTTGTGGAATGTGTTGCCGGTCATTGGGTTCCCGAAATCAGAATCGTGACAAAATACATATCACATCCTTTTGTATACAAGAATTGACATTATGCATAATATCGGCAAGCTACGACACTTATCCGGGCTAGGAGCCAGGATATCAGGGAGGACGAAATGCCAAAGTTCCTAAACATGCTGAAATTTGCGACCTGTCTCGCCATCGGGTGCCTTGCCGCCGGTACCGCCGGGGCCCAAACGATTCTGAAGGCATCGCACCAGTTCCCGGGAGGTAAGGGAGACATCCGCGACGAGATGGTGCAACTGATCGCACGCGAGGTCGCCGCTGCCGATGTGGGCCTGGAAATACAGGTCTTTCCCGGCGCTTCGCTTTACAAGCCGAACGACCAGTGGAACGCTGTGACCCGCGGCTTGCTCGATCTGACTTCCTTTCCGCTCGACTACGCGTCGGGGCGGCATCCGGAGTTTTCGGCAACGCTGATGCCTGGCCTCGTCGGCAATTTCGACAGGGCCATGCGCCTGAACGATTCCGAGTTCATGGCCGACATCAAGCAGATCATCGAAGACGCGGGGGCTATCGTGATTTCCGATGCCTGGCTGTCCGGCGCCTTCGCATCAAAGAAGAACTGCATTACCTCGCCGGACACCGTGAAAGGCCAGGTGATCCGCGCGGCCGGCCCGGCGTTCGAGCAAATGCTGGCCGCCGCCGGTGCCTCGATCACCTCCATGCCGTCGTCGGAAATCTACACCGGCATGCAGACCAACGTTCTCGATGCCACCAACACTTCTTCGGCCAGTTTCGTGTCCTATCGGCTGTTCGAACAGGTCAAATGCCTGACGGCACCGGGCGAGAACGCCCTGTGGTTCATGTACGAGCCGGTGCTGATGTCCAAGAGCGTGTTCGAGAGGCTGACTCCTGAGCAGCAGCAGGCGATCCTGGACGCCGGCGAAAAGGCCGAGGCCCATTTCAACGCCGAGATCAGGAACGGCGACGCGATGTTGGTCGAGACCTATGAGAAAGCCGGCGTCGAAGTGGTCGAGATGTCGAAGGCCGATTACGATGCCTGGCTCGAAGTGGCCAAGGGTTCCGCCTACAAGAACTTCGCGGAGCGCGTGCCCGGCGGCGACAAATTGATCGAGAAAGCCTTGGCTGTGGAGTAAGGGCGGATGCCGGCGGCATACGAAGGGCGTACGCCGCCGGTCACTCTCTTCTTGCAACAGGAAACTTGCGAATGGTGCAGGTCTATATCCGCAGTGTCGGTCATATGTCGCGCGCGTTTGCGGTGCTGGCGACCGGACTCTTGATCGCAGCCATGATCGTCGTCTGCCAGATGATCCTGATGCGGTATGTCCTTCGGCTGCCGACGATCTGGCAGAACGATTTCGTCGTCTTCGCTGCGACGGCCGCGATGTTTCTGGGTGCGCCTTACGTATTGCTCAAAGGCGGCCATGTCGGCGTCGACGTGGTCGAACTCGTCGTGAGCGATGGGGTCCGCCGGCGTCTGCGTCTTGTCGCCAGCCTGCTGGGCTTTTCCTTCTGCGCCATCATGCTCGCCGCGACATGGATACAGTTCCACGATGCCTGGGCGGGCAATTGGCGGCATTCCGGCGTTTGGGCGCCGCCGCTATGGATACCGCTTTCGGCCCTGCCGTTAAGTTTTGCGATGCTATGCCTGCAATATATCGCCGGTATAGCGGCGCAGCTTTCGGGTCATGCGATGCAATCGCCTGATCCCGAAAGTGCCGGTGCCGAAAGTCTGGTGCCTGTCGAACCCGTGATAAAGGGGGACGCCCGATGAGCCCGACTTATGCCGGCCTGACCATCATTGCCGCGTTGTTCCTGCTGCTGGGCACGGGCATGCCGATCGCCTTCGCGCTCGGACTTGCCGCCTTCGTCGCCCTGTTCCTGCAAAGCGGTCTCGACATTTTCTATATCCTGGGCGACACGATGTTTTCGGGTATCGCCAACCTTGCCTATGTGGCGATCCCGATGTTCGTCCTGATGGGCGCTGCGGTCGCCTCCTCACCGGCGGGAGCCGACCTCTACACTTCGCTCGACCGCTGGCTTAACCGGGTGCCCGGGGGACTGGTGCTGTCCAATATCGGCGCCTGCGGCATCTTTTCGGGCATGACGGGCTCGTCGCCCGCCACCTGCGCAGCCATAGGCAAGATGGGCATTCCCGAAATGCTGCGGCGCGGCTACCCGAGTTCCGTTGCCACCGGCTCTATCGCCGCGGGCGGGACGCTCGGCATCCTCATTCCGCCATCGGTGACGCTGATCGTTTACGGCATCGCCACGGAGACCTCGATCGGCCGGCTGTTCATGGCCGGCATATTCCCGGGGATCATGCTGATCTTGATGTTCATGGTCTGGGCGATCATCGACTGCAAGCGCAAGGGATATGAATTCGCCGCACGCGCCACGCGCTTTACCATGCGCGAGCGATTGGCTGGCCTGCCTCGTGTCCTGCCTTTCCTGATGATCATCGCCGGCACGCTCTACGTGCTTTACGGCGGCATCGCCACGCCGTCCGAGGCCGCCGGCGTGGGAGCGATGCTGACGCTTCTCGTCGTGGTCATCGCCTACCGGCTGTTCCGTTTCCGGCCGGTTGCCGGCATCTTCGGATCGGCCATGCGCGAAAGCGTGATGATCATGATGATCATGGCGGCGGCCGAGCTCTTCGCCTTCGCGCTTTCCTCGCTCTTCATCACGCAGACGATCGCCGCGGCCATTGGCGACATGGAGGTCAACCGCTGGGTGCTGCTGGCGGTCATCAATGTTTTCCTGTTGGTCGCCGGCATGTTCCTGCCGCCGGTGGCCGTGATCGTGATGACGGCACCGATGCTGTTCCCGATCGTCACCCAGGCGGGCTTCGATCCTTACTGGTTTGCAATCGTGCTGACGATCAATATGGAAGTGGGGCTGATCACGCCGCCCATCGGGCTCAATCTGTTCGTCATCAACGCGATCGCTCCCGACGTTCCCACCAGGGAGATCCTGTGGGGCGCGCTTCCCTACGTGTTGGTCATGTTCCTGGCAATCGTCATCCTGTGCGTCTTTCCGCAGATTGCCGTCTGGCTGCCGAACCAGATGATGGGAGTTGTGCAATGAACGGGGCGACCTTCTTCAGCGACATGCTCCAGGCGATCACCGAACGCGGGCGCCGCATCCTGTCCATCGGTCCGCGCGACCACCAGGCCCAAGGCATGGGCGCCATCGAAGCGGCCTGTGAAACGCTTCTTTCAAGCCGGGGAGAGGCCTCCGGCATGGCGCTTGCCAAGGGTATACTGGACCGCTGGGAGCAATTCAGTCCAACGCAGCAACGCGATTTCATGACGATGCTTCTCAGTCGTTTCGGGCCCGACACGGAACGGCTGGAAACGGCTATCGACGCCTACCGCGCCGATCCGACGCCGAAGGCGCTGCTCGAACTCCACGCCGCGGCGGAGCCGCGGCGGCAGGAGTTGATCCGCCGCCTGAACCTGGCGCCGAAGGGTATTGCGACGCTGGTGCGCATGCGCGAGGCACTGCTACGCCTCAAGACCGGGGAACCCGACCTTGCAGCGGTCGATGCCGATTTCGCGCATCTCTTCACATCCTGGTTCAATCGCGGCTTTCTGGTGCTGTGGCCGATAAGCTGGTCGACGCCGGCCGATATCTTGGAAAAGGTGATCCGTTACGAAGCGGTGCATCACATAGACGGCTGGGACGAATTGCGGCGCAGGCTGAAGCCGGAAGACCGACGTTGTTTTGCCTTCTTTCATCCGCAGCTCGTCGACGAGCCATTGATCTTCGTGGAAGTTGCGCTGATGAAGGAGATGCCGGCGAACATCGCGGACGTGCTTCGCGAGGACCGGGCGCCGCTGCGCGCGGAGGAGGCGACCACCGCAGTCTTTTATTCCATCTCCAACTGCCAGGAAGGGCTGCGCGGCGTTTCCTTTGGTAACTTCCTGATCAAGCAGGTGGTGGAGGATCTGCGCCGCGAACTGCCCAAGCTCAACAGCTTTGTCACGCTGTCCCCGGTGCCGGCTTTTGCTGACTGGTTGTCGCGCGAACGCCATCCGGAGGTGTCCGACATGCTGGATACCGGGGAGCGCGAACGGCTGGAAGTGCTGGACGATCCCGAATGGGCGGAGAAGCAGGAGATCGTTGCCGCGGTCAGGCCTGTCATGACGGTGCTGGCCGCCCGCTATTTCCTGCGCGCGAGAACGGCCCGGGGCAAGATCGTGGATCCGGTCGCCCGTTTCCATCTGGGAAACGGCGCGCGGCTTGAAAGGATCAACTTTCTCGCTGATCGCTCGCCGCGCGCGATGCGTCAGGCGCATGGGCTGATGGTCAATTATCTTTATAAGCTCGAAGACATAGAAGCCAATCATGAGGCCTTTGCCGGGCGCGGCGAAGTGGTGGCGGCACAGCCCGTCCGGCGGCTGGCACCGGCGGGCCGCGCTTCGCGGAGCCTGGTGCCCGTGTCCGACGTGGACGCAGGCGAAAGCCTCGCGAGTGAGCGTGCAAGAAGAGAAGGCAGCAAGGAGTTTTCCCGATGAGCAACCATATGTTCGACGCCATAAGGGATGCGGCCAGCCCGGGCGCAACCTTCATCGAGACGCTCGATGGGCGGGTATGGACATATGACGAGATGTTCGCCTTTTCCGGCCGCCTTGCGGCCACGCTGAAGAAGCTGTCGGTGGAGCCCGGCGACCGTGTCGCCGTGCAGGTGGAAAAGAGCCCCGAGGCGCTGATGCTCTATCTGGCCTGCCTGCGCGCCGGGGCCGTCTATCTGCCGCTCAACACCGGATACACGACGGCCGAGCTCGATTATTTCATCGGCGATGCGGAGCCGCGGCTGGTGGTGTCGACGCCCGCTGCAGCCGACAGCATCCGCGCGATCGCGGCCAAGCACGGAGCACGCGTCGAAACGCTCGACGACAAGGGTGGCGGGACGCTGCTGCAGCTCATGCCGGGCGAGGGTGCCGATTTCGGCGATGTGCCGCGCGGGCCCGACGATCTGGCGGCGATCCTCTACACCTCCGGCACGACGGGCCGCTCGAAAGGAGCGATGCTCACGCATGACAATCTCCTGTCGAACGGGCTGACATTGCGCGACTACTGGCGGTTCACCGAGACCGACCGTCTGATCCACGCTCTGCCGATCTTCCACACGCACGGGCTTTTTGTCGCCTCCAACGTCATCCTCCTGTCCGGCGCATCGATGTACTTCCTGCCGAAATTCGACGCCGACGAGGTGTTGCGGCTGATGCCGAAGGCGACCGCGTTGATGGGGGTGCCGACCTTCTATGTGCGGCTCGTCCAGCACGCGGGCTTGACCCGTGAGGTGGCGTCCGGCATGCGCCTGTTCGTCTCCGGTTCGGCGCCGCTGCTTGCCGAGACCCACACGCGGTTCCGCAAGATGACCGGCCACGCCATTCTCGAACGTTACGGCATGACCGAAACGAACATGAACACGTCCAATCCCTATGACGGAAAGCGCATCGCCGGCACTGTCGGCTTTCCCCTTCCGGGGGTTTCGCTGCGCGTTACGGATCCCGAGACGGGCAGTACGCTGGGCACGGACGAGACGGGCATGATCGAAGTGAAGGGCCCCAATGTCTTCAAGGGCTATTGGCGCATGCAGGAAAAGACGGAGGCCGAATTCCGCCCGGACGGATACTTCATCACCGGCGATCTCGGGAAGATCGACGCGGACGGGTATGTTCACATCGTGGGGCGCGGCAAGGATCTCGTGATCTCCGGCGGATACAACATCTATCCCAAGGAGGTGGAAACCGAGATCGATCTGCTCCCAGGTGTGGTCGAAAGCGCGGTCATCGGCGTGCCTCATCCCGACTTCGGCGAGGGCGTCACGGCGATCGTCGTGCGCAAGCCGGAGGCCGGCATAGACGAGAACGCGGTGCTCGGCGGCCTCAAGGACCGGCTCGCGCGTTACAAGCAGCCCAAGCGGGTGATCTTTGTCGGCGACCTGCCGCGCAACACCATGGGCAAAGTGCAAAAGAATGTCCTGCGCGAGACCTACAAGTCGCTTTACGGGAATGGCTGAGCAGGAAATCTCATTCCGGCGGCGAGAACTGCTCAAGGACGTCAATTAGGGCGCAGTGGACCTTAGGCGCCCTGGCCCGTGGCGCTGCTAGAAATCGAGCAGCGCCCCGTCCACCACCTCCTTCATGACGAAGAAGGTTCGCGTCTGGCGCACGCCTGGCAGGGCGATGAGCTGGCTGCCGTGCAGGCGATTGAAATCGGCCATGTCGCGCACGCGGATCTTGAGAAAGTAATCGAAGTCGCCGGCAACCAGATGGCAGTCGAGAATAAACGGCAGCTTCCGGACCGCCGTCTCGAAGGCGGCAAAGCTCTCCGGCGTCGAGCGGTCGAGAACCACGCCGACCATAACCAATGCTCCACGTTCCACACGTCCGGGTGCGACCGCAGCGTGGACGCCGCGAATGTACCCGGCCTTGAAAAGCCGCTCGGTGCGACGATGGCAGGTGGCCGGGCTGACATCGACCAGCCTGGCCAGATCCGCGTTCGTCAACCGGCCGTCGCGTTGCAACTGCCGCAGGATCTTGCGGTCGATCCTGTCCAAGGCCTGCTTCTCGGAAGATTCTTTCATATATCCGGCTGCAAAGTAGGATTTCGGTCGAATAACCGATGTCTATAGCTATTTTGGATGAGATCAAAGGTAAACTTTGAAAGCACCTTCCGCATGTGATGCGCTAGCTTTCGGCTTTCTCCCCCTTCATCCGGAAAGGCTGCCCATGCTGGAAAAATTCGAACGCTATCCGCTCACCTTTGGCCCCACCCACATCGAGAAGCTGGAGCGCCTGACCGCGCATCTGGGCGGCAAGGTAGAGCTTTACGCCAAGCGCGAGGACTGCAATTCGGGCCTTGCCTTCGGCGGCAACAAGCTGCGCAAGCTGGAATATATCGTGCCCGACGCCATCGCCTCCGGCGCCGACACGCTGGTGTCGATCGGCGGCGTGCAATCGAACCACACGCGCATGGTGGCGGCGACAGCGGCCAAGATCGGCTTCAAATGCCGGCTGGTGCAGGAAAGCTGGGTGCCGCATGAGGATGCCGTCTATGACCGGGTCGGCAACATCCTGTTGAGCCGGGTCATGGGCGCGGATGTAGAACTGGTCGACGAGGGTTTCGACATCGGCATCCGCGAGAGTTGGGAAAACGCGCTGAAGGACGTGAAGGCGAAGGGCGGCAAGCCCTATCCCATCCCCGCCGGCGCCTCGGTGCATAAATATGGCGGGCTGGGCTATGTGGGCTTTGCCGAGGAGGTGCGCGCGCAGGAAAAAGAGCTCGGCTTCAAGTTCGACTATATCGTGGTCTGCACGGTGACCGGCTCCACCCATGCCGGCATGTTGGTCGGTTTCGCCGCAGACGGTCGGGCGCGCAACGTCATCGGCATAGATGCCTCGGCAACGCCGGCGCAGACGAAGGCGCAAGTGCTCGACATCGCCCAGAAGACAGCGGCGCTTGTGGAACTGGGGCGTGCGATCGAGGAAGACGACGTGGTGCTCAATGAGGACTACGCCTATCCCATCTATGGCGTGCCATCGCAGGAAACCAAGGAGGCGATCCGCCTTTGCGCGCGGCTGGAAGGCATGATGACCGACCCCGTCTATGAGGGAAAATCCATGCAGGGCATGATCGACCTGGTGAAAAAGGGGTTCTTCCCGGAGGGCTCAAAAGTGCTCTACGCGCATCTGGGCGGCGTGCCGGCGATCAACGGCTACAGCTACGCCTTCCGCAACGGCTGAAAGCAAGGCAGGCCGCCTCAGGATAACTGGATGGAGTTCGCCACCTCGATCAGATGGGGGGCAATGCCGCTGCGCACTTTTTCGATGCTCCATTTCATGCTCGACACCGAGCATTGCACGGCTGCCACGGGGCGGCCGTCGGCGGCGAGAATGGGGGCGGCGATGCCTATTTCGTTGAGGATGTTTTCGCTGACCGTCAGGCCATAGCCGCAGGCGGCCGCTTCCTCGATCGTGGCGGCAATCTTGGCCCGGTCCAGCGTCGTCTTCAGTGTCAGAGCGGTGAGCGGCCAGGTTTCCGCTGCGTGCTTGCGTTCGGCGGCGCTCAAACAGGCGATCATGGCGCGGCCGCTGGATGTAGTGAGCGCCGATAGGCGGCGCCCCGCGATCATCGCGCCGAAGCTCGTCAGCTGCGTGGGGATGCGGATGACGTAGACAATCTGGTCTCCGTCGAGCCGCGCAACATTCACGCGTTCGCCAAGCTTGCGGCCAAGCTCGATCAGCTTAGGCATGGCAAGCTGGACCAGAGGGTCGGACCACAGATAGGCATTTCCCAGCTCGAGAAACTTCAGCGACGGGCTGTAGCGCCGCGTCTCGGGGTCCTTGTTGAGGTAGCCCGTCTTGTGCAGCGTGTTGGCGAGCCGTTGCACGGCGCTCCTGTCAAGGCCGGTGAGGGCGGCGATCTCCGTTAAACCCAATGCGCGGTGACGCTCGCCGAAAGCGCTCAACACGCGCATTCCCTTTTCCAGCGAGCCGACAAACAGCGTGTCCTGCTTCTGCTTGGTCAATGCTGTGTCCCCTGTCCATCGCGCCGGTAAATCGCATCGCCTCATTCTTGACAAGCAAAATCCCCGCTCATACGCTGAACCATTATACGGTGTACCGTATCATAATATAATAAAAAGATGCCAATCAGAGGGGGCCGGTTTCGCGCCGGCTTAAGAACAAATGAAATCACGCATTTTGATGGGCTCGATTGCTTTGGCCGCCGTCATGACGGGCGGTCATGCCTTGGCGGGCAAGGCAGGCGACACGCTCAACGCAGCCTTCACGAAAGAGCTGGAGTCGGTCGACAGCTATTTCAATTCGGCCCGCGAGGGCGTTATCCTGCAGCGTTCCATCTGGGATGGGCTGCTTTATCTCAACCAGGAGACGGGTGAGTATGAAGGCAATCTCGCCACCTCCTGGGAATGGGTCGACGACACGACGCTGGAATTGAAGCTGCGCGAGGGCGTGCGGTTCCACAACGGCGAGGAATTCGACGCCGACGATGTGGTTTACACGGTCAACTACGTAGCAGATCCGGAAAACGGCGCGGTCGTCCAGCGCAACGTCAACTGGATGAAGGAAGCCGTAAAGGTCGACAAATACACGGTTCGCATCGTCACCAGCGGGCCGTTCCCGGCCGCGCTGGAATATCTTTCCGGGCCGGTTTCGATTTACCCGAACGAGTATTACGCCGAGGTCGGCCCGGCCGGGATGGCGCTGAAGCCAGTCGGCACCGGCCCGTACATGGTTGAAAGCGTCGAGCCCGGCAAGCATTTCGTTCTGAAGAAGTATGAAGGCTATCACGATAGCCCCAAGGGGAAGGCGACCATCGGCACCGTCGATATTCGCACCATCCCCGACGTCAACACGCAATTGGCTGAACTGTTCAGCGGCGGTGTCGATTTCATCTGGGGCGTGCCAGCCGACCAGGCGGAGAAGCTCGCCGCCATGGGCCGCTTCAACGTGGTCAATGAAAGCACGATGCGCATCGGCTATCTGGAACTCGATGCGGCCGGCCGCAGCGGCGACCATCCGATAACCAAGCGCGCCGTGCGCCAGGCGCTCGGCCATGCGATCGACCGCCAGGCGATCGTCGACAACCTGCTCAAGGGAGCGTCGAAGGTGGTCAATTCGGCTTGCTTCCCGACCCAGTTCGGCTGCGAGCAGGACGTGACCGCCTATGACTACGATCCGGAGAAGGCCAAGGCGCTTCTCGCCGAGGCGGGTTATCCGGAAGGCTTCGAGATCGATCTCTACGCCTATCGCAACCGCGAATATGCCGAGGCGATGCTGGCCTATCTGGCCGAGGTGGGGATCACGGCAAACCTCAAATATCTGCAGTATTCGGCGCTGCGCGACCTGCGCCGCAGTGGCGAGACGCAGATGAGCTTCCAGACCTGGGGCTCCTATTCGGTGAACGACGCCTCCGCCATCACCAGCGAGTTCTTCAAGCACGGTGCAGAGGACTTCGCCCGCGACGACGAGGTCAAGGCCTGGCTCGACCTCGCCGACACCTCGGTCGACCCGGCGGTGCGCAAGGAGAATTATTCCAAGGCGCTGAAGAAGATCGCGGACGAAGCCTACTGGGTCCCGCTGTTCTCCTATAATTCCAACTACGTCTTTACCCAGGACGCGGAATACACGCCGACCCCTGACGAGGTGGTTCGTTTCTTCCAGATGCGCTGGAAGTAACCATCCTTTTGGGTGCGCCGGAGCATGTGTTTCTGCGGCGCGCCGTCCTCATGAATCGGGGTGCAAATGCTTGCATTCACACTGAAACGGCTCGGGCTCGCGGTGCTGGTGACGCTGACCGTGTCATTGCTCAGCTTCAGCCTGCTGTTCATGTCGGGCGATCCGGCTTCCGCCATCGCAGGCGAAAACGCCAGCGCCTCCGACGTCGACGCCATTCGCGCGCTCTATGGCTTCGACAGGCCGTTCCTCGTGCAGTATGGCGACTGGCTGACAAGTGCGCTCCGCGGTGACTTCGGCCAGAGTTACTACTTCAAGATGCCAGTCTCGGAGTTGATCGCCGACCGCCTGTCGATCACCATGCTGCTTGGCGTGTGCGGTATTTCCTTCGCGCTCCTGACCGCCGTGCCGCTGGGCGTGGCGGCGGCCATGCGCCCCAACACGCTGATCGATCGGACGGCACTTTTCATCTCCGTCATGGGCCAGGCGATGCCCAGCTTCTGGTTCGGCCTGGTGCTGATCGTGATCTTTTCCATCCGTCTCAACTGGCTGCCGCCATCGGGCTCCAACGGCTGGCAGAATTTCATCATGCCGACCGTTGTGCTCGGCTATTACGCCATGCCGGCCATCATGCGGCTGACGCGGGCGGGCATGCTGGAGGTTTTGGGCGCCGATTATATCCGCACCGCCCGCGCCAAAGGCGCAAGCGAGATGCGCGTCATGTTCAAGCATGCGCTGCGCAATGCCGTGGTGCCGGTGGTCAGCCTCGCCGCCGTGCAAATGGGCTTCATGCTGGGCGGGTCCATCGTCGTGGAATCGATCTTCGCCCTTCACGGAGCCGGCTATCTCGCCTGGGAGTCGATCGCGCGCAACGATCTGCCGACGGTGCAGGCGCTGATCCTGATCTTCTCGCTGTTCTACATCGTATTCACATTCCTGTCGGACCTGGCCAATGCCTGGCTCGACCCGCGCATCAGGGTGGGCTGACATGGCGCGTACCATCGACACCATCGCCGAAGAGGTCCGCACGCCGAGCCCGGTTGCGCTTTTGCGCCGGCGCATCTTCGGCCATTATGGCCTCGTCTTCGGCATCACCGTCCTGCTCGTGATCGTTCTGATCGCTCTCTTTGCACCGCTGCTTGCAGGTCACGATCCCTATGCGCAGGATCTGGCGGCGCGGATGAAGCCTCCCTTCTGGATGACGGGCAGCGATCCCGACCACATTCTGGGCACCGATCACCTCGGCCGCGACTATCTGGCCCGTCTTCTCTACGGCGCGCGCATCTCGCTCGCCATCGGCGCCTTCGCGGCACTGATTTCAGGTATCATCGGCACGGCTATGGGGGTGGCCGCCGGCTATTTCGGCGGCCGCATCGACCTCATTGTCACCTTCTTGATCAACGTGCGTCTGGCCATGCCTGTCGTGCTGGTGGCGCTGGCGGTGGTGGCCGTCCTGGGCGGATCCCTGCAAGTGGTAGTATGCGTGCTAGGCCTGCTTCTGTGGGACCGCTTCGCCGTTGTCATGCGGTCTTCGGTACTGCAGGTGCGCGACCTGGAGTATGTCAACGCGGCGAAAGCCATAGGCTGCTCGACGCGGCGCATCATCCTCTCGGAAATCATGCCCAACATCGCCAACAACCTCATCGTCGTGGCGACGCTGGAGATGGCGCATGCGATCCTGCTGGAGGCGGCGCTTTCCTTCCTCGGCCTAGGCGTGCAGCCGCCAACGCCTTCGTGGGGTATTATGATCTCGGAGGGCAAGCAGATGATGCTGTTCGAACCGTGGGTAATCGCCATACCCGGTATCGCGCTCTTCATCCTGGTTCTTGCCATCAATCTTCTGGGCGACGGGCTGCGCGATGTATCCGCGCCGGAAAACAAGGGGTAGGCCGATCATGAGTGACCCCATTCTCAGCGTTCACGATCTCACCATCGACATTCCGATGGGCCAGGGGACCATGCATGCCGTGCGCGGCATCGGCTTCGATCTCAAACGCGGCGAAACGCTGTGCATCGTCGGGGAATCGGGCAGCGGCAAATCGCTGACCTCGCTCGCCATCATGGGTCTCCTGCCGAAGAACCTCAAGCGCGCCGCCAGCCGGCTGGAATTCGCCAGGATCGATCTGCAGCACCAGAAACCACGGCAGATGCGCGATCTGCGCGGCAACCGCATGGCGATGATCTTCCAGGAGCCCATGACCTCGCTCAACCCCGCCTATACGATCGGCGACCAGTTGGAAGAGGCGTACCTGCTGCACAACAAGACGGGCAGGGCGGAGGCGCGCGCCCGCGCGGTGGCGCTTCTGGGCAAGGTCGGCATCACCGCCGCCGAAAGCCGCCTTTCGCAGTATCCGCACCAGCTTTCGGGTGGCCTGCGCCAGCGCGTAATGATCGCCATGGCTCTGATGTGCGCCCCGGAGCTGATCATCGCCGACGAGCCGACCACGGCACTTGACGTCACCATCCAGGCGCAGATCCTCCGGCTCTTGGCCGATCTGCAACGCGAGATGAACATGGCGATGATCCTTGTTACCCATGATCTGGGCGTCGTCGCCCGCATCGCGGACAAGGTTGCCGTCATGTATGCCGGCGAGGTGGTGGAGCAGGGCACGGCACAGGAGATTTTCAGGCATCCGCGCCATCCCTATACGAGAGGGCTCCTGCGCTGCATCCCTGTGCCCGGCAAGACGAAGCCGGGCGAGCATCTGGGCTCCATTCCCGGCATCGTGCCGTCGCTGATCGGCCGGATGGAAGGCTGCGCCTTCCGCACCCGCTGCGACGTCGCTGAAGCTGCCTGTGCTTCCGCTGTCCCCGAGCGGCACACGGAAACGGGGCATGCCTGGCGCTGCATTCATGAGAATGAGGGGCATGAAAACGAGGGGAGGGTGCCGGCATGAGCGAGCAAGCCACGGCGTCGATCCTCGAACTCGCCGCCATCACCAAGACCTATCAGGTAAAGCAGGGTATGTTCGCCGCGGCCAAGCCGCTCCATGCGCTGGGCGGCGTATCCCTGCGCATCAACCGCAAGGATGTCGTGGGGCTGGTGGGCGAATCCGGTTGCGGCAAATCCACACTGGCGAAGATCCTGCTCGGCCTTGAGGCGCCTACCACCGGCAAGGTTCTGGTGGATGGCGCGGAGATCGGCCCGCGTGAGCGGCGGCTTCTGGCGCGTCGCATCCAGCCGATCTTCCAGGATCCCTATTCCTCACTCAATCCGCGCAAGAGCATCGAGGATATCATCGCTTTGCCGCTGGTGGTCCACAATGTGGGCGATCATGCCTCGCGCATGCAAGCGGTGACGAAAATGCTCGATCTGGTCGGCCTGCCCGCCCGTGTGCGGCGCGGCTACCCGAGCCAGCTTTCCGGCGGCCAGAGGCAGCGCGTGGCGATTGCCCGCGCGCTTATCATGAAGCCGGAAATCGTCATCTGCGACGAGCCTACCTCGGCGCTGGACGTGTCTGTACAGTCGCAGATCCTCAACCTCTTGGGTGATCTGCGCCAGGAATTGGGCCTCACTTATCTCTTCATCAGCCACAATCTGGCGGTGGTGGAGCATCTGGCAACCCGCGTGGCGGTCATGTATCTGGGCCAGATCGTCGAGGAGGCGCCGGCGGCCGAGCTCTTCGCCGGCCCGCGCCACCCTTACACGCAGGCTCTGCTGGATTCGGTGCTGACGCCCGATCCCGCCCTCTCGGTTCCCGACACGCACCTGGGCGCGGCCTATCCCAACCCGATTTCGCCGCCCTCGGGCTGCCGCTTTCATCCGCGCTGCGCACAAGCCCGTGCTGCCTGCAAGACCACGCCGCCCCCGCATGTCGTTGGGGCGGGCGGTCATGTGGATTGCCACCTTTATGGCGCCGCCACAAATTAGGACCGGATGATGGGCAATTTTTCGCGCTCGCAGAGCGTGCGCAAACATGTCGTGGCCACGAAAGGTGGCGTGGTCGCCGCCCAGCACCGGGTTGCAGCGGAGATCGGGGCTTCCGTGCTGGAGGCAGGTGGCGATGCGGTGGATGCTGCTGTCGCAACGTCCTTCGCAATCGGTGTTGTCGAGCCGTGGATGAGCGGACCGGCGGGGGGTGGGGCCATGGTCGTCTGGCGCGAGGACGAGCAGCAGGCGCGCACGATCCAGTTCGGCATGCGCTCGCCCGCATCCCTGAACCCTGCGCACTATCCCCTTTCAGGCGCTGGAAAAGCCTCCGATCTCTTCCCATGGCCGGCGGTGGCGGACGACCGCAATGTGCAGGGCGCGACTGCCATTGCCGTGCCGGGCACGGTCGCCGGCATGGAACTGGCTCACGAGACCTACGGAGTTCTTTCCTGGAAAGATCTTCTGCTGCCGGTAGTGGGGCTTGCGCGTGAGGGTCTGCTGGTCGACTGGTACGCCTCGCTGCTGATTGCCTCGACAGCACGCGAACTGGCAAAGGACGCCGACGCGGCGGCCCTGTTTCTCGACGATGGACAATGGCCGAAAATCGCCGGCTGGACGGCGCTGTCGGCGACGCGACTGAACCAGGACCGCATGGCCGATACGCTGACGCGCCTGGCCGAGGCGGGCGGGCGCGACTTCTATGAGGGCGACATTGCCGCCGCACTCGTTGCCGACATTCAGGCCAAGGGCGGCTCCCTTTCCCGCGACGATCTCATGTCCTATCGTGCACAGCTCACCGGGACCATCAACACGCCCTATCGCGGCGGCACCGTTCATGCGGCACAGGGCCTGACGGCGGGCAGAAATCTGGCCGATTGTCTGGCGATGATGGAAAAAACCTTCGCGCCCGGCGCACGGCCTGACAGCACGAGCTTTGCCGAAATGGCACGCGCTCTCGGCAAAACTTACGAGCGGCGCCTGCGTGAAATGGGCGACGCGGAAGCTCCGCACGCCCCCTCCTGCACGACCCATTTCAGCGTCGTCGACAAGAATGGCAATATGTGCGCGGTGACGCAAACATTGCTGTCCATCTTCGGTTCGCGCGTCGTTTCGCCTTCCACCGGCCTGCTGATGAACAACGGCATCATGTGGTTCGACCCAGAGCCCGGCAAGCCCAACTCGCTGGCGCCCGGAAAGGGATGCCTGATGAATGTCTGCCCGACCATCGGCGAGAAGGACGGCAGGCGCTTTGCCATCGGCGCCTCGGGTGGGCGGAAGATCCTGCCGGCTGTGCTCAATCTTACCTCTTTCATGACGGATTTCGGCATGTCGCTGGAAGAGGCATTCCACCATCCGCGTATCGACAACAGCGGTGCGGGCACGATCGTCGCCGACGAGACCCTGGCGCCGGACATCCTCGCGGCGCTGGAGGGCATCCACCCGGTGGTGACCACGCAACGAACCGTTTTCCCCTACGCCTTCGCCTGTCCGGCAGGCGTGATACGGGAGAACGGCATGAATATGGGTTGCACGGAAGTCATGTCGCCTTGGGGCGATGCCGTGCACGAAAAGGAAGGATCCTGACTTGGCGACCCGCGACAGCGCCATCGCGCGCATCAACGACTATCTTACCTCCGGCGGTTTCGAGGACGAACTCGCCCGCATGGTCGCTTTCGATACGCAGAGCCAGGAGCCTGCCAAGCGGCCGGAGCTCCGGCGTTATCTGATTGAGGAGATGGTGCCGAAGCTGGCCGAGCTCGGCTTCGCGCACCGGATCCTGGAAAATCCGGTCGATGCCGGCGTGCCGTTCCTTCTTGCCGAGCGCATCGAGAGCCCGGATTTCGAGACCGTGCTCGTCTACGGCCATGGCGACGTGATCCGCGCCCAGACCGAACAATGGCGCGAGGGCCTGCATCCCTTTCGGCTGGTACGCGAGGGGGACCGTCTTTATGGCCGTGGCACTGCCGACAACAAGGGACAGCATTGCATTAATATCGCCGCGCTGCGCACCGTTCTCGCCGAAAAGGGGAATCTCGGCTTCAACTGCAAGGTCATCATCGAGATGGGTGAAGAATGCGGTTCGCCAGGGCTGGGAGAGCTCTTCGAGCAGAACGGGGAGCTCTTCCATGCCGATGTGCTGATCGCCTCGGATGGCCCACGCCTGCATCCAGAGCGCCCGACGCTATTCATGGGATCGCGTGGCGCCATCAATTTCGACCTTCGCGTCGATCTTCGCGGCGGCCCGCATCATTCGGGCAATTGGGGCGGGCTTCTGCGCGATCCGGCCATCGTGCTCGCGCATGCGCTGACCAGCATCGTTGATCGGCGCGGTCAGATCCAGATCCCCGAATGGCGCCCGACCAGCCTGACACCAGCCGTGCGCGAAGCCCTGAGGGACTGCCCGGTGGGAGGCTATGACGGGCCCGCTATCGATCCGGACTGGGGCGAGGAGAGCCTGACACCCTCCGAGCGTGTCTTCGGCTGGAACAGTTTTGCCGTGCTGGCGCAGAAGAGCGGCGTGCCCGAAGCGCCCGTCAACGCAATTTCCGCCCGGGCGAACGCCCATTGTCAATTGCGCTATGTGGTCGGCACCGACCCGGACGACATCCTGCCGGCGCTGCGCCGCCATCTGGACAGGCAGGGGTTTGCGGAAGTGGAGATCATCCCCGCCGATCGCGGCTTCTTCCGCGCCACGCGGCTCGACCCCGACCATCCCTGGGTGGCGCGGGTGAAGGAGTCGATCATCGCGACGACTGGTAAGAAGCCGGCCATCCTGCCCAACCTCGCCGGCTCTCTGCCCAATGAGACCTTTGCCGGGATTCTCGGCCTGCCCACGGTATGGGTGCCGCATTCCTACCCCGGCTGCTCGCAGCACGCACCGAACGAGCACACACTGATCTCTATGACGGAAGAAGCGCTGGAGATGATGACGGGGCTGTTCTGGGATCTCGGCGAGACGCCGGCGGCGCAACGAGCGGAACCCGCCTTGCAGGCGTAGAGCAGTATCAAAGGGTCCGCTGCAAAAATGGCGCAGTGCTGCCTGTGATTTCTTCAAAGTGCCTGTCAGATTGTGGAGGCGCGCGGTTCAGACGGAGGGCGTGGGCGAGACGCATTCGCCCTCGCGCGCCGACGCTTCACTGCGCAACGCTGTTTGCCTCATCTCATGATGGAAGATGACCAGAATAGCCGCAGGCACCGTTCCCATGATCTGCTCGACACCCAGATATCATATTAGGCGCTTCTAATCGGAACCGCCGATCTCTTCGAGATTCTCATGAATCTGCTTCAGAGCGTTCTTGAGCCGGGCTACCTCGTCCTCACTGAAGCTCCTTATGCCCACCTCCTCGAAATGCGCGGCAACAGGCATGAGGTTGTCCACCAGCTTTTCCCCGGTCTTGGTCAGGTCGATCCGGACCGTTCGGCCATTGTCTTCAGGGCGTACGCGCGAGACCAGGCCTTTCCGCTTCATGGCGGTGACCAGCCGCGAGAGCGTCGAAATCTCGACCGTGACCATGGCGCTGAGATCGCTCAGCCGCTGCGGGCCTTCCTGCCGAAGAACCGCCATGACACGGTACATGGGAAGGGTGAGGTCATGTTCCGCGAGCCTCTGCGAAAACAGCTCGCCCATTCTGACGCCGACGCGATTGAGCAGGTAGGGCAGTGAGCTTGTGAAGCGGTAGGTCATTTTCATTCACAATTGTTGCGTGGGGCATGGTTAGCGCTTGCCGCCCCGCCATGCAAGCAGCGGGACGATGCACTGCCGCCGCCCGGTCGAGCGTCTCGTCGAGCTTCCGCGCCTCCCCTAAAATAATTGTGTAGACAACATTTGCAAATGCAATTATTGTAATTTGCAGATTGGGAGGAGGAAAGCCTCATGACCTTGACCGTCGTTCCAGACGAAACCGTTGGCACCAGCTTTCGCGCCATGATGCGAAAATTCCCGGCCACCGTGACCGTAGTCACAGGCTGCAATGACGGGGCCGATCACGGCATGACGGTGACGGCCGTCACCTCCGTGTCGATGGAACCACCAGCGCTGGTCGTCTGCCTCAATAACCGGACCTACCTGCACGAAATGGTGCTTTGCCAGCCTAATTTCGCGGTGAACGTGCTGGCGCAGGAGCAACGGCCTCTGTCCGATGCCTTCAGCGGCAAGGTCGCACCGGAGGATAGGTTCCGCCCGGCCGAATGGGAGCGCCATGCCTCCGGTGTCCTCATGCTTGCGGGAGCGCATGCGCGGGTGGTTTGCCGGCGCGTCGCCGCCGTTCCCTACGGAACCCATACACTTTTTATCGGCCAGGTGATCGACGCCTTCGTCGACGATGTAACCCGGCCTCTTCTCTACGAGGACGCGCGGTACTGCATTTCGCAGCCCGCAGCCTGATCACCACAACCTGTTTAGGAGGAACCGATGATACTTGGCGCTATAGAGGCCAGGAAGGAGGACGTCGCCGTTATTGGCGGGACGCTCAAGGACCGCGTTGCGGAACTGTCCCCAGTCTTTCGGCAGCGGGCATTGGAAACCGAGCGCACGCGGCGCGTGCCGGCGGCCAATATCGCGGCCCTGCGCGAGATCGGCTACTTTGACGTGGTAAAGCCTGCCGCCCATGGCGGTTCGCCCAGGCCTTTCGCCGAACTCGTCGACGCAAATATCGAGCTTTCCGCCTCTTGCGCATCGACAGGCTGGGTCGCGTGCCTGCTTTCGGCGCATCAGTGGCTGCTCGCCATGTTCCCGAAGGCAGCGCAGGAGGATGTCTGGGCTGAAAACCCCGACGCGCTCTTATGCGGCTCTTATGCGCCCACCTCCATGGCCGAGCGCGTCGAGGGGGGCTATCGGCTCGAGGGACGCTGGTCCTTCGCCAGCGGCTGCGAAAATGCGCAGTGGTCTTTGTGCGCTGCCGTACTGCCTGGGCGTGAGGAGGGGGAGAAGCCGGTTCCAGCATTCCTGCTTGTGCCGGCTCGGGAGTACACGATCGACGATACATGGGACGTGGTGGGCCTCGCCGGCACGGGATCCAAGACGCTCGTGCTCGACAATGTGGTGGTGCCGGAGCATCGCGTGCTGACCTTCCCGCAGGCCACCAGCGGAAGGACGCCGGGTGCCAATGTTTACCAAGGTCATGCCTTGTTCAACATGCCTCTGCTGACCGGCATCCCATCCTGCCTGGCCTCTGCTGCGGTGGGCGCCGCCAAGGGCGCGCTTGAAAGCTACGTCACCTCGATCTCGACGCGCGTCACGCGCGGGGCAGTGGCTGGCGGCAATAACCGCATGGCCGAGTTTCCCACCATTCAGCTCCGGGTGGCGGAAGCGGCGGCGAGCATCGATGCCGCACGCGAAATCCTGCTGCGCGACGTCGCGAATGCTGAGGCATTGGCCGGATCGGGAAACGCGTTCACCGTGGAGGACCGCCTTGTCAGCCGCCGCGGACAGGGGTTCGCCGTCAGTCTTGCGCTGCGCGCCGTGGAAGCGCTCAACGCCTCGACCGGCGGCACGGGACTCAATCTGGAAAATCCCGTTCAGCGTGCCTGGCGCGACGCAAATGCGGTCGGCCGCCACATCAGCATGAATTGGGATGCGGTCGGAACGATGGTCGGCCAGCACATGCTCGGCCTCGAACCCAAGGGCCAGTACTGACCCGGCTCGAACACACCTCAAGGGAGGAAACATGCAAGGCAAGATCGCGCTCGAAGAGCATTTCGCCATTCCCGAAACGCTGATGGATTCAGCGGGGTTCGTGCCGGGAGACTATTGGACAGAGTTGAAAGGCAGGCTGCTCGATATCCAGGACACACGTCTGAGGCTCATGGACCAGCACGGGATCGACATGATGATCCTTTCGCTCAACGCGCCCGCCGTTCAGGCAATCCCCGATACCGGCAAGGCCGTCGAAATCTCGCGCCGCGCGAACGACGCCCTGGCCGAGGAATGCGCCAAACGCCCTAGCCGGTTCCGCGCCTTTGCCGCCCTGCCGCTGCAGGACCCGGAAGCGGCATCGCGTGAGTTGGAGCGCTGCGTCAAGGATCTCGGCTTCGTCGGCGCATTGGTGAACGGTTTCAGCCAGCGCAGCGACACTAATGATCTGCTTTATTATGATCTGCCGCAATATCGCGGCTTCTGGGTTACGGTCGCCGCGCTCGACGTGCCGTTTTATCTGCATCCGCGCAATCCCCTGCCAGAGGATAGTCGCATCTACGAAGGCCATCCCTGGCTGATGGGCCCCACCTGGGCCTTCGCGCAGGAAACGGCGGTGCATGCGCTGCGGCTGATGGGTTCGGGTCTGTTCGACGAACATCCCGGCCTGCAGATCATCCTCGGCCACATGGGCGAGGGGCTGCCCTACATGATGTGGCGCATCGATAATCGCAATGCCTGGGTGAAGGTGCCGCCGAAATATCCAGCAAAGCGGCGTATCGCGGATTATTTCAACGAGAACTTCTACATCACCACCTCCGGCAACTTCCGCACCCAGACGCTGATCGACGCCATGCTGGAGATCGGCTCGGACCGCATCCTCTTCTCCACCGATTGGCCGTTCGAGAATATCGACCACGCGGCGGACTGGTTCGACAGCGCCACCATCTCCGAGGCGGATCGCACCAAGATCGGCCGGACCAACGCAAAGGCGCTCTTCAGCTTGTAGGAGGCGGATTATGACGGCCAACAAATACCCTCTCTTCTCCGAGGAGAGCTCTGTGGAAGTGGTCAACGCGCGCATGGGCGCGGATGTGGATCCGCGGCTGAGTGAGGTGATGGCGGCGATCGTCCACCATCTGCACGCGGCGGTGAAGGAAGTGGAGCCCACCCATGAGGAATGGCTGGCCGCAATCGATTTCCTCACAAAAACCGGCCACATGTGCACGGATTGGCGTCAGGAGTTCATCCTGCTGTCGGATGTGCTCGGCGTCTCCATGCTGGTCGACGCGATCAACCATCGCCGCCCGTCCGGCGCCACGGAAAACACGATCCTCGGCCCGTTCTACGTGCCTGAAGCTCCCCGATACGAGCGCGGCACCAATATCTGCCTGGACGGCAAAGGAGAGCCGCTGGTGGTGGGCGGCGTCGTGCGGGACACGGAAGGTAAGCCTGTTGAGGGCGCGCTCATCGATGTCTGGCAGACCAATGACGACGGCTTCTATGACGTGCAGCAGAAGGGCGTTCAGCCGGACTGGAACCTGCGCGGCGTCTTCACTGCGGACGAGAACGGCAGCTATCGCTTCCGCTCCGTCAAGCCACGCTACTACCCGATCCCCGATGACGGTCCGGTGGGCAAGCTGCTCGGCCAACTCGGGCGTCACCCCAACCGCGCCGCGCACATCCATTTCATCGTCACCGCGCCAGGCTACGATCCGCTCATCACCCACATCTTCCCGCCCGACTGCGATTATCTCGATCAGGACGCCGTGTTCGGCGTAAAGGAGAGCCTGATAGCGGACTTCCGGTGCATGGAGCAGCCTGGAACAGGCGAGGATGCGGGTCTCGCAGCACCCTACTGGAGCGTGAACTGGCATTTCGTCCTGACAAAAGCATTTTGCAGCCAGATGGAACCATCTGGCGTCCGCATAAATGCGGAAAAACAAGGAAAATAGAGCGCCGTGCGTCCGAATGGACGCACGGCGCTCTAGGCCAGGAGGCTGACATGCAGGCATTCACTTATACCGGTCTTCCCACGAGGGTCATCTTCGGCAGCGGCACGCTCGACACACTTGCTCCCGAGGTGGAGCGCCTCGGCGTCACGCGCTCGCTCGTGCTTTCGACGCCCCATCAGCGGGATATGGCTGAGGATACCGCGCGGCGTCTGAGCACGCTTGCCGCCGGCATTTTCTCGGAAGCTGCCATGCACACACCCATTGATGTGACCGAGCGGGCTATGCGCGAGGTCGAGCGCTGCGGCGCGGACGGCATTGTGGCCATCGGCGGCGGATCGACGACCGGCCTCGGCAAGGCGATTGCGCTGCGCACAGACCTGCCACAACTCGTCGTGCCCACCACCTACGCAGGCTCGGAAATGACGCCGATCCTTGGCCAGACCGAGCACGACCGCAAGACCACGCTGCGCGACCCGAAGGTGCTGCCGGAAACCGTCATCTACGATGTTTCGCTGACACTCGGGCTGCCGGCGAAGCTCTCCGCCGTGAGCGGCATGAACGCCATCGCCCACGGCGTCGAGGCGCTCTATGCGCAGGACCGCAACCCTGTGATCGATCTGATGGCCGAGGAAGGGATCGCCGCACTCGCCCGAGCGCTGCCGGGCATCGTAGCGAAACCCAACGATCTCTATACGCGGTCGGACGCGCTTTACGGCGCTTGGCTCTGCGGTATCTGCCTCGGTTCGGTCGGCATGGCGCTGCACCACAAGCTCTGTCACACGCTGGGCGGCATGTTCGATCTTCCCCATGCGGAAACGCATGCCGTCATCCTGCCCCATGCCATGCGCTACAACACGGAGGCGGCACCTGCGGCAGCGGCAAAGGTGGCGCGCGCGCTCGGGGCAGGGGACGCCGCAAAGGGTTTGCAGGGCCTCGCACGCCGCGTTGGTGCGCCGATGTCCCTCAAGGAGATCGGCATGACCGCGGAAGGCATCGAGCCGGCCGTGGCCCAGGCGATGTCGAACCCGTACTGGAACCCCGAGCCACTCACTGAGGCCCGCATCCGTGAACTTCTGGAGCACGCATTCCATGGCTCCGATGCTTGAGAGCAGCCGCCCGCTTAGGGACGACCCGCGTGGTCTATTTCGCGTCGGCCAAGGTCATAGGGGCAAAAGAAAGCTCCTTGCAGAAGGCAACGAGGCGCGCAACGGCTTCCGATCCCGGCTGGACAACGCCCGGGTCGGTGCCAATCAAGGTCACCACGGCCTGCGCTTCTCCCTGCCAGTCGAGGATGGGAGCGGCGATGGCCACGAGGCCGGGTATGAACTTGCCTTCCACCGAGGCATAGCCCTGGGCACGAATGGTCCCGACCAGCTTTTCGAGATCGCGCTCCGTCGGCGCCAAATCCGGGGCGATGGCCGGATTCTTGCGCGCGCCGCGAATTTCGGCCGCGCGGATCGCCTGAAGCGGGGCCTGGGGCGCCCAGGCGAGGAAGGCGCGCCCCGTAGCGGAATTGAGCAGGGGCAGCGTGGTCCCAAGGCCCATCGAAGTGACCGTGGGCGAGGCGGCGCGCTCCCAGCGGATCACTGTCGCACCCTGGTTTCCCCAAACGGAGAGCAGCGCTGTCAGTCCGGATTCCGTGCACAGATCTGGCAAGGCGTCGGAGGCACGGTTCACAAAATCGTGCCGGGCAAGCGCCGAAAGGCCGAGCGTCACCGCGCCGGGGCCGAGATCGTATTTTCCGGAGCGGCCGGCCTGCTCCACGAGACCGGCTCGCTGAAAGGAGGCGAGATAGCGATGCACCTTGCTGGGCGGCATGCGGCACTCGCGGGCGAGCTCCGACAGCGACACCGGTCCGCGGTGTTCCATCATGGCGCCGAGCAGCCGCAATGCCGCGTCGAGTGATTGAATGCCACCCGTCTGTCCCTCGCCCTTATCGTCCTTGGCCATCACCTTCCACCATTCTGCGCAGTGCCCCGACTTCCGCAGCGACCATACCGTTATCGGTACGCTTGAACAGCGCTCGCAACTCGTTCCCCACAACCGTGACATGGCCGCCGACACGCCCCTCATAGGAAAGGCGCAGGGTTTTGCGGCCCCATTCCTCGACGGAAAGGGTGAGGGTCAGGACGTCTCCATCGCGCATCGGCCGACGGAACTGGGCGCCGGCTTCCATAAGCCCCAGACCGATGGCTCCCAGCGTTTCGCAAATCGCGCCATGCCCGCCGAAGCGCCTGAGCCAGTCGTGGAAGGTGCGGTCGAACCATGCGTAAACGTGCGGATAAAAGACGATTCCGGCAGGATCACAATCGCCGAAACTGATCGAATAATCAAGGCTGTGCGCCGTTCGCATTTTCTGCTCCATAAAAAGCATTGCATAATATGGAAAACAATCTATCCTTCTAATCTCAATCTGTCGAGTGAGTTTGGGAGGAGACATGGCTAGGCTGTCCAGCATCGAGATCTTGGGTGCAGGTCCGGCAGGGCTCTATGCCGCGATCCTGCTGCGACGTTTCCTGCCGGCTGCGCGGGTGCGTGTAACCGAGCAGAATCCGGAAGGCGCGACTTTCGGCTTTGGTGTTGTCTTCTCCGACCAGGCGCTGGATTTCCTCAAGGCCGACGATCCTGAGACCCATGATCTTGTGACGCCGCGCATGGAGCGCTGGCGGAATATGACGCTGAACCTGCCAGCCGGGCAGGTGATCCTCGACGGCGTCGGATTTGCCTCCATTGGCCGGCTGGAGTTGATCGAGATCCTGCGCAAGCGGGCGCAAGCAGTCGGCGTGGAAATGCGCTTCTCGCATACGGTGACCGCGCTTGACGAATTGCAGGCGGATCTCATTATCGGAGCAGATGGGCTGAACTCCCTGGTCCGCCGTTCGCGCGAGGCGGAATTCGCGCCGGTGCTCGAGCATTTCAGCAACCGTTTCGCCTGGTTCGGCACGGAACGCCCCTTCGATACGCTGACCCAGACCTTCGTGGAGACCGAGAAGGGGGCGTTGAACGCGCATCACTACCGGTTCTCCCCGAACCGCAGCACCTTCATCGTCGAATGCGACGAGGCCACCTTCGGCGCATACGGCTTTGCGGACATGGACGAAACGCAGAGCGCGCGGTTGTGTGAAACGATCTTTGCCGACGTTCTGGAAGGCGCGCCGCTGATCACCAACAAGTCCATGTGGCGGCAGTTTCCGCGGCTATGGTGCCAGAACTGGGTCACGGGGCGGCATGTGCTTTTGGGCGACGCCGCCCATACCGCGCATTTCTCGATCGGTTCCGGCACGCGACTGGCGATGGAGGATGCCATCGCGCTCGTCCGCTCGCTGGCCGCGCATGACGATGTCGATGAGGCGCTTGCGGCCTACCAGGCCGAGCGGCAGCCGGTCGCCAAGAAGATTGTCGACGCTGCCAACACCTCTGCAAATTGGTATGAGAGCTTTGCGGCGAAGATGGCTTTGCCGCCGGTCGATTTCGCTTTCGACTACCTGACGCGCTCCGGCCGGATGGACATGGAGCGTCTGCGCAAGATCGCGCCGGGGTTTATGGCCCGTTACGAGGCCGAGAGGGCGGCGGAAGGCAGCGCTCTTGCCGACCCGGTAAAGGACGATGCGCCCGGTGCCGTCGAACTTGGCTTCGACAGGGCTGCACACCCGAACTGCTCCGCCATCCTGTGGGACAATCTCGCCCGCAATCCCGACAAGCCCGCAGTGATCGGGCCGGCCGGCACACTGACCTATGCCGAACTGGTGGCAGAGGCGGCGCGGTGGGGCAACGCCTTCATCGCCGCCGGGCTGAAGCGGGGGGACCGCATCCCGTTCTTCCTCGATGATACGCCGGCCTATCCGGCGGCCTTCTTCGGGGCGGTGCGCGCCGGCTTCGTGCCTGTGCTCCTGAACACACAGACCACGCCCGACCTCCTGAACTTCTTCCTGCAGGACACCGGCGCGCGGATCGCTGTATGCGAGGCATCCCTGGCGGACCGCTTTGGGCCGGAGACGCTGAACGGCACAGCGCTGGAACAGGTGGTGATCGCCAACGGCATGGCCGAAGGGGCAGGGCGCATCGCAGCCGCTGACTTCCTGAACGGACAGCCGCAGACGCTCGACTGTGCCGACACCGGCCCGGACGACATGGCCTTCTGGATGTATTCCTCCGGCTCGACCGGTCGGCCCAAGGGGATTGTCCACCTGCATCACGATATGGCCTATACGCAGGCCTCCTTCGGTAAGCACGTTTTGAAGCTGCGTGCCGACGACATCTGTTTTTCGGTGCCGAAGATCTTCTTCGCCTACGGCTTCGGGAACGCGATCACCTTTCCCTTCTCCATCGGCGCGACAACGCTTTTGCTGCCGGGTCAGCCGCGCCCCGACGCGGTACTGGATACAATCGAGCAGTTTTGCCCGTCGGTGCTCTTTGGCCTTCCGACGCTCTACACGGCACTGGCGCGGACCGAAGGTGTCGAGGCGCGCGATCTGAGCTCGCTGCGTCAGTCCATGTCGGCGGCTGAAATCCTGTCGCAGGAAATCTATGACTCCTGGAAGGCGCTGACGGGGCACGGCCCAACCGAGGGGCTGGGTTCGACAGAGATGCTGCACATCTATCTGTCCAACTCCCTGGACGACCACCGCATCGGCTCCGCTGGCGCCCGCGTCCCGGGCTATGAGGTGCGCCTGGAGACGCCTGAGGGAAAACCGGCAGGTCCCGGCGAGGAAGGCGTGATGTTCGTGCGCGGCCATTCCTCGGCCCCCTGCTACTGGAACCGGCCGGACAAGACCCGCGACACCATGCGCGGAGACTGGCTCTATACCGGCGACCGTTTTATCGAGAAGGACGGCTATTACTACTTCCAGGGGCGCGCCGACGAGTTGATCAAGGTTTCGGGCCAGTGGGTCTGGCCGCTGGAGGTGGAGCGCTGCCTGAACGAGCATCCCGACGTCCACGAATGTGCCGTGATGGCGCACGAAATGGCAGACCGCAGGATGACTCTGCGAGCCGTGGTCCGTTTGCGCGAGGGTAAAGCCGGGAGTGACGAACTGAGCGAAACCCTGCGCGCCTACATCAAGTCTCGGCTACAGCCATACAAATATCCACGCATCGTCGAGTATGTCGCCGACCTGCCCAAGACCGGCACCGGAAAGATAGACCGGCAAGCGCTCTTGCCAGTGAAAGAGGAAAGTCTGTGACAGGGCTGGGAGGCTCCTCGGCACGGTTCGGCAAACAATTCTTATCAATGGGAGGAATGAAATGAAGATCAGCAACTATTTATTGGCAGCCAGCTTGGCGCTCGGGTTAACCGTGCCCGCCGCCGCGCAGGTCAGTTCCATCGCAACCCCGCCACAGGGATCGGTGTGGAACACCATGTCGTCCGTCATTGCCGGTCAGGCGCGCGAAAGCAGCGATCTGCGCATGGTGGTGCAGCCTTACGGCGGTAATGCACAGATGATGCAGGCATTGAACGAAGGCATCGCGGAGTTCGCGCTCAACGATGTCAACGACGCCATTTCTGCGGTCGCGGGCAGCGGCGAATATGGTACCGCGTTGCCCAACCTGCGGGTCATTGCGCGCATCAATCCCTTCCCGGTCGGGCTCTATGTGAAGGAAAGCTCCGGATTGACCACAGTGTCGGATCTCGCGGGCAAAAGCGTGCCCTCGGGCTGGGACGGATTCCCGATCGCAAGGTCCCACATCACCGCCATCCTCGCCGCCGGCGGGCTGAGCTGGGATGACGTGAAGCAGGTACCGGTGCCGGAATTGATCCGCGGCTCGGACGACATGGCTTCCGGGCGTGTCGATAGCGCCTTCTTCGCCGTCGGCGGACCGAAGGTTGCCGAGATCGACGCCTCGGTCGGCGGCGTGCGCTTCCTGACCGTCGAAGCCAATGACGAGAACCTCGCCAAAATTCAGGCGGTCCGCCCGGCCTTTTATTTCTCCGAGGTCACCCCCGCACCGCCGCGGGTTGGCGTCAAGGAGCCGATGATGTTCGTGACGTGGGACAATATCCTCGTGGCCGGCAGCCATGTGCCGGATGAGCAGGTCAAGGATTTCCTGTCGGTCATCTTCGACAACACCGAAGCCATCGGTAACGCCTATCCGCCGCTCAAGGCGCTCAATCTCCAGACCGCCTACAAGAGCTACCCGGGATTGGAGTACCACCCCGGCGCCATCGCCTTCTTCGAAGAGCGCGGCGTCGAGCAGCCGGATTCCGAATAGTCTTTTAGCTTCGCGGGGCGGCATTGACGCCGCCCCGGTCGATCTGGATCGAAAGGGTAGAGCGTGAGCGACAACACCCCGCAAATCGCATCCGGTGCGCCGGAAGATGTGAGCGGACCAGCATGGGTCCGGCACCTGGTTCATGCGCTCGCCGGCACCCTCACGCTGCTCGCCGTGGCGCAGGCCGCTGACCTGCCGTCCCGGCTTGGCTATTCATACTATACCGAGCAGTTCCTGGCGGTGATCCTCGGCTTGAGCCTTGGGCTCGTGTTCCTTGTCCGCCGCGCACGGCGATCGGACGACACAACCAGTGCGCCGCCGATACCGGACTTGATCCTTGCTGCGCTCGGCCTCGGCCTTTCCTTCTATGTGGCCTTGGCCTATCCGGCCCTCCTTTCCAGCGCCATGATGCTGCCGTGGGATGCGCTGATCGTCGGCGGCCTTCTGTTTCTCCTCGTGCTTGAAGGCTTGCGCCGGACGGTGGGCATAACGCTCGTCGTCGTCGTCCTGGCGATCGTGCTTTACGGGCTTATCGGCCATCTGGTGCCGGGCATCCTGCAAACCCGCGAGGTCCAGGCGCCGCGCATGGCGGTCTATCTTGCCTTCGATCCTAACGGCCTGTTCGGCATCACCCTCAACGTTGCTGCGACCGTCGTCGTTGCCTTTATCCTTTTCGGCCAGCTTCTATTGCGCTCCGGTGGCGCTGATTTCTTCAACGACATCGCGCTCGCCAGCATGGGCCACAGGCGCGGCGGCTCCGCGAAGATCTCCATCGTCGCGTCGGCCCTGTTCGGCTCCATCTCGGGCGTGGTCGTGTCGAACATCGTTGCGACCGGCGTGGTGACGATACGGCTGATGATCAATTCCGGCTTCCGCCGCACCACGGCGGCAGCCGTCGAGGCGGTGGCGTCAACCGGCGGGCAGATCGCCCCGCCTGTCATGGGTGCGGTGGCCTTCCTGATGGCCGACATCCTGCAAAAGCCCTATTCGGAAATCGTGGTGGCGGCGATCGTGCCGGCACTGCTCTATTATGTCGCTCTCTATGTGCAGGCCGACCTCCAGGCAGCCAAGCACAATATCAGGCCGGTGGAGGGCGAGGAGATCCCGCCTATGGGTCGCGTCCTGTCACGCGGATGGGTTTTCGCGCTGCCTTTTGCGGCAATTGTCGCCGCGCTGTTCTGGTTCAACCAGCGGGCCGAGACCGCGGCTCTGTGGGGTGGCGGTGCCGCCCTGCTGATCGGCCTTTTCATGGGCTACGGCAAGTCCCGCATGTCGCTGCGCGACCTCTGGAGTGCCGCCGTCGAAAGCGGCCAGTCGATCATCGACATCATCATGATTTCCGCGGCGGCCGGCTTCATTATCGGCGTGCTGAACGTGACCGGTCTCGGATTTGCCGTAACGTTCGCGCTGGTCGATCTGGGGCAGGGCAACCTGTTCTTGCTATTGCTCATTTCCGCTGCAGTCTGCCTCGTGCTCGGCATGGGCATGCCCACCGTGGGCGTCTATCTGCTTCTCGCCGTGCTCGTCGCCCCCTCGCTGATCGAGACGGGCGTGGAGCCGATTGCCGCGCACCTCTTCATCTTCTATCTCGGCATGATGTCGATGGTGACGCCGCCCATCGGGATCGGTGCCTTCTTCGCGGCCTCCATCGCCAAGGCTCCGCCGCTGGCGACGGCCTTCGAGTCAATGCGCTTCGGTTGGACCGCCTATATCATTCCCTTCCTCTTCGTATTCTCGCCCGCCCTGCTCTTGATCGGCGACCCGGTTGAGATCGTGGTCGCGGTCGCGACGGCGATCCTGGGGGTCTACGCGATCTCGAGCGCCTTCATCGGCTGGCTGCATGGCCCCGCCGGCATCGTCCGGCGGATCCTGACGGGGCTTGCGGGCGCGGCTCTGTTGCTGCCGCCGGGCATTCTCGCAGCTGCAACGCTCTGGATCAACGGGGCGGGTTTAGCCGCGTTGGTTCTGCTCTGGCTGCTGGGGCGGGACCGGCAAAGCACCGTTTCCGTTCCTCACCCTGCGCAATAACGCATCGACTTGCTAACTGGCTTCAACAACAAGGAGACACGAATGTCCTACGTCTTTTCTCCCGCGCCGGTCGCGACAGTGGCAGTTGCCGACAGCCCGGACAGGTTTCCGGTGCGGCGCATCTTCTGTGTCGGGAGGAACTACGCCGCCCATGCCCGCGAAATGGGCAAGGACCCGGAACGCGAATTGCCGTTCTTCTTCAGCAAGCCGGCAGACGCGGTCGTGGACGCGGGCGAAACCGTTCCCTATCCGCCGCAGACGGAGAACTTCCACTACGAGGCGGAACTGGTCGTCGCCATCGTCACGGGCGGGCGCGATATTCCCGAGGCGGAGGCACTGACGCATGTCTGGGGCTATGCCATCGGCAACGATCTGACCCGGCGCGACCTGCAGCTCCAGGCGCGCGACAAGGGACGGCCCTGGGACTTCGGCAAGGCCTTCGATAATTCCGCGATCATCGGCCCGGTTCATCCGGTGGGCAAGGTCGGGCACCCGGACAAAGGCGCGATCCGGCTCACCGTCAACGGCGAGACCAGGCAGGACGCAGATTTGACCGAGCTCATCTGGTCTGTGCCCGAGATCATCTCGTTCCTGTCGCATTCCATCGCGCTGGCGCCCGGTGACCTGATCATGACAGGTACGCCGGCAGGCGTCGGAGCACTGGTGTCGGGCGACGTATGCGTGGTGAGCATCGAAGGGCTGGGCGAGATCGTTACCGAGATCGGCCCCAGGGAATAACGATGACCCTGACGCTGCACAATTTCTTCCGCTCATCGACGTCCACGCGGCTGCGCGCAGCGCTGAACCTCAAGGGCCTGGACTACGACTACGTACCCTATGTCCTGCGGCGGGGAGATACGCGAACGCCGGAGTACCTGGCGATGAACCCGGCCGGCCTTGTGCCGACGCTCGAGCGCCCGGACGGCACGATCATGACGCAGTCGCTGGCGATCATCGAGTGGCTGGAGGAAACCTATCCCGAACCCGCCCTTCTGCCGTCCGATCCCGATGGCAGGGCGCGGGTGCGGGCGCTGGCGCTGATGAGCGCCTGCGAGGTCCATCCGCTCAACAATCTTCGGGTGCTGGGCTATCTGGCGGACCGCTTCGGCGCCGATGAGGCGGCGCAAAAGGAATGGTTCACCCACTGGGTCGAAACCACCTTCGATGCGCTGGAAAAGATGCTGTCGTCGGATCCCATGACCGGCCAACTCTGTCATGGCAATAAGCCGGGGCTCGCCGACCTTTGCCTTTACGCGCAGGTCTGGAACAACCGCCGCTTCGAAATCGGCACGTCGGCGTGGCCGACGATCGGCCGCATCTTTGAACGGCTGGACCAGATACCCGCTTTCAGGGATGCGGCACCCCCTAACCAGCCGGACGCTGCCTGACCATCAATTCGCAAGCAGGAGGACACGCCGTGCCTGACAAAAACGAAGACACTCCCGCCAACGAAATGCAACCAGAGGATACGCTGGAGCTGCGCGCCCTCTACAAGGGATTCGAGGAGCAGCATCTCATTCCGCTCTGGACCCAGCTCGGCGACCTGATGCCGATTCATCCCAAGCCGCGAGCTGTGCCCCACATCTGGAAATGGGCGGAGCTGCTGCCGCTTGCGGAGCAGTCCGGCGAACTCGTGCCGGTTGGGCGTGGCGGCGAGCGGCGGGCCATCGGCCTCGCCAATCCGGGGCTGGGCGGCCACGCCTATGTCAGCCCCACGCTCTGGGCCGCGATCCAATATCTCGGCCCGAGGGAAACCGCGCCTGAGCACCGCCACGCGCAGAACGCCTTCCGTTTCGTGGTCGAAGGGGAGGGGGTCTGGACCGTTGTCAATGGTGACCCGGTGCGAATGAGCCGCGGCGATCTGCTCCTGACGCCAGGCTGGCATTTCCACGGTCATCACAACGACACCGACAAACCCATGGCCTGGATCGACGGGCTCGATATCCCCTTTGCGCAGCAGAATGATGTCGGCTTCTTCGAGTTCGGCTCGGACCGGGTGACCGACTACGCCACGCCACGCGTTTCGCGGGGCGAGCGGCTCTGGTGCCATCCGGGCCTGCGTCCCCTGTCCGGGCTTAGCGACACCGTCAGCTCGCCCATCGGCGCCTATCGCTGGGAGCACACGGACCGCGCCCTGACCGAGCAGCTCCTGCTGGAGGAGGAGGGGCAGCCCGCGACGGTGGAGCAGGGCCATGCCGCCATCCGCTATGTCAATCCCACGACGGGTGGCGACGTGATGTCGACGATCCGCTGCGAGTTCCATCGCCTGCGCGCCGGCACGCAAACGCCGACGCGGCGGGAGGTGGGCTCGTCCGTCTTCCAGGTGTTCGAGGGAGAGGGCGCAGTTGTCATCGATGGCGTGAGGCACAAGCTCAATATCGGCGACCTATTCGTGATCCCGTCCTGGGTGCGCTGGTCCCTCCAGGCCGAAACGCAGTTCGATCTGTTCTGCTTTTCCGATGCGCCGATCATGGAGCGGCTGAACTTCGCCCGCACCCATGTGGAAGTGGGCGATTGATGGGTCAGAGCATCGAAGAGGCGCGCGCTGCACTTCGGGCCCGGCAGGGCAGTGGCGCCCGATACGATGCGGCCGCCGCACCCGTCCGCCAACTCGATTGGGCGCGTCGCGGCACTGCCTATTTCGCACGCCTCCTCAACGAGCTGTCGGATGCCGATCTCGACGCGCCTTCCGCGCTGCCCGGATTGTCGCGGCGCCATATCATCGCACATATCGGCTACCACGCTCGTATCCTGAGCGAAGTAGTCGCTTGGGCTCGGAACGGCCGGAAGGAGCCCCTTCCGCGCGTCGCGCAGGTGGCGAGCGGCGATGTCGAACTTGGGGCAACCCTGCCGTCGCGCGCGCTGCGTTATCTGTTCGACCATTCGGAGGTTCACCTCAACGTTGAATGGCGCGATCTGAGCGATGCTGACTGGGACGCTTGCGTGGAGGATGCGGCGGGCCGGCGGCTGGCGCTGAGAAAAACACCAGAAATCCGCGCACGCGCACTCTGGCTCCATGCGGTGGACCTGAACAGTGGCGGCCGTTTTGCCGACATGCCGTCGGATTTTATCGATGCGCTGATCCGGGATCATGCGGCCGCGTGGTCAGGCAGGACATCTATTCTGTTGTCTCCCACCGACAGGCAGGAACCGATCGAGTTCGGCAAGGCGCCCGAGACCAGGCTGATGGGGCAAGCGGCTGACATGGCCCGATGGCTTTCCGGCCGGGGCGCCCGCGGGCTGCGCGCCGATGGAGGCTCGCTTACTGAAGGGGTTTCATCAAGTCCTGGCCTCATCGGCCTATGAGACGCGCATGGAGGGCGGCCAGCTTGCTAGCAAGGGCGACCCCTGGCTTTTCAACCTTTAGCGCTTGGCGGTCCGCATAGGCCAGGCCTTGAGGGCGGACCACTTAACCCGCCTGCGCCGAGAAGAATATCTGGCACTCCTGTTATTCGATTGCCAAAGAGACTATATGAGGATGTGGCCCTCTACACCCGGCCGCAGAAAAGAACACTCCATGGGATCCGGTGTCTTAAGGTGACAGCGCTCGTGCAAGGAGCGGTCGTGTCAGCTGCGGCTGGTCCCGCGCCGAAGCGGTGATGGGATCAGCGCCGCCACCGTCGCACTTACTCTCCATGCCGCAGCAGCCTGACGCTCCTGAGATCAGCGTGTGAGGGAGTGCCATTGTTCACCCAGCAATGCGGAGAGCTGTAGCCCACGAACTGAGAATCCATTCCTATGAGGTATACGATCATGACGCTTACTTTCCCCAATAGAAGCCGCAGCTACGACGAAGTCGGGCAGCGCGTTCGCTTCATCGGCCATGACGGTATGTTCGAGGTGCCCTTCTTCGTCGAGACCGATGCGCTGCATACCGCAACTGCCGGTGAAGCGGATTATCTGGCCGCGTTCGATGCAGCGCGCGCCACGATCCACGACGTCGCGCGCGAGATCTACGGCAGCGCCCGCAGGACTGTGTATGTGCTGAGGGCGGCGGATTTCCGGTAAGCCAAGTTCCCCTGATCGCCCGGATGGGGAGATGAAAGAAGAGCCGGAGGCTCCGATGACCATTCGCACCACCGATACCCAGATCACGTTCCAGCAACCCTTCATGCTGAGTGCCTTCAACATTCGGCAGCCTGCCGGGGTCTATCGTCTGGTGGTCGACGAGGAGGAGATCTTCGGTCTCTCCTTTCTTGCCTACCGGCGCACGGCCACGATGTTGCACATTCCAGCGATTTCCGTCGAAGGCGTCCGGCATCAGGTGGTTGAAGTCGATCCAGAGGAACTGGCCGCAGCTCTGGACGCAGATGCACTCGTCTAACCAGAACTCTTTAAAAGGAGATCGCTAATGCAGTATCTTGGCGGCATTCGTGGGGCCGGTGTCTTGAAAAGCAGGGATGAAACCCTCGCCCGCGCGGACTACGATTTTGACGGATTCCTGAGGAGACCCGGAGAGGTGACCGGCAGCGGCGAAATCCGCATGCCTGCGGATGTTTTGCGGGAGGTGTTCGCTCGCGGGGATCTCCATCTTCTGACCGACGACGGGAGGCTTCTCAGCCTTCGCTTCTCTGAAAAGGAATTGCCGCCAGCAAGCGACTCTGCCCATGTGGATGTCGCTGGCGACCTGCCACGGCAATCCGAATGGCGGCACTGACTGCGCTGTAAACGGTCGCGCGGGATAATCGATCCGCGTGCCATCCGATCCTGGTCCTGCGGGAAGGGTCCTCAAAAATCGACCGATTTTGATTTGGCGCAGTCGCATCGGGCTGGAAAGGCACTCATTGAACGCGATCTTTACAGGAACGCGATCGAGCAACTGGCCGCTGCAGCGTTCAGGAGCGCATTGCGCGTGCCGATAGACGGAGGCTGACACAATCTGGCTCTCGGTTTCGAGTGAGAGCCGAGGGCAGGCATCCGCCTGACCCTAGGACGCCTGCGCTCTGAGGTGGTCTTCGAAGACCTTGAGTATCGCTGACGATCCCCCGCTCTTCCTGATGGTCAACCCTATGGCGATCTCCGATCCCGGGAGGTCGATCTCTACTTTGCGCAGTCTGTCGGGAAGACTTTTGAGGTTCTCGTCACTGTAACTCAAAAGGCCGATAGAATTGCTGTTCATGATGACCTGTTCCGCGTTGCCGAAGGACAGGATTTCACAGGTCTGTGTCGGCGGCACGGCGCCGACATTCCGGAACAATTCTTCGAAATAGGCGCGCACCGGCGTGCGGTGAGGCGCGACGATCCATTTCTCGTCCTGCAGGGTGGAGATGGACACCGGTTGGGAGTGGCAGGGGTGGTCATGCCGGGCGACCAGGGCGAACTTTTCATTGTAAAGAAAGATTTCGCGAAGGTCGTTGTAGGGCGGCGGGTTTCTCAGAATCCCCACCATGCAATCGATCTCCCTGCGCCGGAGTGCTTCTGCGAGCATGTTGTAGCTGCCCGGCACGGCCATCAGCCGCAAATCCGGATAACGGTCGGACAGACTTCCAAAGACCTTTGCCACTATGTTTTGTCCCGAAAAGGGTAGCATCCCGACCGCCAGACGACCGATCAGGCGACGTTTCGTGTCCAGCGTGAAGGTTTCTATGCCGCCCAGTTCCTGAAGAAGTTCGCCGCGAAGTGCCGCAAGACGTCGTGCCTGCTCGGTTGCTTCAAGCCCGTGGCGACGTCTCTTGAAAAGCGTCTGCTTGGAATACTGCGCGATAGCGGCGATCGACCGGCTGATCGCCGGTTGTGTCATATTCAGGTGGACGGATGCGGCCGAGGCGCTTTCGAGCCGCACCACCGCCGCGACAGCATCAAGATGATGCCATCGCAGGAAAGTCCTGAGATTCGGACGGGGACCGCCGGCGATGGCGATGTCATCTTCCGCCTTTTGAATCAGCTTGAGCGCCGCTGAGCAGTGCCTCAGGACAGCCTCACCCCATGACGTTGGTTCCGTCCCGCTCCAGCCGCGTTGAAACAGGGCTACGCCCAAGGCTTTCTCGGCGGAGGCTATCGTCCGTGAAACGACCGGCTGGCTCGTGTTCAGTGTTCGCGCCGCCTGCTCGAAGCTCGTGGTTCCTGCCACAGCGTCTATAACGCGCATCTGCTTCAGTGAAATGCGGGCTTCCTCTGCCATATACAGATATTACCAAGATGATCATGGCTATTCAATATGAGCATATGCCAGCGCTGGCGCTGGATGATAGGTATTCCGACGGAGAATTTCGGGAGGAGTCCGGGCGATGGCCGACAAATCACTTGAAGATAAGATCAAACGCGTCGGTAACCCGTCGCACATGTTGCAGAACGCGCAGGACGGCCCCTACGTCTTTCCTATCCAGCCGCAATATACCAATTGGATGGAGGAGATGCGCGCCTGGCGTCACGCCGCCGCACTGCTCAATCAGTCCTACCATATGGCCGATCTTTACGTGCGCGGCCCTGATGCCATCAGGTTGCTCGCGCATGTGGGGGTCAACAGCTTTGAGGGCTTCGGGCGTGACAAGGCCAAGCAGTTGGTCTGCTGCAATTATGATGGATATGTGATCGGCGACGGCATCATCTTTGCGCTGGAGGATGACGAAATTCTCTATGTCGGAAGGCCGCCCCTTGCGAACTGGATAAAGTTTCAGGCGGAAAATGCCGGCTTCGACGTTCGGACCGAACTAGACGCCCGTTCCCTCGATAATCCCAACAAGCCGCGCAAGCTGTATCGCTACGAGGTGCAGGGTCCGCTCGCGATGGACATCCTCAACGAGGTCAATGAGGGCGGTCCGCTGGTCACCAGGTTCTTCAACATGGGAGAGATCACCATCGCCGGATGCCATGCACGTACGCTCAGCCACGGGATGGGCGGTGCCAAGGGGCTTGAAATCTGGGGACCCATCGGTGACGCCGAGAAGGTCTACGATCGTCTGCTCGAAATCGGCGGCAAGTATGGCATGCTGCGGGCGGGCTCGCGGGCCTATTCCTGCGCTGCAATGGAATCGGGCTGGATCCCGTCGCCGCTGCCGGCGATCTATACCGGGGAAGCCATGCGTCCCTATCGTGAATGGCTGGGTGCCGACAGCTTCGAGACGACGTGCTCGGTTGGCGGCAGCTTTCAACCGGACAATGTGGAGGAATTCTATCTCACACCCTTTGACCTCGACTATGGCCGCATCGTGAAGTTCGACCACGATTTCATCGGGCGCAGAGCGCTCGAGGAGATGGCGACGCAAGATCATCGCACCAAGGTCACGCTGGTCTGGGACAAGTCGGACGTGCTCGGGATTTTCGGTGGCCTGATGGATCAGTATCCGGGTCCCAAACTGATGGAGCTGCCTGCGGGCCATTATGCCGCCCATCCCTATGACCAGGTGCTGCTTGATGGTCAGCAGGTCGGCCTGTCTACCTATCCCGTCTATTCGGCGAACGAGCGGGCCTGGATTTCACTCGCGGTGGTACGTGCGGATTTGGCCGATCAGGGAACGAAACTGTCAATCCTTTGGGGCGAGGCCAATGGCGGCACCAAGAAGCCGCATGTCGAGCGGCACGTGCAGATGCAGGTCGGGGCCGAGGTTCACCCCTGGCCGATCCACGAGGCGAGCCGAAAGCACTACCGATCGCAAATCTAAGCCTGCCGGGTGCATTCGGAGCGGCCTGCCGGCGCAGCCTGCGCATGATCGCCAAAATTCCTTCTGCGTGAAAAGCCACATACTTTGCACTCATCGCCGCACGCCTCACCTTGCCTGGTAACGCGCTGGCGGAACCCGTCTTATTTCGACCGTTCGAACAGCCAAATGCGAGCGCCGTGGATGTGGTAACGAAGGAGTGCGTATGTTCACCGCTGCCGTGGTCATCAGTGTACTCGAACTGCTGGAACTTCGGCTGGACCTCGGCGATCAATGTCTGGAGAATTGCATCCCGGCTTGCGCGAAATTCATGAATGAAGGAACACCATGATGATCACCCCACGCCTGATCACCTATGACGAGGCCGCGCCCCTGCTGACCTGGCCCGGTGCGGTCGCCGCACTGCGGTCCGGTCACGAGCGCCCCAAGGCGCAGGTGGCCGACATGTTCCTGGGTCCGACCGAGGGGTCTCTGCTCAGCCGGGGCGCCTTTATCGAAGGGCTCGGCTTCGGTGTGAAATCGGTCACCGTCTTCGGCAAGAACCCGCAGGCAAACCTGCCCAGCATACAGGGGGCCATGTTCACGTTCGAGCCCGAACACGGACAACTGACTGCAATCATCGAAAGCCGGCTCGTCACCGAATTCAAGACAGCGGGGGATTCGGTTCTGGGCGCCTCCCTTCTGGCCCGACCCGACAGCGAAAGGCTGCTGATCGTAGGGGCGGGCACCGTAGCACGCAGCCTCATCCTCGCCTATACGGCGATTATGCCCTCGATCAAGCACGTCCGGATCTGGGCACGCCGGAATGAACAGGCCGAGGCGCTGGCCGGATCCATGCGCGTGGAGGGTGTGGAGACCGCCGCCGCCCCCGACCTGGAAGAAGCGGCCGGCGCAGCCGACATTATCTCGACCGCCACCATGGCGCGCGAACCGGTGCTGCTTGGCGCCTGGATCAGACCGGGGACGCACGTGGACCTTATCGGTGCCTTCAAGGCCGATATGCGTGAAGCCGACGATGCGCTGATCGCGGGCGGATCGCTCTTTGTCGATAGCCGGGAAACCACGATCGGCCATATTGGCGAGCTCACGATCCCGATCGCCGCGGGGGTCATTGCCGCTGACGCTGTGAAGGGCGACCACTACGACCTTGTCAGCGGCACAGCGACCGGACGCGCATCCGACGATGAGATCACCGTCTTCAAGAATGGTGGCGGCGCCCATCTCGACCTGATGATCGCCAATTACATAGCGACAGCGATGGCGAACGCGGGCTGAACCGATGCCGTTGGCGCGATACGAGGATACGCACCTCCTTGATGGTCCCTGCAGCGCCGCCGCTGCATGTCGCTCCCCGGCATCGAACCAACCGGATCAAAATTTTGTATACAAAATTTTGATCAGATGTTGACAATCTTGTCGTTTCGTACTTCGCTGGACGTCATCCGCGCAGCCAAAGAGCATGACCGTATAAAAAGCGCGATGACCAGAAGGGGAATGAAGATGATCAATAGACGCACGACACTGAAAACGCTGGCTATCGGCGCCGTTTCCGCGCTCGCGTTCACCGCCGCGGCCCTGTCCTCCGCGGCCGCCCAGAACAAGACCTTGAAGATCGGCTTCGTCGGCGTGACCAGCGGCCCCGCTGCCGCCTGGGGCACATCGAATGTGCGCTCGATGCAGGTGCGGGCCGACTGGCTGAACGAAATCGGCGGGGTCAAGATCGGCGACGAGACCTACGACATCAGCATCGTGACCTTCGACGACCAGAAGGATCCGAAGCGGGCCATCGCCGGCATGGAGAAAATGGCTCAGGAAGGCATCCACTACGTGGTCGGCCCGAATGTCGATGACGGCGCCGCGGCCGTGCGCCCCGTTGCCGAGGCCAACGGCATCATCTACTTTCCCTACGCCTTCCCGAAGGAGCTCTACACTCCGCCCGCGTCCAATGCGGTTCTGGGCATGGTTGCGAACTACCAGTCGGGACCGGCCATCTACAAATACCTGATGGAAAACAAGGGCGTCAAAACGGTCGCCTTCGTTGCGGCCAACGAGTCCGATCCGTTGAGCCAGCGCGACAGCGGCGTGGCAGCCGCCAAGGCGTTGGGCCTCGAGGTGGTCGCCGAGAACGACACCTATCAGACCGACACGCGCGATTTCACGCCGATCATGACGCCTATCGTGCGCTTGCAGCCAGACCTCCTGGTCCTGTCCGGCGTGGCCCCGGCCAACGCCCCGCAGCTCATCCGTTCCGCGCGGGAGCTCGGCTATCAGGGGCTGATTTCGGCAGAGACCGCCCAGGATGCCAATGTGCTGCAGGAGGGAGCGGGGGAACTCGCCAACGGCTTCATCTCCGTCGGTGGTGCGTCCACACCGGAAATCCGCTCACCCGAGATGGAAGAGTTCATCGAGCGCTATACCAAGGCCTATGGAGAATATAACGACGAGTCCAACACCAAGGTCTATGCGCTCGACTACATCATCGAGACCCTGAAGGCGAACCCGGCGGCGATCGATGATGTCGAGGAGTTCAAGAAGACGATGGAGACCTTCTCCGCGCCGAACCCCTACATCAAGGGCGAAAGCGAGCTGAAATATGTCGGCATGTCCTCCTTCGGCCAGAAGCGGCAGATCTCGGTGCCGATGGTGGTGACGGAGTTCAAGGACGGCGCTTTCGAGACCTTGTTCATCGGCGAAGTCGACTGACACAGCGCCCGCATTCCACGAGTGACGGAGGTTCGGGCGCTGCCCGAGCCTCCCGGCAGCGGACACCCTCGACATGGAACAGGTAATCGCCAACGGGCTCTATCTCGGCGCCCAATACGCCCTGATCGCGCTCGGGCTCACGCTCATCTTCGCGCTGATGAACGTCCTCAATTTCGCGCATGGCCAGCTCTATGTGCTGGGCGGTTTCGTCACTTATACGATCTACGGCCAGCTCGGCCTGCCCTTTCCGGTGGCTCTGGTCTGTTCGGGCCTCACGTTGGCGGTGGTCGGTGCGGCGATCGAAAAGTATCTGTTCCGGACGGTGATCAGGCGCAGCGTGCGCGAGGAAAGCACCATGCTCCTCGCAGCGGCCATCGCCTTCTTCCTCGATTCCGTCATCCTTCTGCTCTTCGGCGAGAAGCAGCGCGGCGTTCCGAAGATTATCGACGGCGTTTTCATTTCCGACGCGGTGATCCTGCCCTACGACCGCATCCTCGTCGGGGTGCTTGCCGTACTCATGATCGCGGCCTTTGTCCTGTTCATGCAGTACAGCAAACCCGGCCGGGCCATGCGGGCGCTTGCGCAGGATCGGATCGCGGCCCAGCTGATGGGCGTGAACGTCAATCGCTATTCCATGATCGGCTTCGCACTTGGAGCAATGCTCGCGGGTGTCGTGGGCGGATTGCTCGTCACCATCACCGGCGTCAATTCGGGCATCGGCGGACCGATCTCGATCAAGGCCTTCCTGATGGTGATGATCGGGGGGGCCGGGGTTGTCGGCGGGGCGATCGCCGGCGGCTTCATCCTGGGCATGATGGAATCGGTCGGCCTGACAGTGCTTCGCGAGTTCGGCGACGTCACCTATCTGGTGATCTTCGCCCTTTTGATGGTCTTCCTGAGCATTCGCCCGAACGGGCTGATGGGCAAGCCGTGGGGTTGATGCAATGACACGGACAACCAAGATCGCGGCCTCGGCGGCCTTTCTTCTGACATTGCTCGTCGGCGTGCCGGTGCTGATCAACCTGACAGGGCGGACCGACTTTTATTACACGCTCACTTCGGTGGCCCTGCTTTCCATCATCAGCGCCGGTGTTTGGATCACCTTCTATATCGGTCGCATCAATATCGGGCAGGGCGCCTATGCGCTCATGGGCGGGTATGTCTCCGCCATCCTCGTGACCGGCTACGGCGTCTCCTTCTGGCTGACCCTGCCGCTGGCCGGCCTGTTCTGTGCGGCGGCAAGTGTGCTGATCGGATTGCCGATCCTGCGGCTGCGCGGTGTCTACTTCGCCATGATCTCCCTGGTGCTTACCGAGGTCGCCCGCCTTCTTGCCCTGGCGCTGCCGATCACCAACGGCGCCAAGGGGATCGTCAGCATCCCGTTACCTGGCGAGATAAGCCTGTTCGGCCTGACGATCATTCCGGACTTTTCCACGCTGGCCAACCCGCGGCTGGCCTTCTACATCGTGGCCGTGCTTCTCATGGCGTTGTGCTTCGCCGGGCTTTACCGCCTGTCGCGGTCTCGCATCGGGCAGTTGTGCCAATCGCTGCAGCAGAACGAGGAGCTTGCCTCCTCGATCGGCGTTAACATCGCTTATCTGCGCGTCATCGCCTACGCCATGTCCTCCTTCCTCGGCGGTGTCGGCGGCGCCATGTTCGCGGCCATTTCGCAGTCGATCTATCCGTCGAGTTTCACTGTCGCCGATTCGGTGAACTTCATGCTCAACTGCTTCCTCGGCGGGCTCAGCTATGTCTTCGGGCCCATGCTCGGCACCTTCGTTCTTTACTTCGGTTGGGACCTTCTGTTCGAGACCGGCCGTTTCCAGCTTCTCATCTTCTCGTCCGTGCTTATCGCGCTCATGCTGGTGCTGCCCAACGGCCTCTTGAGCCTCAGCCTGCCGAAGCGGAAGGGGAACGGCGTGCCTGCACGGAAGAAGGGGGTGGAAGCATGAGTCGGATTCTGGAAGTCGTCGGTCTCACGAAGCGCTTCGGCGGACTTGTCGCCGTGAACGACGTCTCGTTTTCCGTTGAGGAGCGCGAAATCCTCTCTGTCATTGGCCCGAACGGCGCCGGCAAATCGACGCTGTTCAAGCTGATCTCCTCCTTCCTGATTCCGACCGCCGGCGAGGTGCGCTTCAAGGGCGAGCGAATCTCCGGCCTCGCTCCTCATGCCGCGGCCCGCAAGGGCGTCGTCCGCACGTTCCAGGAGACCACCATCTTCAAGGGGATGAGCGTACGCGACAATGTCGTCACTGCGCATCATCTGCGCTCGCGGGCAAGCCTTGCCGGCTTTTATTTCGGCACGGTGGCGGCACGCCGCGACCAGGCGGAGTTCGGCCGCTCGGCCGACGAGATTCTCGAATTCCTTGGCCTTGCCCCGATGCGCGACGAGACGGCCAGCAACCTGCCGCACGGGCATCTGCGCGCGCTCGGCATCGCTATCGGCCTTGCCACAAATCCGGCTGTGCTGCTTCTCGACGAACCCTTCGCGGGCATGAACCACGATGAGACGCGCAAGGCGGTGGAGATGGTCCACAAGGTGAGGGAACGCGGCATCACGGTCCTCCTGGTGGAGCACGACATGCCGGCGGTGATGAGCATCTCCGATCGTATCGTCGTTCTCAATTTCGGCAGCAAGATCGCCGAGGGATCGCCGGCAGACATCCAGCAGGACCCGAATGTCATCGAAGCCTATCTCGGTGCCGAAGACGAAACGATCGGAGTCTAGCATGGATCAGCTTCTCAGATTTCAGGACGTGAAGCTCTATTATGACCATGTCTACGCGCTGAAGGGCGTGTCCCTTGAGGTCAAGGAGGGCGAGACAGTCGCGCTGATCGGCGCCAATGGAGCCGGGAAGTCTTCCATCCTGCGCGCCATCACGGGGTTGCAGAAAATCAGGGAAGGGCAGGTGCATTTCCGCGGACAGCGGATCGACGGCACGGCGCCCGACGAGATCGTTCGCATGGGCATCTCCATGGTGCCGGAGGGGCGGCGCGTCTTCCCCTACATGACTGTGCGCGACAATCTGATGATGGGCGCCTTCACGCGCGGCGACAGGAACGAGATCCGCGACAGCATCGACATGGTGTTGACGCGATTTCCCCGCCTGAAGGAGCGCTATTCCCAGCAGGCCGGCACCATGAGCGGCGGCGAGCAGCAGATGCTGGTGATCGGCAGGGCACTGATGAGCAGGCCACGCCTGCTTCTGCTCGACGAGCCCTCGCTCGGCATCGCGCCCAAGCTCGTCCAGGACATCGCCCGCTCGATCGTGGCGATCAACCGCGACGAGGGGGTGAGCGTTCTCCTGGTGGAACAGAATTCCCGCATGGCGCTGCGCGTTTCGCAGCGGGCCTACGCGCTGTCCACCGGCAGCGTCGCGCTGAGCGGCAACTCCGCCGAGATGCTGACCGACGAGCGGGTCCGAAAACTTTATCTCGGCGGCGAACTTTGAGGCCGGTCTGAATGCGCATCCTCGTCATCAACCCCAATACAACGGCTTCAATGACCGCCAAGATCGGCCTGGCCGCCCGTTACGTGGCCGCGCCCGGAACGGAGATCGTCGCCGTCAACCCTGAGGACGGCCCGCCCAGCATCGAGGGCTATTACGACGAGGTCGTTGCCATACCCGGCATCCTCACGCAGATGCGCAAGGCGCCGATGATGGACGCCTATGTGATCGCGTGCTTCGACGATACCGGCCTCGATGCGGCGCGCTGCGTGACGGAGGCCCCGGTTCTCGGCATCGGTGAGGCCGCCTTCCATTTCGCCGCGCTTCTTGCGGGCAAGTTCAGCGTGGTTACGACCCTTGCCCGCTCCGTGCCGGCTATCGAGCACAATCTGGTGAAATACGGTTTGGCGACACGCTGCGCAAAAGTGAGGGCGGCGGATGTTCCCGTGCTGGATCTCGAGCTTCCGGGCTCGAAGGCGCGACAGAAGATTTCGCGGGAGATCGCGCGTGCCATCGCGGATGACGGCGCTGAGGCGATCGTGCTGGGCTGTGCCGGCATGGCCGATCTGGCGAAGGATCTGACGGGAGAGCACCACATCCCGGTTCTTGACGGTGTGGCATGCGCGGTGAAGCTGGCGGAGGCGATGGCCGGCATCGGACTGAAGACGTCGAAGGTCGGCGGCTACGCCTTTCCCCGTGGCAAACGCTATGCCGGAATGCATGCGCCCTTGTCCCCGGTCGATGAAGAGGCCGGTGGAGCCCCCGCCGCAGTGGGCGCGACGCCCGTCAAACGGTAACCGCTGGCAAGCCGTTTCCGATGGGATTGACGGCGATGCGAACAATGTGAGACTTCGAACAGCTATGCGCTGGTGTCGAAGTTGCTCCGGCGCGGATCCGTAAGGAAGTTGGAGCGCCGTGCGTTCATGCGGACGCTCCATCTTCTTGTTTTTCTGCCTAAATGCCATAGGTTCGCCAGGAAACATGAACGAACTGACCGCACTACGACTGGAAGACGACGGGGAAAAGCGCTCGACACGCTGGTCGCCGATCTATCATGGCCTTCGGCAAGCCATCGTCAGCCACCGCCTCGCCCCGGGCACGAAGCTGCCCGAGGATGAGCTCGCCTCCATCTATTCGGTCAGCCGCACAGTCATCCGCTCGGCCTTGCAGGCGCTTGCCCACGACCGTCTGGCGCGGTTGGAGCCGAACCGCGGCGCCTTCGTCGCCAAGCCGTCGATAAAGGAAGCGCGCGAGGTCTTCGAGGCCAGGGCGCTGATCGAACCGCGGGTCGCCGCTCTTGCCGCAGGCTCCGCCGGTCCGCAGGACATTGCCTTGTTGCGACGCCATCTGGATAAGGAGCATGAAGCGCTGCATGCCGGTCGTGACAGCGAGGCGATCACGCTGTCGGCCCGCTTCCACGTGGGGATCGCCGAGATCACCGACCATTCGGTCCTGACGGCCATGGTGCGCGACCTCGTCTCGCACTCGTCGCTGATCATCGCGCTCTATTGGAAGCGACGGGACACGACGTGCGAAAGCCACGCCCACCATGCTCTGGTCGATGCGATCGAAGCGCATCGTGCCGAAGAAGCGGCCGGGCTGATGAAGAGCCACATGGTCGATCTTCTCTCGGGGCTCGACCTCACACGCGGCGAGAAGAAGCCGGAAAAACTTGCCGATATCCTGCGCTGACCGGCAACCGGCTGAAGGCAGCAACCATGCACCCCATGCGCGCTTGGATAGGACGGTCATGGCCGATCTCGGTGTGGCGATCCGGCAGCCTGTTCACCCGGAGCGATGACGATGGACGGAAAGCGCGACTGGTACATCCGTTCCCGGCTCAAGGTAGGCCGGCAGGCGGGTTTCGTCGCGCTCGGCTGCCTGATGTTGTTGCTTGGTTTTGTCGGCGCATTCCTGCCGGTCATGCCAACCACGATCTTCCTGATCCTAGCCGCCTGGTGTTTCGGCCGGTCGTCACCGCGGCTGGAGGCGTGGCTGCTTAATCATCCCCGCTTCGGGCCGGTGCTGCGGGATTGGCGCGAACATGGTGCAATGTCGCGCCGGGCAAAGTTTATAGCCTGTGCAGGCATGATAACCGGCTACGCGCTATTTTACGTCGGGGCGAAGCCCGCTCCATGGCTTGCCATCGTAGTGGCGGGCGTCATGGCCGGCTGCGCAGTCTGGATCGCGAAGCGGCCTGAGCGCAAGGCACCGGGCAGGCGGACAAACAGCGTGAGATGAAGATCGCCGAACGGGGAGGGAGGGGACAAGCTATGCCGGAGGGCGTTTCGTGCGTGCGGCCGACTGGATCGGCGTGGACGCTGTTGGCGTAGCTTTCCTGGACCAGTCGCCCGTTCTTCGAGCCTGGTGATGGTGACGAAGACGACCACCAGGTCCCGCGTGGCAATGAGCTCGATCATCCTCTTGGCACGGGCGGACAGGAAGGGTGCCGAGGCGCTGCCAAATCGTTTTCGTCAACGGTTTGTGACAGAACTCTGCAGCGGCGCGCTCCAATGGTTACCGCCCGGTGATGCCGGGGAAGGCGATAAGCAGACCAACGGCCAGAGCCTGGAGACAGATGAACGGCAGCAGCGCGCGGAAGATCATGCCCAGCGAGATTTCCTTGGGCGCCACGCTTTTGAGGTAAAAGGCGGCCGGGCCGAAAGGCGGCGTCAGGAAGGATATCTGCATGTTCATGGCAAACAGCACGCCGAACCACACCGGATCATAGCCCAGGTTTATGACCACAGGCACGAATATCGGCATGGTGAGCAGGGCAATGCCCACCCAGTCCAGGAACATGCCGAGGACGAAAAGAATCGCCATCATCACAAGGATGATGACCGTCGGGTTCTCCGACACCCCCGTTAGCAGGCCCGCGACAAAGTCGATGCCTCCCATCAGGTTGAAGACCCCCACCAGCGCGCTGGCGCCGATACCGATCCACACGATCATGCCGCAGGTCGACAGCGTCTGCAGCGCTGCGGCCTTGAGCATGTGCAGCGAAAACTCACCACGGACGACGGTGGAAAGGAGAACGCCGGCGACACCGACAGCCGAGGCTTCGGTGACGGAAGCAATGCCGCCATAGATCGAGCCCAGCACGAATATGACGACGATGATCGGTAGTATGATGCCCCTCAGGAGCGTCAGCCGCTCGACCAGCGGCCGCGGATCTGGTTCGGGCAGCGGGGCAAGGGCGGGATTGAGCCAGCAGCGCACCAGCACATAAACGACATAGAAGCTCGCCAGCATGAAGCCGGGGATGAACGCGGAGGTGAAAAGGTCGCCGATGGAGACGTTGGCAGTCAGGCCGTAGATGATGAGAACAATGGAGGGCGGGATCATGGTGCCGAGCGAGCCGCCCGCGCAGATGACACCTATAGCCAGATTGCGGTCATAGCCAAGGCGCAGCATCTGGGGCAGGGCCAGCAGCCCGAGCAGCACGATCTCGCCGCCGATGATGCCGCTCATGGCCGCCAGCACCACGGCGAGGAAGATGGTCTGCACGGCGACGGCGCCGCGCAGCCGGCCGCCGATCAGCTTCATCGCGTCGAACAGGTCGCGGGCGATGCCCGAGCGGTCGAGCAGCGCCGCCATCAGCACGAACATCGGCACCGACACGAAGACGAAGGACGAGACGAAGGAATAGACCCGGCTGGTGATCAGCGGCACCGAGGCGGGGCCGAACCAGCCCAGCGCGAAGATGAGCGCGACCAGAAGCGTCACATAGGCAAGCGGAATGCCGACGAGCAGCAGGCCGAAGAGCATGGCGAACATGACAAGCGTGCCATATTCGATGCCGAGCGATTTGAGGTCGAAGAGGAACCCGAGCCCCTCCATCAGGTTGTCTCCGGCATCAGGTGGTCTCCGAATGGCGCGCCAGGGCCGCGCGGGCGAAATTGAAGGCAAGGATCAAGAACTGCAAGGCCATCAGCGCCAGCACCGCGAGCAGAAACAGCTTCAGAAAGGCGGGGAAGGCAGGGTCCCAGGCGCTGCCGGAGGTTTCGAACCTGACGCTGCCGTCGGGCCTGAAGATGGCCCGCTGCACCATCAGCCAGGCCGCCCAGGCAAAAAAGCCGGTGGCGATCATGCAGACGAGGGAGATCACCGCGTCGAGCACGCGCCGCGCACGGCCTTGCACCAGATCGTAAAGCAGCACCACGCGGATGTGGGAGTTGCGCACCGTGCAGTAGAGGCCGCCATAAAGGAAGGCGGTGGCGGCCAGGAAAACGGTCGTCTCGTGCGCCCAGATGGTCGGCGCATTGAAGAAATAGCGCAGGACGACCTCCTGGATCAGGATGAGCATTGCCAGGACGATGCCGATCGCGAAGACGATCCCGCCGCGGTCGATCAGCCTGCCCAGCATGCCGGCTTCCGGCAACGGGGCGGCGACTTCCTGTTCGAGCACCGCTTCGACATCCGGCAGATCGTCGTCGCGCATAAGACCCTCCCTCGATGAGCCGGCGGCGGCACTGCCGCCGCCGGTGCGCCGGTCCTTACTGGACCAGACCTTTGCTGGTGAGATACGACGTCAGCAACTCGTAGACCCGCTGCGCGTTCTCCGACTTCGCGGCAACTTCCTCCCACTCGCCGATGGCGATCTTGCGGAATTTGGCGCGCTCTTCGGGCGACCAGTCATGGACGGTGATCTCGCCGCTGGCCTTGGCCTCCTCGACCGCTTTCTGGTCGTTCTCGGCGAGCGTGGACACCTGGTGCTGGGCAAACTCCGCCACGGTCTCCTCGAAGGCCGTCTTGATGTCGTCCGGCAGCGCGTCCCACTTCTCCTTGTTCATCGACACCTCGACAAGCGGCATCGAATGGAAGCCCGGATAGACCGGGTGCGGCGCGATCTCGTTAAGGCCCTGCGCCTGGTTGGTCGAGAAGACGCTGTAGTCGGCCGCATCGATGACACCCTTGTCGAGCGACGTGAACACTTCCGAACCCGGCAGGTTGACCGGAGAGGCGCCCGCCGCAGCGAACACCTGCTGCACCAGGCCCTCGGGCGCACGCATCTTCAGACCCTGAAGATCGTCGACGCTGTCCAGCGGGACGTTGGACACGAAGGCTTCGAGACCGGGTGTCGTGGCGCCGATGAAATGCAGGCCGTAAGGCTCGAGGATCTCATTCATCAGCTCCTTGCCGCCGCCCTCGGACATGAAGTCGAACATCTGCTGAGGATCAGACCACGCACCGACCGGATTGGCGATCAGTCCAAAAGCAGGATCCTTGCCGGCGAAATAGGAGGTGTCGGTGATATGGCCGTCGAGAATGCCGGCCGCGATCGCGTCCTGCGTTTCGTTATACTCGACCACCGAGCCGACAGGCAGCAGCTCAATCTTGACCTTGCCGTCCGTGCGCTCCTCCAGCGTCTCGGTCCAGCCCTTCTGCAGCTCGAAGTTAGGGTTGCCCGAAGGGTCGCTCGACTGGAACTTGAACGAGAACTCCTGGGCGGAGGCCGCGCTCGACAGAGCGATCGCCGCCACGGCGGCCAGCGCAAGTTTCGGGATGAATTTCATGGTGTTTCTCCTCCTGAGTTATGGCCAGCGGCCATCATGGAATTTGTTGCCTGCTTGGTGTTTCCCCGCTTGGGGATCGACCGGCGCTGGCAACGTGACGCCGGCAAAAATGCTCCGCTTCCTCTATGATCTGGTCAAGACTGCGCGCGATATCGAACCGGCGGACGGGTGCCTCCGCATGCGTGTCGGGCGGCTCGAGGTCCCGCAACTGGCTGCCCAGCAGGGACGGCGGCATGAAATGGTCCCGGCGCGCATGCAGGCGCTGATGGATGATCGCGCTGTCGCCGTCAAGATGGATGATCGCGAGGGGCCCCGTGCGGACCCGCAGCAGCGTGCGATAGCTGCGCTTGAGCGCCGAGCATGCGAGGAAGACGGGCGCGTCGTCGCGGGCATTGAGTGCTCCGATCCCGTTGCAGATTTCCCCGAGCCAGACCCAGCGCTCCTTGTCCGTCAGCGGAATGCCGCTCGCCATCGCCCCGACATTCTCGGGAGGATGAAACTGGTCGCCTTCCAGGAAATGGCCATTGCAGCGGGCGGCCAGACGGCTGGCGACTGTGGATTTGCCCACGCCGCAGACGCCCATCACCACCACGTTCCTGCAAAGGCCGACCATACACTCCTCCCCGGCATGGTTCTCGATGTTAGCGCTGTCATAGGGGGTGGCGCTGGCATATGTCAATGGGGTGAGATAGGATTCGTCATCAAGATGCGGCTGGAAATCCGATATCGTGCGAAACTTCAGGAAAGCAACACTTGCGGATGTCGCGGCCCGGGTCGGTGTCAGCGCTATCACCGTTTCGCGGGCCCTGCGCATGCCGGACAAGGTCTCGCCGCGGCTGCGCGAGGAGATTGCGCGGGCGATAGACGATCTCGGCTATGTGCCCAATCCGGCGGCGCGCACCCTTGCCTCGAGCCGGACGAACGTCATCGGCGTGATCATACCTTCGGTCACCAACAACGTCTTTGCCGAGGTGCTGCTCGGCATCTACACCGCGCTGGAGAGCACGGACTACGACATCCAGCTGGCAAATTCGCGCTATTCCGCGCTGAGGGAGGAAAGCCTCTTGAAGGTTTTCCTGGGCCAGAAGCCGGCCGGGCTGATCGTCACCGGCATCGACCAGTCGGAAAAATCCCGCGAGCTGCTGGAGAGGGCCGCCTGTCCCGTCGTGCAGATCATGGAGATCGACGACAACCCCGTGGATCTGATGGTCGGTTTTTCCCACTACGACGCAGCATGTGCGGCCACACGGCATCTCATCGAGCAGGGCTACCGGGGCCTCGGGTTCATCGGCGCCCGCATGGATCCCCGTTCGCAGCGCCGCCTGCGCGGCTTCCGCGACACGGCTTCAGGGGCGGGTCTGTTTTCCGAAAGCAGGGTCATCACCACGACGGCTGCCTCGACGGTGACGCTGGGCGCTCAGCTCTTCGCGGAACTGATCGACCGCGCGCCTGATCTCGACGCCGTGTTCTGCAACAATGACGATCTGGCACTCGGTGTCATGTTCGAGGCACAGCGCCGCCGAATTCCCGTGCCCGCCTGGCTGGGCATCTGCGGCTTCAACGATCTTGAGATGATGGCGACGGCCGAGCCGCCGATCACCAGCGTGCGCACCTATCGTTACGAAATGGGCCGGCATGCGGTGAACATGCTCGTTGAGGCGATCGAGGGCTCCGGCGGCGAGAGCAAGACCATCGACCTCGGCTTCGAAATCCGCAAGCGCCAGAGCTCAAACCTTGTTGCATCCGACCTTATCGGGAAATTCTGACCCAGGTGTTTGGTCCGGGCCGTTCCCGCATCGAGCAAGCGGTCGTATGATCGCGCATCAATCAAGCCCAATTCGCTTGGCGCCCTGACGGAACAGGGCAGCGGCATCCTCGGTGAATCGGAATGTGGCGAGGAAGTCATCGATCCGGTAATGCGGAAGCGTGTTGCGAATGGTGGCGGCGAAGGCTCTACCCTCATCGACCCGCCCCGCCAATGCAAGGCAATGGGCCGCGATCGCAAGTATAATGGCATGGGCGTTGGGACGGGCCGCCGCCTTGAGCGCCCACTCCGCCGCTTCATCGAATTGCCCCAGGCGAATATGCGCCATTGCCCGGGCACCAAGCATGCCGAACAGAAGCGGGTCGAACGGGCTGAGATGGCGAGAATGATCGGATGACCCGATTGCGGTTTGCGGATCGCCCGACTGCGAATGAACGAAGGCGAGTGCATAGTGGCCGAGAGCAAAGTTCGGGCTCAGGTCAACGGCCCTCTCCAGTTCGCCGATGGACTCGTCCTGGCGATCTCTCAGCCACAGGGCCCGGCCCATGGCCCAATGTGCGGCCGGATCGTGATCGTCGACAATCAGGCTTAACCCGGCGGCCTCGAAAGCCCGGTCGCTTTCCCGTTCGCGATCCGCCCAATGCTGGAAGGCATTCTGCCAATGCGTGAAAGATAAGCCAGCATGCGCCCTGGCGAAAGTAGGGTCCAGACGCACCGACATCTGGAAAAAATGCTGGGCCAGTTCGTTGTCCGGCTTGGTGAACCGATACATGTGCCAAAGGCCGCGGTGGTAAGCTTCCCAGGCATCCAGCGAGTTGGGCGGTTTGAGGATCGCGCGATTTCGTTCCACCGTCTCGATCTCGCTGGCAATCGACGAGACGATCCTGTTGCCGATCTCGTCAAGAACCAGGAAGGCATCGTCTGGCTTGTGATCGAAGGCCTCGGTCCAGACAATCCTGGCCGTCCGTGCCTCGACAAGCTCTACCGTGACAGTGATGCGGTCTGTCCGGTGCTGCACGGTGCCGCTGGCGACATAGTCGACGTTCAGCCTCCGTCCGGCATCCTCGGGGCCGACGCTCTGCTCCGCGAGTGCGAAGACAGAGCCCCGCGCGATGACGAAGAGGTTCCTCAACTTCGCCAACCGGGTGATGATGTCGTGGGTGAGCCCCTCCGAAAGGGTACGACTTCGGCCGTCCTTGTTCAATTCATCGAGAAACGGCATCACGGCAAGCGAGGCTCTGCGGGGGGCACCGGCGATGTCATCGGGTAAAACCAGTGCTCGGGGAGTTGCGTCCGCGGCGCGCAATGCGGCCGGCCGCCGATTTCTGATATCCGCCCAGGCCTTGCGAACGGGATCGAGATCCAGGTTCTCGGCCTCGAACATTCGCGCTGTGGCAGCCAAATGTTCCTCGCATTCGCCTATTTTCCCGCGCGCTGCCAAAGCGGCCAGCAGCCTCACATGCGCCTGCCCGTCGAAGGGGGCAAGTTGGCTCCACTTTTCCAGGAGCGGGAAGATTTCATCGGAATCCGTCGAAAGGCATCCGACAAGGCGTTCCAGCACTGCCGTGTGGCAGGCCCTGAAGCGGCGGCGTTGAGCGATGAGCCAATTGTTGAACTGGTAGCTGCGATCGATCTCCAGCCCTTCGAGAAAATCACCAACGAACAGTTCCGACAGCGCCCGCAACCGGTTCGCGTCGAGATTAGGAATTCCCTCCTTAGTCGCGGAGGCGATCTCGAGAACGTCAACCAGGCAGTCACCCAGATCCAGCGCGACCATGTCGTTGGAGGCCTCGATGCGCCGGCGGCCCGGCTCGTCGAGTATGCTTCGCAGTTTACTGAGACACCACCGCAGTTCGCCTCGCGGATCGTTGGGCACATCCCAGAAGAGCTCGCAGAGGCGGCTGCGGCCTACGGCATGCGGGGCAAGTGCGAGATAAGCAAAGAGTGCGCGCATCTTGCGCGATGCCGGAAGCTCAAGCTTGCCGCCGTTCCGCTCGACCGTCAGAGGGCCGAGCATCCGAACCCAAATTCCGGATGTGCCGATTTCAAGGTCCGGTGAAGTGGATTCTACGTGCATTTCCACGCCTCCTCCCACGATGGCCCTTGGATCTATGTTCTATCATTGAAATTGCCGCGCTGCATCTTTGATCGATCTTGTTGCTGCAGCGATCATCATGAAAGCGCATGAGCAAAGCAGGCCAATGCCTCCATTCCTGGCTTGGGCCATTGTTCATGGGCACATTCGTCATCAGATGGAGAACAGACATGAAAATACATCATGTTCATCGCATCTCGCTACCTCGCATGGCGGCCGCACTTGGTGTGCTTCTCGTTGTCTCCGCTTTTCCGGCTTCCGCCGCTGAGGAGCATCATACCGTCATCCCTGCGGATGATGTGAAGTTCAGCGCCGGCCCGCCGACGCTGCCGGCCGGCGCCGAGATAGCCGTATTGCTGGGCAGCCCAGCGGAGGAAGGTCCATTCGTCATCCGGCTCAAGTTTCCCGCCGGCTACGATGTGCCGCCTCACAGGCATCCCAAGGAGGAGCACGTCACAGTCATCTCCGGCGGCTTCGGCATGGCGAGTGGAGAGAAGCACGACCGGGCTGCTGCACCCCTGCTGCCTCCGGGAAGCTTCGTTCGCATTCCCGTCGGCATGGCGCATTTTGCCTGGACTGAAGAAGAGACTATCGTCCAGCTGAACGGCATGGGACCGTTCGGCGTCGAATATGTCGACCCGAAAGACGATCCACGTACGAACTGAAAATTCATGGCCGCCGCGGCTGGCCGCGGCGGCAATGACGGCTCAGCCTATAACGAAAACCAGGGAGACCAACCATGTTGAACAAGGCAGCAATCAGGACCACGGCCGGGCGAGGCCATCTCTTCGACAGCATTCTCGATACCGTCGGAGATACACCGACAATCCGGATAAACAATCTCGGGGTCGATCACGCGACAATCTACGTGAAGGCCGAATTCTTCAATCCGATGTCCTCCGTGAAAGATCGGCTGGCGCTCAATATCATCGAGGAGGCGGAGCGCAGCGGAACTTTGAAGCCGGGACAGACAGTCGTCGAAGCGACCAGCGGCAATACCGGGATCGGGCTTGCCATGGTTTGCGCCCAGAAGGGCTACCCGCTGGTCGTGACCATGGCCGACAGCTTTTCCATCGAGCGCCGCAAGCTGATGCGCATGCTGGGAGCCAAGGTGGTTCTGACGCCCCGCGCGGAGAAAGGCTTCGGCATGTACAAGAAGGCGGTGGAACTGGCCGAGGCCAATGGCTGGTTCCTTGCGCGTCAGTTCGAGACCGCTGCCAATGCCGCAATCCACGAGGCAACGACCGCCCGCGAGATCATCAACGATTTCGCCGGTTCGCGTCTCGACTGGTTTGTGACCGGCTACGGAACGGGCGGCACGGTGGCCGGCGTGGGCCGCGTCCTGCGCCGCGAACGTCCGGAGACGCGGATCGTGCTCAGCGAGCCCGCCAACGCACAGCTGATCGGCAGCGGCCATGTACAGGAGCGCAGACCGAATGGCGCCCCTGCCGCCAGCCATCCCGCCTTCGAGCCGCATCCGATCCAGGGCTGGACGCCGGATTTCATTCCGCATGTGCTGCAGGAGGCGATCGACACCAGCCTCTATGATGAGGTGATACCGGTTGCGGGACCCGAAGGGATCAAATGGACCAAGGCTCTGGCCCAGCAGGAAGGCATCTTCACCGGCATCTCCGGTGGCGCGACCTTTGCCGTGGCGCGTCAGGTCGCCGAACGCGCATCCGCCGGGTCCGTGATCCTGTGCGTGCTCCCCGACACTGGCGAACGCTACATGACGACACCGCTCTTCGAAACGATCGAAGCCGAGATGGATGAGGAGGAGATGGCTCTTTCACGTTCGACGCCTGGATATCAGTTCGCTGTCTGATCACGACGCCGCGACGGAGGAAGTGATGGATGTCTCGCGCCGCCCACGCATCGCGCCAGTCGAAGAATCACTCGATCCGAGTGATTGGACCGAACTGCGGGCGCTATCGCATCGGATCGCCGACGATGCGATAGCCTACCTGCGGGACGTGCGCGAGCGGCCCGTGTGGCAGGAAATGCCGGTGGGCGTGAGGGCCACTTTCGAAACGGAGCTTCCCCGCTCGCCTGCGCCGCTCGCCGAGATATATCGGGAGGTCGCGGAGAATGTGATGCCCTATCCGATGGGCAACATCCATCCGCGCTTCTGGTCCTGGTATATGGGATCCAGCAACTTCACCGGGGCTTTGGCGGACTTCCTGGCCGCGATACAGGGCTCCAACCTTGGTGGTGGCAACCATGCCGCCGCACTCATTGACAACCAGGTGGTGAGCTGGTGCAAGGAGATGATCGGGTTCCCTGCTTCAGCCAGCGGTACGCTGGTCAGCGGCGGTTCGATGGCCAATCTTATCGGGCTGACGGTGGCGCGCAACGCCAAGGCGGGCACCGATGTGCGCGAGACCGGGGTCGCAGCGATCGAGAAGCCCTTGCGCTTCTACGCCTCCGACCAGGTTCACAGTTGCCATCGCAAGGCACTGGAGGCGCTGGGGCTGGGAAATCGCGCCCTCCGGCGCATCCCGACTGACGCCGACCTCCGGATAGACCTCGCCTCGCTTCAGAAAGCGATCGCGGAAGATCGCGAAGCCGGATTTCGTCCCGCCTGCGTGATAGGAACGGCCGGAACGGTCAACACCGGCGCGATTGACGATCTGGAAGCGCTCGCCGATTTGGCGGCACAAGAGGATCTTTGGTTCCATGTCGACGGCTGCATCGGCGCGCTGATTACAATCGCCCCCAAGAACTCATACCGCGTCACCGGGATCGAGCGTGCCGATTCCCTGGCGCTCGATCCCCATAAGTGGTTGCATGCGCCGTTCGAAATCGGCTGCGTTCTCGTTCGGGACGCGCCTGCGCATCACCGCTCGTTCGCAGTTACGCCCGAATATCTGGAGTCGACCCCCCGTGGCCTCGCCTCGGGTCCGTGGCTGCATGAGTACGGGCTACAAACAACACGCGGCTTCAGAGCCCTGAAGGTCTGGATGGCGCTGAAGGAGCATGGCGTTGAGAAGTTCGGCCGCTTGATCGACCAGAACATCGCGCAGGGGTGCTATCTCACGGACTTGATCGAAGCCGAGCCCCTTCTGGAGTTGGTAGCGCCGACCACCATCAACATCGTCTGCTATCGGTATCGTTCGGACGGCATCGATGGCGAGGCGCTGAAGGCGATCAATACCGAGATCATGCTGCGGCTGCAGGAAGAAGGCACCGCAGCCATCTCGGATACGACGGTACACGGGGAGCATTGCCTCCGCGTTGCCATCAACAATCACCGGACGCGGCAAGATGATCTCGACTTGCTGGTTCGGGAAACGGTTCGCTTGGGACACGAGATCGCACGCACGACCACGTCGACCTGATGTGCCCGCAGATGGCGCTGGATTCGCAAGATCGAAGTGGATCCGGGTACGGGCCCTGACATCATTGCGAGGACATCCGCGCTCGTCAGTGCAGTTTCAGCGTGTAGACGAATTTCGGCATCTGCCAGTTGAAGCGCAGCGCCAGGAGCCGCATTGCCAGGCCTATGATCGTCGCCGTGTACATGACAGGGTCGTGCGGCAGGCCGAGTTGCATGCCTGTAACATAGAGGCCGCCCGTGACGATGGAGACACTTGCGTAAAGTTCGGCGCGGAACAGGAGCGGGATCTCGTTGCACAATATGTCGCGCAGCACTCCGCCCACGCAGCCGGTGATCATGCCGGCGACGATCGCCACGACGACGGGCAGACCCATATCCAGCGCTATCGTGCAGCCGATGATGGTGAAAACGACAAGGCCGACGGCATCGAGGAAGAGGAACAGCCGGCGCAGATGGTGCATGAAGCGGGCGATGGCAATGGTGGTCATCGCCGCGACAACGACGACCAGCAGATATTCAGGATGGACGACCCAGACCAGCGGATGGTGCCCGAGCAGCACATCGCGGGTTGAGCCTCCGCCAAGGGCTGTTACGGCGGCCAGCAGGCAGACACCGACCCAGTCCATGTTGCGGCGGCCGGCGGCGAGTGCGGCGGTCATTGCCTCGGCCGTTATGGCGACGAGATAGAGAATGTGGAGGATGAGGACGCTCATGGGTGGTAGACCCCCTTGGGTGTGTCGGCGCTGCGCATGAAGAGGATGCGCAAACGCGTATCAAGAAACATCTGCAAAATACTGCCTCCTCCTCTTCGGCTACTTCATCTGCCCTCTCCGGGCGCATCGGAATGTGATCTTCCCAAGTAACTTGTCGGCGAAATGTGCTGACGAGGCCGCATGATTGCGAAGCTGGATGATGTTGTACATAATACAGCCATAAACAGTGAACGAGAAAAGCGGGAGAACAACGGGAGAAGAAAAATGAGACGTGCAATCCTAAGGGGGATTGCCGCACTTGGAATGGCGGCACTAACCATGGGGACATGGGCCGGTTCGGCCTCGACCGGAGAACTTCTCGACAAGATCAAAGCCGGCGAAACCATCCGTATCGGCTTCTCGAATGAAGTCCCGTGGGCTTATCCAGGCGATAACAACCAGCCGCTTGGCTTCATCAACGCCATGACGATCGACCTCCTCGAAAAGATGGGCACGACCAGCATCGAGCCGGTAGTGACCGAGTGGGGCTCGCTGATCCCCGGCCTGCAGGCCGGCCGCTTCGACATCGTTACTGGCGGCATGTACATCCTGCCAGAGCGCTGCCGCAACGCGCTCTTCACCGAGCCGCTTGGCACCTTCGCAGACGCGCTTCTGGTGCCCGCGGGCAATCCCGAAAACCTTCACTCCTTTGACGATGTGCGCGACAAGGAGCTGACGTTCGTCACCGGCGCCGGCTATAACACCGTCAAGAACGCAAAGGAGGTCGGCATCGCGGACGACAAGATCATGCAGGTCGCCGGCCCGGCTGAAATCCTGCAGGCGGTCAAGGCCGGGCGCGCAGCCGCCGGCAGCGGCACTTACTTCACCATGAAGGAATTCGCCGACAAGGACGATGCTGTCGAACTTGCCGATCCGTTCACGCCGCCGGTTATCGACGGCTATCCGGGGCTCGCCTTCCTGCCCAACCAGCAGGAAGAAGTTGATGCGTTCAATGCGGCCCTCAAGGAGTATATCGGCTCCGAACAGATGATGGAGTCGGTGCGCCCCTATGGTTATACCGAGACCAATCTGCCGGATGGCACGACCACGGCCGAACTCTGCGAGGGCTGAGACAGCCCTTGACACGTCATCACCCTCCCCGGGCGACTGCCGGGGAAGGGTGATGAGGGGTCCGGCAGAATGAACGAGTTTGCCCTCGGCTTCAGCGTCGCAGCCCTTTTCACAGGCGTCACCGTCACGCTTCTGGTGACCCTTGGGGCGTCGCTCGTCGCCATAGCGCTCGGCCTTGCGGTTGGGCTGATCCGCGTTTCGCGACTTGCTCCGCTGCGCTGGATGGCCGTTGCCTATATCGAGTTCTTCCGCGGAACCTCGATGCTGGTGCAGCTCTACTGGTGGTTTTTCGTGCTCCCGATTTTTGGCCTCGTCATGACGCCATGGACGGTGGCCATTGTCGGCGTGGGCATGAATGTGTCGGGTTATGGCGCCGAGCTCGTGCGAGCGGCGATCCAGAGCGTCGATCGCGGTCAGTATGAAGCGAGCATCGCGCTCAACTTTTCGCGCTCGACCATGATGCGGCGCATCGTCCTGCCACAGGCGATCCGCGGCATGCTGCCGCCCTGGGGCAACCTGTTGATCGAGTTGCTCAAGGGCACGTCCCTGATCTTCTTCATCACCATTACCGAGCTGACCACCGCCGCCAAGCTGGCAGCCGACGCGACCGGGAATTACCTGCTGTTCTTTGCCATCGCGCTGTTCGGCTACTACTTGATCGCACGCGCTCTTATCACGCCTCTCGTGCGTTGGCTGGAACGACGCTTCTCGCGGGGCTTTGTGCGGGAGGTTCCTGCATGAGTATCTGGGATTGGAGCTATGTCTGGGACGCGTTGCCACTGCTTTATCGAGGCGGTGTCGTGACGGTCCAGGCGACCATCGTCGGCTTTGCGATTGCTTTGGTACTAGGGCTGGTTTTCGCGCTTATCCGCCAGTCGCCAAATCGCTACATCTCCGGCGCCATGGCCGAAACGATCGAGTTCATCCGTTCGACGCCGCTGCTTTTGCAGATATTCTTCGTCTATTTCGTCGGTCCCCAATTCGGCATCGTCATTCCCGCCTGGACGGCGGGAATCGGTGTGCTCGGCATCCACTATGCGGCCTATTGTTCGGAGTGCTACCGCGCCGGTATCGAGCATGTTGACGCGGGTCAGTGGGAGGCATCCACTGCGCTCAATCTGTCGACTGCGCGGTCCTGGCGGGTCATCATCCTGCCGCAGGCGATTCCGCCCATCGTTCCCAGCCTTGGCAATTATTTCATCGGCATGTTCAAGGACACACCGATCCTGGCCGCAATCGCAATCCTCGAAATGCTGCAGCAAGCCAAGAACTTCGGCGCTGAGAACTATCGCTACATCGAGGCGATCACGGTGGCCGGCTTCTTCTATCTGGTCTTCAGCCTGGTCGCCTCGACGATCGTGCAATCGGTGAGTTTCTGGCTCAAGCGCCGCTATCATTTGCAGTAGGAGCTCCGTCATGAGCGACCCCATGGTCCGCTTCGAAAAAGTTACCAAGCGCTACGGAGCGCTGACGGTACTCGACCAACTCAACCTCGATATCGCACGTAATGAGAAGGTCGCGATCATCGGTCCTTCCGGCTCGGGCAAGACCACGGTGCTGCGAATGCTGATGACGCTGGAGCGCATCAATGGCGGTGTGATCTGGGTCGACGGCGAGCCGCTCACGCATATGGAGAAGAATGGTCAGCTGGTGCCGGCAAACGAACGGCACTTGAGGCGCGTGCGGGGCAAGATCGGCATGGTGTTTCAGCACTTCAATCTGTTTCCGCACATGACGGCGCTGGCCAACTGCATGGAGGCGCCCAAGTCCGTGCTCGGGCTGCCGAAGGCCGAAGCCGAAGCGCGGGCTGCAGAACTCCTCGAAATGGTCGGCCTCTCCGACAAGAAGAACCACTACCCGATCCAGATGTCCGGCGGGCAGAAGCAGCGCGTGGCAATCGCCAGGGCGCTAGCAATGCGGCCCAAGGTGATGCTGTTCGATGAAGTGACCTCAGCCCTCGACCCGGAACTGGTCGGCGAGGTGCTCAACGTCATCCGCAAGCTGGGCACCGAACATGATCTCACCATGTTGATCGTCACGCATCAAATGGGGTTCGCCAAGGAGTTCTCCGACCGCGTCTGCTTTTTCTACGACGGCAAGATCGCCGAGCAGGGACCGCCCGACAAGCTCTTCAACGATCCCGCAAACGAGCGGACCCGTCAGTTCCTGAGCGCTGTTCTGGAGGCGGGTTGACACCGAGGCACCTGTTGACCACGCAGATCTGGAATATGTCTGCCGCGAAATCGATCAGGAGCGGTTGTCCCGATGTTTGAAAACCCCTTCACCGACGACGAACTGAGACACAGGCTGGAGAACGTCCGGCGCGCTATGGAGGCGCGCGACCTCGACATGGCACTGCTGTCAACACCGGAGAACATCTTCTATCTCACTGGCCTCGACCATTGGGGCTATTTCGCGCCGCATCTCCTCGTTGTGCCCGCCGAGGGCGAGATGGTTCTCATCACGCGGTTGATGGAGCGCGTTTCCATCCAGAAGCAGGTGCGCAACGCTCTCTTCGAAGGTCACACCGACAGCGAGACCGCAGCGGACATCGCGGTCCGGCTCCTCAAGGATTCCTTCGCGGCGAAGGATCGTTCGCGCGCCTTGCTCAGGGCCCTGGTCGAAGAGATAGAAGAACAGGCCGATAGCGCCATGCGCATCGGTGTCGAAACCTGGTCGTCGGGGCATTCCTATGGCTTTGGTCACGCGCTTCGTGAGAGTTTTCCGGATGTCCACTGGGCCGACATAACCGGGCTTGTCGATGAACTGCGGCTCGTGAAATCGCCGTTGGAACAGGCCCTGATGCGCAAGGCGGCCGTGGTGTCCGATGCAGCCGCCGAGGCGGCCATCACCGCCATCGTCGATGGCGCGCGCGAGCGCGATGTGGTGGCGGAATGCCATGCGGCGATGATCCGCGCCGGTGGGGACGCACCGGGCTTCGGCCCCTTTATCCGCCCCGGCCAGCGCATGGATGAAGAGCATACCACCTGGGGTAGCGGGGTCTATCGCGCGGGCGAGCCCGTCCTCATCGAACTTTCGGGCTGCGTCAGTCGCTATCACGCGCCACTTGGGCGGTTGATCCATGTCGGCTCCATCCGCGATCAGGACGCCGAGATGGCTGAAGTCGCGACCCGCGCCTTTACTGCCGTTCTGGCCGTGCTCCGACCGGGCGTGCGGGCAAGTGAAGTCTATCAGGCATGGCAGGCCGCCGTCGACGATGCCGGGCTTGCCCATTACCGCCGACACCATTGCGGCTATGCAGTCGGCATCGGCTTTCCCCCCTCTTGGACGGGTGGAAATCGCGTCACCGGCCTCCGGCACGATTCCGATCTGGAAGTCCGCGAAGGCATGACGTTCCACATCCTTTCCTGGCTCATGGGAACGGGCAAAGGTGATTACTTCCTTTCAAACGCCGTGCTTCTCGGACCTGACGGCGCGGAAGTCCTGACTCAAACGCCTCTCGGCCCCATTGTGAAATAGAGCTGTTCCAGGGAATCGGGCGCCGGTTACGGCCTGCCCGGTGCGTCGATATCGGCAATCAGCCGACGTCGCGGACGTTCAGATAGGTGCCTTCGCCAACGTCGCTCCACCCCTTCGCAGTCTCCCGGAAATCCCGGTAGCTCGTATGGATCTTTTGCGAGAGCGCGTCGGTAGAGCCCGCTTCCGCGACAACGCTTCGGCTGATCTCGGCAAAGGTCTTCAGCATCTCGTCATCGAATCTGCGAAACTTCACTTCACTCTCCTGGTGCAGCCTAACCAACGCGCGCGCATTGTTGGTGTCGAACTCCGCAAGCGAAACGGCATACTCGCCTGCTGCGGCGACCTTGATCAGCTGCCTGTCGGTCTCCTCGAGGCTTTCCCACACGCGCCTGTTGATGCCCAGTGTGAGTGCGGTCCCCGGCTCGTGCCAAGCTGGGTAGTAGTAGAAGCTGGCGACCTCGTGCAGCCCCATCTCCATGTCGAGCCAGGGGCCGAGCCATTCGCAAGCGTCAATCGCGCCGGATCGGAGCGACAGCATGATGTCGGCCCCCGGCACGACGACCACGGTTGCGCCTAGACGCCGGTAGACCTCGGCGCCGGGTTCGGCCATGCGGTAACGCAGCCCATTGATATCTTCTATCGAAGCGATTTCCTTGCGGAACCAGCCGCCCATCTGAATGCCCGTGCTGGAACACAGGAGCGGCTTGATGTCGAACCGGGCGCTCAGCTCGTCCCAAAGCTCCTGACCGCCACCAAACCGGACCCAGGCAAACAGTTCCTTCGCCGTCATGCCGAACGGAAGACCGGAATAGAAGTGAAAGGCCGGCGATTTCTCCACGAAGTAACCGATATGCGAATGGAACATGTCGGCGACACCGGATTGAACCGCGTCGAAGGTTTCAAACGGACGCACCACGGCGCCGGAAGCAGTGACGTTTATCGTGATCCGTCCGTTCGATGCATCGGCCACTGTCTGCGCCAGCCGCCTGGCGCTTGGAAGGACGCCAGGACCCTCGGGCCAGTCCGTCACCATGGTGAGCTGCCGAACCCCCTGTGCGATTGCCGGTGATGGAAAGCTGGAGGTCGCTGCGGCCGTCCCCGCGCCGGTCAAAACATCTCGCCGTCTCATCGGTTATCTCCGGTTTGCTCCGATAGGAGCTCTGGCGGTATGCTAGCCTAGCATAAAGACGCTGAATGCGGATCTGCCGTGACAACATCGCAGCCCGACGGCACGAAAATTCAGGTGCGCCGAGCTTGGAACCTCGGGGTGCGCATACGGCTGCTGCTTGCATTCTTTGCCATAGCGGCATTCGCCGCGCTGGCTGCAGCTGCGGCAATCTACGCCTTCCGTGAGGTAGGCAGCCGCCTCGATGTTGTCGAGACCCGCGTGCCGCCTGCACTTTCAGCGTTCGAGCTATCGCGCTCTGCGGAGCGGATCATCGCCACGGCGCCGGCGCTGCTGGCAGCACCCGATCAGGGCCGGCGAGACGAGGTCAAGGCCGTGCTCGCAGCGGAAGAGAAGCGCTTGAACGGAATGCTTCTCGAACTGAGAGAGGGGACCGACGGAATGCCGCTCGGCCATATCGAATTGATTGTCTCGTCGTTGACGAGAAGCCTCGGCGAGCTCGATGCCATCGTAGCGCGCCGCCTCGAGACCGGCGAACGAGTGCGAACCCTGCGGCGTGAGGTCTACCGGACAAACGCCGAGATACAGCGCCTGCTCACACCATGGCTCAATGTGCTCAACAATGAGATCGCGCAGCTCACCGAGAACGGCGCTGGGGCGCCTGACAACCGGCTGGAACGGCTGAACTCATCGATCGAGCATCAGCGGTTGGCGCAGACTGCTCAGGGGCACGCTTCCGCCATCGTCGACATGTTGGCCGACGCTTCGACCGCTGAGGAAGCGGAACGGCTGCCGGTTCTCGATTTCCAGATCGGCCTGTCCCTCGCCAAGCTGAAGGCTACGGCGGAGGGACTCGACGCCAGGCTGCGCACGCTGCTTCTTGAACAGGCTACCCGGCTCGAGGGACTTGTCGAGGGGCCGGACTCGATCATCGATGCCCGCAGGCGAGAACTTGCGCTGATCGGTGAGGGCGAGGAAGGGATTGCCAGAACGGCAAGTCTGTCGGCGGAACTCACTGCGGCGGTGGACGAGTTGGGAAGCGCAGCCAGAGGGGACATCGGCAAGGCGATCCAGGACGCACTGTCCGTACAGCGGTCGAGCACCCGCGCCCTTGTCGCCGTCGTCGTCCTCAGTATTATAACATCGGCCCTGATAGTCTGGCTCTATGTCGGCGGCCATATCGCCCGCCGTCTGGCTGCGTTGAGCGAGGGGATGCTCGCGATCGCCGACGGGCGGCTGCGCACGCCGGTCGCGGTAACGGGAACCGACGAGATCGCGGCCATGGCGCAGGCAGTGGAAATCTTCCGCCGCAACGCTATCGAGTTGGGACAACTGCTTGAAGAGCGCAAGGAAACGGCGACGCGGCTTGAACAACTCGTCGCGGAACGGACCCGCGAATTGAACGAAAAGAGCCGACAACTCGAAGCCGCCAGCAAATACAAATCGCACTTCCTTGCCTCAGCGAGCCACGACCTGCGCCAGCCGCTGCACGCGTTGAATCTGTTTGTCGCGCAGTTGCGCGCCGGGGGTGAGGCCTCCGATCGAGATCGTCTTGTCGAACGCATTGATGCGGCCGTCAACTCGATGAACGAATTGTTCGAATCGCTTCTCGACATGTCGAAACTCGAAGCTGGCGCGTTTGAACCGAACGTCGTGGAGTTTCCGGTCGAACGGGCGCTCGAGTGCATCGAGATGACCTTCGCTGGCGCTGCAAAACAGAAGGGACTGCGGCTGTCGGTGGTGCGGAGCGACGCTTGGGTACGGAGCGATCCCGTGCTGCTTGAGCGGATACTGATGAACCTTGTTTCCAATGCGGTGCGTTGTACGGAACGTGGCGGTGTCGTCATCGGGTGCCGCCGGCGCGGCGAAAGCTTGCGTATCGACATCTGCGATAGCGGACCCGGTATTCCCGTCGAGGAACAGGGAAACATCTTCAGCAACGCTCTACGCCCGACGGTCGGCCGGAGCCAGAGTGATGGATTGGGTCTCGGGCTGACAATCGTGGAGCGATTGGGACGCCTGCTGGACCATGCCGTTGAGTTCGATTCCCGGCCAGGGCAGGGCTCGCGCTTCTCTGTGTGGATACCGTTTGTCGCCGAACCCAGAGCCGCGCTCGAGACGGCGGTTTCGCCGGCAGTGGCCGACCCGGCCCGCGACAAGCTAGTGGTCGTAATCGACGACGACCCGCTGGTGCTTGAAGGGATGCGCAGCATCTTGCAAAGCTGGGGCTGCCGGCTGCTGAGCGCCGAATCCGAGGAAACCGCACGCTCCAAAATTCGTGACGAAGCGAGACGACCAGACCTGATCATCTCCGACTATCGGCTGGCGAATGGTCGAACTGGAATCCAGGCAATCGAGCAGATACGGTGCGAGTCCGGCGCGGAGATCCCGGCGTTCCTGATCAGCGGGGACACCGCGCCCGAAGGGCTGCGCGAAGCACGCGATCACGGCATCCACCTGCTGCACAAGCCGGTTCTGCCAATGCAACTCAGGGCGATGCTCAGCCGCTCGTTGAAGCCGCGCGGGAACACGGAAGCGCCTGTGCCCTCGATGGAATGAAGTCGGGGTGTTCGGAGCGAACTAACCCGCGCCCCGTTGCCGCCCGAGTCCAAGAGCTCCCGCAGCGATGACCGCCTCGGTGCGGTTAGTAACATTGAGCGCTTTCAGGATTGCAGTGACATGATTTTTGACCGTTGGCTCGGCCATGTCGAGCACACGACAGATCGCCTTGTTGCTCTTGCCTTCCATCATCAGGGTGAGCACTTCCATCTGCCGGCGGGTGAGCCCGAGCTCGGTAGCCGAGGGCGGCCTTTCTCGCGGCGGCATGGTTGGCGCCGTCCTTGACCGCCCGAGGAATTCGGGAGGGATATAGACACCGCCGGAGAAGATCAGCTTCAGGGCACCGAGCATGACCTCGCGTTGGATCGATTTGGGAATGAACCCGGCCGCACCCAGCTCAAGCGCCCTGGCGATGTCCTTCCTGTCATCGCTGCCCGACAGAACCGCCACGGCAATCGCGGGATGGTGCTCACGCAACTCGGCCAGGAAGTCGAGGCCGCTCCCGTCCGGAAGATAGAGGTCGAGCAGGATTAGTCCAATGTCAGGGTTTTCCTCCACGCTCCGGCTTGCCCGAGCCGAGTCAGGCGCCTCGATGATTGCAGCATCGTCCACGATTTCCTTCAGGGCGCCACGGAGCGCTTCCCGGATCAGCACATGGTCGTCGACGATCAGAACTTTCATCTCCTGTTCTCCCCGTCCGAGACCGTGCCACTTGTCAGGATACCCCAGGATGGCACCCAAAGCATCACTGCCGTCATGGCGCTCAACACGCCGTCCATCACGTGACCGGTACTTCCGTATCGGGACCTCTGGCTGATTCACTTGCCCGCCCTGTCGGCCTACGCTCCTCACCTCTTGGTAAAACGCCAATCTTCAGGGAGGAAGCGTCACAGGCCCGGAACTCATCGACCATCGGGTCTGGAAGCAGGTTCCCGGGACGGTGGAAAAGGTGGCCGGCGCGAGCCCGCAGCCATTGCAGGTGAGACGAAAGCAATCGCCATGCAGGAACTGATGAACGTCATCGCATTATGGCTTTCCGTCACGCTGGGACTTCCCGAGGCAGCAGAGCTTCCCGAAGTTCGATATGCTGCGCCACGCCAGATGGCGGCGATCCGCTATGGCCAGCCCGGCGTGGGTATGGATGACATCGTCGCGATCTACAGCGAGCCCACGCAGACGATCTACCTGCGTCACGACTGGAACAGCCGGAATATCGCGGATATTTCGGTCCTGGTCCACGAGTTGGTCCATCATCTGCAAAACAAGCCGGGCACCGTGTATTCATGCCCTCAAGAGCGCGAGGCCCTTGCATACGAGGCTCAGGAGCGCTGGCTCCAACTCTTCGGCTCCGATCTGGAAAGCTCCTTCGGCATCGACGCCTTCTCGTTGAAGGTCTTGACGCATTGTGTGCCGCATTAGGAATTGGAGGCACGGGGATGCTGGCGAATATCGAAGATTGGTCGGCGTTCAATGAAATCATGTAACAGAATCTATCCGGCGCCGAGCGCTTCGCGCCTCGGGTCTGGCGCTTGGGGTGCGTGTCGAGGCGAACTGCCTTTCGGTCCGTTAGCACTGGTCAGGGCAAACTGGGTTAGCTTTCCGCCGTGCAGGCTTTCTGGATCTGTTCGCGCAGCCAGCGGTGGGCGGGATCGTTGGTGAAGCGGCGGTGCCAGACGATCTCGTGCGAGATCGGGGCGATTTCCAGCGGGATTGGCATCACGGCCAGATCGTAGTTTGCGGCAAAATAGTCCGCAGTGCGCTTGGTGAAGACACCGACCTGATCGCTGTCGCGTAAAAGATGCGGCACCAGGGTGAAATTGGTCAAGGCGGTCTGGACGCGCCGTGCATGGCCGATCCGCGACAGGATCGCATCAAAGGCGGCGTGGCGCCCCCCGCCCGAGCGAACCACGAGATGTGGATAGGCCAGAAGCGACTGGAAATCGACCGCGCCTTTGGACCGCAGGATCGGATGCCCCTTGCGGCACAGGCAGACCAAGGCTTCGGAAAAGGCGATCGAACGCAGCATGCTCGGCGGCAGATCATCGAACCAGCCGAGGGCCAGGTCGATCTCACCGCTGGCCAGCAACCGGATCGATATATCCCGGTCGGAGGTCCGCAGATCAAGCCGCATATGCGGAGCTATCGCGTGCACATAGCGCATGAACGGCAAAAAGACAGGCAGGCTGAGCCGGTCAGGTGCACCAATCACGAAATGCGCATCATTGGTGGCCAGATCGATTTCCGTGTCCTGCCGCAGACAGCGTTCGGTCTGTCTGACGATCTGTTCGACCTCGGGGGCCAGCGCCTCCGCCCGTGGGGTCGGCATAAGGCCCGATGCCTCGCGCACGAAGAGCGGGTCGCCAAGCGCCTCCCGCAAGCGTTTGAGAGAATTGGAGATCGCCGACTGGGTTCGGCCCAACCGTTCCCCTGTCCGCGTCACGCTGCGCTCTTCCATCAGCGTGTTGAACACCAGCAGCAGGTTCATATCGAAGGTCTTCAGCATTGGGTGCCACATCATTATCATTCTGGATGATGATATTAAGATGTAGCAAAAATTTGCCAAATGTATATTCGAAATCTACGGTCCCAAAACCCCCGAGGAGGACGTGGGAGCGCACTGCCGTTCATGGGCGGGACCGAAGAGGATTGCGATGAAGCACCACCTGAACGGGGCGTCGGCATGACCGTCCCTGTGAAGACGATCTCAACCTATCTGCCATTTTGCGCAGAGCCGAAACGACCTGATTTCCGGCCGCCGGAAGGCGCGGTCGACGCCCATTGCCATGTCTTCGGCCCGGCCTCCCGCTTCCCCTTCGCTCCCGAACGCAAATATACGCCGATCGACGCCCCGAAGGAGCGGCTGTTCTGGCTGCGCGACCGTCTCGGCTTCGCGCGCAACGTGATTGTTCAGGCCACCTGCCACGGCCGCGACAATGCGGCTCTCGTCGATGCACTCGAAGCTTCGGGCGGGCTGGCACGCGGCATCGCCGTTGTAGGCGAGGATAATACCGACGCGGAACTCCAGAACTTGGACGAAGCTGGCGTTCGCGGCGTGCGGTTCAATTTCGTGAAACGGCTGGTTGACGATACGCCGCACGAGGTGTTCGAGCACATTGCGCAAAGGGTTCAGCCCCTCGGTTGGCATATCGTCGTCTATTTCGAGGCGCAGGACCTTACATCAGTCGCGCCACTTCTGGACCGGCTGCCGGGCAGGATCGTGGTCGATCACATGGGGCGGCCCGATGTCACAAAGGGCGTCGACGGTCCCGAATTCGCGCGCTTTGTCGATCTCATGGAGCGTAATTCCCGGATCTGGGTCAAGGTCTCCTGCCCGGAGCGTCTTTCCGTTGCGGGCCCGCCCTATGACGATGTCGTGCCCTTTGCGCTCCGGTTGGTGACACAATTCCCCGACCGCGTGCTCTGGGGCACCGACTGGCCGCATCCGAATATGGTATCGCATATGCCGGATGACGGTTTTCTGACGGATCTGATTCCGCGCATCGCCCCCACGGAAGCGCTACAGCATGCCCTGCTCGTCGCCAATCCCATGCGCCTCTATTGGCCCGAGGAGGCACAGTCTTGACCCTGACCAGACAGGCTTTTTCATTTACCCAAGCCCTTGTCGCAGGTTTGGCGAGCATGATGATCGTCGCCTGTATCCTGTGGAATATCCAGGCCCCGACACGGCTGGGCCTGGCGATCCTGCCGCAGCAATACATGGCCTTCCAACTCGGCATTGCGCTGGCCGTCGCTTATCTGCGCTTCGGATTCAAAGGACAGGAGAAATCGCGGGTCGGCTGGATCGACGGTGCTATTGCGGCGATTGCCTTCGGCACGTTGATGTATGCGGCTTGGGACTTCGCCTGGCTGCTGCAGGAGCAAGCCTATCGCCCCTGGCAGATCACCGTGATCGGCACAGTCGTAACCCTTGCCGTTCTGGAAGGTGTGCGCCGCCACGCGGGGTTCATGCTGTTTTCCATCGTCAGCATCTTTCTTCTCTATGCGCTCATCGCCGACAAGGTGCCGGGACGGCTGGTCGGCAAGGAACTGAGTCCTGAGCGGCTGGTCCAATATGCCGGCTTCGACCCCAATGCGGTGTTCTCCACCCCGCTGGCGGTCGGCACGATCATCGTGATGCTCTTCGTTTTCTTCGGACAATTGCTCTTTGCAGCGGGGGGCGGCAATTTCTTCACCGATCTGGCGATGGCGGCCACCGGCCGGACGCGGGGCGGAAGCGCAAAGATCTCGGTTGTCGGCTCGGCGCTGTTCGGATCGATCTCGGGTTCGGCGGTTTCCAACGTTGTGACCACAGGTGTCGTCACCATTCCGCTGATGAACCGCGGAGGCTATTCCAAACGTGACGCCGGCGCGATCGAGGCCGTGGCCTCCACCGGCGGCCAGCTAACGCCGCCGATCATGGGGGCCGCCGCCTTCCTGATGGCGGAGTTTCTCGACATCCCCTACCTGGCGGTCGCCGGGGCGGCGCTCCTGCCGGCCGCACTCTACTATCTCGCGGTCTTTGCGCAGGTCGACCTGATCGCCGCGCGCGATAAGATCTCGTCCGCCGACGCCGACGGGCTGACCACCCGGCAGGTGCTGCGCGAAGGCTGGCATTTCATCCTGCCCTTCGCCGTGCTGCTGCTGGCGTTGTTCGTCTGGCGGCTCGACCCGGAGGAATCCGCGCTGTTCGCCTCGATCGCGATCGTCGGCGTAGGTTTCCTGCGCGGCTATCGCGGTGAGCGGCTGACCCTGCGAACGCTTGGCCAGGTCTTCGTCGACACCGGCATTGCGATGATCAACCTGATCCTGGTCGTTGCGGCCGCCGGCTTCGTGATAGGAGTCCTTAACATAACCGGTCTCGGCTTCGCGTTGACGTTGGTGCTCGTGGATGCCGTGGGTTCGAACGTGGGGCTGCTTCTGCTGGTCTCGGCGGCGATCTGCATCATCCTGGGCATGGGCATGCCGACCTCGGGAGTTTACGTGCTTTTGGCCGCGCTGGTCGCGCCGTCGCTCGTCCAGGCCGGGATCACGCCCATGGCGGCGCATCTGTTCATCCTCTACTTCGGGATGCTGTCGATGATCACACCGCCCGTCGCGCTGGCAGCCTTCGCCGCCGCGACGATCACCAAAGACGATCCGCTGTTGACGGGGGTCGCCTCGATGCGCATCGGCTGGGCCGCTTTCATCATCCCCTTCCTCTTCGTGGCCACACCCGAACTTCTGATGGACGGGGACGCGACATCAATAGTCGTGATGATGGCGCTCGCCATCATCGGCATCGTTGCTGTCACGGCCGGGATCGTTGGCCATTGGGGCGGACCGCTGAAACGACCGTCGCGCGGGCTTGCCGTTCTGCTAGGCCTCTGCGCTCTTCCGCTCGGCTTCCTGCCAGCCGTTGTCACCTTTCACGAAATAGCGGCAGGGCTGTGTCTGCTCCTTGGCCTGACGCTCGCCCTGCGGGGCAAGATCCACCATGTGAACACCAAGGGAGGAAACTACTCATGATCAAGTTCAATGCCATACTCGCCGCAGGCGCGCTTAGCCTTGGCAGCCTGGGCCTTGCCGGTGCGGCCAACGCACAGGTGGTGACGATCGCCTCTGGGGCACAAGGCTCGCTGGCCTATAATACTGGGCAGGCCGTCGCCAAGATCGCCAACGATGCCGGGATAACCGGCCGGACCCAGCCCCTCGTCGGCTACCTGCCGCTGATCAGCAATGGCGAGGTCGACTTCGGCTTCTCAAACCTCGTCGAAACGGAATATGCGGTCACAGGCACAGGAAACTACGACCGGGCCAGTCCCGGCATCGAGCTCGTCGGCACGATGTTCAACCTTGTCACCGGCATGATGGCGCCTTGCGATCTGGGTCTGGCGACCATCGCCGATGTGAAGGCACGGGCCGCCGATCTACGCATCGCCTCGGAATACACCTCCTCGACGATCATCCCCTTCTACATCGCCGGCGGGCTGGCCAGCGGCGGGTTGAGCTACGACGACTTCCAGCAGGTTCCGGTGGCCAATTTCGTGGCCGGCATAAACGCGCTAGGTGACGGACTTGTCGACGTCGCGCTGGTCTCGCTCAATGCGGGCGCGGGCCAGCAGGCCTCGGTCAAGCTGCAGGATCGTGGCGGCCTGTGCTACATCTCGCTCGACGCGTCCGATGAAGGCACGGCAGCATTCAAGGACTTCCTTCCCTCGGGCAACCTCGTGCATCGCGAGCAGAACGATAAGGTCAACGGGCTACAGGACCATGCTGCCAACCTGATGAGCATTCCCTGGGTGCTGATAACCAACAATCAGGTCGACGAAGATCTCGTCTATACGCTGACCAAGGCCATCGCCGAGAATAAGGAAGCGCTCCAGGCTTCGTTTGGCGCCTTTAGGAACTTCGACGCCCAGATCATGGCCCCGGCCTCTGCCGTCCCCTATCACGCGGGCGCACGGCGCTATTTTGAGGAAGCCGGCATTCCGATCAGCGAATAATCACACTTGATGCGCTCCCTCGGACGAGGGGGGCGCATGCTTTTCTGAGAAGGACCAAATGATGATGACACAGATCGAGGCCGCCGATGGCCATCGTTTCGATTGCTGGATCGAGCCCGCCCAGGGCGAACGCAAAGGGGGAATCGTCATCCTCCAGGAAATCTTCGGCGTGACCGACCAGCTCAAGGGCGTGGCCAGAACTTACGCCGCGCTCGGCTACGAAGTGGCGATTCCGGCGTTGTTCGACCGGCAGGAACGCGGTGTCGTCGTGCCCTTCGACAAAGGCCCCAAAGGCCGCGATCTGATGCTGGCTGCCAAACTCGACGAGACGATGCAGGATGTCGCCGCCGCCGTGGCGGTGCTTGCCAGGAACGGTGGCAAGGTTGGGGTGATCGGGTTCTGCTGGGGCGGCGGTCTGGCGATCCGCGCTGCGCAAACGCTGGATATCGGCGCCGCGGTCGCCTTCTACGGCACGCGCCTGCCGCAATATCTTGATCGTCCGCTCAAGGCGCCGATGCAGGGCCATTGGGGCACCGAGGACGATCACGTCCCGGCTGAGGTGCTGGCCGAGGCCCAAGCCTATTTCCCCGAGCTGGAGGTCCATACCTATAAGGCGGGCCATGCCTTCGCCAATGACGCCCGCCCCTCTTACATCCCTGAAGTCGCGGCAAAAGCCCACGCCCGCACACGGACCTTCTTCCAGGAACACCTGATCGGCTGAGCCGGTCCGGGTGATGAAGCATTAGGTCAGGCCTCGTACCGCGGTGTGCGAGGCCTTTTTCATTTGCATCCAGGTCATGTTACCGGAGCATATTTCCCTGAGGAGATCCAAGAAGAGAGATTGTGTAGCAGTCGGCGACCAGTCGCGCCTCGTAGTGATGCCGATGGGGCGGTCTGAACCATCGAGCGTGAAGTCCAATGTCGTCAGAACGCCCTCTTCCAGCTCCCCTGCGATCTGGTGCCGGGAAATGATGGTCAGGCGATCACTGCCAAGCAGCAGACCACGGATCAGTATCAGGGAACTCGTTTCGACAATCCTGTCCGGCGCAGGCCGCGCTGCATTTTCGAACAACGCATCGAAATGTTGACGGGTCGGGATATTGGGCGAGGGAGTCACCCAAGGGAATTGAGCGAGCGTATCCGCACCCAGTCGCCTCTTGCCCGCAAGTGGATGGCCGGCGCGCGCGGCTATGGCCAGCCTGTCGACAAACAGTTCCTCCTGCACGACATCGTCCACTGGGAGGGGATCTCTTAGGGCGCCGATGAGAATGTCCATTTCGCCGTAGCGCAGGGCGTGCAACATATCTTTATAGGCACCATCGCGCGCTTCGATCCGGACATCCGGCCGTATCGCGGAAAGATCGTTGATCGCCTTGGGGAGAATGAAGCTGCGCGCCAGGGGAAGGGAGCCGAGGACGATCCGCGCGGTATCGCGACCCAGCAGCATACTGACCTCCTCCAGCCCCTGCTTGAGTTCGGCGAACGCCAGCAACGCGCTTTGGCGCAGGGCATCGCCGGCGTGAGTAGGCTCGAAGCCTTGAGCGGATCTGGTAAAGAGCTGAATTCCGGATATGCGCTCCAAGTCATTGATGGCCCTGTGGACCGAAGGGCGGGATACTCCGAGGTTCCTGGCCGACCAAGAATAATTCCCGGTTTCGCAAAGCGCCAGAAAACACCGTAGTTGAACCGTCGTCAGAAGATGATCGAAGTTCGCAAAGCCGGCGGATTTCGAACGCCCGCTACGCACTACGCGCCGTGCGGCACGGGCCAGGATAAACAGCGCCCGATCCACCCGGGCACGCAGCAATTCACCCGCCTCAGTCAGGAACATGCCGGTGCTCTTGCGCAGAAACAGCGGCGTGCCGATGGCTTCTTCAAGCTTGGCCAGCGCCTGGGTTATCGCCGGCTGGGAAAGGAAGACCTTCCCGGAGGCGGCCGAAATACTGCCGGTAGCGGCAACTTGGGCAAAGGCGCGCAGGTGACGGAGGTTCAAACGGATCACAGGAGGGTCCCTTCATCGAGCCAAAACTAGTGTAGCAAAAACTTATGGGATCGGCGTCCCATTGAAATGGCAATTGCGAGCGAGAGGGGAGAAAAGAAAGCAGTATTTGTTGGAGGAGAGCCGACTTGACTGCGAATAGGACGGCATTGGTGATCAGCGCCCACGCGGCTGACTTCGTCTGGCGTTGCGGTGGTGCGATCGCGTTGCACCAAAAGTTGGGCTACGATGTAACCGTGGCTTGCCTTTCGTTTGGAGAGCGCGGGGAAAGCGCCAAGCTGTGGAAGCAGGAAGGCACTACGCTGGAGAAAGTCAAGGCTGCGCGGCAAAAGGAGGCCGAGGCAGCCGCCAAGGCGCTTGACGTCCACGATATCCAATTCTTCGACTTGGGCGACTACCCGCTGGATCTCGGGGCGGAGGCACGCGAGCGCACGGTGGATCTCATTCGGTCGGTGCAGCCGGCCTTCATGATGAGCCATTCCATGTGGGACCCGTACAATACGGACCATATGAACACGACGAAATTCGTGCTCGAGTGCCGCATGGTCGCGCAGGCCTGGGGGCACAAGCCGGGAGACAAGGTGCTCGGCGCGCCGCAGCTCTATCTGTTTGAGCCGCACCAGACCGAGCAGATGGGCTGGAAGCCCGACGTGTTCCTGGACATCACCGAGGTGTGGGACAAGAAGCGCGCCGCAATCGAGTGCATGGAAGGCCAGGAGCACTTGTGGGCGTACTACACGAATGTAGCGGAGAACCGCGGCAACCATTTCCGCCGCAATTCCGGCGGACAGGCAGGCGGCCGGCCGGCAAGATACGCTGAGGGTTTCCAGTCGGTGTTTCCTCGAACGGTGGATGAGCTCTGATGGCCGGTTCCACGATGGGAGCGGGCGTCGTCGTCCAGCATATCGAGCGTGCCGAGCAGGCCGTTATTGACGGCCTTGGCGAATGCGGAGTCGCTACCGTGCATGAGGCACAGGGTCGGAAAGGTTTGCTGGCAGCCCATATGCGCCCGATCTATTCCGGCGCCCGGATCGCCGCATCCGCGGTCACTATTTCCGCGCCCCCATGCGACAACTGGATGCTCCATGTCGCCATCGAACAGATCAGGGAAGGCGATATGCTGGTGCTCGCCCCCACTTCTCCGTCCGATGCCGGCTATTTCGGCGACCTGCTCGCCACTTCCGCAAAGGCACGTGGCTGCCGGGGTCTTGTGATTGACGCTGGTGTTCGCGATGTGCGCGACCTGACGGAGATGCGGTTTCCCGTCTGGTCGAAGGCAATCTTCGCGCAAGGCACGGTGAAGGAGACGCTCGGGTCCGTCAACGTTCCGGTTGTATGTGCCGGCGAGCTTGTCAATCCGGGCGATGTCATCGTCGCCGATGACGATGGCGTTTGCGTCGTGCGGCGCGAGGAAGCCGCATCGGTGCTGGAAAAAGCGCTCGCCCGCGAGGCCAAGGAGGCGGAAAAACGCGCGCGTTTCGAGAAAGGCGAACTCGGCCTCGACATATACGGAATGCGCGAGCGCCTTGCCGAGAAGGGCCTGAAATATGTCTGACGGCATTCGCGCCATGTGGATGCGCGGGGGTACTTCGAAGGGCGGCTATTTCCTTGCCGACGACCTTCCTTCCGACGCTGCCGAGCGCGATGCTCTGCTGCTTTCGATCATGGGATCACCAGATCCTCGCCAGATCGACGGCATGGGCGGAGCGGACCCGCTGACCTCCAAGGTCGCCGTCGTCGCCAGGTCGGAGCGCCCGGGGGTCGATATCGACTATCTGTTCCTGCAGGTCTTTGTGGATCAGGCGCTGGTGTCGGCCTCACAGACCTGCGGAAACATTCTGGCCGGCGTCGGCCCATTCGCCATCGAGCGCGGGTTGGTGGCGGCGTGTGACGGCGAAACGCCGGTCACGATATACAATGAAAACAGCGGTCAGGTGGCGGTGGCGCGGGTTGCGTCGCCCGGCGGGCGCGCGTGTTACGAAGGTGGGGCGCATATCGACGGTGTGCCCGGGCTGGCAGCTCCCATTCCCATCGAATTCAAGGATACAGCGGGCTCCAGTTGCGGCGCGCTGCTGCCAACCGGACATGCCGCCGACATGGTGGAAGGCGTTCAGGTCACCATGATCGACAACGGCATGCCCTGCGTCCTCATGGCGGCGCGGGACATGGGTATTTCCGGACGCGAGACGCCGGCTGAACTGGAAGCCAATTCTGCCTTGCGCGAAAGGCTGGAGGCGATCCGGCTTGTCTGCGGCAGGAAGATGAATCTCGGCGACGTCTCCGAGCAATCCGTGCCGAAAATGACGATGATTTGCGAGGCGCAAACGGGCGGTGCCATTTCCACGCGAACCTTCATCCCGCATCGCTGTCACAAGGCTATCGGGGTGCTCGGCGCGGTCAGCGTCGCCACGGCCTGCCTGACCGAGGGCTCCGTCGCCTACGAGATGGCCAAGCGGGGCGAAGGCAGAGAACGCAACCTTTCCATCGAGCACCCGACCGGCGAAATGACGGTCATCGCATCACTGGACGAAGTGGGTACTGTTCGATCCACTGCCATATTGCGTACCGCCCGCAAGCTGATGGACGGCATTGTCTTCCCCGCGCCATAGACGGGTGCCGAGGGCCGTTCGTGGGTTGCCGTCAGCCCATGCATCTGTTCGAAGTAAGGAAGAGCCTAGTATAATTTTCAGTTGAACGATGCCGCCTGAGAGAAAAACTTACCGATAAGTAATTTGACGTCCAAATAGCCCGCTTTTAACGTACAATTTCCTCTCGAGCGCTAGGAGATATCCATGAGACGTTTGTCGGCAAAGGACTTTCACCCTGGATTGCTAGAACTCTACGATTACTATGCTCATGGAAAGATCACCAAGCGCGAGTTTCTCGATCGCGCTGCAAAGTTCACCGTCGGCGGCATGACGGCGACAACGATACTGGCGGCGATGAGCCCAGATTACGCGTTGGCGCAGCAGGTGGAGTTCACCGATCCGGACATCGTTGCCGAGTATATCACCTATCCCTCTCCTGAAGGCCATGGCGAGGTACGCGGTTATTTCGTACGTCCCTCGGACGCTACAGGCGCTGTGCCGGGTGTCGTCGTGGTCCATGAGAACCGCGGGCTCAACCCTTATATCGAAGACGTGGCACGCCGTGTTGCGAAGACGGGCTTCGTGGCGCTGGCCCCCGACGGGCTGACCTCTGTCGGCGGCTATCCCGGCAATGACGACAAGGGGCGTGAATTGCAGCGGCAGATCGATCCCGAGAAGCTGATGAACGATTTCTTCGCGGCCATCGAATTCCTCATGGAGCATGATGCGACGACCGCAAATGTGGGCATCACCGGTTTCTGCTATGGTGGCGGGGTCGCAAATGCGGCGGCGGTCGCCTATCCGGAACTGGGCGCGGCGGTTCCCTTTTATGGACGGCAGCCGCGCCCCGAGGACGTTCCGCATATCCAGGCGCCCCTGCTGATCCATTATGCCGAGCTCGACACCCGCATAAACGAAGGCTGGCCGGAGTACGAGGCAGCCTTGAAGGAACACGGCAAGACCTACGAGGCCTATATCTATCCGGGCGTGAACCACGGCTTTCACAACGACTCGACACCGCGATATGACGAAGAGACGGCTGAACTCGCCTGGCAACGGACGGTGGATTGGTTCAGGCGCCATCTCTCCTGAGATCATAGCCCAACCCGAACGCGGGGCTGCCCCGATACGCGACAACCCTTCGGCCCGTGTTTAATAGAAGGTTCAATGCGGGGCGGGGTTGCCTGCCAATTTCCTTTGGGATTCAGCGGGTCGTGCGACCAGTCCCGTTACGTGCTGCATCGACGCTCCACGGCCCACCTCCTGCGAAAAAGAAATACAGGAAGATGAAGCTGAAGAGGATTGCTGCATCGCCTCCATTGTTAACCGGGAAGAAGTTTTGGGGCGCATGCGCCATGAAGTAGGCGACTGCCATATCACCCGACAGGATGAATGCGACCGGCCTTGTAAAGAACCCGAGCGCGAGTAGCACTCCGCCGATCACCTCGAGCCAGCCTTGAACGATCATCAGCGTCGGTAGCGTTCCCGACTCGGCGGCTGCCGGAAAATCAAACAGCTTCTGCGTTCCATGTTCGAGGAAAAGGAGCGCCGACATGATTCGCATGACACTTAGCCATTGCGGCGCCCAGGTCGAAATTCTATCGAAGCTCATTGCGTCACCTCCGTGTTCGGTATCGATGACTCCTTTCTTGATCTGACCTTTACCGTTGATCCCACCCGTCGGGATTGTGCAGGTCGGCCAGCGACCAATAATGCACGCTGGAAGGCTCCAAACCAAGCCCTGTGCACCTTCCCAGTTGCAAGGTGCAATTGCCGTTGCCGCCGGAAGCCGAGCCGGGCCTTCTCGGATTTCTGTGTCGAAAACGGAAGTCTTGCCCCACCTGCGACCTCCAATCGGTCAGGCTGAACCACGGCTCGACGGCCGGGTCGCGGTCGATACGGCGATGATGCCGTCAGCCCGTTCGGCCGGGCGATAGCGGTTCCATCGTTCTGACGAGGAGGGCCATCCATCGGTCTTCTCTTTGCCGGCTCGGGTTCGGCGTGAGCTTGTCTGGGGATCGGCAGCGAAAATATTCGATGAAGGAAGCGGAAGCGATACAGAAGGCCGCGCGGAGGGGCTGACCGGCTCGGAATCTGCCTCAGCCCTAGCAGCGACGACCTGGCTCTGAACGTCTTCATTACCGAGAGCAAAGAAGCCGGCCGCTTGCCGAAGACGTTCGCTGGCCTCGACATCCTCGTCGAGGCCACTGGTTCGGTACGCGCCTTTAGGTAGCCTTGCCGGCGGCAGCTTCAGGGCTTCGGATCAGCCTTCAGATAGGCGATAACATTGGCGATGTCCTCATCGCTCTTCAGGCCTGGGAAGGCCATCGTTCCTTTTGGGATGACCGCTTTCGGGTCACGCAGATACTCCGTCAGGTTCTCTTCGTTCCAGACGAGTCCTTCCTCACCTGCTTGGCGCATACTTTCCGAATAGCGGGATTCGAACGATTCCAGCGAGCCGGCCGTGCGGCCCACCACGCCAAGCAAGCTGGGGCCGACCTTGTTTCGGTCGGTCTCGGCTTCATGGCAGGCCCGGCATCTGTTGAATACCTGCTTGCCCGCCGCCGGATCGCCTTCTTGGGTCAATGCCGCGGTCGGTGCGAGCAACAGGGCTATCAGCCCGGCAGGAAAGATGTGAGAACGCAGTTTCATGGCGACGGTCCCTCCTTGCAAAAGCGGCGCGCCCGTCGGTTTCCTCCCTGCGGGGCGGCCTTCCTAAAAAAGCCATCCTACACCCGATAACGGCATGAACCGGCGGACGGTTCCACAGATCCTAAAGGGGAAACACGCCAAACCCGATCAACAATAGAGCCGCCAGGGCGACTGCAACCACAAGCAACGTTTTTGGGTCCATTGCACGACCTCCCGGCAGCATCGCCGCAGTCCTCCCGAACGCGGCGCGCGCCGTCGACAGGTTACAAAAGAATGCACTACGGCGCCAGCTTGCTCCCATCGGAACGCGAAAACCAAGGACAAGAGCCGTATCCTGTAGTAGTATGCGCACCACGGCAAAGGTTGCGGTATCGCGTGACCAGCCATTCGAGGCAGCGTGTACCGCGACCCACCGGATCTGATCTCGGAGGAGTGGTCATGGCAGGCTTTCACGTTATCGCAGGCGCCCAGAAAACCGTTGCGCATCCCAAGGTGCGCAATGTCGATTTCGCCGACATTCTCGATGCACTTCGCAGTGGTCTGAATGATTTTTGGGACAAGCCGTCCCACTATTTTTTCCTCTGCCTGATCTATCCCGTTGTCGGGGTTATCCTCATCACATGGGCGTCGAGCGGCAACGCGCTGCAGCTGATCTTCCCTCTGATCGCCGGCTTCGCCCTTCTGGGACCTTTCGCGGCAATCGGGCTTTACGAGATCAGTCGCCGGCGTGAACTCGGCATGGACACTTCCTGGAAACATGCCTTCAGCGTGCGCAATTCACCTGCCCTTCCATCCATTGTGGCTGTCGGGGTCATGCTGCTTGCAATTTTCCTGGTGTGGATCTTCACTGCCCAGGCGCTGTACACTTGGCTTTACGGCACCACGGTGCCGGAGGCCATCTTCGGTTTCATCTACGAGGTCCTGACCACGCAGCGAGGCTGGACGCTGCTTCTGGTCGGCAATCTGGTTGGTTTCATTTTCGCCCTGGTCGTCCTCAGCACCACGTCCGTTGCCTTTCCGCTGCTGCTTGACCGGGACGTGGGCGCCTATGCCGCCATCGAGACATCGGCCCGCGTCATGCTGGCCAATCCGCTGCCGGTGCTTCTGTGGGGTTTCATAGTCGCTGCCCTTCTGGTGGTCGGTTCGCTGCCGTTTTTTGTCGGCTTGGCGGTGGTCATCCCAGTGCTGGGTCATGCCACCTGGCATTTCTACCGCAAGACGGTGGTTTCGCCCGGCGGAAAGAAGAAGCGGTCGGCGGAATAGCGCCAGCACTTTTTGCCCGGGCCTGATCCAATTGCCGGTTACCCGCCGTTCGAGAACGCGTTCATGCGGGTGAGCGCGGTGTAGTCGGATTCGATTGCCATGATGGCGACGAAAACAAGCACGGCAATAGGTGGCAGCAGGATAGCGTAGGCCAGCGCCAGCCGCTCCCATACCATGTGCATGAACACGGCAACGATCAGCCCGGCCTTCACGATCATGAAGGCCAGGACCAGCCCCCAGCGCAGATAGCCCTCGAATCCGACATAATCGACCATATAGGAACAGGCGCTGAGCACGAACAGCCAGAACCAGACGACCAGATAGATGCGGATCGGATGCTGCTGGCCCTCGGCGTGCTCCGCAATGGCCGTCTGTGAGTAGCGTGCGTGTTCTGAATGGGAAGCCATGATTGTCCCTCACCACAGATAGAAGAATGCGAAAATAAAGACCCAGACCAGATCAACGAAGTGCCAGTAGAGGCCCATAATCTCCACATGCTCATAGTCGCCGGGTCGGCTGGTGAAAAAGCCTCGCCTGCCGTGATCGTAATCGCCGCGCCAGACCTTGCGCGCGACGATGAGGAGGAAGATAACGCCGAAGGTGACATGGGTGCCGTGGAAACCCGTGATCATGAAAAAGCTGGAGCCGAATTGCGCCGCGCCCCAAGGGTTGCCCCAGGGCCTGACGCCCTCGCTGATCAGCTTGGTCCATTCGAAAGCCTGCATGCCGACGAAGGTGGCACCGAGAAGGGCCGTCAGGACGAGCAGGATCACGGTCATGTTGCGGTTGCGCCGGTAGGCGTAGTTGACGGCGATGGCCATGGTGCCGCTCGACGAGATCAGCACGAAGGTCATGATGGCTATCAGGATCAGCGGAACATCCGCACCGCCGATATGCAGCGCGAAAACCTCGCTGGCGTTGGGCCACTCCACGGTGGTCGACATACGCGCCGTCATGTAGGCAAGAAGGAAGCAGCCGAAGATGAAGGTGTCGGAAAGGAGGAAGATCCACATCATGGCCTTCCCCCACGAAGCGCTCTTGAAAGCGCGCTGGTCCGATGACCAGTCGGCGACGACGCCGCTGAGACCCTCCGGCCGGGTTTGTTCGTCAGGCACACCGTTCAGTGTTGTCTCAGCCATTGCCCGATCCTCCCTCACGTCAGCAATTGCCGGCATATGGCAATCAGGTCCCCCGCCCACCCGGCCAGAAGGACGAACAGGCCGAGCCAGACGAAGAGCAGGAAATGCCAGTACATGGCGCACAGATCGACGCCGAGACCCAGCCGCTCCGTCACCTGCTCTTCGCTCCATGCCATCGCCGCTACGCGGCCGAGGCCCACCAGCCCACCCAGAATGTGCAGCCCGTGCATGCCGGTCAGCAAATAGAAGAAGCTGTTGGCCGCGTTCACATTCATGAAATGGCCGCCGGCCGACAGCTCCTGCCAGGCAACAAGCTGTCCGGCCAGGAAGACGAAGGTTGCAAGCCCCCCCGCGGCCAGTGCGAGCCGTGTCATGTCCAACCGACCCTCGCGCGCGGCATGCACGGCGCATTGCAGAGCGACGCTGGCGAGCACGAGGACGACCGTATTCACCCACAGCACGTTCGGCAGCGGCGGCGCCTGCCAGTCGGCATATTCCATGCGCATGAAATAGGCGCTGGAGAACAGCGCGAAGAGGCTTCCCACAACTGCCAGGAAGATGCCCAGCGCGATTTTCGCGGTCGGCATGCCCGCTACGTCCGTTTCCGGCAGCGCGGTGTGAACGCCATGTTCCAGCCAAGGCTTCGACATCAGCCGGTGGCGTGAAAGCCACCAGAAGGAGAAGCCTGCGACCACCAACAGGAAAACGAGGATGACGCTCATGCCGGCCTCACGCCCGCCCTTTGCGGTCCCGGATCGTTTTGCGCGATAAAGTCCTGCTGCGCGCCAGGGACCGAATAGTCGTAGGCCCAGCGATAGACCACCGGTCGCTCATCGCCCCAGTTGCCATGCGGCGGCGGCGTCGTCGGCGTCTGCCATTCAAGGCTGGTAGCCCGCCACGGATTGCCACCGGCCTCACGTCCGTAGCGCAAGCTCCAGAGCAAGTTGAACAGGAACACCATCTGCGCAAACCCGACGATCAGCGCGGCCACCGTGATGAAGGCGTTAAGCGTGTGCACGGAATCGGTCACGAAGGCGGCGTCGCCGAGCTCCGGATAGCGGCGTGGGACACCCACCAGCCCCACATAATGCATCGGGAAGAAAATGGCGTAGGCACCGATGAACGTCACCCAGAAATGGAACTGGCCCATCCCCTCGTTGAGCATGCGCCCGGTGATCTTGGGATACCAGTGATAGAGAGCTCCGAAGACCACGAGGATCGGCGCCACGCCCATGACCATGTGGAAATGGGCTACGACGAACATGGTGTCGGACAAGGGCACGTCAACCACCACATTGCCGAGGAAAAGCCCGGTAAGCCCGCCATTGACGAAGGTGACGATGAAGGCCAGCGCGAACAGCATCGGTACTGTGAGGTGAATGTCGCCGCGCCACAGTGTCAGCACCCAGTTATAGACCTTGATCGCCGTCGGGACCGCTATGATCAGCGTCGTCGTGGCGAAGAAGAAGCCGAACCACGGATGCATGCCCGACACATACATGTGGTGCGCCCACACGATGAAGGACAGCGCACCGATGATGACAATGGCCCACACCATCATACGGTAACCGAAGATGTTCTTGCGGGCATGGGTGCTGATGAGGTCCGAGACGATGCCGAAGGCCGGCAGTGCCACGATATAGACCTCCGGATGGCCGAAGAACCAGAACAGGTGCTGGAACAGGATTGGGCTGCCGCCGCCATAGCTCAACTGCTGGCCCATCTCCACCAGCGCCGGCATGAAGAACGAAGTGCCGAGCAGGCGGTCGAACAGCATCATCACGCAGGCCACGAACAGCGCCGGGAAGGCCAGAAGCGCCATGACCGTGGCGGTGAAGATACCCCAGACGGTGAGCGGCATGCGCATCAGGGTCATCCCGCGCGTGCGGCCCTGGATTACCGTCACCACATAGTTCAGCCCGCCCATGGTGAAGCCGATGATGAAGAGGATGAGCGAGACCAGCATCAGGATGATGCCGGCACTCTGGCCGCCAGGCGTGCCGGACAAGATCGCCTGCGGCGGATAGAGCGTCCATCCCGCGCCCGTCGGTCCGCCCGGCGCAAAGAAGCTCACGACCAGCACTAGCACGGCCAACAGGTAAATCCAGTAGCTCAGCATGTTGACATAGGGGAACACCATGTCGCGTGCGCCGACCATCAGCGGGATCAGATAGTTGCCGAAGCCGCCGAGGAAGAGTGCCGTCAGGAGATAAATCACCATGATCATGCCGTGCATGGTCATGAACTGGTAGTAGGCCTCCGGCGTGATGAAATCGAACGTGCCGGGAAAGCCGAGTTGCAGGCGCATCAGCCAGGAAAGCACCAATGCCACCAGGCCAATGGCGATGGCCGTGCCGGAATACTGTATGGCGATGACCTTGGCGTCCTGCGAGAAGACATAGGTCGTCCACCAGCTCTTCGGATGGTAGAGCTCAAGCTCGGGCACTTCCGCAGGTGGAACGCCCTGTTCCGCGTGAGGTGTGGCATCAACCATCGCGTCACCTCCTTGTTACATCGCCGCGCCGCAGTTCCTCCCGCCATTAAGGCAGGGGAGGGGATCGGTGCGCGGTGGGGGTCTCATGCAGATCACGGTTCCACTCCGTCCGCCGAACCGAGCGTCGAGGGAGCGGAAAGCTGGGCGAAGGTGGATTGTCCCTCGAGCCACGCCTCGTAGTCCTCATCCGTATCCACAACCACGAAACCGCGCATATAGGAGTGACCCGTGCCGCAGAGCTCGGCGCACAGTACCTCGAAGGTTCCCGTTCTCGTCGGGGTGAACCAGAAATAGGTGATCATGCCCGGAACCATGTCCATCTTGGCGCGGAACTCGGGCACGTAGAAGTCGTGCAGTACGTCGATCGAGCGCAAGAGCATTTTTACCGGCTTGTCTTGGGGCAGATGCAGATCGGCCGCCTCGATCACCACATCGTCCTGACCGTTCGGGTCGTCCGGGTCGATACCTAGCGGGTTCTCGTAGCTGACGAGCCGGCTGTCGGATTTGCCGAGCCGGCCGTCCTCGCCGGGCAGCCGATAGCTCCACTGCCATTGCTGGGCGACGACCTCGACCTCGGTCGCGTCGTCGGGCACGGTGATGAACTGCGACCAGACATAAAGGCCGGGCGCCAGCATGGCCGCTACGCCCACCGCAGTGACAATGGTCAGCCACCATTCCAGCTTCTTGTTCTCGGGATTGTAGTCCGCCTTGACGCCTTCGCGATGGCGGAAGCGGAATACGCAATAGGCCATGAACAGAACCACGGCGGCAAAGACGATGCCGGTGATCCAGAATGTGATGACGAGAGTGTGGTCGATATAGTTCCAGTTGGAAGCGATGGGCGACCACCACCATGGGCTCAAGATATGGAACAATATCGAGCCCACAACCACAAGGACGAGTATCAGCGCAACCGCCATCCTCCGTTCCTCCCGGCCTCCGCGGATCCTCCAACCCGTCGGAAAGCCGCACTCATCATAGACTGAAACGGGGGGAGATTGCCAGAGCCTGGCGATTTCCGGCGGCTCCAACCGCTACCATGACGGAAATGTCGGAGACGAAGACTGGCATCCTATAGTCTAATTCTCCCGAGGCCCCTTGAATTGGGAGTGCTCCTGAGAGCCCAGAGTCATCAGGAAAGCGCGGCCTTGGAAACGTGGAGCGGTTCGGCAAGGCCGGGCAGGGCGGTTATGGTTTGGCGGCTTGGGCGCCTGTTCTTGCCGGGGCTACTCGAAAAAATCCCTATTGGCCTGGATGAGGCTCGACAGGGCGCCGAGGATCGAGCGCAGATGCACCCGCGTCGCAGCCAGCGCTGAGCCGGTGTCGCGCTCGCGGATCGCATTCAGGATCGCACGATGTTCCTCCAGCAAGCAGGTCATGTGCTTGACATCGCTAAGCGAAAACACCCGAAGCCGGTCCAGCGCCGCCTTCTCGCGCACCAGCAGCGTCTCGGCGCGGGCAAAGCCCGTGGCGCGCGCCAGCATGATGTGGAACAGGTCGTCCTGCTCCTGGAACTCCAGCAGGTCGCCGCAGGCGACGCAGCGGCTCTGGGCGTCGAGAATACTGGTCAGCGCGCTTGCTGCCGTGTCGCGCAGGCCGATCTCGCAAAGCCGCTCCACATTCGCCAGTTCCAGCCCTTCGCGGATGAACTGCGCCTCGCGAATGCGCACCTCAGACAGGCGCGAGACATAGTTGCCTCGGCTAGGAAGGGTCACGATCAGCCCGTCGGCGCGCAACTGCGTGAAGGCTTCGCGCACAGGGGTTCGGCTCGCACCGAAGCGCTGGCCGATCTCGCTTTCCGAGATCAGGCATCCCGGCGGCAGCTCGGTTTTCAGAATTGCCGATTTGAGCGCCGAAAAGATCTGCTCGCCGGCCGGCCGGCCCAGGTCGAGCGGTGGAAAGGCGACGGCCAAGAGGTCGGTTGCGGTTTCGTCGGTCCGGGAATTTTCGCTCATGCTTGAGGCTCATTTCCTGTGGTTCCCAGGTTTTGTGAATCCTGGTCGCGCAGACCCGGTATACCGGTATCCTGGACGGTTGACAACCGGCATACTGGTATGCAAGATGATCCTGATCTACGAAACGGGGAGGATATGTTTCCGTGGTCGAAAGCGATCGATTGACCTGCGCGCTGGTGGGCACGGGTATGGTGGCCCGCACTCATCTGGCCGCCCTCCGGGCTGCCGCGCCGCGTGTCCGGCTCAAGGGGGTGGCAGCCCGCCGCATGGAAAGCGCGCGCGCCTTTGCCGAAGCGGCGGGGGGCGAACCCTTGCAGGTCTACCCGGATATCGCCGCCATCGCCGCCGACGATGAAGTGGATTTCGCCGTTATTGCCACGCCGCCCGATGCCCGAGTGGCATTGGTTGAGCCGTTGGCCCGCGCGGGCAAGCATATCCTGCTGGAAAAGCCTGTGGGCCGCACGTCTGCCGAAGCAGAAGAGGTTGTGCGGATTTGCGAGGAGGCGGGGGTGGCGCTCGGCATCTTCTTCCAGCACCGGATGAGGGCAGCCTCGCGCAAAGCTGCCGAACTGGCGGCCTCGGGCGATCTGGGCGCGTTTGGCCTGGCCGAGATCACCGTGCCCTGGTGGCGCGAGCAGGCCTATTATGACGAACCGGGGCGCGGCAGCTATGCGCGCGATGGGGGCGGGGTGCTGATTTCGCAGGCGATTCACACGATCGACCTGGCGCTCGGCCTTGCCGGTCCGGTTGCCGAGGTGCAGGCCATGACCGCGACGTCGCGCTTTCACCGGATGGAATCGGAGGACTTTGCCACCGCGGGGCTGCGCTTCGCAAACGGCGCCGTGGGCTCGCTGGTAGCCAGCACCGCCAGTTTCCCCGGCGGGGCCGAAACCATTACGCTGCATTTCGACAAAGCCAGCCTGCATCTCGGCTCCGGAGTCTTGACCGTACGCTGGCGCGACGGACGCGAGGAAAGCTTCGGTGCCACCGCCGGCACCGGCGGCGGAGCCGACCCGATGGCGTTTACCCATGAATGGCACCAGGCGATCATCGAGGATTTCGCAAGTGCCCTGGCCGACGGGCGCCCGCCTGTCGCTTCGGGCCGCGCGGCGCTGGCCGCTCATCACTTGATTGACGCAATTGCCCGCTCTGCTTCGACGGGCCGCATCACGGAAGTATCTGAATGACAAGACCCCTCAAAATTGCCGCGCTTGGCATCGACCACCGTCACATTTTCGGGATGGCGGGCAACATGATGGCCGAAGGCGCCGAGTTTAAATGCTGGTGGACCGAGGGCGAGCCCGAGACACTCGCGAGCTTCGTCAAACGATTCCCCGACGTGCCTCGCGTGGCCAGCAAGGACGAGATCCTGAACGACCCCGAGATCGACCTGATCCTGATTTCCTCGATCCCGCGCGACCGGGCCGAATTGGCCATCGCCGCGATGGAGGCGGGAAAGGACGTGATGGTGGACAAGCCCGGCTGCACCACCATGGCGCAGCTCGATGCGATCCGCGAGACGGTGGCGCGCACGGGCCGGATCTGGACCATCGACTTTTCCGAGCGTTTCGAGGTGCCCGCCGTGACCCGCGCCGCAGAGCTGGTGGCCGAGGGAGCCATTGGCCGCGTGGTGCAGACCTTGGGGATGGGGCCGCATCGGCTCAACCGTCCGACCCGGCCCGTCTGGTTCTTCGAGCGCGAGGCCTATGGCGGCATCCTGACCGATATCGGTAGCCACCAGATCGACCAGTTCCTGTTCTTCACCGGTTCGACCGATGCCGAAGTGACCATGGCCAATGTCGCCAACTACGCTAATCCCGACGACCCGGGCCTGCAGGATTTCGGGGAGGTGGCGCTCAAGAGTGACAAGGGACACTGCTATATCCGGGTCGATTGGTACACTCCCGACGCGCTGCCTACCTGGGGCGACGGGCGACTGACCATTCTTGGAACCGAGGGCTATATCGAACTGCGCAAATATGTGGATGTGGGGGGTGCCGAGGGCACCGATCACCTGATCCTGGTCAATGGCGAGCGTTGTGAGAAGATCGCCTGCGCCGATGCCGGATTGCCCTATTTCGCGCGACTGACCGCTGATATCCGTAACCGTACCGAAACCGCAATGACACAGGCCCACGCCTTCAAGGTTTGCGAACTGGCGCTCAAGGCGCAGGCCATGGCGGAAGGGGCGGGCGTATGATCCGGGTTGCAATCGTCGGTGCCGGGATCGGTGCGCAGCATCTGGCGGGCTACCGCTCGCTACCCGCGCGCTTCGAGGTGCGGACATTCTGCGATCTCGACACCGACCGTGTCCGGAGCGTCGTTGGCGAGGATGACAGCATCACCGTGACGGGCGATCTCGACGCCGTTCTGGCCGACCCGGAGATCGATCTGGTCGACGTCTGTCTGCCGCCGCATCTGCATTTTCCCGTCTCGGAGAAGGCGCTGACTGCCGGCAAGCACGTGGTGTGCGAGAAGCCGCTGGTGCGGTCGCTGGCCGAAGCCGACGCGCTGATCGAGGTCGCCCAGAAGACCGGGCGGCAGGTCTTTCCAGTATTTCAGTATCGCTATGGCAAGGGCACGGCACAGCTGAAGGCGCTGATCGATGCGGGTCTTGCCGGCAAGCCTTTTGCCGCCAGCCTCGAAACCCACTGGAATCGTGACTCCGTTTATTACGCCGTGCCATGGCGCGGCACCTGGGCAGGGGAATCGGGCGGTGCTGTGCTGGGCCATGCGATCCACAACCATGATCTTCTGTGCAGCGTATTCGGACCTATAGCGGAGCTGTCCGCCAGCACCGCCACCCGCGTGAACGCGATCGAGGTCGAGGACTGCGGAGCGATCCTGATGGTGCATGAGAACGGCGCGCTCTCGACGAGTTCCATCACGCTCGGCGCGGCTATGGACACGACCCGCCTGCGCTTTGCCTTCGAGGGCCTGACGGCCGAGAGCGGCACCGCACCCTATGCGCCGGCCGAGGGTGGATGGCGCTTTACCGCCCGCGCTCCCTACGATCAGGCAGCCATCGACGAGGTTCTTGCCGGACTGCCCGTCTCGCTGGCGGGGTTCGCAGGTTTTTTCGACGCCATTGCCGACGCGCTGGAGGGGCGCGGCGGTCATGAGGTGACATTGGCGGACGGACGGCAGTCCATTGAACTGGTGACCGCCGTCTACCACGCCACACGAACGGGGCAGCGCGTATCACTGCCGCTGAGCAGGGCTGCCCCGCTCTACGAGAGCTGGCTGCCTTAACCGGGGCCATGGATCCCCAACTGGAAGACCTGCAAATCAGGGAGGAGAACGGAATGAAACACAAAATTTTGGCGACAACGGCATTCGCGGCCGTGTTCAGTGCCGGGGCGCTGAGCGCCAGCGCACAGGAAATTCGAATCATGTGCACATCGGACGGTGCCGAATGCGAGGTGCTGGACGAACTGACCACCCGCTTCGAAGCCGATCATCCGGGCGTCGATGTGGTCATGGACGTGGTTCCTTATCAGGCGGTTCTGGAAAGCCTGCCGGTGCAATTGGCCGCAGGGACCGGCCCGGACCTTGCCATGGTGACCGATCTGGGCGGGCTGAACCCCTATTACCTGGATCTGGCACCCTACGTGGACCGCGACTATTGGGAGTCCAGCTTCGGCGACGTGCTGGGATGGTATCGCGCCAGCCCCGATGACGACGGCATTTACGGTCTGCACATGTTGCTGACCATCACCGGCGCCTACATCAACCGCACCTTGTTCGAACAGGCGGGTGTTGAAGTGCCGGGCCCGGATGCCTCCTGGGACGACTGGGCCGAAGCTTCGCGGGCGGTGGCCGAGGCCACCGACACCACGTTCCCTATGGCGATGGACCGCTCCGGCCATCGGATCGCCGGGCCGGCGATTTCCTACGGAGCCAAGATCTTTGACGAGGACGGCGAGCCGATCCTGGTCGATGACGCTTTCACGGCCTATGTGCAGAAATTCGTCGACTGGCATGAGGACGGCACCATGGCGCGCGATGTCTGGGCTGGACAGGGCGGCGACAGTTACCGTGACGCGGCGCAGGAATTCATCAATGGCGAGCTGGTCTACTACTACTCGGGAAGCTGGCAGACCGGCCGTTTCGATGAACAGATTGGCGACTTCTTCGACTGGCAGGTCGTGGGGTCCCCCTGTGGCGAAGGCGGCTGCACCGGTATGCCGGGCGGCTCGGGCCTTGTCGGTTTCAAGCAGACCAAGCATCCCGAGATCGTGGCGGCGCTGATGGACTATCTCGCACAGCAAGAGATCTATGCTGAGTTCTCGGGGCGCACCCGAAATATCCCCGCGCATCGCGCTGTGGCGTCGGCAGGCGCAGACTATGAGGGCGCGTCCGAACCGGCCGCTACCGCGCTGAAAACCTGGGGCGCTCAGGTGGGGCGTGTCTCTCCGATCGCCTTTGCCTATCAGGGCTATCGCAACAACCGCGCCATGTTCAACATCACGGTGCAACGTGCGACCCAGGCCGTCGTCGGCGAACTAACAGTCGAAGAGGCCATGGAACGCGCCGAAGCAGATCTGGCCGCTGTGCTGGCCGAAACCAAGTAAGACCGATAGCTGCAAGCGACCGGCGGGGCCCGAGGACTTTCGGGTCCCGCCACAGCACAGAACGGGCATCGGAGGGCTCGGACCATGTACAGCACTGTCGCACCGGTGATGCGGATCATCGAGATTCCTTTCGCCTTCGTGCAGAGCCGTCTCGGTATCCAGCGGCTTGCCTGGCTGTTTCTCGCGCCCAACCTCATTCTCTTCGGCGTCTTTGCGTTTTTGCCGATCATCTTGAACTTTCTCTATGCGCTGACGGGGGGCGATCAGGTATTGCTCAACGACCGGCCCTTTGTCGGCGGCGCGAATTTCCAGAGCCTCGCCAACTGCGAGAATGTTTTTGACCCCAATTCCTGCGAGCGTGACCTGTTCTGGCGCGCGATCTGGAACTCCGTCTGGTTCGTGGTGCTGCAGGTGGGCCTGATGGTCGGTTTCTCACTGCTGACGGCGCTGGTTCTGAACCGCGATATCCGCGCGCGCGGCTTCTTTCGCGGTGTCTTCTTCTTCCCGGTGCTGCTCTCTCCCGTGGTGGTGGCGCTGATCTGGAAATGGATCCTGCAGCGCAACGGCTTGCTGAACGCAGGACTGGAGGTCATGGGCTATGAACGTGTGCTGTGGCTGTTGGACCGGCATTGGGCTTTTGCCTGGTCGGTGTTCCTATCGGTCTGGGCGCATATGGGATTCTATACACTCATCCTGCTGGCCGGGCTGCAGGCAATTCCACGCGATGTCTACGAGGCCGCGCTGATGGACCGCGCGAGCCCCTGGCGGACATTCCGCAAGATCACTTTGCCACTGCTCGCCCCCACCATGCTGGTGGTGCTGGTGCTGGCGCTGATCAAGGGCGTGCAGACCTTTGACGAGATCTACGCCTTCACCGGCGGCGGTCCCGGTTCTGCAACCACCTTCATCATTCAATATATTTACCAGACTGGTTTTGCCGGAGCACCGCGCCTCTTCGGACTGGCTGCGGCCGCCTCGATCCTGCTGGCGCTGGTACTGGCCTTGCTGACCGCCGTGCAGCTCTGGGCCAACCGGAGGAATGTCGATGGGTAAGATCGTGTCTTTCATGACCCGCACCCGCGCTGGAAAAGGCCAGATGGACTGGACCGACTGGCTGACCTACGGCTATCTCTGCATGGGCATCCTCTTGATGTTCGGTCCGGTGGTCTGGCTGGTGTTGTCCTCGTTCAAGACCGAGGCCGACCTGCAGCGCTTCCCGCCGCGGCTTCTGCCCTATGCTCAGGAAACGGTCGAGGTCGAGGGCTATGACGAGCCGCTGGCGCTGTTCGATATCGTGGGCGGCGACCATGAGGGCAGGAAACTGGCGCTTATCCGCCGCGTGGGGCTGGTGGCGCAGATGATCGACCCTGCCGCGCCCGACGAGAGGCTGCGCGTCAATGTGGCCGACTGGCAGCCAATCGAGCGGGTTTCGCTGGCGGTCGAGAACTACACCCTACTGTTCGAGCGCTTCAACTTCCTGCGCTTCCTGTGGAATTCCACCTTCATCACGGTGATGGCCACGGCGATCATGCTGCTGGTGAACTCGATGGCGGCCTTTGCGCTCTCGAAATATAAGTTCCGCGGCCGGACCACGGTTTTGATACTGGTGATCGGCACGTTGATGATCCCGCAGACGGTGGTTCTGGTACCGCTCTTTCTGATCACGCGTGAATTGGGAATGCTGAACAGTCTCTGGGGCGTGATCATTCCCGGCGCAGCCACGCCGACAGGGGTGTTTCTGCTCAGGCAATACATGATCACCATACCCGACGAGATCCTTGACGCCGCGCGGATGGACAAGGCCAGCGAGTGGAAGATCTTCTGGCGCATAATCCTGCCGCTCTCGGCGCCCGCCATCGCAGTGCTGGCGATCCTTGCGATCATGTGGCGCTGGAATGATTTCCTCTGGCCGCTGATCGTTTTGAGCGAGACCGAGAACTTTACGCTGCAACTGGCGCTCAATTCGTTCCAGGGCGAGATGTCCACGCAATGGAGCAACCTGCTGGCGATGACCGTGCTCACGCTTCTGCCGATCGCGCTCGTTTTCATGTTTTTGCAGAAATACATCGCCACCGGCATTGCGTCGACCGGCGGCAAATGACCGGGGAAGGGAGGGTCTGACATGGCCAGTATCCAACTGAAGGATGTCCGCAAGAGTTACGGCGCTGCAGAGGTGATCAAGGGCGTCGATCTGGACGTCAAGCATGGTGAGTTCTGTGTTTTCGTGGGGCCGTCGGGTTGCGGCAAGTCCACGCTTTTGCGAATGATTTCCGGGCTCGAGGAGATCACGGGCGGCGAGATCGCCATCGGTGGCGAGGTGGTCAACAACATCGCCGCCGCCGACCGGGGTCTTGCCATGGTGTTCCAGTCCTACGCGCTCTACCCGCATATGACCGTGCGCCAGAACCTGAGCTTCGGGCTAGAGAACATCAACACGCCCAAGGCCGAAATCGCCGAGAAAATCGGCTCGGTCGCTAAGATGCTGCAGATCGATCAGCTTCTGGAACGGCGTCCCAAGGACCTGTCCGGCGGCCAGCGTCAGCGCGTGGCCATCGGGCGCGCCGTGGTGCGCGAACCCAGGGTGTTCCTGTTCGATGAACCCCTGTCCAATCTCGACGCCGAGCTGCGCGTCGACATGCGTGGCGAGATCGCGGCGCTACACCGCCGCCTCGGCAACACGATGATCTATGTCACTCATGACCAGGTCGAAGCCATGACCATGGCCGACAAGATCGCCGTGCTGCGCCTTGGCGAGGTGGAGCAGTTCGGCGCGCCGCTGGAGCTCTATAACCGGCCGCGAAACCTGTTCGTGGCGGGCTTCATCGGCTCGCCCAAGATGAATTTCCTCGCGGGCCGGATCGACGAAGGGGACCGCGGTGTGCTGGTCCTGCCCACGGGTGAGCGCGTGGCGATTCCCGAGGACGGGTTCGGTCACCGGCCGGGGCAGGAGGTCACGCTGGGCATCCGCCCGTCCGAGATGCAGCCGGCCGCAGACGGTCCTGTCACCATCGAAGTGCGCAGCGTTGAGCAACTGGGCGGTGAATCCTACCTCTACGGTGTGATGAACGACGGCACAAAGGTGACCGTGCACAGCCCGGGCCAGACAGGTGTGCGCATTGGCGAGACGATTGCGCTCGGCCTGCCGCCGACGCGGATACACCTCTTTGACACGCAGGGCGGCCTCAGCCTACGAGCGGATTAAGACCCCGCAAAGGGGCTTCGGGAAAGGACGATAGATGAAACAGACCTGGCGGTGGTTCGGACCCGCGGATGAGATCTCGATTGCCGAGATCCGCCAAACCGGGGCCGAGGGGATCGTATCGGCGCTGCACCATATTCCGCCCGGCGACGTCTGGACACCCGATGAGATCGCCCGGCGGCAGGATCAGGTCGCGCGGCCGGACGGCAAGCCGTCGGGGCTGGCGTGGGACGTTGTCGAAAGCTTGCCGGTTTCGGAGGCAATCAAGACCCAGACCGGCCCGGTCAAGCCGCATCTTGATGCCTACCGCGAAAGCCTGCGCAATCTAGCGGCCGCCGGTATTTCCACGGTCTGCTACAATTTCATGCCGGTGCTCGACTGGACCCGGACCGAGCTGTCGGCGCCCATGCCCAATGGCGGGCGCGCAATGCGCTTCGATCTGGTGCAGTTCTGCGTCTTCGACCGTTTTATCCTGAACCGGCCCGGCGCGGGCGAAGACTACCCCGAGTTTCTGCTGTCCGAAGCCGAGGCAGTCTTTGCCGGGATGTCCGACGCCGCCCGCGCGCAATTGGCCGACAACATCGTGGCCGGACTGCCGGGCGCCAACGATACGTGGACACTGGAGGATGTTTGCCACCATCTGGGCACGTATGACGCTATCGACGCTGACCGGCTGCGCGGGCACCTTGTAGATTTCCTATCAAAGGTCGTGCCGTTGGCTGAGGAGCTTGGGATCCGCCTTTGCTGTCATCCCGACGATCCGCCGTTCTCGCTGTTGGGGCTACCGCGCGTCATGTCCTGCGAAGACGACTATGCCCGCGTGATGGAAGCCGTCGACAGCCCCGCGAACGGCATCACCTTCTGCACCGGTTCGCTCGGCGTAGCCGAGGATTTCGATGGCGCGCGTTTCGTGACCCGGCTGGGACCGCACATCCACTTCGTCCACCTGCGCAACACCCGCCGGGTTGGCGCCGGCGTCGACGGGCGGCACAGTTTCTTTGAATCCGAGCATCTGGACGGCGATACCGACATGGTGGCCACGATTCGAGCGCTGCTTGCCGAAGAGGCACGACGCAGGGCCGAGGGCCGCGCCGACTGGAAGATCCCAATGCGGCCGGATCACGGGCAATCGCTGCTTTCCGACCTCGACCGCCCCGTGATGCCGGGCTATCCGCTGATTGGGCGGCTCAGGGGATTGGCCGAGCTGCGCGGCGTCATGGCGGCGCTCGGAAATTGAGGTGCGGCTGCTTTCGATCACGGTAAACAACCGGAGTTTGGCCTGACACGTTCTGTTGTTGGAGCGCGCCATGATCCAATGATGGCCCGACCATAACTCTTGCGGGAGCGCGATTAGGAGTCGGGAGCTTTGGAAGCTGGGCTCTAGGCTTTACGCCGGCTACCAGGAACATCGCCGGCTCCAATGCGTTGTAGTGCTGGAGGTCGAAATGGTGTGGATCATTTGGCTCGGCGCCGTTCTTGTTATTCTCGGACTGCTCTACTCAGCGCGATCTGTCATCTTTCGTGGTCGCATGAGTGACCCTCACTCGTCGCCGTCAGCAGCACGGACGCTTGAGCCTAAACGCAGCGGCATTCGGATGTTTGGCCTTAAGGACCATTGGCCTGGACTTGCGCTGATCGTGGTCGGCGCGGTCATTCTGCTGTTCGGATTTTTCGGTCTCCGCGCATTATAGTGTGTTCTGGAGCCGAGGTTGGACTGTTGCGCGTAAAACTGCCCGATTATGCCTGCGATTTCGGGTTTCAATGCAACCCATGTTCCCCGCCCTCGGAACTGCTCGTTGAACGCAGTTCCCAATCATAAATGCAGGGCCGAATACTAATCGGACCAGGGGTTTTCCTTCCGCGCAGAATCACATGAAAACAGCGGTACGCCGGATCATGGACAGTGCCCGATCGATCAGACCAGATGCTGTTTTAGCTCACCAAGCTTGTAGGCGACCTCTGTCCGGTTCGTTGCTTTGAGCTTTTTCATGATATTGCGAATATGAACCTTCACGGTGCTTTCGCGTATGTTGAGCTCATAGGCGATGATCTTGTTCGGCTTGCCCTGCCGAAGCGCTTCCACGACCCCTATCTCGCGGCGCGTGAAGATCGCGTGCAAAAGCTGCGCTTTCTTGATCTTGTCATCGATCAAGTGACGCATGGCCAGCACGCTGCTGGCAGGAATAAAAGTTCCGCCTGACATGGCCAGCGCGACTGCTTCGATGCAGACATTGATGCCAACCGAAGCCGGTATGTAGCCGCGCGCTCCATATTCAAGCGCCATCAATATCTGTTCCAGCTTTTCGTTATCGGCCAGAACAACGACCGGAACGGGGTGGAAGTCGGCGGAAAGTTCCCGGATCTGTTTGGCGATGCCGCCTTCCATCACATTCTGCTCGCCAACATTCAGGAGTATTGCCCCTAGCGGGGGATATGTTTTCTCTTTATCTCTCCATTCGGTGACCGAGCCAACGGCAACGATGTCCATTCCAGGTTCGTGGCTGATCAGCGCTCGGCGCAGGTATTCGCATCTGAGCCTCGTGCTTCCCATGAGCAGAAGACACGCTGTTCGCTCCTTCCGCTTGTCGGCGGGTTTTACGCCTCGGTACAGTTTCGCTTCAACCGTCCGCTTTTCTTGATGGAGGCAAAGAAGTAAACCGTCATCAAGATTAAGAGCCCTTTTGTTCATGCCGAAGCCCACCTCTCCTAATAAGGATTCTTGGGGGAGTCGCGCGAACTATCTTGTGTCTCTACGCCTTTGATGATTCTGATGGCGTATACTCCACCGACACTGGTAGTGCTTTCTCAGCAAATAGTATTTGAGAGCAATTACCATGTGACGCAAGCGCCCCTGCCAAATCCAATCTCATCCAAATCTTAGCCAATGAGACCGCGTAGGGCGTTAGCACCGCGTACTAAAAGTTATCGCAGCGTACATAAATTCGGTTTAGATGCCGCGCAATGAGCCGGCACACCTCTTTGCCATAAACGCGGCCGTCTCTCAGAGTGAAGATGTTGAGACGGATCCGACTGAAGGGGCTCAGGTCGGCCGGTTACTTTTCTCCCGCCGCCCGCCAAGATCGCATTGTCGCGCCAATCGAGCCGACAACCTGCCGCATCCGTGTCAGGATGGATCAAACGGTTGGCGTGGACGTTGGGCGCCGAAAGCTGTGCGACCGAAATGCCGGCCGCGGATTTTCGCTTTGCCGTGAGTTCCATAATACATATTACGCTACTTACCCATAAATCTGGCAGACAGGCAAGTTGGAGATACGACAGATGCCTCAGCCCATCTTCCTGGTCTTTTCTACGAAGGAAGGAGGTTGGCGTTCGGTTTTCCAAGAGCATATTCGACTTCCAAGGCGTAGCTGGAGGGGATGAAAAAGCCGGCCCAGAGCAAGATCATGCCGCCCCCCCCCCAAACTCCCGAATGCCAGGTTCGCCGAAAGCCCAGTGACAGCAGGAATAGTCATACAGCCGACGGATGTTGCCGCTCTGCAGTGATCTGGCCTTCCGGCGCCGTGCGGACGCTCTGGAACGCGAGCGGCAAAGGAGGGAGATTTGCGCACCCGGTACAGTTGCCCAACGGCGATGATTGTTATATGTAACACATAACAGCCGTGGGAGGGGTGTGATGGCGGCATATGCGCCGGGTGAAGTGATCAAGCAACTTGCACTGGAAGTCGGTGCAAGCGCTGCACTTGTTGGCACCGATGTCCCGGACCGCAACCGGATCGATTGGAGTTTCCTTCCCGCAAGCACACCTTTGGCAGTATTTCGGCCCTCCACCACCGAGGAGGTCTCCACGATCCTCCGAACCTGCCATAAGGCCGGGATCGCCGTTACGCCACAGGGAGGATTGACCGGTCTTTGTGGCGGGGCGCGGCCGCTCGATGGTGGTGTTGGCCTGTCAATGGAGCGTATGACCGGCATCGACCAGATCGATGCCGACGGCATGACGATGACCGTGAGGGCGGGCACTCCGCTCGAGACTGTCCAGCAGGCGGCTGAGGAGGCAGGACTCTTCTTCGCTCTCGATCTCGGCGCGCGCGGTTCCTGTGCGATCGGCGGCAATCTCTCGACCAATGCGGGTGGCAATCGCGTCATCCGCTACGGCATGGCGCGTGAGTTGGTGCTCGGCCTCGAGGTCGTGCTGCCTGACGGCACCGTCTTGCCGATGCTAAACAGGATGCTGAAGAACAATGCCGGCTATGATCTGAAGCAGCTTTTCCTCGGGGCCGAGGGCACACTCGGCGTCATCACACGCGCCGTGCTGCGCCTGCATCCGAAACCGGGATGCGTGGCGGCCGCGCTTTGCGTGGTTACCGGTTATGACAAGGTGCTTGAATTGCTTGGCACCGCGCGTAGGAGCCTCGGACCGTTCCTTTCGGCTTTCGAGGTGATGTGGGCGGACTATTGGCATCAGGCGACCGAGCGGGTTCCGGGCGGCAAGGCGCCGGTGTCGATGGGCGACGGGACCCATGTGGTGCTCGTCGAGATGCAGGCGCTCGATGACGAGATTGACGTCGTGCGATTCGACGCCTGGCTGGAGCGACTGTTCGACGACGGTGCTATCGAGGACGGTGCCGTCGCCCGAAGCCTGACCGACATTGCCGATTTCTGGGGCACGCGCGACGCCGCGGCCGAATTCGCCAATCCTGATGTGATCGGGCCTCATATCTCGTTCGATATCGGCCTGCCGATCCGGCGGATCGAAGAATTCGTAAATCGTTCCAAGCCCCTGCTGCTGGAACAGCTCGGCTGTCATTCTGTACACTATGGTCATGTCGGCGACGGCAACATTCACATCGTTGCGTGGGTGCCTGGCGCGGCCTCGCAGCCGCTGCCAGCGGTCAGCGAGATCGTCTACGGGATCGTCCGGGATCTCGGCGGCACGGTTTCGGCCGAGCACGGAATCGGTTTGCTGAAGAAGCCGTATCTGAAGTTCACAAGGGACGAAGCCCAGATCGACCTTATGCGGCGGATCAAGCGCTGCGTCGATCCGAACGGAATACTCAATCCGACGAAGATCTTTGACTGACCCTGTCGCGACATACGTCGTGGAGGGCCAAACCCTGGGAGGAGAAAAGCATGAACTCGAACAGACGTAGCATTTTATCTCTTGTAGCCGCAGTGGTGCTCGGCGCGAGCCTTCCGGCTGCAGCGCAGGATTGGCCAAGTGGGCCGGTCACCCTGATCGTGCCCTGGAGCGCAGGAGGCGGCACCGACGCGACCGCGCGCATGATCGGCACGCTGCTGGAAAAGGAGCTGGGTGTGCCGGTGCCGGTCGTGAACCGCACGGGCGGGTCCGGTGTGATCGGCCATTCCGCTATTGCCGAAGCGGCACCGGACGGGCAGACGATCGGCATCGCGACGTTGGAAATCGGCTCTATGCACACTTTGGGCCTGACCGATCTCACCTACAAAGCCTATACGCCGATCGGCCTCTACAACTCGGACCCCGCAGCGATCTTCGTCCGCACGGACTCCGGTTTTGACGACATCCAGGGCCTATTGGCGGCGCTGGAGTCGGCCCCCGATCGCGAGTTCAAGGCGTCGGGTTCGGCGCAAGGCGGGGTGAACCATCTGGCTCTGGCCGGAATGCTTCTGGCAGCAGGCCTACCCGTCGAACGGGTCGCTTGGGTTCCCTCGGAGGGCGCGGCTCCGGGCCTGCAGGACCTGGCCGCCGGCGGCGTCAAGATCGCAACCGCGTCGCTACCGGAAGCAGCAGCGCTGATGTCGGCCGGGCTGATCAAGCCGCTCGCTGTATTTGCGAATGAGCGCCTCGACTCGGCACCGGACCTGCCAACATTCACCGAGGCGACCGGCCATGATTTCGCGCTCGGATCCTGGCGTGGCGTAGTTGCTCCCGCCGGCGTTCCCGACGACATCGCTGCCAAGTTGGTGGAAGCCGTCGGCAAGGTTGTCCACGATCCAGAGTACATGACTTTCATGAAGGATCGTGGCTACGCCACCCAATGGACTCCATCGGGTGAATTCGAGGCTTTCATGGGAAGTTCGGATAAGGCGCTCGCGCAAAGCCTCAAGGCCGTTGGTCTGGCGAAGCAATAGGATTCGCAAGGGGGGGGCAACTGCCCTCCCCTGATGTCGGCTTCCAGGGAGGCTTGGACGCGATGAAGTTTCACGACAGCCTGATTGGGGCAATTCTGCTTGCCTTCGGATTCTGGGTGGTGGTGACCGCCCTGGGGTATCCGCAAATGCCCGGTCAGAGCATCGGACCGGGAACTTTTCCCAGCGTGCTGGGCGCCTTGTTTATCGCCGGAGGAGCGCTTCTGACGATTTCGGGGCTGCGCACGCGGGGCACGACGTTACTCGATATTGATCCCGGCTGGCGGCATGCTGATCGGCTCGCCGCAGCTCTGCTGGCAACTGTCGGGGCCGTACTGCTTGCTTTGGTGTTCGAGAGCGTTGGCTTTCCGCTCGGTGGCTTCGTGCTGGTTACTGCGCTGTTCGTCCTTTCGGGATACCGGCATCCGATCTGGATCGGGGTGTCGGCGGTTTTCGTGCTGGCGGTATATCTGTTGATGACTCGCCTTCTCTACGTGCCCCTGCCGGCCGGACTTCTGAAGGGAATTCTGTGATGGTCCTTCAGCATCTCGACGCGGCGTTGGAGCTCGTTCTGACTTGGGACATGTTCGTCGTCATGTTGTCGTGTGCGCTCTTCGGCCTGTTTGTCGGGGCGGTGCCTGGGCTTTCGGCAACCATGGCGACGGCCTTGCTGGTCCCTCTCACATTTTTCATGGACCCCGTGCCAGCCATCGCCGCCATTGTTGCCACAGCGGCGATGGCAATCTTCGCTTCCGACATTCCGGCCGCCCTGATCCGCATCCCGGGGACGGCGGCATCGGCAGCCTATGTCGACGATCTCAGCGCCCTGACGCGCATGGGCAAGGTCGGCCGCGCTCTCGGCATTTCTGTCGCGGCCTCGGCCATCGGCGGCGTTTTCGGTTCGCTTGTCCTGATGTTCGCCGCGCCGCAACTGGCGCTGGTGTCACTGAACTTCACGTCGTTCGAATATTTCTGGCTGGCGCTTCTCGGCCTTTCCGCGGCAGTGATGCTCGGTTCGGCATCGATTCTGAAGAGCCTGATCTCGCTCGGTCTCGGCCTCATGATCGCGAGCGTCGGCATGGACACGACGTCGGGCCTGCCACGCTTCACCTTCGGACTTCCCTCGCTTCTGGATGGCGTGGCGTTCGTGCCCGCGCTCATCGGCATGTTCGCCATTCCCGAGCTGATACGCACTTTCGTCCATCGCGACACCGTGCCATCCGTCGCTCCGATCGGCAACCCGTTGGTGCTGTTCCGAGGGCTTGGCGGAGTCCTGTGGCGGCACAAATGGAACCTCGCGCGAAGTTCGACGATCGGCACGACCATCGGCATCCTGCCCGGTGCCGGATCGGACATCGCAGCGTGGATCTCCTATGCGGTCTCCAAGAAATTCTCGAAGTTTCCGAAGACCTATGGCAAAGGTAGCGAGGAAGGGCTGGTCGATGCATGCGCGGCAAACAATTCGGCGCTTTCCGGCGCCTATGTGCCGGCCCTAGTCTTCGGCATCCCAGGCGACAGCATCACGGCCATCGTCATCGGCGTGCTCTACATCAAGGGTCTCAATCCAGGACCGATGGTCTTTCTGACGAGCGGCGACAAGATCACGGCGATTTTCCTCGTGTTCCTGTTGGCGAACTTGCTTATCGTGCCGCTGGGACTGTTGGCCGTTGCCCTGGCGGCGCAAGTCCTTCGGGTCCCCAAACTCGTGCTTGCACCACTGATTCTCTGTTTCTGCATCGTCGGTTCCTATTCGATCGACGCCAGTGCTTCGGGGATCGTCATCATGGTGGTTCTTGGCGTTCTGGCCTATCTGATGGAAGAGAACGGCTTTCCTGTTGCTCCGACGATCCTTGGGATCGTCATGGGGCTCCTCGTCGAACAGAATCTGGTAACCTCTTTGATCAAGTCAGACGGTTCGTTCGTCGGCTTTGTCGAACGCCCCATCGCAGCCGGGCTCGCACTTGTGGTCGCGATAGTCTGGACAGTGCCGCTCTGGCTATGGTGGAGGCAAGGACGGAAACGATCCGAGGAATTGCACACATGAATGTTCGCAGGATCAAACCGCCGCGTTCACTTGCGGAGATCGCGGCCGATCAGATTCGGAACGCGATCGTGACCGGTGCATTCAAGCTCGGCGAAAACATTTCCGAGGATCGTCTCGTCGCACAGATGGGAATCTCCCGCACGCCGATCCGGGATGCGATGGCGATCCTGTCGCGCGAAGGGCTGGTCGTCGTGCGACCCAAGCGGGGGTCGTTCGTATTCGAGACTTCGCTGGAGGATCTCGGTGCGATCTGCGAGTACCGGCAAATGCTGGAGGCGCAGGGAACGCGGGCGGCCATGCGGGCGGATCGAACGGGGTTCCTCGATACTCTTAACACCCTCGTCGAGCAGATGGAGATTGCGCTGTCGCAGGGTAAGGTCGTGGAGTATGGCCAACTCGACAGCGCATTCCATCAGGCGGCTTTCGATCACTGCGGCAATTCCTATCTGCGCGATTCCTACGCTCTGGCAGCAGGCCGCATTGCCGCTCTGCGCGCCAACATCACGGCGCCCTACAAAGCGCGGCGTGCGGAGTCGATGGCCGAACACCGAAAGATGTTGGACATGCTCACGAGGGAAGACTTCGCCGCTTACGATGCGGCGCTCGCGGTGCATGTGCAACGGACGGCAGATGTCTACCAGAAGGCGCTGGCGGAGGGGCATCTGGGACCGGTGCGAGATTCTTCCAAGAGGTTAGCTACATGATCGCCAAAGCACCGACACCGCTCATGTCCGGAGCGGCCCGCCTGAGGGAACAGTTGTCGCGAGGGGAATTGGTGGCCGCACCCGGCGCGCCGGATTGTCTGACCGCGCGATTGGTGGAGAATGCCGGGTTCACCGCAGTCTATATGACGGGCCTGGGGGCGACGGCCATGCGCCTGGGACAGCCGGACCTCGGGCTCATGACGCAAACCGAGATGGCCGCTCACGCCCGCGCCATGGTTCGTGCGGTCCGGATTCCCTTGATAGCGGATGCGGATACCGGCTACGGCGGACCGCTCAATGTGCGTCGGACGGTTGAAGAATACCTGCAGGCCGGCGTGGCCGCCCTGCATTTGGAAGACCAGGAAAGCCCCAAACGGTGTGGGCAACTGGCCGGAGTCCGCATCGTTCCAAGGCGCGAGGCGGAATTGCGTATCGCCGCGGCAGTTGCGGCCCGTACGGAAGCAAACGCCGATCTGGTCATCATCGGACGCACCGACGCACTTCAAGCCGAAGGTCTTGAAGCGGCGCTTGACCGGGCGCGAAGCTATCGTGACCTGGGTGCCGACCTCGTCTTTGTCGACGGCGTAAAGACCCGCGCCGAGGCCGAGGGGATTGCGCGGGGACTGGAGGGACCCAAGGTTATCTCCCAGGTGGACGGAACCGATGCCTCCACGCTGACCCGCGCCGAATTGGCCGAAATGGGATTTTCGATCGTGCTCTATGCGGTGACCACACTTTTTGCCGCATGCAGCGCCATCGAACGGGCGCTGGCACATTTATCCTCGGCGGGATCGCCCGACGGTCTCACCGGACAGATGAGCTATGCCGAATATTGCAAAATCGTCGGTCTCGATCGTTTCCAGGCGTTTGCGCATGACCATGAAGCTCAGGATCGCAGGTGATAGCAACTACTCCATGGAACCGGGCTGTGCACAGCACATGCTCCACATGCTGGAGGCTATGATCATCCACCGGCGAACCGTGGAGCATCGTCGCGCTGACTGGCCTCCCCTTCCCGCTCCTTGGTAACGGGCGGCGGGCCGGAAAGCGCCATCTCGCCAACATAGGCGCTGGGAAGATTATGTTCGGCCTCGTGCTCCGTCTGGAACCACTGCTTGTATCGATAGAGAACGAGATGGTCGCGGCCAAGCGCCCGCAGAAGGCCGTACATCATCACCAGGATAACGAAGGCAAAGGGGAATCCTGCCACGACAGCCGCCGCCTGCAAGGCCGCCAGGCCGCCTGCCGCCAGCAGTATGGCAGCGATCACCCCTTCCGTGGTCGCCCAGAACAGGCGCTGCACCTTCGGCGGGTCGATATGGCCGCCAGCCGTCAGCATGTCGATGACGAAGCTGCCGCTGTCCGAGGACGTCACGAACCATACCACGATCATCACGATGACGACCGCCGTCACCAGACGCGTCAGCGGAAAGTATTCGAGCAGCTTGAAGATGGCGTTGCCGTACCCCTGGCGCGTTGCCTCGATCAGACCCGGATCGCCGGCAAGTTCCATGTGGATGGCCACGCCGCCGAAGGCGGTGAACCAGAAGAACAGGATGAAGACGGGAATGAACAGGACGCCGAGCGTGAATTCGCGCACGGTGCGCCCGCGGGAAATGCGGGCGATGAAGATGCCCACGAACGGCGCCCACGATATCCACCAGGCCCAGTAGAAGATCGTCCAGTTCACCTGCCAGTTGGTACCGGAATAGGCCTCGCTCCAGAAGCTGAACTGGACCAGATTGCCGATGTAGTTACCGACATTTTCGATGAAGCTGTCGAGGATATAGAGCGTCGGCCCGGTGATCAGGATGAACGCAAGCAGCACGAAACTGAGTTGGATGTTGAAGTTGCTTATACGTTTGATGCCGCTGTCGAGGCCGAGCATGACCGAGACGGTCGCGAAAGCGGTGATGATGGCGATCAGCACAATCTGGACAAAGAGGTTGTCCGGTATGCCGAACAGGCTGTTGAGCCCGGCGCCGATCTGCATTACGCCCAGCCCCAGCGTGGTGACGATCCCGAACATGGTGCCGAAGACAGCCAGAATGTCGACCGCGTGTCCCCATGGCCCGTAGATGCGCTCGCCGATCATTGGGTAAAGCGCGGAGCGTATCGAGAGCGGCAGGCCCTTGCGGTAATGAAAATAGGCGAGGGACAGGCCGACGATGCAGTAGAGCGCCCAACCGTGAATACCCCAGTGCAGGAACGACAGAACCATCGCCTGCTCGGCCGCCTGCACGCTTTCGGGCTCCGCCATCGGCGGCGAAAAGAAGTGGAACAGCGGCTCGGCGACTGCCCAGTAGAGTAGGCCAATGCCGATACCGGCGCTGAACAGCATCGCCGTCCACGAGAAGAGCCCGTATTCCGGCGCTTCCGTCTGCGCGCCGAGGCGAACTCTTCCGTAAGGTCCGAAAGCCAGGTAAAGGCTCATCAGAACCGCCAGATTGGTGACGAGGATGAGAAACCAGCCGAAGTAGTCGGCGATAGCCGTCTGCGCCCCCGTGAAGAGCGACGCCGCCGTTTCGGTAAAGACGGCACCGAAGATGATGAACCCTACTATCAGAAGAGCCGAGACTGAAAAAACCGGTATGCTCACGTGGGGAAAAGGCCCGAGCGGGCCCACTCTCACTTGATGGGTCATGTCTGTGCCTCCATGGGTATGCCGCTTCGTGCGGCTTCTGCCTCCGTTCGTCGCGCCGCTCGACCGGGCTTCCTCGATCGCTAATGCGGCAAAGAACGTGCCGTCCGCACCCGAAGCAGACAGCTAGGCGTGTTTATCGTTCCCCGTGTTTTCCCGTGCTGCTGGCCGCAAGGCGGGTGGGCTGCCGGCAGCGCCGATTACTCCCCGCGTGGGAAGCGCTGATTCTCCTCGATCTGATTGAGATCCATATGATTGCGCATATAGCGCTCCGAGGCCTTCTGGAGCGGTTGGAAGTCCCACGGGAAATAGGCGCCGTTCCTAAGTGCAGGGTAGACGACCCAGCGGCGCGCCTGGCTTTCGCGCACCTCTGCGTCGAAGCGGGCCATGTCCCATCTGAGGCGGACTTTGGCCATGAATTCGGCTACCCTCTCGGCATGTACCGGATCGGCGGCGAGATTGGTCATCTCCGACGGATCCGATTCCAGATCGAAAAGCTGCGGCGGGTCGAGTTCGCAGTGGACGAACTTCCAATGTCCCTCCCGAATGGCAACCAGTGGCGCGTGGGACCCCTCTGCCGCATATTCCATCAACACAGGTTCCGAGCGGCCTTCGCCGCACATGAGCGGCACCAGTGACATGCCGTCGGTCCACGGCATGATCGCGCTCATGTCGATACCCGCGAGGGCGCAGAGCGTCGGCAGAACGTCGAGATTGGAAACTGGCGTTCGGTGAAGACCCGGCACGACGCCCGGCCCCGCTATCATCAACGGGACGCGCGATGACCCTTCGAAAAAGCTCATCTTGAACCAGAGCCCGCGCTCGCCGATCATGTCGCCGTGGTCGGAGCAGAAGACGATGATCGTGTCATCGAGCATCCGCGTGCGCTCGAGCGTGTCGATCAACTCGCCGATCTTGTCGTCGAGATAGGAGATGTTGGCGAAGTAGCCGCGCCGGGCGCGGCGCACGTCCTCGGACTTGATATCGAAGGAAGCGTAGTCGCTTGCCTTGTAGAGACGCTGCGAATGACGATCCTGCTGGTCGTAAGGGATGAACCCGATTTGCGGTTCGAGCTGTGCACAGTCCTCGTAGAGATCCCAATACTTGCGCCGAGCGACATAGGGGTCGTGCGGATGGGTGAATGAGACAGTGAGGCTCCACGGCCGGCGCCCGGTGTCTTGGGAAGTGCGAGAGAACTGGTAGAGCTTCTGCACGCCGTGGAAGCAGACTTCGTCGTCGAATTCCATCTGGTTGGTGATCTCGGCTACGCCGGCGCCCGTAACGGAACCCAGATTGTGGTACCACCAATCGATGCGCTCGCCCGGCTTGCGGTAGTCCGGCGTCCAGCCGAAGTCGGCTGGATAGACGTCGGTTGTCATGCGTTCCTCGAAGCCATGAAGCTGATCGGGACCCACAAAATGCATCTTGCCGGACAGGCAGACATGATAGCCGGCCGAGCGCAGGTGATGCGGATAACAGGGAATATCGGACTTGAACTCGGCCGCGTTGTCGTAGACGCCCGTGCGCGAAGGCAACTGGCTGCTCACGAACGCCGCGCGGCCGGGCGCACAGAGCGGCGAAGCGGTGTAGTTGTTGGCGAATCGGGCCGAACGAGCTGCGAGCGCTCTCAGGTGCGGCGCATGGAGAAAATCGGCCGGGCCGTCGGGAAAAAGCGTCCCGTTGAGCTGGTCCACCATGATGATGAGGATGTTGGGACGGTTCATCACGCGCAGTGGTCTCCGCGGTAGACTTGAACTGGTGAATGGTCCGGTGCCACGGTCGAAAGGTCGTGGCACCGGCTCCGCTCCGGGAGCCTAGAGGCCGAGGGATGCTCTGACAGCTTCGAGCCCGGGCTTGCCGTCGAGCGTTGTAACCTTCGCGAGCCAGGGCTCGATCACCTCTGGGTGCGCCTTCAGAAATTCCACCGCCGCAGCACGAGCTTCTTTGCCCTCCTCCAGGATCTTGCCCATCATCTCGTTCTCCATATCAATGGTGAAGACGAGATTGCGGAAGAACTGTGCGGCATTGGGGCACTGCGCGGACCAGCCGGTGCGCGCCAGGGTGAATACTTCAGCGCCCCCATAGTTCGGCCCGAAATACTCGTCGCCTCCGGAAAGATAGGTGATGTCGAAATTGGTATTCATCGGGTGCGGTGCCCAGGCCAGGAAGACGATCGCCTGCTCCTCCCGTTCGGCACGCGCGACCTGGGACAGCATTCCCGTTTCACTGGATTCGACTAGACTCCAATCACCCAGGCCGGAATGATCTGAATCGATCATCCGCTGGATGTTCTCATTTGCGGGCGCGCCCGGCTCGATGCCGTAGATCGTTTTGTCGAAAGCGTCGGCATGGGCATCGAGATCCTTGAAATCGCGCACGCCCATCTCGGCCACATAATCGGGCACGGCCAGGGTGAACTTCGCCCCGGTGAGGTTCTTGACCAGTACCTCGACCGCGTTCGTGGCGTTCAGTTCGTCCACGAATTTTTGTTGCGCCGGCATCCAGTTGCCAAGGAAGACGTCTATGTCCTTGTTCTTCAGCGACTGATATCCCACCAGCACCGACAGGATTTGAACCTCGGGTGCGTAGCCGAGTTCTTCCAGGAGGGTTGAAGCGATGGCGTTGGTCGAGTTGATGTCCGTCCAGCCCGGGTCGGAAAGGCGGATGGACTTGCAGCTTTCCGGGTCGGCGGCCAGCGCCGGAGCACTAAGCAAAAGATAGGCGGCCGCTGCAAGGCCGAAACAACGGTGCGTTGTCATGGCGTGGTTCCCCTGGCTCTATTTGTTTTTGATTGTTTCCATTAAACGCGCAAATTGGGCTATCTTTAAAGCCGCTGATTTTCGATCACGATCATAAAGGTTATTTATGACTCGCCGACCGCTGGACATAGGCTGGCTTCGCATCTTCGACGCGGTTGGAAGGCTTGGCAGCCTCACCCGCGCGGCGCAGGAGCTGGGGCTGTCACAGCCAGCGGTGAGTTATCAGATCAGGCGCATCGAGGAGCAGCTCGGAGTATCCCTGTTTCACCGCGCGCAAAGCGGCAGCCGGCTTTCGGAGTCCGGCGATATACTCTTTCGGGCGATCCACCCAAGCGTGGAGAGCATTGACAGGGCCGCACACGATATCCGCCGCAATGCGCGCATACCGGCCGTCCGGATATTCACGGACTACGGCTTCGCCGCCTTTTGGCTGATGCCGCGCGTGGCAGAATTCCGCAGTCTGCGTCCCCAGGTGGAAGTGCATATCGTCGCTTCACAAAGTCTGGAGGACGAACTGGAAAGTGATGCCGATGCGGCGGTGCTTTTCGGTGCGAAGGATGATTTCCCCGACGACGCGCGTCTTCTGATGCCGGAGCGCGTCGTCCCGGTTTGCGCTCCTGGTTTTCTCGACCGTTTCGGCCCGTTCGAGAAGGCTGCGGAGCTTGCCAAGGCGCCCCTGCTCCACCTGGAGACATCCGGAAAGCCGCGCTGGCTCACCTGGACGACATGGCTTGCCACGCACGGCGTGAGGCGGGAACCCACGCAGGGCGATCTCGGGCTAAACACCTATGGCTTCGTGATCCAGGCGGCGCTTGCGGAGCAAGGGATCGCGCTGGGCTGGATCGGCCTGGTGGATCAGCATCTCACCCGCGGCAGCCTGGTCACTGTCGGCCCGGAAGTCACGCGCGCCGACCGCGGCTACTGGCTTGTACCAAGCCCTTCATCCAGCGGTGCAACGTCAGCGCTGATGGATTGGTTGGTGAATGAAGCCTGAGACGAGACGTTGGCCGGCGCGAATGAGCGCTAGCTCCTGAGAGCACAGTTGCCGCCCGCATCCGGTGTAACCAGGGACGGGATTGGCGAAACCTCTGAATTCGACCACCCAGCGCGTCGCCGCCGGCCCGGGTCGGCCGGCGGAATGGAAAGCAAAGCCCTGTCGATAATCGATGGGACAAAATCCAGTATGATGGCGCTGCCATTGCGAGTCAGTCGCGGGAGATGTCAGTTCGCGGCCGGAACGGGGCAGCTCAGATCGCCTTCCTCGCAGTTCAGATACCCCTCGAAGTCTTCGACACGAGACTGCGTCAGGCCGTCCATACACAACGCAATGAGCATTGGCATGACGCTTCCTTCGGCCGCTCCTGCAGTCTGGAAACTACACTCCGCGTCGCGAAATTTGATCCAATTGCGCTGTGCTTGAACGAGAAGCTTCTTGGCGTCCGCATCGTCCGACAGACGGGCTTCGATCTGCTTGTAAAGCTTATTGAGCTTCTTGTCGGATTCCTTAAACGCCGCATTGGAGCATTCGTTCATAGTGGCCTGATCCTTGGCATCGGCGCATTTGTCCTGGGCAATGGCTAAGGCTGGCATAGCCAGAATCATGGCAGCGGTCGGTATTGCGATTCTCATCGACTATCCCTCCGTCAAAGGTACCTGTTTTGCAGATGCCCACACCTGGCCAATGATCACTTCAAATGTCCGTCGCCGCCACGATCAGCCGTTGCGAAATCCCTCATGACCTGATTCAGGAATTCGTTGCGACTCGCGCGACCATCCTTGTTGGCGTCAATGGCGGCGAGCTGCTCCGGTGTGAACACCTCCGTCACTTCACTCTCGACAAGAACACCGTCCCCATTCCTGTCGAGCCTGACGAAGCTTTCAGTCATGAAGGTCTGGTACTCCCCCTGGCTGACGCCCCCGTCATTGTCGGTGTCGAGCTGGTTTAGATGACCTTCATGCATCGCTGATGCCTGCTGTGCCGCCGCCAGACCGGTTCCGGCTAGAAGGGTGATTGCAGCGGCAAGAACTATCTTGTGCATCGAATGTACTCCCTCTCCTAGCGACATGCCAAACGATTGCCGAGATAACCGCCGCCGCCGATTCCGGCCGCTTCGGCCAGCACAGTACCAGTGCCACCACCGATTGTGCTGCCTATCAATGCGCCAACAACAGCGCCGCCAACAGTGCCGGCGATGCATCCGAACTCGTGATTGCGCGCTTGAACCTGTGGGTCCGGGCTGGCTTGGCAGCCCGCCAACAGCATGGCCGCGCCGGCGAAACCAATTACATTCCGTTTGATCATTCCCTCACCTGTCAGTTCGTGTCGCGCCCCGTGCGGCTTATCGTTTGTCCCTGATTCATCGCTTCGCAGAGGGACATAGCCGAACACGCCCACACGTAGGATGAAGCACAGAAACGGTAATGTTTCACCGAATGCGGCAAGAAAAATAGCAACTATTTGATAGATGATAGATTCTTGATAGAGCCGGCAGTCAAATCGCCAAAAAATCGGCTCACTATATGAAATATTATGAAATTTTTATTGAGACGCTACCAGTAATAACCACTTCTTAGCCATCCGATGGCAGAAGTATGATTAGTTTCTTGAATTTCGGAGGAAGTTGCTAGAAAATCACCTACCGCGGCGGTTGTCGAAGATTGTTTCGAACGGGGTTTGCCGCAGTCGGCTTTGACTAAGCCATCTCGCTGAGGCGTAACCAGGGGGCGAGGGTGACTCAAACTGTTGGCAGCCTACTGAGCAGTGTTCCCGACGAATGGGGACCCAAATTCGAAACAACCAGCGGAGCCGCAACGCGCACGCTGACGGGACCCAATTCAATCGCTTTCAACGCGCCTTCTCACATGGCGCTGGTGATGCTGACGCCACAACCCGGGCGGGAGGTGGCGCTCAATTCGGACAGAAGATCACGGTTTCTGGCTCCAGTTGGCACACTCGAGATTGTTCCTTGCAACGCCGAGCTTTTTGCGCGCTGGAAGGTGCCAAAGGAAAATCTTTTATTGGCCTTGGCGCCCGAACAACTCAACAAGCTGGCGGATCTGGAATTCGAGCGGAAAGATTTTGAATTCTGCCCTCCGCCAACCGGACATGTGGATGAGAAGGCACTTTTGCTGGCGCAGTTGGTCCGGGATGAATTTCAGAAAGGGAAGTCGCTGAATCCTCTCTATATGGATTCCCTGCTTACGGTCTTCTCCACCTACCTCCTGCGCAATTATTCGACCCTTCAGGATTGTCCTGCAGCCCCGCACCGGGGTGGGCTTCCGCCCAAAGCCTGGCGGGATGTTCGGGATTACATCAGGACCAACATCGGTGAACGTTTGTCGATCGAACAGTTGGCATTGCTCGCCGGTCTATCGCCAAGCCATTTTATACGCGCCTTCAAGCAGACGTCTGGCCAATCACCCCATCAATACATCCTCACGACCCGCCTCGAACTGGCCGAGCGTCTTGTGATTACAACGGATTTGTCCCTATCGCAGATCGCCGGCATCACCGGGTTTGCAAGTCACAGCCACCTGACAGCGTCCATGCGGCGCCACAAATTCACGACGCCAAGCACCCTGCGCCGCGGACGTATTCTGCGTAGAGCAGGGACACAAAGATGATCCCGAAGGAGGCGCGCATAATCAAGCTCGCTAACGATGCGACTCTGATCCCTGCTTTGTTGGCTTTCGCCGTCTGCACAACCGATGAGGCAGGTCCGCAGGAAGGCCGGCAATTCCATCCAGTACCGAAATCCAAAAATGCGGAGAAGGCAGAATGACGCCAGCAAGAGGCTTTGGGTTAGTTGCATACACTTCAATTCTGGCAGCCCTTGGCGGTTGCCAGGCGCTCGACGATCTGGATCGCGAGGCCTACCAGAGAGCATGCGACAATCTTGGCATCCAGCGCGGAACGCCAACCTACGACCAGTGCATGCTGCAGCAGCAGGCGCTGGACAACGAAGACAATCAGCGCTTCCTTGATCGTGAAGTAGTCAAAGGGGTGCTTTGAGCAATGGGTTTCGGCCCGGAACCAGAAGATTGTGCATCTTTTGTGCGCCCACATGGACGCACGGCGCTTTAGCGGCAAGTCGTCGACAGATGCCGATGGCGTCGCCGGTGCAATCGTCCGGACCGTCGGTAACCGATGCCGGGAGGTTATCTCAACCAGGTTTGCCGCTTTGTCGACAACGAGATCTCCGGTCAGAGACGCCGCCTGTGATCTCTCAATCTGATCGAGTGAAATGAACAATCCGAATTGTACCCTGCGCCTTGCAATGGCGCTTTTTGTCATGGTCCTGTGTACCGGGGCATTTGCACAGGATACCGGTCCCGACCCGGCCGGTGAGGGCGCCAACGTCTCCTTTTCTCCATCCGGGAGCACGCACGGCATCGAAAGCATTCTCGATCAACTCTCCGAACCTGATGGAGAGGATGTTCAGCCCCTGGTGGAGTTGCTTGAGCCGGCAAATACGAATAGCCCCAGAGACACCATCATCAGCTTTCTCGAACTGACCCAGCGATATTACGTCTTGCTGCGGCAGGACACATACACGCAAGAGGACACAGCAGAGCTGCGGCATCTGTATGACGAGATGCAGTGGTTCTTTGACCTCGGGAACGTCGCACCATCGCTGCGGCAGGACGTCGCCGTGAGTTCCGCCGTCTATCTTCGTGAGGTGATCGATCGGATAGGCTTGCCCCCGGTCAATCAAATTCCCGACCGAGGGCAGATGCTCACCGCAATTGATGACGGCCATTCGCCAGCTTGGAAGATCGGGAACAGTCCTCTGGAGATCGTAAGGATCGACGAGGGGTCGAATCAGGGAAGATATCTGTTCAGCGAGGAAACGCTTGAGAGTATCGAAGACTTATACTGGCAACTGAGATCGTTCCCCTACCGCACCAGGGCCGCCGAAGGCTTCTACGAAGCATCCTTTCTGACACCCAACCCCACACTCCAGGCATGGACGGACGGACTGCCGGACTGGTTGCACAAGGACATCCTGGGACAGACCCTTTGGCAGTGGATCGCCATGATTACTCTTTTTGTCCTGGCGATTGTGGCGATCTGGCTTCTATCGTCGGTCCTCAAACGCCTGACGCGGCACGCGACGCCGCTCATGAAGAATTCGATTCTGCTTCTCGTACCACTTGCCGCTGCGATCATCAGCTACGGGCTGTATGACCTGATCGGTGACAAGATATTCATCACCGGCCTGGTGTTTCAGAGCGCGGTCTACGTCATCTACGGCATGGCGCTCATAGCAACGATCATCTTCATTTTCTCGCTTGGCACCGTGATGATCGATCTGTCTGCCGCCACCGAATACGCCAAGCGGCGGCCGTCCGACATTCATCTCATGGCTCTTGGCATTCGCGTCGTCAGCATCGTCGCGATTATCGCCATCTTGCTGCAAGGGATGCGCCTCATGGGCTTCTCGCTGGCTACGATCGTCGCCAGCGCCGGTGTCACCGGTCTGGCTGTCGCTCTTGCCGCGCAAAACACGCTGAAGAACGTTTTCGGGAGCCTAATGCTGCTCCTGGATAAACCCTTCGAGGTCGGTCAGCGCATCAAGATTCGGGGTTACGACGGCATCGTCGAAGACATTGGAATGCGCTCGACCCGACTGCGCTTGCTCACTGGACATCTCGTCAGCATCCCCAACGAAAACGTTGCCGAGATGGACATCGAAAATGTCGACATGCGGCCTTCTATCAAACGCCAGGTCAACCTTCCCCAGCCTCGCGATGCACCTCTAGAGAAAATCCAGCGCGCGATGACGATCCTGGAGGAAATCCTGGCTGTGCCCAATTCCGGCGTGGCGAAAGCAGAGGGACAGCCATCAGCACGGCATCCGAATGAAGCGATCAATCATCCGGACCAGCCGCCGCGCGTCTTCTTCAACGAGATCAACCCGGATTCTCTCAACATCATCGTCACCTACTCGTACAGCCCGCCAGATCACACGGCCTATCTCGAGCACGCTCAGATGATCAACCAGGAAATTCTACGCCGCTTTCGCGAGGAAGGCATCCAAACGTGATCTCGAAAGTGGACACCCGTTTTCAGGGTCCTGCTCCGAAAACGCGAAGGATCGGGAGGACGGAATCTTTTTCGGTGAAGATTCTTCATATGAACTGGAAGGGGAGAAAAATGAAATGAGGCCTGTTCCTGTAGCGATCGCGACAACCATGCTGCTGGCATGTTCCCCATCTGCAACGGCACAGGGTGACATGGGCTTCGACCTTAGCGTCACGCTCTCCAAAAAAGCAGCCGCCAGGCTTGCGGCGGAAAAGGAGGAGATCGCTGCCTTTGCCTCTTACTATGGCGAGCCGAAGCCCGGTGCCGAGAAGCACGCCGACGAGATCGGCCAAATCAGCGTTTCAACAGAAGACGAATGGGTTGAGATTCCGGGCACCGGCGGACACGCCCACATCAGTGGCGCAAAGGTCGACAAACGAACGCTCAAATGGGTTGAGGGCGACGTCATGGTCAACGTCAATGTAGTGTCGGCGCGCAAGAGCAATCCGGACAATATCCTGGACTGCGATATTGTCGACGGCGCAGTTGCGGCTGTCAGAAAGTCACCGATTACGCTTCACTGTTATCTGAGCGAAGAAAAACATCCGGACACAAAGATAAAACCATAAGGTTCTATTGGGAGCGGCATGCGGTGGCCGCGGTCGCGCCGGCGCAGCTGTCGATCGTGACCGTGCCGGCTGTGCCCTGCAGAATCGCGATCGCCGGGCCCGGATACCGGCAGATCCGGATTTACAGTCATCCTTCGGCCCGTGTGGGAACGCGTCCGACGGAGGAGCGCATGCCGACAATATAACCTCTTGAGCGCATTGCCGAGATCGCTTTGCACTACCTTTCGGAATAGAGCTCGACGATTTCCACGCGCCGGTTCCGAGCGCGTTCCTCTTCGGTCCGGTTCGTCGTCACCGGGGCCACCATGCCGGCGCCGGCGGGTGTGAGGCGCCCGGTGTCGACGCCGTATTGAGAGACCAGTGTATCGACAACAGCCTGGGCCCGACGCTGGGATAGTTCTAGGTTATAGCCGAAATTGCCGATTGAATCCGTATGGCCAACGATGACAACGTTGAGGGCCGTATTGTCCTTGAGAAGGCGGGCGAGTTCGGCGATCTGTGCATCGGACTCCGGCTGCAGAGCAGCCGAATCGAAATCGAAATAGATGCCGTAGACGGCTATGCGTCCATCCTGTGCAAAGGCCTCTTCCATTGCCGAGGCCTCGACCAGGGTAATCTGGTCGCTGTCCATCTCCTCGGCTTCAACCACCGTAACTGCGACATGCGGAACGACTGCCGTGCCGGATCCGGTTTCCACCGACAGGAGCGCGACGTGAACGCCTCCTTTGCGGGCAAGCAGGTAGATCGATGTGTTCCAGGTGGTCGGCATGCCGATACTGCCCCTGGCCTCGTTCCAAAACGATGAAACGCCTCCCCCGCCAGCGCATTCCGCTCTTGTGCAGAAGACGACAGTCTCAAATCCATTCTTCTCCAAGGCTTGCTGATAGTTTCGCATAACTTCGAGTGCGGATCGTCCAGCGGGACCCTCATACCGGATTGAGGTCACAGTGCCTGCCAAATTCATCACCCAGGATTCCGGCGTACGGGCTTTGCCATCCGGCACGACCTGGTCGGGCAGCGCGATTTCGTCATAGGCGCGCTGGTCGTAGTAAGAGATCTCCGCCCCGGTATAACGTCCGACAAGAGGATGGTCGCTCGCTCCGGCAATATCCTGTGCGAGCGCGCTGGTAGCTGCTGCCAAAACAGCGGTGAAGGCGACAACCAACGAAACTTTCAACGGCATCATATGCACTATCCCTTCGTTATCTGGCGATCGTTCCAACCACAAGCGAACCATAATCACCGAATTCCCGCTCGATAAATGAGCCGAGGATCGACACCCCAAACGCGTTGCCCTTTTCGACGTCGGACGCCCGGCCCCATGCTTGAATCGCCCCATCTACCACCATCGGGGAAAGGTGATGCATGGATTCCGCGACGTCAAACGTTAAGGGAGACCGGCCACATTCCATATGATCGTCTTACTCGTCTGCCGGACGTCTCCTGTGAAGGATGGGCGATACGTTCAACTCATGAGAAAGCTCAGCCGCTCGTCGGTACGGGCCGGGGCAATTTCAAGGATCTCGGCGCTAACCACATTTTCCTCGACGAACGGGTCTTCCTTCACCCGCGCCTGAAGCTCAGGAAGTGATGTGTCGTGCGCTAGGATTGCGCCACCCGCATTGGGCTGGAGACTGCCGACGACGAGGAAAATACGGTCTTCGATGCCGCGCTGGATCCATGCCTTGTGCGCCTCCACGAATTGGGGAGCGCGGGCCTTGTTTTCGGAGAATCTGAGCAAGACGACAAACATGATCTGGCTTCCTTCGAAATTGGCCGATGGACGTCCACGATTACGGCGAATCGGCTTTTTGTGTGCATGCCTCTAGCCAGGCGCACATCTGGTCGACCTCGCTATGAATGAAATCCTCGTCGCGAAAGGCATTGGCCAACATCGCAACGCCTTGGCTGCGGGCGAGAACGTGCATCGCCAGCGTGTCGGCATCCGCCGCGAAGCCGAGCAACGCAAACTGGTGGCGCAGCCAGTTTCGAAACAGCGTGAAAATCTTATTGGCCTCCGACTGTGCGACATGATCGAGCTTGGCCAGTTCGGCGCAGAGTGTGCCGACGGGGCAGCCATAGGCCATGATCTTCGCGCGGTTCACTGTGATAATATGGATGAAACTGCGGATACGCTCGGCGGGATTATCCCCCTTGGCCTCCCAACACTCGAGCATCTGTTGGGTGTTGGCCAAGCGCAGCGCAATCACGGCATCAAGGATGTCGTCCTTGGTCCTAAAATGATAGTAGAAATTCCCGCGTGAGATCTGCACGGCCTCGGCAATGTCGGCAAACGTGGTATGCTCGTATCCCTGCCGGTAGAACAACTCATCAGCCGACTCGACGATCTGCTCACGGGTTGTCTTGCCGCTCATGCAATCCGCCTCCACTGCCGAGCGGCATCGGCCTTCCCGCTCAAAGCCGAGTGCCACCTGATACGATGGGTAAGCCTGTTCCGCGACACAGAGAGGGCGACCGTTCCTGCAGACAAGATGGGCTCCTCTGATTGGGCTTACCAAATTAGGACAAGTGACCTACAACGCAGGTTAGGACAAGTGACCTACGCCGTCAAGCGTAATGAAACCACCTTGACGGGCATCCTTCCGCGCCAGCTTGTTCACTATCAAATGGCGGCTCAGAGCGGCTACATGATGCTTCCGGACATCTCCATCCTCTAGCTGTATGCCCGTCCTAGGGGTTTGATACCTTCCTCCACGCTTCCTGAGCGGCTTCGGATGCCCAGAGTTCGAACAAGTTGACGCGCCACGGATCGAAGGATCTTCGCCGATGGATAGGCCGAGGTAGTCTGGATACGCACGGGCGGCTTACGAGGTCTGCGTGCGCCATGAGGAATTCCTGCGCTGAACGGAAGGCACTTTGAAGTGTCCAGCAATGATCCGCATATCTGTTTCTCCGTCACGGGCATGAAAAATGGAAGCCGATCGTTTGAAAATCTGCGCGCAAAATGTACCAGACCGAACCGTCCGGGTTTCGGTTGGGCTCTTAGACCCGCCGCCCGGTTTCGGCATCAAAGAGGTGCACTGATCGGGCGTCGATGGCCAGGGGAAGCGTGTCGCCGGGGGTGACTTTGACGCTGCCGGGGAGTCGGGCAACGAGCGCGCTGCCCGCGCCGTTGGCGCCGCTCAGGCTGCCATGTGCGAGTGTATCGGCGCCGAGGGTCTCCACCGCCGTTACGGAGAGTTCGAGCGCCGCCTCGTCCGATGCGGCCAGCTTCAGATGCTCCGGGCGCACGCCGAGCAGGACCGGGCGCTCGGTTTCCGCCAGTTCTGCGTCGCCGAATGTCAGCCTTCCGCCCCCTTCCAGGGCAAATATCGAACCTTTGGCAGTGCCTTCCAGCATGTTCATCGCCGGTGAACCGATGAAACCGGCGACGAAGCGCGTGGCCGGCCGTTCATAGACCGCCATCGGCGTGTCGATCTGCTCGGCAATCCCTCCATTCATCACCACCAGCCGGTCGGCCAGCGTCATCGCCTCCACCTGGTCGTGCGTGACATAAAGCGATGTCGTGCCCACCGAGCGCTGCAACTGCTTGATCTCGAGCCGCATCTGCACGCGCAGCTTGGCATCGAGGTTGGACAACGGCTCGTCGAAGAGGAAGACCGCCGGGTCGCGCACCAGTGCCCGGCCCATGGCGACACGCTGGCGCTGCCCGCCGGACAGCGCACGCGGCTTGCGGTCGAGATAGGGCTCGAGCTGCAGCATGGCCGCCGCCTTGTCGACACGCGCGCGGATTTCCTCCTTCGATTGGCCGGCGATCTTCAGCCCATAGGCCATATTGTCGAAGACACTCATATGCGGATAGAGCGCGTAGTTCTGGAACACCATGGCGATATCGCGTTCGCGCGGCTCCAGCTCGTTGACCACGCGGCCACCGATATCGATCGTCCCCCCGGTAATGCGCTCCAGCCCCGCAACCATGCGCAAAAGCGTCGACTTCCCGCAGCCGGATGGCCCCACGATGACGATGAATTCGCCGTCGGCCACGTCGATGCTCACACCGTGAATGACCTCGGTGTTCCCGTAGCTCTTCCTGATGTCGCGGATGGAAATCGTCGCCATTCCGATTCTTGTCCTTCTATTTTTCGGTCTCGACGAGGCCTTTGACAAACAGCCGCTGCATGAACAGTACGACGGCCACCGGGGGCAGCACCGCCAGCATCGCCGCCGCCATGGTCACCGGCCAATTGCCGTAGTCGTCGGCGGTCGGCATCATCTGCTTCAGCCCCATGACAATGGTGTTCATCTCGGGCTTCGTGGTGATCAGCAGCGGCCACAGGAACTGGTTCCAGCCATAGATGAAGAGGATGACGAACAGCGCCGCGATGTTGGTCACCGACAAGGGCAGCAGGATGTCCTTGAAAAAGCGCCACGGCCCCGCCCCGTCGACGCGCGCGGCCTCCAGCAGCTCGTCGGGCACCGTCAGGAAGAACTGGCGGAACAGGAAGGTCGCGGTTGCGGACGCGATCAGAGGCAGGATCAGTCCCGAATAGGTGTTGAGCAGGCCGAGCGAGGCGGCGACCTCGTAGGTTGGCACGATGCGCACCTCGACCGGCAGCATGAGCGTCATGAAGATGGCCCAGAAGGCCAGCATGCGGAAGGGGAATCGGAAATAGACGATAGCATAGGCCGACAGGATCGAGATGGCGATCTTGCCGACGGCGATGCCCATGGCCATGACCAGCGAGTTGAACAACATCCGCCCCACCGGCACATGGACGCCGGATGTCAGCGCGCGTGTGTAGTTCTCGATGAAATGCGGCCCGGGCACAAGCGGCATTGGCGGCCGGATGACTTCGAAATGTGTCAGCGTTGAGCCGACGAAAGTCAGATAGATGGGAAAGCAGACGATGACGATGCCGGTGATCAGCACCAGATGCACCATGTTTGTCCCGACGCCCCGTTTCTCAACCATGCCCGTTCCTCAGTAATGCACGCGCCGCTCAATGTAGCGGAACTGGATTATTGTCAGCACGCCGACCACGAGCATCAGGATGACGGATTGCGCCGCCGACGAGCCAAGGTCCTGGCCGACGAAGCCATCGGAATAGACCTTGTAGACGAGGATGGTGGTCGACCGGCCCGGCCCGCCCGCCGTCATGGTGTGGATGATGCCGAAGGTCTCGAAGAAGGCGTAGACGACATTGACGACGAGCAGGAAGAAGGTAGTCGGTGAAAGCAGCGGAAAGACGATCGTGCGAAAGCGGTGCCATTTGCCGGCTCCGTCGATGGCCGCCGCCTCGATCAGGCTCTTCGGGATCGCCTGAAGCCCGGCCAGGAAAAACAGAAAATTGTAGCTGATCTGCTTCCACGCCGCCGCCAGGATGACCAGCGTCATGGCATGCGTGCCGTCCAGCACGGGATTCCAGGGAACGCCGACCGCCTTCATGTAGAATGCCAGGACGCCGATCGACGGCTGGAACATGAACAGCCACATGACGCCCGCCACCGCCGGTGCCACCGCATAGGGCCAGATCAGCAACGTCTTGTAGGTGCTGGCCCCCTTGATGACCTGATCCGCAAGCACGGCAAACAGCAGCGCCATCGACATCGACACCAGCGTCACGAAGAACGTGAACACCGCCGTTGTCGTGAAGGCTTCGAGGTAATAGCGGTCGTTGAACAGGTACTCGAAGTTGGACAGCCAGACGAAGCGCGAGCTCAACCCGAACGGATCGGGCAGCAGAAGCGACTGGTAGAGCGCCTGCGCCGCCGGCCAGAAGAAGAATACGATGGTCACGACCAACTGCGGCGTCAGCAGCAGATAAGGCAGGAGCCGATGGTCGAAGGTTACGCGTTTTTCCATATCAGGGTATGCGGCCTACGGCCGGCAGGTCATCCCACCGGCCGTAAACCTTGTCCGTCAGCGTGCCGACTGTTCAAAGCGGCGCAGCAGCTCGTTGCCGCGCGACACCGCCTCGTCGAGCGCCGCCTTGGCGTCCTTCTGGCCCTGCCAGACAGCTTCCAGTTCCTCGTCGATGACGGTGCGGATCTGGTCGAAATTGCCGATCCGGATGCCCTTGGAATTGGCTGTCGGCTCCTTGCCGGTCATCTGCTTGATGGCAACGTCCGTGCCGGGGTTCTCTTCGTAGAAGCCCTGCTCCCTGGTCAGCTCGTAGGCTGCATGGGTAATCGGCAGATAGCCGGTGTCCTGATGCCATTGCGCCTGCACTTCCGGGCTCGACAGGAAGGTCAGGAACTTGGCGACGCCGGTATATTCTTCCGCCTCGTGGCCTGACATCACCCAGAGCGAGGCACCGCCGATGATGGTATTCAGCGGCGCGCCCTCCACGTCCGGCCAATAGGGCAGGTTTGTCACGGTGAAGGGGAAGTCGGCTTCTGCCTTGACGCCAGCATAGCCGGCCGACGATTCGGTGAACAGGGCACATTCGCCTGAGCGGAAGCGCGCACCGCCCTCGTTGCGGCGGCCCGAGTAGCTGAACAGTCCGTCCTTTGCCCAATCGGCCAGCTTGGAAATATGCTTGACCTGTAAATCGCCATTGAAGACGAGTTCGGTGTCGATGCCCCCGAAACCGTTGGCCTGTGTCGCGAAGGGCACATCATGGTAAGCGCCGAGGTTCTCCAGATGAACCCATGACTGCCAGGCCGTCGTGAGGGGACAGGCGGAGCCCGATTCCTTCAGCTTGACGAGGATTTCTTCCACCTCGGGCCAAGTTGCGGGCTTGGACTCGGGATCAAGGCCGGCCGCTTCCAGCGCATCCTTGTTGAGATAGAGAACCGGCGTGGAGGAATTGTAGGGTAGCGACAGCATTTCACCCTCGGCGGTCGTATAATAGCCGGTTACCGCCGCCAAATAGGCGCTCGCGTCGAAGGGTTCCTCGGCTTCCGCCATCACTTCGTAAACCGGCTTGATAGCGCCCTTGGCCGCCATCATGGTTGCCGTACCTACCTCGAAAACCTGCAGAATATGCGGCTGCTCACCGGCACGGAACGCGGCGATGCCGGCATTCAGCGCTTCCGAGTAGTTGCCCTTGAGGGTGGCAACGACCTCGTACTCGCTCTGACTTTCGTTGAACTGAGCCACCTGCGCATCGAGCAGTTCGCCCAACCGGCCAGACATGGCGTGCCAGAACTGGACCTGCGTCTGCGCCTGCGCCGCGCCCATCATGGCTGGAAGCACCACCGTCAAGGCGGTCGCCGCGGAAAAGATTGTCCGAAAGTTCATGATTGTTCTCCCTGGTTCCTGTATCGCCGGATTGAAGACCGGTCTCTATTGGTCGGCTTATGTAACGCCCGGATGACATCACTTGGCAGATGCGTTGTCCATCTAATTCAGCCCGACATTTCCAGTGAACTGATGCCGTTGGCCTTTTGTGCCGCTACGGCCTATACAGCCTTCTGCACGATGATTCCTGACGGGAGGCGGGGGTGGGATGAGTTTCGTGGCTGACCTGGCGGCGGCGGCAATCATGTTGTTTGCGCGCTTCATAACCGCAGTTCGCGGGGTCTGGCAGGGTATTGAGCCCGTGCCGCTCCAGCGGGTCTACTTCGCCAACCACGTTAGCCACGGCGACTTCATTCTCCTGTGGACAGTGCTGCCGGACCGTATGCGCCGCACCACGCGGCCCGTCGCCGGCGCGGACTACTGGCTGAAATCGCCGATCCGGCGCTTCATCGGGCGCGACGTCTTCAACGCCGTTTTGATCGACCGCAATCGCGAGACGCGCACCAATGACCCCATTGCGCAGATGGCGGAAGCGCTCGACAGCGGCGCGTCGCTGATTGTCTTCCCCGAAGGCACACGCAACGAGACGGGCTCCCCTCTCCTGCCCTTCAAAAGCGGGCTTTACCACTTGGCCAAGGCGCGCCCGGCCGTCGATCTCGTGCCGGTCTGGATCGACAATCTCAATCGTGTCATGCCGAAGGGCGAGTTCGTGCCCGTACCCCTGATCTGCACCGTCACTTTCGGCGAGGCACTGCATATGAGTGTGGACGAGACCAAGGACGATTTCATTGCACGCGCCGAAATGGCGCTGTTGTCGCTGTCTCCGGATCAAGGCGCGCGCATGAGACAATCCCTTCGCGGTCTCGCGACCGCTCCGTCCTCGGCAACCCGGGGCAACGGTCAATGATTGCCCTGCACGCCGATCTGATCAAACTCCTCACCGGGCTTGCCGCGGTTCTCGTCGCTGCATCGATCGCCGGCTACGTGTTGCAGCGCAGGCTGTCGCCGGATGGCTCCAATACCGTCATCCAAAACCTCAACGACCGGGTGAAGGCCTGGTGGGTGATGGTTGTCCTGATGGGGCTTGCCCTTCTCTTCGGGCGCGTCGGTATCACGCTTCTCTTTGCCTTCGCCTCTTTCGCAGCACTGCGCGAATTCGTCACCTTGACCGACACGCGGCGCAGCGATCATTGGGCGCTGGCTTCTGCCTTTTTCGTCATTCTGCCGGTCCAGTATTACCTGATCTTCACCGACTGGTACGGGCTCTATTCGATCTTCATTCCCGTCTATGCCTTCCTCCTGATGCCCATCATCGCAGCCTTGCGCGGCGATACGGACCATTTCCTGATTCGCGTCGCCGAGGTGCAATGGGCGCTGATGATCTGCGTCTTCTGTGTCTCCCATGTGCCGGCCCTGCTCAGCTTGCAGATCCCCGGCTATGAGGGTCGCAACCTGCTGCTCATCGCCTTTCTGGTGGTGGTCGTGCAATCGAGCGACGTGCTGCAATATGTCTGGGGCAAGCTTCTCGGCCGCACGAAGATCGCCCCCGACCTCTCACCGTCGAAAACGGTCGAGGGTTTTGTCGGCGGGGCATTGAGCGCGACGTTGGTCGGCGCTGGCCTCTCCTGGATGACACCGTTCACGCCCGTGCAGGCGGGGCTCTTGTCGCTTGTCATCGTGCTGATGGGTTTCCTTGGCGGGCTCGTGATGTCGGCGATCAAGCGTGACCGCGGCGTCAAGGATTGGGGTCATCTGATTGCCGGGCATGGCGGCTTCATCGACCGGCTCGATTCGGTGATCTTCTCCGCGCCGATCTTTTTCCACCTCGTCCGCTACGGGTGGTCGCTGACGTGAGCGCGCCTCTAGCCTCACTAGCCAGAAGCAGCGGCGTCCACATGGCCTTTGCCTTCCTTGCCATGGGCGGCTGGGCGGTTTTCGCCAACCGTACGCATCCCATGCCGAGCCCCGTGCTTGCGGGTCTCGTGCAAGGACTCCTGTCCGCTTTGATCACCCTTTTCCTGAAACGCAACGTGGAAAGGCTGGTCGCCCGTTTCGCTGGAATTTCGGGGCTCGCGCTGCCGCCGCTTTTCGCCTGCCTCACCTCGCTGGTCCTGCTCACCTCCATCCACACGCTGGCCGGCACGCCGGAGATCCCGGCGACGATCGCATTGCCCCTTACCGTCGCCACCAGCTACGCCGCCCTTTACACCTATACGTTGTGGAGAGTCCGAGCATGAGCGGGACCGAGAACCGCCGTCCGCTGGCCAGCCGGGGCACCGGCTGGGCGAAGACGCTGACCCGCTGGCTTGCCGCAACCTCGATCACGCCGAACCAGATCTCCATGGCAAGTATGGTCTTCGCGTCCCTGTCGGGCGCCGGCTTCTGGCTGGCGGGAAGCGCCGACGGGATCCAGCGCCCCGTCCTTCTCATCCTGGCCGCGCTGTTCTGCCAGATGCGGCTCCTGTGCAACCTGTTCGACGGCATGGTGGCCATAGAAGCCGGCAAACATGCGTCGGACGGCGCGTTCTGGAACGAGTTTCCCGACCGCATCGCCGACATACTGATCCTGGTCGGCGTCGGCTACGCTGTCGGCTTGCCGACACTTGGCTGGGCAGCGGCCGGCCTCTCCATCCTGACCGCTTATGTGCGCGAGCTTGGCCGCGCCTGTGGCCAGCCGGCGGATTTCTCCGGCCCGATGGCGAAACCGCACCGCATGGCCGCCGTCACCGCCGCCGCGGCATTGTCGCTATTGGAACCCTTATGGGGCGGGCGCAACGATGCGCTGACCGCCGCCTTGTGGGTGATCGCAATCGGCGCCGCTGTCACCGCGCTCCGCCGCTCGGCCCGGCTGGTGCGGAAATTGCGGCGCTGATCCCTCGCCACAGAGCAATTCCAGGAAAGGTGGAACCGGATTTGCGACCGAAATTGCGACCGGAATTGCATAGATCAAAGAGTTAGCGGCAGGTGAAACGGCATTCCTTCGAATGCTTCCGCGCCACGGCCGATAGACTGGACCGCCCGCACCATGCGCCCGTTGCGCTGGAGCAACCGGTCGGCATGGGCGACGATCAGAATATTTGGCGTGGCACTTGGTGCGCGGGCGCGCAGCATCTCAGCCAGTTCCGCCTCGTCCCGCTCGGGCATCAATGCGGCCGCGATGGTGTAGGCGGCGGCGGTCGAGCGGCTGATACCGGCCTGGCAATGCACCACCAGCGGCGACCGGCGCTCCCATTTCCGCGCGAAATCGAGCATAGTTCGCACATGATCGCCCGAAGGCACGATCAAGTCCGGCCGCGCCTCGCAAATATCGTGCATGACGAGGTGCAGGTGGCTGATCGAGGCAACCCCCGGCGGCCGCTCGAACACCGCATCCGGGGACAGGAGCGTGATCAGATGGCTGGCGCCAGTGGCCTCAAGCGTCCGCACCAGTTGCGTTTGCGGGCAGACATGGATCATCGTCCTTCTCCCTTCCGCCAGTTCTCTAGCGCTTTCTCCAGACGCGAGAACTCCGCCTCGCCGCCCGGCAGCCCGATGCGCAGCGCCTCGGGCCGGTTCGCGAAATTGCGCAGGAAAATACCGCGTCCGCCCAGGAAGTCGAACAGATCAGGCGCCGCCTGGTTGAGTACATAGCGGAACAAATCGGTGCCGCCGGAAACCGGAAACCCATATTGTTCCAACAGTCCATCGAGCCGCGCCGCTTCCACGCGCAGCGTCTCGCGCATCGCCACCTGCCATTCTTGGTCCTCCAGCGCGCGCAAGCCGACCTCCACTGCCGGTCCAGCGACAGCCCAAGGCCCCAGCCAGGCGGCGAGCCTTTCGGCTACCGCAGGGGCGGCAAGCGCGAAGCCCAGGCGCAGCCCGGCTAGGCCGAAGAATTTCCCGAAGGAGCGCAACACGACGATGCCGCCCTTCCCGACATCGCCCGCGAGACTTTCACCGAGCGGCCCGAGATCCATGAACGCTTCATCCACGATCAGCAGTCCGCCCTTGTTCGCAAGATGCGCCGCCAGTTCCAGTAGCCGATTGCGCGGCACGATGCGCCCGTCCGGATTGTTGGGATTGACGACCACCGCAAGTTCTGCCTCGAAAAGCTGCTCGAAGCGCTCCACCGCCTCCACCCGGTGCCCGGCCAGCGCGGCGGTACGGGCATGCTCGGCATAAGTGGGCGAAAGCACCCTCGCCGCCCCGGGCTCGACCAGCGAAGCCACCAGCGGCAGCAGGATCTGCGTGCCGGGCGCGGCGGCCACATGCCCGGCGCTTTCCGCGCCATAGGCGCGCGCGGCGGCAGCCGCCAATTCCTTCGCCCGCGCTTCCTCCGGCAGACGCCGATAGGCGGTGGCGGGCAGGTCGAAAAGCGGATAGGAGTGCGAATTGATGCCGGTGGACAGATCGAGCCACGGCGTCGGCGCGTGCGGAAACAGCGCCGCCGCCCGCCCCAAGCTGCCGCCGTGATCGGTCACCGCCTGCCCCGCCTCACGCAGATGAAGCTTCATGTTCGCCCTCATCGCTTTTCTCGCTCTGCTCGCCGAACTGACTATCGGTTATCCCGACCGGCTTTACCGGCTGATCGGGCATCCCGTCACCTGGATCGGTCGCCTGATCGCCGCGCTCGATGAAGGGCTGAACCGTGAGGAGGACGCGCCGTCGCGCCGCAGGCTGATGGGCATCGCCTGCCTTGGCATCGCCCTGGCCGCCACCGGCGGCGCGGCCTTCCTCCTGCAAAGCTTCCTCGACGGCTGGGCCGGCCTGATCGCCGCCGCGCTTGCAGGCAGTACGCTGATCGCGCAGCGCAGCCTCGGCAGCCATGTGGCGGCCGTCGCCGCCGCCCTGGAGAAGGACGGCATTGAGGCCGGACGCAAGGCTGTATCGCAAATCGTTGGGCGCGACCCGCAGAGCCTCGACGAGGCCGGTGTCGCCCGCGCGGCCATCGAAAGCCTGGCGGAAAACGCCTCCGACGGGGTGGTGGCGCCGGTATTCTGGCTGGCGATCGGCGGCCTGCCAGGCGGCGCGCTCTACAAGGCCGCCAACACCGCCGACAGCATGATCGGCCACCGCACGCCTCGCCACGCCGATTTCGGCTGGGCGGCGGCGCGCTTCGACGATCTCGTCAACCTGCCGGCCTCCCGCCTGACCGCCCTGCTCTTCACGGCCGCGGCCCTCTTCGTACCCGGCGCTTCCCCTTCGGGCGCCTGGCGCGCCATTTGGCGCGACGCGCGCCACCACCGCTCGCCCAATGCCGGCTGGCCGGAAGCGGCGATGGCCGGCGCGCTCGGCCTGGCCCTCGCCGGCCCGCGCCGCTATGGCGGCGTCCTGGTCGATGATGCGCTGATGGGCGAAGGCGGCCGCCGCGAGGTAAACGCTGCCGATATCAGGCGCGCGCTCAGGCTTTACCGGACGGCCGACCTGCTGTTGATTGCACTCATTGGCGCCGCCGCTTTGCCGTTTGCCGTGCATGGCTAGGACGTCCTAAAACTCGATGCCCTGCTGCGCTTTCACGCCTGCGGAAAAGTGATGCTTTTCCTGTCCCATTTCCGTCACCAGGTCAGCCGCCTCGACCAGGGCCGGCTTGGCGTTGCGGCCGGTGACGACCACGTGAAGGTCCGGCCTGCGTGCCTGAAGCGACGAGACGACCTTCTCCAGATCGAGATAGTCGTAGCGCAGGGCGATGTTCAGTTCGTCGAGCACCACGAGGCTGATCGAGGGATCGGCCATCAGCGCCTCGGCCTTTTCCCACGCGCGTTCGGCGGCGGCGATGTCGCGCTGCAGGTCCTGGGTCTCCCAGGTGAAGCCCTCGCCCATCGTGTGCCATGAGACGCGGTCGCCGAATGCGGCGAAAGCATCCTTCTCGCCGCTGTGCCAGGCGCCCTTGATGAACTGCACGACGCCCACCCGCTTGCCATGGCCCAGCATGCGCAGCGCCAGGCCGAAGGCGGCGGTCGTCTTGCCCTTGCCGGGGCCGGTATTGACGATCAGGAGACCTTTCTCGACGGTCTTCTCTCCCACCTCGGCATCCTGCACGGCCTTTCGCTTGGCCATCTTGGCCTTGTGGCGCTCGGCTTCCTTTTCGTCGATTTCACGCATGTCATTTCACCTTCATCGGCAGGCCGGCGACCATCAGCGTCACCTCGTCGGCGGCGGCCGCCACCTGCTGGTTCAACCGGCCGGCCGCATCGCGGAAGCGGCGAGCCAGCGCGTTTTCGGGCACGATGCCCAGCCCGACCTCGTTGGAGACCACGACCCATGGTCCGCGCGGCGCGGTCAGCGCCTGCAAGAGCCGCCGGCTTGCCGCCTCCACATCGTGCTCGCCCAGCATCACGTTGGTGAGCCACAAGGTCAGGCAATCGATCAGCACGGGCTGTCCGTCCGGCACGCTTTCGAGCGTCTCGGCAAGCGCTATGGGCGCATCCAGCGTGTGCCAGCGCCCGTCGCGGCGGGCGCTGTGTTCGGCAATGCGCGCGCGCATCTCATCGTCATAGGCCTGCGCAGTGGCAATGTAACACCATGGCGCGGGATGCGCTCCGATCAGCCTTTCGGCATGCGCGCTCTTGCCGGACCGCGCGCCACCCAAGACGAAGCTGAGCGTGCTGCGATCCGGCCCTGAATCAGGCCCCAAATCAGACAAGACCTGCGCGCGGCGCGCCCAGCCGCGCAGAAAAACGCGTCCGCACGAACCCGGCCACAGCCCCCAGAACCAGCCAGAACACGAGGTTCGTCACGGTAGCCGCCACCACGAAACGGTGATGCAATTCGGCTGGCACTGGAGTCTCGTAGCTCGCCGGTTGGGGCGCGCCGACGACATGCGGAGCCACGATCAGCGCCACGCCGATCAGCGCCATGAGCGGCGAAGCGCGGAACGCGATCAGCGCGAGGCCAGCGGCGGTGAGGGCCACCGTGGCGATCCACCAGACCTGCCGGGACAACAGATCGGCCGCGGGCATGGCCGGCAATTCGGGCGGCAGGCCCAGCCCCGGCGCGAGAGTGAAGACGGCAAAGCCGGCAAGACCCCAGAACAGGCCTTGCCGCCAGTTGGCGAGCCCGCCGGCGAATTCCGACGCAACCAGCACCAGCAGCGCGAAGCCGACCCCCGTGACGATATTGGCCAGCGCCGTATAGGCAGCGCGTTCGAATCCGTCCGCCGGCGCCCAGGCGTCTTCATCGTGAGTATGTGCCTGCACCGCAGCCTCCGCGCCGCCAGCCACTCCATCGGTTGCCTCATGGCTGTGCTCGGGCGCAGCTTCCTCGAAGGTTTCCGCCTGCAGGATCAGCGGAACGGTGAAAGCCGTCTGCAGGACCGCCATGACAATGCCGGCGCATAACCCGGCGAGCGCGGCGGCGAACACCACGTTGCGAAAAATATTCATGATCTCACCCTCTCGTCAGTGGCAGGGAAACGCCATGGAGTGGCGGTAATCGTGCCCGGCATTGTGCATGGCTTCGAGCTGTGAAAAGCCCACGAAGCCGATGATGAAGATGCCGAGCAGCCCCGCCAGGGCAAGCTGCAAATTGCGAGATTGTGCGGAAGAAGCCACGTCGTGCGTGGTCGAAGCATGTGTCGCCATATCCGTCCTCTCCCCTCCACCCGAGGGTATTGGTGTCAATTTTCGGTCGCCGGCAGGTTTCCTGGCTCGCGGGTCGATGTTCTTGCCCGCCTTCCCAAAGCTTCAAGCCTCAGTGGCAGATGGGCGCGAACTCTCCGCTTACAGTTGCGGGGGCAGCCGCGGCATTGGCGCTCTCGCGCCGCACCGCATTCCCTTTTGGTCCCTTTCGAGGACCAGCGACGCGCCGACCATAACGAAAATGTGGCGCGCCGCAAACGGTTTGTTGAGCGCATTGACAGGAACGACGAGCCGGCTCTAAATGCATCGCTGACGGTCTTCCTTCCGCAACGGAGGAAGCTAAGAGGGAATACGGTGCGGACTTACCGGTCCAATGCCGTAGCTGTCCCCGCAACTGTAAGCGGAAAGTTTTCGCCGACACGCCACTGAGGCTAGAAGCTTTGGGAAGGCAGGCAAAAGCATCGATCCGCGAGCCAGGAAACCTGCCGTCGAAACGAGAAATCCTGACCGCCTGGCGGGTGACCCGGGCAAGGAGAATGTATTTTGACGATCGACGGCGCCGTTGCGCGCGAATCCCTGACCGACCGCTCCTCTACGGACTGCGATGAAACCGCCGGCGATTCCGAGCCGCGGCATGGCGTCACCGTCATCGTCTGCAGCTCCTGCCGGCATCCGGGTGAGACCGATGTCTCCCCGCGCCCGGGTTCGCTGCTGGCGGCCGATGCCAGGCGCGCGGGCGAGAACAGCGAAGTCAGCGTCAGGCATGTCGCCTGCCTGGGCAACTGCAAGCGCGGCCTCAGCGCCGCCATCCTCAAACCCGGCGCCTGGAGCTATGTCTTCGGCGAGCTCACCACCGACAGCGGTGCCGATCTCATCGCCGGCGCCGAGCTTTTTGCCCGGTCGGCGGACGGCTTCATGCCCTTCCGCGCCCGCCCCGAAAGCCTGAAGCGGGGCCTCATCGCCCGTATCCCCAATTTCGACAACCTGAAGGACCTGCCATGACCGCGTCCGCCGATCGCGTCCCCTGCACCGTCGTTACCGGCTTTTTAGGCGCCGGCAAGACGACTCTCATCCGCAACGTCCTGGAGCGGGCCGGAGGCAAGCGGCTGGCGATCATCGTCAACGAGTTCGGCGATGCCGGCATCGACGGCGAGATCCTGAAAAGCTGCGGCATCGAGAACTGCCCGGAGGAAAACGTGCTGGAACTGGCCAATGGCTGCATCTGCTGCACCGTGGCCGACGATTTCGTGCCGGCGCTCGAACAGATCCTCTCCCGCGAGCCGAAGGTGGACCACATCCTGATCGAGACCTCCGGCCTGGCGCTGCCCAAGCCGCTGGTGCAGGCTTTCCAGTGGCCGGCCATCAGGAACCGCGTCACGGTGGACGGCGTCATCGCCGTGGTCGACGGCCCGGCACTGGCCGAAGGCCGTGTCGCCGCCGATCTCGACGCGCTGGACGCGCAGCGCGCGGCGGACGATTCGCTCGACCATGACGACCCCATCGAAGAGGTGTTCGACGATCAGGTCGCCTGTGCCGACCTCATCATCCTGTCGAAGAGCGATCTTCTCGACGCGGCCGGCAATGAGCGCGCAAGGGGCCGCATCGAGGCGCATCTGGCGCGCAGCGTGAAGATCGTGCCGAGCACCCATGGCAAGGTCGACCCGGCACTGCTTCTGGGACTCGGACTGGCGGTCGAGGACGATATAGAAAACCGCAGAACGCATCATGACCGCGCGGATGACCACGAGCACGACGATTTCGACACCTTCATCGTCGACCTGCCGGCGGTGCCGCATCCCGAAGATCTGGAACGCCGCGTGACCGCCGCCGTCGACACCGGCGAGGTGCTTCGTCTCAAGGGTTTCGCCCATGTGACGGACAAGCCGATGCGGCTGCTCGTGCAGGCGGTCGGCCCGCGCGTCTCGCAATATTACGACCGCGCCTGGAAGGCCGGCGAGACGCCTCGGAGCCGTCTGGTCATCATCGGACTGAAAGGCATCGACCGCGCGCGGATCGAAGGCCTTCTGATGACTTGATCCGATGCATATCCTCGCCACCACCACCGCTTCGCTTGACGATCTGATCGAGCCCGTCGATCTGCGGCAGGCGCCGGCGGATATGGTGGCGCTGTCTTTCACCGACAGCGATCTGGCGGGGCTGGCGGCGGCCTGGCGGGCCGAGGGTGTTACGCTGCCATCCATGCGGCTTGCCGCCCTGCGTGATCTGCGCCACCCCATGTCGGTCGACCTTTGGGTGGACGCCGTGGCGGCCCATGCGCGCATCATCCTGGTCCGCGTTCTGGGCGGCTACGACTGGTGGCGTTATGGCTGCGACCGGCTCGCCGCGCTGGCTCGGAAAAAGGGCATCGCGCTGGCACTCCTGCCGGGCGAAGGCCAGGGAGACGATTCGCGCCTTGCCGAGCGCTCCACCGTCTCGGCGGAAGAACGCGCGGCGCTGCTCGCCTATTTCCGCGAGGGCGGGCCGGGCAATATGCGCGCGCTGGCGCGGCGGCTGGCCTATCTGGCGGGACGCGGGATCGAGGCTCCCGCCCCGGTGCCGCTCGCCAAGGCGGGGTTCTACGCACCGGATCGCGGCATCGTGCCGCTCGACTTCTTCACCGCCCGGTTGGACGAGGCGCGCGCCCTCGTGCCGATCCTGTTCTACCGCTCCATGCTGCTTGCCAGCGACGTGGCGCCCATCGACGCGCTGAGCGCGGCGCTGGAGAAACGCGGCTTCCTCGCCGTCCCCATCTTCGTCTCCAGCCTGCGCGACGGGGAAGCGGCGGCGTTCGTGCAGGAAGCGGCCGGGCGCCTGCGGCCTTCCGCTCTCGTCACCGCCACCGCCTTTTCCAACGGCGCGGAACCCGGCGAGAAAACGCTGTTCGACCGGCTGGGCTTGCCCGTCTTCCAGGTGATCACCGCCACCACCCGCCGCAAGGCCTGGCAGGAGGGCCAGCGCGGGCTGGCGCCGGCCGATCTTGCCATGCATGTCGTCCTGCCGGAGCTGGACGGCCGCATCATGGCCGGCGCGATCTCCTTCAAGGACGAAGCCGACATCGATGACGGCCTGTCCTTCGGCATCCAGCGCAACCGGCCGGAGGAGACCCGCGTCGAGCAGGCTGCCGCCCGCATCGCGGCTCTGCTGGCGCTGCAGGCGAAGCCGCGCGGGGAGCGCCGCATCGTCATCCTCATCCCAGACTATCCGAGCGCGCCCGGCCGCACCGGCTATGCCGTCGGCCTCGACGTGCCGGCCAGCGTGCTTGCCATGCTGCACGACCTCAAGGAAGCCGGCTATGGGGTGGGCGAAATCCCGGCAACATCGCGCGACCTGATGCGCTTGCTGGAAAAAGCATCGGAACCTCTCCCCCTCTCCGACTACCGGCCCTTCTTCGACCGCCTTCCCGAAGCCGCGCGCAACGCTGTCAAAGAAACCTGGGGCGAGGCGGAAGATAAAGAATTCCGTTTCCGCGCCGCGCATTTCGGCAATGTCACCGTGGCGCTCGCGCCCGACCGGGGCAGTGCCGCCGACCGGCGCGCCGACTATCACGACCCGGCGCTCGCCCCCCGCCACGCGCTGCTCGCCTTCGGCGCCTGGCTCCGCGAGAAGCTTGAGGCCGACGCGCTCATCCATGTGGGCGCCCATGGCACACTGGAATGGCTGCCCGGCAAGACCGTCGCGCTGACGGAAACCTGCTTTCCCGAAATCGTTACCGGCGCCCTGCCGGTCGTCTATCCCTTCATCGTCAGCAATCCCGGCGAGGCGGCCCAGGCGAAAAGGCGCATCGGGGCGGTCACGCTCGGCCATCTGACCCCGCCGCTCGCCGGCGCGGGACTTTCCGACGAAGAGCGCGAGCTTGAACGGCTGGTCGACGAATATGCCCAGGCCGACGGGCTCGACCGCCGCCGCCGCGACCGGCTGGCCAGGCTGATCGTCGAGACGGCGCAACGCACCGGCCTGTCGCGCGAGGCGGGGGTGGAGGATACCGGCGACACCGACGCCGCACTGATGAAAATTGACGCCTGGCTGTGCGACCTCAAGGATTTCGCCATCAAGGACGGGCTGCACATCTATGGGCGCGGGCAGCAATCCGGCGACACGCCCGAGAGCTCCGAACGCGCCGCCTGCGCGGAAGCCGAGCGCACCGCCCTTCTGGCCGCGCTTGACGGCCGCCATATCCCGCCCGGCCCTTCCGGCGCGCCGGCGCGCGGTCGCACCGACGTGCTGCCCACCGGCCGCAACCTCTTCACCGCCGACCCGCGCACACTGCCGACGCCGACGGCGAGCGCGCTCGGGAAAATGGCGGCCGACGAAGCCGTGCGCGGCTACTGCCAGGAGCACGGCGAATGGCCGCGCGCGCTCGTGATCGATCTGTGGGGCAGCGCCAGCCTGCGCACCGGCGGCGAGGAGATCGCGCAGGGGCTCGCTCTGATGGGATGCCGCCCGCAATGGGACAACGCCACCGGCCGTGTCACCGGCATCGAGGTGCTGCCTCCTGCCAGCATCGGGCGGCCGCGCATCGATGTCACCTGGCGCATTTCCGGCCTGTTCCGTGATATGTTCCCGACCCAGATCGCGCTTCTCGATACGGCGATAGCCGCGGTAGCCGCGCGCAACGAGGCGGACGGCGAAAACCCGCTCGCCGCCGCGGCGCGCAGCACCGGCAAGGCCCCGGCCCGCATATTCGGCTCGGCGCCTGGCACCTACGGCGCCGGCATCGAGGAGCGCCTGTCGCGCGGCGACTGGCGGGAGCGCACTGAGCTCGGCCAGGCCTATCTCGACGCCGCCTCCCACGCCTTCGGCGGAGCGGAAGGGGAAGGGCACAGCCTGCCCGGCGCCTTCGCGGCACAGGTGGCGGGAGCCGACATGCTGATCCACACCGGCGACGATGCCGGCCGCGACATATTGGAGGGCTCCGCCGATGTCGCCTTCATCGGCGGCTTTTCCGCCGCCGTGGCGGCGCTCGGCGGCAAGGCCGATGTGGTGGTGCTCGATACCACCGACCCCGAATGTCCGCGCGCCCGCTCGCTTGCGCAGGCCATCGCCCGTACGGTGCGGGCGCGGGCCATCAATCCCCGTTTCATCGCCGGCCAGATGCGGCACGGTCCGCGCGGCGCGGCCGAACTGACGGAAACGGTCGACCGGCTGGTCGGCTTCGCCGAGACCACCGAGGCCGTTTCGAGCGCGCTGATCGACGCCGTCTTCGACGCCTATCTTGGCGATGAGGCGGTGCGCGGCTTTCTGCTCCACGAAAACCCCACTGCTGCCCGCGCCATGGCCGAGCGCTTTCGGTCCGCGCGCCGGCGCGGCCTGTGGCACGCGCGCCGTAACACGATCGACGACGACCTGGCGGCGCTCATCGCCGAGGCCGAGAGCGAGGAGGCGACGGCATGACCCTGCGGCGCGGCGCCTGCCCCTCCCTTGCCCAGCCGATGCAGACCGGCGACGGCCTGCTCGTACGGCTGGCGCCCGCCCACGGACGCCTCACGCCGTCCAAGCTCGCGCAGATCGCGCAGGCGGCGGATCGCTTCGGCAACGGGCTTCTGGAGATCACCACGCGCGGCAATCTGCAGATCCGCGGCCTGACCGCGCGAACCGCGCTGCTTCTGGATGACTTCATAGCCGATTTGGACCTCGGCATCGCCAGCGGCCTCGCCGTCGAAACCGGACCGCTCGCCGGACTTGCCAAAGACGAGATCGCGGACCCGCGCGATCTTGCCAGCGCAATCGCCGCGCAAGCAGCCGAACTGCAGCTCGCCCCGAAAGTCTCCGTCACGGTCGACGGCGGCGGACCCTTGCATCTCGGCGAAATCGGCGCAGACATAAAGCTCGAGGCGCTTGCTGGCGGCGAATGGCGGATCGGCATCGGTGGGGTGCGCCGAACCGCCCGCTGGCTGGGTGCCGGCGGCGAAGCGGCGGTGCTGTCCGCGAGCATGGCGATCCTCCGCCTGCTCGCGCAAAAAGGTCGCGAAGCGCGCGCGCGCCATCTGGACGACGGCGATCTCTTCGGCCTCACGGAAGAATTGCAGCCGGCAAACGACCTTGCCGCAAGCAGCTGCGCAAAGCCTATCGGCACCTTCGACTTGAGCGATAATTCCCATGCGATCGGCTTCGCCCCGCCCTTCGGCCAGGCGCGCGCGATCCATCTTGCGGCCCTTTGCCAAGCGGCATCCAACACCAGGGAAATCCGTTTCGCGCCCGGCGGCGGGCTGCTGGTGCTGGGTCTGCCGGCAGGCGACGAAGATACCCTTCGTCTCGCCGCCAGACATTTCGGCTTCATCATCGAGACGACCGATCCGCGTCTTACCATATCCGCCTGCGCCGGCGCGCCCTTCTGCGCCTCCGCTCATCTCGGCACCAAGGCGCTGGCCGAGGAAGCCGCCGCCGCCGGCCTGATCGACGGCACCTTCCGCCTGCATGTGTCCGGCTGCGAAAAGCGCTGCGCCCAGCCGACCGGGGGCTGCGTCAGCCTGATCGGCCGCGAAGGCGCGTTCGTTGTTACCGCCGACGGCACGACCGCCCCGGCACATCTCCGCACCTTCCTTGTCGAGCGGGCGGAAGCGCTGCGCTCGACCCCATCGCGAAAGACCGCCTGATGCCGCAAACCGACTACATCCGCGACGGCAATGCCATCTACGAACAATCCTTCGCCATCATCCGCAACGAGGCCGACCTTTCGCGCTTTTCGGATGAAGAGGCCGATATTGCGATCCGCATGATCCATGCCTGCGGGCAGGTCGAGGCGGCGGCGCATTTCGTCTTCTCGCCGGACTTCGTCGGGCAGGCGCGCGCGGCGCTCAAGGCCGGCGCGCCGATCCTGTGCGACGCCGAAATGGTGGCGCGGGGCGTCACCGCTGCGCGCCTGCCGGCCGGCAACGAGGTGATCTGCACCCTGCGCGACGACCGCACCCCGGCGCTTGCCGAGAAGCTCGGCAACACGCGGTCGGCGGCGGCGCTGGAACTGTGGCGCGGCAGGCTGGAGGGCGCGCTGGTCGCCATCGGCAATGCGCCGACCGCCCTTTTCCACCTCCTCGACATGATCGACGCGGGCGCGCCCAGGCCCGCGGCCATCATCGGCATGCCCGTGGGCTTCGTCGGCGCGGCCGAATCGAAGGAGGCATTGGCCGAAGGCGGCCGCGGCATCCCCTTCGCCATCGTTCGCGGCCGCATGGGCGGCAGCGCCATGACGGCGGCGGCCGTCAACGCATTGGCGAGGGCCGGGCTATGAAGGGAACCCTGATCGGCGTCGGCACCGGCCCCGGCGATCCCGACCTCCTGACTCTGAAGGCGCTGCGCACCCTGCAGGAGGCCGAAGTTGTCGCGTATTTCGCCAAGCGCGGGCGCAAGGGCAATGCCCGGCGCACCGTCGAAGGCCTGTTGAAGCCCTCCGTTATCGAACTGCCGCTGGATTATCCCGTCACCACGGAAATCGACAAAGCGCATATCGACTATATCGACGCCATAGCCGGGTTCTACGAAGAGGCCGCGCGCCGGGTCGAAATCCATCTCAGCGAAGGCCGCGACGTGGCGGTGCTGAGCGAGGGCGATCCCTTGTTCTACGGCTCCTACATGCATCTGCATGTGCGGCTCGCGCCCCTTTATCCGACGCGGGTGATCCCCGGCATCACCGCCATGTCCGGCTGCTGGTCGCAGGCGGGCCTGCCCATCGTGCAGGGCGACGACATATTGAGCATCCTGCCGGGCACGCTGCCGGAAGCCGAGCTCGTGCGCCGGCTTTCCGACACGCAGGGCTTCGTCATCATGAAGGTCGGCCGCAACCTGCCGAAGATCCGCCGCGCGCTCGCCGCCGCCGGCAGGATGGAAGGCGCGCTCTATGTGGAGCGCGGCACGATGGAGAACACGCTGACCCGCCCGCTTTGCAACAAGCCGGACGATGAAGCCCCCTATTTCTCGCTGATCCTCGGGCCGGGCTGGCAGGACAGGCCGCATGAGGCTGTCGCATGAGCGGACTTCTCGTCATCATCGGCACCGGTCCCGGCAACCCAGCGCAAATGACGCCGCAGGCGCGCACGGCAATCGCCGCGGCCAGCGATTTCTTTGGCTACGGCCCTTATCTCGACCGGCTCGACCTCAACGACAGGCAGACCCGCCACGCCTCCGACAATCGCGAGGAGCTCGCCCGCGCCAGGGCGGCGCTGGCAATGGCGGCGTCGGGCCGGCATGTGGCGGTCGTCTCGGGCGGCGATGCCGGCGTCTTCGCCATGGCGGCCGCCGTCTGCGAAGCCATAGAGCACGGGCCGGCCGAATGGCGGCAGCTGGATCTGGAGATAGTCCCCGGCATCACCGCCATGCTGGCGGTGGCCGCACGGGTCGGCGCGCCGCTCGGCCATGATTTCTGCGCCATTTCGCTATCGGATAATCTGAAGCCGTGGGCGCTCATCGAGGAACGGCTTGCCGCCGCCGCCGGCGCCGGTTTCGTAATCGCGCTCTACAACCCCATCAGCCGCGCCCGACCCTGGCAGCTCGGCCGTGCCTTCGAACTTCTGCGCGAAAAGCTCTCCGGGCAAACGCCGGTGATCTTCGGCCGCGCCGCCGGGCGGCCCGACGAGCGCATGTCAATTGTCCAGCTGGACGAGGCGCAGCCCGAAATGGCCGACATGGCCACCTGCGTGATCGTCGGTTCGCAAGAGACCCGCATGATCGCGCGCGACGGCCTGCCCCCGCTGGTCTATGCGCCGCGTTCCTCGGAAAGGCCGATGAGATGATCGTCGACCTGCTCCACGGCTTCCTCTACGGTGTGAACGACGGCAGCACCGGCCTGCTTCGGCCGGGCGATCATGATCACCGGCAGCCCGAGCGCGCGGGCGGCGGCGATCTTTCCATCGGTGGCCGCCCCGCCGCTGTTCTTGGCAACGATCGTTTCGCATCCGTGCCGGATCAGCAACGCCCGTTCGTCATCTTCAGAAAAAGGCCCGCGCGACAGGATGCAGGTCGCGCGCGGCGGCAGGTGCGCGGGATCGACCGGCTCGACGCTGCGAATGAGATAGTGATGCTGCGGCGCCTGGGCGAAGGCAGCCACCTCCTGCCGGCCTATCGCCAGGAAGACGCGGCGCGGCGCGGCGCCCAGAAGTCCGGCCGCCTCTGCCACGTCGTTCGCCATTCGCCAGTCGTCGCCCTCCCCCGGCTCCCAGGCAGGCCGCGTCAGCGTGACGAGGCGCACGCCGGTCATGGCGGCGGCCTCTGCCGCGTTGCGCGCCATGCGCGCGGCGAAAGGATGCGTGGCGTCGATCAGCAGGCCGATATCGTTCTCGCGCAGATAGCGGGCCAGTCCCTCCGCGCCGCCGAAACCGCCGATGCGCGTTTCGCCGGCCAGTGGCTGCGGTGTGCGGGTACGTCCGGCCAACGAAGTGGTAACGCGCAGATCGTCCCGCATCGCGAGACGTCCCGCCAGTTGCCGCGCCTCGCCGGTTCCGCCGAGAATGAGGATATGGGTGGTCATGATGTCTTCTAGGGCAAAAGAGGCCGCTTTGGGAACGGGGTCGGCCGCCCGCCAACACCCGTCGTCGAGATGGCTTACCATCGTCGGCATCGGCGAGGACGGCGTTGCAGGCCTGAGCAAGGCCGCCAAGGCCGCCATCGGCGAGGCGGAGTTCGTCTTCGGCGGCCATCGTCATCTGGCGCTGGCCGAAACCCTGATCGCCGGTGAAAAACGCCCATGGCCCACGCCTTTCGCGAAAGGGCTGGACGACATCGCCGCGCTCAGCGGCCGCCGTGTCTGCGTGCTCGCCTCGGGCGATCCGTTCCACTTCGGCGTCGGGGCGACGCTGGCCCGGCGGATCACTGCCGCCGAGATGCACGTCCTGCCCGCGCGGTCCGCCTTCAGCCTTGCCGCGGCCCGTCTCGGCTGGCCGCTCCAGGAAGTGGAGACCGTCTCGCTGCATGGCAGGCCCATCGCTCTGATCCGCCCGCTGCTGCACGCCGGCCGCCGCATCATCGCTCTCACTTCCGACGGGCAAGCACCCGCCGAGATCGCGGCATTGCTGGCGGAAGAAGGCTTCGGCGCATCGCGCTTCCATGTGCTGGAAGCGCTGGGCGGACCGCGCGAACGCCACACGCTATCCACCGCCGAAGACCTCGGCGCCCCCACCTTCGACGATCTCAACTTGATCGCCGTCGAGGTTGCCGCCTCGGCCGGCGCCCGCATCCTGCCGCTCGGCACCGGACTGGGCGACACCCTGTTCGAGCATGACGGCCAGATCACCAAGCCGGAGGTGCGCGCCGTCACGCTTGCCGCCCTTCAGCCGAAACGTGGCCAGCTTCTATGGGACATCGGCGCGGGCTCGGGGTCGATCTCGATCGAATGGATGCGCCAGCATCCCTCCCTGCGCGCCATCGCCATCGAAGCCGATGCCCCGCGTGCCGAACGCATCAGCCGCAACGCGACAAGCTTCGGCGTGCCCGACCTGCAAGTGGTGACGGGAACGGCACCGGAGGCGCTGGCAGGCCTGCCGACGCCCGATGCGATCTTCATCGGCGGTGGCGGCAGCATCCCCGGCATCACGGAAACCGCCATGGAAGCGCTCCCCACCGGCGGGCGCTTGGTCGCCAATGCCGTAACGCTGGAGATGCGCGTCATGCTCATCGAGCTTCATGCCCGGCGGGGCGGCGAACTCATCGAGATCGCCATCGCGCGCGCCGCGCCCGTCGGCGGCATGACGGCCATGCGCCCCGCGCTGCCCGTCATGCAATGGCGCTGGAGCAAGCCATGATCTGCGCCGGGCTCGGCAGCACGAGCAACACCACACGGAAGGCCGTTCTGGCCGCCCTCGACGCCGCGCTGGCGCATCACCGCCTCGCGCGCGCCGACCTTACCGCACTCGCCACCGTGCCGCGCAAGAAGGACGAGGCCGGCTTTCACGAGACGGCAAGCCAGCTCGACCTGCCGCTGATCGTCGCCAGCGAGGAAGCTCTTGAAGCCGCCGCAGGGCGCTGCCTCACCGTCTCCCCCGCTTCCCTCCACGCAACCGGCGTCGGCTCGGCATCCGAAGCCGCCGCCCTTGCCGCATGCGGCGCCACCGCCCGTCTCCTCGGGCCAAGGCTCGTGCGGGAGGGCGTCACCTGCGCCATTGCCACAACCGGAAACCAACCATGACCGTTCATTTCATCGGCGCCGGACCGGGCGCTGCCGATCTCATCACCGTGCGCGGGCGCGATCTTCTTTCACGCTGCCCCGTCTGCCTTTATGCCGGCTCGCTGGTGCCGAAGGAATTGCTCGCGCATTGCCCGCAGGGCGCACGCATCGTCGACACCGCACCGTTCTCGCTCGACGAGATCGAGGCCGAGTATATGGCCGCCCATGAGGCCGGACAGGATGTGGCGCGGCTCCATTCGGGCGATCTGTCGGTCTGGAGTGCCGTTGCCGAACAGATGCGCCGTCTCGACCGGCTGGGCATTCCCTATACACTGACGCCCGGCGTGCCGGCCTTTTCGGCAGCCGCGGCGGCACTGGGTCGCGAACTGACCATTCCCGAAGTCGCGCAGAGCCTGGTCCTGACGCGGGTATCCGGCCGCGCATCGAAGATGCCCGAAGGCGAAAACCTAGCCGCCTTCGCCGCCACCGGCGCGACGCTCGCCATTCATCTGGCCATCCACGCGCTCGACCGCGTGGTGGCCGAGCTCACGCCCTTCTACGGCGGCGATTGCCCCGTCGCCATCGTCGTGCGCGCCACCTGGGCAGACGAGCGCGTGGTGCGCGGCACGCTCGAAACGATTGAGGCGGAGGTGGCGAAGGACCCCATCGACCGCACGGCGCTGATCTTTGTCGGCCCTGGCCTGACGGCCCGGGATTTCCGTGAGAGTGCACTTTACAGCGCCGAGTATCAGCGGCGTTTCCGGGGGCGCGAGGGCCTATGAGCACGGTCGACGCCCTGGCCCGGCTCGGCTTCGAGCCGGCCGATTTCGAACCCGGCCACGTCTGGCTGGCAGGCGCCGGTCCGGGCGGTCTTGGCTGCCTCACGCTCGACGTGCTGGCGGCTCTCGGCACGGCGGACGCGGTGATCTACGACGCGCTGGTCGACCGCTCCGTTTTGAAGGCGGCGCCGCAGGCCGAGCACCATTATGTGGGAAAGCGGGCCGGCCAGCCTTCCACCAGCCAGGACGAGATCAACCGCCTGCTGGTCGAAGAGGCAAAAGCCGGCCGCCGCGTGCTGCGCCTCAAGGGCGGTGACCCCAACATGTTCGGCCGCGGCGGCGAGGAGGCGTTCGTGCTCGCCCGTGCGGGCATCCCTTTCCGCTTCCTGTCCGGCATCACCTCGGCGGTGGGCGCGCTGGCCGGTGCCGGCATCCCGGCAACCATGCGCGGCGTCAACAAGGCCATCGTTTTCGCCACCGGCCATGCCGCCGGCGATGCCGACGATCTCGACTGGGCGGCGCTGGCGGCGACCGGCCAGCCCATCGTCATCTATATGGGCATGCACAAGCTGGCCCTGATCGCCGACGCGCTTGCCAGGGGCGGCCTTGCACCGCAAACGCCGGCCGCCCTCATCATGGACGCCACCACGCGCCGCGAGCGCATCCTCGTCACCGATCTCGAAAGCCTCGTGCGGGAGGCCGAGGCGCAGGGTTTAGGTTCGCCGGCGATCATCGTGATCGGCGGGATCGTGGCTCTCAGGAAGGAACTCCAATGACCGCCCGCGCGCTCATCGTCGGTGCGGCCCGCTCCGGGTCCGGCAAGACCAGCGTGACCATCGGCCTGATGCGCGCCCTGCGGCGGCGCGGGCTTGCCGTGCGCGGCGCCAAATCCGGTCCCGACTATATCGATCCCGGCTTCCACATGGCCGCCACCGGTCATCCCGGCGTCAATCTCGACAGTTGGGCGATGCATCCCGACCTTCTGGCGCACCTTGCCAAAGGCCAGGCGGCGGATGCCGACATGCTGCTGATCGAAAGCGCCATGGGCCTGTTCGACGGTATCGTTTCGGAACCAGGACGATCCGGCGCCGCCGCCGACATCGCCCGTCTTTACGACGTGCCCGCGCTCGTCATCCTCGACGTCTCCGGCCAATCGCAGACTGCGGCGGCGCTCGCCAAGGGCTTTGCGGCCTATGATCCGCGCGTGAAGATCGCCGGCATCGTGCTCAACCAGGTGGCAAGCGCCCGGCACGAAACGATGGCGCGCGATGCCATTGAGGCGATCGGCATGAAAGTGCTGGGCGCGGTACACCGAAACCCCGACATGGCCCTGCCGGAGCGGCATCTGGGGCTCGTGCAGGCGAGCGAGCACGACGCGCTGGAAGCCTTCATCGAGCGGCTGGCCGATGTGATGGAGGAATCCATCGATCTCGATGCGGTGCTGGCCGCCGCCGCCCCTCTGTCCGTGCCCGCCGTCATGACCAACCACAGGCTGCCACCCCCCGGACAGCGCATCGCCATCGCCCAGGACGGCGCCTTCAGCTTCGTCTATCCGCATGTGGCGGCGCACTGGCGCCAGGCCGGGGCCGAGCTCCTGCCCTTTTCGCCGCTGGCCGACGAAGGGCCCGACCCGTCCGCCGATGCCTGCTGGCTGCCCGGCGGCTACCCGGAGCTTCATGCCGGAAGGCTGGCGGAAGCGGAGACTTTCCGCGTCCGCATGCGTGCCTTCGCAAAAACGCGGCCGGTGCATGGCGAGTGCGGCGGCTTCATGGTGCTCGGCCGCGCGCTGGAGGATGCCGACGGGATAACGCATCCCATGCTCAGCCTGCTCAACCATGTAACGAGCTACGCAAAGCGCAAGATGAATCTCGGCTACCGGCAGGCGAGATTGACGCGCGACTGCCCCATAGGCAAAGCCGGCGAGACGATAAGAGGCCACGAGTTCCACTATTCGCGGCTGGTCGAACCAGGGAATGACCAGCCGCTTGCCGAACTGGCCGACGGCCAGGGCCGCGCCCTCGGCCCCTCGGGCGCCCGGCGCGGAAACGTGTCCGGCACCTATTTCCATGCAATCGCGCGAGGCTGAGCGATGACGGCCTCTCCTGCCAGCGCGCTCCTGCGTGACGTCGCCGCCTGTATCGGCTTCTACACCCGCCTGCCGCTGCCGGCTTTCGGGATGCCGGAGCGCGGCTTCGCCGCCGCGCAATGGGCTGCGCCCGTCGCAGGCTGCCTCATCGGTGCGGCGGGCGGGCTGGTGCTCCTGTTCTCATTGTGGCTGGGCCTGCCCGCGACCGTCGCCGCCGCGCTGGCCCTGGCCGCAACCATGGGGCTCAGCGGCGCGCTGCACGAGGACGGCTTGGCCGACGTCGCCGATGGTTTCGGCGGCGGAACGACGCGCGAAAGCAAGCTCGCCATCATGCGGGACAGCCGCATCGGCACCTATGGCGTCGCGGCGCTCGTCCTTTCCATCCTCCTGCGCTGGTCGGCGCTGACGGCGCTGGCCTCGGCGGCCCTGCCGGCGCTGATCGCCGCCCATGCCGTCTCGCGCGCGCTGATGCCGGCGTTGATGGCGCTTCAGCCGCCCGCGCGCGACGACGGACTTTCGGCCGGCGCCGGCAAGCCAGACGGCCGCGCCGTTTTCTTCGCGCTCCTCATCGGCGGTGGTGTCCTGCTTGTCGCGGGCACCGGCCTTTTCCTGATCGCCGCGCCGCTCCTGGCACTCTGCCTGTTTCTCGTCAAACGTCTGGCGGAGCGGCAGATCGGAGGCCAGACCGGCGACGTTCTCGGCGCGCTGCAGCAGGCGGCCGAAACGCTCACCCTGCTCGCGGCGACGCTCCATTTTACCTGAAGGACATTTCATGACCCAGTTCAAGACGATCGAAGGACTGCGCGACGCCTGTCTCTCGCTACCGGCGGGCGACGAAGACGCGGCGCAGCAGGCAGCCGCCCGTCAGAACACGCTGACCAAGCCGCCCGGCAGTCTCGGCCGGCTGGAGCAAGCCGCGATCTTCCTCGCGCGCTGGCAGGGACGGCACCTGCCGCGACTCGAAACGCTTCATGTGCTGGTCTTTGCCGGCTCCCACGGCGTGACCGCGCGCGGTGTCTCGGCCTTTCCGGCCGAGGTCACGGCGCAGATGGTGGCGAATTTTTCCGCCGGCGGCGCTGCCATCAATCAGCTTGCCCGCCAGGCCGGTGCGACCCTCACCGTAACGCCCCTCGACATCGAGCGGCCGACCGCCGATTTCACCCGGGCGCCGGCGATGACGGAGGCCGAGTTCCTCGCCGCCGTGCAGACCGGCCATGATGCCGTGCCGGAACAGGCCGACCTCGTCGCGCTTGGCGAGATGGGCATCGGCAACACCACCGCCGCCGCCGCGGTCGCCGCCGCCCTGCTCGGCGGCAGGGGCGCGGACTGGGTTGGTCGCGGCACCGGCGTCGACGATGCCGGCCTGGCCCGCAAGGCGGAGGCGGTGGATGCCGGGCTAGCCCGCCATGGCACGATGCTCTCCGACCCGCTCGCCGCCCTTCGCTGCGTTGGCGGACGCGAAATTGCGGCAATGTTCGGCGCGCTGCTCGCAGCGCGCCGCAAACGCATTCCCGTGCTCCTCGACGGCTTCGTCTGCGGTGCGGCTGCCGCCACGCTCACCAGCCTGAACGGGGCAGGCCTGGCGCATGCGCTGGCCGCCCATGTCTCGGCCGAGCCGGGGCATCGGAAGCTGCTCGCCACCCTCGGCATGGTCCCGCTGCTCGACCTCGACATGCGGCTCGGCGAAGCCTCCGGCGCCTGTCTGGCGATCAACGTCCTGCGCGGCGCGGTCGCCTGCCACAACGGCATGGCGACCTTTGCCGAGGCCGGCGTTTCGGACGGATAGGGTCATCGATGCGCAGGCTCTCCATCATCGGCATCGGCACCGGCAATCCTGAGCACATGACGGTGCAGGGCGTCGGTGCGCTGAACCGCGCCGATGTCGTCCTCATCCCGCGCAAGGGCGCCGCCAAGGAGGACCTTGCCGACCTCCGCCGTGCGATCTGCGACCGTTTCCTCGCCAACCCCGCCGCCCGCATCATCGAATTCGACCTGCCGGTGCGCGATGCGGGTGATCCTTCCTACCGCAGGGGCGTCGACGACTGGCACGCGGCCATCGCCGACCTTTATGCGGCTCTCCTTGCCGAGCACACAGGCGAGAACGGCCATGCCGCCTTTCTCGTCTGGGGCGACCCATCGCTTTACGACAGCACGCTACGCATCGTCGAGCGGCTGCGCGCCGATACCGGAATGGAACTCATGCTCGACGTCGTGCCCGGCATCACCAGCATCCAGGCACTGGCGGCGAGCCATGGAATGCCGCTCAACACTATCGGCGGGGCGGTGCACATCACCACCGGGCGAAAGCTTTCTGCGGAAGGATTCCCGCAAAACGCCGACACGGCGCTGGTGATGCTGGACGGCGGCTGCGCCTTCCTCGATCTTCCCGGCGATGCCTATGACATTTTCTGGGGCGCCTATCTCGGCACGCCGGACGAAATCGCCATCGCCGGCAGGCTCGGCGATGTCGCGCAAGAAATCGAGGAAGCCCGCGCAAGCGCACGGGCCGCCAAGGGCTGGATCATGGACACCTATCTCTTGCGGCGGCGGGACACGCGGGAGCGTTAGAGGGCCATCGTCCGTTCGGACGCTACGCAACGACGCTCGAACACCTTCGGGTCACGCATCGCGCTTTCCGAAAACCGATGCCGATTTTCGGGCCGATGCGGTAATCCCATCGCTCAAAGATCCCTCACGATCTCCTCGACATCCTGCACCCGGCAATATCCCCCGAAAGCCCGCAAGGCGGTCTCATGCCGTTCCTGCGTATAGGCCGCACAGGCATCCTGCGCGCAGACCATGTAATAGCCCCGGTCGGCGCCGTCGCGGATGGCCATGTCCACGCATTGATCGGTGACGAAGCCGGCGACGATGACATTCTCGATGCCGAGATTGCGCAGCACATAGTCGAGATTGGTGGAATTGAAGACGCCCGACGACGTCTTCGGCAGGACGATTTCATCATCCTGCGGCGCGACATCCTCGATCACCTGGGCAAGCCGCGACCCCCGGGGTACGAGAATATTCGACAGCTTGTGGTCCAGCGAACGGTCCCTGCCGTCCTTCGTCAACGCTTCGATCACGGTGTAGATCACTTCCAGGCCCCTGCCCCGCGCCGCCTCCAGAAGCCTGCGCATGGCCGGCAGCGCGCGGCTCTTCAGGGCGGCGGCGAACTCGGGATGGTTCTCGAAAATCTCGGGCTCGAGTTCCGCGTTCTGCGCGTCGACGACCAGCACGGCGGTCTTCCGCGGCTCCAGCTTCCTGTCTCGCCCTTCATGGCGCGCAAGGGTGCCGCCGGCTTGGCTGCTCATTGGCATTTTCTCCAGGATGGAATGGCCTGTGCGCCGTTGTATGATGTTCGCGCACAGTAAGGAAAGAGACGGGGCCTGGCGGCCCCGTCAGCCGAACAAAAGCGAGCAGCTAGTTGGCCCCCGGCGTCCAGATTTCTTCGACCTGATATTCGCCGTTGTGCACGCTGATGATGGAAACCGGCTTCGGCGGCACCATGCTTTCGCGCGTATAGCTGATCTCGCCCGTCACGCCCTTGAAACCGCGGGTTTCGGCCAGCGCATCGCGGATATCGGCCGGTTCGGCGGATCCCGCGCGGCGGATCGCATCGGCGACCAGCATCATCGCATCATAGCCAAGGGGTGCAAAAGCGTTCTCCGGCTCAATGCCGTACTCGGCCTTGTAGTCCTCGATGAACTTCTTCACCTCTTCCCGATCGTCGGCGCGATAGGTGTGGGTGGAGAAGTAGACGTCATCGGCGAGTTCCGGTCCCGGCACGGTCGCGACCAGTTCCGTATCGAAACCGTCGCCCGAAACGATCGGCATCGTAATCCCCTGTTCGCGAATCTGCTTCACCGAAAGCCCGGCTTCGGAAGGAATGGCTGAGACGAAGACGGCGTCCGGCGCCGGATCGATGGAGGCAAGGCGCGCGATCTGGGCAGAGAAATCCGTGTCGCCCATCATGAAGGTGTCGGTGCCCACGATCTTACCGCCTCGCTCTTCGAACCTCTCGATGAAGAACTTGCTGAGCGCCTTGGTGAAGTCCATGGAATTGTCGGTCCACACGGCGACGGTGCGCGCGCCGAGCTTGTCATAGGTGTAGTCGGCGATTGCGTAGGACTGGTCGTCATCGCCGAACGGCGTCATGAACATGTAGTCGCCGACCCATTGCGGCAGTTCCGGATGGGTTGCGCCCGATGTGACGAAAGGCACGCCCTGTTCCTGGAACAGCGGTGCACCGGCCATCACGAAGGTGGTGTCGGACTGGCCGATGCCGGCCACCACCCCTTCGGAGAGAACGCGCTGCGCGGCCTTGGCCGTCTCCTGCTGGTCGGTCTTGCCATCGGGGGCGATGAGTTCGACCTGCCGGCCGAGCAGTCCGCCATCCGCGTTGATCTGTTTCACGGCAAGCTGCGCGCCCTTCAACGAGGGACCGTCGAGCGAAGACATGCCGCCCGTCACGTTGTAGAGTGCACCGATCTTGATGGTTTCCTGTGCATGGGCTGCACCCACCATGGCGGCCAAGGCCACCGACGCGGCTATCAATCCTTTCATGCCAATCTCCCTGGTTGTCGTTGATTGTTCACCCTCTTACGCAAGCTGCCCTCACAAACCTCATGCGCTGGAGGTAGCATGACTCTGCTAGGGGGTGTCGTCAATCGAATGATACATTTTTTCTTTCACAACGCCAATTTGTCTGATTTGATACAGAATGTGCCGTGGCGCTGGAAGGCGGAAAGGAACCGATGAGCGTATTGGAGGATCTGCGACGGGCGCTGCCCGAACTCAGCAGCCGCGAGGCGCGGGCGGCGCGTCATCTGATGGCCAATTACCCTATGGCAGGCCTCACGACAGTGGCCGAATTTGCCAGCCAGAGCGGAGTCAGCACGGCCACCGTTCTGCGCCTGGTAAAACGGCTCGGCTTCCCCGTCTATGCCGATTTCCAGGAGGCGCTCCGCAGCCATATCGAGGAGACGTTGCAATCGCCCCTGCTGCGCTTCGGAGAGCGCAAGGTGCGCGACGAAGCGGCCCAGGCATCTTTCCTGGCGCGCACCAGCAACCGCATGGCCGAGCATTTTCGTGCCCTGCCGGAACTCATTTCCGAGAAGGAGTTCGACCGCGTCGCCACGCTCCTGGCCGACCCGAAACGTGATGTCCACCTCCTGGGTGGGCGCTATTCGTCCCACGTGGCGCGCTACATGGGCGATCTTTTGATGGCGGTGCGGGGCAAGGTCTATCCGATCGGCGGACAGACGCAGAGCTGGCCGCAACGTCTCCTGGACATGGGCCGCGGCAGCGTCCTCGTGGTGCTCGACGTCCGCCGCTATCAGGACGATGTCGTGCAGTTTGCCCATGCCGCATCAAGGCGCGGTGCGACGGTCATCCTGCTGACGGACATCTGGCAATCGCCAGCCGCGCGCTCGGCCGACCTCGTTTTGACCTTCCCCGTGGAATCGCCGTCGATCTTCGACGTGCTCACTGTGGGCATGGGCGTCGCCGAAGCGCTTGTCGGCGCGGCCGCCGGCAAAGCGGACACGACTGGCAAACAGCGGATCGAGACGCTTGAGGATCTGCGCTCGCGGTTGGCCGAAGGCGCCTTCGCCCAGGGCCCGATCAAACCGAAGAACATGAGGGATCGATGATACGCGAAGAAGTCATCATGCTGTGCACGGCCGATCTTGCCGGCCAGATTAGGGGAAAAGGCTTTCCCGCTTCCGACCTGAAGGATCGGCTCAGAAAGGGGATCGGTTGGACCCCGACCAACAGCATGATCACGGCGCACGGCCCGATCGCGCCGAGCCCCTGGGGGCCTTACGGCGATACCGTGTTGATGCCCGACGAGGCTACCCGCATCCGCACCGATCTCGGCCCCGAGGCCGCCGCGCTCCATTTCATGATGGCCGACATCGAAAATCTCGACGGCACGCCGTGGAGCGTCTGCCCTCGCGGCTTCCTCAAGCGGATGCTGGACGAACTCGAGCAACGCCACGGGCTGAAGATCAAGGCCGCTTTCGAGCATGAGTTCATGCTCGAGGACATCGAGGAAAGGCCCAATTCCAGCTACGCACTGGACTCCTTCCGCCGGCAGGGACGCTTCGCCGAAACCTATCTCGGCGCCCTCAAGGCGGCGGGCCTGGAGATAGACACCTTCATGCCCGAATACGGACCGATGCAGTATGAAGTGACGGTCGGGCCGGCCGAGGGCGTATCGGCGGCCGATCAGGCCGTCGCCGTGCGCGAAGTCGGCCGCGCGGTCGCTCATCAAGCCGGTACGCGGGCCAGCTTCACGCCGATCCTGCGGCCCGATGCCGTGGGCAACGGCGTTCACGTGCATTTCAGCCTGATGGGGGCGGCGGACGGCACGCCGGTCAACCACGATCCTTCCGCACAGGATGGCGTGTCGCAAACCGCCGCGAGCTTCCTTGCAGGCATGCTGGAGCTCATGCCGGCGATCACGGCGGTGACGGCGGCTTCAACCATTTCCTACCTGCGCCTGACGCCCAACAGGTGGAGCGCGGCCTACAACAATCTCGGCGACTGCGACCGCGAGGCGGGATTGCGTATCTGCCCGGTGTTTCCCGGTGCCGGCGGAGATGTTTCGAGACAGTTTCATTTCGAGTTCCGCGCCGCCGATGCCGCAGCCAGCCCTTACATGGTGCTGGGCGCCATGGTGGCGGCAGGCCTCTACGGGCTGGACAGGAAGCTGCAACGGCCCAAGGTCTGCCCCAAGCCGCCCCAGCATCTGAGCGATGGGGAGCGCGATGCCCTCGGCATCGTGCGCCTGCCCTGGTCGCTCCCCCAGGCGCTGGAGCTCTTCGAGAAGGAGGAGGCGCTGCGGCCGCTGTTCGGCGAGGAACTGGTCTCGGCCTATCTGACGCACAAGCGTTTCGAGACGGAACTCATGAAGGACCTGTCGCCGGAGCAGCAATGCGAGAAGTACCGGCTGGCCTACTGAGCCTCACCTGCCGAAATCGCGCTCCATCGCCGCAAGGAGGCTGTCGGTGGTCTCCATGCGGCAGTATCCCTTGAAGGCATTGAGCGCGGCTTCGTGGCGGGCATGGGTATCGGTCGCGCAGCCATCCTTCACGCAGATCATATGAAACCCCCGGTCCGCCCCGTCGCGGATAGTGTGGTCGATGCACTGGTCGGTGAGAAAGCCGGCGACGATGATCGTGTCCAGCCCGATATTGCGGACGAGATACTCGAAATTGGTGGAATTGAAGAGGCTGGACGAGGTCTTCGGAATGACCATTTCGTCGCCGCGCGGAGCGACTTCATCGATGACCTTTGCGTCCCACGATCCCGTGGCGATAAAGAAGTTCGACAGCTTGTAATCGAGGCTGCGGTCGCGCCCGTCCTCGGTGAAGTTTTCCATCACCGTATAGATGACCTCAACACCCGATACCCGCGCCCGGTCGATCAGCCGCGCGATATTGGCGATGACATGGCCGCGTGCCGCCCTGTAGAACTCCGGCCTCGGCTGGCGGTTCTCCTCGTCCATGACCCAGTTCTGGACATCGACGACCAGCAGGCCGCAGCGTTCGGCATGCAGCGGCTGCTCCCGCCTTTCATAGACGTCCCGTGCGCGCGGCGCGCTCATGGTTCTTTCCTCCCGCTGAACAGGCGCCGCACGACAGCCGGCTCCCCGCTGCCGAACAGACCCGCCGGTTTCAGATAGAGAACCAGGATCAGGCACAGCGCCACGATCACCTGGCTCAGGCCGTAAAGGCCGACGCTTTCCTCCACCGGCCGCAGGGACTCCGACAGGATGGTAATGGCGGCGGCCGCAGCCAGCGCCCCGGTGATGCTTCCAGATCCGCCGATCACCACCATGACGACGATGTTGAAGGCCAGAAGCACGGAATAGGTTTTGGGCGTGACCACGCTGATGAGATGGGAAAGCAGCGCCCCCGCCATGGCGGCGAGAACGGCGCCGACGACGAAGGCCAGGATCTTCAGCCGGGCGGCGTTGATGCCGCTGCACTCGGCCGCCAGCTCGTTCTCCCGAACAGCCATCATAGCCCTGCCGAGCGACGAGAACTTCATCCGCCAGGTCAGCGCCACCACGAAAACCAGGAAGCCGAAGGCCCACCAGACATTGACATGCCGGGGCAGGCCGCTGAGCCCCGCCCCGCCCCGGGTGATGCCGTCCCAGTTGGTGGCCAGCCCCTGGACGACGATGATAAGGCCAAGCGTGGCCACGGCCAGATAGTGACCCTTCAAGCGCAGCACAGCGCCGCCGATGGCAAGCGCGACGAGCCCGCCGGCAAGCCCGGCGATCAGCAGCGCCGGCAGCATGGAGAGTTCCGTCGCCGCCAGCCATTCCGGCAGGTCGGGCAGCATGGAGCCCTTGCGCCGCGCCGAAAATGTCAGGATGGCGGCAACATAGGCGCCGATGGTCATGAAGGCCGGGTGCCCGAGCGAGAACAGCCCGGTGAGCCCATTGGTCAGGGTCAAGGAAACCGCGAGCGCCGCATTGATGAAGAGCAGCGCCAGCAAGGTTACGACATAGGCGCTGAAACCGTGCTGGGCCGCGAACACGGCTGCCGCGGCGGCAAGCACGGTAAGCGCGGCGGCGATAAATCCACCGCGCGGCACGACCGTCCCCACCGCCGTGTCGTTCGAAGGTTTCACTTCCTGGGTCGCCGCCATGTCAAGCCCGCTCCTCGGTCTGGCGCACGAACAGGCCGGACGGCCGCACGAGCAGGATGACGATCAGAAGCAGAAAGACGAACGTGTCGCGATAGCCGGAAAATTCCTGCGGCAGCAGGCCGACGAACAATACTTCCGCAAGCCCCAGAATGTAGCCGCCCATCATCGCCCCGCCTATCGATCCGACGCCTCCGATGACGCAGGCGACGAACGCCTTGAGCCCCGGCACGAAGCCCAGCAGCGGATCGATCTGGCCGAACTTGCCGCCCCAGAACAGCCCGGACACGGCGGCCAGCGCGCTGCCAATGGCAAAGGCCGCCAGTATCGTCCGGTTCACGGCGACACCCATCAGGCGCGCGGCGGTAAGGTTCTCAGCCGTCGCTCGCATCGCCGTGCCCAGCCGCGTTCGATAGACGATCAGGAAAAGGCCCGCGATGAGCGCCAGCGTGAGGACAATGATGACGATATCCGTCAGCGAGGCATTGACGCCGCCGAGCCCGACGCGCTGCCGCATCCCGGCCGGAAACAGGAAGTTGCGCGGCTGACCTGAAAGGATCATCAAGGCGCTGTTCTGGATGGCGATGGAGACGGCGAGCGTCGCGATGAAGCCGGTCACCTGGCTTGCGCCGCGTATCGGCCGGAAAACGATCGTCTCGATGGTCATGCCCGCGATGGCCCCGATCGTGAGCACGAAGACGAGGATCAGCGGCCAGGGTACGCCGGCGGTCACCAGCGCCAGCGTCGAGAACGCACCGATCATCACGAGGTCGCCATGAGCGAAATTGATGAGGCGGACGATGCCGTAGATCATCGAAAAGCCGATGGCCACCAGTGCATACAGGCTGCCCAGCGCCAGCCCGTTTATGAGTTGCTGGAACAGATACTGGCTCATGCGGCGATCCCGAGATAGGACTGTCTCACCCGGTCGTTGCTGGCCAACTCCGCGCCCGTGCCGGAAAGGACGATGCGCCCGTTCTCCATCACATGGGCGGCGTCGGCCACCTCCAGCGCCATCGCCGCGTTCTGCTCGATGAGGAGAATGGTGACGCCTGTGGATTTCAGCCGTGCGATGACGTCGAAGATCTTCTCCACAACCTGCGGCGCAAGGCCCAGCGACGGCTCGTCGAGAAGCAGCATTCGCGGCCGCGCCAGAAGCGCCCGGCCGATGGCCAGCATCATCTGTTCCCCACCCGAAAGAGATCCGGCGGCAAGGCCCGCGCGCTCGGCAAGGATGGGAAACAGGCTGTGAACCTCGTCGAGCGTTTCCCTGATCCGTACCTTGTCGCGCTGGGCATAGGCCCCCATCGCCAGGTTCTCGGCCACGCTCAGCGACTGGAATATCTGGCGTCCCTCGGGACAGTGGATCAGGCCCGCGCGCACGATCTTTTCCGAAGCCAGCCGGGTCAGATCGAATTCCTTGCCGCCGCTTCGCAAGATAGCCGTTCCCGAGCGTGGGCGCAGCAGTCCCGAGAGGGTCAGAAGCGTCGTGGACTTGCCCGCGCCGTTGGCGCCGATCAGCGCCGCCAGCTCCCCTTCCCTCACCTGGAACGAGACCCCCTTGAGGACATGCGTAGCGCCCCGGAAAACGTTGAGGTCGCGTATCTCAAGCATGGGCCTTTTCCTTGCGCCCGGTTCCCAGATAGGCCTCGATCACGGCGGGGTCGCCCTGCACCGCCGCCGGTGTGCCCTCGGCGATGAGCTTGCCGCGGTTGAGCACCTGCACCCGGTCGCACAGGCCCATGACAAGGTGCATATCGTGCTCGACGACCAGCACGGCGATGCCGAACTCCTCGTTGATCTGGCGGATGAAGCCGACGAGATCCTGCGTTTCGGCAGGGTTGAGCCCGGCGGCCGGCTCGTCGAGCAGCAGTGCCGCCGGCCCGCCGGCCAGCGCGCGGCCGATCTCCACGCGCCTCTGGTCGCCATAGGAAAGGTCGCCGGCGCGCCGGTCTGCTAGCGCCGCAAGGCCGATGCGCTCCACGATGTCGCGGCCGACCCTGCGCAGCGTATCTTCCGCCCGCCAGAAGGAAGGGAGTTGCAGCATGGTGGAAACCGTGCTCGCGCCATGCCGCATATGCGCGCCGCACATGACGTTCTCCAGGACGCTCAGGTCGTCGAACAGCCTTATGTTCTGGAATGTCCGGGCAAGCCCGGCGCGAGCCAGCGCATGGGGCGAAGCACCGGTCATGTCGCGGCCGGCAATGCGGATGCTCCCCGATGAAAGCTTCAGAACCCCGGTCAGGAGGTTGAAGGCGGTGGTCTTGCCCGCCCCATTCGGCCCGATCAGGCCGACCAGATCGCCCCGGTCGAGCTTGAGGTCGTAACCGTCGACGGCCACGAGTCCACCAAATCGCTTTTCCAGCCCGCTGGCCTCGATAACCGGCGCGTCACTCACGGCAATCGTGCTCCCTTTTTCGCAGACGACGATAGGCCGGGCCGTGGACGCGCGTCAACAAAAAGATACATCTTGCAATCAAAGTGACCTATTTGTACCATTTCATACAAAATATCCACGGAGCGACCAGCGTGTGTGATTTGCAAGAGGCGACCGGGGGGCGGGTGTTGGCGATGAGCGAACCGCATCCTTTGGAGGTGTTCAATGAAGCCGCCCGATCGCAATATCTGATTGTCTGCGAGCATGCTGGCAAGCGCATCCCCCGAAGCCTCGGCACCATGGGCCTGTCGGAGGAAGACAGATGCCGGCACATCGCCTGGGACATCGGCGCCAAGGCGGTTGCGGTAGCGTTGTCGGAAATTCTCGCCGCGCCGCTTTTCACCCAGCGCTACTCCCGCCTCGTTTGCGATTGCAACCGCCAACCGGGTGTTTCCGCCTTCACGCCGGATATAAGCGAGGCAACCGCCATCCCCGGAAACCGGAACCTTTCGGAGGAGGACAAGCAAGCGCGGGCCGACGAGATTTTCTGGCCGTTTCACGACGCCATCACCGTCGCCCTCGATGCGCGGCAGGAGAAGGGGCTGCCGACGAAACTGATCACCGTTCACACGTTCACACCCGTTTATCTCGGCCGGTCCCGCCCGTGGGAAATCGGCGTGCTCTTCAACCGCGACCGCGGCTTCGCCCCCGCCATCGCCCGGTGGCTCCAGGATAGCACGGAGCTATGCGTGGGCGTGAACGAGCCCTACGCTGTCGGCGACGAGACCGATTATGCCATCCCCGTGCACGGGGAAAGGCGCGGCATCCCCTGCGTTGAATTCGAGATCCGCAACGATCTCATCACCGGCCGGGCCGAGGCGCGGAGTTGGGCAAACCTGATCGCCCGCAGCGTCTCTGCGGTTCCTACCTGACGACGGCATCCGCGAGACCGACCCGTCGGCGTTTTAGGTTGGGCTTCAAGAATAGCATGATGTTATGCTTCGGCTTCACACCGGCCATGGCGGATGCTTAGCCGGCGCGTTCGGAGGCAATACATGTCCGGGGACCGGCGTCTTACTCTCAGGCAGATCGAAGTCGTACGCGCTGTCATGGTCGCCGGGTCGATCGCCGGCGCCGCCCGATTGCTGAACGTTGCCCAACCGGGCATCAGCCGTACGATGAAACATCTGGAATCGGTGCTGGGAATTAAGCTTTTTACGCGCCAGGGCGGTCGCTATATGCCGACGCCAGAAGCGCGCGGCATATTTTCCCAGCTTCAGGACGTTCACAAGAAGCTGGACAATCTGCAGTCGGCCATCACCCTTCTGGAGCGCGGCCGCGACGTGGAACTGGCGGTCGGTTCCGTGCCTAGCATCGCCCATGCCATGGTTCCGCGTGCAGTGGCGCGGCTCAAGAAGCGCTACCCGGACCTGCGCCTCAATGTCGAGCTTCTCAAGATCGAGGAAGCGGTCGACTATTTGTTGCTGGGCCGGGGCGAACTTGTGTGCATGAGCTACCTGTTCGACCATCCCTCGATAAGGTTTGCACCGCTCGCATCCGGCACGCTCGTGTGCCTCGTCGAGCGCTCCCATCCTCTAGCCGCATGCGCGACGGTCTCGGCGGAACAGATCGCGCAGTATCCGCTCGTCGGCATCGAACCCACCGACCCTTACGGAAGCATTCTGGCGGGAATATTCGTGGCGAAGAACCTGAATTACGATATCTCGATCCGCGCGCGGTTCGGCAGCACTGTAATTCAGCTCATCAAGCAGAACCTGGGCGTTGCCGTGCTGGACAGCTTCACCGTCGCCGATCTGGGAAGCGCGAGGGACAGCCTTGTCGTAATCCCCATAAGCGAGGAGACTACATTCGAGACCTATGTCGCGTACCGGGCCGACGTGGAGCTTTCCAGTTTCGCGGAAACCTTTGTCGGCTGTCTCCGCGACGAGATGACGGCTGGCCTGCATAGCACAAAGTTATAGGACACTTAGAAATTGGTAATTGAGTTATCTCGCGCCCTCTTCCATTCTGCCAGTGGCAAGGTGCCCTGGCGGGAGGAGTTTCGAACCGCGGGAGGGCGCGCTGTTGCCCATTCAGACAGGCGGACGTACCGCCGAGGGAGGAAAGAATGCTATCGAGAATTCTAGGGGCCGGCGCGGCCCTGTTGGTCATGTCCGGCGTTGCGTTGGCGCAGACGTTTCCCGAGCGGGAGCTTCTCGGCGTCGTGATGTGGGGCGCGGGCGGCGCAACCGACACCGTGGCCCGGGCGGTGAACCCCGCCGCCGAAGAGGCGCTCGGCAAGCCGATTGTCGTCCTCAACAAGTCCGGCGGTGCGGGAGCCATCTCGACGGCCTATGTCAAGGCGGCCCCCGCCGATGGATATACGTTCCTCTACGGTGCTGAGAACCCACAGCTGCACCCGGTCATGGGCGTGTCGGACATCGACTATTCGCAGTTCTATCCCGTCAACATCCTGGGGCGCGGTGTTGCGGTCGTGACGGTGCCGGCGGGCTCCAAATACCAGACCATGGAAGACCTGCTCCAGGACATCAAGGAAAACCCCGGACAGGTAAAGATGGGATCCACCGGGCCGGGCGGCCTGCCCAGCACGGTCGCAGCATTGATCGCCAACGCTACCGATTTTGAAGTCACCGCAATCCCGTTCGACGGCGAGGGACCTGGCCTGACCGCAATGCTCGGCGGCGAGGTCGACTTCATGCCGGCGGGAATTTCCGCCGCGGCCGAACAGATCAAGGCCGGGAATATGCGGGCATTGGCAGTGGTCGATATCGATCCGGTCGTTACATTGCCGGATGCTCCCCCGATCACCGATGCGCTTCCTGAAATGGCGAAATATCTGCCTTGGGGCCCCTTCTATGGTGTCTTCGTGCGCTCCGAGGTGCCGGATGACGTCAAGCAGACGCTTGTCGAAGCCTTCAAGACGGCCGCTGCCACCGAGGATTTCCAGACCCTGATGACCAACAGGGGCAATGTTGTCATGAACATTGCCGGCGAGGAAGCAGCCAACTTCCTGACCAAATGGCAGCAGGTCACGGCCTGGGTGCTGCAGGATACGGGTGCGGCAAAAGTCAGTCCGGAGACCCTGGGCATCGCGCGGCCTGAATAACGATTTCCGCCGCCCCGGTTCTCGTGCCGCGGCGGCGGCCTCGTTCAACGAGCCTCGGGGAAAAGACGATGTCTGGTCCAAAAACACTTCGGCCGGGAGAACGGGTATTTGCCTGCCTGATCGTGCTTTTCAGCGCGGTCGCCCTTTGGCAGGCATTCCTGATCTCGGGTTTCACAGGGCTCTCACAGCCCGGTGTCTTTCCCATGCTGGCCGCCGCTGCCATGCTGGGATCGGCCCTGTTCATCCTGCGCGACACATTGCGGGCTCGTGTTGATCACGAAAACAGACGCACGTTCGCCGCCGGCATGGCGGAGGTCGTGCCCGTGAAGCTGCTGGTCATGCTGGTGCTGGTGGCCGCCTATCTCGCCGCCATGCCGCTCATTGGCTTCGTACTTGCCTCCGGCGTCTTCCTGTTCGTCTCGTTTGCCTTCCTATGGCGCAGACATGTGCTGGTTTGCCTGGCGCTTTCTCTCGTCAGCCTCGCCATCGTGTATTTCCTGTTCCGCGTGATCTTCCAGGTCGTCCTGCCCCAGGGGCAACTGATCCCGCCCGGTGTATTCTGATGTCAGGTGTGTTCCAATGATCGAGACGCTCGGCTATCTGAGCCTATCCTGGCTCGATCCATGGCTCCTGTTCCTGACAGCCGCTGGAACCCTGGCCGGCATCTATGTCGGTGCCATCCCCGGTTTGTCGGTCACCATGGCGACATCGATCCTGATCTCGTTCACCTTCAAATGGCAGGTCAACGAAGCGCTCGCCCTGATCGCCGGAGTCTTTGTCGGCGGGGTCTATGGAGGCTCGCGCACGGCAATTCTTCTCAACATTCCCGGCGCGCCAAGCGCCATCGCAACGGCTCTCGAAGGCTACCCCATCGCCAAGCGCGGCGAGGCCGGATCGGCTATCGCGCTGACCACGGTGATGTCGGTGATTGGCGGGTTCGTCGGCATACTCGCGCTGGCACTGTTCGCCCCGATGATTTCCGACATCGCCATCATGTTCGTCTCGCGCGATTACCTGCTGCTCGGCCTGATCGGCATCCTGCTTGTCGGCACCCTCTCCGGAGAAAGCTTCGCCAAGGGCGTGTTCGCCGGCGGTCTCGGTGTGCTCATCGGCATGATCGGCCTCGACCCGATGACGGCGGAGGGGCGTTTCACTTTCGGCTCGGTAACGCTGATGGGCGGCGTTCCCTATGTCGTGGCCATGATCGGTTTCTTCGGCGTGGCTGAAGCCCTGATGCAGTTAAAGACCGTCGATGTGGCGGCGGTAAAACAGAAGGTCGGCCGGATCGTGCCCCGGCTCGACGACGTGAAGCGATACTTCTGGCTCGGAATCCGGTCGTCCGGCATCGGCACCGTCATCGGCGCCTTGCCGGGCACGGGCGGGGATATTGCCGCACTGCTTGCCTACGACTATGCAAAGCGCACGACGAAAAGCCCCGAAGTCCCCTTCGGCGAAGGCGCGAAGGAGGGGTTGGTTGCTCCCGAGGCGGCCAACAACGCCGCCGTCGGCGGCGCCTTCATCCCCATGCTCACCCTCGGCATCCCGGGAGATGCCGTCACCGCCGTCATCATCGGCGCGCTCTTCATCCATGGCCTCAAGCCCGGTCCGATGCTTCTCGTGGAAACGCCGCATCTGTTCTGGTTCACGGTGGGCAACCTGACGCTGGCGAACATCTTCCTCCTGATATTCGGCCTGACGGGCATCAGGATCTTCACCAAGATCGTCGAGTGCCCGAAGGCGATACTGATCCCGCTCATCATCGTCCTGTCGGCGGTGGGCACCTACGCGATCCAGAACGATCCCGTGCATATCTACTGGATGCTTCTGTTCGGCGTTTTCGGCTATTTCATGAAGATCTATGGTTTCCAGGTCGGCCCCGTCATCCTGGGTGTCATCCTGGGCCCGATGATGGATGCGAACTACCGGCGCGCGATGATCGGTGCGCGCGGCGACGTCGGAACGTTCCTCTGGGACTTCGTCTCGCACCCCATATCGCTGATCCTCACCGCCGCCTTCCTCCTCATGATCGCTTCGCAGACGCCGCTGTGGCGGCATGGCGTGTCGATGATGGCCCGAAATCCGGCGGCGAAATGAACGGGAGCGCAAGCATTCGATGAAGACCTCCATTGCGACTGTTTCCATCTCTGGGGACCTTCCCGAGAAGCTGGCCGCCATAGCAGCCGCCGGTTTCGACGGTGTGGAGATATTCGAAAACGATTTTCTCACCTTCGACGGCAGCCCGAGCGACGTGGGGCGGATGGTGCGCGACCATGGGCTGGAAATCTCGCTGTTCCAGCCGTTTCGCGATTTCGAGGGCATGCCCGAGCCACAGCGCAGCCGCGCCTTCGACCGTGCCGAGCGCAAGTTCGACCTGATGGGAGAGCTCGGCGCCAACCTCATGCTCGTCTGCTCCAGCGTCTCGCCGATCGCGCTCGGCGGCATAGACAGGGCAGCGGCGGATTTCCGCGAGCTGGGCGAGCGGGCCCGGCGCCACGATATCCGCGTCGGCTACGAAGCGTTGGCCTGGGGCCGGCACATCAACGACCATCGCGACGCATGGGAAGTAGTGCGCCGCGCCGACCATGCCAATGTCGGTATCATTCTCGACAGCTTCCATACGCTCGCGCGCCAGGTCGACCCCGATACGATCCGCTCGATACCCGGAGACCGCATCTTCTTCGTGCAGCTTGCCGATGCGCCCAGGATCGACATGGACCTGCTTTACTGGAGCCGGCACTTCCGCAATATGCCGGGCGAAGGCGATCTCGATGTCCTCGGGTTCATGCGCGCGGTCGCGGCGACCGGCTACAGCGGGCCCCTGTCGCTCGAAATCTTCAACGACCAGTTCCGCGGCGGCTCACCAAAATCGATCTCTATCGATGGGCATAGGTCTCTGGTCTACCTTATGGACCGGGTACGCCGGAGCGAGCCCGGCATAAAGATCGCGGTGCCCGACATGCCGGAGCGCGTAGCCGTCGACGGCGTCGAGTTCATGGAATTCGCAGTGGACGAAGAGGAGGCCAAGGAACTCGGTGCGATGCTGCACACGCTTGGCTTCGCTCGCGCTGGCCGGCACATTTCCAAGGATGTCGAGCTCTGGCGGCAAGGCGGCATCAACATCGTCATCAACACCGAGCGGCAGGGCTTTGCCCGATCTTCCTATGTCGTCCACGGGGCCTCGGTCTGCGACGTCGGGCTGAAGGTGGCCGATGCGGAAGCGACGGTCCGTCGGGCACGGGCGCTGGGCGCGGAACCTTTCGAGCAGCCCGTAGGGCCTGGCGAACTGAAAATCCCAGCGATCCATGGCGTTGGCGGCGGCATCATGCACTTCATCGATGCCAAGAGCGATCTCGCGCGCGTGTGGGAGATCGAATTCAGGCCGGCCACCGACGAGGCAAAGCCCCGCGACGCCGGCCTGACCCGCATCGACCATGTCGCCCAGACGATGGACTACAAGGAGATGCTTACCTGGCTGCTCTTCTACACCTCGATCTTCGCCACGCGGAAAATGCCGATGGTCGACGTCGTCGATCCGGCCGGGCTGATACGCAGCCAGGCGATCGAATCCCACGACGGCGGCTTTAGAGTCACGTTGAACGGGGCGGAAAACCGGCGGACGCTGGCCGGCCATTTCCTGGCCGAAAGCTTCGGCTCCGCCGTCCAGCACCTTGCCTTCGAGACCGGCGACATCTTCGCCACCGCCGAGGCGCTGCTTGAAAACGGCTTCCATCCGCTCGTCATTTCGCCCAACTACTACGACGATCTCGACGCCCGCTTCGGTCTCGACGGGGCATTCCTCGACCGCCTGAAAACCTGCAGCATCCTGTATGACCGGGACAACGGCGGAGAGTATTTCCAGCTCTACAGCCCGAGCTACGGGGAAGGCTTCTTCTTCGAGATCGTGGAACGGCGCGGCGGCTACCGCGGCTATGGCGCCGCCAACGCCCAATTCCGCATCGCCGCCCAAAAACGCCACATGCGTCCAACCGGCATGCCCAAGTTTTAATGCGTAATCTTACGATAGCGCTCGAAAAGGCGGGAGGAATCGAATTGGCTGAAGGAGCTGGCACACGGATCGCAGCGCTTCAGGTACCCCTGTAACGTCGATCAATGTCTGCAACGGGCCCGTAGCAGTCGACCGCGATGGGGTATCCACGGGCTGCTTAGCGTGCCATTTCGCTCTCCTCCCGCAACCCCTCAAGAGGCGTTCGGGATGACAAGGAGAAGAAGGTTCGCGCCGCACGGTAGCGTTCGAGCCAGTGGGCGTAAGGGGTGGGCAGCGTCCAGGCGGCGCGGTTAACGCCGAGTTTTGCGGCAACTGCATAGGGCCAGTGCGGGTCCCGAGCAGCGGCCGGTCAAGCATGACGAGGTCGAGCTGATCGTTGCGGATCAGTCCGTCCGCCTGCTCCGGCTGGCTGATGTACCAGGTTGTGGAGGTAGGCAGGCCGGCTTCCTCGCGGACGCGGGCGGCGAGCGATGACGCACGCGTCCGGCTGTCAACTGCCAACGGCGGTTTATGAACGTGTGGCATTGCCTCCGGCATTCATCAGTTGATGCCGCCAGCCATCGACTGAGCCCCCGCCCCTATCGTCGCCTTCTTACTGCTCCTTCGTCGCAAATGCTCTGCTCTGTTTACTTCCAAGCCTCCAATATTTCCGAAATGGGGAAGTTCACCAAGAGCAGGTTACCTGCCGAGACAAGTCAGGGAGCATTGGGTGCAGCTTGAAAACCGTTGCATGACTTGCGCCTCGCGCGAGCTTGTTCAAGCGCGCTTCGGTTCATGTCGCAGGCACTGCCGAGCGGGTCGCCACTGCGAACGCCGAGACAACACTCCATGACCTGAAAAACTGCGGCCTCCAAGGATACCCGTTCACGCATTCGCGGCGACGCTAGCCTCCCATCACAAGACAAAAAAGAAGGTCCAATGAAAATGGACATCGAAAACGGACAATAACCGTAAGCCCGTCCAAAAAGGGGAATGCTCTTGACGAACGTATACAACGCCGAAGACACCAATGCGAACAGCCCATCGGAAAGTCTGCAGGGAGGACTGATCGAGACCGACTATACTATCGGTCGTGACAATATCGAAGGCTCCGTAGGTCCGATTGGCTTCGACGTCCATAATCCAGTTTTTGCGATCTCCGCGATCGCGGTCATAGCCTTCGTAGTGTTCACTTTATTCCTGCCTGAACAGGCCAACACGATCTTCAGCGCGCTCTTTTCCAAAGTGACCAAGGGCTTCGACTGGTTCTTCCTGGGTGCGGCAGATATATTTGTCATTCTCTGCCTCGTTCTGGTGGTCAGCCCCTATGGCAAGGTCCGGCTGGGCGGTCGCGACGCGGTGCCGGACTTCAGCTATATCAGCTGGTTCTCGATGCTGTTCGCCGCGGGCATGGGAATTGGCCTCATGTTCTACGGCGTATCCGAACCCCTCAGCCATTTCTCGTCATCCCTCGGCGGCACCACCTTGGGAGCGGACGGCGTGCGCACGGACTGGGCACCGCTTGGCGCTGTGACCAGCCAAGACGAAGCGATCCGGCTCGGCATGGCGGCCTCGATTTTCCACTGGGCGCTGCATCCCTGGGCCATATACGCGATCGTCGCGCTGAGCCTTGCCTTGTTCAGCTACAACAAGGGACTGCCGCTAACCATCCGCTCGGCATTCTACCCGATCTTCGGTGAACGGGTCTGGGGTTGGCCGGGGCACATCATCGATATCCTCGCGGTCTTCGCGACACTCTTCGGCCTCGCTACTTCGCTTGGCCTCGGCGCGGCTCAAGCCAATGCGGGCTTGAACGAACTCTTTGGCATTCCGGTCAGCACCACCTCGCAAGTCGTCCTGATCATCGGCATCACCGCGATCGCCCTCGTGTCAGTCATTCGCGGCCTCGAAGCCGGGGTGAAGCTCCTCTCCGAGATCAACATGGGGATGGCGTTCCTGCTGCTCGTCTTCGTGCTCGTCGCCGGACCGACACTGCTGCTGGTGACCGACGCCGGAAAATTCCTGCTGGCCTATCTCGAATATCTGCCGGCTCTGTCGAATCCGGTCGGGCGTGAAGATATCAACTTCATGCAGGGCTGGACCTCGTTCTACTGGGCGTGGTGGATTTCCTGGTCACCCTTCGTGGGCATGTTCATAGCTCGCGTAAGCCGTGGCCGAACCGTGCGCGAGTTTATCATCAGCGTATTGCTGATCCCCTCACTGGTCTGCGTGATCTGGATGTCCGTTTTCGGCGGAGCGGCGATCAATCAGGTCGTAAATGACGGATACTCCGCCGTTCAGAATGCAGAACTACCGCTTCAGCTCTTCGCAATGCTCGACGCGCTGCCGCTCTCGACCATCACGTCTTTCGTCGGAATCATTCTGGTGATCGTGTTCTTCGTGACGTCGTCGGATTCTGGATCGCTGGTAATCGACACGATCACTTCCGGCGGAAAAGTGGACGCTCCAGCCCCGCAGCGCATTTTCTGGTGCGTATTCGAAGGCATTGTCGCAATCGTCTTGCTCTTGTCGGCAGGCGGTCTGACTTCGCTGCAGTCCATGGTTATTTCGACCGGTCTGCCGTTCACGGTCGTCCTGCTAGTGATGTGCGTCGCCATCTGGCGTGGCCTTGCCAGCGAACCGCGATAAAGCGCCAACAACCCGCCCTGCGCCCGCTGCCGCTTACTGCGTTTCGGCTGCGGGCGCTTTTTCTCGGGTACTGTCCTTTGCCATGTAAAAGCCTTGCCCGAACGCGCTTGGACAAACGGCGGCGTTGCGCGCCCACCCATCGGAGTGGCCGGGCAGCGATGGCGCGTCACGGATCCGTAAAGGGCGGTCTGTCAATCCTGCGCCGCAACGGAGCGGCGCAACGCCTGCGGCGTGGAACCGAAGCGGCGTCGGAACATTCGGCCCAGATGCGAAGAGTCGCAGAAGCCGCAGTCCACCGCTATCTGGGCAATGGACTTCCCGGTCGTTTCGATGAGGTGGTGCGCTAGCGACAGGCGGATGTGAAGGAAGGCTTCCTGTGGCGACAGATCGAGCGCAGCGCGAAAATGGCGTTCGATCTGCCGTTTGCTGTGCCCCATCCGGCGCGCGATCTCCTTGACCGATAGAGGCGTGTCGATGTGCTGCTGCATGATGAGCAACACACGCAATACCAACGGATCGCGCACCTTGAAATCGAGCGTGATACCCGGCTGGGGTTTCTCGGCGTGCAGTGCATCGTCGATGATCATGATGTGCAGGCTCTTGCTTGCTTGCGCCCGCCCGACATGCTTGTCGACGAGATAAGCGGCGAGATGCGCCGAACTCGCGCCGCCGGAGCAGGTCAGCCGGTCGCCGTCGACGACAAAAATCTGATCGGCAACCGGCCTGAGACCTTCGAATTGTTCGAGAAAATCGGCGTGATGAAACCAACTCACGCAACAGCGATAGCCATTGAGCAGCCCGGCTTGATGCAGGAGAAATGCTCCGGTACAGATGCCAACAAGCGGAACGCCTGCAGCCGCAGCCTGATGCAGGTAGCGCGTATACGCAGAACCGAGGCTCGGGGTTTCGTCCATCAGCCCGCCAACGACGACGACATAGTCGAACTTGGTCGGATCCCCCAACCGTTCCTGAGGCTGTACTGTGATACCGCAACTCGACAGCACTGCATCCATGGTGTCGGAGAGCACGGTCCATTTGCACAGGATGGGCCGGCTGCGATCTCCTTCGTCGGCGGCCAGTCTGAGAACGTCGACAAAATTGGCGAAGGCGCAAAGGGTAAAACGTTTGGCAAGTATGAAGCCGACCGACAGCCGTGTTTCCTCCGGCCGCGGTCGCAAGGCCCTTGCGCTCACGGCGTGCGGTCTTGCTCTCTGTTCCGAGCGTGGGTCCATCATTCTCGTGCAATGATATTTTGCTTCATACTGTCGTAGCGATAATCTCGCGTTGACGCAATCATACTATTTTCCCCTAAGGATTCGTCGCAATACTGCCCTCCCGAAACTGGAATCTGGAATCCCTGCACGAACTCGTGATCTTGAGCACGGGCAAGTGATAGAGGGGAAAACACAGCCCGCTTCCGCAGGACGGATAGGTGCCCGGAGTTCAGTTCCGCAGATCCCGCCGTGGATCGAAAAAGCAAGCGGGGCGTCGCATCGGTACTTCGCTCCCGCGCCTTCGAAACAGAACACAAGCCCGCCAAATGTGCGGAATCGGTTCATGAGCTTAGCATGCCCGGCTCGGGGGTCTGGCAGGGAGGAAGAAAGATGAAGATACTGGTGCCCGTTAAGCGGGTCATCGACCACAATGTGAAAATCCGCGTAAAGACGGATGGGAGCGGAGTCGATCTCGCCAATGTCAAGATGTCGATGAACCCGTTCGACGAAATCGCTGTCGAAGAGGCCATCCGCCTAAAGGAAGCGGGCAAAGCCGATGAGGTCGTGGTTGTCTCGATCGGCCCGGCTCAGGCGCAGGACGTTTTGCGCACCGCGCTTGCCATGGGCGCGGACCGGGCCATTCTCATCACCGTGGACGGCACAGTGGAGCCGCTGACTGTCGCAAAACTGCTCAAGGGCGTGGCCGAGAATGAACAGCCGGGGCTGGTGATCCTCGGCAAACAGGCGATCGACGACGATGCCAACCAGACCGGCCAGATGCTCGCCGCGCTGCTTGGCTGGTCCCAGGCCACTTTCGCCTCCAGGATCGATCTTGGCGCGGATCGCGCGAAAGTGACCCGCGAGGTGGACGGAGGGCTCCAAGTCATCGATGTGCGCCTGCCCGCAATCATGACAGCCGATCTGCGCCTGAACCAGCCGCGCTATGCCTCGCTTCCGAATATCATGAAAGCCAAGAAGAAGCCTCTGGAACAGAAGACCCCGCAGGATTTCGGGGTAACTGTGGAGGCCCGGCTTCGTGTCCTGCGGACCGAAGAACCCGCTGTGCGCCAAGGTGGGATTAAAGTCGCGAACACCGCCGAGCTGTTCGACAAGCTTAAAAACGAAGCTGGCGTCATCTGATTGAACGGGGAACGAAATGGCTATCCTTCTTTTCGCAGAGCATGACAACGCCGCGCTTTCGGATCAGACCGCAAAGGCTCTGGCCGCAGCTTCTCGGATTGGCAGCGACATCGACGTGCTGATCGTAGGCAAGAACGCTGGATCAGCAGCTGAGGAGGCAGCATCGCTTGCAGGCGTGCGCAGCGTGATCCTTGCCGAGGGCAACGCACTCGAGCATCGTCTCGCCGAACCGACTGCCGAGCTGATCCTCTCACTGAGCGGCAATTATGATACCATCGTCGCGCCCGCCACGACGACGGGCAAGAACGTGCTGCCGCGTGTCGCCGCCATGCTAGACGTGATGCAGATTTCCGAGATCACCGAAGCTATTTCCGCCGACACGTTCAAACGGCCGATCTACGCCGGCAACGCCATCGAAGTCGTGCAGACGACCGATGCCAAAAAGGTGCTGACCGTGCGCACAGCGGCTTTTCCTGCAGCCGGAAAGAGCGGTACGGCCGCGCCGATCAAGATCGTCGAAACCGGGACTGCAGGAGCTGGTCTCTCGAGTTTCGTCGAGAACATCTTCTCCAAGAGTGATCGCCCCGAACTCGGCTCCGCGAAAATCGTGGTCTCCGGCGGTCGGGCGCTCGGCTCCGAGGAGAGTTTCCGCAAGGTCATCAGCCCGGTCGCAGACAAGCTAGGCGCCGCCATAGGTGCTTCCCGTGCGGCTGTCGACGCCGGCTACGCTCCGAACGATCTGCAGGTCGGCCAGACCGGCAAGGTCGTCGCTCCCGAGCTCTATATCGCTTGCGGGATTTCCGGTGCCATCCAGCACCTTGCCGGCATGAAGGATGCGAAGGTGATCGTGGCGATCAACACCGACGAGGAAGCACCGATCTTTCAGATCGCCGACTACGGAATCGTGGGAGATCTCTTCGAAATCCTGCCCGAAATGGAACGTCAGCTCTGATCATACCACCGCAGACAACTACATGATCGACACGTCCTTTGACCTGCGTATAGGCTGAGAAAGTTGCCCGCCATGTACTGCAAAGAACGATCGTTTTAGAGAAGGAATGAGAAATGTCAGCATTTCCTGAAAGGGCAAAGGTTGTCATCGTCGGACTTGGCGGCATTGTCGGCGCCTCAGTGGCGCATCACCTCATCGAACGCGGCTGGGACGACATCGTCGGCATCGACAAGTCGGGCATTCCCACCGATATCGGCTCGACGGCGCATGCATCCGATTTCTGCTATGCAACGAGCCACGACCTGCTCTCCTGCTGGACTACGATGTACTCCATCAATTTTTATGAGAAGATGGGGCACTATGCGCGTATCGGTGGCATTGAGGTCGCCCGCGTCGGCGATGACGGGCGCATGGAAGAGCTGAAGCGCCGCGTCGACTCCGGCAAGGCTTTCGGCACCAACGTCAAGATCATTTCGGCGGCAGAGGCCAAGGAGAAGTTCCCGCTCCTCGAAGAGGACCAGATCCAGGGCGCAATGTGGGACCCGGATGCGGGCCTGGTTACCCCGCGCTCACAAACCGTTGCAGGCAAGCTCGTTGATCAGGGAGTGTCCGCCGGCAAGCTCAGGACCTTCGCCAACACCTCCGCCCTCTCGCTCATTGTCGAAGACGGCCGGATCAAGGGCGTCGTGACCGAACGCGGCACCCTCCATGCCGATCACGTGGTGGTCTGCGCAGGCCTTTGGGGCCGCCTCATTGCCGAGATGGCGGGCGAGGACCTTCCGGTCATGCCGGTGGATCACCCGCTGACATTCTTCGGCCCCTATGACGAATTCGCCGGCACCGGCGTCGAGATCGGCCGCCCGCTGCTCCGCGACCAGGGCAACTCCGCCTATATGCGCGACACGGGAGACCCCAAGACCACCGAGGGCGGCCAGATCGAGTGGGGCTATTATTACGAGAAGAACCCGCGCCTCGTGCATCCGCGGGAGATCCTCGAAAAGGAAGAGGCGCGTCTATCGCCCTCTCAGCGCGATCTCGAACTGGAAGACGTTCTCGAGCCGCTCGAGCGCGCCATGGAACTCACCCCGATTCTCACCGAACTCGGCTTCAACGAGGGGCATTCGTTCAACGGCCTGCTCCAGGCCTCGACCGACGGCGGCCCATCGATGGGCGAAAGCCAGAAGGTGCGCGGTCTGTGGTATGCAGTGGGCATCTGGGTCAAGGACGGCCCCGGCATGGGCAAGCTCATCGCCGATTGGATGACCGACGGGCGCACCGACATCGACCACCATGGGATCGATTTCGCGCGCTTCAACGAATTCCAGCTCGACGAGAAATATATTCACGGCCGCTGCGAAGAAACGGCTGCGAAGATCTACAACCCGCCGGTGCACCCGCGCGAGCCTTTCGCCAATGGCCGCAACATCCGCCGTTCGCCCTTCTATGAGCGCGAGAAGGAACTCGGCGGCTATTTCATGGAGCTCGGCGGTTGGGAACGCGCGCATGGCTATGCCGCGAACGAGCACCTTTTGGAGAAATACGCCGACCGCGTGCCGGTGCGCGAGAACGAGTGGGACAACCGCCATTTCTGGCGTGTCTCGAATGCCGAACATCTCGAGCTGAGTGAGAATTGCGGCATCATCAACCTTTCGCACTTCCACATCACCGACATAGAGGGGCCCGACCATGTCGCGCTGCTGGAATGGCTTTGCGCCGCAAAGATCGGCGGCGACAACAATATCGGCAAGGGCATCTATACCCATTTCCTCGACGACGATGGCATGGTGCGCGCCGATTTTACGGTAATGCGGATGGAGGATCGCTGCCGTCTGATCAACGGTGCGGATGCCGGTCCGCGCGACTTTCATTACATGCGCCGCGTGGCACAGGACAAAGGCCTGGACGTCACCATCACCGATGTGACCGAGAAATACATCACCATCGGTATCTGGGGCCCGAACGCTCGGGAGAATCTCCAGAAAGTCGTTGAAGAACCCAATGCACTGCTCCCGGAAAACTTCCCCTTCGCAGCCATTCGCCGGATCAAGATCGTGGGCAAGTCGGTTGCCGCCTTTCGCATCTCCTATGTCGGTGAACAGGGTTGGGAACTGCATATGGCCTATGAGGACGGCCTTGCTGTTTGGGATGCCCTGCGTTCGACGGGCGTGATCGCGGTCGGTGTCGAGACCTACGCCAACTCGCGCCGTCTCGAGAAATCCTTGCGCCTGCAGAATGCCGATCTGTTGACCCAGTATAATCTCTACGAAGCGGATCTGTCCCGGCCTAAGGTGAAGGAAGCCGACTTCCGCGGCAAGGCAAAGCACCTGGAATACCGATCACGGGAGCATCAGCCGGCCAAGCTCTGCACCCTCGTGATGGCCGACAACACCGACAGCAAGGGCGTCGCGCGATACCCGGTAGGCACACTTCCGGTGCTCGATCCCGAAACCGGCGAAACCCTGATCGACGCGCTTGGCCGTCGGTCCTACACGACATCCATCGCTTTCGGCCCGAGCATCGGGGAGAACATCGCTCTGGCCTATCTTCCATGGGAGTACTGTCAGGAAGGCCGTAAGCTAAATGTCTCCTATTTCGATGAGATTTATCCCGTCGAAGTCGTGGGTGTAGGCTATAAGCCGCTCTACGATCCGGAGAACTTGAAGCCGCGCACCTAACGACTTGGCCGGGAAGTCTTCGGTCTCGCGCTCCCGAACGGCTTCGATGCAATCCCGAAGGACCACGGCGTACCTATTCGCCGTGGTCACCTTGGCTGCAAGACCCGCACCCGCACCCCATTCACCGCGCTCGGTCATCAAGTGCGCTGTCCGTGAGCGCGAAGACTTACTTCAACCACAACCTTCAGGTATATTTGCGACATCAAACCTGAAGGATATCGACATGCCCCTTTCCATTGGGCGCCCCAGAAAGCGCCTTCGCGTTGCCTTTCTCTTGGCCGACCGCTTCACGCTCTCCGCCTTCGCGAATTTCGTGGACGTTCTGCGGCTGGCAGCCGACGAGGCCGACCATTCCCGCCCGATCCTCTGCGACTGGTCGGTGCTTTCGGACAGCCCGCAAGCCATTCGGTCAAGCTGCGGCGTGCGCGTGCAGCCCGACACGCGGCTGCGCCACGCGGAAAACTACGATTACATCGTCGTGGTGGGCGGGCTGATCGGAGACAGCGCAGCGTTGAACGGCGAAGCGCTGGCCTTTCTCGAAGGCCGAGCTGCGGCGGGAACGCCACTCGTGGGGCTGTGCACCGGCGTGTTCATTCTGCAGCGGATGGGATTGCTCAAGGGGTATCGTTGCTGCGTGAGCTGGTTCCACCACCAGGACTTTCTCGACCAGTTCGAAGCGGAGACCCCGATATCGGACCAGATTTTCGTCGTCGACCGCGACCGCCTAACCTGCTCCGGTGGGCACGGCGCCGCACATCTGGCAGCATTCCTCGTGCAGCGGCATGTCGGCCAGTCGGCCGCCATCAAGAGCCTGAACATCATGATGATCGACGACGCCATGGGCGGCGATAAGGCACAGCCCGGACAAGCCCTCACCCGCCGTGCCACGGATGAGCTAGTCAAGCGCGCCGTGCTGCGAATGCAGCAACATGTCGAGGTGCCCAAGACCGTCGAGGATTTGGCACGCGAGTTGGGCGTTGGGCGCCGCACGCTTGAGCGGCGTTTTCTGGCGGATCTGCGCCAAACGCCCCTCAAGGCCTATCTGGAACTGCGTCTGGAACGGGCGCTGCAGCGGCTTCGCAGCACCGATGCCACGATCACCGAGATCGCGCTGGCCTGCGGGTTCTGCGATGGCCCGCACCTGTCGCGCACGCTGAAGGCGGAGCGCGGAGTAACACCGGCGGAGTACCGCAAGGCACAGGCCGGGTACGAGGAAGACCAGCCGGCGGTCGGGGTCCTGCTGCCCAATCGGAACTGATCCACTTCAGAGATTGAGCGTAACCTTGCCTTTGGGATGCGAGCAGCAGGCGAGGATGTAACCCTCATCGATCTCGTCTTCGGTGATACCGCCATTGTGCACCATATGGACCGTCCCGGCTGTCTTGCGGATCTTGCAGGTCCCGCAGACACCGAAGGTACAGCCCGAGGGGATGGCAATGCCCGCCGTCCGCGCCGCGCTGAGCACAGTCTCCGTCTCTGGGCACAACTGGGTAACACCCGAAGCCTCGAAGTTTATCTCGGCCAGTACGTCCTCTTCGGGCAGATCGTCGTCCAGCAGCGGTGCTTCGATCAGTGAAGCGACCGGTTGCTGAGGAGCATGGAAGCTTTCCTGATGATAGTGATCCATATTGAAACCGAGGCCGAAAAGCGCTTCCCGCACCGCCTGCATGAAGGTCTCGGGTCCGCAACAGAAAACTTCGCGTTCAAGATAGTCGGGCGCCATCAGGCCGAGCATCAGCTGATTGAACCGGCCCTGGTATCCGGTCCAAGGCTGATAGATGTCCGGCGCTCCCACCACCCATTTCAGATCGATTCCTTCCATGCGCGAAGCCATGTGCTCAAGCCGCTTGCGGAAGATGATATCGGAGGGACGGCGGGCGCAGTTGACGAAGACGATGTCGCAGGGACGGCCGAGATCGAAGATTTGTGTGGTCATCGACATCATCGGCGTGATCCCGGAACCTGCCGAGATGAAGAGATATTTCTCCGCCTGATGCTCTGCCATGGTGAAGCGCCCGGCCGGGCCCGATGCCTTGAGCAGCATCCGGGGCCGCAGGTTCTCGATCATCCAACGCGTGCCGATGGAATTCTCCTGCGCCTTGACGGTGACCGTCAGGGACAGCGGTCGCGAAGGAGAGGATGAAATCGTGTAGGTCCGGTAGAGCGGCCCGCCCGGCACAGGCAGTTCAAGAGTGATGAACTGCCCGGCCAGAAAGCCGAAAGGCCGCCCCGAGGGGGCCTGGAAGCATACCGTGACCACGTTCGGCCCTTCGGGAAGGATCTGGACACATTCCAGCATCTCGTCGTCGGTCCAGAACGCGCTGGCGGCTACTTGCTGCATATTCATCGAAGTCTTACTCCGCTGCGATAGCCACTGGGGCATGCGCCTCGCGCATCCGGGAGAGATACCAATCCAGGAACTGCATCACGCCGTCTTCATGCGAGGCGGAATAGGGTCCGGGCTCATATGCAGGCGAATTGATCCCCTGCTGATTGTCCTCCACCACGCGACGATCCTCGTCGTTTGTGTGTTCCCAGACCCTTGTGAGGTTTTTCAGGTCGTAATCGACACCCTCGACGGCATCCTTGTTTACCAGCCAGCTGGTGGTGACTTCGGTCTCCGTCGGGCTGATCGGGTTCACACGGAAGGTGATCGAGTGATCCGAGAGCAAATGGTTCCAGGTGGTCGGATAGTGGAACATCAGCAGCGTACCGGCGTCGAGGAAGGGAACGCGCCCCAAACGCTTCTGAACCGCGATCTTTCCATTCACCGTGTAGCTTTGAGCACCGTCCAGCAACGGCATCCGGGCAACGCGGAACTGGCCATTCTGGTCGATCTTGAAGCGTGACGGCGCCCCGGCAGTCTCAAGGCGGTTGAAGTGCTTCTCGACCGTTTCGGGAAAAACCCCGTCGGGATTGACGCCTGTGATGGAGGGATCCTCGGGATAGGTGCGGCAAAGGTCGGGGTGATTGGCCGCGCAATGGTAGCACTCGCGGTTGTTCTCCCATACGAGCTTCCAGTTGCCTTTCTCCACGATGGTCGACTGAAAGGCCACCTTCGCGTTCGCCAGATCATGCACAGCAAGATACGGGGACACAGCCTCGGCGAAAGCATCGAAATCGGGCGCCGCATCCGCAAGGCAAATGTAGACCAGGCCCGCAAGATTGCGGCAGTGCACCGGTTTCAGGCCGTGATCGGCCGGGTTGAAATCCGGGCCCATACCACGGGCCCAGAGCAGCCTCCCGTCGAGATCGTAGGTCCACTGGTGGTAGGGACAGGTGATCTTGGCGACACGACCCTGGCTGACACGGCACAGAATCGAACCGCGGTGACGGCAGGAGTTATGAAACGCGCGGATCTCGCCACTCCCATCGCGCAGGACGATGACGTCGTAGGCGCCGATTTTCAGACGCTGATAGCTGCCCGGCTTGTCGAGCTGACAGGCGGGAACCGCGAAAAGCCATTGCCTGTAGAAAATCGCTTCCAGGTCAGCCTCGAAAACTTCAGCAGAGGTGTAGAAAGCCTGCTGAAGTGCACGGCCGGGCGTGTGCTGCATCAGCATCTCAGAAAGCTTGGCGGTGTGGCTAGCCATACTCGGTTCCTATGCCGGGAAATAATGCGTGCACGAAGCCATCGCGGCGTTAAATTGACAATTGGCAAAATTCTAACCTCAGTTTAGCCTGAGTAAACTCATCACCCGAATAACACATTCGCGACATTCCTCGCCTTAAAACGACAAGCCCCTATGCCAAAGCCGTATGACCTACCTCCCCTCGGTGATCTTGCCTGTTTCGAAGCTGCCGCACGGAATCTTAGCTTCAAACTGGCCTCATCCGAAATGAACGTGACGCCCGCCGCGGTTAGCCACCGCATCAGGGCGCTGGAACACGAGTTGGGACAACTGCTCTTTACGCGGCATTATCGTGGCGTCGAACTCACGGAGGCTGGAGCCCTGCTCTTCGTCTCGCTGCAACGCGGCTTCGAAACGATTTCTGACACCGTTGCGCGAATCCGAACCCTTCACGACAGGACGGGCGTCACGATCTCGGCCACGACGGCCATGAGCGGCCTTTGGCTGACACCGCGCCTGGCCGCGTTCTGGAAGTCCTTTCCCGATGTGGCGATATCGCAGGTAGTCCAGGACAGCGGGAAGACTGTAGGGGCCGATCTGAGCATCAACTACGGAGACCCCGAGCGGGAAACCGACGAGACCCGCATCCTCTTCCGGGATCGGATCCTGGCGCTGGGAACCCGTCATTTTGCCGAGGCCCACGGCATCCGCAACCTGTCCGACATGCTGAAGGTCCCGCTGGTTCACACACTATCGGCGGACAATGCCTGGACCGGCTGGCCGGAGTGGTTCGACACGTTGGGCTGGCCCGCGCCGCGCGGGCCGGGCTTCACCTTGAACAACTATCTGATTTCGCTGCAGGCGGCGGAGGACCACATCGGCGCTGTCCTGGGCTGGGAAGGCCTGGTCGGAACCTTTCTGAACAGTGGGCGGCTGGTTCAGCTCGTTCCTGAGGCGATGGAGTCGCCCTTCCCCTTCTATCTGCGCATACATGCGCGCGCCTCGGCCAATGCGCGGCTTTTTGCAGACTGGTTGGCAGAGCACGACCATCATCCCTAGGGAGAGTGTGGCGAGAGAAGAAGCTTTGGCAGGAAGCCCTGCCAAAGCCAGGCTCGCAATGGCCGGGTCGATCAACCCATCCGCTCGGAGGCATATTCTCCGGGGCTTGCCGGAAAGACCACGGTCTTGTCGCCGTTGAGGAAGACCCTGCGATGGATATGGGCGTGAACGGCACGGGCTAGCACCTGCGCCTCCACGTCGCGGCCAAGGCTCACATAGTCCGAGGCACTCTGTGCGTGTGTCACACGCACCGTGTCCTGCTCGATGATCGGTCCCTCGTCGAGGTCGGTCGTCACGTAGTGAGAGGTAGCCCCGATCAGTTTCACACCGCGCTCGAAAGCCTGTTTGTAGGGATTCGCGCCCTTGAAGCTCGGCAGGAACGAATGGTGGATGTTGATGATCCGCCCGGACATTTCCCGGCACATCTCCTCCGAGAGCACCTGCATGTAGCGGGCCAGCACCACCAGATCGGCGCCCGACTCGCGCAGGATGCGCATTTGCTCGGCCTCGGCTGCGGCCTTGGTCTCCTTCGTGACCTTGATGCAATGGAACGGAAGGTCATGGTTGACCACGACCTTCTGGTAATCCATGTGGTTCGAGATCACAGCCACAATATCGATGGGCAGCGCGCCGATTCGCCAGCGGTAGAGCAGGTCATTGAGGCAATGCCCGAAGCGCGAGACCATGATCGCAATCTTCATTTTCTCCGCCGGATCGTGAAAGGCGTAGTCCATGCCGAAGGTCGCCGCGATTTCGGCAAAGCCTTCGGATAGCGCCTCGCGGCCGCGCCCTTCTTCCGACAGAAAGCTCAGCCGCATGAAAAAGCGGTCGTTGTCGAGGTCGGAGAACTGCGAACTATCGTGAATATTGCAGCCCGCGCTGGCAAGATAGGACGCGACAGCTGCGACGATGCCGGCGCGAACGGGGCAGGAAACGGTAAGAATGAGCTGCGTCATCAGGGGCCTTTCTCAGCATTCAGGCAGGTTGACCGCGATACCTCCGGTGGAGGTTTCCTTGTATTTCGAATTCATGTCCCGGCCGGTCTCGAGCATCACCCGGATGCAGTTGTCGAGCGGCATGAAATGTTGCCCGTCGCCCCGCAGTGCCAGAGAGGCGGCCGAGACGGCCTTGATCGCGCCAAGCGCGTTGCGCTCGATACAGGGCACTTGCACCAGTCCAGCGGCGGGGTCGCAGGTCATGCCGAGATGGTGCTCGAGCGCGATCTCGGCGGCATTCTCCACCTGCTCGTTGGTGCCGCCGAGCGCGGCACACAGCCCCGCCGCCGCCATGGACGACGCCGAGCCAACCTCGCCCTGGCAACCAACCTCCGCACCCGAGATCGAGGCATTGTGCTTGATGAGCCCGCCAATGGTCGCCGCGACGAGCAGGAGATTGCGACTGCCCTGACGGGTCGCGCCGATGCAATGTCCCCGATAATAGCGCAGAACCGCTGGTACGACGCCTGCCGCGCCGTTGGTGGGTGAGGTCACAACCCGCCCGCCGGCGGCGTTCTCCTCATTCACCGCCATGGCATAGACACTCATCCAGTCGTTGGCCTGAAATGGTTGCGCGAGGTTGTTTCCCTTTTCGGCCTGCAATTGCTCGTGAATGGCCTTCGCCCGGCGCCTGACCTTGAGCCCGCCTGGCAGAATGCCTTCCTGCGTCAGACCGCGTTCGATGCAATCGTCCATCGCCTGCAGGATGCGGTCGATCTTGGCATCGAGCTCGGCACCATGCAGCACTGTTTCGTTGGCACGCTTCATACGCGCGATGGAAAGGCCCGAGCGCGCGCCCATCTCCAGCATCTCCCTGGCGGTGCCGAAAGGATAGGGAAAGGCATGGGCGGCCTTTTCGTCACGCAGCTTCGGCTGGGCAGTCTGTTGCGCCTCGAATTCGGCCGCGGTGACGACGAAACCGCCACCGATCGAGTAATAGGTCTGTTGATGATAGGTGTTGCCGGCCCTGTCGTAGGCGCGCAGGACCAATCCGTTCGCATGGCCCTCGAGCGGCGGGCCCCAATCGAAAACCAGATCCGTTTCGGGAGCGAAACGCAGTTCGCCCAGCCCCTCCGGGCGCACGACGCCCTCGCGGCGCACCTCGGCCTCCAACGCCTCGGCCCTGTGCGGGTCGAGCGTTTCGGGCGAGAGCCCGCAGAAGCCCAGGATGACCGCCCGGTCCGTCGCATGCCCCTTGCCGGTGAAGGCGAGCGAGCCATGCAGGCTCGCACCCAGACGGTGGAGTTCACCCGCGCCCGGGATCTTCTCGGCCTGACCGCGCAGATCGTCAAGGAACCGCGCGGCGGCGACCATCGGCCCCATCGTATGTGAGGACGAGGGACCGACGCCGATCTTGAAGATATCGAAGACCGACAGGAACACTCAGGCGACCGCGTTGTAGATCGGAAAGGCATTGCAGAGCGCACGCACCTCAGCCCGTACGCCGGCCTCGACTTCGGCGTCACCCTCGGGATTGGCGGCCAGCGCGTCGATCACGCGCAGGATTAGTTTGCCTATCTGCTTGAACTCCGCAGCGCGGAAGCCCCGGGTGGTGCCTGCCGAGGTGCCGAGGCGAATCCCCGAAGTCACGAAAGGCTTCTGCGGATCGTTGGGGATGGCGTTTTTGTTGCAAGTGAGCCCCGCCCGCTCCAGCGCGATCTCGGCGGCTTTGCCGGTGACGCCCTTGGGCTGCAAGTCCACCAGCACCATGTGGCAGTCGGTTCCGCCAGAGACGATACCCAAACCGCCCGCCATCAACACGTCGGCAAGCGCCCTGGCGTTCTCAATCACCTGCCCTGCATAGTCGCGGAACTCAGGCTGCAGCGCTTCGCCGAATGCCACCGCCTTGGCGGCGATCACATGCATCAACGGCCCGCCCTGGTTGCCAGGGAACACCGCGGAGTTGAGCTTTTTCGCCAGTGCCTCGTCATTGGTGAGGATCACGCCACCGCGCGGACCCCTCAGCGTCTTATGGGTGGTCGAGGTCACCACATGCGCATGCGGCACCGGGTTCGGGTAATGCCCGCCCGCAATGAGACCCGCATAATGAGCCATATCGACCATGAGATAGGCGCCGACCTCGTCCGCGATCTTCCTGAAGCCCTCAAAGTCGATCTTGCGCGGATAGGCAGAGGCGCCCGCCACGATCAGCTTGGGCCTGGTCTCCAGCGCCTTCTCGCGCAGCTTTTCCATGTCGATCAGGTGGGTCTTGGCATCGACTTCGTAGGAAACCACGTCGAACCACTTGCCCGACATGGTGACCGGCGAGCCATGGGTCAGGTGCCCACCATGGGCCAGAGACATGCCCATGATCCGGTCACCCGGCTGCAGAAGCGCGAGAAAGACGGCCTGATTGGCCTGCGCGCCGGAATGCGGCTGCACGTTGGCATACTCGGCGCCAAAGAGCCGCTTTAGCCGGTCGATGGCCACTTCCTCGACCTTGTCCACATATTCGCAGCCGCCGTAATAGCGCTTGCCGGGGTAGCCCTCGGCATATTTGTTGGTAAGCACCGAGCCCTGCGCCGCCATCACATCGGCCGAGACGATATTCTCGGAGGCGATCAGTTCGATCTGGATCTGCTGACGGTTGAGTTCCTCGGCGACGGCAGTGGCGATTTCGGCATCGGCAATCCCGACTTTGGGCAAATGGTGAAGCATGTCAGATGTCCTTCGATCTCAGAGGGCCTCGGCAGCCAGTTCGCGGCAACCCGTTTCGAGCAGGTGGCGCAGATGCGGCGCGAAGCTGTTCCAGCAATCCATGCGGAAGAGGGTCTCTTCATCGCGCAACAGCAGCACGGTCGCTCCATCGAAGAGCGTCCGGCGCCCCTCGCCCACGGCAATGGTCTCGATATCTCGCGGGCAGCCAAGGGTGAGCAGTTCGGCAGCGCGCGGCCCCTCGATCACGAAGGTAACCTCGCGGCCCGAGATCTCCACAAGGCTGTGCGGATGCGTGGCATAGACCGCCTCGCAGGCGCTGAGGACCCCGCTTGCTGCGGATTCGGGCGCATGCAGCACCCACTCATCCGGGCCAAGGCACATGGCCTGCAACATGCCCGCATCGGCGCGCGTACCTATTCGACCCGGCAGGGTCAGGCCAAGCGCGCCTTCGAGCGGTCCCAGATCGCCACGGGCGCGCAGCGAGAACCGGGCGCAGGGAGCTGCGAGGCTGACCCGCGCGGCGGTACTTTCAGCCAATATGCTCGGGGTGAGAGAACAAATCGGTGCATTCATCTTCGCCTCCGGGTCAGATCTTCAGACGAGCGTTATCGGGATCGACGAAGACCGTGCCGGTGATCTTCGCTGCGATGGTCCTGTCGGGCATGGGGATGTAGACGGTCTGGCCCGTCCGCTCCTGCCCGCCTTCGACCAGGGCCAGAGCGATGGGCTGGCCAACGGCATCCGAGTGATAGGACGAGGTCACATGCCCCACCATCCTCATCGGGATCGGCTGCTTGGCGTCGAAAACGATCTGCGCGCCCTCTTCCAGCTTCGAGCGGTCTTCGGTGAGCAGGCCGACGAGTTGCTTGCGGTCCTTCGCCGTCAGATCCGGGCGGGCAAGGCCGCGCATGCCGACGAAATCGGGCTTCTTCTTGCCCACTGCCCAACCCATGCCTGCATCATAGGGCGTGACAGTGCCGTCGGTATCCTGGCCGATGATGATGTAACCCTTCTCGGCACGCAACACGTGCATGGTCTCCGTGCCGTAGGCGGTGATGCCGTATTGCTGCCCGGCCTCCCACAGTGTATCCCAGAGCTTGCGGCCCATGGGCGCGGGCACGTTGACCTCGAAACCGATCTCGCCGGTGAAGCTCACCCGGAAGAGCCGCGCGGGCATGCCGGCCACGGTGCATTCCACGCAGGACATGTGCGGGAAGGACTCCTCGGTCAATTCCGCGCCCTCGACCAGCGGTGCCAAAAGCTTCGCTGCGTTTGGTCCATTGAGCGCTATTGTGGACCATTGCTCTGTCGTCGAGGTCAGCCAGACGTTCAGGTCCGGCCACTCGGTTTGGAGATAGTCCTCCATCATATTGAGCACCCGCGCCGCACCGCCGGTGGTGGTGGTGACGTGGAACCTGTCCTCCGACAGGCGGCCGATCACGCCGTCGTCGCGGATATAGCCGTCATCTCCCAGAAGAAGCCCATAGCGGCAGCGGCTCGGGGCGAGCTTGGTCCAGGGGTTGGTGTACATGCGGTTCATGAATTCCACCGCATCCGGCCCCACGACCTCGATCTTGCCCAGTGTCGAGGCGTCGAAAATCCCGACGCTGGCGCGGGTAGCGCGGCATTCGCGCGAAACGGCCGCATCCATGTCCTCGCCCGGCTTCGGGAAGTACCACGCCCGGCGCCAATGGCCGACAGGCTCGAAGACCGCGCCATGCTCCTCCGCCCAAACGTCAATCTGGGTCTTGCGGGTAACCTCGAAATGCGTGCCGCGGTGGTAGCCTGCGAAGGCCCCGAAGGATGTCGGCGTATAGGGCGGGCGGAAGGTGGTCAGCCCCACCTCTGGCTGTCGCTTGCCGAGCGCGTCGGCGGCGATATTGAGCCCGTTGATGTTAGACATCTTGCCCTGATCGGTCGCCATGCCGTTGGTGGTGTAGCGCTTCACATGCTCGATCGAGCGCATGCCCTCCCGCACGGCCAGCCGCAAATCCTTGGCGGTAACGTCGTTCTGGTAGTCGACAAAGGCCTTGGCCATTCCTGGGCTGCGGTCGGTCGGCAATTCCTTGTGCGACACGCCGCTCCCGGGGCGGTCGCCCTCGACTGCATAGGCTGCCGGTGCGCCGGTCTTACCAAGTGCCACCGCAACCGCGCGGCCCTTCTCGGCGCCGTCCTTCAGCGCGGCCTCGATACCCCACAGGCCGCAGCTTGCCCCGGCGATCACGCAATCCTCGGGAGTCTTGTTCGGCAGGAACGTGGTGCGGTCCTCGTCCCAGACCAGCGATCCCTTGGTGTGCGAGAAGAGATGCAGCGAAGGCGTCCAGCCGCCCGACATCAGCACCGCGTCACACTTGATCTCCTGGCCGGCACCGACCTTGCCGCCCACAACCGCGTTCACGCGCAATGAAGAGACGCGCAGGCGCCCCGAGGTGCCCGTGACGGTGTGCGAGAGCTTCACCGCGATCCCGCGCGCCCGCGCCTCGACCAGCAGGTTCTCGTGCACGCCCTCGCGGGTGTCGATGATTGCCTGCACCTTGGCGCCCGCATCCTGCAGGTCGAACGCCGCGTACCACGCAGAATCATGGCTGGTGATCACCACGGGGCGGTTGCCGACCTTGACCCCATAGCGGTTCAGATAGGTCTGCGCCGCGCCCGCCAGCATGACTCCCGGACGATCATTGCCATGGAAGATCAGTGGCTTCTCCAACGCCCCCTGAACCAGCACGACCTGCTTTGCGCGCACGCGCCAAAGCCGCTCGCGCGGCGTGTCTGCGGGCAGATCGGCCAGGTGATCGGTGAGCCGCTCGCACAGGCCGATCATGTTCTGATGGTAATAGCCGATGGCGGTGGTGCGCGTCATGATCTTTACGCCCAGCGCCTTCAGTGCGTCGAGTTCGGCGGCAAGCCAGTCCCAGGCCGGCCGGCCGTCAATCCTGGCCTGCGGCTCCGACAACAGCGTGCCCCCGGCCTCCGCATGCTCGTCGACCAGCACGATCTTCAGGCCTTCGACCGCCGCCGCGCGCGCCGCGGCAAGGCCGGCCGGGCCCGCGCCCACGATCAGCACGTCGCAATGCAGATTGCGCGAGGCATAGGTGTCCGGATCTTCCTCGGTCGGGGAGACGCCGAGACCAGCAGCGGCACGGATGAAGGGTTCGTAGACCTTGTGCCAGAAGTTCTTCGGCCACATGAAGGTCTTGTAGTAGAAGCCCGCCGAGAAGAGCATGTAGGCCGCGTCGTTCACCGCGCCCACGTCGAATTGCAGGCTCGGATACTTGTTCTGCGAGGTGGTCTCCAGCCCCGGCCAGATTTCCTGCATGGTGGCGCGGGTATTGGGCTCGAACCGGCCCGGGCCGCGCCGGGTGCCGATCAGCGCATTGGGCTCTTCGGAACCGGCGGCCACGGGACCACGCGGACGATGGTATTTGAACGAGCGGCCCATAAGATGCACGCCATTGGCCAGGAGGGCCGAAGCCACGGTGTCGCCCTGCGCGCCGCGATAGGTCTTGCCGTCGAAGGTGAAGGTCACGGGCTTGGCGGCGTTTACCCGGCCCCGTCCGGATGCGCGGAACTTGCTCATTTCTGGCTCTCCGTCAGGGTAGAGAGGTCCGGACGCGGAGCGCCCGCCTTGTAGGTGGTCAGAAAACGATCGCTTACGGTGTCGCGCACGGCGTTGAAGAAGCGCCCGCAGCCATGCATGTGGCGCCAGCGCTCGTAATGGGCGCCTTTCACATTGGTGCGAATGAACAGGTACTCTTCCCATTGTTCATCCGTCTGGTCCGAAGGACGTTCAGGACGGATAATGTGCGCCTCGCCGGCATAGGTGAATTCGGCCTCGGGCAGGGTCTCTTCGCAATAGGGACAGCGGATCAGCAGCATGGGGGGATATCCTCAGTGTGCGACAGCGGCAGCGGCGGCTTCGTCGATCAGGCGACCTGTACGGAAGCGCTCCAGCGTGAACGGTGAGTTGATCGGGTGCGGCTCGTCCTTGGCGATGGTCCAGGCGAAGGTATGCGCCGCGCCGGGCGTCGCCTTGAATCCGCCGGTGCCCCAGCCGCAGTTGACGTAGAGCCCCTGCACCGGCGTCTTGCCAAGAATAGCCGAGCGGTCCGGGGTCACGTCCACAATACCGCCCCACTTGCGCAACATCCGCATACGGTTGAAGATCGGGAAGACCTCGGTGATCGCGGCGATCGTATGCTCGATCAAGGGCAGTCCGCCCCGCTGCGAATAGGAGGTGTATTGGTCGGTGCCCGAGCCGATCACCAACTCGCCCTTGTCCGACTGGCTTATATAGGCATGGACTGCGTTCGACATCACGACGCAGGGAAAGATTGGTTTCACCGGCTCCGAAACCAGCGCCTGCAGCGGGTAGCTTTCCAGCGGCAGGCGCACGCCCGCGCTCTCCATCACCACTGATGTGTGACCAGCAGCGGAGACCGCGACCTTCTTCGCCTTGATGAAGCCCCTGGCGGTTTCGACCCCCGCGACCGAGCCGTCGGGGTTGCGCCGGATGGCTGTCACCGGGCAGTTCTGGATGATATCGACACCACGCGCCGCTGCACCCCGGGCATAACCCCAGGCCACCGCGTCATGGCGTGCCGTGCCCGCGCGTTCCTGCAGTGCGCCGCCCATGACGGGATAGCGGGCGTTCGGCGAGATGTTCAGCGGCGGGCAGTATTCCTTGCATTCTTTGGTTGTCAGCCAGCGATTGTCGACGCCGTTAAGTCTGTTGGCGTGAATGTGCCGTTTGAAGCTCTGTACGTCATGCACCGTATGCGCCAGCATCAGTACGCCCCGACGCGAATACATGACGTTATAGTTCAGTTCCTGGCTCAGCCCCTCCCAGAGATCGACCGCATGGTCGAAGAGACGCGCGCTCTCGTCATAGAGGTAGTTCGAGCGGATGATGGTGGTGTTCCGGCCCGTGTTTCCACCACCGAGCCAGCCCTTGTCGATCACCGCGACATTGGTGATCCCGTGCTGCTTCGCAAGGTAATAGGCCGCACCGAGCCCATGACCTCCCGCGCCGACAACCACGACGTCGTATTCCGCCTTGGGCTGGCTGTCGGGCCATTGCTCGGTCCAGTTCTTGTGGCCCGTCAGGGCGTTCTTGAGCAGGTTGAAGGCATTGAAGCGCGTCATGATCTAGGCCCGTCTGCTTGGAAGGTCTGACGAGCAAATTAGCGATCTGGCCGACATATTTTTTGCATTTTTGCGACTGCCAGATTGAAGATAAACGTCAGCGTGATGAAAGTGTCTGAAAAAGTATAGCCGTTTCGCGTCTCCGATCAGAGCGCGCTGATCGCCGGTGCATCATGAGCAATGCTCGACCCGAAGATTTTCGCGGAGTTTTGCGACACCTGTACGCGGGAAACCGACCGCCGGCACGCCTGCAATGGCGGCAGATCGGTGACGGCAAATTGCGTGGCGGTGACGGCAATGGCCACGGCCCAGACGACCTTCGTCCCACACCGCCGCCGGCCGAGTCAGCGAGGTGCTTTGAACATTCCGGATGAAGAAGAGGTGGAAAATTTCAAAGTACGATAAGCATGCTCATCGCCATGGTCTGCGTCAATGGCCCGGTCTATGCATAGGTGAAGATGCCGAAAGTCGCTGCCAGGAACAGAAGTGCGACCAGTGCCACGTGCCAGACGAGTCCGCCCGACAGGATCGATGCGTTCCGAGGCCGCGGTGGGCGGGCCATGGTGCCGGTCTCGGCCGGCTCGAAGGCGGTAATTGCCGTCGTTGTCTTCGATGGAGGTGAGTTCGGTTAGCGGCTTCGCAAATCGCTCGACTGCCCATGTCGAGACCGAGGCGACTGACGAGGCGCTCTAAGAGCCCTCTCTGATTGGGGTCGTTGAGGTTAAGCTACCCTGTCATTTGTTTCGGACCGATCCGCGGCTCACACGCTTCTCTTCGCGGTCGGCGCATTGGCCGCCGCATGATGGGATCAGAGAGCGAGGCGTCTCAATCTGTGCCACGACCTTGCAAGTGGTTGATCTGCAGGTTCTGGGCTCTCAACGAGATCGCCTTGCCCATCGTCACCGCGGACGATCCGGCATCACCCTTTTGGGCGAAGCTTGACAGTTTGTATTTTCTCCCTGCTCCGGTTGTTTCTCATGCTGTTGTGCCGGCGGGCTCCCTGCCATAGCGGAACTCTGTCGCGTCGACCCACATGCGATGCAGGATCGTCGCCAGCTTGCGCGCGACTGCGACACGGGCCCGCGCCATGCCGCGCCGTTTGGCGACATTCATGCCCCATGCCCTCAGGCTTGACCACTTCTTCGAGCGCACGAGCAGCGAATGAGCCGCCTCGTAGAGCGCAGTGCGGGTGAGTTCGTCGCCGCTGCGGCTGATTTTTCCCTGAATGTCGGTTTCACCGGACTGGTAGCGCGCTGGCGTCAGCCCCAGATGAGCGCCAACATTCCTCGATCGACTGAAGCGATCCGGCCGGTCAATGGTGGCACGGAAGCAAAGCGCGGTGATGGGACCGACGCCGGGAACGCTCATCAGCTGCCGGCAGACCTTCTCCGTGCGGGCGATGTCAAGAACCTGCTTCGTCAGGCGGGCGAACTCCTTCAGCATGACGCTGAGTATCGCAAGCAGCGGCTCGACCATCGCCATCACCTCGGCGTCGCCGCCGGCCAGCTCACGGACCCGCTCCGCGAAGGCGGTGCGTGAGGGCAGGCCGAGCTTGATGCCGGCCTCGCGCAGCATGGCGCGCACCACATTCTCGATCGTGCGCATCTCGTTCAGCACCGTGCGGCGGGCGACCAGCAGCGAGCGCCACAGCCGGCACTGCCGGCTCTTCACGTGCACCTGCCGATACCAGCCGGTGCGCATGATCTGAGCCAGCGCTCGTGCGTCGTTGCGGTCGGTCTTGTTGGGCATCGTTTTCATCGCCGCGTTGGCATGGCGCGTCTCGATGCAGATCGCCGCCAGCCCTTCGGCGCGCAGCCCGTCGTGAAGCCAGGCCGTCAGCGAACACGCCTCCAGCCTAATCCGTGCCAACGGCAGATCAACTTCCCGTAAGGCTTCGCTCAACGCCTCAGGTTCACTCTGCGCTCGTGCCTCCTTCACGATCTGGCCGATCTCGTCGACGACGCAGATCGCGGTCTCTTCCAAAGACACGTCAAGTCCGGCAAAATACTTCATGGCTGCTCCTTCCCGATGTTTGTGGCGATCAACATCGACCACGTTCTCACCATCTCGACAGGAGCAGCCGCCCTCAGTTGGGCTCGGCAGAAACCCCAATCACCCCATCTGTGCCGAAAGATAGGATATTCGGCTTGCGCCCCATCCTCGGACGGTGATGCGGGAAGGTGCTGCGCTTCGAGCTGATGATAGAACGTGGTCTGTCGCGACAGCCACAAGCATCAGGAAAGGAAGCGCAGCATG
>NZ_JAOANW010000005.1 GCF_026162365.1 Nitratireductor luteus | reverse complement strand
CGACATAGGCTGCAAAACGCGATTCACTCGTTTCGATTCCATCCTGGCGATCCATAGCTCCCTCCATTTGAAGCGCGAATCGCCATTGTCGCAATCAATCGTTAACGAAACTTATGACACAGTAAGATTAGGCGGCCGTATTGATAATGCTGCAGGGCGTGGCTGCGATAGGCAGCCTGCCCAAATCGGCATTAATAGACCTGGAAAGATGAGATCTGGTCGTTACGCCCATTTCCTACAAAGGGAACGTCACGGGAATAGTCCGTGCACCAGCCACCGAAATTCTTGTGCTCGCACAAGCGCACCCCAGTCCTGCCCTGCACCCGGATGGAGGAGATGCGGTCGTTCCAGAACCCGTTCAAAAGCGCGCTCGATTGTCCCGGTGCAGCACAGAAGCTCTGGCCGCCATAGTTGATATCTTCATAGAAGCAAATCTGTGCACGCTGCGGCCGCCCGTACCCGCCGTACCCGCCATAGCCACCGTCGCCACCATATCCGCCGTAACCACTATAACCACCGTCTCCACCGTAGCCGCGATATTCAACCGTCTCAACCTGGCAGGCAGCTACTGCCGTAGAAATACCCGCGAGAAGCGCAGCTATCCGAGCTGATCGAGGCAACATATTGTAATAAAAGCGAATCATTGAAAAACTCCTTGAACAAAAACGTACCCATAGTGGACAAGGCATCGCCGCCGCCAATCAATTTCGATGGCACCGTTATTTAGGAAATTTTAGGGCGATGGCGCCAGGCATCAGGGCTATCGCCGACAACGGTAGGGGGCGATATGGCACCGTCGCAGATGCCCTCGCCGCTCAAACCGGGCATCTCGTAAGGTGTATTTCCCCGGCCTGACGTCAGCCAGACCGAAACCTTCTGGCCAGCGCCTTGGCCTGCTTCACCCACTCGTCGCGCTCTATGCGGCCTTTGAAACGCAGGTGCTCGTCGAGCCATGCGCGCTCGGCCTTCTTCCACTTGGCAATCTGCTCGAACTTGTAGATGCCCAGCCCGTTCAGCGTGGCCTCCAGCTTTGGTCCGACACCGGAAATCAACTTGAGATCGTCAGGATGGCGCGGCTTGCGCATGGCCGGCGGGCGAACCCCGTCGGCAGGCGCCTCGCCTGTCAGCCGCCGCGCTTGCGCAGGGGATGAAGCGACCTGTGCCGGCCGGCTCTCCGCCCGCTCGCGCACGGCCTTGCCTTTGCCGCCGCCGCGTTTGTCCTTTCCGGTCGTCCCTGGGTCGACGCGCATCGAAGCGGCCTGCCGAGCGCTCCCCACCTCCCCCTGCACGACCTTGGGAGACGAACTGCCGGGCGTGGCCGATAGCGACTTGCCAGAGTCCTTTGTCTCGGCTTTCTTGCTTCCGGCTATGGTTTTCGGTTCGTTGGCACCACCACTTGCGGTCGCCTCTCCAGCTGTCGCACGCGCGGCCGCACGTCCGGCGCTCTTGGGTTTGCCATCGAAGCTGATGACCGGCTCCATCCTGGCCAGTTCCTCGTCCTCCAGCCAGCAAAGGCTGCGATGCCCGTCGCCCAGCTCCTTCAGCGGCGGCACTTCCGTATCGCACAGATTCCCCGGCACCAGGTGCTTGTAGCCGCAGCGCGTCTGGAAAGGGCACCCGGTTGGGGGATTCATGGCCGACGGGATATCGCCTTCCAGCACGATATGCTTCTTGCGCACGGAAGTGTCGGCAATCGGGATCGCCGAAAGCAGCGCCTCCGTATAGGGGTGATAGGGAGGCGCGAAGATCTGGTCGGTCGTGCCCTGCTCCACGATATAGCCCAGATACATCACCACCACCCGGTCGGCGAGATAGCGCACCACCGATAAATCGTGGCTGATGAACAGCATCGTTGTCTTGTTCCTGCGCTGTATGTCCATCAGCAGTTCGGTCACCGCCGCCTGCACTGAGACATCGAGCGCCGACACCGGCTCGTCGGCCACCACCACCTTGGCATTGCCGGCGAAGGCGCGGGCCACGCCGATCCGCTGCTTTTGACCTCCGGAGAGCTGGCGCGGCATGCGGGTCGCGAAAGCGCGCGGAAGCTTCACAAGGTCGAGAAGTTCCAGCATGCGCTGCGTGCGCTCGGCAACCGTGTTGCCCACCTTGAACTTTTCCAGAGTACGGATGATCTGTGACCCGACCGAATGGCTGGGGTTGAGCGTGTCGAACGGATTCTGGAACACCATCTGGATGCCCGCGACAGTCTCCGTATCGCGCTCCTCCACCGGCACGTCATGGATCGGCACATTGCCGAGCAGGACCTCGCCCTCGGTGGCCGTCTCCAACCCCAGAAGCACCTTGGCCAGCGTCGACTTCCCGCATCCCGATTCGCCGACGATCGCCACGGTCTCGGACTCGCGCGCCTCGAAGCTGATCTGCTCATTGGCCTTGACGGTGCGCGTCTCCGAGCCCCCGAAGATCGCATTGGCGGTCACCTGATAATATTTCTTCAGATTCTCGATCTTGAGCATCGGCTTCCCAGGCTCGACGCGCTCCTTTGCTGTTGCCGCCCCCTCCGGCAGTGCCTCCCAGTCGATCTCGTCGAAGCGCACACAGCGCGAATGGTGCCCTTCATGCCCGCCCACCGTGACCATCGGTATCTCGGCCACATCGCATACGCCCTCGACAAAATGCTGACAGCGCGGACCGAAATTGCAGCCCATGGGCCTTTCGTGGGGCAGCGGAAGCTGGCCGGGAATGGCAATCAGCGGCCGCGAATTCTTGTCGGCGCCAGGCAGCGGGATTGAGCGGAACAGACCCTGTGTATAGGGATGGCGCATGCGGTCGAACACATCCTCGATACGCCCCGTCTCCACCGCTTCGCCCGAATACATGACCGTGATGCGGTCGCAGGTCTCCAGGATCAGGCCGAGATTGTGCGACACGAAGATCATCGACGTGCCGTATTTCTCGCCGAGCCCTTTGACCAGTTCGACGATGCCGGCCTCCACCGTCACGTCGAGCGCCGTCGTCGGCTCGTCAAGCAGGAGAAGGGCCGGCTTGGAAAGCAGCGCCATGGCGATAACGATGCGCTGCTGCTGCCCGCCCGAAAGCTGGTGCGGATAGGAGCGCATGATGCGCTCGGGGTCCGGCAGGCGCACCGAGGCCACCATCTCCAGCGCCCGATTCCAGGCTTCCTCATTTGAAACCTTGTCGTGGAGCAGGGGTACCTCCATGAGTTGCCGGCCGACCTTCATGGCCGGATTGAGGCTCGCCATCGGTTCCTGGTAGATCATGGCGATCTCGTTGCCGCGGATGCGCCGAAGCTCCTCCTCCGACAAATCCGCCATATCCCGGCCCTTGAACTTGATGCGGCCGCCGACGATCTTCCCGACATTCGAAAGATCGCGCATGATGCCGAGCGCCACAGTCGACTTGCCGCAGCCCGATTCGCCGACGATGCCCATCGCCTCGCCCGGCATCACCTTGCAGGAAAAGTCCATCACGGCCGGAATCTCGCCGGCCCGCGTGAAAAACGAGATGGAAAGGTTCTCGATCTCCAGAATGGGCTCGTCCGCCTCCTGGGCACGGTCGATTTTGATGGCTTCGTTCATCGCGTAGCTCTCATTCCGTTAAATCGTCATCCCCGCATCGCGTCCGTTACCGTCAGTCCTTCAGCGACTGTTCGCGCAAGGCGTCGGCGAGCAGGTTCAGGCCGAGCACGAATGACATGAGCGCGAAGACCGGCGGCAGGGCTGGATGGATATAGGCGCGCAGGAGCCGGCTCGATTCCTTGATACCGGTGCCCCAGTCCGGGCTTTCCGGCGCAAGGCCAAGGCCGAAATAGCCAAGCGTGCCCAGAAGGATGGTCGTATAACCGATCCGCAGGCAGGCATCGACGATCAGCGGCCCGCGTGCATTGGGCAGCACCTCCCACAGCATGATGTACCAAGGGCTTTCCCCGCGCGTCTGGGCGGCCGCCACATAGTCGCGCGTCTTGATGTCCATGACCAGGCCGCGCACGATGCGGAAAACGCCGGGCGCGGAGGCGAACACCACCGCCACGAAGATGTTGAGCTGGTTGGCGCTGATCGAGATGATACCCAGCGGATCGGCATTGAAGACGAGCCCGAGATACACCCACCCGCCTATTAGCAGGGTCAGCCCGAGCTGCACGGCCAGCAATCGCGGACGACCCGAAAAGCGCGTGTAGAACAGCGTCGCGAAAAACACGATTGGAAAGATGAAGAAGAAGCCCGCCAGCCACTGCGGAATGGCGGTCTCGCGAATGCCCGGCGTCACCAGAAGGTAGAACAGCAGGATAACCGGGAATGCCAGCACGAGATTGGCCAGAAACGAGAGGATGCTGTCCACCCGACCACCATAATACCCGGCCGGCAACCCCAGCGTCGTGCCGACCATGAGCGCGAAGATCGTCGCCGCCGGTGCGATGATAAGCACGATCTGGCTGCCATAGACCGTTCGCGAGAAGACGTCGCGTGCCAGCCTGTCGCCCCCGAACAGGAAGGTCTGGCCCGTGCCTGGATCGATGCTGCCGGGCAGCGCGTTCTTCATGATCGCGATCTGCTGCAGCGGGTCGAAGGGCGCGATAATGTCGGAAAAGATGGCCGTGAACAGCCAGAAGAAGCAGATCATCACGCCCGCCACACCGACACTGCTGTCGAACAGGTGGCCGTAGAGGCCAAGCATCTTCTTGTAGCGCAGACTCAGCAGAAGAATGATGCCGAGCGCCAGCCATACCGGCCAGAAACGAGCCAGAACACCGAGGACGATGCCAAAGACGCCGATGGTTTCAAGTTCCATGGCCCGCCCCTATTGCACGCGGATGCGCGGATTGAGCAGCGCGTAACCGACATCGGATACAAGCTGCGTCGAAAGCACGACGAAAACGGATACCAGCGAACAGGCGAGCAGGAGATCGATGTCGTTATTACCCGCCGCCTCCACCAGCGTGAAGCCGAAGCCCTGGTAGCGGAACATCACCTCGACGATCACCACGCCCGTCAGAAGCCATGGAAACTGCAGCATGATCACGGTGAATGGCGCAATCAGCGCATTGCGCAGCGCATGCTTGAGCACCACCGCGTTGAAGCTCAGGCCCTTCAGCCGGGCGGTGCGGATATATTGCTGCGTCATGACCTCCACCATGGAGGCGCGGGTCATGCGCGCGATATAGCCGATCCCGTAGATGGCCATGGTCATGACCGGCAGGGTGAAATTGTAGAAGGTTATCCCCGAATTGGTGGCGGAGGCGGCCGAGCCGTTGAGCCAGCCAAGCCATGAAGCGAAGATGACGGTGAAGATGACGCCCGAGATATATTCCGGCGTCGCCGTGGTCGTGATCGAGGCCACCGACAGCGTTCTGTCGGTACGGCTACCCTCGCGCATGCCGGCAAGCACCCCGATGAGGAGCGAGACCGGCACCATCACCGCCATTACCCAGAACATCAACAGGCCGGTAGCGCCAAGCGCGGGCACAAGCTTCTGGGCGACCGGCACCTTGAACTTGGTCGAGCAACCGAAATCGCCCTGCAACACACCGGAAAAGCGCGCCTCGGAGGGCTCGTTGCAAAAGGCAAAGCGCGGGCTTGCCACGCCGGTCGCCGGGTCGACATTCGGCTGCTTCGGCATCACGCCCAGCCACTGGCCGTAGCGCACGAAGAAATTCTGCCGATAGCCGTTCGTCTGCAGCCAGCTTTCCAGGTCTTCCGCCGAAGAACGCATGTCGAGCTGACTGATCGCCAGCTTCTTCAGGTTCGGCTCCAGATTGACCAGAAAAAACACCACCAGCGAAAGGCACAGCATCGTCAGCGCCATGACACCGAGGCGGCGAAGAATGAAGCTCAGCACTGTTTCCCCTCACCCCGTTTTGGGGTTTGTTATCTTATTCTTGGTCATTGCGAGAGGGGCCGTCGCCGGCCCCTCTCCTGCGTCCTACTCGTCGAGCCACACTTCATGCAGGTCGATCTCGAACGTCTGGTGCATGCCATGGTTCTTCACCGCCGGCACTGAGTGGTTGTAGAGCTTGCGCCAGTAGGGCTGGATGATGATGCCTGCATCCTGAATGTGCTGCTGGATGTCCTTCATCACCGTGCGGCGCTCTTCCGCGTCCGGCATGGTCAGCGCCTTCTCGATCAGCGCATCGAGATCTGCGTTGGAATAGGCGGACTCGTTCCAGGCCTCGCCGGTGCGATAGGCCAGAGCCACCACCTGAATGCCGAGCGGGCGCATGTTCCAGTTGGTCATCGACCACGGATATTTCGTCCAGTCGTTCCAGAAGGTGGAGCCGGGCAGCACCTCGCGCTTCACCTTGAAGCCGGCCTCGCGGATCTGGGCGGCGATGGCGTCGCCCGTGTTCTTGTGCCAGTCCTCGTCAACCGTGATGAGCACGTGCTCATGGTCCATCTGGCCGGCCTCTTCCATCAGCGCCTTCGCCCGCTCGACGTCACGCGCGAAGGGCGCCAACTCGGCATACTCGGGATGGATCGGACATACATGGTGGTTCTCCGCGGGCTCCCCGGCATTGCCATAGCCGAGCGCCAGCACCGTGGCGGGATCGACGGCAAGCTGCAGCGCCTTACGCACCCGCTGGTCCTCATAGGGCGGGTTGCCGACATTGGTACGGGCGACGATGGTCGCGGCTGTCACCACTTCCGACTTCACCAGGCCGAGGGAGTCGAGGATATCGATAAAGTCGGCGCTGGTCTCGTAGTTGGTATGGACTTCGCCCGACTCGAACGCCGAGACCACGGTAGAGGGATCCGTGCCGTAGTCGATGAACTCGATGCCGTCGAGATAGGGCTCGCCGCCCCACCACTGACCGTTCTCGCGGCGCTTGAGCACGACGCGGTTGCCCACCTCGTAGGAAACCAGCTCGAACGGGCCGGTTCCGATCGGATTGGCGACGAAGTCACGGCCTGTCTCATCAAAGCTCGGATGCACGATCAGGGCCGGATAGTCGACAAAACCGGCAATGATGGAGATATCCGGAGCCGGCAGGACCAGCCTTACCGTAAAGTCGTCCACCTTCTCGATGGCGCCCTCGCGTGCCTTCTTCGTCTCCGCATCGATAAGCGAGGACATGCGCGCGGCCATCGAATTGCCTTCGACGGACTGGTCGCACCAGCGGTTGATGTTGTAGATCACATCGTCGGCCGTGAATGCGTCACCATTGTTCCAGGTGACGCCCTGGCGCACGTTCAGAATATATTCGGTGGCGTCGTCATTGACCTCCCAGCCTTCCAGAAGCCGGCCCTCGAAAGTGAAGTCGCGGGTGTACTTCACCAGCGGCTCCAGTGTCTGGCGCATGGCGTTGGCGATCTCCGACCAGTCGGAGGTCATCGGATCCTTGTTTTCCTTGATCCACATGGCGACCTTGAGCACGCCGCCCCGCTTGGGCTCCTGTGCCACCGCCCGCGTTGGCGCAGCCATACCCAGCATCGCATAGGCGCTCGCCGTCGTCGCGCCAAAGGCGCTCGCCAGCGCCAGGAATTCGCGGCGATCCAATGCGCCTGATTTGGCCTCCTCGGCCAGATCAGCGATACGTGCCGGCACGCTTCCGCTGTTGCTCTTGAAGAATTTCATCGACGTACTCCCAATTTCCGGCCCCAGTTGCCTGTTTTGTATGCCCCTATGACATTTGCCTGCCGGGGTAGCATTTAGCATCGAACCGCCGATGTCAAAGAAACCTGCCCCAACAGACATGCCGGATTACAGACAGCAGTTTGCGGCCAGATGACCGACTTGAAAGCAGAGAATGCGACAGATTTGACGCAAAAGCGATAGCCGAAAAGGAATCCGCGATGTTTTGAGCGAGCAGGACACGGACGCGGCCTATCGCCCGCCCGCCGCCTCCGCGTTGACGAGCCCGTAGCCATAGTCGTCGTCGCGCCCCGGCGCCCCCAGATCGATGGCGGTCTGCGCCAGCCGCGCGCTGATTTCGTCCGCATCGAGCCCTTCTGCACGCATCAGGTTGGCGATGGCGCCCGAGACGACAGCAGCCGCGAATGACGTGCCCGTCACCGCATCCATGCCGCCGCCTGGTATCGGCGCCAGCAACTTCACCCCCGGCGCGGAGAGCTCGACATAAGGGCCGCGATTGGCCTGCTCCATCAGCATGTCCTGCGCATCCGTCGCCGTCACGGCGATGACGCCGTCATAGGCGGCGGGATAACCGTAGGGCGCGCGCGGACCGTTGTTCCCAGCAGCCGCCACCAGCACGATGCCGCGCTCGCGCGCCGCCCGACACGCAGCCTCAAAAAGAAGGTTCTTCGGCCCGACGAAGCTCATATTGATTATGCGCACCTGCTGCGCCACCGCCCAGTCCAACGCCGACAGAAGCACGTCCATGCTGGAGCGGCCGCCCTCGAAGGCGCGCGCATGATGGATGCGAGCCCCGGTCGCCAGCCCGCGAAACGGACCGCCCCCGGCGATCAGCCCGGAAATCGACGTGCCATGGCCGCGCTCCTCGATGAAGCGGTCGGGCATGGCATCGAAAAGCCCGGCCACGGCCTCCTTGAGCGCGGGGTGATTCTCGTCCAGCGCCGTGTCGATCACCGCGATATCGATATCCGCCCCGCTCGCCTGCTCGGCGTTCAGCGCGATGCGCTCGAAGGCGTAGGGGACGAGCTGCCCCGCCTGCTCCAGCGTGTAGATATGATTCGGCGCCTGCCCCAGCGTCCTGCCGTCGGCGACGAGTTGAGCCAGTACGACGCCGACCGGGCGACCGTCCGGGATGCCGTAGCGCGCCACGGTCGTGTCCAGCAATGCCGAGGCGCGCGAGGATCGCACTTCAAGCCCGAGGGCCGCGGCGATGGCTTCCGCTGCAGCCACATCGCCGTCGATCGTCACCAGCACCTCGTCCGGCACATGGTCGCCGACAACGGCTCGGGGCGGCACTGACGCCGCCGGCGCGCGCCGGCTGGGCGCGAAACCATTCGCCGGGGCAGCCCCGGCCTGGGTAGGCGAACCGCCATTCGGGCTATCGGAGGGCGATGCCGACGATGCGTCGTTCGTCTGGCCGTCATTTGCCGGCGGAGTCGATGGCCTCTTCGGCAGATCGCCCCCCGGCCCGACGCTCCCCGGCGACCTGCCGAAGAGCTCGGCCAGCAGCGGCGGAAGGTAGACGACCCCCGGCTGCCGCGCATCTTCCTCCGCCCCCCGGCAGCCCGGCCGGCTCTGATCGTCGGCGCAATCCTGCGGGACCGGCCGCGTCACCGCCGGCGCATTCGTCTGTGCTGACGCCAGCCCGGCCGTCAGGGCAAGAATCGTTCCCAGGAGAAAAGCCGACGGCTTCATGTTCACTCGGCCTTTGGCCGGGCACCCGCGATAACGCGCGCCACCAGCGGTTGGGCTTCGAGTTCGGCAGCCAGTCGGTCATAGTCGGCCGCACCGGAGACCGGAAGAACGATGCGATATACGCCGCCGGGCAGCGGCCCCGCATCGATTTCGAGCTGCAGCGACTGCAGCACGCCTGTCACTTCCGAAATCGGCGCCTCGTCATTGAAGCTGACCAGTACGAAGGGCAGTTGCACCTGCTCCACACCGCTCCCGGCAACCGAATAATCATTGGCATCCCTGGTCGAAATCCACACTGTTTGCGCCGCAAGCAGCGCGACGGCCAGTGCCGCAGCACCCCACGCCAGACCGGATGATGGCGCTGCAAACCAGCCGCCCACCCGTTTCAGCCAAGATGTGCGGGCAAGACGCGGCGGTCCCGATTCGCGCTCCAGCGCTGCCGAAAGCCGCGACAGCGCATCCGCGGGAGGCCGGATCGCCTCGTTGCCCATGGCGGCCGCGGAGTATTCGGCCTCTGCCTCTTCCAGCGCGATCGCCGCCGCCGGGTCGGAGGCCAGCCACCGTTCAACCGCTTCGCGCTCGTCGTCGCTCAGCGTACCGTTCAGATAAAACGGCAGCAACGCTTCCAGTTCGTCGCGCCGGTCCAGCTTTTCCGTGCTCATGGCCAACCCCTGTCGTAACCGGCGGCCTTCAATGCTTCGCCGAGCTTCTTGCGGGCGTAGAACATGCGCGTCTTCACCGTCGCCACCGGTATGGCCAGGATCTCGCCGATCTCGCTCACCGACTTGCCATGATAATAGGCAAGATCGATGACCGTCCGGTGTTCTTCCGGCAAATTGTCGATAAAGCGACGCAGGGCCGTGCCCTTGTCGTCCTTCATCGCCGTCACCTCGGGCGTGTCAGCGCCGTCCTCGACGGCTTCCGCCTGCCCTTCGTCAAGCGCCTGCTCGCGCCGGCGCCTCAGCGCCGAAAGCGCCTTGTAGCGGGCGATGCCGAGGAGCCATGTCGACACCTCCGCCCGCCCCTCGAAGCGCGGGGCTTGGCGCCACACCTCCAGAAACACTTCATTCGCGACATCGTCAGCCATCGTTTCCGATCCTGTCTGGCGCATCACGAAGCGGTAGACCCGCGCATGATGTCGCATGAACAACAGCCTGACGGCCGCGCGTTCGCCGCGCGCCGCCTGCGCTACGAGCTCCCGGTCCGAAAGCTGGTTCGACTGTGCTTTCATTCCGGGTTTCGCACGCTTGGCTCGTTCTTCTGTGTGTTGCGACAGGTCAAAAGGGTTCATTGATTTTTTCCACCCCGGCGGACGCTAAACCATGCCTTCGTGAAAAACCAGACAGAGACGCGTCTGAACCTTTTGCTCTTCCTGCCGCACCCATTCCCGTGGGCCGCACTCAATGCGCGCCGCAAACACAGGAGCAAGAGATGAAACGAACCCATGACCGCGCATGGTCAGCGGTTTCGCCTCGTCGCCCTCGTCCACCGGCCGCAAGGCAGCCGGGATCGACGGTCGGCGAGGCCTATTCGTTGACGCGGCGCAAGCCAGGGCGTACCCTTCGTCTACACGAGGTCGAAAGCGGCCTCGTTGCGGGGGAAGTCGCTACAGCCACAACAACCGATTGCCCGACTGCGGGCTCTTCGGCGGTTTCTCCCAACCGCATCGGGGGGAATGCCATGCGCGCGCACCGGCGATACGCGAGCAAACGCTTGGGACGGGCGCTTCGCGCCGCTGCACGCGACCGGCTTCGGTCGACAGCGGCCAGTATGGCGCTGCTGATCGCCGCCAATCTCGGCTTTGCGGTTTCCGCCGCCGCCCAGGAAGGTGCGATCATCCAGCCGGGCTTCATGGCGGAAACGGGTTTTCCCGGCACCATCATTCCGGGTTTCGAGGAAGGGCTTCTGCCGGGTGTCGACCCGGTCGACGAGACCTTCATCGATGTCGGGCGCGCGTCCTTGCGCATTTTCGACATGACCTTCCTCGGCGGGCCTCCCGAAGGCCAGCTTGTCTACACGCCGCCGCCCTTCGAGGTGATGGCGGGTCAGATCGGCCAGGTCTTCGGTCTTGCCTATGACGACGGCAAGCGCGACGACACACCAGAAATCGTGCCCAACCTCTATGCCGCCGCCACATCTTTCCACGGTGTGCAGATCGTCACACCGGACGAGGACGAGGACGGCAGGCCCGAGCGACGGCGGCGCGGCGAGCCCGATGCACGCTTCATGGACGGCCAGTTCGGCGCCGAGAACGGCGGCGGTCCCGGCTCGATCTGGAAGATCGACGGGCTGACCGGAACGGCAGAGCTCTTCGCCGACATCGACACCAACAGCGGCCCTGGCATCGGCAATATCGCCTTCGACCGCTCACACAGGCAGTTCTTCGCCTCGGACCTCGATTCCGGTCTCGTCCATCGCATCGACATCGACGGCAACCTGATCGACACCTTCGATCACGGTATCGACGGAAGGCTCGCGCGCGGGCTGGACGCGATAGCCGACGTTGGCGCGGTCATGGACATCCGCGGCGCGGCCTTCGACACGGAGGAAACCCGCACCTGGGGCTATACCCAGGAGGAGCGCCGCATCTACGGCCTCGCCGTTCACGGCGGTCGGCTCTACTACGCCGTCGGCGAGGAAGCCGAAATCTGGTCCATCGGCATCGCCCGCGACGGAACCTTCGCCGGCGATCCGCGCTGGGAGCTGACGGTCGACGCGGAAGAAGACCTGCCCGTCACCGACATCGCCTTCGACACCAAGGGCTTCATGTATCTGGCCCAGCGCGGCGAGATCGAAAACCGCTACGATTATTCCAGCTTTGCCGACAGCGGCGAGGCCGAGGTCCTGCGCTACTGGCGCGAGAGCCCCGACGACCCTGAAACCGAAAGCATCTGGGTCCCGGTTCCCCAAACCTACGCGGTGGGTTTCCCCCAGCCGCACCTGCAGGCGGCCGGCGGCATCGATCTTCAGTACGGCTATGATTCACAAGGCCTCATCAACACCAGTGCCTGCGCCGCCACGCTGGTGAAGACCGGCGACAAACTGCGCGACGATCCGGCATTCGCCGACCGCCTTATCGAGGGCGGGCCGCTCTCCGTCCACGGCGTCCAGCTCACCACTTCCTTCCTGGTGCGGCCGCAAAACGAGCCGCCTTTCGGCTCGTGGTTTGCCGATTTCGACGGCTTCTTCGCCGATCCGGAAGTCAAGGGCCATGTCGGCGACGTTGAAGTCTGGCGTCCTTGCGAAGGCCGTGCCGGCTGGTACGAGCCGTTGCCCTATCCCGGCGATCTGCCCGTGCCCGGCTGGCCGCCCGGATGGCCGCCAACGGACGAACTGCCCCAATGTCTCGAGGTCGAGGTGGTGGAATATTTCTGCACGCCCGCCGGTCTCGAGGCCGACCTTTATGTCCATGACCGCGCCGGCATCGGCGGTGATTCGCTGGTCAGCAAATCGCTCACCCCCGGCGTTGGCGTTTCCCCGTCAAAGCAGACGGTTCCAAGCCTGGCGACGCCCTTCACGCTTGGCGTGACCGGCCATCTGCCCGGCGAGACCGTCGACCTCGGCCTTTGTTTCTTCAAGGATGCCGATGCCAAGGCGGGCGGCTACTTCCCTTGCTGCAAGGTGACGCTGCCGCTTGAGACGCCCCTTGAATCCTGTGCGCCGTGAGGGAGGGAGAGATGACCATGTTCACTTTCGCCCCTTCGCGGGAACGCAGTTCAAATCCGGTCATGGAGACGATCATGAACCCCCTGTACCAGGCCGCGCGTGCACCGCGCTGGCTCATGGCGGCAGGCATGGCGCTCTCCACAGCGCTCATGCCGCTGACCATCGCACCTGCCAACGCGCAGGATCCCGGAGGCATGGAGCCTCGCATAGAACTCGAACCCCTGGAACCGCTGGAGCCGGCGCCGGAGCGTGAAAAGCTCGCCCCCTTCTTCGAGAAGACAGGCCGGCAGCTCGATTGCGATTATGTCCAGTACCGCCTGCGCTTCGGCGTGCGCGGTGATCCGGCCATGATCGGCCATCCGATACTGGCAACACTGCTCGACAATGTCCGCTTCGACCTCCAGGACCAGTTGCCTGGCGATCTGGCGATCGTCGATGTCAACATATCGGGTGACATAACAGGACCGGGCGGCGGTGCCGCGCCCGCTCACACGGTCGGCACGACAGCCACCCCGGACGATTCCCTGTCGCTGGCCGACTTCCGCTTGTCGGCCGCCGATCTCGATGGCGACGGCAGCCTCACGGAGCGCTATGCCATTATCGAGATCAAGGCGAAGATCGACCAGGCCGCCTTCCCGGCCGTCACCAATGTCGACAATCAGGGCAACATCACCCTGCAGCGCGCCGATGTCGGCGGCGGCCTGGGCACAATGCCCTCGCACGACCCGGCCATCCCTGATGACGGCGACTGGAAGACCGGCGCACCGACCACCATCGCCATCGACGTCACCGATTGCGAACCGCCTCCGCCTCCGCCTGGCGGTGACCCGGAAGAGGCCTGCTTCGCGGTCGAGACCGGCGAGGTCGATTGCGTGCCCGGCGGCGGCGCCTACATCTACCGCATGCATGTCGGACCGGAGATTGCGGGCAATGTCGTCATGGTCTCCTCGACCACGCCTGGCATCGTCATCGATCCGGCTTCGCAGGTGGTTCCCGCCGGCGGCGGCACACTGGAATGGAAAATCATCGGGGCCCTCCCCGGCGAGACCATCCATCTGGTGGTGACCGGCGTCGAGACCTATGCGGGTCCTGCCGAGGGCGTCGGCCTGTGTTGCTCGCAGACCGTCGATATCGAAATCCCGGAGGATCTCGATTGCCCGGACGAGGAAGGCAAGCCCGACATCAAGGTCGAAAAGCGCGCCGACGAAGCCATGTGCGAGCCGGAAGGCCCATGCGACTTCACCATCCGCGTATCGAATGCCGGCGACGCACCCTATACCGGCAAGATCGTGCTGGACGAAGTCACCGCCCCCGGCCACGCCGACATCATCGCCGGCCCCAACGCGCCCTGGACCTGCGTGCCCATGGCCAGCCCCGCTTCCTGCGAACATCCCGAAACCACCCTCAACCCGGGCGAGTTCGTGGACCTGAAGCTTGGCTTCCAGCCCGGCCCAGCATGGCCCGGAAGCGTCCTCCGCAACTGCGCCGAATACGACTACACGGCCAGCGGCAAGGATGCGTTCGGCGATCCGACCAACGACAAGGCCTGCGCATCGATCAAGATATGCAAGCCCGGCGATCCCGAATGCACACCGCCCGAGGGCGACATACCCGACATCGGAGTGCGCAAGCGCGCCGAGCCGGCCATATGCACCCCCGACGGCCTGTGCACCTACGTGGTCACGATCTACAACGCCGGCCCCGTCAACATCGCAGCTCCCATCACGGTGGTCGATACGTTCCCGCTGGGCGACGTCGCCTCGGCGAGTTTCAGCCCGACCCCGCCCTGGGCCTGCGTGCCGCTGGCCGGCAACCAGTTCGAGTGCAAGCATCCGATGCTGGTGCTGGCTCCCGGCGCCACCACCGACATCCAGGTGACGGCGGTGGTGGCGGACTACCCGTCCAACATCGTGGAGAACTGCGCCAAGGTGGAAGCTCTCACGGGCGAAACGAATCTCGCCAACAATGAGGCCTGCGCCAAGGCGACGATCCCCGACCGCCCGGGCGGCGAGCCGCAGTTGCGGATACAGAAGACCTGCGAAGCGACGGTTTCGTCGGGCTCGGTCGCATGCCGCATCACCGTGTCCAATCCCGGCACTGCCGCCCCCATGGGCCCGGTACGGGTGAACGATGCGGCGACGCTGATCGGCGGCGGTGCGCCTGTCGAGATCGGTTCTGTCTTGCCGGACGGGCCGGAATGGACTTGCGGTGCGGTTCCGGCCGCAACGCTGGCCTGCGAAATCCCCGGCGCCGTCATGATGCCGGGAACGAGCCGCCACTTCGACGTGACGGTCAATGTCTCGCCCAACGAGCGGTTCGAGAACTGCGCGCGCGGTTCCTTCGGCCCGGCGCCGGGCGACGACATCGTCTACCCGTTCGGCGAAGCCTGCGCCGAGGGCGGTACTGGAATCTCGGTCGAAAAGACCGGCGACAGCCAGTGCCTGCTGGGGCAGCCCTGCACATTCGAGATCACCATCACGAATGACGGGCCAGCCGCCATCTCCGGCCCCATGCGGATTGGCGATGCCTTGACGGTCGACGGTTTCGGCTCCACGCCGGCGACCATCGTTTCGGTGAACCCGCCCTTCGGCTGCTCGCCGGAGCCTTCGGAACTGCCCTTCGTCTGCGAGACCACCCTCGACCTGGCGCCCGGCGAAAGCCGTAGCCACGAGGTCACGGTCGAGCTGCCGCTGGATGCAGACCTGGCCAGTGAGGTCGGCAACGGTGCGCAAGGCCGTAACTGTGCCGCCGTCATCGGCATGGATGTAGACGTGCGTGAAGGCCCGCGCTCGCTGTCCGAGCCGGGTGGCGAAGCCTCGTCCCGCCCCTTCGACTGCCACGACTTCACGGTCCTGGCCGAGGAGGAGGAACAGTGCTCGCCCGGTTTCGTCCTGAACAATGACGGCCGCTGTGTCTGCCCGGAAGGCACCACCTTCCGCAACGGGCAGTGCGTGGGCGACATTCAGACGACGCCGGTCCCCGTGCCGACGCCGCGTCCCAACCGGCCGGACCCTCAGCCCAAGCAGCCCGAGCGTCAGCGTCCGCAGGCTGACCCGCAGTGCAAGCTGCTGCCGGGCCAGATCCGCACCCAGGACGGACGTTGCGTCTGCCCTCGCGGAACGCGCCTGCAGAATGGCCGCTGCGTCAAGCCGCAGGTCCAGCGTGAATGCCCGCAGGGCACGACCGGCCGCTATCCGAACTGCCGGCCGATCGTGCAGGATCGCTGCCCGCCCGGAACCGCCTTCGTGGCCGGGCGCTGCCGTAGACCGGAAGTGCAGAGGCAATGCCCGCCCGGCACCACCGGCCGCTACCCCAACTGCGCGCCCATCGTGCGGCCGCGCTGCCCGCAGGGCACAACGGGAACTTTCCCCAACTGCCGCCCGGTCGTGCAGCGCCGCTGCCCGCCTGGCACCACGGGACAGTATCCGAACTGCCGGCAGACTACCCCGCCGACGGTTACCCGTCCTCCGGTCCAGCGGCAGATACCGCAGCTTAACCGGCCCCAGTTGCAGATTCGGCCGCAACTCCTGCAGCCACGGAACAACCAGCAGATCCAGTAGATTTTGCCGCAACAAGAACCCCGCCGGATATCCGGCGGGGTTTTTCTTTGGCCTTTATTGCAGAAGACCCGGCCGGTGGAGGGACATCCGGCCGGGCTCCTTCCCGCGCTTCCCAGCCGGGGCCGGGCCAGCCTACCGGGAAATAGGGCAGGAAACCGCTACTGGCGCTCGGCCACGGGCGAGACCAGCGGCGTAATGCGGCGCACTGCTACGCGCCGGTTTTCCCGCTCGGGCTCCGGCGTATTTATCTTCAGATACTGCTCGCCATAGCCCTGGGTCACCAGGTTCTCAGGCGGCAAGCCAAAGACATCGGTGAGCGCCCGGGCAACGGCTTCGGCACGCCGATCCGAGAGTGCAAGATTGGCATTTTCGGAACCGACTGCATCCGTATGACCTTCGATCAGGAAGGTCTCGGCCGGGTTCTCCTCCAGCAACCGCTCCATCGCTGTCGCCAGCGATTCGATGTCCCGGATCTCACGTTCCTCAATGCGCGCCGAGCCGAACTCGAACTCGATGGTATCGAGGTCGATGCGCCGCACCATGTCGCGGACCCGGGGCGAACGCTTCACTTCTTCGAGCGAATAGAGCCGCTGCACCTGCTCCACCGGAGGCTGGTCGAGGAACTCGTAGTACCGTTCTGCGCTTTCCACCCGGCGCGCCTCAAGGACATACTCGCTTATCGGAATCGTGAGCCGCAACGGGCCGAGCTCGACTACCGGATCCTCATAGCGGGCGACCCTGTCGAAGCGATCCTCCGGCACATACACCAGCACATATTCCCGTCCGTCCGGCATCACCCGCACCCGGCGGAGAACATCGCCGTATCTGTTGCGGATGGTGATGATGCGCGTTCCGTCCGGGCGCTCGATAACCTCGCGCACGCGATCGCCCCGCAGGTCGTCGTAGTAGACCAGGTCGTCGCGACGCACGAGGCGGTCGTAATCGGGGCTCTCGATATAGATGTTGTTGTTGTACTGGATGATCTTCCGGTTGTCGTTGTACTCTTCGATCACCTGAGCCCCCTCCGGCACCTGTCCGAGGAGTTCCTGTCGGCGCATGCGGGTGTCTTCCGGCGTCTGGCCCAGCTCAATCCGCTCGCCCTCCTGTTCCACCATTTGGCGGATCTCCGTACGCAGCGTTTCCGGGTCCACCAGATCTACCTGGGCTTCCGCATCGCTTTCCGGCGAGGGCGCCTCCTCTGTGGCCTGTTCTTCCTGCCCGTCCTCGACCGGCTGCTCCTCGCCTTCAACCGTGGCTTCCGGCTCGGCCTCGCCGTTCTTCTGGCTGTCGAGGACCGGAGCCGCATCTTCAGATGGCGTCGCCTCGCCCTCAACCGCCGTATCGTCTTCGGCGCCGGGCTCTGCAGCCGTGCCGCCGTCGATGGGTTCTTCCTCCTCGACTGCCCCATCCGTCGGCGCGTCTGCATCCGTCTCTTCCTCGGCAGGCGGTTCGGCTGCGACGCACTCCCCGCCATCGGCTGCACGAACCGTGCCGGGCGGACAGTCTTCCACGGCCTCGCCCTCGTCCGGGACGGTCTGCTCGGCCTCTCCGGTAGGTTCGACCACGGTCTCGTCCGTGGGTGCGGGCTCTTGCGTAGCGGGGGTTTCCACTGGCTCATCGGCAGGCAACTCCTCGCTGCCTTCAACCGTAGGTTCTTCCGTCGTTTCCGCCGGTGCCTCCATGGTCTCTGCGGGCTGTTCGGCCTCCGCATCCGCAGGCGGTGTGACCTGTTCCTCGACAGGGGCGGGCTCGGATTCCACAGGCGCGTCGGCAGGGGCTTCCTCACCTTCAGCGGCCGGTGCCTCTTCGGTTTCCGCCGGCTGTTCGGCCTCCGCATCCACAGGCGGTGTGACCTGTTCCTCGACAGGGGCGGGCTCGGATTCCACAGGCGCGTCGGCAGGGGCTTCCTCACCTTCAGCGGCCGGTGCCTCCTGGGTTTCCGCCGGGGGCTTCTCCTCGGCGGAAGGCGGCTCTTCTGTGGGAGCAGGTTCGGCGGCCGGCTCCTCGCCCTCTTTTTCCACCGCTGGTACGCAGGCACCGTCAGGTCCAGTGGGCGCCGTTCCGGGCGGGCATTCCCCACCCTCACCTGCAGGCTCTTCCGCCTGCGCCAGGATAATCACGCCGTCAGGCGTAACCGGACCGCCCACGGCGCGCTCTTCGGCGGTCGCCGACCCTGCCATCAACAGGCTCAGGGCGGTTCCAGCCATAAACAATCTCGAATTCGTCATCGTCCTTCGCTCCACGGTGCGACGTCCCTACGGCCTCGATAATCGGCGGCGAGGCCGTTGGTTCCCTTGCCTCGTCGTTTCGGCCGCCGGCACAGCCCCTTGACGGCCGGCTCTGGCCGCGCGACATGCCTGCCATGGATCCATTCTGGAAGACCAAGAGCCTGGAGGAGATGACGCCGCGCGAGTGGGAATCGCTTTGCGATGGCTGCGGCAAATGCTGCCTGGCCAAGCTCGAGGACGAGGACACCGGGGAAATCCACTGGACAAGCGTCGCCTGCCGCCTGTTCGACGCCGGCACATGCCGTTGTTCCGACTATAAAAACCGCTTCGCCACCGTGTCCGATTGCGTGCGCCTCACCCCACAGAACGTGCGCACCATCGCCTGGCTTCCCGCCACCTGCGCCTACCGGCTCCTGGCCAATGGCGAGGATCTCTACTGGTGGCACCCGCTGGTATCCGGCAGCAAGGAAACGGTCCACGAAGCTGGCATCTCCATAAAGGGACGGGTGAAGGCCAGCGAAAGCGATCTCGGTGAGCCGGAAGATTACCTGCAATACATGCTGGAAGAAGAACCGTAGTCCGACCAAGGACGGAGACGAACATGAGCGAAACCGAAACCCGCGACCTCGTCGAAAACTACCTCGCAGCCTTCAATGCCGGCGATCACGAGCACATGCTCTCGCTGCTATCGGAGGACGTCGTTCACGACATCAACGAAGGTGGCCGCGAAATCGGCAAGGAGAAGTTCCGCTGGTTTCTGGGCCTCATGTCCCGCCACTACCGCGAGACCCTGTCGGACATTGCCGTGATGACGGCACCCGGCGGAGTGCGGGCCGCTGCCGAATACACGGTGCGCGGAACCTACCTGACGACCGCCGAGGGCCTTCCCGAGGCATCGGGCCAGAGCTACACGCTGCCCGGTGGCATCTTCTTCGAGATCGATGACGGCCTGATTTCCCGCGTCACCGCCTACCGCAGCCTGGAAAACTGGAAGAGGCAAATCGCGAAGGCCTGAAAGGCCGGTCTTCTATACCCGCCTGAACAGTTGCCATGAACAGCGAATGAACGGTCGGTTCGTACGGCGTTCAGGGGCGCTCCGGCAATGTCTCCTCAACATTCACACCGATGAGGAGATCCGACATGTTCCGCAAGATCCAGATTGCCGCTCTTTCCGCTTTCCTCAGTCTCGGCGCATTCGCCGCCGCGCCCACCGCCGCCAAGGCGGACGGCATCTATTTCAGCTTCGGCCAGGGCAACGGGCGGGCCGGCATCCATATGGGCGAGCGCGATCGCGACTATCGCCCGCGCCGCCCGCACTACCGTGAGGCGAGCTGCACGCCGCGCCGCGCCCTGCACAAGGCCGAGCGCATGGGCCTCCGGCATGCCCGCATCACCCGCGTCAACCACCGCGCCATCCGCGTAACCGGGCGCCAGCATCGCGACCGCGTAAGCGTCGTCTTCGCGCGCGCGCCGCATTGCCCGGTGATCCGCATACGATAGCGCTACGGCCTCCCCACCCCGAAAAAGGCCGCCGGATTGCTCCGGCGGCCTTTTTCGATTTGAACGTGGGGAAACCTACTGATCGATGCCGAAGGTCACACTTACCTGAACGGTATAGCTGTTTTCACCGGCTTCGACGGGTACAGCCGCATCGGCAGCCATCTCCATGCGCATCATCTTTCCGGCCATGGGCATCGGCGGCGGGCTGGCGGTGCGTTCCGAAAGCTCGACTACCTTGCCAAGGTTCACACCGGCGGCTTCGGCCAGCGTCCTGGCCTTCGCCATGGCGTCCTCGACGGCCAGCTTGCGCGCCTCGCTCAGCGCTTCTGTCGGGTCGTCATTGGTGAAAGTGATGTGCCCGCCCTGGTTGACGCCCAGCGAGACCGAGCGGTCGAGTATGGCACCCACCTTGTCCATGTCGCGAATGCGCACAGTCAACTGATTGGTGACCTGGTAGCCGACGATGCGCGGCTTCTCTTCGTCATTGCGCTCGTTGGGGTAAACATATTGCGGCTGGATCGAAAGCCCACTGGTCTGCAGGTCGCGCGCCTCGATGCCTTCTTCCTTGAGGGCGGCGATCACGGCCGCTATGGCCGAATTGTTGTTGTCCATCGCCGCGCGGGCCGTCTCGGCCTCACGCGTGACGGCCAGCGTGACGAGCGCCATATCCGGGCTCAGCCGCGCCTCGCCCTCGCCCGTCACTACAATCCTGGGCTGCGAGGCCTGGTCTTGCCCAAAAGCCTGAGGCACGGCGACCATCGAAGCCGCCAACGCTATCGGCAGAAAGGGACGCGTCATGGAAATCTCCTTGGTTGTTTCAGCAAATTATGGATAGAGCGCGATTATGAATGGATTGCGGCGCATCCCGCTTGTGCATGGGCAAAAAAATCACTAATCCATGCCGCACCGGGCCTGTAGCTCAATTGGTTAGAGCCGGCGGCTCATAACCGCTTGGTTGGGGGTTCGAGTCCCTCCGGGCCCACCAGAAACCTTTAATATCAATTGGTTATATGGTGGTTAGCCATCAAGGCTAGCTGCGCTTCGCGTTCGGCGCAAGCTGCGCCTACCGGGCGCGCAGCGTCAATCCGGTACGATTCCGCTATCGTCTTCCCTCCGTGCTGTGTCCGGCCGCTATCGGCCAATCCCGACCCCGTTCCCACCCAAGACAGGTCAGTCGCCAAGGCCTTCGACATAACGTATCCATAAAGGAACCTTGCGGGCTATGAATTCGGCCGGCATTGCAGTCTCAAGCGCGATGACATGCCTCCGAGTATGGAGAATTCGTCCATGGAAAGCATGGGCTTACCGCATTCTTCACATTGAAAGTCTCATGATCGCCTGTGCATCCCTTTCCCTGTGCTTTTTTTCTGTATACGTTGAGGAGCATACCAAGCAGTCGGAGATGACATGAGCAAGGAAAAAGGCAAGCCCGTTCTGCGTTCGCAGGCCTGGTTCGATAATGCGGGCAACCCGGACATGACCGCGCTCTATCTGGAGCGTTACCTGAATTTTGGCCTGTCGCAGCAGGAACTGCAATCGGGAAAGCCCATCATCGGCATCGCCCAGACCGGCTCGGACCTGTCGCCTTGCAACCGGCATCACATCGAATTGGCCAAGCGCGTGCGCGAGGGCATCCGCGAAGCGGGCGGCATTGCCATCGAATTCCCCGTGCACCCGATACAGGAAACCGGCAAGCGGCCCACCGCCTCGCTCGACCGCAACCTGGCCTATCTCAGCCTTGTCGAAGTGCTCTACGGCTACCCGCTCGACGGCGTGGTGCTTACCATCGGCTGCGACAAGACCACCCCGGCCCTGCTCATGGCCGCCGCTACTGTCAATATTCCGGCCATAGCGTTGTCTGTAGGGCCCATGCTCAACGGCTGGTTCCGCGGCCAGCGCACCGGTTCCGGCACCATCGTCTGGAAGGCACGCGAACTGATGGCCGCCGGCGAGATCGACTATGAAGGCTTCGTCAAGCTGGTTGCCTCGTCCGCCCCCTCCACCGGCTATTGCAACACGATGGGCACCGCAACCACGATGAACTCATTGGCCGAGGCGCTCGGCATGCAGCTTCCCGGTTCCGCCGCCATTCCTGCGCCCTATCGCGACCGTCAGGAGATGGCGTACCGTACCGGCCTGCGCATCGTCGACATGGTGCATGAGGACCTCAAGCCCACCGACATCATGACGCGCGACGCCTTCATCAATGCCATCCGCGTCAATTCCGCCATCGGCGGCTCCACCAATGCGCCGATCCACCTCAATGGCATCGCCCGCCATCTGGGCGTCGACCTCGACATCGATGACTGGCAGACCTACGGAGAAAAGGTCCCGCTACTGGTCAATCTCCAGCCGGCCGGCGAATATCTGGGCGAAGACTACTATCATGCCGGCGGCGTCCCCGCTGTCGTCAACCAACTCATGGGACAGGGCCTGATCAACGAGGATGCGCTCACGGTCAATGGCCGCACAATCGGCGAGAATTGCCGGAATGCGGCAATCGAGGACGACCGGGTCATCCTCCCCTACGACAAGCCGCTCAAACCTGACGCCGGCTTCCGCGTGCTCAAAGGCAATTTGTTCAACTCGGCGATCATGAAGCTCTCCGTCATCGAGGAGGAGTTCCGCAAGCGCTATTTGTCCAATCCCGACGATCCCATGGCCTTCGAGGGCCGGGCGATCGTTTTCGACGGACCGGAAGACTATCATGCGCGCATCGACGATCCCGTGCTCGACATCGACGAGCACTGCATCCTCTTCATGCGCGGCGCCGGTCCCATAGGCTATCCTGGCGCGGCGGAAGTGGTGAACATGCGGGCGCCGGATTATCTGCTCAAGCGCGGTATCCATTCTCTGGCCTGTATCGGCGATGGCCGCCAGTCCGGCACCTCCGGCTCGCCCTCCATCCTCAACGCCTCGCCCGAGGCCGCAGCCGGCGGCGGTCTGGCACTGCTGGAGACCGGCGACCGCGTACGGATAGACCTGAAGAACTGCCGGGCCGACATGATGATTTCCGACGAGGAACTGGAAACCCGGCGAAAGCGGCTGGAGGCTGAAGGCGGCTACGCCTATCCGGCACACCAGACGCCGTGGCAGGAGATTCAGCGCGGCATCGTCGCCCAGCTCGATGCGGGAATGGTGCTGGAGCCTGCGGTCAAATATCGCAAGCTCGCCCAAGGCGGCGAAAACGGCGACATGCCGCGCATCCCGCGCGACAACCACTGACAAACCACGACGGGGAGGATAGGCTGCAATGCGCATCCTGATTATCGGAGCCGCCGGTATGGTCGGCCGAAAACTGGCCGAAAAGCTGATGGGCGAGGGCAGCCTCGGAGGCCGCAAGATCGATACGATCCACGCCTTCGACGTGATCGAGCCGTCCTACGGCGCATCGGGCGGCCCGCAAATCGTATCGGAAGCGGGCGACATCGCCGACGCGGCGGTGGTCACGCGCCTGATCAGGCACCGGCCCGACGTTATCTTTCACCTTGCCGCCATTGTCTCAGGCGAAGCCGAGGTCGAATTCGACAAGGGCTACGCGATCAATATGGACGGCACGCACCATCTTCTGGAAGCCGTCCGTCATGAAGGCGAAGGCTATTGCCCACGGCTCGTCTTCACCTCGTCCATCGCCGTCTTCGGCGCGCCATTCCCGGGAAAGATCGATGACGATTTTTTCCACACGCCGCTCACCAGCTACGGCACGCAAAAGGCCGTCGGCGAACTGCTGCTGGCCGACTACACACGCAAGGGCTTCATCGATGGCGTCGGCATCCGCCTGCCCACCATCGTGGTGCGGCCGGGCAGGCCCAACAAGGCGGCCTCCGGGTTCTTCTCCGGCATCGTCCGCGAACCGCTGGCCGGCCAGGAAGCAATACTCCCGGTCTCGGAGGACGTGCGACACTGGGTGGCTAGCCCAGCAGCGGCCGTCGGTTTTCTGCTCCACGCCGCCACGATGGATTCGGCGACCCTCGGTGCACGGCGCTCGCTGACCATGCCCGGCCTGTCGATCACCGTCGGCGAAATGATCGAGGCGCTGAAGCGGGTAGCCGGCGAGGAGACCGCCGCCCTGATCCGGCGAGAGCCGGACGAGGCGATCGTCAGGATCGTCGACGGATGGCCGCGCGATTTCGATGCCAAGCGTGCCGAGCAAGCAGGTTTCAAGGCCGACGCGGATTTCGATTCCATCATCCGCGCTCACATCGCCGACGAGGAAGCGCGCAAGGTCGCGTTCGGCTGAGATACGAGGCATGATGCCCGAAAAACGGATGCCGGTATTCGGAATCAGGCTCCAACAATGAGGTGGAGGAAACCAAATGGCTGAACAGCAATGCGTGGGCTTTATCGGCGTGGGCCTCATGGGCCACGGCATGGCCAAGAACATACTGGAAGCCGGACACAAGCTCACCGTGCTCGGCCATCGCAACCGCGAACCGGTCGACGATCTCGTCAAGCGCGGCGCAACCGAAGCGTCGGACGTCGGCGAATTGGCACTTGCATCCGACATCGTCTTCCTCTGCCTGCCCGGCAGTCCTCAAGTCGAGGCGACAGTGGCCGACATCATCGCCGCCAAGGGTGACGTCAAGTTCATCATCGATACGAGCACCAGCAATCCGGTCTCAACCCGCATGCTTGCAGAGCGTTGCGCGAAGGCCGGCATCACCATGGTCGATGCCCCCCTGTCGCGCACCCCCAAGGAAGCCTGGGAAGGCACCCTGGACGTGATGGCCGGCGCGAGCGAGGAGGTGTTCGCCGAGGTCAGACCGTTGCTGGAGACCTTTGCGGGCAAGATTGTCCGGGTCGGCGAATGCGGGGCCGGCCACACGATGAAGCTGCTCAACAATTTCGTGTCCATGGGCTATGGAGCGATCTATGCCGAGGCGCTGGCCATCGGCGCAAAGAACGGTATCGATGCCGCCACGTTCGAAAGCGTCATTTCCGGCGGGCGTATGGACTGCGGCTTCTTCCAGACATTCTTCAAATATGTGGTCGGCGGGGACCGGGATGCCCACAAATTTGCTCTGCGCAACGCGCACAAAGACATGCGCTACGTCGTGTCTCTCGCCAATGAAAGCGGCATCGCTTCCCATGTCTCGTCCAGCATCAAAAACGGATACGCGACCGCCGAAGCGATCGGCCGCGGCGACGACTACGTACCCATGATCGCGGACGTCATTGCCGAGCTCAACGGCATCAAGGCTTCGAAGGGCTGATATAATTCTCAGTGATTCCGGCGCACAGACCAGGTGGAACAGTGCAGGACGAAGAAAAACAAGTCATCGAAACGACCGCCAGGCAGGGCTCCAAGGCCAGGGGCGCCGATAGGGCGCTCGTCTCTCGGCCGCGCCCCACCCTGCAGGGCGTTTCCGGCATGCCGGCCCGCGACCGAGCCTACCACGAGCTGAAGTTTCGCATTCTGGAAGGCCGTCTGCCGCCGGGAACCACCCTGCTAGAGACCGAGGTGGCAAGCTTGCTGTCGCTCAGCCGGACGCCTGTCCGCGAGGCGCTTATCCGGCTGGAGGAAGAAGGGCTGGTCGAGGTGCGTCCGCGCCACGGCATCACCGTCAAGGCGCTTTCCATCGAGGAACTGGAACAGATCTACCAGGTGTTCTCGACTCTTGAGGTAAAGGCGGCGCAGTTGGCCGCTCGCCGAGGGCTTAGCGACGCCGATTATGCGAAGCTGGACGGCATCCTCGCCCAGATGGAAAAGGCGACCAGCAAGAAGGACATCGCCCACTGGTCCCATCTCGACGACGCCTTTCATTCCGAAATCGTCGCGCTGTGCGGCAATCCGCGCCTGCAGAGCATGCTGCGCCAGCTTTGGGACCAGCAATACCGCGCACGGGTGGCCGTCGTCCATTTACGCCCCCTGCCCGTACAGTCGGATGAGGAGCACCGCGCCATCCTGAAAGCCATTCGCGACCGGGACGAAGCTGCCGCCACCCGCCTGCACCAGCAGCATCGCGACCGGGCCGATATCATGGTGCTGTCCCTGTTGCGCCACCCGGGCGCCGGTTCCCTGATCGGCTGAGAGCCGGCCGGTTGAAGACGCGGGAATGTATACGTTGATCGTGAACAGCCATCGTGCGAAACAATTCAGAGCGCCGTGCGTCCTTCCGGACGCACAAGGGACGCTCTACCTATTTTCGCATTCATGCGGACGTCAGGTGATTCCACCTGACTGCAAAATGCTCTCGGGAGGCATATCCATATGAACCGCATCGATCTTGGCGGACGCCGGGCAGTTGTAACCGGCGGCGCGCGCGGCATCGGCCTGGCGACCGCCGAGCGCTTCCTGGACAGCGGGGCACAAGTCGTCATCTGGGATGTCGACGCCGACAATCTCCAGACCGCTCTAGACCGTTTGCAAGGCCGCGCCATCGGTCAGATCGTGGAACTCACCGACGAGCACGCCATCGAAGCTGCGGCGCGTGAAGCCGGATCGATCGACATTCTGGTCAACAATGCCGGCATCACCGGCGGCAACGGCAAGACCTGGGAGCTTGCCCCCGATATCTGGCGCCACACGCTTGAGGTCAACCTTGTCGCCCCCTACCTCACCAGCCGCGCGCTGGTGCCCGGCATGATCGAGCGGGGCTATGGCCGCATCGTCAATGTCGCCTCCATCGCCGGCAAGGAAGGCAACCCCAACGCCTCGCATTATTCGGCTTCCAAGGCCGGGCTGATCGGCCTGACAAAATCGCTTGGCAAGGAATTGGCCAAGACCGGCGTCATCGTCAACTGCATCACGCCGGCCGCCGCGCGCACCCCGATCTTCGACCAGATGAGCCAGGAGCACATCGACTACATGCTCGCCAAGATACCGCTCGAACGGTTTCTGGAGCCGGCCGAGGTGGCAGCCATGATCTCCTGGCTCGCCTCGGAGGAGTGTTCGTTCTCCACGGGAGCCGTCTTCGACATATCCGGTGGCCGCGCCGTCTACTGATATTCACCAGCACACGATAAGGACTGACGATATGAAGCTTTTGCGTTATGGACCCGCGGGCAGCGAGAAGCCCGGCCTGATGGCCGATGACGGCACGATCCGCGATCTTTCCGGCATGGTCGACGACATCGGTGGCGCGGCGATCTCGCCCGAGGGCCTCGAGCGCCTCCGCGCCATAGCGCCCGACAGCCTGCCCGTGGTCGACGGCAATTCCCGCCTCGGCCCGTGCGTGGCAGGCCTGCAGAAGATCATATGCATCGGCCTCAACTACTCCGACCACGCCGCCGAAACGGGCGCCGTGCCGCCCCCCGAGCCGATCATCTTCGCCAAGGCGCTCAACGCGCTGTGCGGCCCCAATGACGATGTAGAGATGCCGCGCGGCTCCGAGGCGCTCGACTGGGAAGTCGAACTCGCCGTCATCATCGGCACCAGGGCCAAATATGTTTCCGAGGCCGACGCGATGGATCATGTCGCCGGCTTTGCCATCATGAACGACGTGTCCGAACGCGATTTCCAGGCCAAGCGCCAGGGCCAGTGGACGAAGGGCAAGAGCCACGACACATTCGGCCCGCTCGGCCCATGGCTCGTTACCCGAAACGAAATTGCCGACCCGCACAAGCTGGATATGTGGCTGGACGTGAACGGCGAGCGCCGCCAGACCGGCAACACCGATACGCTGATCTTCAACGTGCCCCATGTCGTCTCCTACCTCTCCCAGTTCATGACGCTGATGCCGGGCGACGTCATATCCACCGGCACGCCTCCAGGCGTCGGCATGGGCATGAAGCCGCCGCAATATCTGAAGCCCGGCGACGTGATGACCCTGTCCATCGCCGGCCTGGGCCAGCAGAGACAGACCGTGGTCGCGGCGTAGAAGCCGCCGGGAGGAACAGTGGTGACCATCAGGAACGTAACCCTTATCGGCACCGGCATCATGGGCGCCCCCATGGCGCGCAACATCGCCCGCGCCGGTTTCAACGTCACCGTCTGGAACCGCACGCGGGCCAAGGCCGAAGCGCTGGCCGATGTTGCCACGGTTGCCGACGATCCGCGGGAATCGGTCCACAATGCCGACGCCGTCATCACGATGGTCGACAACTCCCCGGTCGTGACCGAAATCTATTTCGGCCAGAACGGCGTGGTCGAGGCCGCGCCTGCCGGTGTGCTGTTCGTGGACATGTCGTCGATCCAGCCCGCCGTCGCTCGCGACCACGCGGCGGCAATCGCCGAGGCGGGGCGGCGCCACATGGATGCGCCGGTCTCCGGCGGCGAGAAAGGCGCCACCGAAGCCACCCTCGCGATCATGGCCGGCGGCAGCCCGGAGGATTTCGAGGATACCCGCGCCCTGTTTTCCGCCATGGGCCGCGCTACTCATGTCGGCGTCCACGGTGCGGGACAGGTCGCCAAGCTCGCCAATCAGGTGATCGTCGCCGTCACCATCGGCGCGGTGTCGGAGGCCATGCTTCTGGCTCAGGAGGGCGGGTGCGATCCGGCCGCCCTTCGCGAGGCGCTGATGGGCGGTTTCGCCACGTCGCGTATTCTGGAGCTCCACGGCGAGCGCATGATCGAACGCAATTTCATCCCCGGCGGCCCTCTCGCACTTCAGTTGAAGGATATCGAGAACGCGTTGGAAGTCGCCCGCCAGGCAGGCCTACGCCTGCCGCTGACCGAGCAGACCCGTGACGCCTTCCACGCCCTCGCCGGCGACATGCGCATGAGCCGCCACGACCACTCTGCCTATCTTTTGTGGCTGGAGGCGATCAACGACGGCAAGCGCCTGGGCACGAAGGAGACACAGGAGCCAGCGCGCGATTAGAGCACGGTCCCAAAAGCGGATGCCGGTTTTGCGGAAAAATTCATCCCAACAAGGCGATCGATCAAGATGGCGATTCAACGAAAAGCCATCTTGATCTAAAGGCGCGTTGGCGTCCGCCTTCTTGCTCCTTCGTCTACTCCTTCACCGCCCCCGTCATCGACGAGACGTAATAGTCGACGAAGAACGAGTAGAGGATGACCACGGGCAGCGAACCCAGCAGCGCGCCGGACATCAGCGCGCCCCACTCGTAAATGTCGCCGCGCACCAGTTCCGTGAGAACACCCACCGGAACGGTCTTGTTCTCCGACGAGGAGATGAAGGTCAGCGCGTAGATGAATTCGTTCCATGACAGCGTGAAGGCGAAGATGCCGGCGGAGATCAGCCCAGGCACGGCCAGCGGCAGGATGACCTTGGTCAGGATCTGCCATCGTGTGGCCCCGTCCACGAGCGCGCTTTCCTCGAGCTCGAACGGAATGGTGCGGAAATAGCCCATCAGGAGCCATGTGCAGAACGGGATGAGAAAGGTCGGATAGGTCAGGATCAGCGCCAACCGGCTATCGAAGATGCCGACATTGAAGACGATGAATGCCAGCGGGATGAACAGGATCGACGGCGGCACCAGATAGGCCAGGAAGATCAGCAGTCCCGTCACCCGCGCACCGGTGAACCGCACCCGCTCGATGGCATAGGCAGCGAAGACCGAGGCAAGTAGCGAGATGAAGGTCGAGGCGACCGAAACCAGCATCGTATTCCACAGCCAGCCCGGATAGGACGTCTCGAACAATAGGTATTTGATGTGCGCCAGTGTCGGCTCCACGACCCAGAACGGGCTGTACTCCTTGTAGTTGCTGAGCTGGTGATCCGGTTTTACCGCCGTGATCGCCATCCAGTAAAAAGGAAACAGCAATACGAAGACGAACACCGCCAGCGGCAGGTAGACGACCAGGATCCGCCGCGTCAGCGTGCTGAACTGGTCCAGGCCCGTCACATCATCATTCACGGCTATAGGATCGGAGGAGATTGTCTGTCGGCTCATCGTCATTCTCCTCAATCGCTCGCGCCCTGCTGCCATTTGCGCCGCTGCAGCCCGAAGAACGAGAACAGGATGGCGGCCAGCAGGAACGGGATCATCGCCACGGCGATCGCCGCCCCCTCACCCAACTGGCCGCCGGGAATGGCGCGCTGGAAGGAAAGGGTGGCCATCAGATGCGTGGCGTTCACCGGCCCGCCGCGCGTCAGCACATAGATGAGCTGGAAATCGGTGAAGGTGAACAGCACCGAAAACGTCATCACCACCGCGATGATGGGCGAAAGCAGCGGCAGGGTTATCTTGGTGAAGCGCTGCCACGGTGTTGCCCCGTCCAGCGCCGCCGCCTCATTCAGCGATTGCGGAATCGTCTGCAGCCCGGCCAGCAGCGAAATCGCGACGAAAGGAATGCCGCGCCACACATTGGCGGCGATCACCGAGGCGCGCGCATTGGTGGGATCGCCCAGGAAGTTGATCGGCTCGCTGATCAGTCCGAGATTCATGAGCACGTAGGAAATGATCGAGAATTGCGAATCGTAGATCCACCAGAAGGCGAGCGCCGAAAGCACCGTCGGCACCACCCACGGCAAGAGGATGATCGCCCGAAAGAGGTTCTTGAACGGCAGATGCTGATTGAGGATCAGCGCCAGCCACAGTCCCAGCCCGAACTTCAGGACCGAGGCAACGGTGGTGTATAGCAGCGTGTTGTACACCGACAGCCAGAAGATCGGGTCGTCGAAAAGCCACTCATAGTTTTCAAGGCCGATGAAGATGCCCGACCGGCCGATCTTCGTATCGGTGAAGCCGAGCCACACGCCAAGCCCCAGCGGATAGGTAAGAAAGCACAGCAGAAACGCGGCTGCCGGAAGCATGAACAAGAGCCCGAGCCCGTTCTTGCTTTCCAGCAACCATCCGTAAATCGACGATAGCCTCGTGGGCGCTGCACCCGCCATGAAATCCTGCCTTTCGTCTATCCGTATTGCCGCCGCGTCTGCCGGCGCAGGAAGCGGGCGAACGCGGATGATCGCGCCCGCCCGCCAATAATGCCGTCTTGCCTTAGCGGTAGTATCGGGCGATGCGCCGCTCCGCGTTGGCGATGGCTTCCTCCGTCGAACGCTGGCCGGTCACCGCCTCGGCGAACATGTCGACGAGGACGTAGTCCGCCATGACACCGGCCGATGCGGGCCCAAGCGGTCCTGCATAGCCGTTGGGCCGAAGCGTCTCGGAAGCCTTGGCATAGGGCGCGTGGATCGGGTTGGACGTCCACACGGGGTTGTCCTCGAAGGCCCTGAGCGGCTGGCAGCAATAGGCGCTCGCCCCCTCGATCCACTTGTTCATCTGCTCGGCCTGATACATGAAATTCAGATAGGCCTTGGCCGCCTGTGGATACTGGCAGTGGTTGAAGATCGAGATCGTCGACGTCTGGTGCAGCTCCACCGACGAGCCGACCGGCCCGACAGGAAAGTTGGTGGTACGCAGATCTTCCGCGATCTCCTGCAGCGCCTGGTCGTTGACCGCGGCGTAGTAAAGCGACACGCCATTCGCGGTAAGGGAAACCTGGCCGGCGAGGAAGGCGCGGTTATTGTTGATGTCGAGCCAGCTTTCCGTACCCGGAATGAAAGTCGCGTAGAGCGCCTTGGCATATTCGATCGCCGCCCTTGCCTCGGGGCTGTTGATCGCCGGGTTACCACTCTCGTCGACGGTCATGCCGCCATGGCTCCACAACAGCCAGTGGGCGTAGTTGTTGCCGTCGCCCACGGCCTTGCCATGCGGGAAACCGGCTGGCGTGCCGTTGGCCTTCATGGCTTTGCAGAGTTCCAGGAAGCCGGCCGTATCTTCCGGAAACGCGCTGAAGCCAGCTGCTTTCACATGGCTGTCGCGATAGCACACCGCGTTGCCGATGGCACAGAGCGGCACGGCGATGAAAGTATCGCCCTGCTTGGCATAACCTTCCACACCTTCGTACCAGCCGCCATATTGTTCACCCAGCGCTGTGGCCAGATCCGTCACGTCCACCAGCTTGTCGGGATACTGGAACGGATCGTCGAACCAGCTCATCACCATATCCGGCCCGGAGCCGACATTGGCGGCGACGGCTGCTTTCGGACGTACGTCCTCCCAACTCTCCTGGTCGATGCGCACTTCAACGCCGGTCGCTTCAGTAAAGGCCTTCGTATTGGCGTTCCAGGCTTCCTCTTCGCCCTTCACAAACGGCACCCAGCGCAGAAGGCGCAGCGAGGCCCCCTCTTCCGGCGTGAACGTCGCTGCCGAAGCCTGGGCAAGCGCATGGCGCGGGCTCAGCGAGCCCGCCAGAATGCCGCCGGCGGCCACGCCCGCCGTCCCGGCAAGGAACTTTCTACGGTTGATTGTCATTGACACTTATCCTCCTCAAATCCGCTCCCCTTTAAAGGGCGCGATCAGTGGTTCACTTCCACCATTTGGGCACACAAGGTACCCTCATCTGGCACGTCCTCCCGAGAGCGCGCCAAAACCCGTTCAGGCAGAAACCCGTCGCCCGCCATTGGCATCGAACAGATGCAGGGCAGTCGGGTCGACCGTCACCTTGATTTCCTCGCCGGGACCGGCGGAAATGCGCTCCCGGAAAACACACGTCACCTCCGTATCGTCGAGGTCGGCAATGACATGCGTCTCAGAGCCCGTCGGCTCCACCACTTTCACTTTCAGCCCGACCTCGCCGCCCAGATGGATCGCCTCGGGCCGGATGCCGCAGATCAGTTCCTGCCCGGCCTGCGCATCACCCGGATTGTCCACCTTCAGCCGCTGCCCGTCTCCGCTGACAAAATAGGCCCGATTGTCCGGGTCGAGCTTGCCGGTCACCATGTTCATGGCGGGCGAACCTATGAAGCCGGCGACGAACAGATTGTTGGGGCGGTCGTAAAGATCCAGCGGCGCCCCCACCTGTTCAACAATGCCGTCATGCATGACGACGATCTTGTCAGCCATCGTCATCGCCTCGATCTGGTCGTGCGTCACATAGACCGTCGTCGTCTTGAGCCTCTGGTGCAGGTTCTTGATCTCGGAGCGCATCGAAACGCGAAGCTTGGCGTCGAGGTTCGACAACGGCTCATCGAAGAGAAATACCTGCGGATCGCGCACGATCGCGCGCCCCATCGCCACGCGCTGCCTTTGCCCGCCGGAAAGCTGGCGCGGATAGCGGCCGAGTAGTTGGGTAAGGCCGAGTATCTCTGCCGCCGGCCGCACCTTCGCCTCGATCTCGCTGCGCGGCGCTCCCTTCAGCTTGAGCGAGAACCCCATGTTCTCCGCTACGGTGATATGCGGATAGAGCGCGTAATTCTGGAAAACCATCGCGATGTCGCGATCCTTGGGCGGCAGCTTGTTCACCACCCTGTCGCCGATCAGGATATCGCCGGAAGTAATGTGCTCGAGACCCGCCAGCATGCGCAGGAGCGTGGACTTGCCGCAGCCCGATGGGCCGACGAGGACGACGAACTGTCCCTCCTCGATGTCGACCGTGACACCATGCAGAACTTCGACCTGTCCGAACGACTTGCGGACATCCCGAAACATCACTGGTGCCATTCAATCCCCTCCCGATTAATGTATCCATTATCGTCATACTGGCTGCAATTGCGCACGAGCGCAACACGGGAATTGAAATGCATCCCGGCTTTCCGTGGATCGTTGAATAAGCAGTGCCGCACCACCGCCAGCAACGGTGGTTTCAGGTGGAAATTTCAATGTACGCATTACTGGGGGAAAAGCGCGTTGGGTCAGCGGAGATCCAGAGACGCGCAGCTAGCCGATCACATTCACTTTCGTATCGGTCTTTTCGAAAACCTCGTCAGGAACGAAGAAATCTCCGGCCAGCGCCCCCTCGACGCCCGGCGCGTATTTCGAGAAATCCGTCACGCCCTCCTCACGCAGCACCAACTCATCGATGAAGAAATTTCCGGTGCATTCGCGCGAAAGGCGCGTCAGGATCGCGTGGGCCGCATCGGCCATGACCTCTGGCGAGCGGCTGATGCTGGCCATCGCCTCCCCACCCAGGAGATTGCGCACCGCGGCGGTGTCGATCGCCGTCAGCGGCCACAGCGAATTGACGGCGATCCCGTCGCGGGCGAACTCAGCGCTCATGCCCAGCGTGCACATCGACATGCCGAACTTTGCCATGGTGTAGGCCACGTGGTTCTTGAACCATTTGGCCTTCATATCGAGCGGCGGCGCAAGATTGAGAATATGCGGATTATCCGCCTTCTTCAGATGCGGAATGCAGGTTTTGGAAACGAGGAATGTGCCGCGCGTATTGACCTGATGCATCAGGTCGTAGCGCTTCATGTCGGTCGCCAGCGTGCCCGTGAGCTGAATGGCGCTGGCATTGTTGATGCAGATATCGATGCCGCCGAAGACTTCGACGGTCGCTGCGACGGCGTCGGCCACCTCCTCCTCGTGGCGAATGTCGCACAATACGGGAAGCGCCTTGCCGCCCGCTGCCTCGATGTCGGCAGCGGCCGTGTGGATTGTGCCCGGCAGCTTGGGATGCGGCTCCGCCGTCTTGGCCGCGATCGTCACATTGGCGCCGTCGCGCGCAGCACGCAGCGCGATTGCCAGGCCGATGCCGCGGCTGCCGCCGGAGATGAACAGTGTTTTGCCCCTGAGCGAGACATTGCGCGACATGCCACGTCCTCCAGTATCTGCGCAGGCCCCGCTTGGGCTTGCAGAACCTCTACGCACGTTAGAGCAACTTTTACGTCAACGTCAACTAGTGCCGGCCTTCAACTCCGAAACTCCGCCATGAGCGGCCGACCACTTCAACGGGTCGCCAAGAAAACTCTCCACCTGAGCCAGCGTCTGCGCGTCGAAGCGCCCCTCCTTGCGGCACACCGCCAATATGTCCCACCAAGTCGTGAGATGGTGCAGCCGCATGCCCGCCGCCTCCAGGCGCTTGGGCGTGTCGGGAAAGATGTCGTAATAGAACACCGCGAACGTATCGGTGACGGTCGCCCCAGCCCTGCCGACTGCCTCGGCGAATTTCAGCTTGCTGCCTCCGTCGGTCGTCAGGTCCTCCACAAGCAGCACCCGCGCGCCCTCGGCCAGATTGCCCTCTATCTGGGCGTCGCGGCCGAAACCCTTCGGCTTCTTGCGCACATAAAGCATCGGCAGGCCCAGCCGGTCGGCGAGCCACGCCGCGAACGGTATGCCCGCTGTCTCGCCGCCCGCAACCGCGTCGAACTGCTCGAACCCCGCCTGCCGCAAGATCACCGACGCGCCGAAATCGATCACCGCCGAGCGGATGCGCGGATAGGAGATCAGCTTGCGGCAATCGATATAGACGGGGCTCGCGATACCGGAGGTAAAGGTGAACGGCTTGTCTGCCCTGAAATGCACCGCCTTGATTTCCAGAAGCATCTTGGCGACTGTCTCGGCGATCAGTGCCTTGTCGGGGAAGGTATTGGCGAACATGGGCTGGCTCTCTGCTGGGCGTCTCTAGAGCAATTCCGGGAAAAGCGGAAACCGGTCTTTCGTCCGGAATTGCGCAAAATAAAAAGGCAAACGCCCTTCGCTACCAGCATTGGGCGCGCCTAGGAAGCATTCTCCACCACTTTCCAGTGGATGGGAAATATGGGGTCGAAAACCGTGATGGTCTCGCCGCCCGCTTCGATGCTTCTCGGCATCTCGATCGGCGTATCCTGCCGCTCCAGCGTCAAGCGCTGCTCATTGGCCGGCAAGCCGTAAAAGGCAGGCCCGTGGAGCGAGGCAAAGCCCTCCAGCCGGTCAAGTGCTCCCTCCTCCTCGAATACATGGGCAAGGCAGGCCATGGTGTTGGGCGCGGTGAAGATGCCGGCGCAGCCGCAGGCGGTTTCCTTCAGCTTGTCGACATGCGGCGCAGAATCGGTGCCGAGGAAAAACCGCTTCTCGCCTGAGGTCGCTGCCTGCCGTAGCGCCTGCCTGTGCGTCTCGCGCTTGGCGACCGGCAGGCAGTAGTAATGCGGACGGATGCCGCCGGCCAGAATGGCATTGCGGTTGATGATCAGGTGATGGGTGGTGATCGTCGCGCCGACGCGCTCGTCCTGCGCCCGCGCAAACTCGACGCCGTCCTTCGTCGTGATGTGCTCCATCACGATCTTCAGTTCCGGCAGCCGCTCCCGCAACGGCGCCAGCACGCGTTCGATGAACACGGCCTCGCGGTCGAAAATGTCGATCGCCGGGTCGGTTACTTCCCCGTGCACGCACAGGGGTAGGCCGATATGCGCCATGCGCTCCAGAACGGGCATGACCTTCCCGACATCCCGCACGCCGCTCTGTGAATTGGTCGTGGCGCCGGCCGGATAAAGCTTCACCGCATGGACGAGCCCATCGGCAAAAGCCGATTCAACATCATCGGCTTGCGTGGTTTCGGTGAGGTAGAGCGTCATCAGCGGCTGAAAGCCGCTCCCGGCCGGCAGCGCCGCCAATATCCGCTCCCGATAGGCCGCCGCGTCCCGGGCTGTCACCACGGGCGGCACGAGATTGGGCATGATGATGGCACGGCCGAAATGTGCGGCTGAATGCGGCGCGACAGCCTCCAGCACGGCGCCGTCGCGCAGATGCAGGTGCCAGTCGTCGGGCTTTCGTATGGTCAGCGTCTTCATGGGTATGAGAGACATAACGGGATTCGCCCCGCGCGCAACATCTTTCCGGTTTCGAGTTTCATCGAACCTTCATTGTTCCCTGAATGGCTCCAACAACTATCTCGACCACCCCTGTCGGAATAGGGCATGCTCACCCGTCTTTCAAACGACAGGAGAATTGCAGCAATGCTCTACGCTATCCTTTGCTACCATGACGAGGACGTCGTCGAATCCTGGACCAAGGAAGAGGACGATGCGGTCCTGGCAAAGCGTCAGAAGGTCCAGCAGGCCCTCGTGGACGAGGGTCGAATGGGCCCCTCCATCCGTCTCGTGCCCACCACCGCAGCCACCACCATTCGCGCATCGGGCAACGAGCAGATCGTCATCGACGGGCCGTTCGCTGAGACCAAGGAACAGCTCCTTGGCTTCTACATCGTCGACTGCAGGAACTTGGAAGAAGTGATCGACTTCGCCAAGCGGATGAAGGAGGGCGAATCCTGCACCTTCGAAATTCGCCCCTTGCGCATTTTCAACACGGGCGAATTGCCCGAAAAAATAGAGCTTGCCGGATGAACGATATTGCCTGGATCGAGAAAGCGCTCGCGGCGGCCCGCCCCCAGGCCATGGCCGCGCTGCTGCGCTATTTCCGTGATCTCGACCGGGCCGAAGAAGCCTTCCAGGAGGCCTGCCTGCGCGCCATGAAGAACTGGCCCGAAAAGGGCCCGCCGCGCGATCCGGCCGCGTGGCTCATCTTCGTCGGGCGCAACGCCGCCCTCGACGCCGTGCGCCGCGATGCGCGCAACACGCAGCTCCCGTCCGACGACGTCCTGTCAGACCTCGACGACGCGGAGGCAGGCATGGCCGAGCGGCTGGACGACGCCCATTACCGCGACGACATTCTGCGCCTCATGTTCATCTGCTGCCACCCTGACCTTCCCGCCACCCAGCAGATCGCGCTCGCCTTGCGCATCGTCTCGGGCCTTTCCGTGCGCGAGATCGCCAGCGCCTTCCTCGCCAATGAAAAAGCGGTGGAACAACGCATCACCCGCGCCAAGCGCCGCGTTGCCGATGCCAATATCCCCTACGCCACGCCGGGCCCGGCCGAACGCGCCGAACGCTTGGGCGCGGTGGCCGCCATGATCTATCTCGTCTTCAACGAGGGCTATTCGGCCAGCGGCGGCGAGGCGCACATCAAGACGCAGCTATGCGACGAGGCCATCCGCCTTGCCCGCCTCCTGCTGCGGCTTTTCCCGACCGAGCCGGAGATCATGGGGCTTCTGGCCCTTATGCTCCTCAACCATGCGCGCACCCCTGCGCGCCTCGATGAAGATGGCCAGATCGTCCTTCTGGAGGATCAGGACCGCTCCCTGTGGAACAGCAATTTCATCGCCGAGGGCATCGCCTTGGTCGACAAGGCGATGCGCCACCGCGAGCCCGGTCCCTATCAGATCCAGGCCGCCATCGCCGCTCTTCATGCCCACGCCAAGGCTCCGAAGGACACGGACTGGCAGGAGATCGAACTGCTCTACCGCATGCTCGAGCGCCTCCAGCCGTCCCCGGTCGTCACGCTCAACCGCGCCGTCGCCGTCTTCAAGGCCCATGGGGCGGCCCCCGCGCTCGAACTTGTCGAACCGCTTGAGGAAAGGCTGTCGAACTACTTTTACTTCCACGGACTGCGCGGCGCGCTGCTCATGGAGCTTGGCCGGGGAAACGACGCCCGCATCTCTTTCGACAAGGCCATATCGTTGGCCCGCACACCAGCCGAGGCAACCCATATCCGGCAGCATATCGACCGGCTGACCGGCGACGGCTCGAAAAGACAGGAGGCCGGTTAGCCGCTGTGGGGTTGGCAATGGCAGTTTGCAAACGAGAAATGTCGGATAAGCCTGCCGCCATCCGTCCTCTGGCCGCAGACGGAAACCAGGGAGGCACCCATGCGGTATGTATGTCTCGTCTACGGCGATGGAACGGCAATCGAGGCTCTACCGGAAGACGAAAGGCGGAAGCTCGACCGCGATTCCATCGCCTATGACAAGGTCCTGGAACAAGTCGGCCATTTGATCGCCTCCGACGCCTTGGAATCGGTTTCCCGGGCGACCTGCCTGCGCACGCGCGGCGGCAAGATTGTCAGTACCGATGGTCCCTTCGCCGAATCCAAGGAACAATTGCTGGGCTTCCTTCTGATCGAGGCGAAGGACCGGGAGGAAGCCATCGCCCTTGCCTCCAAGGTGCCCATGGTCGGCTACGGCACGATCGAAGTCCGCGCGACCCACGATATCGAGGTCGACTGATAAGACCAAAAAGCGAACCTGAAAATGTAGGACCCGCACTCCCGCCGCACGTCCTCCGGCAGTCGCATCAGGCGACGCTTGCAGTGAAAGGAGAAGGAAAATGCAGAACAAGACCGTTTCCCGAGAAGAATGGCTTATCGCCCGCAAGGAATTGCTGAGCAGGGAGAAGCAGGCTTCCCGCCTGCGCGACGAGATAGCTGCCGAGCGCCGCGGCCTGCCCTGGGTGAAGATCAACAAGGAATACGTCTTCGACACGCCGCAAGGCCGCAAGACGCTCGCCGAACTGTTCGATGGCCGCAGCCAGCTCATCGTCCAGCATTTCATGTTTGCGCCGGACTGGAATGCCGGCTGCCCCGGCTGCTCCTTCGAAGCCGACCATGTCGACGGCGCGCGCCAGCACTTCCTGCACAAGGACGTCACCTTCGTCGCGGTGTCCCGCGCGCCGATCGCCAGGATCGAAGCCTATCGAAAGCGTATGGGCTGGTCTTTCCCCTGGGTCTCGTCCGGCGACAGTGATTTCAACTATGATTTCAACGTCGCCTTTCGGAAGCAGGACCTGGAGCAAGGCAAGGCGATCTACAACTACGAGGTCATCAAGGATCCCGGCATCGACGACCTTCCGGGCCTTAGCGTCTTCTACAAAGACCGCGACGGCGCCGTGTTCCATACCTATTCCACCTACGCGCGCGGCGGCGAGGAACTGCTGGGCGCATTGATGTATCTCGACCTGACGCCGATCGGCCGCGACGAGAAGACCCCGCTCGACTGGGTGCACCGTCACGACGAGTATCCGGCTCTGCAGAAGGCAGCTTCCTGACAGAGTGCTGGCAGGAGGCCTGTGCCATAAGCGATACGGGTCGCCGGCATGCGCTTGCTTCGCCGGCGGCCACTCCACGATATTCGACGTGTCCGCACGGCCATCCCTGGTCGGCAGCGTCTCTGGAAGGATCTTGTGATGAACCACGCTCACGAAGCACCGCGCGCGGGCCGGCGCGAATGGATCGGTCTGGCCGTCCTGGCCCTGCCCTGCCTGCTCTATTCGATGGACATGACAGTCCTGAATCTGGCGATACCCGCGCTCAGCGCCGATCTGAAACCGACGAGCTCTCAGCTCCTCTGGATTGTCGACATCTATGGTTTCCTCGTAGCCGGCTCCCTCATCGTCATGGGCACGCTCGGCGATCGGATAGGCCGGCGCAAGCTCCTGCTCATCGGCGCCACCGCCTTCGGCGCCGCCTCTGTCTTCGCGGCCTTCGCCACCAGCGCGGAGATGCTCATCGCTGCCCGCGCCATTCTCGGCGTGGCCGCAGCCACGCTCGCACCGTCGACCCTTTCGCTGCTGCGCAACATGTTCCACGACCCGAAGGAGCGCACCTTCGCCATCGGCATCTGGATTTCCAGCTATTCCGCAGGCGCGGCCATCGGCCCTTTGGTCGGCGGAGTTCTCCTGGCTTCCTTCTGGTGGGGATCGGTTTTCCTGATCGCCGTGCCGGTGATGCTCCTGCTTCTGGCCGTCGCGCCCTTCCTGCTGCCGGAATTCCGCGATGAAAAGGCGGGCAGGCTCGATATCCTCAGCGCCGCCCTTTCGCTATCGGCAGTCCTTGCCGTCATCTACGGCATCAAGCATCTGGCCGAGCATGGGGCAGGTCTCGTTCCGCTCGTCTTCACACTGGCCGGTCTTTGCCTCGGCGTGGTCTTCTTCCGCCGGCAGAAGCGGCTTACCGACCCGATGATCGACGTCAGCCTGTTCCGCAAGCCAGCCTTCAACGCTGCGCTCGCGACGAATCTCCTGAGCCTGTTCATCGCCTTCGGAGCCTTCCTCTTCATCGCCCAATATCTGCAACTGGTGCTGGGGCTCACCCCGCTTGAAGCCGGCATCTGGTCGCTACCGTCCAGCCTCGCCTTCATCGCCGGCTCAATGATGACCTCGGCCCTGACGGCAAGGATGCAACCGGCCACCGTCATGGTCGGAGGTCTCCTGATCGCTGCGATCGGCTTTGCGGCTTTGGCCTGGGCCGCGCTTGCGGCCGATCTTGTAATGATTGTGCTGGCATTCACGGTGTTCGCGCTAGGCCTCGCCCCCGTCTTCACCCTGACCACCGATCTCATCGTCGGCAGTGCGCCGCCGGAGCGCGCGGGCGCCGCTTCGGCCATGTCAGAAACCAGCGCGGAACTGGGCGGCGCACTGGGGATTGCCGTGCTCGGCAGCCTGGTCACGGCTGTCTACCGCAGCACGATGAACGCCGATGCGCTGCCGGGCGTACCCGGCCCGCTGACCGAGGCGGCGCGCGACACGCTGGGCGGCGCGGTCGCCGTCGCGGCCGAACTGCCTGCCGGACCGGCAGCCGTGCTGATCGATACGGCGCGGGCGGCGTTCACCAGCGGCCTGGTCGCCGCCTCCGTCGCCGCCGCGCTCATCGCCATCGCCACCGCGCTCCTCATAGCGCGCATATTCCGCCTCAAGGGAAGTCCGGACAGGGGCGCGGCCGCTGCTGCGGAATGAAAAGAAATTCCGGCGCCTGTCGGATTCCTTCAAACGTGTGCGTCTTGATCAGGACCGGTGGATACGGTCGGAACCTGCCATGAAAGGAACCAGCAATGTCGGCCATGGAACAAACCCAGGAAGTGCCGGAAACCAAGGGGGGCGTCGTCGCCTATCTATCCGTCGACGGCGCCGCCAAGGCGGCCGAGTTCTACGCGAAGGCCTTCGGGGCGGAGCAGGTCTTCGCCTATCCGCCCGACGAGAAGGGGCGCACCATGCATGTGCATCTCTACGTCAACGGCAGCTCCGTCATGCTGTCAGACTTCTACCCCGAGCATGGCCATGCATTCGAGAAGCCGCAGGGCTTCACCATGCATCTCATTGTCGATGACATCGATGCCTGGTGGGAACGCGTGTCCAACACCGAGGGCATGACGGTCGAACTGCCCTTGCAGAAAATGTTCTGGGGTGACCGCTACGCGACGCTTCGCGATCCCTTTGGCGTCTTGTGGGCGCTGGTAGGCAAGTAGGTCTCCCTCCGCCGCGCCCTTCCTCCCGGCGCGGCGGCTCCTCAAAAAAATCGGCTCCGGCGGGTTTACATCGCTGCCTCATGCCCTACCCTCAGCCAACATCCGCCTGCGAGCGGAGGTTCGATGGCGCGCGCATGAGCTGCACGCCCGACATTCACCCCAGGAACGATTGAGAACATCATATGAGCGAGGCAAAGAGCGGCGACGTCGTACGCGTTCACTATACCGGTAAGCTGGAAGACGGCACCGAATTCGATTCCTCCGCGGGCAGGGACCCGCTGGAATTCCAGGTCGGCGGCGGTCAGATCATCCCCGGACTGGAAAAGCAGATCGAGGGCATGAATGTCGGTGAGAAATCCACCGTGACGATCCCGGCGGACGAGGCCTACGGCCCGCGCGACGAGCGCCAGATCCAGAGCGTGCCGCGCGACGCTTTTCCGCCGGACCTCGACCTGAAGCTCGGCGCGAGCCTGCAGGCAACGACCCCCGAGGGCCGCCAGATTCCGCTGACCGTGGTTGACATGAACGATCAGGAAGTCACCGTGGACGCCAACCACCCCCTCGCCGGCCACGACCTGGTCTTCGACGTGGAACTGGTCGAGATCGTCGCGCAAGCTGGCTGATCCTCTCCGGCCCAGCGGCGAGGGAGCGGCCAAGCAAGGAACGCTCCTGACTTGCAGATTCTAAAGACTTAGTTTGGCTATAGCATTTTGCAGTCAGGTGAAATCACCTGACGTCCGCATAAATGCGGAAAAACAAAGAAATAGAGCGTCCTTTGTGCGTCCAAAAGGACGCACGGCGCTCTAAGCCCAAGAATTTGCTTTCCTCCTCCGCCCGGGAGAGATAGGGGACTGCGCGATCACTGCCGCTGGCGATTGGCAAGCCGCTGGCGATTGGCAAAGGGCGTTTGCACCGGCACCTATCTCCTCTCGCCAGGGGAGAAAGCAATTTCAACATTTAGCTGGGGCGAAGCGGAAGCTAAGCGTTGGAAATTGCTAGAGAGGAGGCCGGCGCCATCTGAGCGACAATTCGCAATAAACCTTAAAAGATCGACGCCCCTTGCTCGTCCACCATTTGCTTGCCCTTGCGCAGGGCTTGCTCTGCTGCAAGTTCCGCGCTTGGGAAACGGTCGGCGCGGATGAAGCGATGCTCCTTCACTTCCCCGTCGATCTCCTTGGAAACCACGCCGCAGGTCTGGAACTCGCTACCCGTGCGAAACGGCGTAGCGCGGATGGTGAAACCCTTGTGCTCCACCGGTTCGCCAACCGTTTCGCTGGTCTCACTTGCATCGCCGCCGCCAAACAGACGCTTTAGAAATGACATGCTGCCTCCATTGATGTTTCCGGTCCGGCGTGCCTCAGCTCAAATGTAGCACGATTTCACGCCGATGCGGCGCGTCGCGGTGCTCGAAGAGATAAATGCCCTGCCAGATACCCAGCATCAAGCGGCCATCCGCAACGGGAATGCCGATGGAGGTCTCCGTGAGCGCGGCCTTGATATGCGCCGGCATATCGTCGGGACCCTCGGTGCAGTGGACAACCCAATCCATGGACGCATCGTCAGAGGGAGGAACCAGCCGCCGGAAGAATACGTGGAGGTCGCGCTTCACGTCCGGATCGGCGTTCTCCTGTATGATGAGCGAACAGGATGTGTGGCGCACGAAAACCGTCAGCAGTGCCGTTTCCACACCGCTTTCCCGCACAAACTGAGCCGCCCGGCCGGTAATCTCGTAAAGACCGGGACCGGAAGTCGAAACAGTCAGGACAGTCTGCCGCATATCTCGGTGGCGCATCGGCAGGCCGCGCCTGTCAAGCGTAGCCCTCAACCAAGTGACTTGATGATCTCGCGATAGGCGGCCTCAGGGAACGCCTTGAGCGTGCGCGTACGCACGTTCCCGCCGGCACTTAGCGTCAGCGCGAACCGCGCCGCAACTGCATCGTCCGGCGCTTCGCACACAGCCACCAAGTCGCAGTCGCCCATGGTCAGATAGACGGCCTTGAACGCACCGCCCATCTCCTCGAGCAGGGCCTTGGCGGTGTCGAGCCGCTTCGGCGACTCGCGCACGTTTTTCACGCCTTGGTCTGTCCAGTTCACCAGCATGATATATGTCGTCACGTCACACCTCCCCCGGCGCCGTGACACAAGCGGAACAACCCGCTAGGCGCCGGACCTGTTACCCCACCGCCGCCATCAACTATGCGCCTGCCGCACGGGCATCGCAAGATGCCGCCGACAGCCGCTCCGACCTCAAGGCATATACTGCTTCATGAACTCCGCACTGGGCTCGATCGGCTTGATGACGTCGATCAGCACTCCGTTCGGGTCCCGTGTTATGAAATGGCGCTGGCCGAAATCCTCATCGCGCAATGTCTGCAAAACGGGCAGCCCGGCTCCCCTCGCCCGCTCATATTCGGCCTCCACGTCTTCGACCTCGAAGTTCAGTATGAGTCCCGAAACCCGGCCTCGCGCCACCTCCGGAACTGTTTCATGGTCGCCGTCGAGAACAGCCAGATTGACGCTTTGGTCCTCGCTCGACTGCAGATGCACGTACCAATCGCTCTCGAACACCGGCCGGAACCGAAAATGCGCCATGTAGAAAGCGGCGGTCCCCGATACGTTCTCGGTCATGATAACCGGATAATAGCTGGTGATCTTCATGGCTTGGCATCCTTTGGCAAAAGAAACATACTGCATGTATCTTTAATTAACATACAGGCTGCATGTATGCAACGGAAAACCAATCGCGAGCGGACGGAGACGACCCGCGCCCGCCTGCTCGAAGCCGGCCGCGCCCTTTTTGTGTCGAAAGGCTATGCCGATACCGGCACACCCGAAATCGTTGCCACGGCCGACCTCACCAGGGGCGCGCTCTATCATCACTTTCCCGACAAGCAGGCCCTGTTCGCGGCCGTCGTCGAGACCGAGGCGGCGGCCGTCGCCGCCGAGATCGAGCAGGCCGTGCCCATGACTCTTGATGCCGTGAGCGCGTTGCTGACCGGCGGCGAGGCGTATCTGAGCGTCATGCAGCAGCAAGGCCGCGCCCGCCTCCTGCTCCTGGACGGTCCCTCCGTTCTTGGCCGTGCGCGCATGGATGAGATCGACGACGCCCACGGCAACCGGACGCTTCGGGAGGGGTTGGAAGCGGCAATGAACGCCGGAGCATTGAAGCCCCTGCCTCTCGACGCGCTCACGGTAGCGCTGGGGGCGATGTTCGACCGCGCCGTCCTCGCGCTGATCGATGGAGGCGATCTACGGGATCAGATGGCAGTGCTTGGCGCTGTGATAAAGGGCCTGCAAAAATAAAGAGCCCCGACGATGCGGGGCTCCTTGTCATTCTGTTCCAAGACATTCTAGCTGTCCAGGAAGCTCCGCAGCTTGCGGCTGCGGCTCGGATGCTTGAGCTTCCTCAGCGCCTTGGCCTCGATCTGGCGGATACGCTCGCGCGTCACCGAGAACTGCTGGCCGACTTCCTCCAGCGTGTGGTCGGTGTTCATGCCGATGCCGAAGCGCATGCGCAGCACGCGCTCCTCGCGCGGCGTCAGCGAGGCCAGAACACGCGTCGTCGTCTCGCGCAGATTGGCCTGGATCGCCGCATCGATCGGCAGCACCGCCATCTTGTCCTCGATGAAATCACCCAGATGCGAATCTTCCTCGTCGCCCACGGGCGTTTCGAGGCTGATCGGCTCCTTGGCGATCTTCAACACCTTGCGCACCTTTTCCAGCGGCATGGCCAGCTTCTCGGCCAGTTCCTCCGGCGTCGGCTCGCGGCCGATCTCATGCAGCATCTGGCGAGAAGTCCGCACGATCTTGTTGATCGTCTCGATCATGTGCACCGGGATGCGGATCGTGCGTGCCTGGTCGGCGATCGAGCGGGTGATCGCCTGCCTGATCCACCACGTCGCGTAGGTGGAGAACTTGTAGCCGCGGCGATACTCGAACTTGTCCACCGCCTTCATCAGGCCGATATTGCCCTCCTGGATGAGGTCCAGGAACTGCAGGCCACGGTTCGTGTATTTCTTGGCGATTGAGATGACGAGGCGCAGATTGGCTTCCACCATCTCCTTCTTGGCAATGGCCGCCTCGCGCTCGCCCTTCTGCACCTGATTCACGATCTTCCGGAACTCGCCGATGGAGATCGCGGTCTCCTGCGCCAGGTTCTGAATCTCGGTGCGCAGCGCATCGATCGTGTCGGCCTCGCTGGCTGCAAATTCCTTCCAGCCCTTACCCGGCAGTCCGGCAACCGTCTCGGTCCAGTTCGGATCGAGCTCGTAGCCCTGGTAAGCCTTGAGGAATTCCTCGCGCTTCACGCCATAGCTTTCGGAAAGCCGCAGCAGGCGGCCTTCGTTCTGCACCAGCCGCTTGTTGATGTCGTAGAGTTGCTCGACCAGCGTCTCGATACGCTGGTTGTTAAGCGACAAGGACTTCACAGAAGTGATGAGCTCGTCCTTGAGCTGCTTGTAGCGCCGCTTCTGGCTGTCCGACAGGCTGTCGCCGTCGGCCAGGCTCGATTCTACCTGCTGGTCCTGCAGCTTGCGCAGTTTCCGGTAGGTGTCGGCGATGAAGTCGAGGGTTTCCATGACGCCGGGCTTGAGCTCGGCTTCCATCGCCGCCAGCGACAGATTGGCCTCATCGTCCTCGTCGTCATCATCCTCGGTCTGCGCCTCGCCGCCGACATTGGTGATGTCGTCGTCGCGCGAACGCTTGGGCTGATCTTCGGCCGGCTTGGCATTCTCGTCGGGCCGCTGCACCACCGGCGCCTGCTTGGCCTCGGGCCCCGCATAGGTAGCTTCCAGGTCGATGATCTCGCGAAGGAGGATCTTGCCCTCATTCAACTCATCGCGCCAGATAATGAGCGCCTGGAAGGTCAGCGGGCTCTCGCACAGCCCCGCGATCATCGTCTCGCGGCCGGCCTCGATGCGCTTGGCGATGGCGATTTCGCCCTCGCGCGAAAGAAGCTCGACCGAGCCCATCTCGCGCAGATACATGCGAACGGGGTCGTCCGTGCGGTCCGTCGGCTCCTTCTTGGTAGTCGTCGGCTGAACGGCGGTGCCGGTCTGCTCGGCGACTTCCGTGCTGTCTTCCTCGCTGTTGTCCTGCTCGGAATCCTCAGCCGCCTCGTCATCCTCGACGACGTTGATGCCCATGTCGGAAAGCATGGCCATCGTATCCTCGATCTGTTCGGAGGACACTTCGCCGGAAGGCAGGACCGCGTTCAGCTCGTCCATGGTCACGTAGCCGCGCTTCTTGGCGGCCTTGATCATTTTCTTGACTGCGTCGTCGGAAAGGTCGAGCAGCGGGCCGTCGGAGCCCTCACGTTCGGTTTCGACCTCTTCCTTCTCTTTTGTTGCCATGCTTTGCTTTCTCCAACCGGCACGCTGGCGGCATCCTGCTCACCGAATCATGCCGATGCTTTTGCGCGATGTCCGAGGCTCTATCCGCCGCTGCGTTAAAGCCCGATTAACCCTGACATCGAATGCGGGTTTCCCCGCACTTCGCCGTCGCGCATTCTACATTTACACACTTACAGCCGGATTCGGTCCACACCCTGTCGAATCGATCCTGATTCCTGCAATTGCCGCCAAGGTCAAGCGCCTGTGCCATGATTCGCTCCAAAAAAGCGAATCAGCCGGTCTTTTGCTGGCAATTCGGTTCCGATTGCCGCCATAAACGGGAAACCCTGCTCAAGATTGGCTAGCGCGACCGGAAAGAAGCCCAAAGCCTTCGATGAGCGCTTCGGTCGCTTGTATATTCCTGAGTTCAGCCTGGATCTCCACGAGGTGCCGATAGTTTTCTTCCGTCGGGTCGTCGGCGAGCGCGAGTTCCGCCGCTTTGAGCTCCTTATGTAGAGAGCCGCTTGAAACGTGCAAGTGCAAGGCCTGCAGAAACGCTTCGCGCGCGTCTTCGAGCGCTGCATCCGCCAGCGCCGGCCATTGCCGCGCACGCCGCACCAGCGCCTCCGCTTTCTCCAACGCTTCGCCGAAACCGGCCGCGGTCAACGCCTCGCGCACGGCCGCCGCCTCATGCGCAGCGCCATGGGCCATAGCGTCGAAAAGCGCACTGCGCAGCCGGGCCATGTCCGGGCTCGTCAGCGTCAGCCTCTCCGCTTTGTCGAAGTGCTCGTCCAGCAGCACCGGGTGGTTGATCAGAGCCACGACGATCGTCGCCTCCCTGAGCGTGGTGCCGCCCGTCGCCGCGCGAACCATGCCCGAACGCGCCAGGCTTTCCGAAACGGCCAGCCGGCCGGAGGCCGCGCCCGGCCGTCCCCGCCCCTGCTGCCCGTCCTTGCGTAAGTTGTCGCCCCGCCCGCGTCGGCTCTGGTCCGCGCCGAAAAAGCTGATCACCCGCTCACGCATGTCCTGTGCGTAATGGCGGCGCACATTCTCGTCGCGGATGCGGCCGGTGAGTTCGCGTAGCGCCTTTTCGAGCTCGGCCCGCCGCTCGGGCGTGTCGAACACCTTGCCCGAGGTTTCGCGTGTCCAGATCAGGTCGGCCATCGGTCGGGCCTGCGAAATCAGCGCGTCGACTGCAGCTCGGCCTTCCTCGCGCACCAGATCGTCGGGGTCCTTGCCCTCGGGCAGCAGCGCAAATTGCAGCGTGCGCCCCGCCTGCACCATGGGCAGCGCCATGTCCGCCGCCCGCCATGCCGCGCGCAGGCCTGCGCTATCCCCGTCGAAACACAGGACCGGCTCACCATGTATCCGCCAAAGCAGCTCAAGCTGGTTTTCCGTCAGCGCCGTCCCGAGCGGGGCGACGACGTTCTCCACACCCGCCTGCGCAAGCGCGATCACATCCATGTAGCCTTCGACGGCAATCACGCTCTCGCCCTTCGCCGTGGCACGGCGTGCGCGCGCATGATTGTAGAGCACATTGCCCTTGTGGAAGAGCTCCGTGTCCGGCGAGTTGAGATATTTGGCGGGAATATTGGCCGACAGCGCCCGTCCGCCAAAGGCGATCACCCGGCCTCGCGTATCCTCGATGGGAAACATGATGCGGCCGCGAAACCGGTCGTAGGAGACGGGTATGTCCGGCCCGCTATAGACAAGACCGCAGGCCTCCATCTGTTCCCTCGTGATGCCCTTGCCGGCAAGGTGCTCCTTCAGCGCGTTGCGGCTGTCGGGCGCAAAGCCAAGGCGGAAGCTCTGCTGCGTCGCGCTGGAAAGACCTCGTCCGCGCAGATAGGCCCGTGCCTCCGCCCCTTCCGGGCCATGCAGCCTTTCCTCGAAGAAGCGCGCTGCCATGTCCATGACGTCGGTCAGACTCGCCCGCTGCTTTTCCCGCTTTTCCGCCTCCGGATCGCGGGCAGGCATGGGCACGCCGGCCATCTCGGCCACGCGCTCGACGGCTTCGGGAAAGCTCAGCCCGTCGAGTTCGCTCAGAAACTTGAAATGATCGCCCGAAACGCCGCAACCGAAACAGTGATAGCGGCCCTTCTTGTCCTCGCAATGAAAGCTCGGCGTATTCTCGCCATGGAACGGACAGCACGCCCAGTAGTCGCCGCGCGCCGCATTGGTCTTGCGCTTGTCGAAGGTCACCCGCGTACCCACAACCTGCGAAATCGGCACGCGGTCGCGAATTTCATCGAGGAACGAGGGTGGGAAGCGCATGGTGTCCGGCTCTCTGTCAATCGAGCATATAAGCACAATTCCGCCGTCCCGCGAGCGCCAGCTTGCCTTCCTCACCGCTATTCACAGGCGCCGGCCCTTCATGTGGCGGCGGCTTCTTCCAGAATGCAAAAGCCGACCCGCCCGGGCCGGCTTTCCTCAACCATGATTATCCGAGGCCCAGGCTCGGTCCTTATCGCAGCATGTCCTTGACGATGCCGCTCGCCTTGCCGATATCCATGCGTCCAGGAAATTTCTCCTTCAGCGCATTCATGCAGCGGCCCATGTCGCGCAGGCCGCCGGCGCCCACTTCGTGGACCACTTCCTCGCAGGCCTTCTTCATATCGTCCTCGCCTAGCGGCTTGGGCATGAATTCGGCGATGATCGCGATTTCCTCGCGCTCCTGCTCGGCGAGTTCGAGACGATTGCCTTCCTCGAAGCCCTTGGCCGATTCCTTGCGCTGCTTCACCATGCGGACGAGCACTTCCAGAATCTCGTCATCGGTCACCGGATCCTTGCCGGCGCTGCGGTTGGCCACGTCGCGGTCCTTGATGGCCGTCTGGATAAGGCGAAGCGTCGAAATCCGGCGCTTGTCGTTCTTGGTCAGAGCGTCATTCAGCGCCTGAGCGATTTTCTCGCGCATGGCATTCATCTCCTGTCGCATTTGCGAACATAGCGCCGACATCGGGCCGGCGCAAACCGTTTCTTCATCGTTAAGCCACTGGATTCGTTGGGTAAGTTATTGCAGCCCGTTTCAGGCCGATCAATTGACCGCCAGTTTGCCTTTGTCTATTGTCCGTGCCCTGCATGGACATTAAATCACGGCCTTGAGCGGGTACCGCGCGGCCTTTCGCCGTCGCCCGTTGTGATCCGCCGCGCCATATGGCGCAAGCAGGATGGGAATTCAAGTCCCCCGGCTACGGCACCAGTTCGAAACTCGGAATCGATTTTGGCAAAGCGCGATGCTCGGATTCAGTAGTTTACAGTGTCCTTTGTGCGCCCTAAAGGACGCGCTGGAAGCGTTTCCGGCCGAATGATGGAGAGAAGAAGAATGGTGACCAGCATCGCCCCCTGGAACGAGATCAAGCCGACAGCATTGCTCGTTCTTGCCGACGGCACGGTCCTCGAAGGCCGCGGGCTGGGCGCCACCGGCGAGGCTGTCGCCGAAGTCTGCTTCAACACCGCATTGACGGGCTATCAGGAGATCCTCACGGATCCCTCCTATGCCGGCCAGATCGTTACCTTCACATTTCCGCATATCGGCAATGTCGGCGCCAATGAAGAGGACGTCGAAGACCTCAATCCGGCTGCCCGCGCCGGTGCCGTCGGCGCGATCTTCCGCGCCGAGGTTACCGATCCGTCCAGCTACCGCTCCGTCGACCATCTGGATACATGGCTGAAGCGCCGCGGCATCGTCGCCATGGCCGGTGTCGACACCCGCGCCCTCACCGCGCTGCTGCGCGAAAAAGGCGCGGCCAACGCCGTGATCGCCCATGAACCGGACGGCCGTTTCGATATCGAGGCACTCAAGGCCCGGGCCGCCAGTTGGACCGGCCTCCTCGGGCTCGATCTCGCCCGCGAAGTCACCTCCGGCCAAAGCAGCACCTGGACGCAAACGCCATGGGTGTGGGACGAAGGCTACGGCACTTTGGACGATGAAAAGATCCACATCGCCGCCATCGATTACGGCGTGAAACGCAATATCCTGCGCCTTCTGGCAAGCCTTGGCGCCAAGGTCACGGTCGTACCCGCCACCACGCCGGCCGCCGACATCGTGGCCTTGGAGCCTGACGGCATCTTTCTTTCCAACGGTCCGGGCGACCCCGAGGCCACCGGCGAATATGCCGTACCGATCATCCGGGAACTCTTGGAGACGGACATTCCCATCTTCGGCATCTGCCTCGGCCATCAGATGCTCGCGCTGGCGCTGGGCGCCAGGACACTCAAGATGCACCAGGGCCACCATGGCGCCAACCACCCGGTCAAGGACTTCACCACCGGCAAGGTGGAGATCGTTTCCATGAACCACGGCTTCGCGGTCGACGGCGACAGCCTGCCCGAAGGCGTTGAGGAGACACACGTATCGCTGTTCGACGGCACCAATTGCGGCATCACGCTGATCGGACGCCCGGTCTTCTCGGTGCAGCATCATCCTGAGGCCTCTCCGGGCCCGCAGGATTCCCACTACCTGTTCCGCCGCTTTGCAAATCTGATCCGCCGGAAGCACGGCGAACCAGCGCTGGCCGAACGCTGACCCAAGCAAAAGGGCGGCCCGATGGACCGCCCTGCCCGCCCCCAGGATCAGCCGGGCTAAGAAGAAATGCGGAGCTTCACGATACCGTCGCCGATCTTCTCGAAGACCGCGTCGAGTTGGCTGCGCGATGGCGCATCGAAGAAGTGTCCCGGCGACGAGGCGCATTCCTGCAGCATCATGCCGGTGGCCACGTCCGGTTCCTCCAGCCGGATCGTGTAGACCTCTATACCCTCATCCTTGGCGTTCTGGCATGCCTGTAGGGTCTTTTCGTTCATCTTCGTATTGGTGGCCTTGGCCCCTCCGGCCGAAATGCCCAGCCGCCCGTCCACCAGATATCCGAAGCTGGAATAGGAAGAGCCGAGTTTGACACCGCGATTGCCGAACACATTCGCACCGTCCGACAGCACCACCATGATCTTCTCGATCCGCGGATCGTTCTTGTCGTCCTTGCCCTGCGAGAACGGTTCGCCCGGCGATAGCACCCGGAATCCCCAGGCCACACCCTCCATAATGTTGGTATTGCCGTTGGCCTCGAACGCCCTCACCTTGGACTTGATACCTGCATAGCTGTTCGAAAGCGGTATGATGGGCTGGGCGAAGCAATTATTGTTCGGGCCCTTGCCTCTGGAGAAATTCTTCGGGCCAGGGACCGGTCCATATTCGACCCCCGCGGCAGGCGCGCCGTCGCCGGTCTCAGTGCTAGTGCCCGCCGCGATCTCGGCGGCATTTGTAATGCCGTATTTCTTGAGCTTGCCTTCCTTGTGCTCCGGATCCTTGCTCAGCGGGTCGGCGGGCGATTGCAGATAGCTGTTGGTGTAGACAGGCCTGCCGCCCCAATTGATGTCGTCCGGCTCGTCGATGGCGAAAGCTGGCACGAAGTAGCTGTTCTTGTCGCTCTTGTCCGCTGGCGTGTCGGCCACGTCGTGGTCACCCTTCTTCGAAGGATAGCGCGTTTCCACGCAGCCTTTCCACTCCTGCCCCAATTGATGAAACAGCTCGAATCGGCTCACATTCTTGCTCAATTCCACCTGCGGAGTGTCCGCTTTACCGTGCAAATCCAGCCATTCCGCCCCGGTTCCCTTGATGATCTTGCCTTTATCGTCGAATTTCGGTCCGTATTGCGGGCCGACATTCACGAAGCTCGAGAACGGAACGAGCGCGAATTTCAGGCGCTCCGGGTCGCTCACCTGTCCGGAGAGGTCGTCGACCAGGCCGATCACCGCATCCTTCATCGACTGCAGCTTGCCGCCGCGCATGGACCCGGTCGTATCGAGCACAAGCGCGACCTCGTAGGTCGAATAGGCGATGTCGGCGCTGGCGATGGCGTTGATGGGCTGGTTGGTGAGCCCGAACAGCCCCCCGAAGGCCAGCGACGCGTCGGTCTCCGCCTTGAGCGTCACGCGTGTTCCTTCCCGCGACACATCCAGGTTCCGGTAGATCCCGGCCAAATTGCCGGACATATAATTCTCGGCGATCCGCCGGGCTTCGCTCTTGGATATGTCCGCCCCGCGCTGGGCAACGGCCAGCACGGCGGCATCGACCGCCTGCTGCAGTTGCACGCGCGTCCGGCTCATGGTGCTATAGTCGATGGCCAGCCCGACCGCACCGAGCAACGGCAGCGAAAGCAGTGCGGCAAGCATTCCGAAATTGCCCGCGCGGTCGCGCCCGAAGGCGCAAACGGTATCCCGCAGCATTCTCGTCTTCGAAAGTTTCATGGCCCCGCCTCTCCCGTTCGATCGGGCACCATAGCGGCAGCGGCTTAAAGCGCGTTTAAGTGCAACAGTTCAATTTGCAACGATCTTTTCACCGACCCCTTACGATCGCGCGCCGTCCCCGCCGAAACGGCAGGGCGATCAGCCGCGCCGCCCCGAAACCACCCAAGGCGCCGGCGGCGGTCCAGATAAGGCCGTGCGGCGTCACCGACACGGCGGGCTCGAAATCGTTCCAGGCGCTCCCGGCCACCTTTGAGTCCGGCCCCGTCACGAGGATCACCGGGCGCAGGACAGCCGGCATCGTCTCGAAGCGGCGCGCCTGCGCGCTCAGATGCTCGAAACGATCGACGGCGCGGCGCATCGAGCGGCTTCGGTCCGCGAGGAAAGGCTCCCCTGCGGCATCGTAGGCCGCAAGCGCTTCCTCCCGCTGCAGGCCGTTCCTGGCCGCATCCGCGTCGAAATCCGCCACCACCTGTGCCATTTCATCCAGCGCCCCGCCGAGCCTCTGCCGGTATTGCTGGGCGAACTCCGGTGCCTGTGACGTGGCGATACCGCCGGCTGCCGCAACCGCCAGCGCAAAAATCGTACCGATCCTGATCATGAGCCATCGGGCCTTTCAACGTGGGCCGGGCGGGCGTCCCCTCAACATCGTTCAAACCGGTTCGTTGAACGTATCGCAGTCGGTCAGCCGCCCGTTCTTGAGCCCCCGCGTAAACCACGTGCGCCGTTGCTCCGACGTACCGTGGTTGAAACTGTCGGGCACCACATAGCCCTGGGTGCGCCGCTGCAGCGTATCGTCGCCGATCTGGTTGGCCGCGTTCAGCGCCTCCTCGATGTCGCCTTCCTCCAGCAGCCCCTTCTGCGCGGTATAACGCGCCCATATGCCGGCGAAGCAATCGGCCTGCAGCTCGACACGCACGGACATTTCATTGGCCTCCACCTGGCTCATGCGCTGGCGCATCTCGTTGAAGCGCGGCAGGATGCCGGTGATATTCTGAACATGGTGCCCAACCTCGTGGGCTATGACATAGGCTTGGGCAAAATCGCCGGCAGCGCCGAATTGGCGGGCGAGCTGGTCGAAGAAGCTGGTATCGAGATAGACCTTCTTGTCGCCGGGGCAATAGAACGGTCCGCTGGCCGAGGACGCCGAGCCGCAGGCCGAGCGCACCTGTCCGCCGAACAGCACCAAGGAAGGCTCCTCATAGTTCAGGCCCTGAGCCTCGAAGATGCCGTTCCACACATCCTCCGTCTCGGCCAGAACCACGCTGACGAACTGGGTCATCTCGTCGCTGGCACCGGAGGACGTGGGCGCCGTCTGCTGCGTCACCTGCCCGCCGGTTGGCCCGCCCGCGAGCATCTCGAGCGGATCGATGCCGCAAGCCCGCAACACGAAGAAGAGAACCACGAGAAGGATGATCCCCGACAATCCGCCGCCGCCGGCGCGTCCGGCCCGGCCTGCGGGAAGGCGTATGCGCGGCCCGCCCCCGCGCCCGAACCCGCCGGGAAACATCCCGCCGCCCTGCCCGCGCCGATCCTCGATATTGCTGCTTTGACGACGACCCTTCCAGCGCATGCTTCCTCGCATCCTTTCGACCGGTGCTGAACGGCAACAATGCGGCCGGGCCCCCGTTGCGGCAGATTAGAACATCGCCCCGCCATTTGAAATCAATTCTGTCGCGCGACCAGCTTGCAGGGAGTCTTGACTGCGGACGAGGCGAAGGTTCCGCCAAAGTGCATCACACTGCAATGCAGGGTGGAAGCCTCAATGCGGCCTGTTGGCTAGTCAAGTGGCGCGCTGCGTCATCAGCCACAGAATGCTCGCAGCAGCAGCGAGGCCCAAGCAGAAACCTGTCCAAATGCCGGGGGCACCGAGGCCGAATGGCTCAGCCAGCAGGAGCCCGCCGCCGAGACCTATCGCCCCATAACAACTTGCGCTTGCGATCATCGGCATCACCGTCCTTCTGAGACCACGGAGCGCGTGGACGAAAAGGAGTTGCCAAGCATCGAGGACGAACAAGGGTGCTGTCCAGCGCAAAAGCGATCGCATCAGGGAAACGGTTGCCGGTGCGATCTCCTGTGTGGCGAAGATCGCGACGGCACCGTCTGCGAAGATGGCGACAAGCAGCGCGAATGCTGCAGCCGACCCGCCGCTTAAAACGACGGCAATGCGAAAGAGACGCCGTGCTTCGCATCGGCGTTCCAGCGCCCGCAGCCGTGCGAGGCGTGCGGCGAGCACCTCCCCAAGCGCGCTGTTCAACGCAAAGTTCAGCTCCATTACAGCGAAAACAACCGTGCCGGCAGCAAGCCAGTCTGCCGAGTATATGCCAAGAGCGAAGAGAACCGCTACGAACAGCACGCTCTCCAGCCCCTGCTGGCCGCCCGCCGCCCATCCAAGCCTGAGCACCGCACCGGCCCACTGCAACACAGCCATGGTGCGCAACCGCACAAAAGTGAGCAAGCCCCGGCTGAAACAATAAATTGCAAGAATACCGGCAGCCCCGAGATTGACGACCACCGTCGCCCAAGCTGCCCCGGCAACGCCGAGACCCGACCATGTGCCGAAGCCGTGAACGAGGACGATGCTGCCTGCAAGATTGCCGAGAACGATACCTGCCGAGAGCCAGAAGATAACTTGAGTGCGTTCTACGGCATTCAGCACGTTTTTCAGTGCAGCGAAGATCATGGCGGGCGCAATCGCCCAAGCGAGGATTCCGGTATAGGCTTCGTAGAGCGTTGCGAGATCCGGTTCATAGCCGCCCCATGCAAGCATCCGCCCACTTTCCACCCCGATGGCAAGCGCGACCGCCGCAAACGGCAGCGTGACCAGCAGACAGGCGGCGAACACTTCTCCGCAGCGTCGTGGCGAGGGGCCTTCGGCCATGAACACTGTTCCCGCCGACAGCACCGCGAAGCCAATGGTCAGGAAGGAAAGCAGAACGGTCTTGCCCAGACCGACGGCCGCGAGCGGCGCAGTGCCGAGTGCGCCCACCACCGCAAGGTCGGTGAGGCCGACGAGAATCTCGGTGAGGTAGAAGCTCGCGATCGGGAGGGCCGGACGCAAAATGGACTGGACAATTGTCCAGCCGGTGTGCGGTGGTTTGGTCTTGCCAGTCATAGGATCACCGTGCATCGCACGGTCACCCTGAGAGCTGGTGACCACAGGCCGCGAACCCCTCAGGATAAGGAGCTGCGGGGCAGCTTACCGAGGATATGGATAGCAAGATCGCGGGTTCCGCTCAAGATCGGCAGATGTGGGAATACCAATGCCGGAGCGAGATCGTCCCTTCGCCAGTCTGTTCACGAAACTCCACCGTCTGGCAATGACAGGAGCGCCACATCCCCTCATTGTATTGCCCCAAACGTTCTCTTATTGTTCTGCCGCACGGATTTTGAATCTAGAGGAAACACATGCGGCTTTATTCGGGACCCCTCAGCCTTTTCTCGCGCAAGGTGGAGATCGCGCTTTATGAAAAGAACATCGGCTTCGAGCGCATCGAGGTCGCCTTCACGCAAGACGAAGGCTACAGGCCAAAGCACCCTGCCGTCGCCGCCGCCAATCCCAAGGGCCAGGTGCCGGTGCTGGTCGACGGAGACCTGACGATCTTCGATTCAACCGTCATCCTCGAATATCTCGAGGATGCCTATCCGGCTCCTCCCCTTTATCCCGCCGATCCCGGGGGAAAGGCCCGCTGCCGCCTGGTCGAGCTCAATGCCGACGAAATCCTGTTCGCCGACGTTCGCCGCCTGCTTTATCGCACCGAGCCGCCGCTTGCCGACGCCGGGCGCCAGAAGGCGCGGCAGGAGGAAGGCCAGCGCGGCGAGAAAGGCATACTCAGCCACTACAACCGGCTTGAAGAACAGCTCGGCACGCGGGACTATTTCTGCGGCGTCTTCACCGTGGCCGACATCGGCATGTTCATGACGATCCACTACGCCGTCAGGACGAACGGCCCGCGCCTCGACGCCTTTCCCGGCCTCGCCGCCTGGTATCGGCGCATCGCTGCGCGCCAGAGCGTTGCCCGCGTGGTGGAGGAAATTGCCGAGGCCGACCGCAAGCTGTCCTCGCCGCTCAGCCCCTGAGTTGGAACCCTGTCCTCGGCCGGGCCAACCTCCGGATGCTGCCGTCCCTTCCGCCGATTGGCCGTGGAACCCTGCATTTTCGGGGTTCCGTCCGCCCGTTCCATTGCCTATAAGGCCCGCCTAGCCTCACAATTTCCGCTTGGCCCGTCCGCTCATGCGCGAGGCGGCCTGCGGCAGCACGAACGGAACTCCCATGCCCAAGCGTACGGACATCAAGTCGATCCTGATCATCGGGGCCGGCCCTATCGTCATCGGTCAGGCTTGCGAGTTCGATTATTCTGGTACCCAGGCCGTCAAGGCGCTGAAGGAGGAAGGCTACCGGGTCATCCTGGTCAATTCCAACCCGGCCACCATCATGACCGACCCGGAACTGGCCGACGCCACCTATATCGAGCCGATCACCCCGGAAGTCGTCGCCAAGATCATCGCCAAGGAGCGGCCGGATGCGCTGCTGCCGACCATGGGCGGCCAGACGGCCCTCAACACCGCCCTTTCGCTGCGCCGCATGGGCGTTTTGGAGCGCTACAATGTCGAGATGATCGGCGCCCAGCCGGACGCCATCGACAAGGCCGAGGACCGCTCGCTGTTCCGCGAGGCGATGGCGGCGATCGGGCTTGAAACCCCGCGCTCCATGCTGGCCAACGCCTCGGAAGTCAAAAATGCCGACCGGAAGCACCACGAGGCCCAGCGCAACGAGCTCAAGGCGAAGCTGTCGGGCGACGCGCTCGACGAGGCGCTGGACGCGCTGGAAAATGACTGGAACCTCGGCGAGGGCGACCGCAAGCAGCGCTACATGAACCACGCCATGGCCATTGCCGCCCAGGCGCTCGATTTCGTCGGCCTGCCGGCCATCATCCGCCCCTCCTTCACGCTCGGCGGCACGGGCGGCGGCATCGCCTACAACCGCACCGAATTCTTCGACATCGTGCAGTCCGGCCTCGACGCCTCTCCCACCACCGAGGTGCTGATCGAGGAATCGGTCCTTGGCTGGAAGGAATACGAGATGGAGGTGGTCCGTGACCGCGCGGACAATTGCATCATCATCTGCTCTATCGAGAATGTCGATCCGATGGGCGTGCACACGGGCGATTCGATCACGGTGGCCCCTGCCCTCACGCTCACCGACAAGGAATACCAGATCATGCGCAACGCCTCTATTCGCGTGCTGCGCGAGATCGGGGTGGAGACCGGTGGCTCCAACGTGCAGTTCGCCGTCAATCCCGACACGGGCCGACTGGTCGTCATCGAGATGAACCCGCGTGTGTCGCGTTCCTCCGCGCTCGCCTCCAAGGCGACCGGTTTTCCCATCGCCAAGGTCGCGGCCAAGCTCGCCGTCGGCTACACGCTCGACGAACTGGAGAACGACATCACCGGCGGCGCCACGCCCGCCTCTTTCGAACCCAGCATCGACTATGTCGTTACCAAGATCCCGCGCTTTGCCTTCGAAAAGTTCCCGGGCGCCGGCAACACGCTTTCCACCGCCATGAAATCGGTCGGCGAGGTCATGGCCATCGGCCGCACTTTCGCCGAAAGCCTGCAGAAGGCGCTGCGCGGGCTGGAAACCGGTCTCACCGGCCTCGACGAAATCGAGATCCCCGGCTTCGACGCCGACGGCGACCCGTCGGAGAACAAGAACGCGATCCGCGCCGCGCTCGGTACGCCGACGCCCGACCGGCTTCGCATGGTGGCCCAGGCCATCCGCATGGGCACCTCGCTCGCCGAAGTCCACGCCATGTGCCAGATCGACCCCTGGTTCCTGGAGCAGATTGCCGCGATCATCGCCATGGAAGCCCGGATCCGCGAGCACGGCCTGCCGCAGGACGCGGCCAATCTGCGCATGCTGAAGGGCATGGGCTTCTCCGATTCCCGCCTCGCCTCCCTTACGAGAAAAGAGACGGAAGAGGTTGCAAGGATTCGCGAATCCCTCGGCGTCCGCCCGGTGTTCAAGCGCATCGACACCTGCGCCGCCGAATTCGCAGCCCCCACCGCCTATATGTATTCCACCTACGAGACCCCCTTCGCCGGCGAGCTGGCCGACGAGGCGCGCGTTTCGGACCGCAAGAAAGTCGTCATCCTGGGCGGCGGACCGAACCGCATCGGCCAGGGCATCGAGTTCGACTATTGCTGTTGCCATGCCGCCTTCGCGCTGGCCGATGCCGGTTACGAATCCATCATGGTCAACTGCAATCCGGAGACCGTCTCCACCGACTACGACACCTCCGACCGCCTCTATTTCGAGCCGCTGACGCCGGAGGACGTGCTGGAGATCCTGCGCGCCGAGCAGAAGGCGGGCACCCTCGTCGGCGTCATCGTCCAGTTCGGCGGCCAGACGCCGCTCAAGCTTGCCGACGCGCTGGAGCGGGCGGGCATCCCGATCCTGGGCACCGCGCCGGACATGATCGACCTTGCCGAGGACCGCGACCGCTTCCAGAAGCTCCTGACCAAGCTCGGCCTCAAGCAGCCGAAGAACGGCATCGCCTATTCGGTCGAGCAGGCCCGCGTCATCGCCTCCGAGCTCGGCTTCCCGCTGGTCGTGCGCCCCTCTTACGTGCTGGGCGGCCGCGCCATGCAGATCGTCCATGACGAGAGCCAGCTCCAGACCTACCTGCTCGACACCGTGCCGGGCCTCGTCACCGAGGAAATCCGCCAGAAATACCCGGCCGACAAGACCGGGCAGATCAACACGCTCCTGTCGAAGAACCCGCTGCTTTTCGACACCTACCTGACCGAGGCGATCGAGGTCGATGTCGATTGCCTCTCGGATGGTCGCGAGACCTATGTTGCCGGCATCATGGAGCATATCGAGGAAGCCGGCATCCATTCCGGCGACAGCGCCTGCTCCCTGCCGGTCCACTCGCTCTCGGATACGCTCGTCTCCGAACTGGAGCGCCAGACGGCGGCCCTTGCCCGCGCGCTCAATGTCGGCGGGCTGATGAATGTGCAATACGCCGTCAAGGACGGCGAGGTCTATGTGCTGGAGGTCAACCCGCGCGCCTCGCGCACCGTGCCATTCGTCGCCAAGACCATCGGCCGCCCCATTGCCAAGATCGCCGCCCGCATCATGGCCGGCGAGAGCCTGGAGGACGCCTTCGCCCATTACGGCACGATGCCCAATGCGCGCGACCTCGGACATATCGCCGTCAAGGAAGCCGTCTTCCCCTTCGCCCGCTTCCCCGGCGTCGACACGCTGCTCGGCCCCGAGATGAAATCAACCGGCGAGGTGATGGGGCTCGACTACGACTATGCGCTGGCCTTCGCCAAGGCACAGCTCGGCGCCGGCGTCGACCTGCCCCGCTCCGGCACACTCTTCGTCGCCGTGCGCGACGACGACAAGCCGCGCGTCCTGCCTGCCGTCAAGCGCCTGGCCGACCTCGGCTTCAAGGTGCTCGCCACCTCCGGCACCGCCCGCTTCCTGCGCGAAAACGGCGTCGAGGCCGAAAAGATCAACAAGGTCCTCGAAGGCCGCCCCCACATAGAAGACGCCATCCGCAACCGCCAGGTGCACCTCGTCTTTAACACGACGGACGGGCAGAAGGCGGTATCGGACTCGAAGTCACTAAGGCGCGCGACGCTGATGCAGAAGGTGCCGTATTACACGACGATGTCGGGTGCGGCGGCGGTGGCGGAGGCTATTGCGGCGCTGAAGGCGGGGAGCTTGGAAGTGCGGCCGCTGCAGGGGTATTTTTGAGGCACTAGGCGGTGCGATTCAACCATTCGTGCGCCGACGCCATCACCGTTTCCCCGACCTCGACGTAGTCGCCCCCTCTCTTGCAATTTCTAGGGGCTTGGCTTCGCCAAACCCAAGAAATTGCTTTCTCCCCCGCCAAGGGGGAGAATATGGCCGGCATCTATGTTGCCGCTAAACGTTGACGCCGGTGGTTTGCCGGGACAACGCGGCCGGTGTTATCTCCCCCTTGGTGGGGGAGAAAGCGATTTCAACATCTTAGCTGGAGCGAAGCGGAGGCTAAGTGTTAGAAATCGCAAGAGAGGGGGATAAACCGCTATGCCACGCCAGCCAATCCCGCCGCCCCACCGCACCTTCGCCCGCACCATGCGCGCTGATGCGACGCTCGCCGAAAACCTTCTATGGCAGGCGCTGCGCAACAAGCAACTCGAAGGCCTGAAGTTCAAGCGTCAGGTCCCGCTCGACGGCTACATCCTCGACTTCGTCTGCTTCGACGCACGCCTGATCGTCGAGGTGGATGGCGGCCAGCACTCGGAATCCACACGCGATCTCCAACGCGACAGGCACTTCGAGACCCAAGGCTTCAAGACCCTGCGCTTCTGGAACGACGAGGTGGTGAAGAACATCGACGGCCTCTGCCTGACGATCCTGCACGAAGCGATGGGCAAGTAACCGGCAAGGCCCGTTTACCCACCGCCTACCCCCTCACCCCGCTCCCGAAACTGCCGCCGATACGCCATCGGCGAAACCGAAAATGCCGCCGAGAATTGCTGCCGCAGCGTCACCGCCGAGCCGAAGCCCACGGCTTCGGCGACCGCTTCCATTTTGCGGTCGGTGGTTTCCAGAAGCCGCTGCGCCAGCGCCAGGCGCTGCATCAGGATCCATTGCGACACGGTAACGCCGGTCGCCTTGCGGAAGCGGCGGGAGAAATTGCGACGGCTCATGGCGGCGCGCTCGGCCAGAAGGTCCAGGCAGAGCGGTTCCTTCAGGTTTGCCGCCGCCCATTCCAGCGTGCTCGCCAGCCTATCGCCGCCCTCGGCCTTCGGCAGCGGCTGCTCGATATACTGCGCTTGGCCGCCGCTGCGGTGCGGTGCCACCACCATGCGGCGCGCCACCTTGTTGGCGATCTCGGCGCCGTGGTCGCGGCGCAGGAGATGCAGGCAGCAATCGATGGCCGCCGCCGTACCGGCCGATGTCAGCATGTCCCCCTCGTCCACGTAGAGCACGTCGCGATCCAGCCTGACGGCGGGAAAACGGGCGGCGAAATCGTCGGCCCAGACCCAATGAGTGGAGGCGGTGCGGCCGTTCAGAAGCCCCGCCTCCGCCAGCACGAAGGCGCCGAGGCACAGGCCTACCATCCGCGCGCCCCGCGCATGCGCCGCGCAGAGGGCATCGACCAGTTCCGGCGAAGGTGGCGTGTCGGGATCGGCCCAGGCGGGAACGATCACCGTGTCCGCCTCCCGCAGCGCCGACAGATCGTTCGGCACATCGAGCGAGAACCCCGAAAGCGTGGCGATGCTTCCGGGCCGTTCCGCGCACACCGTCAGGTCGTAGCGCGGCGCGCCGAGCCGGGCCAGATCGTCCCCGAACACCATACAGGGCACCGACAGGTGAAACGGGCTGATTCCCTCGAACGCGACCACCGCGACGCGGTGCACAGCTTTCTTCTGCAACATGGCCCAATCCCATCGCCTTTTGTCATTTGGGACACTTGTGAAAGAGCGCGAGGTAAACCAGTCTGCCGGTGATTACAAGATGAATAGTCAAAGACCTCTTGTTTACGTATCTATCGACACAGCGCGAAAGGAGTGCTCATGAGTAACCCCACGATCAGGACGATAGCCGGCGCCACAGCGCCACGGAGCATAGACCCCGCAAGCACAGCGCTGCTGGTGATCGACTTCCAGAACGAGTATTTCACCGGCAGGATGCCGATCCCCGACGGCACAGAGGCGCTCGCCAATGCCAGGCGCCTCATCGCCATGGCGGACGAGACCGGCATGCCCGTTTACCATGTACAGCACGTCACGCCCGCCGGCGCCCCGATCTTCGCGGAGGATGGCGAGACGGTCGGCTTCCACCCCGACATCGCCCCCTCGGCGGGTCATGAAGTGGTGCGGAAATCTTCCGTCAGCGTCTTCCCGACCACGGATATCGACAAGCAACTGAAAGCCGAGGGCATCAAGACCCTCATCATAACCGGCCTGATGACCCATGCCTGCGTTTCAGGCGCCGCGCGGGATGCCGTGCCGCTCGGCTACGACGTCATCGTCGCACACGACGCCTGCGCCACCCGCGACATCACCGGCCCGAGCGGCGCGACGGTCTCACACGATGCGCTGCACCAGGCGTCCCTCGTGACGCTGGCCGATACTTTCGCCGACGTGCTCGGCACCGACGAAATCCTGGCTCTGCCTCACGCCTGAGGCCGCCAAGACCGACCGCAAGCCTTTTCAGCACCTACCCATTTGATCGCAAAGGAGTTTCAAGATGAAGACATTCGCCAGGATCGCCCTACCGCTTGCAGCAGTGCTGTTTGCCTCCGCCGCTTCCGCCCAGGATGCCGGCATGAACGAGGGCATCGTATCCTACCCGGCTTCCGAACTGAGCTGGATCGAAATTCCCAAAACCGGCGGCATCAAATACGCCAATGTGCGCGGCGATCTCACCGGCAAAGGCCCCTACGAAGCCTTCGTCATGTTCCCCGCCGGCAAGGACAATCCGTTCCACTACCACACGCAGTCCATCCCGACCGTGGTCATGCAGGGCACGTTCTATGCGGTCGTCGACGGCAAGCGCACGGAATATCCGGCAGGCTCGTTCTACGATCTGCCGGGCAAGCTGAACCATTTCAGCGGCTGCGTAGCCGGCACCGACTGCCTGCTTTTCCAGTATCAGGACGACGGTTTCGACCTCGTGCCACAGCCCGAAAAGTAGAGACAACTCGACCGGGCGCGGTTCCACGCCGCGCCCGGTGAAGAGCGTTCAGTTACGCCGGTAAAGCCACAGCACCACCGGCGCCAGCACGAGCGTAAGCAGCGCGGGCGCGGCAAGGGCCAGAAGCACCTGCCCGCTCGTCGCCTCGCCGGCCATCAGCCCGCGCAGCGCCGTCGTCATGTGCGAGACCGGGTTGCGCACGACGAAGGCCTCAAGCCAGCCCGGCATGGTCTCGGGCCGCACCATGATGTTGGAGGCGAAGACCAGCGGGAAGATGAAGGTGAAGCCGATGGTCATCACCGTCATCGGCGTGCGGATCAAAAGGCCGAGCACGATGAATATCCAGCCCACGCCGAACCCGATAGCGATAAGAAGCGCGAAGGAGGCGACCACCCCCACAAGGCCGGCCTCCGGCCGGTAGCCCAGAGCCAGCCCGACGCCGAGAATGATCAGCCCGGCGATGATGTGGCGCAGCACGTCGCCCACCATCAGCCCGGCAAAGGGTGCCAAGGACCAGATGGGCAGCGAGCGGAAGCGCTCGAACAGCCCTTTCGACAGGTCCGTGGAAAGGCCCATGCCCGAATAGACCGAATTGAAGACCACGGTCTGCACCAGGATGCCCGGCAGGAAGAATTGCAGATAGTCGCTCGTCGAGCCCGCCAGCGCGCCGCCGAACACGAAGGTGAACAGCAGCGTGAACATGAGCGGCGTCATGATGAGGTCGAAAAGCTGCTCCGGCACATGCTTGAACTTCAGCACCGCCCGCCAGCCGAACACCAGCGCGTTCGAAAAGGCGGAAGGCTGCGGCGGGCGCGCGATGTTGGAGAGCGTCGCGGGGCTGATATTGGTCGTGCTCACTGCGCGTCCTCCTTCTCGTCCTCATCCAGTGGCTGGCCAGTGAGCGCGAAGAACACTTCGTCGAGGCTGGGCGAGCCCATGGAGAAATCGGCGAGCTCTATCCCGGCCGCGATCAGCGCCGCCAGCGCCTCGTTGGCGGCCTTGGGCGACCCGGCCACGATGGAAAGCTGCGCGCCCTCCGGGCTGCGCTGCACCGTGCCGCCAAGCCGCATCTCCAGGATCGCCTCCGCCTCGTCCAGCCGTGCCGGGTCGGCCACCGCCACATGCAGGAAGCCGGAGCCGATGGCCGACTTCAATTCGCGGCTGGTCCCTTCCGCAATCTTGCGTCCGTGATCGATGACGGCGATGCGCGCGGCAAGCTGGTCCGCCTCCTCGAGATATTGCGTGGTCAGCAGTATGGTGACGCCCGAATGCGCAAGCTGCCGGATCATCCGCCACACGCCCTGTCTGGCCTTCGGGTCGAGCCCCGTGGTCGGCTCATCGAGGAACAGAACCCCCGGCGTCACGATCAGCGAGGCGGCAATGTCGAGCCTCCGCCGCATGCCGCCGGAATAGGATTTGACCTGCTTCCTGGCCGCATCCGAAAGATCGAAGGCGGCAAGCAGCTCGTCGGCGCGGTCCTTCGCCCGCCTGCCGGCAAAGCCCCAGAGCCGGGCGAGCATGATCAGGTTCTCGCGTCCCGTCAAATCCTCGTCCAGCGAGGCGAACTGCCCGGTCATGGCGATGGCGCCGCGCACAGCCTGCGGCGCGCTGACCAGATCATGGTCCATGATCGTGGCCGAACCGGCATCCGGCGCGGTCAGCGTCGCCAGGATGCGGATAAGCGTCGTCTTGCCGGCGCCATTCGGCCCCAGTACGGCAAAGATCATGCCGCGCGGCACGTCGAGGTCGATCCCGTCCACCGCCTTCACATCGCCGAAATGCTTGACCAGCCCGCGCACTGAAATGGCAAGCGTCGCTGCTTCTCCGGCGCGGACGGGCATGCCGACCGGCGTGGCGTCATTCATTGCAGAACCCTCCGATGGTGCATCGACGTCTGGAAGACGAATTGGGCCGGTCAGATCCGACAGCGCGAAGCCATACACAACTCTGCAGTTGTTTTAAAGGCAGCCAATGCCCGTAAAGAGAACCCTCCTGCCACCTCCGAACGTGGAGGGCAGGAAAGTTAATGTGGCTCGGTTCAGCTTCTAAGCCCGGTCTCCCTCAGCAGTCCCCTGCGCTTCGCGTCGTAGTAATAGCCGCTCGCATAAAACCGCACCGCCTGGTCCTCATTGCCGCCGGCCGTCAGGTAAGCTCCGCGCAGATATTTGACGGCGTATTTGAGGTTGGTCTCGGCGTCGAGCAGGCCGCTGGCCGGCCCGCGGTAGCCCATCGTCTGCGCCGTATCGTGGCGGATCTGCATCAGGCCCCAATAGATGCGGTTGCGCGCCGCCGGGTTGAAATTGCTCTCTCGCTTCACGACCCGCCTCACCAGCCTTTCAGGCACTTCATAATAGGCGGCATAGCGGGCAATCAGCGCATCGAGCTCGGCACTGCCAGCAGCCACGGGCGTTATGGTGCCGCCGGTTTCCAGGGCTGTCAGCGCCGCTGCCTTTGGCGGTTCAGCCGCATAGGCGCCGGCGAAGGAACCTTCCTCGATCTCGGCTTCCTGCTCGGCGACCAGGCTGTTGGCAGCAAGCTCCCTGTTTCTGTCGGCAGCCACCGATGCGGCTTCAGGCGCGACACACCCGCCGAGCGCCAGCCCGGCAGCAATCATTGCAAAGGAGAAAAACAGAATCCGGGTAGATCGCGAAGGCACGGCTTGCCGCCTCATTGTTACGGGACCCCATCCACCCGCGCTTTCAATACATGAGCCGGAACATCGCATCAATAACAATCCCGTCGGGAAGATGTTCATACTATGTTCCGAAGCAGAACCGTGTTATTTTTCGATTCTCGGAGAGATAGATGCGCTGTCACATATTCAAAACCGCCTTCGGCTGGTGCGGGCTCGCCTGGAGCGATGCCGGCGTCGCTCGAACCGTACTGCCGTCCACAAGCGAAAACGAGGCGCGGCGCGGCATCACCGCGAAGGCGCCGAACGCGGCCGAGGAGGCGCCTGATGCGCTGGCCGGCCAAATCGTCACGAAAATGCAGCGCTATTTCGAGGGCGAACGGGAAGATTTCTCGGAAGTTCCGCTCGATCTCGGCCAGATGCCGCCCTTCAACCGGGCCATCTACACGGCCGCCCGGGCGCTTCGCTACGGCGAGACCACCACCTATGGCGGGCTAGCCGCGCGGGCAGGCTTTCCGACGGCCAGCCGTGAAACCGGCGTTGCGATGGGGCGCAATCCCGTGCCGCTCATCGTCCCCTGCCACCGCGTGCTCGCCGCCGGCGGCAAGCTGGGCGGTTTCTCCGCCCCCGGCGGCGTTCTTACCAAGCAAAGGATGCTGGCCCTAGAGCGCGCCCGTCCGCCCGCGTCCGACCCTGCCCAGGAAAGTTTCGCTTTCTGATCGGTGCATAAGCCCTTGATTGCACTTGCCTGACAGGCATAATCGGTGGAGGTGATTCGCTCCAGTAGCTGCCACTGACAGTTGTTTTCCCAGTTTTCGGGTTGTTCCGCCGCGTTTTCGGCAAGGGATATCTGCTGACGATCGAGCCGACTATCCGGCCGACCGGCAGGGACAGGGGGAAAAATGCATCCGATCCGCGGAGACGGTATCAAATCGCGCCTCACGGAACAGGCGGAATTGACGCTGATTGTCGACATGCTTGCGGCCAGAGACCTTAGCGAAGATCAGATCGCGATCGAGCTTACACGCAGATTTTATGTCGATATGGACGCCTTGAACGCCGTATTCGAGAACAGACGGGCGCTTCGAACGCAGAGGCAAGCGCCTCCGCAGCCCATACGCGCAGTGGCATAAGGCACCGGCAACCGCGGCAATCAGGCTCGACGCGGCTCCATCGGCACATAGCCGGGATCGTCCTCGACCTGCTTGAGCCAGCGCGAAACGGCGGGAAACGCCGACAAGTCAAATCCGCCCCCGCTCGCGTCATGCGTATAGGCATAGAGCGAGATGTCGGCCACGCTCATGGCCGCACCCGCAAGGAATGGTGATCGCTCGAGCTGCCGCTCCATGACATCCAGCGCCCTGTTGCCGCCTTCCAGCGTTTCGGAAAGGCGCTCTGGCGTCGCAAGCTTCGCTCGCTCGGGATATTTCAACAGGGAGCGTCGCACCGCCACATGGGGTTCGTGGCTATACTGCTCGAAGAACAGCCACTGATAGACAAGCGCCCGCTCGTAACGTTCCTCGGGTAACAGCCGTGTCCCCTCGGCAAGATACAGCAGGATGGCGTTGGACTCGGCGATGCAGCGCCCGTCATCCAGTTCGAGCAGCGGCACCTTGCCATTGGCGTTCTTGGCCAGATAGTCGGGCCTCCGCGTCGTCCCGTCGCGCGAACTGGTTTCGACATGCTCGTAGGGGATGTCGAGCATTGCCATGACAAGGCGCGGCTTGTAGCAGTTGCCGCTGTCGGTCATCCCGTAGAGTTTCATCGTGCTGCCCTTCCAATCCAAAGCCGATGCTGTATCGACACGGAAGGTTCGATGCGAATGAATTGTTTTTCAACAAACCATCAACGGCGTTGACAGATGAGCCTCACCGGCCGCGTTGGTCGAACAGCGGCACGACATTGCCTTCCGGCATGATAAGCTGCTCTACGGAAAGCGCGCGCGTGTCGAACAGAGTACCGGCGAAGCTGGGCATCCCGAGAAGATAGCCTTGCAGATAGTCTGCCCCCGTTTCCAGGGCCGCGCGGAGCTGCTGGCTTGTCTCGATGCCCTCGATCAGCACCTTGCGCCCTTCGCGCTGCAAGGCATTGACCAGCAATGCGAGAAGACGGACGGCGGTGGCCGCGTCGGAAATGCGTCGAAACCACTCGCCATCGAACTTCACGATCTCCGGGTCGAGCGCTCTCATCCGCTCCAGCGTCGACTGCGTCATCCCGAAATCGTCAACCGCTATCGCCACGCCCAGCCGGCGCATCTCAGTGCCAAGCTCGCGCAATATTCCCGTATCCTGGGCGAAGGCGACCTTGCAGACCAGCGTGCCGGGCTCAACGCCCATCCCCTCATATTGGCGCAGCGCCGCCTCGACTTGCCGTACCAGAATGCCGACATCCCCCTCTTCGTAGGGATCGGAGCTGAAGTAGAGGTCGAGCCCGTCAACGCCCACATTGATATAGTTGCCCAGGTGCAAAGACCGGCAGAGGGTTTCGACGAAAGGCCTGTCCTCATCGGGAGCTTCGTCGAAAAAGGTTCGCGCGCCCACCGCCCTGCCCTCGCGAAACGGGCGCGCCTGGCCGTCGATCCCGCAGGGCTCCAGCCATTCGCCATCGTTGCGCATGATAGGCTGGTAGGTCGTGCGAATGTGGAACCGGCCGTAAAGGCCCGTTTCGATGCCGACCTCATCTATGAGTGTTGCATCGAGAACGCGCCGAAGACGGGAATGAGAGGCGCTCATGCTCAATGTACTCGCTTTCCAAATGCATATTTCTGCCGCCGCTGGCGCGGCGGCGGCACGGCCCGTGTCTCCGCCGGCGATCCGGCAGGCATTGGGCCAACGACCATTGAGGAAGCCGAGGTCGCGGCGGCCTGTCCGTCCGGCCTGTCGCGGCGGAACAGTTCGAACCGCGCCGGCGCCAGTTCCGGGCGGGCAAGGACGAAGCCCTGCACCATGTTCACGCCGGCCGTTTCGGCGAATTCGAGCTGCCAGCCCTCTTCTATTCCCTCGAACACCGTGCGAATGCCCATCCCCCGGAACCGGCGAACCATTTCGAACAGAAGGCTGCGGCCGGGCTCCGTTTCCATCAGCTGGTTGACCCAGAGCCCGTCGAACTTCACCACATCCGGTTTCAGATCGAGGATACGGCGCATGTCGGAATCCTCCGCGCCATAATCGTCCACGGCAACCTGGTAGCCGAATTCCCGCAGGTGGCGGACAAAACGCAGGAGCTCGCTTTCGGTGTGGAGCTTCTGCTCGGTGATCTCGCACATGATGCGTGACGGCTGGATCTCCGCTTCATCGAGCACAAGCCGGATATCCTCAAGCGCGCCGTCGACCGCCCCCGCCCCGTCGAAATGGCTGGGATCGAAATTGACGAAGAGAAGCGCGGTCTCATCCAGGCACTGCGCATTGAGAAAATGCAGCGCGCGCGCGAGCGTTTCCACCTGATTGCGATCGGCCGCCGGTATAGAGGAGAAGAAGGCCCCCGCCCCTACAGGAGCGCCGTCGCGGAAAGGGCGCAGGAGCCCTTCATAGGCCGCCGCGACCAGCCGCCCTTCTTCAAAGGCGAAAATCGGCTGGAAGGCGCTTCTCAGCGTATGGAGGCCCCATACGCCGATGGCGGCACCATCGTCCTGCCGTGTAATCTGGGCCAATCCTACGCCGCGTGACACAATATAAACCTGCAAGCGTTCATCCGAAGCCCGCAATCTCGCACCCAACGCTTTATCTGGCGTTAATCGGAAGGCACTGGATTTATATGTTCAGCGGCATGACCTCTTGCCCGGTCTTGCGATTCCGCCCGTGATCGGACATTAACAGGCGTCGGATCGACGGTCGGTTACCGACAAACGAAAAATCCTATCAGGAGTAACCCTGCCATGGCTTTCCTTGCCGATGCCCTTTCACGCGTGAAGCCTTCCGCCACGATTGCCGTTGCGCAGAAAGCGCGCGACCTGAAAGCGCAGGGCCGCGACGTCATCGGGCTTGGCGCCGGGGAACCGGATTTCGACACGCCGGACAACATCAAGAAGGCGGCAATCGACGCGATCAACCGCGGCGAGACCAAATACACCCCGGTTTCGGGCATCCAGCCGCTGCGCGAGGCGATCGCCGCCAAGTTCAAGCGCGAGAACAATCTCGACTACGACTGGAAGCAGACCATCGTCGGCACCGGCGGCAAGCAGATCCTGTTCAACGCCTTCATGGCGACGTTGAACGCCGGCGACGAGGTGATCATCCCGGCGCCCTACTGGGTGAGCTATCCCGAGATGGTCGCGATTTGCGGCGGCACTTCGGTCTTCGCCGAAACCTCGATCGAGAACGGCTTCAGGCTGACCGCCGATGCACTGGAAAAGGCCATCACGCCGAAGACCAAATGGCTGATGATGAACTCGCCCTCCAACCCTTCCGGCGCAGCCTATACGCAGGCCGAGCTGCGGGCGCTCGCCGACGTGCTTCTCAAGCACCCGCATGTGTGGGTGCTGACCGACGACATGTATGAGCACCTGACCTATGGCGACTTCGCCTTCCGCACCATCGCGGAAGTCGAGCCCCGGCTTTATGAGCGGACGCTGACCATGAACGGCGTCTCCAAGGCCTACGCCATGACCGGTTGGCGCATCGGTTACGCGGCAGGCCCCATCGAACTCATCAAGGCCATGGATATGATCCAGGGTCAGCAGACCTCCGGCGCCTGCTCCATCGCTCAATGGGCGGCGGTCGAGGCGCTCAACGGCCGGCAGGACTTCATCGCCACTAACAAGGCCATATTCCAGGGCCGGCGCGACCTCGTCGTCTCCATGCTCAACCAGGCGAACGGCATCGACTGTCCGGTTCCCGAAGGCGCGTTCTATGTCTATCCGTCCTGCAAGGGAACGATCGGCAAGAAGGCCCCGTCCGGCAATGTAATCGAGAACGACGCGGACTTCGTGACCGAACTCCTTGAGGCGGAAGGCGTCGCCGTGGTCCAGGGCTCGGCCTTCGGCCTCGGCCCCAATTTCCGCATCTCCTACGCAACGTCTGAAGCGCTCCTCGAGGAAGCCTGCAGCCGCATCCAGCGCTTCACGGCTTCACTCGACTGATGCGACAATGGGTCAGGCTCTCAGAGCCTGGCCCGTCCGGACTCCAGGACGGCCCTCGATGCTGCGGTCGTTCTCCTGCAGTGCAGCATTTTTTTCACCCGGTATTAATCCTTCACCCTGTTCTCTGCGCCGGGACGGTTTGGGGGACAGGGATGAGCATTCTTAAAACGATCCGCAGTCATGGCGGGCCGGTGTATATTGGCGTTCAGACTCTATTAGTGCTTGCGATGGCAGCGACCGCGCTGGCATGGCATCGGGTGCCGCCGGACAGCTCCGCGCAGGGCTGGCTTCTGTTGCTTTGCGTTTCCCTCATCGCCACCGGCTCGGTTCTCCTCGATTATCTGAAGCGCCGTGTAACGGGCCGGCTGCGTCACGCAGACCATGTCGAGGCGGAACACCGCAGGCGCTCGGAAACGGATATCCTGACCGGCGCTCTAATGCGCGGGCGCTTCCTGGCGGAATTGAATGCCGCCGTCGGCACGCTTTCGAAACCTCGCCAGGTGCTGCTCCTGATGGTCGATCTCGACCACTTCAAACAGCTCAACGACAGTTTCGGCCATCATTGCGGCGACGCCGTGCTCTCGCATCTGGTCATGTGCATAGGCCGCTGTTTTCCAGACTGTATCGTCGGCAGGCTTGGTGGCGACGAATTTGCAATACTCATGCATGGCAATGATTTGGGCCGCTGCCGTCGTCGCGCTGCGAAGCTGATTGCGATGCTCGCCGAAGGCCGGCTTCAAGAAGGGCATACGATTCCGCTCAGCGCCTCGATCGGCATCGCAATGGCGCCAGAGCACGCGAGCAACGCCAAGCAGCTGATGCAGCTTGCCGATCTGGCGCTTTATGAAAGCAAGAGCGCCGGGCGCGGCCGAGCCACCGTCTTCGACGCGGAGATGCTTTCGGAAAAGCGCCAGCGCCGCTTCATGGAGCGCGAACTGCGTGCGGCAATCTACCTCAACGAGTTGGAGCTGCACTACCAGCCGGTGACCAATGCAGACCGCTCCGTGTTCGCCGTCGAGGGTCTTGTACGCTGGCGCCACCCGGTCCGCGGAATGATCTCACCGGCCGACTTCATCCCGGTGGCCGAACGCTCCAGCCTGATCGACATACTGGGCGAGTGGGTCTTCCAGCGCGCCTGCCGCGATGCCGAAAAGTTCCCCGATTGCCGCATCAGCATCAACGTTTCAGGCGAACAGTTGAAGCGCGATGGTCTCGTGCAGATGCTGCGGCGGGTCCTGCACGAAACCGGCAACAGCGCCAGCCGATTCATTCTGGAAATCACTGAGACGGTGGCCACCGCTGCCACGCCCGAGATCATCAGCCGCATTACCCGCCTCAGGGCCATGGGCTTCCACATCGCGCTCGATGATTTCGGCACCGGTCACTGCGGCTTCAACTACATCAAGACCTTGCCTATCGATGCGATCAAGATCGATCGCAGCTATATCCGCGACCTCGCTGGAGACGGCATTGCACAGGTCTTCGTCTCCGCGCTCACCCAGATCGCGCGTATCCAGGGCTTGACCATCATCGCCGAAGGCATCGAAACGGAGAGCGAGTTCGAACTGGCGCGGGCAGCCGGCTGCAACCGCTTCCAGGGATTTCTGCTCGGCAGGCCCGCCGCCACATCGCTCGCCGTCGCTGTCCCGCACAGCGCGCCCGCTGCTCTCGCTCGTTCCGCCTGATCCGCTGCCGTCAGCCACTTGCCCAAAAGGGAAAGCCGTGTGACGATGCTTTCTGGAAGAAGAACGGTGCTGTTCGGGCCGGGAAAATGGGAGCCGATACCCATCTGTTTGCAACCGACGCCCGGTGCCGCAACCGCGCGACGGCCGCACGGCCGGCCGCCGCTCATGGTCGCCAAAAGCGCATCCCGCTGGGGAGCGTTGCGTGAGAGGAGGTCGGTTTCATGGGAGAACGAGCAGGCGGAAGGCAGACGGGGCCGAAATGCATCGCTATTCTTGGCCCCTTCGCAAGTGGAAAGACCACGCTTTTCGAAGCCACTCTGGCCCGTACAGGAGCCATAGCAAAGCATTCGTCCGGCACGCACCAGATAGGAGATCCTTCGCCCGAAGCCCGGGCGCACGGGATGAGCATCGAGGCGTGCTTCGCGACATGCGATTTCCTGGACGAAAGCCTCACGCTCGTCGACTGTCCCGGTTCGGTTGAATTCAGCTTCGACGCCGAACCCGTTCTGACGGCGGCCGATGCGGCGGTCGTGGTGGTCGATGCCGCCGACAAGAAATTGCCTGCGCTTCAGGTCATTTTGCAGCGGCTCGACGAACTGGGCATCCCGCGAATGCTTTTCCTCAACAAGATGGACAAGAGCGACGCCGGCGTGCGCGAGACGCTGAAGGAGCTGCAGGCCGTCAGCTCCGTCCCGCTGCTTCTGCGCCAGATACCGCTGCGCAAGAACGGTATCGTCATCGGCTCGATCGATCTGGCGATGGAGCGCGCCTATATCTACCGCGAGCATGCGCCGAGCGAAATCCAGCCCATCCCGGACGACGACAGAGCGCGCGAGGTCGAAGCCCGCTTCTCCATGCTGGAGACCTTGGCCGATCATGACGATCAGCTCATGGAGCAGCTTCTTGAAGAGATCGAGCCTCCCCGCGACGCGATTTTCGACGATCTGGCGGCCGACCTGCGTGCCGGCTCGGTAACGCCCGTGCTGATCGGCGCGGCGGAGAAGGGCAACGGCATCCTGCGCCTGCTCAAGGCGATCCGCCACGATGTGCCCGACGTCACCGAAACGCGCAAGCGTCTTGGCCTCCATGCCGAAGGGGAAACGGTGCTGCAGGTCATGAAAACGCTGCACACCGGCCATGGCGGCAAGATCTCGGTCGCCCGGGTCCTCTCCGGCGCAATTGCCGACGGTACGGAACTTCCGGGCGCGGGCAAAGTATCGGGCCTGTACACACTTCTGGGCAGGGAGCAGAAGAAGGTGCAGAAGGCCGGTGAAGGCGACACGATCGCCCTCGGAAAACTCGACGAGGCGCGCACCGGCGCCACGCTGACCACGGCGAAAGATGCCTCGCCGACGCTCGCCTCCATCGCCATCCCGCAGCCCGTCCACACCGCCTCGCTGCGCCCGCGCGACCGCAAGGACGAGGTGAAGCTGTCGGCTGCGCTGCAGAAACTGACGGAGGAGGATCCCTCCCTCGTCGTCGACCAGAACCAGGAGAGCGGCGAGACCATCCTGGGCGGCCAGGGCGAAATGCACCTGCGGGTGGCGCGCGAGCGGCTGGAAGGCAAGTTCCAGATCGCCGTCGACACGGACACGCCCTCCATCCCCTACCGCGAAACCATCCGCAAATCCGTGACCCAGCGCGGCCGTCACAAGAAGCAGTCCGGCGGGCATGGGCAATATGGCGATGTCGTCCTCGACATAAAGCCGCTGCCGCGCGGGGCAGGCTTCGAGTTCACCGAGACGATCACCGGCGGCGTGGTACCGAAGCAATATATTCCCTCGGTCGAGACCGGCGTGCGCGAGGCGCTCAAGAAGGGACCGCTCGGTTTTCCGGTAGTCGACATCGCGGTCAATCTGGCCGAGGGTTCCTATCATTCGGTCGATTCGTCCGATATGGCCTTCCAGCTGGCTGCGCGCCTTGCCATGAAGGAAGGACTTCCCCAGTGCCAGCCGGTGCTGCTCGAGCCCATTCTGAAGGTCGAGGTGGCGACCCCGTCTGACGCTACGGCGCGAGTGACTGCGATCCTGTCGCAGCGACGAGGCCAGATCCTGGGCTTCGACACGCGCGTGGGCTGGAACGGCTGGGACGTCGTCGAAGCCATGATGCCGCAAGCCGAAATCGCCAATCTGATCATCGAGCTGCGCTCGGCCACCGCCGGCGCGGCAAGCTACGAGGCGCGTTTCGACCATATGGCGGAACTGACGGGCCGCCAGGCCGAGGAAGCGATGAACGGGAAGGGAAAGGCGGCTTAGCAAGGCGGAGACGGGTCGCGAACGCGTAAAATTGATCGCTTGTGATTGGTGCTATAGCCCGCACGCGCTACCTTCGGCGCGAACGCCATGGAGGTTCTAATGCCCGTCTACCACCGCAAGCCCCGCTGGGCCGTCCCCGAGGCACAAGCCACGCCCGAGGAGGTGTTCCTGAATCGCAGGAGCATCCTGCAAGGTATGGGCTTCGCGGGCCTCGCGCTCGCCACTGCTGCAGCCACCAAGCCGGCCCGCGGACAGGACGGCGGGCTCTACCCGGCCAGCCGCAACGACGCCTACAGGATCGAGCGCGATCTCACGCCGGAAGACATCAGTTCGCGTTACAACAATTTCTACGAGTTCGGCTCCCATAAGCAGATATACAAGGCGGCCGAAGCGCTGGTGACCGACCCGTGGGACATCGAAATCGATGGCATGGTCGAAGAGCCCATGACCATCGCCTTCGATGATCTGGAGAAAAAGTTTCCGCTGGAGGAGCGGCTTTACCGCCACCGCTGCGTCGAGGCATGGTCCATGACCGTGCCGTGGACCGGCTTTCCGCTGGCCGCGCTGGTCGATCACGCCAAGCCCCTTTCCTCGGCGCGCTACGTACGTTTCGAAACCTTCCACGATCCCGCCATGGCCAGCGGGCAGAAGCAGGTCTGGTATCCTTGGCCTTATGTCGAAGGCGTCACCATGGCCGAGGCGCGCAACGACCTTGCCTTCATGGTCACCGGCGTCTACGGCAAGCCGCTGGCAAACCAGTTCGGCGCGCCCCTGCGCCTGGCTCTCCCCTGGAAATACGGCTTCAAATCCATCAAGTCGATCACGAAGATCACGTTTACCGACGAACGCCCTAGGAGCTTCTGGGAGCAGATCGCGGCAAACGAATACGGCTTCTGGGCAAACGTGAACCCCGAAGTGCCCCATCCGCGCTGGAGCCAGGCCATGGAGCGCGTGCTAGGCACCAATGAAGATGTGCCGACGGTGATCTACAACGGCTATGGAGGCGAGGTAGCCGGGCTCTACGAAGGGCTGGAGGGCGAAAAGCTGTTTATGTGAGCGGCGGCTACCCTCCTTCTCCCCGTTCACGGGGAGAAGGTATCGGCAAGCGGATGAGGGGCAGTGCCGACACTTGTGTCGTCTACTGAATTTCGGCGAAACGACGACCCAAACCGCAACCCTCTACCCCTCCCCCTCGATCCGCGACAGATAGCGCCCCAGCATTCCGTCCAGCGCCTTGCGCTCTTCTTCCGACAGCATCGCCGTCAGCCGAGCCTGCGTGGCCACGTGGTCGGTGACGGCGGCGTCGATCACCTCCCGCCCCTTCTGCGTCAGCGAAATCCTCATGCTGCGCCGGTCGTCGGGATTATGCGCGCGGGCCACTAGGCCCGCCTTTTCAAGCTGATCGATGCGATTGGTCATGGTGCCCGAGGTCACCATCGTGGCCGCCAGCAGATCGCCGGGGCTGAGCGCGTAGGGCGGCCCCGAACGCCGCAAGGTAGCGAGAACGTCGAAACTGGCACGGTTCAGCCCATGCTTGGCAAAGGTTTCGCTCATCTCCCGCATGAGGTAGCCATAGATACGGCTGATGCGGCCGATGAGCCCCATGGGACCGACGTCGAGGTCCGGCCGCTCCCTGTTCCATTGTTTCAGAATGCCGTCGACATGATCCATGCCGCATCATCCCCAAATATTATCTTGACGTCAAGACAAATGGCATTATCTTGAGGTCAAGATAATTTCGAGGTGACGCCATGTCCAGGCACACAGACCTTCTCCTGACCGCTATCGCCCCCGCCATCTGGGGCAGCACCTATCTGGTGACGACGGAGTTCCTGCCCGACGGCTATCCGCTGACGGTCGCCATGCTGCGCGCCCTGCCCGCGGGCCTGCTGCTGCTCGCAATCATGCGGCAACTCCCGCACGGCGTATGGTGGGCCCGCGCTTTTGTGCTCGGCGGGCTCAACTTCACGATCTTCTGGTGGATGCTGTTCATCACCGCCTACCGCCTGCCGGGCGGGGTGGCCGCTACCGTCGGTGCGATCCAGCCTCTGGTGGTCATTTTCCTCGCCCGGCTGCTCATCGGCGCGCCGATACGTTTGCTTGCCGTCGTCGCCGCCGTCGCCGGCATGGCAGGCGTGGCCCTGCTCATTCTCACCCCGCAGGCGGCACTCGACCCCGTGGGCATTCTGGCCGGCCTCTTCGGCGCGTTGTCCATGGCCGCAGGCACGGTGCTGAGCCGTCGCTGGCAGCCGCCTGTTTCCTCGCTTACCTTCGCCTCTTGGCAATTGACCGCCGGTGGCATCCTGCTCCTGCCCGCCGCGCTCTTTCTCGAACCGCCCCTGCCCGCCCTTACGGGCGCCAACATTGCCGGCTTCGCCTATCTCGGCCTCATCGGCGCCGCTTTTACCTATTTCCTCTGGTTCCGCGGCATATCCAGGCTGGAGCCATCTGCTGTGGCCCCGCTGGGGTTCCTGAGCCCGCTCACCGCTGTGGTCCTCGGCTGGGCAATCCTCGGCCAGCACCTGACCCCGCCCCAATTGGCCGGAATGGCAGTCGTTCTGGCCTCGGTCTGGCTGGCTCAGACCGCCCAGCGCCGCGCCGTATCCTCCACACCCGTCCACCGGCAGGAACTGCCCCTGCCGGCAACCCAGAAACCAACGCCCAGTACAGGAGCCGCCTCATGACCCGCATACTCGTGCTCTACTATTCCGCCTACGGCCACATTACCGAAATGGCCGGGGCCGTCGCCGAAGGTGTGCGGGAAGCCCGCGCCGACGTCATCCTGAAGCGCATCCCCGAACTTGCGGCGCGCAAGGCGCCGGGCGAGCGAGACGGCGAGATTCCAATCGCGACGCCCGACGAACTGCCAGGCTACGACGCAATCGTCTTCGGCACACCCACGCGCTTCGGCAACATGGCAGCGCCGATGAAAGATTTTCTCGACCAGTTGAGCGGCCTATGGGCGGAAGATGCCCTGGTCGGGCGCATCGGCAGTGTTTTCACCTCCAGCGGCAGCCAGCACGGGGGCCAGGAGCACACGCTGCTTTCCATGCAGGCTTCGCTCATGCATTTGGGCATGGTGGTAGTCGGGCTTCCTTACACCTTCAAGGGCCAGGCCAGAATGGACGAGATAACCGGCGGCTCCCCCTATGGCGCCACCACCATCGCCAGCGATGAAGCTGGCGGGGACCGCCGCCCAAGCGCCAACGAACTGGAGGGCGCCCGCTTTCAGGGAGCGCATGTGGCCCGCATTGCCACCGGGATACGAGGGACTGATCTGACACAGCCAGCCCAGCAGAAAACTCAGCTTGCAGGGCTGAATGGTTGACCGTCACCGGCCACTCGGCCAAAAAAAAGCCGGATCGAAAGATCCGGCTTAAAATTTGGAAGTGCCTGTTAAGGCGAAACCTCCAGAGGGGAACATTCACGGGGGCAAATGGGAGGAGAACGCCCCTGTGAATGATCAAGATATGGGCATTTGATGCCCAAATAACAACCACCAGCTTTTGCATTGCACCCATGCACTTTTGCATAGGTGAACAGTCTATGTACCCTCAAAAGGTCCAGCCGCGCGATTTCGAAATCAGGAAATCACGGAAAACCTGCAATTTCGCCTGATGCTTCATCGTATCGGGATAGCAGAAATAGGTATCGAACGACGGCACCGCCGTTTCCGGCAACAACTGTACGAGACCGCTCTCCTTGCCCACGACGTAATCGGGGAGCATGGCGATTCCCGCGCCGCGCTGGACGGCCAATTTGATCGACAGGATGTTGTTGATCTGCAGCGCAACGGCGCGTTTCACGCCTTCCGGCCGGCCTGCCGCCTCCAGCCAGTTCATATCGCTGAGATGGGCGGGCACCGCCTCGCCGAAAGTCACGATCCGATGCCGGTCGAGATCGTCGATGGAGGCCGGCTTGCCGTGGCGGTTCACATAGCCGGGTGACGCGTAGAGATGGAAATGCACGGTGAACAGCTTGCGCTGGATGAGGTCCGGCTGCTGCGGCTGGCGCATGCGGATCGCGCAATCGGCCTGACGCATCGTCAGGTCCAGTTCCTCATTGTCGAGGATGAGCTGAAGCTGGATGTCGGGATAAAGATCCCCGAACTCGGGCAGCCGCTCGGTGAGCCAGCCGGTGCCAAGGCCCACCGTGGTCGAAACCTTGAGCATGCCCGAGGGCCTGTCCTTCGTCTCGGACAGGCGAACCTTCACGCTTTCAAGCTTCATCAGCACTTCGTGGGCGGCATTGTAGAGGATTTCGCCCTGCTCGGTCAGAACAAGGCCCCGCGCATGCCTGTGGAACAGGGGAACGCCCACCTCCTGCTCCAGCGCGCTGACCTGGCGCGAGATGGCAGACTGCGAAAGATGCAGCGTTTCAGCCGCATGGGTAAAGGATCCCGCGGCGGCGGCCGCGTGGAACACACGTAATTTGTCCCAGTCCAACGCCTTGTTCCCCTCGTTATGTTTTGGGCGTGCAACCGTTCTTTTGGCTCTGCCTCAGCAGCGCTTGTCTGATTGGCACCAGGCCAGCCCCTCGTGTCAATGCGACCTTAGGGCACGCCGGTGGGCCGTAATGCCTATTCCGCTGCTTCGCGGTGCGCCTCCAATCCTGCCAGGTATTTCTCCGCCTCAAGGGCAGCCATGCACCCAAGGCCTGCCGCCGTGACCGCCTGGCGATAGATATCGTCCGTCACGTCTCCGGCGGCAAAAACACCAGGCACATCCGTACGCGTGGAATTGGGCTCGGTCCACAGATAGCCATTTGGCTTCTGCTTCAGCTTACCCTCAAATAATTCGATCGCCGGTGCATGACCGATCGCGACGAACACGCCGTCGACCGACAGGTCGCTCACCGTTCCCGTCTTTACATTCCGCACGCGGATGCCGTTGACGGACGGCGGCAGCGGCGGCTTGGCTGGATCGCCGACGATCTCGTCCACCACCATATCCCACAGGACCTCGACATTCTCCCGCGCCAGAAGGCGCTCCTGAAGGATGCGCTCGGCACGGAATTCGTCGCGGCGGTGAATGACTGTCACCTTCCTTGCAAGATTGGCCAGGTACAGCGCCTCCTCCACCGCCGTGTTGCCGCCGCCAACGACCACCACGTCCTTGCCGCGGTAGAAGAATCCGTCACAAGTGGCACAGGCCGAAACGCCGAAGCCCATGAAAGTCTGTTCCGAGGGAATACCCAGCCACTTCGCCTTGGCCCCCGTCGCGATCACCAGCGCGTCGCAGGTATAGACCGTGCCCGAATCGCCGGTCAGCCGGAAGGGCCGCATGGAGATGTCCGCATCGACGATGATATCGTTGACGATGTCCGTGCCGACATTCTCCGCCTGCGCGCGCATCTGCTCCATCAACCATGGCCCCTGCACGGGATCGGCAAAGCCCGGATAGTTTTCCACATCGGTGGTGATCATCAGCTGGCCGCCCTGCTCGAGACCGGCGACGAGCACCGGCTTCAGCATGGCACGCGCGGCATAGATTGCCGCGGTATAGCCGGCCGGCCCCGAGCCAATGATGAGAACGGGCGCGTGGCGGCTGGTCATGAGTATTCCTTTCCTCGATGCGGACGGTCCGCGAAATCATCCTGATCTAAGTATTCCATATACCCGCGTGCAAGGCGAAGAACGGTTTTCCAACAGCTACATCGGTTGCAGGCCGGCATTTTCGCGAACGAAGCGCCCGAAAGAACGGCTATAGCATTTTGCTGACAGGTGGCATCACCTGGCGTTCGCCTAAATACTGGCAAATAAGGGAGCAGCGCATCCTTCGTGCGTTCGAATGGACACCCGACGCTCCCTTAGCGCATCTGCGCCCTTGGACTTGGCCTCACCTTGCTGTAGTTTTATTTCAAACATGCGACAGATTCGTGCGCAAGCCGCGTAGAAAAGGGCAAAAAATGCCGCTGAAGGCCGACCTCGACGCCATCGACTGGAAGATCCTCCGCGAACTCCAGAAGGACGGCCGCATCACCAATGTCGAATTATCGCGGCGTGTCGGCATCTCGGCGCCGCCCTGCCTGCGCCGCGTCAAGCGGTTGGAGGAAAACGGCATCATCAAAGGCTACCGCGCGCTTCTCAACAGCCCTGCCCTGGGTTTCGACGTGGTCGCGTTCTGCCTTGTCGGCCTCCATCATCAATCGGAGGTGGAACTGCGCACCTTCGCCGAGCGCTCCCGCACATGGCCCATCGTCCGCCGCGCCTGGATGGTCTCCGGCGACTCGGACTTCCTGCTTCACTGCGTGGCAACCGATCTCGGTACCTTTCAGACCTTCGTCATCGAGGAACTGACCTCTGCGCCCAATGTCGACACCGTTCGCACGGCGCTTACCATCCGTCAGGTCAAGGACGAGGGACTGGTTGCCATCGACCCCGCCTGACGCCGCTTCATGCCCGGATCCTCGCCCGCGTCCGGGAGCCGCGCCGCATCGAGCCCTTCGCGCGCAAGCAGTTCCAGATAGTCGAGCACACAGCCGCCGAAGCCCTCGGGCGACCCCCTGTCGTAGCGTTCGGTTACCACGCGGCGCAGCGCGTCAAGGCGCTCCGGCTCCTCGATGAGCCCGCGCAGCGTTTCCGCCCATGCGTCGAAATCCAGAATCGGCAGCGTAGGCATCAGCTCCTGCGCCGCCTCCCGGAGCGCCGGCACATCGGCGATGACCGTGGGCAGCCCGTTAGCCATGCACTCCGAAACCCCAAGCCCCCACCCTTCCGCGCTGGATGGGAAGAGGCCGAGCGTGGCGTTCCCGTAGAGCCAGTTGAGCTGCTTGTCGCTGATACCCGACATGATATGCACCCGCCCCTCAAGCTCCGGCGCCTCGGCAAGCGCAGCCTCGACGGCTGGCGTGGCGTTACCTCGCCGCCCCACGAGGACGAGGTCCGGCAGCAGATCGGCATCCACCGTCCGGGCCAGATGCGCCCAAACCTTGACCAGGAACGCGTGGTTCTTGCGCTTCTCGAAGGTCGAGCAGTAAAGAGCAAAACGCTTGCCAGCCAGCCCGGGAACCGGCTCGGTCACTGCATCGGTGGAAACCAGCGCCGAACCAAGCGGGCAGACCTTGATGCTGAAAGGATACCCAGCCTTCACAGTCGTCGCATCCCACCGCAACAGCTCGTCCCGCGTCGCCTGAGACACCGCGATAACGGGCTCGGGGCGCGTGAGAATGCGGTGAAAGAAGCCCTTCATCGAAGCCGTGAACCGCTCGGTAGTGAGTTCCGGCTGCAGCACCGGAATAAGGTCGTGCACGAGATGCACGGGCGACAGGGCCGATTTTGACAGCGCGCCGTCGAGCTGCCTATGCCGGTTCACCTCATGCGAGACGAGCAGAACCGAACCCGGGGCAAAAGTGTTCCCAGGCTCTCCAGCTAGGCGCCTCAGGATTTCCCGTCCGACCGAGATCAACCCCCGGCCGCCGAGATATAGCCACTGCACAAGCCGGATCAGCGTTTTGACAACGCCATATCCAAGTCCTTTACGCGGGCCGTTGGCCAGAACGGCCTGCGCAAGGCGCCGCGACGTTTCATTATCCTGATAGTTGAACTGAACGTCCAAATATTTGAACGCAGAGCAAAGACGCTTCAAGTAGCCTGCATTCTCTCCCGCCCACCGACCGCTTGCGATATACTTGAGGAAGTCGCGGTCGCGGCGGGAAAGCTGCCGGTATCTCCCTGCCACGCCGTCCAGCGCGACGAGACCGACATCCTCACGACCGAGCGCAGCGCTGCAAATGGTCAGCTCAACCCTTTGAATACCGGTGGGTGGCTGCGCACCCCAGCGAATGACGCCCGTCGTGTCGATCCAGTGCTTTTTCATGTGCCTCCTGACAGAGCAGCAATGGCGTTTAGCCCCTATGATCTCCGCGCAATGAGATCAAGATACTGGCCAGGCGGGCATGCCTCGGCAACCGTTCGCGCAACCAGTGGACGCTCCATTGCACTGTGCGGATCGAGAACGCTCAATGAGAATCCTGCGCTCGACAGTTCGGCCAGAAACGCATCAGGATCTTGTCCTTGATCGATATACCGATCAGGTGTGAATTCTAGAAGGATTGTCAGCGGCCCGCGATGGCTGTTTACGAGGCGCTGCATGCCTTTCCACACGTAATACTCGAAACCCTCAACGTCGACCTTTATGAAGGCCGGGGTCAGTTCACGGTCGATCCTCTTGGAAATGCTCGAAAGCGCCGTATCGAGTGCCACAACCTCGACTTCGTTGCTATCCCCCTCACCAAACCCCGGAACTAGAGAACTCGAACCACGGTAGTCACCGATATGTCCAAGTCTGGCACGACCCTCCGATTCGCCCACAGCAGAAGTCACAACGCTCACACGCGGCTGGAATCCGTTGACAGCCGCACTATTTCTGATGAGACGAGCGAGTTTCTCCTGGGGCTCAAAGGCTAGTACGTAGCCGGAGTGGCCAATGAGGTCAGCGGCCAGCAATGTCAGATAGCCGCAGTTCGCACCTATATCTACTACAACATCTCCGGACTTGAGTTCCCGTCGGTAGAAGGTTGCGACCCATTCCTCCCACTGTCCTGTTCGCATTATATGTGGCGATAATGAGATATCTTTCCCATCAACGTAAATTAATCGCTTGAAGATCGTTTCAGTCAGGACAATCCCGTCGCCCACATACACACATAGCCTTGGACGGTACCTCCTCGGTATACTGTTAATCTTTCTGTATAATTTTTGGAGCTTTCCCCAAGGCCACTTAGAACTACTCATGCAATCGCCCTTTATTCCGTCCACTGAATAGATCAATATTATCCTACAATTTCCTTACAAGCCGCCCGACATGATTTTTATAGACCTCATAAACTCTTATGAATGACCGTCTTGCATGCAAACCCAACTCCTGCTTTACATTCTTTCCTAGCCCAAGGAGCCGGTCAATATTCTTCTCAAGCAGACTGGAATCTATAAAGTAATTCTCCCCCAGATGCCGAGGCTCCTTCCGGTCCCATGCAACAAGCACCCCCGTTTCCGCACTCACATGCTCGTTCATCGGCGGTGCGTCGGTTGTGATGGTCACAGCCGCGCAGGACATCGCCTCCAGGATGTAGTGCCCCCATCCCTCGGCGCGCGACGGACACAAATGGATGCCGCAGCGGTTCTGCAGAAGCCTTAATTCATCGTCGTCTGTATAGCCAGAAATAAGGCGGACATTCGGCGGCACGGTCGCGGGCGCATTGTCCGCTTTCTGCACGAGCACGAGTTGCGGCCATTCGGGATGCCGCCGCCACAGGGTCAGGATGTCCTCGGTGCCCTTGAGCGTGCTGCCGCCGGCAAGGTGGAAGAATGTGTCCCAATCCTTCTCCACTTCGGGGAGATAGCGGTCCGGCGAGGCGAAGCCGCAATATTCCGTGGGAACCCCGAGCCCCGCGAAAATCGCCTCCGCGTGCCGCGACTTGGCCCAGACCTGGTCGATGAGCTTCAGGCGGCGCAGATGCCTGCGCGGAAAGCGCTCCTGGTTGGGCACCAGGATATTCGTTCCCGCGCCGCCGATCCAGGCCGGGAAAACCCGTTCCATGTGGAAGGCGATGTCGGCCTTCCTCCGCCCGAGAATGCGGTCCAGAAAGCCGCGCTGCTTCGGCGTCGCCGTGGCGACCTCGAGCCCCGCGCCCTCCAGCGCCCCCTTGAGGATCGCGGTATCCTGCGTCAAGCCATAGGCATTGTCGCGCGCAATGATGAGGGCGCGGCTCATTGCCCGCTCCAAAGCTCTTCATAGACCGCGCGCAGGCTCGCCGCCTCGTTTTCGAGGCCGAAGCTGCCGCGCACATGCGCCAGCCCCGCCGCCCCGTGCCGCTCGGCCATCGCCGGGTCTGCCAGATAGGGCTCGATCGCCCGCGCCAGCGCTCCGGCATCGCCGGCCGGCGTGACCGCACCGGTCTTGCCCGGCACGATCAGTTCGGCATAGGCGCCCGCGTCGCTCGCGACGGTCGCGGTCGACGACGCCATGGCCTCCAGCGGTGTCAGCCCAAAGCCTTCGTTGCGCGACGACGCCACACACAGGCTTATCCGCCGGTACCACGGTTTGACATCCGGCACTTCGCCGAGAAAGAGGATGCGCTTGCCAAGGCCCGCCTCCTCGATCTTTCGTTGAAGGCTATCGGCAAAGGCTCGGTTTTCCGCCGTCACCCGGCCAAGGATCACCGCCGTCCAATCAGGATAGCGCGGCAGCAGCCCGATCATCACGTCGACGAAAATATCCGTGCCCTTCTGGTGGCGAATCCGGCCGAAACAGCCGATCCCGTATTTTCCCGGCAATCCGGCCGCCTGCCACCGGTCTTCAGGTCCGGCCGGCGGATGAAAGCGCGTGATGTCGATGCCGTGCATGACCACGCGGTGCGGCACTTCCAGGTAGGAGCCGGAGCGGGTGTTTGTCGCCACCACGCGATCCATCCGGCGGATCAGCCAGCGCGTGAACGGCTTGTGGCGGCGCTGTGCCGCCGAGGTGAAGACAAGACGCACTGGAGCGCGCAGCACGTCGCGCAGCAGCACCCCGGCCAGCATCTCGATATTGCGGCGCGCATGCCATATGCGGAAGGGCCTGCCTTGCGGCCGGCGCAGCAGCCCCGGTACCTGCCGCCATGCAAGCCGGGGCAGCGTCTCGGGCAGCCCCGGTCCCAGCGTTGCAATGCAGACGGATTGCGCCTGCAGCGGAACCAGTTGCACGATGGTGCTGGTCACGCCGGAAAGCCGGCGCTTGAAATTGGGAGCGACGATCTCGACCTGGCGCACGGCCGGGCGGGAAAGGCCCCCACCCTTCCGCTCATGCGCCCCCATGGCCCGGCTCAGCCGTATTGGACCCGCAGGACCTCATAGCCCCGAGCGCCACCGGGCGCGTTGACCTCGATGGTATCGCCCGCGCCCTTGCCGATCAGTGCGCGCGCGATAGGCGAGGAGATCGAAATGCGCCCGTTCTTCACATCGGCTTCCTGGTCGCCGACGATCTGGTAGGTCTTTTCTTCTTCCGTATCCTCGTCGACGAGGACCACGGTCGCGCCGAACTTTACCGTATCGCCCGACAGTTTCGTCACGTCGATGACTTCGGCGCGTGCGATCAGGTCTTCCAGTTCGCCGACGCGCCCTTCGTTCAGGCTTTGGGCCTCCTTGGCGGCGTGATATTCGGCGTTCTCCGAAAGGTCGCCATGAGCGCGCGCTTCCGCGATTGCCTCGATGATGCGCGGCCGCTCTTCCTGCTGTCGCCAGCGCAGTTCCTCCTTCAGCGAAGCAAATCCGCCCAGGGTCATCGGGACCTTATTCATCTCATTCACCTTCCCAAAGCAGAAGATTGCCCTGCCCCCGGCCGCGATACTGCTGAGGCCGACGGCTGTTCCAAGGGTACAAAAAGAAAACGGTCCGACAGCCACAGGCCACGGAACCGTCTCGTACGAGTCCCTCCGAATATAGCAATCCCGCTATAATTTTCACCACTTTTTTTGAAGCGGACACAGGATGAAAAAGGCGGACACCATGGAGCCGGCAAAATGAGACGGTTCGCGCAGGCCAGAACAGGCGTGGCAGTTCGCCCTACAGCCTTGGCGCTATGCCGTCTCGACCTTATGTGCGCATGAGGGGAAGTTCCACAGGAACCGGAGACATCAAGATGAGAAACCTTGCTCTCACCACCGCCGCCGCGATTCTGGTGGCAGCGCCTATCGGCGCCAGTGCCCAGATTTTCGAAGCGGAGGGTGTCAAACTCAGGGCCGAAGTGCTGGCCGAAGGCCTCGACCATCCCTGGGGCCTCGATTTCCTTCCGAATGGCGCGGCATTGGTGACTGAACGCTCCGGCACCATGCGGCTTTTCTCCGATGGCAAGCTGTCGGGGCCCATCACGGGCGTGCCGGAAGTCGCGAGTTTCGGTCAGGGCGGATTGCTGGACGTAAGGGTCTCCCCCGATTTCGAGACAAACGACACGATCTTTCTCTCCTATTCGGAGCCCGGTCCGGATGGCGCCGGCACGGCGATCGCGCGCGCCCGATTGGTGCGCGAAGGCGAACCGCCCGCCCTCGATAGCGTCGAGACCATCTTCTCGATGAATCGCAAGACCGGAGTCGGCCAGCATTTCGGGTCGCGCATCGTTCCCGCGCCCGACGGAACGCTATTCTTCACCATCGGCGAGCGCGGCGAGCCGGATCGCGCGCAGGTTGCCGGCGACCATGCAGGATCGGTCCTTCGTATATTGCCCGACGGCGGTGTGCCGGAGGACAACCCCTTCGTCGGTCAGGAAGGCGCGGCGCCTGAAATCTGGTCCATCGGCCACCGCAATCCGCAAGGCGCCGTCTGGGATCCGGTCACTGACGCGCTGTGGATCGTCGAGCATGGCGCACGCGGCGGCGACGAGGTGAACCGGCCGGAAGCCGGCAAGAACTACGGCTGGCCCGTCATTTCCTACGGCCGGCACTATTCCGGCCTGCCGATCGGCAGGGGCACGGAGGCGCCAGGCTACGAACAGCCCGAATATTACTGGGACCCCTCCATCGCCCCCTCCGGAATGGCCGTCTATACCGGCACGATGTTCCCCGAATGGCAGGGCGATTTTCTCGTAGGCGCGCTGAGCTTCCAACTCGTCGCCCGCCTCGACCGGGACGGTGAAGGCAGCATTGTTGGCGAGGAGCGTCTGTTCGAGGGAGCCTTCGGCCGCATTCGCGACGTGAATGTGGCTCCCGATGGCTCTATCTGGCTGCTGACCGACGAGGACAACGGCCAGATCATCCGTATCTCACGCGCCGAATAAATCGTGACACGCTCGCTTCTGGCCCAGCAGGCAACGGGCGTCTGCCCGTTTGCGCGCGGATGCCGGCCTGCTACGGCGTTCGCCTGAAAATTGCCCGTTCATCCGCGTGAGAAGTCATGACCCGTATCCAGGCCAATCTCCTGCTGTTAACCGCTGGTGCCATGTGGGGCATGGGCTTCGTTGCCCAGTCCACGGCCATGGAGGCAATCGGTCCGCTTCTCTTCATCGGCCTGCGTTTCGCCGTTGCGGGCCTGGCGATGCTGCCTTTCGCCCTGCGTGAAAGCCGCAATGCGGCCGAGCCCCTTGCCGCGCATCAATGGCGAGCCTTTCTCATGATCGGCGTCCTGCTGTTCGGCGGCATGACCTCCCAGCAGGTAGGCCTGCTGACCACGACCGTCACCAATTCAGGGTTCCTCACCGGCCTGTACGTGGTGATGGTGCCCTTCTTCGGTGTGATCCTTTTCCGCCAATGGCCGCACCGCATCGTCTGGCCGGCAACGCTCTGCGCGCTCGCGGGCATCTGGCTGCTCTCTGGCGGGGGCGCCGTGGCGTTGCGCATAGGCGACTGGCTCACCATCTTGTGCGCGGCTTTCTGGGCGCTCCAGGTGATCTTCATCCAGCGTAGCGCCGCCGGAACGGGCCGTCCCGTGACATTGGCGGTCACGCAGTTTGCAGTCACCGCCATTATCGCGCTGGCCCTGGCCTTCGCATTCGAACCCGTCGATATGACGGCGATCAGGCTGGCCGCACCTGAAATCCTCTATGCCGGCATATTCTCCGGCGGCATCGCCTTCACCCTGCAGGTGATCGGCCAGCGCTACACGACCGCCCCCCAGGCCGCTATCTTCCTGTCGACCGAAGCGGTCTTTGCCGCATTGTTTGCCGCGGTCTTCCTCTCCGAACAGCTCCCCGCGTCAGGGTTTGCAGGCTGCGTCTTGATCTTCTCGGCCATTCTCATGGTCGAGATCGTCCCGGCCCTGCGCCGGCCACGCCAGCCGGCTGGCTAGGCCACATGCAACCTGCTGGCAGGCCTCCTGTTTTCAGCTATGATGCCGGCATCGAAAGAGCGAGCGCGCGATGAAGACAAGGAAAGAAAAGATCTGGGATTTTTCGATCAGTCCCGACACGGTGCGCATGCTCGCCGCCAAGGCACGCGCCTTCTCCGCCGCCGTCAATGATGACTACGACAGCGGCCACGAACACGAGATCGAGTTCTCCGACCAGGCCACCGATGCCCACAGCCATGACGGCCTGCAGGAAGAAGAAGAGGAAAACCTGACCGAGGAGGAGTTCCGGGAACTTGTCGCCGACCTCAATGTCGATGAAGCAGCGGAACTTCTCGCCATCGCCTGGATTGGCCGAGGCGACTACGACCGCCAGGAATGGAACGAAGCGGTGACGGGCGCGCAGCAGCGGGTCAACCAGAGGTTGGCGGGCTATCTCCTAAGCATGCCCATGCTGAGCGACTGGCTGGAAGAAGGCCTCGAAGAACTGGGCGCTTGATCAATCTGAAATGGTTTGCAAAGAAGAGATTGCAGCCAGGGATTGCCAACCGGCCATGTTCACATATCGACTCTCGCTGATGCTGCCGCTTCTCTTTCTGCCCGCCACCATCGGGCATGCGGGAACCGGAGATGTCGGTCTCCCCGACAAGGCCCCGATACCGCTGTTTCGTGTACAGGCCGATCCGCCCGTAAAGACAACCATGCCTCTGGAGGAAAAGTCGCCGCCCGCCCTGCCCGGTGACGAAAAGGCCTGCCGGCGCGACCTTCAACGCCTGGGCGTTTCCTTCTCCGATGCGGAGGCGGTCGAGGTGGAAGGCGGCTGCAGCCTGCCCCACCCGATCCACGTCACCGCGCTGGGCCCGGCAATGGCGCTGCACCCGACCGGCGTCATGAATTGCCCTACGGCGCGTGCGGCCGCGCAGCTTGTCCAACGGGCCGGCCAGAAGGCTGCCGAAACCCACTTCAAGTCGCGGATCGAGGCCGTGAACCACGCTTCCGCCTATATATGCCGGGTCCGGCGAGGCACGGAAAACCTCTCCCAGCACGCCTTCGGAAACGCATTGGATATTGCGAGCCTGACGCTCGCCGACGGGAGGCGCGTCGTCGTTCGCGAATACGAAGATGCCGACAGTCCTGAGGCGCAGTTTCTCGACGCGCTCCGCGCGGCCGCCTGCGGCTTGTTCACGACCGTGCTCGGCCCCGGAACCGACGCCGATCATGCCGATCATTTCCATCTGGACATGAAACGGCGGCGGGGCGGCGCCTATTGCCGCTAGTCTAGAAGCATATTTCCGCCACAGCTCTTAACCGCCGCGCACAGCTTTCCTTTACCCTTATACGGCAGGATTGTTCCGTTTCGACCACTTGCGGATCTTTCCGCAGAGGCGGGCGGAAGATGCCGGTGCTGTCCGACAGGGGGAAGAGCGTGTTTCAGTTCAGGCGTTCCTTGCGAAGCCTCGCACCTGGTGGCCCGCTCACGCGGGCAGCCGGCGTGCTGGCGGGTCTCCTGCTGATTTCCTCCTGTTCGGTGGACACGGTGATGCGCCCGAACGTCGATGTTGGCACGCACACCGCGGCCATAGGCGGCAGCGGGCTGCAGAACCTGGTCCCCTCCAATCCCATGATGATGAGCTATCCGCGCGTGATGCTTCCGCAAAGCCCGTCGGCGGTCATGCCCGTTGACGAGGTGTCGTGCCGCCGGCAGCTCAAGCGACTTGGCGTGGAGTTCCGGGATCTTGCCCCCATCGACGATGGCGGCGCCTGCCGTATCGATTATCCAGTGGAAGTGAGCGGCCTGTCGGGCGGCATTGAGATGAAGCCTGCCGCCACGCTCACTTGCGACATGGTACTGACGGTCGCCCGCTGGACGCGGAACGAACTCGCTCCCGCCGCGCGCACACGTTATCTCTCCGGCATCGCCACCATACATCAGGGCTCAAGCTATTCCTGCCGTCGCATCCGGGGGACGAGCGTCGCCTCGGAGCATTCAAAGGGCAACGCCCTCGATATCATGAGCATCACCCTGAAGAACGGCAACAATATCGACGTCCGCCGCCCCGGCTTCTTCGCCTTCCGGCAGAAGAGCCTGCTCAACAAGGTGCGCGCGCAAGGCTGCGGCTACTTCACCACCGTCCTCGGCCCCGGCTACGACGCCGACCATAAGGACCACTTCCACTTCGACATAAAGGACCGCCGCAACGGCTATCGCGCCTGCAGATAAGCATTCGCGCGAAAAGCGATTTCAGTTTCCCGCTCCGTACGGTAAACAGCAGACATGATTGCTGTCGAACTGACGATCCTTTTCATCCTGATCCTCTTCAATGGCTTCATGGCCATGTCGGAGCTGGCGGTCGTCTCCGCCCGCCCGGCCCGATTGAAGGCCAGGCGCGACAAGGGCGAACGTGGCGCTTCCCGCGCCATCGCGCTGTCATCCGATCCCGGGCGTTTCCTCTCGACAGTCCAGATAGGTATCACGCTCGTCGGCGTTCTTTCCGGCGCGTTCTCCGGCGCCACGCTGGGCGTCAGGCTGTCGGATACGCTCGCTACGCTAGGCGTGCCTCCGTCCATTGCCAATCCAGCCGGCATAGGCATCGTCGTCGCGCTGATTACCTATGTCTCGCTGATCATAGGCGAGTTGGTGCCCAAGCAGATCGCGCTCAAGAATGCGGATGGCATCGCGGTCAGGGTCGCGCCGATTATGGTCTGGATTGCGCGCATCGCGATGCCGCTCGTCTGGCTGCTCGACATCTCGGGGCGCACGGTGCTGACGCTGCTGGGGCAAAACTCCCAACCTTCTCGTCATGTCACAGACGAGGAAATCCGCACATTGATCGCCGAGGCCGAGCACGCCGGTACGATCGAGAGCGGTGAACGGCGCATGATCACGGGCGTCATGCGCCTTGCCGACCGCAAGGCGCGTGCGATCATGACTCCACGTGGTGAGGTCGACTGGATAGACCTGACGGTCGACGAAGAAACCATCGTCGATATGCTTCGCCGAACCGATCACTCACTCCTGCCGGCGGGCAAGGGCTCGATGAATGCGTTGACGGGGGTGATCAGAATCCGCGACATCTCCATCGCCGATATCGAGGGAAAAGGCCTCGACATCGCAGACCGCGTTCATCCCGCCCCCTTGGTGCATGACAACACGCCGGCCCTCGACGTGCTGACGCTCCTGCGCGAAGCAGAAGTGCCCATGGTCCTTGTGCACGACGAGTTCGGCACTTTCGAGGGTGTCGTCACGCCGGCAGACATATTGGAGGCCATCGCCGGTGTCTTCCGCGCGGATGCGGAAGAAGGAGAACTCGACATCATTCAGCGAGAGGACGGCTCATGGCTGCTCCCCGGCATGATGCCTGCCGACGAAATGGCCGACCATCTGAGCATCAGACTGCCACCTGAACGCAGCTATTCGACGCTCGCCGGCTTCCTTCTGACACATTTCCAGGAACTGCCGAAGATCGGCAATAAGGTCGACATCGAGAACTGGCGTTTCGAAGTCGTGGATATGGACGGCCGTCGCATCGACCAGGTGATCGCGTCCCGGGGCGGGCAGACGGAAGCTCGTTAGAGAATTTTCAGGAAAGCGGAAACGGGTTTTCCGACCGGAATGCGTGAAATCAAATAGTTGGATCACATTACCGCTTCCGTGAAATGGTAAAATGTCCGGGGCAGCTAAACCTCCGGCGGCACCGGCATCGGCTTGCCGGTAGCATCGAGAGCCACCATGATGAAATCCGCGTGAGTCACCATTTCCATTTCCTGGGAAAGATAGCGTTGCGACCAAGCCTCGACCTTGAGCTTGATTGAAGTGCGCCCCACGCTATCCACACGCGTATAGACGCACAGAGTATCGCCGATCTTCACCGGCTTTGCGAAGGCCATCTCCTTGACGGCTGCGGTAACGACGCGCCCGCGGGCGCGTTCGGCCGCGCGAATGCCGCTCGCAAGGTCCATCTGCGCCATGACCCAGCCACCGAAAATATCGCCCGCGGCATTGGCATCGCCAGGCATGGCCTGCGTGCGTAGCGTCAGTTCACCATCTGGACCCGCGGTAATTTCCGGCATGGGCTGCCTCGCATCATTATCGAGCTTATCCGGTATCCCCCGGCACCGTCTGGGTCAACGTTGCGCTCTGCATAAATCACGCAGTTTCAAGGATTTGCACAGATAGACGGAATCATTCCAGGAACTCCTTGAATCAATCTGTGAAGACAAGGGCCGGAACGGTTTTCTCTAGCAGCGCCGCCCCGCCAGGCCTCCAGCCAAGGCTTTGAAGCTTCGCGGTTTCCATTGCGTTCACGGATGACACATCTGCGGCCTCCGGTAGCTGATGCTGACAACCCGCCTGCCTCTGCACGATTGCAAGCAGGTCGCGGCGGTCAACCACGATGTCCGAGACGTTGAAGATTTCCCCTTCGGCCTCAGCGGCACCGACCTCCAGAACCAGCAGCACTGCGGCGGCGACATCGTCGCCATGAACTTCGGTCCCCACGTGCGGCGATATCGGTTTGCCGCCGAGATAATCGCGAAACAGTCCTGCCCACTTATGTGTCTTTCCGACACCGGCGGGACCATAGACGCCGGTGACACGCAAGCTCACACCACCGATTGTCCTCAGCGCTGTTTCCGCTTCGAGCTTGATCTCACCATAGAGCGTGTCGGGTCGTGCCGGATCCGTCTCGGCCAGCCGGACACCGGCCGTCCGAGGGCCATAGACGGCGCGGCTGGAAAGGAACACCGTGCGTGAGACCCCTGCCGCACGCGCCGCATCGAACAGCGCCAGGCTCCCATCGAGATTGCGCCGCCGAAAGCCGGCCGGATCGTCCCCCTCGCCGCCCCGATATTTGCCGGGCTCGTGGTCGAAGGCGCCATGAACCAGGAAATCGGCACGCGCAAAAGCCGTGCGGTCGATCGCGGAGTGCTTCAGGTCCAGCGGGACGAATGCGATGGCACGCGAGAAAAACCCCTCCGCTGGCGGCCGGCGCCCCATCACCGTAACCTCATGGCCGGCGCGCAAGAAGGCTTCCACGATGAACCGGCCGACATAGCCGGTTCCCCCGGTGACGATGCTGCGCGGCGCAGCCATCAGGAACCTGTCGGATTGGCCAGCGCGTCGACGTCGGGCACACCCTCGCCCGTATAGTAGGCGCGCCACAGATCGATCAGCGGCCGGAGCTCGACCCGCTTCGGATGATCCTTTTCCCAGGGCTTTTCGTACTGGTAGTGCACCACCGACACAGACCTCCAATCCCAAAGCTCGGGCAGGTTGAACCACACATATTGCAGCATGTTGAAAAACACCGGCAGGCCGTGCCATGCAGGAAAGAACGCCTGAAGGAATGTCTGGTCCGTCCGCCGCCAATAGGCATCGGGCGCATCGAGCATGGCGAGCATCGCCTCGAAAGTGGCCGACGATGGCCTTGCGACGAACACGCCGGAATTGAGCCGGTGGAAATCGGCAAGGCTCTCATAGACATTGGGCGCGGCGGAGAATTCCGGATAGCTGAACAGCCGGTCGATATTGCGGATGACGATGGCGTCGGCATCGATGAACACCACCCGCTCATATTCCGTCATCTGCCACAGGCGCAGCTTTGCGAAATTATCCAGCGGCGTGTGGAAGGCCGGCTTGTTGCCCTTGGTGAAGGGCGCGTCGGCGTGCAGCTTCGCCCGCTGGTGACGCTCGTTGAACGCATTGGAGGTAGGCAGAAGTTCGGCCCTTCGCAGTTGTGCGCCGAGCGCTGCCAGGGGTTCGAGCGCTCTTTCCGCCACGCCGCCGGTATGCATCACGACGATGTCCGCCGCCGTTCCTGAAAGCCGCAGCGAGCGCACCAGCGCCAACGCGCCCGTGGCATAATCGGCGTTGGTGACGAGGGTGGCGTAGGCGTTGGGTAAACTCATCCTGCGCGTTCCTAATTCAGATGGGGCCTAATTCAGATGGGGCCTAATTCAGATACGGAAGCAGACCCACGGAAATCTGCGGCAAATATGTGATGACCATCAGACAGGCAAGACATACCGCAACGAAAGGAACGAGCTTGGGCACCACCTTTTGCAGCGGCAGATTGGCCACCTGGCAGGCCGCGAACAGATTGACGCCCAGCGGCGGCGTGATCATGCCGAGCGCCAGATTGACCACCATGATAAGCCCGAAATGAATAAGATCGACCCCGAACAGAGCGGCTACCGGGGCCAATATGGGCGCCAACACGATGATCGCCGCCGACGTCTCGATGAACATGCCCACCGCGAACAGGAACAAATTGACCGCGATCAGGAAGGCGACCTTGCTTTCCACGTGGCCGGCGATCCACTCGCCGACCGCGGCCGGTACACCTGCCCGGGTCACCAGAAACGAGAACAGGCCGGCGGCTGCGATAATGAACATGATGATGGTCGACGAGATGACCGATCGGTGCAGCACCTGAAGCAGGTCGTTCCAGCCGATCGTGCGGTAGATGAAGACGCCGAGCAGCAGCGCGTAGAACACCGCGACCACTGACGCCTCCGTAGGGGTGAAGATGCCGCGATAGATCCCGCCGACGATGATCACCGGCATGAGAAGCGCCAGAAAAGCCTGACGCAGCGCCGTCAAAAAACTCAGGCGGTCCACATGGTCGTTCGCGCCCCAGCCCTTCGCCCGGCAGTAAAGATACACGAACAGCATCAGCGCGCCTGCAATCAGCACGCCCGGACCGATGCCGGCCACGAAGAGTGAACCGATCGAAACCTCGGCGCTGACGCCGTATAGGATCAGCGGGATCGACGGCGGTATGATCACGCCCAGTTCGGCGGAAGTCGCCTGCAACGCGGCGGCGAAGCTCGTGGGATAGCCATGGCGGGTCATCGCCGGGATGAGAATGGCGCCGATGGCGAAGGTCGTTGCCACCGACGAGCCGGAGACCGACGCGAAGATCATGCAGGTGAGCACGCAGGAGCAGGCGAGCCCGCCCTGCACGCCCCCCACGAGCGTCTTGGCGAACTCGACGAGCCGTGCCGAGATGCCTGCCTGTTCCATCAGATTACCCGCCAGGATGAAGAAGGGCACGGCCATCAGCGGAAAGGAGTCGATGGAGGTCATCAGCTTCTGCGCAGCCACCAGCAGCGGCAGCGGGGTGAAAAAGGCGATACCGCCCATGGAGGCAGCGGCAATGGCGATGGCGATTGGCACCCCCAGCGCAAACAAGGCCACCATGGCGAACATCATGAATGTCGACATGGCTAGACTTCCACCTCGATGTTGCTTTCCTCGGGCGCGCTGCCGACAAGCTCCTCAGCCAGCCGCGCGATCACGGCAACGACGGAAAGCGCCGCGCCCACGGGAACGGCGGCATAAACCAGCGCAATGGAAATCCGGGCTCCCGTGAAGGGATCCGTCAGCCCCGCCAGGCTCTGTGAGCTGGTGCGCATGGTCATCAGCCAGCCATAACGGATCATCACATAAAGAACCGCAAGCGTGATGGCCGCAATGGCCAGCGACAGCGCCTTGCGCAGCAGGGCCGGCGCCATGTCGAGCACCAGATCGATGGAGATGAGCGCGCCTCGTCGCAGCACCGCGACCAGGCCCAGATAGACCATCCAGATCATCAACGAACGCGCCGTCACCTCGGACCACTGCGATGGCCGCTCCAGGACGAAGCGGGTGATGACCTGATAGAATGTGACACAGGACATCAGCGCCAGAAGCGCCATGGCGAGCCCGAGCGACGCCTTCACGATCAGCCGGTCCATGAAACGCAATACGCCAACCATCGGCACCCTCCAGGCGGCGCCGAGCCCAGCGGGCCCGGTGCCGGATTAGGATCCCGAGGGGATCAGTAGTCGTGGTTGATGATGGCGTCGAGGCGGTCCTTGCCGAACCGCTCCGAATACTTGGCCATCAGCGGCTCGAGCGCCTTTTCAAATGCGGCGCGGTCGACTTCCTCGACCACTTCCATGCCCTGCTCCTTGAGCACTGCCACGCCGTTGTCGGCGTCCTCGCGCACCTTCTTGCGCATGGCGGCGGCGGCAATCTTGGCCGATTCCGTGAAAGCCGTCTTCTCGTCATCGCTGAGACCGTCCCACACGACGGGCGAAAGGATGATGAGCGCCGGCGAATAAACGTGGTTGGTCAGCGAGATATGCTTCTGCACTTCGGAGAACTTCGCGGACAGGATGACGCCGATGGGGTTTTCCTGGCCGTCGACGGTCCCCTGCTGGAGCGCAGTGAAAAGCTCGGGGAACGCCATCGGCGTGGGCAGGATGCCGAACTCGCTGAAGGCTTCCATATGCACCGGGTTCTCCATGGTGCGGATCTTCAGCCCTTCGGCGTCGGCCGGCGTTTTGACGGCGCGCTTGGAATTGGTGAGGTTTCGGAAGCCGTTCTCGCCCCAGGCCAGGGCGATCAGCCCCTGCTCGGGAAACTTGTCGAGGATTTCCTGGCCGATCGGTCCATCGAGCACGGCATGTGCATGCTCGTAGTTCTTGAACAGGAACGGAATATCGGTGATCAGCGTTTCCGGCACGAAATTGCCGACCGGGCCGGTGGAGGTGATGACCACGTCAACCGTGCCGATCTGCGCGCCTTCGACCATCTCACGCTCGCCGCCCAGCGCATTCGCCGGATATTGCTCGATCGTGTATTTGCCGCCCGTACGCTTTTCCAGCTCCTCGCCGAAAACCGTGGCGGCAACCCCGTAATGGGAGGTTTCGGAAAGCGAATACCCGACCTTGAGTTCCGCTGCCTGCACGGCGGCGGCGACCAGTGTCGAGGTGGCGGCTGCGCCGGCGAATGCCAGCGCCTTGGACATGAATGACATGAAATCCTCCCGGAAATGGAACGCGCCGTCAGCGGATGGCCGACGGCGCTCCTGTTTGAGTCCGTCAGGATGAAACTGTCAACCTCCCGAACGGCATTTTCCGCTCTGTCAGGAAACGCTCTTCAGCCGCTTGCCTTCCGGATCGCGTTCCAGGGTGGAGGCAATGTCCTTGGTCCAGGCGGAGACGGAAGGAATGCGGCTGCGGTCGACGCGGTAGGAATATTTCCTTGCAACGTCCACCACCTCGGCAAGCAGGCCCTCGGCCAACGTCGTCGGGTTGAGGCCGAGTTCCAGGAACTGCTCGTTCCTGACCACGAGGTCGTTTTCCGCCGCTTCCTTGCGCGGATTGGGAAGATAGGCGACCCGGCCGCCGGTCATGCCCGCCACCAGCTCGGCCAGGTCGCGCACCCGGTGCGTCTCGGTCATCTGGTTGAATATCTTGACCTTGTCGCCCCGCTGCGGCGCGGTCTTCAGCGCCAGCTCGATGCAGCGCACCGAATCCTGGATATGGATGAACGCGCGCGTCTGCCCGCCGGTCCCGTGCACGGTGAGCGGGTAGCCGATGGCCGCCTGGATGAGAAAGCGGTTGAGCACCGTGCCATAGTCGCCGTCATAGTCGAAACGGTTGATGAGCTGGTCGTGCAGCCGCGTCTCCCGCGTATGGGTGCCCCAGACAATGCCCTGATGCAGATCGGTGATGCGCAGGCCGTCATTCTTGGCATAGAACTGGAACAGGAGCTGATCCAGGCATTTGGTCATGTGGTAGATGGAGCCCGGATTGGCCGGGTAGAGGATCTCCTGGGTCGCCGTCTCGCCCGACAGCGTCTCCACGCCCACCGGCAGATAACCCTCGGGAATGGCCGCGCCCACCGAGGAATAGCCGTAGACGCCCATGGTACCCAGATGCACCAGATGCGCGTCGAGGCCGATCTCCACCATCGCATTGAGCAGGTTGTGCGTGGCGTTGACGTTGTTGTTGACGGTGTAGTTCTTGTGCCGGTCGCTCTTCATCGAATAGGGCGCGGCGCGCTGTTCGGCGAAATGGACGATGGCGTCCGGCCGGTGCTCGGCGAGCCATGCCTTGAGGACGTCGTAGTCGCGGGCAAGGTCGATGAGGTGGAAACGGATGCGCCGCCCGGTTTCCTTGTGCCAGATGCGGGTGCGCTCCTGGATGGAATCCATCGGCGTCAGCGATTGCACGCCGAGCTCCGTATCGATCCACCGCCGCGACAGATTATCGACGATGTGCACCTCGTGCCCTTCGGCCGAAAGATGCAGCGAAGTCGGCCAGCCGACGAAACCGTCACCGCCCAGTACAGCAATCTTCATCCTAGCGAATCCTCTCAAGCATAGTCAGCCAATTGCTTATCCGGCATTTGTGACAGCAATTCTATGCCGGACCGATCCTGTTGAGAAGCGGCGGTATCGATGAAGCCTGCCGGCGTCAATGGCGGCACAGAAGCCGGCGCCCGCGAGGGGCGCCGGCAGGCGATGGCTGCGTTGGGAGGAAAGGACGGGTCGAGGACGCAGCCAGCGCGTTCGGGACCTCCTTTTGTTACAGGCGGCAGTAATGGCGGTATCCGTCGTAGCCCAGATAGGTGTCGCTGTAGGGATCGTAGGACCGGTAGCGGGCGGCGCAGCGGGCGACATGGGCGTCCCAGCCATAGCCGCCGCCGACATGGTGGTGGCCGTGATGGCGCTGGGCCGAGCCGACGATCAGGCCGCCGACGATGAGCCCGCCGACACCGGCGATGGCGGCGGCTTCCGCCGGCGACAGGCCGCCCGCCCGGCTTTCCTGCACCGCCCCGCCGAGCGTGGCGGCGGCAATGGCTGCGGCCAGCAGGCCGACGGCGATCTTGCGCTGGAAGTTCATGGCTTTTCTCCTTCGGTTTCAGGCATTCGATGCCCGTCTGTCGGCCCGGCGGGGAGAAAGGTTCACGGCGCCAGAAATTTTTTCTCAAGATTCTTCTTGACGGCGGTTCGCTGCGAATCGAAGCTTCATTCGGCGGCCACAATCCGATGGCAAAATAGCAAGGTCGCGAGCTGGAGGGAAGGCCATTCGGGTAATGAAGGCTGTTGTCCCAGGAAGGAGGCCGGACATGATCGAGTCCGGAACAGGGAAGAACAAGAGCAACAATGTCATGCGCATGGAGAACGGCGTCTACAATGCGCGCGACATTGCCGCCATCGCCGGAGCCGTCGACGCGGTATGCGACGAGCTTGGCATCGAGCGCACCGACATGGTCGGCCGCGAGCGCGTGGCAAGCCGCATGATGCGCTCCTGGGCGGCCGGCCGGCGCACGCCGCTCGGCCTTGTCCAGGCGGGTCTCGACGGCACGGCCTGACGGCAGCAGAGCGTTGCCGCATCGGCCCGACCGCCAGGGCCGAGCGTCGAACGCGACTATCCGAAACTCCCCTCAAAGCTCCATGAACGGGGTGAACCCGCCAAAGATCATCCGCTTGCCGTCGAACACATCCTTCCACCCGTCGCCCTGCAGGCGGGGATCGGCCATGACCTTCTTGTTGATCGCATCGCGCGCCTCGCGGGATGCGTAGACGATCCACGAGAAGATGACGACCTCGTCGTCCTTCGCCTGGACGGCGCGCGGAAACGAGGTGACCTCGCCATAGGGCACGTCGTCGCCGACCGCCTCGACGGTGGCCAGCGCGCCGTGTTCCTTCCACACGGCCCCCGCAAGGCGGGCCATCGCCTTGTAGTCTTCGATCTTCTCCTTCGGCACGGCGAGAATGAAACCATCGACATAGGACATGGGAAACTCCTTTCGGTTGCTCCTCCAGGACGAAGGAGAACGCCGGAATCCGACATGGGGAAATCCGACATGGAGGAATCCGATATGGGGCATGACAAGGCGGGACTGACAGGACAGTCGCATTTCGCGGCGCGCCCTTCCCCCTTTGCCTGGCGGGCAGAGGGGGAAGGGATTGATCATTGCCACGAGGCGCCGGCGGGCCGGTCTCCATAGCCGAGCATCGCCGCCAGCACGTGATGGCGCTCCGTCTCGCAGCTCCAGGCCAGCGCGAGGGCGAGCCAGGCGGCCTCAAGGCGGGCGAGTTCGGCCGCGCTCCATAGGGGCACGCAGGCCTCGCAATCGCCGCCGAGCCCGCCGCGGCAATGGCCGCTGCGCCGGCAACGCCGGTCGGGGCAGCGCGACGGCAGGTCCATGTCGCCGGCAAGCAGGCGGAACATCACATTCATCTGCGCGCGCGGCCATGGCGGCGGCGCGAACAGGTCGTCCGGCGACTTCACGGGCGATGGCTCGGTCTCGAGCGCCTCCCCGAGCCTTTTCACCATTTCGCGCAGCCGCGGGTCGATCTTGTCCATCTCGTTCTCCTTTGGTTGAAGCTGGTTTGGTTGAAATCGGGCCGATGCCGCCGAGGGGCCATGCGGGCGCGCGCTTCATCGCCGCCACGCCCGCTTTCGCGTCTGGCCATTGATCCCTTCGACAGGGGTGGGAAGCGGGGCGCGTTGTCCGTGCCTCTCTGTGTAGTTTATGTGGCGCGATCAACGCGCCCCGCCGGCCGCTGTCCTGCGTGACCGGTCAAGGAAGGTTCCCATTGCCCTTTTGGGGCGCCCAGGCTCGTCACTGAGACGCCTGGACCGAACCTCCCGCGGCTTCTCCGCGCCCTGCGTCCTTCGACAAGCTCAGGACACAGGACTCCGGCCTGCTGCAGGCCCTCACATGCCTCCGGTACCGACCCGGAAGGGGAGGCTGCCGCCGCCCTCCCTGATCCCCGGTCCGGACCCGGTTCCCGCGAGGGCGATGGGGAGGATGATAAGGGCGGCCGGGAGAGTGGGGATAAGTCTTCGCGAGGAAAATTGAAAAGGCGTGTCGGGACAAGAGCTTGGCCGGAACGGGGGGCGTTTTCCGTCCACGGGGGCGGGTGGCTTTATGGGAATGCCGATGGCCGCCGCCAGCATTCAGGCATGGGTCCTCGGGTCAAGCCCGAGGATGACGAATGGCAGAAGGGATGGTGGCAAAACGCCGGCGCCGGCGATTGGCAAGCCCCTCTCCTCCTCGTCATCCTCGGGCTTGACCCGAGGATTCATGCCGGAACGGTGCGGACGCGCGGGGCGGTGCCCGTTCCCGGCCTTATGGACGCGCGCGGATCGCCATGCCAAAATCGGGCCGCGCATCAGCCGCCCGCCGGCCCGGAAAGGGATTTCCCGATGAGCGACACCGAAACGAAACGGCTCGTGAAGACCCGGCCGAAGATCGAGCGCCCGCGCCTGCACAAGGTCATTCTGATCAATGACGATTTCACGCCGCGCGACTTCGTCGTGACGGTGCTGAAGGGGGAGTTCCGGCTCTCCGAGGACCAGGCCTACCGCGTCATGATCACCGCCCACCGGCGCGGCGCGTGCGTGGTGGCGGTGTTTCCGAAGGACGTGGCGGAGACCAAGGCGGCGCGGGCAACGGATGCCGGGCGGGCGCAGGGGTATCCGTTGAGGTTTGAGACGGAGCCGGAGGAGTAACGTTGGAGAGGGCTTCGCACCCAGCGAAGGATCTGCCACTGCTGCTACTGGCTCTGACGTGCTCTCCTATACCAACCAGCCACCTCCCAACCATCTTCCTAAAGGGCAGACAAGGAAGCAGTACCAAATATCAGGGCCTTAACGGCTTCGTGGCCAGTCTTTTGAAAATTCCAGTAGCGGACCATTCGGCCTCTTCGCCAATCAAAGATGCACGTGCGTAGCGCTCAACCGGGGTGAGCTTGCCAAAATCCTGAACCGTAACCGTGAACGCGTTGAATATAGCCTTCATTGCCTCCCTATTTGAAAAGAACATGTGCTCAGACGGGTTGCTGCTATCGGTAACCGTGGCGGTCTCCGTGTAGACGAGTATCCCAGGAACTGAGTGTTCTGGATAATTGTCAATCGTCCACTGGTAGTGCTGAAATATTTGCCCGACCTCTTCCGAATTGAGCGACGATCCTGCTCCCTTCTCGGTCTTTAGCTCGATGGGAATCGCTGTCATCGAGTGATGATCGACCCAAAGATTGTCAGGTCCATCATTGACGTCGGTGCACGGGCGCGATGAGTCAAAGCCCAAGGCTGCACCTATGATCCGGACGGCCTCCTCGGCCTTCTTGTGATCAGCATCCTCAAACGCAGGCTGCGAATGATCGATTAATTTCGTTAAACGCCTTATGAGTTCGGGAATACTACCAACACAAAACGCGCGTAACCCTTCCTCAATGACTGTCTGTGTCGTTTGCAGGACACCGACATCGGCAGCCGGGCGGCGAGGCAGAGGAAGTTTCCCGCCAAGGCGGTTTCGGGCCTCGTCGAACCAGTCAAACATCGCTTCGGGTTCATTCTGGACACAGTTTGCCGTTCCGATCCAAAGTGCATACCAGCCTGCTAATCGAGGATTTGCGATCCGCACTTCCTCGATCCTGTCGGCCAATTGGCTAATGGCGCCAGCAGGGTCACCTTGCCAAAGCTTGAGCATAAAGTTAGCTTCTCTCTTCGCCAACTCATCGTCCAGCTTTGTGTAGGCCTCCCGATCCGTTATCCGTTTCTCCTCAATGGGGTTCTTCCCAATCTGCGCTTGGTAATATCCTAGCCATTGAGGGTCGCGCTCGATGATCTGCCTCACAATCGAGCGGACAACCTCCGGGGTGACGTTCTTTAATTGGTCGCAGAATTCTTCTGAAAGTCTGATTTGCTCCTGAAGAACCTTTGGGAAGAAGGCTTGATTAGCTACATTTCGCAACCAATTTTCGGCGTCGCTCGATTGGATAAAATAAATGCCGTAATCGTTTTTTCCGCGGTTAATTCTGCCGAAAAGTTGAGTGAGGCGATTGGCAATGCGTGGGAAGAAAGTTTGATCGAGCTTAATGCGATCGAAAAGGTAACGCTCCAGCTGCGCCGATCCGATCGGCACACCATCCACTACCATGACCCTGCAGTCGTCGTCAGGTAAGTCGATCCCGTCGTAACGCCCCATCAGAAGGAAGGCGCCTGTTTCAGCGCCCCTGAATGCGTTCAGCTTCGCAGTAAAATCGTTTGCCGTCGTAGGCGCCTCCGCCAGGTCTTTCCATTTATCGGCCACGCGGTCACTCGGCACCGCAATCAAAACTTTGGCCTGTTCACTGACGGATTTAACCCCAGTGGTGTCTTTGCTGAACTCATTCAGGGCGGACCCAAACAACATGAGGCGCTCCCCTAGCCCCGCATCGACATCGGGTTCGATCACGCGGGGAGATCTACCGAAGGCTCTGATAATATCTCCCTTTGACTGAACTGTAGCAGAAAGGAAGACCTTTGGAACGGACCGGTCCTCGAGAGCTCCCACCTGAAGTGCTGGAAGGAATGGTGGAGTTATCTCAATTGTAAACTTACTGATCGTGATTGCACAATACTGGATATGACCTCGTAGATAGTCAAACGGTAGAGCAAATCCAATATCGCTGTCGGCGAAAGCGTTGATGATATTCTCTATCTCAGCGCTTCGATTGTGAACCCCATTCGGTGGACACAATGCCACCGAGCCAGAAGAGACATCCGAAACCACCTGATCAAAGTTATGCCGCTGCCCGATGTCCTGAAAGCAGTCTCGAATCACCCTCGCCAACTGTTCGTAAAATTGAGAGTGCTTAGACTTTCTCACGGAGATTGTAAAAGCGTCTCGAACTAGACGCTCACCGACGTGGGCATCATCGAATATGACTGCTCCGGGCGTCTTCTCACCCCGGAATTTGTTGCGGGTGTTGAAGAGAGCCTGATAGCTGGTCACGCAGAACGATTTCGATCTCGCGAAATTTTCGTCCGAAAATACCTTCTGATGGTATGTGGTTGGAGTGATGCCTATGTCATTGGCTTCCTTGACTGTCTGATGAATCAGATCGATGGTCGGGCACACATAAACGACGTTTCGAAAGCCTTGATGAAGAAAACTCTGCGCAATTAGGACCCCAACTAGCGTCTTTCCGGCGCCAGTATACATCGATATCAGTGTATCTTTCTTGGGATCTTTAAACCACTCGTCCAGCGCCTGTGCTTGGCCCTGCCAAAGCTCCTTGATTTTTGCTTTTCCCGATGGGCGGTTTCTGAAAATTTCCCTTGGATTGGTCGCCTTGGCACCAGCTTTCGGCTTATCAAGCCCCCCAAAATCAAACGTCACTACGCTTCCCCCGCTACGAAAGAGCCGATCCAAATGATCGAGCGCGGTAAGGGTATCCCAACTACTGCTCATGACAACCCGAAAGGGTTCTCAGAGTGCAGTTGCACGCGCTATATCGGCATGAGCGGGTGGATCAGGTGGCGCGCCTTCGTGGGATGACCGCTCGGCAAAGGGATGGCTGACATCGGTCCTCTCTCCCGCAGCAGGAGCGATTGGGCGCCGCGCACTACCGCCCCGGCCTGCCCGTCTTCTTCGACCGCCGGCCGCGCTGGCGCTCGTCCTGGGGGTCCTCGTAGGAGCCGGTACCGACCTTGCCGCGGCGGACGGGTTTGGCGTCGTCGTCCGGCTTTTTCGGCGGGGTCCCGCCGAGCGGCTTTTCGGTGCGGCCGACGGTCATCTCGTCGAGGTCGTTCTTGCGGAACAGCGATTTGTCCTTGCCGGCGGGCACGGCGTGGGCGCCGGAGGTGCCCATGGCGTCGAGATGGGGCTTGGCGAAGAGGGAACTGCCGGAGGTGCCGGCGGACGGCCGGGACTGTTCAGGCATGGGTCCTCGGGTCAGGCCCGAGGATGACGAAGCGGAGGGGGCGGCGCCCTCTCCTGCCGGGCGTGGGGACCGGCCGCCGGGCTTACCCTTCTTGGCCGCCTCGCGGCGGCTTTTCTGGGTGTTCTCCACGCCGACGTCGCGGGCCAGCGGGTCGTCCATGATGGCGAGCTCGGTTTCCTTGAGGCGCTTGATCTCGTCGCGCAGGCGGGCGGCCTCCTCGAAGTCGAGATCGGCGGCGGCGTCGCGCATGGCCTTTTCGAGATGTTCGAGATGGGCGGCAAGGTTGTTGCCGACGAGGTTGTTGAGGTCGCCGCCCTTGGGGCCGGCGATGTCGGCGCGCACATGGTCGCGCTCGTAGACGGAGCCGAGGATGTCGCCGATGTTCTTCTTGATGCTCTCCGGCGTGATGCCGTTGGCGGTGTTGTAGGCGAGCTGCTTTTCGCGGCGGCGGTCGGTCTCTTCCATGGCGCGGGCCATGGAGCCAGTGATGCGGTCGGCATAGAGGATGACCTTGCCGTCGATGTTGCGCGCGGCGCGGCCGATGGTCTGGACCAGCGAGGTCTCGGAGCGCAGGAAGCCTTCCTTGTCGGCGTCGAGAATGGCGACGAGGCCGCATTCGGGAATGTCGAGGCCCTCGCGCAGAAGGTTGATGCCGATCAGCACGTCGAAGGCGCCGAGGCGCAGATCGCGGATGATCTCGATCCGCTCGAGGGTGTCGATGTCCGAGTGCATGTAGCGCACGCGCACGCCCTGCTCGTGCAGATACTCCGTCAGGTCCTCCGCCATGCGCTTGGTGAGCACGGTGACGAGGGTGCGGTAGCCGGCCTTGGCCGTGGCGCGGATCTCGCCGAGGACGTCGTCCACCTGCGCCTTGGCCGGGCGCACCTCGACCGGGGGATCGATGAGGCCGGTGGGGCGGATGACCTGCTCGGCGAAGACGCCGCCCGACTGCCCTATCTCCCATGAGCCGGGGGTGGCCGAGACGCAGACGGTGGCGGGGCGCATGGCGTCCCACTCCTCGAAGCGCAGGGGGCGGTTGTCCATGCAGGACGGCAGGCGGAAGCCGTATTCGGCCAGCGTCGCCTTGCGGCGGAAGTCGCCGCGATACATGGCGCCGATCTGCGGGACGGTGACGTGGCTCTCGTCGACGAAGACGAGCGCGTTGTCGGGGATATATTCGAACAGGGTTGGCGGCGGCTCGCCTGGGGCGCGGCCGGTCAGGTACCGCGAATAGTTCTCGATGCCGGCGCAGGAGCCGGTGGCCTCCAGCATTTCGAGATCGAAGCGGGTGCGCTGTTCGAGGCGCTGGGCTTCCAGGAGGCGGCCGGCCGCCTCCAGCTCGGCGAGGCGGTGCTTGAGCTCTTCCTTGATCTGCCTGGACGCCTGGTTGAGCGTCGGGCGCGGGGTGACGTAGTGCGAGTTGGCGTAGATCTTCACCGATTTGAGGTCGTCGGTCTTCTTGCCCGTCAGCGGGTCGAACTCGGTGATGGACTCTATCTCGTCGCCGAACAGCGAGATGCGCCAGGCGCGGTCTTCAAGGTGGGCCGGGAAGATCTCGATCGTGTCGCCGCGCACGCGGAAGGAGCCGCGCACGAAATTGACGTCCTGGCGCTTGTATTGCTGGGCGACGAGGTCGGCCAGGAGCTGGCGCTGGTCGAGCCGGTCGCCGATCTCCATCTGGAAGGTCATCGCCGTGTAGGTCTCGACCGAGCCGATACCGTAGATGCAGGAGACCGAGGCGACGATGATGACGTCGTCGCGCTCGAGCAGCGAGCGCGTGGCCGAATGGCGCATGCGGTCGATCTGCTCGTTTATCGAGGATTCTTTTTCGATGTAAGTGTCGGAGCGCGGGACGTAGGCCTCCGGCTGGTAATAATCGTAATAGGAGACGAAATACTCGACCGCGTTGTCCGGGAAGAAGGACTTGAACTCGCCATAGAGCTGGGCGGCCAGCGTCTTGTTGGGCGCGAGGATGATGGCCGGGCGCTGGGTCTCCTCGATCACCTTGGCCATGGTGAAGGTCTTGCCCGAGCCGGTGACGCCGAGAAGGACCTGCGTGCGCTCCTCCTCGTTGGCGCCGGCGACGAGCTCGGCGATGGCCGTGGGCTGGTCGCCGGCCGGCTTGAACTCCGTCGACATCCTCAGCGGAATGCCGCCCTCGGACTTGTCCGGACGCGGCGGGCGATGGGGCACCCAGGTGCTGACCACATTGGGATCGCCGCCCTCGATCAGCCGCGAAAGCGCGGCCACCGTGGCAGTGACGCCGCCCGATGCCAGGCCCTCGGCTTCTTCCAGCGAGACGTCGAGGCCGGCTACCGGATTGAGCCCGGCGGCGGTCCGCTCCCGCGCCGAGGCTGCGCCGCCCATCGAGGTGCCGCGCGCCGTCTTCGACGCCTCGGCAGAACGCGGCGGGATCTTCGATTTCTTCGGCTTGGCAGGCTCCTGCGCATCACGCGAAATCTGCTCGGCCCAATCAGTGACGGGGCCGGACAGGGGCTCGCCCGTCAGCTCGGGCTGGGGGGCTTCGGCGAAGCCGCCATTGTTCTTTCGCGAGGAATTGGCCATCGGCGGAATATGGAACCTCGCGCGCCGGATGGAAAGGGGGTCGCGGTCAGGAAGTTGAGACCGCCGCGCTCTGCTGACAGGAGGCTGTCAGGATGGCCTTTTTAATCCAGCGTCCTGGGGCGCAGGAAATGCCTCAGTCTTGCCGCGGCAAAGCCGACGCCCGCCCATCCGCCATCGAGCTCGAATCCGGCAAGGGCCGCGGTCGGAAACTTGGCGCGCATGGCCGCCAGCGCCTCGGCGTCGGAGCCCGGCCCGGCCAGCCCGCGCGCCAGATCCTCCATGCCGGGATTGTGGCCGACCAACAGAACGCGTGAGACATCGGCCGGCACGGCGCGAACGATGGCGAGCATCCGGTCGGCTGAAGCCATGTAGAGCGTCTCGTCATATTGCGGCCGCGGCGCCGCTCCGCCCAGTTCCGTCGCGACGCGGCGCCAGGTCTGCCGCGTGCGCAGCGCCGCCGACACGACGACGTGGTCGGGCAGCCAGCCCCGCGCGGCGATCTCCGTGCCCATGCGCGACGCCGCCTTGCGCCCGCGCGGCGCCAGCGGCCGGTCGAAATCGTCGAGCGAAGGATCGTCCCAGCTCGACTTGCCGTGCCGCATCAGGATCAGTTCGCGCAATCCCGCCTCCTTCGTCACTCTCCGCCGGTAGCACATAGGGGCCGGCTGCGTAAACGCATATTATTACCCGGGTGATATTGACTTGTCTTTTACCCGGGTATAAATGCGCTGGCAAATGGAGTGCGATCAATGGATGCGGAAACAGACGGCTTTACGGCCTTCGACGGCGAGCGCTGTGTTGCGCAAGGGGCCAAGCGCGATGTCGCGCTGAAACTGAAACGCGACGGCAGAACCGAGAACGTGCTGATATTCGACGACGCCACGGGCCGTCAGGTCGATTTCGACCTGACCGGTAGCGAAGCGGAGATGCTCGCCCGGCTCGACGTACCGGCGGCAACGCCCCCTGCCCGCACGGCCTCGCCGGCGCGCGGCCCGGGGCGGCCGAAAATCGGCGTCGTTGCCCGTGAAGTGACGTTGCTGCCCCGCCACTGGGACTGGCTCGCCGGCCAGCCGGGCGGCGCTTCGGCGACGCTGCGGAAACTGGTCGATGCAGCCCGCGCGGCCAATGGCGGCCGGGACCGTGCGCGCAAGGCCGCCGCGGCAGCCGACCGCTTCATGCTGGCGATGCTGGGCGACAAGCCGGGTTACGAGGAGGCAGCGCGTGCGCTGTATGCGGGCGACGGCGCGGCTTTCGGCAAACGGATCGCCGAATGGCCGGGCGATCTGCGAGCCTATGTGCAAAGGCTGGCCGAACCGGCTTTTGCCCGTTAGAGCGCCGTGCGTCCTTTTGGACACACGGCGCTCCAACAGGTTTGAATCTACGCATCGTGCTTTCCGAAAATCGATTCCGATTTTCGGGCCGATGCTGTAGCTCTCAACGCAGCACCTCCGCCAGTATGTCGAAGACGAGCCTGATGCGCTTGCTGGTGTGGAGCTCGCGGTGGGTGGTGAGCCAGACCGGCACGGGAAACGGTTGAAAATCCGGCAGCACGCATTCCACGCCCGGCAGCATCCGGCTCATCTCGCGCGTCATGACGCCGACGCCGAGACCGTGCTTCACCAGCTCGCACATGGCGATGCCATTGTCGGTGACGACCTTGAACTGGCTGCGGTCGACCGGCAGGCCCATGCCGTTGAGGACGGAGCGAACCCGGTCCACGGGCGCGAAGCCGACAAAGGGGAACTCCCGCAAATCATCGACCGTGGACGGGCGGCCCAGCCGGTCCAGCAGGCTGGCGGCGGCATAAAGATGGGCGGTCGTCTCCCCCAACAGGCGCGCCACCAGGTCTCCCTCCTGCGGGCGGACATGGCGAATGGCGATGTCCGCCTCGCGCCTTCGCAAATCCTGAATCTGATTGGAGACCACCAGGTCGATCTCGATCCCGGGCGCCTCCTCGGCAATGCGCTTGATTGCCTCGGGCAGCCGAAAGGCCGACATGACATCCGTCGCGGTGATGCTCACGCGCCCGCTGACGGCCTGCGAACGGCCGGAGGCGGCAAGCGAGATCTGCAGCGCGGCATCGCCCATCGCGCGAAAATGGTCGAGCAGGTCCAGCCCCGGCTCGGTAAGCCGCAGGGTGCGGCCAACGCGCTGAAAGAGCAGGACGCCGAGACCGGATTCGAGCGCGGCCACCTGCCGGCTCAGCGTGGGCTGGGTGAGCCCCATGGCACGCGCCGCAGCCGAAAAGGAGCCCGCTTCCGCTGTCGCCAGAAAGGCGCGGGCCTGGTTCCAATCGAAGGAGATGTTCTGCCAGTTCATGCAAATTCGTATGAAGCTAATGCCGATTTCGGCAGTTTATAACGAAAGTTTGCATAGCTACAATCAGCGGACGAGCAATGTGGCAGCGGCCGATGGCCAGGGCGAGGCAATGATGACGAACACGGATGCGGCTTTCTGGGACCGGACCGCCAGGCGCTACGCCAAAAGGCCGGTCAAGGACCAGGCCGCCTACGAAACGACGCTCGAGCGGACCCGCTCCTACCTTTCCAGCGAGGACCGGGTCCTGGAACTGGGCTGCGGCACGGGGACGACGGCGCTGCTGCTTTCGAACGCGGCGCGCCGCATCACGGCCACCGACATTTCCGAGGCCATGCTGGCCATCGGCAGGGAGAAGGCCGCCCGGCAGAATGTGGGCAATGTGGATTTCGAACGGGCCACGCCCTTCGACGCGCCATTCGCAGAAGCGTCCTTCGACGCGGCGCTGGCTTTCAACCTGCTGCACCTGATCGGGGACGTACCGACGGCTGTGGAGCGGATCGGCAGGCTGGTGAGGCCGGGCGGCCATTTCATCTCCAAGACGCCCTGCTTCGCCGGGCAGGGCTTTGCGATCCGCGCGCTGATCGGCTTTCTCCAACGCATCGGGAAGGCACCCTATGTGAATTTTCTTTCCACGGAGGGGCTGGAGCGGACGATCGCTGCTGCAGGTTTCGAGATACTCGAGACGGGAGATTTTCCCCGCAGACCGCCGGCTCATTTCATCGTCGCCAGGAAAATTTGAAGGAGCCGCAAAGCACCGGCAACGCCCCGGCCTGCACGGCTGGTCTGCGAATGGAGGGCAATTGCCACGCCGGGAACAGCTGCAACTATGCGGCGCTCCTGACAGGACGCTGGCAGCAGGTACGGCTTAGAACGGGCTCAACGTCCTGAATCGGAGAGAAAATGAGCCAGTCTTCGCCGTCCACGCCCTTCACAGAAGTTCTTTCTTCGCCCTTCCAATCGATTGTCGAGCTTCGCCGCTATCGTTTGCATCCGGACCGGAGAGAAGATCTCATCGACCTCTTCGAGCGAGAGTTCATCGAAAGCCAGGAAACCTGTGGCATGTCCGTACTCGGCCAGTTCCGCGACCTCGACCGGCCGGACGATTTCGTATGGCTCAGAGGCTTTGCCGGCATGCAGCAGCGCGCCGAGGCGCTTGCCGCCTTCTACGACGGCCCCGTATGGAGCGCACACAAGGACGCTGCCAATGCGACGATGGAATGTTCCGACGACGTCCATCTGCTGCGTCCTTGCGGCCCCGGCTTCGATTTCGTCGGTGCCACCCGTCCGGGCCTTTCCGAGCAGGCGCCGCCGAACCTGCTTGCGATCACGATTATTTCCCTGAAGGAAACGAAAGTGAATGACTTTGCGGAACTGTTCGACAGCACCTACAACCCCTTGCTTGTCCAGGCCGGCGCAAGCCCTTTGGGCACCTTTGCCACGTTGGACATGCCAAACAACTATCCGCGCCTGCCCGTGCGGACCGACAGGGCGTTCATCTGGATAAACCGCTTTGAGAATGCCGAACGTCACGAAGCGTTTCGGAGCGCGTTGTCGCGTTCCGGCTTCTGGAGTCTTCTGGGTGCGTCCCGAGCAAAAGGCGCATCCGCCATCGAGGCCACAGAGCTTCGGCTGGAGCCTACAGCACGGTCGCTCCTGCGCTAGCGCCTATTCCCAACTGCAACCGCAAAGCCACGCACATGACAGACGGACCCGCCCACCCTGCACACCGAAACACGATCCATCACGGGCAGAACGAAACGTCCCGTGATGGCATCGCTACTATCTTGTGCGATAATCCTTTTCGTGCGATATGAGTCATGCGCTCGGGTGGTTGCAGACCCGGAGACTGGAAGCGTTTGATTTGACGACCCCTTTCCCCGACTTGTTAAGCTCTCGACGACGGCGAAGCTGCGCACGTTGTGCAGACGCCTGCTCTCCAACGGGAAAAGGAGTTTCCCATGGCCCAGACCGGCACCGTAAAATTCTTCAACGCCACCAAAGGCTTTGGCTTCATCACGCCTGACGACGGCGCGAAGGACGTCTTCGTCCACATTTCCGCAGTCGAGGGTTCGGGCATGCGCACGCTCGTCGACGGGCAGAAGGTTTCCTTCGACGTCGAACCCGACCGCATGGGCAAAGGCCCCAAGGCCGTGAATCTTTCCGCCGCCTAAACAAGGCAGCAATCGAATTTCAAAAGGCGCGGCAGGCAACTGCCGCGCCTTTTTCTTTGACACGCGACAACCGCTGATAGGTCACAAAACTTTCGCTTGCCCGTTTTCCGAAAATGAGGGAAGATTTCCGCCGTTCGGGTATTTGCCGGCCCGGAGACTGGAATAGCATGCCCGGTATACGACATATAAGGCAGCCGGATGTCGCGCGACCAAATCCGTCAGGGATCCCAGCGTGAAGCTGACTGTTTCTTCTCCCCCAGTAAACGACCGAGACAAGAAGAGCGTGGCCTCACCGCGCCAGGCTCGCAGCACTACAGATTGACGGGAGAAAAGGATCCTTCCCATGTCACAAACCGGTACCGTGAAATTCTTCAACCACGCCAAGGGCTTCGGCTTCATCACTCCGGATGACGGCGAGAAGGACGTGTTCGTCCACATCTCGGCCGTTCAGGCATCGGGGCTCACAGGACTCGAGGACGGTCAGAAAGTAGCTTTCGACACCGAGCCAGACAAACGCGGCAAGGGACCCAAAGCCGTCAACCTGCAACTCGGCTGATCCCGGTCCGACGCAATACCAGCACAGCAGAAGAATCTTTGAAACGCCGGCCTCGCGCCGGCGTTTCTGCTTTCGAGTTCCTATTTATGCCGCGTTTACCATTCAGCTACCGTTCAGCTAGGGGGCGCTAGGTTTCTCACAGCATCGCGCCGGCTGGAAGCGCGCGACAGGAGACAGACTGCCATGACATCCATCTTGAGGAACACCATCCTTGCCGCCGCCGTTGCGGCCACCGCCGTTTCGGCCATTCCCGCCCAGGCGGGTGACGGCTGGCACGGACATGATCGCCGTGTCTATGTCGAACGGGACCGGGGCTCCGACGCCCTCGCAGCCGGCATAGCCGGTCTTGCAGTGGGCGCCATCGTTGGCAGCGTCCTTGCGCAGCCGCCAAGGCGGGCGCAACCCGTCTATATCGATCCGCCCTACGACCCCTACCCCCGTCCGGTCTACCGGACTTACCGGGAGCCGGAATATCGCTATCGCAGCTATGAGTATTATCGTCCGGCCCCGGTCCGCCGGTCGGTGACCGTGTCGGCGGGGCTCGAACCCTGGAGCCGCGAATGGTACCGGGCCTGCAGCGCGAGATACCGGAGCTTCAACCCGAGCACCGGGACATTCACCACCTATGGCGGCGAACAGAGGTTCTGCCAGCCCTGATCGGGCCTACACCAGGAACGGATTGCTTCGGCGCTCGTCGCCGAAGCGGCCTCCCGGGCCGTGGCCGCAGAGAAAACCTACATCGTCGCCGAGCGGCAACAGCTTCTCCTTGATCGAGCGGATCAGCGCGGCATGGTCGCCGCCGGGCAGGTCTGTGCGGCCGACGGAGCCGCTGAACAGGACATCGCCCACATGGGCGAAGCCCGCGGCCGCATTGTAGAAGACCACATGGCCCGGCGCATGGCCGGGACAATGGAAGACCTCGAAGACGTGCCCGGCGAAGGAGACGGTCTCGCCCTCCTCAAGATAGCGGTCCGGTGTAACGTTGCGCACGGGCTCGGTCAGGCCGAACATCCTTGCCTGCGTTGCCAGGTTCGACAACAGTTCCCGGTCGGCCTCGTGCGGGCCGATCAGGTCTACCCCCAATGCCTCCTTCAAATCCATCGCGCCGCCGGCATGGTCGATATGGCCATGCGTCAGCCAGATCGCCTCGATCATGACGCCCGTCTCGGCGATGGTCGCGCGGATGCGGTCGACCTCCCCGCCCGGATCCACCACAACACCGCGCATTTGCTCGGCGTCGAAAAGGATCGCGCAATTTTGCTGGAAAGGCGTGACGGTAACGATGGCGGCTTTGAGCATGGTCGGGGTCCGGTTTTAGGGCAGTAGGGAAGCAGGGGAATAGGGCAGCGAGGCAGCAGGGAAAGGCCGTTAAAGGACTGTCGCCCCTTGCCCTACTGCCCTATTCCCTCACTCCCCTCCTTCTTATAACAGAACGGGCGGCACTTGCCGCCCGTTCGCAACTCTTGGAAACTGGCTTCAGCTTTTCTTCATCGCGCCCATGACGGCGCCTACAATGGCGGTCAGGATACCGCCGCCGGCAACGCCGCCGACAGCATCGCCCAAAAGTCCGCCGAGCGCTCCCGCATCGCCTCCGAGGCTCGAAAGCAACGCGCCACCGCCGACGCCGCCGATGATGCCGCTCAGGATCTTCACGCCGTGACTCATGGCCGCCTGCTTGACGACCGTGCCGACGGCTTCGCCGCCGATGATGCCTGTCACCGCCTGAACGATAATTGGAAGAAGTGCTTCCATGTCTGCTCCCTCACGCAAACGCCGGCCTTGCTGACCGGCGTGTACATGAAACCGCGAATACAACCAAAGTCAAATAAGGCTGGCTTCATCGCGCTTAAGTTGCGCTGACGACAGCGGCGCTATTCGGCAGCCATGCGCTGACGGGGCCGCACTTCCTCGGCGTAGTCGTTCATCAAAAGCCGTGTGATTTCACCGACTTCGAACGAATAGCGACCGATCTCGGACACCGGGGTCACCTCGGCCGCCGTACCACACAGGAAGCACTGCTCGAAGCCTTCCAGCTCATCGGGCATGATGACCCGCTCGACCACTTCGAGGCCGCGCCGGCGCGCCAGATCGATGACGGTGCGGCGGGTGATTCCATCCAGGAAGCAGTCCGGCACCGGCGTGTGCAGCACGCCATCCTTGACGAAGAAGATGTTGGCGCCGGTGGCTTCGGCGACCTGGCCACGCCAGTCGAGCATCATGGCATCCGTGTAGCCCTTGGCCTCCGCCGCATGCTTGGACAGCGTGCAGATCATGTAGAGGCCGGCCGCCTTCGACTTCGACGGGGCGGTGCGCGGATCGGGCCGGCAATATTCGGCGATGTCGAGCCGGATGCCCTTCAGGCGCTGCTCCGGATCGAAATAGCTCGGCCACTCCCAGATGGCGATGGCCAGGTTGATGCGGTTCTTCTGGGCCGAAACGCCCATCATCTCGCTGCCGCGCCAGGCGATGGGGCGCACATAGGCGTCCTCCAGACGCTGCTTGACCAGGAGTTCGTTGCAGGCCGCGTCGATTTCCTCAACCGAATAGGGAATGGTGAAGCCAAGGATGCGCGCGGATTCATGCAGCCGCTCCGTATGCTCCCTCAGCTTGAAGATCTGCCCGCCATAGGCGCGCTCGCCCTCGAACACGGCACTGGCATAGTGCAGACCATGGGTGAGCACATGGATCTTGGCGTCCGTCCACTTAACGAATTCGCCATTAAACCAGATATAACCATCCAGTTGGTCGAAAGGAACCGATGCCATCCTAGCCTCTCCCGCATGCGCCTTCTGCCTATTCAAAAGGAGCGCGAACTGAAAACAATATGCCGGAACACTACAATGTGAAGCAAATCAAGCTTGCAGGAAGTTCCGAAAAATCGACCTGTGGACGTCTTTTTGTTCGCCATTGGCCGAAAACCTTGTCAAAAATTATCAAGCGGCCCTAATTATGTCAATATGGCTGACATAATTTTGGTCAAGCAAACGAGGAACCGCCGATCCATGAAGCCGAGCGCGCCCAAAAGGGCTGATCCATCCGAGAGCGAAGACATCGATTTCACGCTGATCGAACTGCTGTTCTTTGCCTATCGGGACTTCATTTCGGACCCCGATGCGATACTTGACAGCTATGGCTTCGGCCGGGCGCACCACCGCGTGCTGCATTTCGTCAACCGCCGGCCCGGCCTGACCGTGGCCGAACTGCTGGACGTGCTGCGCATCACCAAGCAGAGTCTTGCCCGCGTGCTCAAGCAGCTTGTCGACACCGGCTACGTGGTGCAGGTGCAGGGGCCGCGCGACCGGCGCCAGCGCGAGCTTTATCCGACGAAGAAGGGACAGGCGCTGGCGATGGCGCTGGCGCTGCCACAGTCCCGCCGCATCCGTGCGGCAATTGAGGAAGCGGGGCTGGATGACCGCGCCGCACTCGAACGGTTCCTGCGGGCCATGGTGAACCCCGAACTGAGGGTTCAGGTGGATGAGCCCTCCAGTGGCGGCGTTCCTTCGGGCGAGGGAGATTCGGACAGATGACCGCAATACAGACCAGTGAAAACAGCGTAGCCGCACCGCCAGTCGCGCCGCCGGACGACGCACCGCATCTGCTGGTGGTGGACGACGATACGCGCATCCGCACGCTGCTCAACCGGTTCCTCCGCGAGCAGGGCTTCCGGGTGACGGTGGCAGGCAACGCCGCCGAGGCACGTCGCAAGCTCGACGGTCTCGACTTCGACCTGTTGATCCTCGACGTGATGATGCCGGGCGAGGACGGCGTTACGCTGACGCGCGGGCTGCGCGCGGAAAAGAGCGTACCTATCCTCATGCTGACTGCCCTGTCGGAGACCGACAGCCGCGTGACGGGATTGGAGGCCGGCGCCGACGATTATCTGCCCAAGCCTTTCGACCCGCGCGAACTCGTTCTGCGCGTCAACAACATCCTGCGCCGCGGCGGCCAGCAGATGCCGCCCAAGCTGGAGCAGATCGTATTCGGGCCCTATACGTTTCAGATCCCAAGGCGCGAACTGAAACGCGGCGGCCACGCCATCAGGCTGACCGACCGCGAGCGCGAGATCATGGTGATCTTCGCCGAACGCGCCGGCGAGACCATTCCCCGCCACGAACTGGTGGGCGAGGAGTCGGAAGTGGGCGAGCGCACCATCGACGTCCAGATCAACCGCCTGCGCCGAAAGATCGAACAGGATCCCTCCAACCCCATCTGGCTGCAGACCGTGCGCGGCATCGGCTACAAGCTGAGCGTGGAGCAATAGTCCTCCACCCTCGCGCGGGCGAGCGATTCCGGATTCCGCGACGATTGCTATAGTGTCATCCTTCAGTATGCGTTACAGCGCCTTGCGCCTTTTTGGCGTCGGTCGCGCGCGGATGCACGGAAGGAAGGAATGGCGAGATACGAACTGCCTTTTGCCCACGGCCATGGAGCAGTGGTGCGCGCGGCGCGGTTCTGGCGGGCCTTGAACCGGCCGTGGCGGCGGTTCTGGCGGGGGATCTCGCGGTTCCTGCCCAAGCGCCTTTATGCGCGCTCGCTCATCATCGTGATCGCGCCGATGATCCTGCTGCAATCGGTCATCGCCTTCGTCTTCATGGAACGGCACTGGCAGACGGTTACGCAGCGCCTGTCGCAGGCGGTCACCCGCGACATCGCCGCCGTGATCGATCTCATAGAGACCTATCCGACCGAAGAAGACTACGCCAACATCATCCGCATCGCGCAGGAGCGGCTGTCGCTGCGGGTCAGCATCGAACCGCCCGATCCCCTGCCTGCGCCGGGGCCGAAACCCTTCTTCTCCATTCTCGACCAGACGCTGAGCGAGGAGATCACCCACCAGATCAACCGGCCCTTCTGGCTGGATACGGTGGGCGATTCAAACGTCGTCGAAATCCGTATCCAACTTGCGGACAAGGTGCTGCGCGTCTTCGCGCGGCGCAGCCAGGCCTATGCGTCGAACACTCATATCTTCCTGTTGTGGATGGTGGGCACCTCGCTGGTGCTGCTGACGATCGCCGTCGCCTTCCTGCGCAACCAGATCAAGCCGATCCTGCAGCTTGCCGAAGCTGCCGAGAGTTTCGGCAAGGGACGCCCGACGCCCAGCGACTTCCGCCCGCGCGGCGCCGAGGAAGTGCGCCGGGCGGGCAGCGCCTTCCTGCAGATGCGCGAGCGCATCGAGCGCCAGATCGAGCAGCGCACGGCGATGCTGACCGGCGTCAGCCACGATCTGCGCACCATCCTCACCCGGTTCAAGCTGCAACTCGCCCTCGCTTCCACCAAGGCCGACATGAAGGCGCTCGACCAGGACATCGAGGACATGCGCTCGATGCTGGAGGGCTATCTGGCCTTCGCGCGCGGCGAAGCTTCCGAAGACCCCGGCACCTTCGACCTGCAGACCTGCTTCGAGAGGCTGGCGGAACAGGCGAAACTGCACGAATGCGCCTTCAAGACCAGGCTTAACGGCTCACCGGAAATCACGGTGCGCCCGAACGCCTTCGCCCGGCTCCTGAACAATGTCGTGGGCAACGCCTTTCGCTATGCATCGAGCGTGGAGGTGGATGCCAGGCACGGCACCGGCACGCTGCTGATCACTGTCGACGACGACGGCCCCGGCATACCGGAGGAGATGCGCGAGGACGTGTTCAAGCCGTTCGTAAGGCTCGACACGGCGCGCAACCAGGACGAAAGCGGCACCGGCCTCGGCCTCTCCATAGCCCGCGACATCGCCCGCAGCCACGGTGGCGACGTGATGCTGGAGGACAGCCCGCGGGGTGGCTTGAGGGTGGTGGTGCGCGTGCCGGCGTGATGGGTGGCAGGTCGTGAGGGAAAGCGGAGGTTCTGGACCATGCTGGAAGCAACCTGCCATTGCGGCTGGGGCCCGATCAGCTCTGAGTCGAGGGACGCGTCGGGCAGCTAGGATCTGTAGACATCGGTTTTCGGAAAAGATCACGCTCCAGCAAGGGGATAAATCACGATGACGATAAAGAAGCGTCGTCGTGATCCAAGCGGTTATTCCGCCCGTCGGAAATGCTTCGACTTGATCCCTGCTCCTTGACTGATTAGGGCGCTTGTCCTAATTTTGGCTGTAGGTCAACCGTCCTAATTTCATAAGTGATAATGCAGCCAAAGGAGCCGAGTTCCGTGAGCGCCGAGAAAACGCGAAGGCAGATTGTCGAAGCTGCCGACCATCTGTTCTATCGGCAAGGTTACGAGCATACCTCGTTTGCGGACGTCGCCGACGTCGTGCGGATTTCACGCGGGAATTTCTACTATCATTTCAAGACGAAGGACCAGATTCTCGACGCCGTTGTTGCCCTGCGCTTGGCCAACACCCAAGAGATGCTCGATCGATGGGAGGCTGAGGGGGGTAGCCCGGCCGAGCGCATTCGAAGCTTCATCCGCATCCTCATCGCGAACCGCGCGAAGATCATGGCCTATGGCTGCCCTGTTGGAACGCTTTGTGCCGAGTTGGCCAAGCTCGACCATGTGGCACAGGACGGCGCCACGACGATTTTCACGCTTTTCCGGGACTGGCTACGCCGTCAATTCGTGCTGCTCGGTCTGAAAGCCGAGGCCGATGCACTCGCCATGCACATCCTCGCCCGCAGCCAGGGTGTGGCCTCGCTGGCCAATGCCTTTCACGACGAAGCATTCATTCGTCAGGAGGTCGACCAGATGTATGCGTGGCTGGAGGCACAGGTTCAGAAGGCCGCGTCGCCGTAGGCCCGGATGTTGATTCAACAGTTTCAGAGGAGTTCATCTCATGTTTGTCATTCTGCTCAAATTTTCCGACAATAAGGCCCATGCTGCCCAATTTATGGAAGGGCACAAGGCATGGATCCAGCGCGGTGTCGAAGACGGCATCTTTCTCCTCGTCGGCAGCCTTCAGCCCAATGCGGGCGGCGTGATTCTGGCGCATGGCACGGCGCTTGCCGAGCTCGAGATGCGCGTTCGGGAAGACCCTTTCGTCGAGGAAAATGTGGTAAGCGCCGAAATTCTCGAAATCACACCCAACCGCACCGATGATCGGCTGAGCTTCCTTATGGGCTGAACACCTGCCTCTTCCCGCACAAAAGAGCCTTCAGATGAGCAAAACGATCCCCGGGCCCGATGGAAAACCGCGCTGTCGCTGGTGTGGCACCGCGCCCGAGTTTTTCGCCTACCACGACAACGAATGGGGCTTTCCGGTTGATGACGACCGCCGACTGTTCGAAAAACTCTGCCTGGAAAGCTTCCAGTCCGGGCTAAGCTGGCGCACCATCCTTGCCAAGCGAGAGAATTTTCGCGCAGCCTTCTGGCACTTCGACTTCGACAGGATCGCGCGTTTTGACGAAGCCGATGTCCAGCGTCTGCTTGGCGATAAGGGGATCGTGCGCCATCGCGGCAAGATCGAGGCGGTCATCAACAACGCCAAGCGGGCGCAATCGCTCGTCGCGGAGGAAGGTTCGCTGGCTGCCTATCTGTGGCGCTTTGAGCCGAGCCGCAAAGAACTGGCTGTGCCGCAAACGGCCTCGACTTCCATCGCCTCTATTGCATTGTCGAAGGACATGCGGAAGCGCGGCTGGAAGTTCGTCGGTCCCACAACGGTCTATGCCTTCATGCAGGCCATGGGCCTCATCAACGACCACGCTGAAGGCTGTTCAATCCGACCCGAGGTTGAACATGCGCGAGCGGCGTTTGCTCGGCCGAGTGCCTGAGGGGTCGCCTGTTCTCTTGGTTTGGCCCGGCAAGCGGGCCGCTTCTCCAGTCTATTTGGCGATCAGTGTTGCGAGCGTGTTGCCGATCTCTGCGATGGCGGCGTTGCGCGCGTCCATGGATGCTTGGGTCTGGGTGATGTAGACGGCGGCGACGACAGGCTTGCGTTGGGGCGGCCAGATCACGGCTACGATGCCGCGCGAGCCATAGCTGCCCGCTCCTGTTCTGTCGGCGATGCGCCAGGACCCCGGCAGGCCCGCGCGCAGCAGCGGCCCGCCCACCTTGTTGCCGACCAGCCAGCTTTCGAGCTGGCCGCGCGAGCCGGACGAAAGGGTTTCGGCAAGGACCAGCTTGCGGAGGCTCTCCACGATGGCGTTTGGCGTCGTTGTGTCGCGGGGATCGCCGGGTACGGCCTCGTTGAGTTCCGTTTCCCATCGGTCGAGGCGGGTTGCTTCGTCGCCGAGGAAACGCATGAAGCGGGTAAAGCCTTCCGGCCCGCCGATGCTGCCCAGCACCAGATTGGCGGCCGTGTTATCGCTCATGGCCGTGGCGGCCTCGCACAATTCACCGACAGTCATCCCCTCGCCGGCTATGCGCAGTTCCGTGACCGGCGAGTATGTGACGAGATCGCTCTTCTGGAAGACTATAGATCGGCTCAGATCTTCCTCGCCCCGGTCGACGCGCGCCAGAACCGCCGCACAGGCGAACGCCTTGAAGGTGCTGTTGAGGGGAAACCGCTCATCGGGGCGGTGGCTCCACTTCGTTCCCGTTTCCGTGTCCAGCACGACCGCGCCGAGCCGCGCGCCCAGCCGCGCCTCGATCTCCACGAGCTTGAAGGAAAGCGGATCGTCCATCCGGGTCTGCGCCTGGGCCTGAGTAAGATGAGTACTCGAAGCAATGCCGACCGCCATGAACGCGCCGGCCGCAAGCGCGAAACCGCGCCGTGAAATAATCATATGCATGAAAAAGCTCCAAAATCGTCAATAGATCGATAGACGAAGCCCCCGCCAACGCTGGGTAGACTCGATCTGTGACGAGTATGAGGCGTAACCGCTCCCCGGCGCCACGCCGTCACCCCGGAAGCCCACAAGGGCTATCCGGGGCCTATTGGAAGAGCCGCATGGGGCACGGCCCGGTCCTCGCCCGAGTGCACTTCAGCACCGGCAGCCCTTTCTGCGGAGACCGGCTGCGCCTCTCAATGGGTGCCGGCTCTCCCTACGGTCGGCCTGGATGACGAACCGCGGGATGTCTCCCGTTTTCCAAGACGTGTCGACCAGCTTCCTCGCGCTAATGCAGCCGGCTGCCGTCAGGCACGTTCTTGTCCGGCACCGCCAGCACGACGTCGCCGGACGCGTCGGCAAAGCCGAGCGTCAGCACTTCGGACATGAACCTGCCGATCTGGCGCGGCGGGAAGTTCACCACCGCCATCACCTGGCGGCCGACGAGTTCTTCCGGCCGATAGTGCACCGTGATCTGGGCCGAGGATTTCTTCACGCCGATTTCCGGGCCGAAGTCGATCTTGAGCTTGAGTGCGGGCTTGCGCGCCTCGGGAAAGGGCTCGGCCTCGACGACCGTGCCCGCTCTAATGTCGACCTTCAGGAAATCGTCGAAGCCGATGTCCGGCGCCTTTTCCGATGACATGGGTCCCCCGGGGCTTCCTCAGGCGGTGCCGTAGGTCTCGAACAGAACGGCGTTCAGCGCCTGCTGCGCGCTGGTGTTCGACCAGATGACGTATTGGAAGGCCTGATAGTAGCACTCGCAGGCTTCCAGTGCGCTGTTGAGCATGACCTCGACCTGCTGGCCGGTCGGCTCCACGCCGCCGGCAAGCACCAGTGACTGGCGGAACATGATGACGTCCTCGCGCTCCCACAGGTCAAAATGGCCGAACAGCATCTGCTCGTTGATCAGCGAGATGAGGCGCATGACCTCCAGAGCGCGCTTTTCCGGCACTTTCAGGTCGAAGGCGCAGGCGACATGCAGTGCTTCGAACTCCTCCATCCATGAAAAGGAGACGTGGTAGTCGGTCCACGTGCCGGCCACGGCAATGGCGATTTCATCCTCGCCGTTGCGCTCGAAGCTCCAATCGTTGGAATGGGCGACATGTTCGATGACATCGACCGGATGGGCCTCACGCGCCATGTCGAGTTCAAGAAGGCTCATAAATCTGCTTTCCCGTTTATCTAAGCGAGCGCCAAAGGGCCCCGCGATGTGGCACATGCGGTTCAAGGCATACGCAACCAAAATTCCGACACACTGAGCGGAGCGACAATGAACGCAAGAACAAGGCAACGAGCCCACCCCAGCCCGGCTGCCGACCCTGTTCCGAATCATGCAGCAAATTCAGTGTATTGATGCGCTGACGCGAGACCAGCCCTTTTTTGGCGGGAAAGCTTCCTGCATGTGGATAGTCGATTTTGTGGAAGATTCAGAGGAACGCCTAAGCGACTCTCCAAACTGCACTTTTTGCAGTTTCACACAGGGTTAAGAAAGTCTGAATTATTTTTTGGAAGAAGGCTTTGGGGAAACTTTTCCACCGCCCGCGGGAGCGTCGCCGGCAGCCAGCCTTGCCTCGAGCGCTTCGATTCGAGCGGTGAGCGCGGCATTTTCCTCGCGCGCCTTGATCGCCATATCGCGCACGGCCTCGAATTCCTCGCGCTGGACGATATCCATGGAGTTGAGCACGCGCTCGGCCTGCGACCTGAACGCCGTCTCGACCTCGCGCCGCACGCCCTGGGCGGCGCCCGCCGCATCGGTCATGAGCTTTGCGAACTCGTCGAGGATGCGGTTCGGTCCATTTGTCATCTTGCTTCCTCACCGATTGTCAGGGCCGGGGACGGCCGGTTGGATTGAAAATGAGGTAGGACTCCGGCGGGCTGAATGCAAGCGTTTTGGCATTGTCGACGGGCGGGCAAAGCCTGCCCTCTTTGCTCTGGAACAGGCACGGCAAAGCAGTGCCGGCGGGCTTGACCGTGACATATTGCTCGCGCATAGCCTGCCGCGTGCCGAAAACGAGGAGGCCCAGAGCCTTATGAGCGACTATCTTCTTCTTCCCGTGGCCGCTCTGCCTTTTCCGCAGATCGACCCCGTGATCTTCCAGATAGGTCCGCTTGCCGTGCACTGGTATGGGCTCGGCTATGTCGTCGGCATCCTGTTTGCCTGGTGGTACGCAAAGCGCCTCGTCGCGAACAACCGGCTGTGGGCCCATGAGACCCCGCCGATGAGGCCGGAAGATCTCGATGATTTCGTCGTGTGGGCAGCGCTCGGCGTCGTGCTCGGCGGCAGGCTCGGCTATGTCCTGTTTTACGACCTGGCGCGCTATATCCAGAACCCGCTCGACATCTTCGCCGTATGGCAGGGCGGCATGTCGTTCCATGGCGGCATGCTGGGCACGATCGTCGCGATGGTCGTCTTCGCCCGCACCCGAGACATCAACCCGTGGAGCATGCTCGACACGATCGCGGCGGCAGCTCCGGTCGGGCTCGGGCTCGTCCGCGTCGCCAATTTCATCAATTCGGAATTGTGGGGGCGGCCGACAGATGTGCCCTGGGGCTTCGTCTTTCCCGATGGCGGACCGCTGCCGCGCCATCCGAGTCAGCTCTACGAGGCGGCGCTGGAAGGGCTCATCCTGTTCCTCGTGCTGCGTCTCCTCAGCCATCAGGCGCTGAAGCTGAAGAGGCCCCGCTTCGTCGGCGGCGCATTCATCTGCGGCTATGGCCTGTCGCGCATCTTCGTGGAATTCTTCCGCGAGCCCGACGCCCATATTGGATATCTTCTGGGCGGCTGGCTGACCATGGGCATGGTGCTTTCGCTGCCGATGGTGCTCATCGGGCTCTGGGCCATGGCCAGCGCGAGGGAGCCGGCCAAGCACGCGGCCGCGTGACGATACCGATATGAGGACCCCGCTCGAAAAGAAGATTGTCCGCCTGATCGAGGCGGCCGGCCCGATGAGCGTGGCCGACTACATGGCGAATTGCCTCTTTGATCCCGAGCACGGCTACTACACGACGCGGGAGCCATTCGGCACCGAGGGCGATTTCACCACCGCTCCCGAAATAAGCCAGATGTTCGGTGAGCTCGTCGCCGTCTGGCTCTACGGCGCCTGGAAGGCGGCGGGAGCGCCGCAACGCCCGGTGCTGGCCGAGATCGGTCCAGGCCGGGGAACGCTGATGACGGACATGATCCGCACCCTCGTCCGGCTCGACGCGGACTTTGCCGCGGACGCCCGGTTGGCCTTGGTCGAGGCCAGCCCGCGCCTGACGGAGGTGCAGCGCAGGACGCTGGAGGACGCCCCGGCGGCGGTCGAATGGTTCTCCCGCATCGAGGACCTTCCGCCGGGGCCGCTCTTCATCGTGGGGAACGAGCTGTTCGATGCCATGCCGATCCGCCAGGCGGTCAAGACGGAGGAGGGCTGGCGCGAGCGGGTGATCGGGCTCGACAAGACAGGAGCGCTGCGCTTCATGGCGGGCGCGGGCGCCATCGATGCGGCCCTGCTGCCCCCCGATGCCGGACAGGCGCCTGCCGGCGCGATCGCGGAACTGGCGCCCGCCAGGAGCGCGCTCATGGACACGATCTGCGAGCGCATCCGCCGCGCCGGCGGGGCCGGGCTTTTCATAGACTATGGCTATCTCCAACCATCGCTCGGCGACACGCTGCAGGCCGTCCGGCGGCATGAATATGCGCCGGTGCTGGAAGCGGCTGGGGAAGCCGACCTGACCGCCCATGTCGATTTCGCCGCCCTTGCGGCGGTGGCGCGCGGGCACGGGCTGCGCGCGCCGACCCTCACGCAAGGAGAATTCCTGCTGGGCCTCGGCCTGCTGGAACGCGCCGGCAGGCTGGGCGCCGGCCGCAGCGCCAGCGACCAGGAGGCGATCCGCGACGTGGTCGAAAGGCTGGCGGGGCCGGAAGGGATGGGGAGCCTCTTCAAGGCGATGGCCCTGTTGCCTTCCACAACTACCGCTCATCCCTTCCCGCCGTCGGATTGACTTGCGCCCCACCCTGCCCCACGATCCGGCCCGCATTGAGCATGGATGAAGGCGGCGGATGCTGAACGATACGAGGCCGGAGCCGATCCGGTCCCCACTTCTGGAGGAAGCGGCTTCGGAAGGCATAGCACACGGGTTCTTCACCCGCGCCGGCGGCGTCTCCGACGGCCTCTACCGGGGCCTCAATGTCGGGCTGGGCTCGGGCGATGCGCGCGCGGCGGTGGAGGAGAACAGGCGGCGCGTGGCGCGCGAGATGGGTGTGGCCGAGGATGCGCTTCTGACCCTTCACCAGTGCCACTCGGCAGACGCCGTCGAGGTGAAAGCCCCCTTCCCCGCTGTACGGCCCAAGGCCGACGCCATGGTGACGAACAAGCCCGGCCTGGCGCTTGGCGTGCTGGCGGCTGATTGCGGACCCGTGCTTTTCGCCGACCCCGAAGCACGCGTGATCGGCGCGGCCCATGCCGGCTGGCAGGGCGCCCTGTCGGGTATAATCGAGGCAACCATCGAGGCGATGGAAAGGCTTGGTGCGCGCCGGCAGGGGATCGCCGCCGCGCTTGGACCCTCGATAAGCCGGGACAATTACGAGGTCGGGCCCGAATTCGTGGCGCGCTTCGTTGAGGCCGATCCCTCGAACGAGGCCTATTTTCGCGCTTCGTCCACTAAAGGGTCAAGAGAGGGGCATGCGTTCTTCGATCTCAACCTTTATACAGTCGACCGGCTGACTCGCGCTGGCGTGAGGGCGCACATGCTGGGTCTGTGCACCTATGCCGACGAGGAACGCTTCTTTTCATATCGTCGCGCCACCCATCGCGGCGAAACCGATTATGGACGCCAGATTTCGGCGATTGTCCTGGAGAACGACTGATGGCGCTTCATTTCGACCGCGCGGAATTCGACGCAAGGCGTGACCGGCTGGTCATGGAGATGGCGGAGCGCAAGCTCGACGCCCTGCTCCTGTTCGCGCAGGAGAGCATGTACTGGCTGACCGGCTACGACACGTTCGGCTTCTGCTTCTTCCAGAGCCTGATCGTGAAGGCGGACGGCTCGATGGTGCTCCTGACGCGCTCGGCCGACCTGCGCCAGGCGCGGCACACATCCATCATCGAGAATATCGTGTTGTGGAGCGATCGGCACGGGGCGAATCCGGCGGTCGATCTGCGCAACCTCTTGAACGATCTGGACCTTTTGGGCGCCCGCATCGGCGTTGAATATGACACGCACGGCCTGACCGCCCGCAACGGCCGCCTGCTGGACGAGCAGTTGCAGACATTCGGCAAGATCGAGGACGCTTCCAACCTCGTCTCGGGGCTCAGGCTCTTGAAGAGCGAGGCCGAAATCACGAAGGTCAAGCGCGCGGCCAAGCTGGCCGACGAGGCGCTGGACGCGGCGCTGCCCCTGATCAAGCAGGGCGGCGACGAGGCGGCGATACTGGCCGCCATGCAGGGCGCGGTGCTGGCGGGCGGCGGCGACTATCCGGCCAACGAGTTCGTCATCGGCTCCGGCGACGATGCGCTTTTGTGCCGTTATAAAGCCGGCCGGCGCAAGCTGACCAAGAACGACCAGCTCACGCTCGAATGGGCGGGCGTCTACCACCGCTACCATGCAGCCATGATGCACACCGTGCTGACGGGCAAGGTTTCGAAGCGCCATCAGGAGCTGTTCAATGCGGGCCGCGAGGCCCTTCTGGCCTGCGAGAAGGCGATGGCGCCGGGCAACACGTTCGGCGACGTGTTCGATGCCCATGCCCGTGTCATGGAGGCCACCGGGCTGACCAAGCACCGGCTGAATGCCTGCGGCTATTCGCTAGGAGCGCGGTTCTCGCCATCGTGGATGGATCCGCCGATGTTCTATGCCGGCAACCCGGAGCCGATTGCGCCCGGCATGACACTCTTTGCACACATGATTATCATGGATTCCGAAACGAACAGCGCGATGTGCCTCGGCCGCACATATCTGACGACCGAGACCGAGCCCGATCCGCTGTCGCGGCACGGGCTGGAGCTGATCGTGAAGTAGTGAAGGGACTTGGTTGCCCTGCCCGACCGGGCGCGGCCAATGGGAGAGGGAAGGAATGAAACGCATCGCGGGTTTGATTGCGGTCTGCATCGTGTCAGCGATTGTTGCCGGCTGCACGGGCACGGACGCGCTCGATCCGTCTGTGCGGCCTCAAGCCGCGCTGCCCGGTGGCGGTCTCACGACGACGCAGGATTCCAATCAGGCGACCCTCGGTGCCACGACGCAAACGGCCCTTGTCCCTACGGGAGAGGAAAACGCCGTGGCCGCCGCCCCGGCTGCAATCAACACCACCGCCCGCGTGCAGTTCGCCCCCGTTATCGGTGCTACCGCCGAGGCGACACGGCCGCTGTCGAGCCAACTTTCAGCCCGCGCCAGCCAGCGCGGCATCGCCATTACGCAGTCCCGCGCAACCCATGTCGTGAAGGGCTATTTCTCGGCCATCGCCGACGGCAGCCAGACGACCGTCATCTATGTCTGGGACGTGCTGGACCCAACCGGCAATCGCCTGCACCGCATACAGGGCCAACAGCGGGCGCCGGGCAGCACCGGTGACGGCTGGTCGTCGGTCGACGGCGCTACGATGCAGGCAATCGCCAATCGGACGATCGACGAACTGGCGGCATGGCTTTCGCAGAACGGGTAGGGTGCACAGCAAGAGCGCCGGGTTTCCCCGATTTTCAACCCCTGGTAAGGCTTCCCTCCGAGCTGTCCTTGGGATAGCCGCGCTTTTTTGCTCCTGTGCGCTTGCATTAGCCGGCCACACCGCTAAAAGCCCGGTCAGTACTTGAAGCCGCTGGGCCGGGGACACTCCATGAAGCTCTTTTCGGGCAATTCAAACAGGGTGCTGGCGGAATCCGTCACCCGATATCTCAATCTTTCCCTTGGCAAGGCTATGGTCCGGCGGTTCGCCGATCAGGAAATCTTCGTCGAGATACAGGAAAATGTGCGCGGCGAGGACGTTTTCATCCTTCAGTCGACGTCCTATCCGGCGAACGACCATCTGATGGAACTCCTGATCATGATCGACGCCTTCCGCCGCTCGTCGGCGCGGCGCATCACGGCTGTCCTTCCCTATTTCGGCTACGCAAGGCAGGATCGGCGCACCTCGGGCCGCACGCCGATTTCAGCCAAGCTGGTGGCCAATCTGATCACTCGCGCCGGCGCGGACCGCGTATTGACGCTGGACCTGCATGCCGGGCAGATCCAGGGCTTCTTCGACATTCCGACCGACAATCTCTTTGCGGTGCCCGTCATGGCCCGCGACGTAAAGGCGCACTACAACCTGTCCAACGTCATGGTGGTTTCTCCCGACGTGGGCGGTGTGGTGCGGGCCCGCTCTCTCGCCAAACGCATCGACGCGCCGCTGGCCATCGTCGACAAGCGCCGCGACCGACCGGGCGAATCCGAGGTCATGAACGTGATCGGCGACGTACGCGGCAAGGATTGCCTGCTGATCGACGATATTGTCGATAGCGGCGGCACGCTATGCAATGCAGCCGAAGCGCTGCTCAAGGGCGGCGCGACCAGCGTGACCGCCTATATTACCCATGGCGTCCTTTCCGGCGGAGCAGTGGCACGCATTGCCGGCTCGAAGCTCAAGGAACTGGTCATTACCGATTCCATCCAGCCGACTTCGGCGGTCGAAGCCGGCCGCAATGTGCGGGTGATCACCATCGCCGACCTTATCGGCGAGGCCATATCGAGGACGGCGACCGAAGAATCGGTATCGAGCCTGTTCGACTGATTTGCCGTCTCCGCTTCACGGCCCAGTCGCCACGATGGCGGCACAATTCTTCTTCACTGGACACGGATAGTCGGCCGCACGGCCGTCCATACCATTTCATGACGAAGAGATTTCCATGTTGCGCCTGCTTATCCTGATGGCGGCTGTTACAGCCGCAGCCCCGGCCCATGCCGCAGATGCGGATCCGGAATACAACCGCGCCTGGCGGCAGAAGAAGTGCTCGCTCTATGAGGGCTTTCAGCAGGAGGCGGCGGCCCGGTTCGGCGGCGCGGGCCTTGGAACGGCTTTCCTGGAAGCGCAGGAAGCCTTCATACGATCGGGCTGCACGAAGCGGGTGAAAGTCTGCCCGGCATCGCCGCAGGAGCTGGATTTCGCCAATATCGTTTCTCTGCAAATGATATATGCCGGCGCGACGGGCTCCTTCCTGCCCTTCGAATGCCGCAAGGAATAGGGCCTGCGGACACCGCCTCCGCCCGGAATTGCATGAGATCAAATGCCTTCGCAATTCCGGACAGAGAACCAGCTTCCACTTTCCTGGAATTGCTACAGCATCGGCCCGAAAATCGAAATCGATTTTCGGAAAGCGCGATGCGTAGATTCAAAGTGTTAGAGCGTCCTTTAGGCGGCCGAGCGCTTTTCGACCGAGACCCAGCCGATCAGGCTCTCCAGGAAGCCCCGCAGAAAGGTCTCGGCTTCGGGATCGGTGACGTCGTCGTCGTCGTCGATCAGGCCCGGCTTCACGTGAAGATAGACCTCCGGGCGCCCCATCAAAACGGTACCGAGACCCACCATGATGGAGCGCAGATGCATCTGCGCGGCGGCAGTGCCGATCACGCCGGGGCTGGCGCCCACGATGGCGGCGGGCTTGTCGACCCAGGAATTCTTGCCATAGGGCCGTGAAGCCCAGTCAATCGCGTTCTTGAGCAGCGGCGGAACGGAGCGGTTGTACTCCGGCGTGACCAGAAGCACACCGTCGGCCGCCTCGATACGGTCCTTCATGCTCCGGGCCGCCTCGGGAAACGGGTCCATGTGATCGTCGTTGTACATAGGCAGCGCCGACAGATCGACATAGTCGAAGGCAAGCCGTCCGGCCGCCAGCTTTTCCAGGGCGCGAGCGAATTTGAGGTTGACGGACTCCTTGCGATTGGAGCCGACGAGCACAGCAATCTTCTTCATGTTGGTTCCTTTCCCTGCCGGGCTCAATTTCCCGGTGGTATCCATTGGTAACCACGCCTATATCTTTCCGTTGTGCGGTGCGAACAAGAAGGCACTTTTATGAAACCACGTCGCGGACACATATCGGACAGCTGCCGGCCGATCAGCGAGGTGCTCTCGCTCATCGGCGATAAATGGACGGCCCTCATCATCGCTCGCCTGACGGAAGGCCCGCTCCGCTTCAATGAATTGAAGCGCCGTGTGCATGGCATATCCCAGAAGGTGCTGACGTCCTCGCTGCGCGCGCTGGAGCGCGACGGCTTCATCGAACGGACGGAGTATCCGACCGTCCCGCCCTGCGTGGACTACCGCCTCACCCTGTTCGGCCGCGACCTGGCCGAACCTGTGATGGCGCTGACGCGCTTCGCGCTCGAAAACCGCGACCGTATGGACGAGGCCCGGGCCGTCTATGACGAACGGTACGAGGTGCCGCCGCCCAGTGCGCCGCCGAAACGCAAGCCGCAACCCTTGCGGCTCAACTGACCGAAGGCAGGCCGGCCGCGGCCTTGCGTGCCGCCCGCTCATCGGCTATAGACCCGCCGTCCGCGTAGACACCCTTGGAGGCAACGCGGATGGAAGTCCCATTCCCGAATGATCGATGGTAGCCGCCGCTGGCGGCGCATCGTTGGCTGGCCGGGATGGCTTTCACGCTTTCGCGGACGGCCTGGCCGTTTTCGTTGGCGCTCCGACAACAAGAAAGGAAAGCCTGATGAGCCATCAGACCTATGAACTGAAGGCCGAGGCGCGCGAACGGGTCGGTAAGGGGTCCGCCCGGGCAATTCGGCGCAACGGTATGGTTCCCGCCGTCATTTACGGCGAAAAAGAAGCTCCCCTGACGATCGCCCTTCCCTACAAGGAAGTGACGCTGAAGATCCACGGCGGCGGCTTCATGACGACGATCGCCACCATCGATGTCGACGGCAAGAAGATCCAGGTCCTGCCGAAGGATTACCAGCTCGATCCGGTGCGTGACTTCACGATGCATGTCGACTTTCTGCGCATCGGCAAGAACACCATCGTGACCGTGAACGTGCCGGTGCACTTCATCAACGAGGAAGCCAGCCCCGGCCTCAAGCGCGGCGGCGTGCTGAACATCGTCCGTCACGAGGTCGAGTTCGTCTGCCCCGCCACGTCCATTCCCGAGTTCATCGAGGTTGACCTGACCGGCCTGGACCTCGGCGATTCCGTGCACATTTCGGCGATCAAGCTGCCGGAAGGCGTGGAGCCGACCATCAGCGACCGCGACTTCACCATCGCCACCGTGGCTGCTCCCGCCGGACTGAAGTCCGAGGGCGCCGAGGAGGAAGAAGGCGAAGCGGAAGAAGCCGAGGAAGAGGAAGGCGGGGAGGAATAGTCCTCCACCCCCGGAGGCAGCTCAATGCTTCTCATTGCAGGGCTCGGAAATCCGGGCCGGCAATACGAAAACCACCGGCACAATGTCGGTTTCATGGCGGCGGATGCGATACACCGCCGCCATTCCTTTTCGCCGTGGTCGAGAAAGTTTTCCGCCCTTGTGGCTGACGGCAAGCTGGACGGTGAAAAGGTGCTGCTCATCAAGCCGCAGACCTTCATGAACCTGTCCGGCCAGGCCATCGGCGAAGCCTTGCGCTTCTACAAGCTGACCCTGGCCGACCTGATCGTCTTTTACGACGAACTGGATCTGGCGCCTGGAAAGCTGCGCATCAAGACCGGCGGCGGGGCCGGCGGCCACAACGGCATCAAATCCATCGATGCTCATTGCGGCAAGGATTATCGGCGCGTGCGCATCGGCATCGGCCATCCGGGCGACAAGGCGCGCGTGAACGGTCATGTGCTGGGCGACTTTGCCAAGTCGGATCACGATTGGCTGGACCCGCTGCTGGAGGCCATCGCCGACAATGCCGGCATGCTGGCAAAGGGCGACGACAACGGCTTCATGAACAAGGCGAGCCTTGCCGTGAAGGGTAAGGAAGACAAACCGGCCGCACGCGCGCCCAAGACCGCCGGGGGCCAAAGCCATATCCGACAGGCGCGGCCGAAACACATTGCACCGCAGGTCCCCGAGGACGGACCGATGGCGGCCATGCTCAAGAAGATCCTCGGCAAGAAGGACTAGTACCTCTGCACAGGGATTTTGATTGTTTGATGGAGACAGAATCGTTCACTCGGCCAGGCGCGTCCCGCCGGGCGTATGGGGCATACGGCCAAGCGGCGCAACGCCGCCGATGGACGATTATGTCCCACCCGAAGGGCCGGCTTGTCGTGTCTGCTGGACATCGTTGTGCCCCGCTTGTGGTCGCTTGGACCACGGCGCGGACCACGCCTTGCCAGCAGACACGACAAGCCGGTCAAACAGTCAAAATCCCTGTGCAGAGGTACTAGATATGGGTTTCAAATGCGGCATTGTCGGCCTGCCCAATGTCGGCAAATCGACGCTGTTCAACGCTCTCACCCGGACGGCGGCCGCGCAGGCGGCCAACTATCCCTTTTGCACCATCGAGCCCAATACCGGCGAGGTGGCCGTGCCCGACCCGCGCCTGAAGAAGATTGCAGGTGTCGCCGGCTCGAAGGAGATCATACCGACGCGCATTTCCTTCGTCGACATTGCCGGTCTGGTGCGCGGGGCGTCCAAGGGCGAAGGGCTGGGCAACCAGTTTCTTGCCAATATCCGTGAAGTCGACGCCATCGTCCACGTGCTGCGCTGCTTCGAGGACGACGACATCACCCATGTGGAAGGCCGCATCGACCCCGTGGCCGACGCCGAGACCGTGGAAACGGAGCTGATGCTTGCCGACCTCGAAAGCCTCGAGCGGCGCACGACCCAGATGCGCAAGCGCGCCACCGGCAAGGACAAGGAGGCCGCCACCCTTCTGCCGATGATGGAGCAGGCGCTGACACTGCTGCAGGAGGGCAAACCGGCGCGCCTGCTCTTGGACGGCATCGCCGCCGAAGACCTCAATATCCTGCGCAGTCTCAACCTCTTGACATCGAAGCCGGTGCTTTATGTCTGCAACGTGGCCGAAGAGGACGCGGCTGACGGCAACGCCCAGAGCAAACGCGTGGAAGAGATGGCCGCGGCGCAAGGCGCTGGCACCGTCGTCATTTCAGCCGCCATCGAGGCCGAGGTTTCCCAACTCCCCGATGCCGAGGCGGCCGAATATCTGGAAGCCATGGGACTCGAAGAGCCAGGACTCAACCGACTGATCCGGGCGGGCTACGAACTTCTGGACCTCATTACCTTCTTCACGGCGGGCCCGAAGGAAACCCGTGCATGGACGGTCACCAAGGGGGCGAAAGCCCCGCAGGCGGCCGGCGTCATCCACACCGATTTCGAACGCGGCTTCATCCGGGCGCAGACGATCGCCTTTGACGACTTCGTGTCGCTGGGCGGCGAAGTCGCCGCGCGCGATGCCGGCAAGGCGCGCGACGAGGGCAAGGAATATGTCGTCAGCGATGGCGACGTGATGCTGTTCAAGTTCAATACGTAGCATTGCCGCAGCATTGCCGTTGCATGCCGCACCCATCCGCCGGCACGCACGCTTGACGTTGCATGTCGGATGCCGGCATCAGTCGTTGTCGAACCGGGAGATCGCCCATGCTTAAGGCCTATACGCCGGACAATGGACGCCTGCAGTCCGCGGACAGCGTTGAGGCGCACGACGCCGCCGTTGTCTGGGTGGATTTGCTGTCGCCTACGGACGAGGAGGAACAGGCCGTCGAGGCGTGGCTGGGAGTGGGCGTTCCGACCCGGGACGAAATGGAAGAGATCGAGATCTCCAGCCGCCTTTATGCCGAGGATGGCGCCCATTTCATGACCGCCACCCTGCCCGCCAAGGCCGATGGCGACCGGCCGGAGATGGCGCCGGTGACCTTCGTCCTTGCCGCCGGCAAGCTCGCCACCATCCGCTATCACGAGCCGCGCTCCTTCGAGACGTTTCCGCAGCGTGCCGAAAAGGTGGCGCTGGGCTGCCAGGACGGCGAATCCATCCTGATCGCCCTGCTGGAGGTGATCGTCGACCGCGAGGCCGATATTCTGGAGCGCGCCGGCCGGGAGATCGGCGAGATCGCGCACGGGATCTTCCACCCGGCAGAACGGCAGGTCTCCAAGCGGGACCGCAACTTTCAGATCATCCTGCGCAAGATCGGCCGCAAGGAGGAGCTTCTCTCCAACATGCAGGACAGCCTCCTGTCGCTGCAGCGCCTGTGCGGTTTCCTGAGTACACTCATGGGGAAAAGCGACCGTGAGGCGCGTGCCCGAGTGAAAACGCTGCAGCGCGACGTGGCTTCGATTTCGGACCATGCCGCCACGCTGTCCCAGAAGATCACTTTCCTGCTCGACGCAACGCTCGGCATGATCAGCATCGAGCAGAACGCCATCATCAAGATATTCTCGGTCGTCGCCGTGATCTTCCTTCCGCCGACCCTGGTGGCGTCGATATACGGCATGAACTTCGAGAAGATGCCCGAGCTTTCCTGGAGCTTCGGCTATCCGCTGGCGCTGGTCATCATGGTCGCCTCGGCAGTCCTGCCCTTCTTGTACTTCAAGAGGCGCGGCTGGCTCTGAGAGCCTGTTTTCGAGCCAAAAATCTGTGACTCTTTCGCACATGCAGCATTTATGCGCCGCGCCCGTCTTGGCACTGCCATGTGGAGCCCTTATTTTTGCGTCGCAATATCGGCGTTTTCCTCCCAAGAGACGCCATTTCATTAGGGCTAGTCGATCCGGTGCGGCAGGAGATGCTGCGCTGCGGTCCATTATTGATATAGGGAGCCAATCGATGCTCAACCGCAAAGTACCTGACGTGACCTTCCGCACCCGCGTTCGCGACGAATCCATCGAAGGACCGAATCCTTTCCGCTGGGAAGACAAGAGCACCGCCGACTATTTCGGCGGAAAACGGGTCGTGCTGTTCTCACTGCCGGGCGCCTTCACGCCCACCTGCTCCACCTACCAGCTTCCCGATTTCGAGAAGCTGTTCGACGAGTTCAAGGCGGAAGGGATCGACGAGATCTACTGCATCTCGGTCAACGATGCCTTCGTCATGAATGCCTGGGCGAAGCACCAGGGCATCGAGCGTATCAAGCTCATTCCTGACGGCTCGGGCGAGTTCACCCGCAAGATGGGCATGCTGGTGGCCAAGGACAATCTCGGCTTCGGCATGCGCTCCTGGCGCTACGCCGCCGTCGTGAATGACGGGCTGGTCGAGCAGTGGTTCGAGGAGGAGGGCTTCTCGGACAATTGCGACGCAGACCCCTACGGCGTGTCCTCGCCGCAGAATATCCTGCAGAACCTGCGCACGCGGGAATCGGCGGCAGCGTAACCGGCCCGCGCAGCAGAGGCGCTACCCGAAGCCCCGGCCGATTGCGCGCCGGGGCTTTTTTATTTTGGCACAATGTGCAACGAGAACATCGACCCGAGGGGCAGAAGGAACCGGCGATGGACGAAAAGCTGTGGGCCTATGAGGACTTTGTGGAGGGTATCGTGATCGAGCTTGCCACCAAGACGGTCTCCAAGGAGGAGATCGTCGAGTTCGCCTCCGAGTTCGACGCGCAGCCCATGCATCTGGACGAGGAAGCGGGAAAGGCCAGCATACTGGGCGGGCTGTCGGCGTCGGGCTGGCACACCAGCGCCATGTTCATGCGCATGCTGTGCGACGGCTTCCTACTCCATTCGACCTCACAGGGGTCCCCCGGGATTACCGAGCTGAAGTGGAGAAAGCCCGTTCTGGCCGGCGACACACTGACCGGCTGTTCCGAAGTGCTGTCGAAGCGGGAGATGAGGTCCCGCCCCGGCATCGGTCTCGTGACATTCCGCCATTCGGTTTCGAACCAGCGGGGCGAGACGGTGCTGGAGATGGAGAATCCCATCATGTTCGCCCTCCGCAGGGCCAGTGCGAAAGAGACGGCGGCGTGAGCATCGATACCTTTCTCAGGCTGGGCGAGACCGTCACGCTCGGGTCCCACACCTTCTCCGCCGACGAGATCAAGGCGTTCGCGCGCAAATACGATCCCCAGCCATTCCACGTCAACGAGAAGGTCGCCGAGGCCAGCGTCTTCGGCGCGCTGTGCGCCTCAGGCTGGCACACGGGCGCGATGTGGATGCGGTACAATCTGCAAAGCCTGGAACGCGATGGGCCAACAGACTGGAGCGGCGGTGGACCCATGCCGGAATTCGGCCCCTCCCCCGGCTTCTCCGGCATGAAATGGCCCAAGCCGGTCTATGTGGGCGATACGATCACCTTCACGCGCAAGGCCGTCTCCCATAGGCCGCTCGCGTCCCGGCCCGGCTGGCGGCTCGTCAAGCTGGAAGGCGGCGCAAGGAATCAGGACGGCGCCGCCGTCCTGGCTTTCGACAATGCGGTGCTGCTGCGCACGGCATGAAAACCCGGAAGATCAATCCCCTTCGTAGGAAATCAGCGTGTTGACCTCCACCCCGAGCGCTTCCAGTTTCGCCCGGCCGCCGAGGTCCGGCAGGTCGATGACGAAGCAGGCGGCGACGATCTCGGCGCCCATCTGGCGCAGGAGTTTGACCGCGCCTTCGGCGGTGCCGCCGGTGGCGATCAGGTCGTCGACGAGGATGACCTTGTCGCCAGCGTTTACCGCATCGCGGTGCATTTCCATCTCGTCGATGCCGTATTCGAGGCTGTAGGCCACCCGCACGGTCTCGTGCGGCAGCTTGCCCTTCTTGCGGATCGGGATGAAGCCGGAGGAGAGCTGGTGCGCCATCGCCCCGCCCAGGATGAAGCCGCGCGCCTCTATGCCGGCTACCTTGTCGATCTTCAAGCCTGCATAGGGATGAACCAGCCCGTCGACCGAACGCCGGAACGCACGTGCGTCGCCGAGCAGGGTGGTGATGTCGCGGAACTGGATTCCGGGCTTGGGATAGTCCGGTATGGTCCTGATGGACGCGCGCAGCGCCTCTTCCAGCGATTGCTTCATGGTGCCCCGATCCTGCCTGTCCGCATTGTTGTGCCGTGTTGGCGTCCAAAAGAAAAGGGCGCTTGCGCGCCCTTTTCAACGATTGCCGGTTTGGATGTCAGTGTGCGACGTCGGCCCAGATCTTGCGCTTGGTCAGATAGACCAGGCCGCCGAACAGGAGCAGAAACACCATCACCGTGAAGCCGGTGGCCTTGCGCTCGACCATGTGCGGCTCGGCCGCCCACATCAGGAAAGCCGATACGTCACGCGCATACTGATCGACCGTTTCCGGCGCACCGTCGTCATAGGTTACCATGCCGTCCGAAAGCGGCGGAGCCATCGCCAGCGAGGCAGCGCTGATGAAATAGGGGTTGTAGTAGGTGCCTTCGGGCACTTCGTGACCATGCGGGTCCTCATCATAGCCGGTGAGGAGCGCGTAGATGTAGTCTACCCCGCCTTCGGCATACTGGGTGAAGATGTCGAAGACAAAGGTGGGGAAACCACGCTCGACGGCCCGCGCCTTGGCGATCAGCGAGAAATCGGGTGGGACAGCGCCGTTGTTGGAGGCGGCCGCCTGCTGCGGGTTGGCGAAAGGCGCCGGGAAGTAATCCGACGGCGTGGCGGTACGCATGAACATGTCGCCCGCCTCGTCCGGTCCATCCTCGACCTCGTATTCGGCGGCGATCGCCCGTACCTGCTCTTCCGAGTAGCCAAGGTCTTCAAGGTTGCGGAAGGCGACCAGATCGAGCGAATGGCAGGAGGAGCAGACCTCCCGATAGACCTTGAAACCGCGCTGGAGCTGGCCGATGTCGTAGGTGCCGAACGGCCCCTCGAACGACCAGTCCTGTTCGACCGGCTTCTTGATCGGGTATTCCGCGGCATCGGCAGTGGCGACGATGGCCAAGCCCAGTCCGAGCGCCGCAAATCCTTGGAGCAAAAGCTTCATTTTCAACATTCCTTTGCGCATGCGCTCGTTCATCACTCCGCGGGCTGGGTAGTGGAGGCCGCCCCGCCCTTGTTCCTCTCAAGCACGGCTTCCGTGATCGAGTTGGGCAGGCGCCGAGGCGTCTCGATGAGGCCGAGCACCGGCATGATCGCCACGAAGAAGGCGAAGTAGTAGAGCGTCGCCCCCTGGGCCATCGCCACGTAGACACCTTCCGCCGGGCGGGAACCCAGCCAGCCGAGGAAGATGGAATCGACCACGAAGAGCCAGAAGAACAGCTTGTACCAGGGACGATAGACCGCCGAACGCACCTTCGATGTATCGAGCCACGGCACCACGAACAGCACGGCGATTGCCCCGAACATGGCGAGCACGCCGCCAAGCTTGGAATCGATGGGACCGATGTTGAAGGTGATGGCGCGCAGGATCGCGTAGAAGGGCAGGAAGTACCACTCGGGCACGATATGCGCCGGCGTCTTGAGCGGATCGGCCTCGATATAGTTGTCCGCATGCCCCAGGAAGTTGGGGATGTAGAAGACGAAATAGGCGAACAGGATGAGGAACAACACCATGGCGAAGCCGTCCTTGACGGTCGCATAGGGCGTGAAGCGAACGGTGTCCGTCTTCGACTTGACCTCGATGCCGGTCGGGTTGGACTGGCCGGTCACATGCAGAGCCCACACATGCAGAACGACCACGCCGGCGATCATGAAGGGCAGCAGATAATGCAACGAAAAGAAGCGGTTAAGCGTTGGATTGTCGACCGCGAAGCCACCGAGCAGCAATTCCTGGATCCAGGTGCCGACCAGCGGAATGGCGGTGAAGAAACTGGTGATCACCGTCGCGCCCCAGAAGCTCATCTGTCCCCAAGGAAGCACGTAGCCCATGAAGGCGGTCGCCATCATGAGGAGATAGATGATGCAGCCGAGGATCCACAGGAGCTCGCGCGGCGCCTTGTAGGAACCGTAATAGAGCCCGCGGAAGATGTGGATATAGACGGCGACGAAGAACATGGAGGCGCCGTTGGCGTGCAGATAGCGCAGCAGCCAGCCGGAATTGACGTCGCGCATGATCTTCTCGACCGAGAGGAACGCGATCTCCGTATTGGCCGCATAATGCATGGCCAGCACGACGCCGGTCAGGATCTGCGCCACCAGCATGATGGTCAGAATGCCGCCGAACGTATAGGCGTAGTTGAGGTTGCGCGGCACCGGATAGGCAACGAAGGAATCGTAGATCAGACGCGGCAAGGGAAGGCGCGCGTCGACCCAGCGTCCAAGACCGCTTTGTGGCTTATAGGTAGAGTGTCCACCGCTCATTGATTATGCTCCCTGCCCTAGCCGATTTCGATCATGGTATCGGAGATGAATGCAAGCGTCGGCACGGGCAGATTCTCCGGCGCCGGGCCTTTGCGGATGCGGCCGGCCGTGTCGTAGTGCGAGCCGTGGCAGGGGCAGAACCAGCCGCCGAAATCACCGGCCTGGCCAAGCGGCACGCAGCCCAGATGCGTGCACACGCCCACCATTATCAGCCAGTTTTCGCGACCCTCGCCTGCCGAACGGGCGATGTCCGTCGCCGGCGCATCGCCCGCGATGTTCGCGTTGCGAGCGACCGGATCCTTGAGGTCGTCGAGCGGCGTCTGCCGCGCCGCCTCGATCTCGGCCTCCGTCCGGTTGCGAACGAAGACCGGCTTGCCGCGCCACTTCACGGTCAAGGACATTCCCGGCTCGACACCGGAGACGTCCACCTGAACGGAGGCCAGGGCACGCGTGGACGCATCGGGGCGCATCTGGTCGATGAACGGCCAGGCGACACCCGCCGCGCCGACCGCGCCGGCAACGCCTGTGGCAACGTAAAGAAAATCGCGACGATTTGGTTCGGTCGAATCGGTTGCGCTCACGGGACTGGGGTCCTTTCACCTTGTACCTGTGGGCCGGAAGTGTGTTTTCATAGGCGTTACGGCCCATCGGATTCGGCACGACGGACCGGCCCTTTCCCCCGGCAATTCGCGATGGTTTCTATGCTCCGAGCATGAACTTGTCCAGACGCCGAAGGCCCGGAAGGGCACATTGTCGCGGGCAAATTGCCACGTTTAAACCACTTATCCCACGCAGCGGGCCGAGTGCGACCGCCCGAGCCGATCCGTGATGGCGAGCCCATCGCGAATATTGAGCCCCATGAGCACCAGATTCACGCCGCCAGCAAAGAACTCGACCCCCTGAACGGTCGCGAAGATCGCATCGAATTCGCCCGCTCCGGCCTTCAACGCCAGGAAGATCGCCGACGGCACCAGCACCAGGAGTCCGTTGGCCGCGACGACGCGCATGCGCGCCAGCTTTATTCCGGCCCGCCCCCGCGGCCGCGCCCCAGCCATGAGAAAGCCCGTGAGACCTGTCGCCATGAGCGCGGGGACCAGGATCGTCAGCGCCCAGGCCACCGTCGTCTTTACCGACGCGACCGCCTGCCGGGTCCCGCCGAGTTCGACGGCGGCGGATGCAATAAGGAAGGCCGCAATGATGGCGAAGGCCAGGATGCCGGCAAAGGCATGCAGGCGCGGGATGAGACGGTTCCGGTTCATGATTGGAACTCCAACTTGCGTCCGTGTGAGCGATATGAAATACATAGCATACGATGCAATTATATAGCAAGCTATGTAAATGTCCCTCGACCGCCACGAATCCGCCGGCTATCTGACCAACTGGGCGGCGCGCCTGTTCGCCCGCGCCATTGACAGGAGACTGAAGCCGCTGAGGCTTTCGTCGGGATACCTGCCGGTCTTCTTCGCGCTTGCCGGCGGCAACGCGCTGACCCAGAAGCAACTGGCCAGGGCGGCGTCGATCGAACAGCCCACCATGGCCGCGACGCTTTCGCGGATGGAGCGTGACGGCCTGATCGAGCGCACGCCCGACCCGAGGGACAAGCGCGCCAGTCTGATAAGCCTCGCCCCGTCGGCCCGTGACAAGCTCGAAGAGGTCGTCGCGGCAACCCGCGCCGTCAACAACGATGCGCTGTCGAATCTTTCGTCCGACGAGGCGGAGGCTTATTTCGGGGCCCTGAAGAAGATCATCGGCTCGCTGGAGCGGGCGGCCGGCGAGAAGGGATGACCCCGGCAGCCGGCGCGATCAGCAGCTGCCCAGGCGCGCCAGCACCTTGCGGGGAATGCCCATGTCCCGAATTACTGCGTCGTGGCGCTTGAGCCCGCAGAGTTCGCGCTGGATGAAATAGGCGTAGACGGCATCCGTCGCCACCTTCAACAGCTCCGGATCGACCTCATCGGGGGCCTGCGCGTGTAGCCGGCCCAGCGCGCGTTCGGCCCTCCGGCCCGCCTCGCCAAGCGCGATGGCCATCTCCTCCACCAACTCGTAGTCGAGCGTATCGACGCCGGTTCTGGACCGGCTGTTTTTCGGATTGCCAAGCATTCCGTCCTCGCCACCATGGCGGCCATGCATGCGACCGTGACCTCATCAAACAATACGGAGTGCGGGGCTTGCAAGAGCAGCCAGCCGCATTGGACCGAACGGCAGCGACAATCTTTCTCCTTCAAACCCAAAATTGCAGCGGTGACACAATTGAAATTGAATATTGCACCGCAATGGCGTCCCATCTGCCATATGCCGTTTGGTCGATTGCCGGAAATTCCCATGACCATGCTCGAACTGCTTGCCTTTACCTTCGTGGCTGCACTGCTGGTAGTGTCGCCCGGCCCCAACGGGGTACTAGTCGCCAAGACGGTGCCCACTTCCGGTAAGGCAGCGGGCTTCGCCAACATTGCCGGCTTCTTCGCCGCCTTCTATGTGCACGGCGCGCTGTCGATCCTCGGGATATCGATCATCCTGGTGCAATCGGCCGAGGCTTTCTTCATCGTGAAGATGCTGGGTGCGGCGTATCTCTGCTACATCGGTGCCAAGGCGTTGTGGCAGGCATGGCGCGGCGTAGCCGCGCCGGTCGCCACTGCCCCTGCCAAGCGGAGGCGAACGCTGGCGCGGGCCGTCGGCGAAGGGTTCCTCACCAATGCACTCAATCCCAAGGTCTCCATGTTCTACCTGGCCGCCTTCCCGCAGTTCATCCCGGCAACCGCGGAAGCCACCATCTGGGCCTTCGCCCTGGTGGTGATTCACTCCCTCCTCAACGTGATCTGGTTCTCCGCCCTCGTGCTGCTGCTCGCTTCCCTGCGAACACTCGCCGGCAAACAGTGGATGCAGCGCTGGCTGAAAGCCGTTACCGGCGCTGTGTTCGTCGGGTTCGGACTGAAACTGGCGACATTAAGGCCTTAGATCATGGCGCACTTTCCGCAACGCGCTCCTACGGCCACTTCACCACTGGAGGCATGCTGGACAGGATGGAATCAACATTGCCGCCGGTCTTCAGGCCGAAGATCGTGCCGCGATCGTAGAGCAGGTTAAATTCCACGTAGCGTCCACGGCGGATGAGCTGCTCCTCGCGATCCGCCTCGGTCCAGTTGGTGTTGAAGTTCTTGCGGACCAGATGCTGGTAAACGACGAGGAAAGCGCGGCCGACATCCTGGGTGAAGGAGAAATCGGCGTTCCAGCCGCCCTTTTCCTCCGGCGTCTTCAGCCAGTCGTAGAAGATGCCGCCCACGCCGCGCGGCTCATGCCGGTGCGGAAGGTAGAAATACTCGTCGCACCAGTTCTTGAACTTAGTGTGGTCGGCGACACCGAAGTGCTTGTCGCAGACGAACTGCATGGCCTTGTGGAAGGCCACCGTGTCGGCGTCCTCCTGGGTGCGGCGGCGGTCGAGCACCGGCGTTAGATCGGCGCCGCCGCCAAACCATTGCCGCGTGGTGATCACCATGCGCGTGTTCATATGGACTGCCGGCACATGCGGGTTCTGCGGATGGGCGATCAGCGAAATACCGGACGCCCAGAAGCGCGGATCCTCCTCTGCGCCCGGTATCTGCTTGCGGAAGTCGTGCGAGAATTCGCCATGGACGGTGGAAGTGTGCACACCGACCTTCTCGAACACGCGGCCATGCATCACCGACATGACGCCGCCACCGCCTTCGCCTTCGTCACGCAGCCAAGGGGTCCGCTCAAAACGGCCGGGTGCGCGGGTGGAAAGAGGCCCCGTCAGTTCGTCCTCCAGCCTTTCGAAGGCCATGCAGGTGCGGTCGCGTAGCGTCTCGAACCATTGCCTGGCAGCGTTCTTCTTTTCTTCGATATTGTCGGGGATGCCGGCAGGCAGGTCGGGACGTTCCATCGCTTTCCTTTCGCGCCACCGCGAAAGGACGCACGGCGCTGTAGCATAAATGACTCGCAATTCTCACGGGCGAGACCTAATCTTCCTGACAGTCGGGTCAAGGAGTTCTTTCGTGCGTGTACCCGCCAAACCGCCGCTAGAGGGCCTCAAGCGCACCCTCGACAAGCAGCGCGCCAACGGACACAGGATGCCGCGCGACGGCTTCCTGCGCGAGAGTTTTTCGCTGCCGCGGGATCAGGCCCGCGCCAAGGCGCGCGAATGGCTGGAGCGTTGGCCCAAGCAGGCCTATTGGACGGAGATCGAGAGCTGGTGCGAGCGCCCCGGCGGCGTGATCGAATTCACCATGCGCCGGTTGCCGACCGCAGACTGAAGCCATCCGGCAACCATAATATCACCCCGACCTTATCAAACGGAATTGACGGAAATCGCCGCAAACTTGAACGGCATTGAGCTTTTTCGTTCTGCCCGCGCCGCCTAGTCTGCCGGCGGGTCATTTCGACCGCCTGGAGCGGCGGGGCGTCGGCCCGCCGCTTCAGGGTTTGTTGAGATTCACCGCCTGTCTGGTGGCTTCGCCGACCGCCATCGCCACCGATATGGCGAGATTGAGGCTGCGCGCTTCCTTTCGTATCGGGATGACCAGGCGATGAGCGGCGGCCTGATGCACGAAATCCGGAACCCCCGCCGATTCCCTGCCGAAGAGGAGGATGTCGTCCGACTTGTAGGCGAACGCTGTGTAGGGCACACAAGCCTTGGTTGTGAAGAGAATCAGCCGCCGCTCCCCGCGCAGACGCCACGCGTTGAAATTCTCCCAGGAAGGATGACGCTGCAACCTGCACATTTCGAGGTAGTCCATCCCAGCGCGTTTGAGCGCCTTGTCCGAGATTTCGAATCCCGCCGGCTCGATCAGGTCGACATGCACCCCCATACACGCCGCCAGTCGGAGGATTGCCCCGGTATTGCCGGCGATATCCGGTTGGAATAGTGCAACTCGAAGCCCTGTCTGGTTCATGATGTAGTCATTCACGATGCAACCGACTGTATCCGGGGCGCAACACCCACACCAAATGCGTGTTCACAGAATCGACCAGAGACTGGTCAATAACGCACGGGCCACTTATAAGTTCACCCGCATCGACGCAAACCGCTGGAGGCAGAAATGGACTACATGATTTTCGTTGCCCCATTCTGCGCGCGCCCCTGGGCAGGGGTCGGCCAGAAGGCCTGACGGCGGTTTCGCGACCAAGCTTACCCTGAAATCATTCAGCATTCGCAAGCGAATCCGCCGGAAATCGTTTCCGGAACACCCAATGGATTCGTCTCATGCGAAAATCGACCAACAACGGCGCTGACGCGCCTGAAACCGACCGCTCCGCCCGTCCCGCCGCAACGCCGCAATCTCCTGCCACGACACTGTCAGGAGCTTTTGCAGCCGCGCTTGGCGCGGGGAAACAAAAGGAGCATCCCTTCAACGAGCCACTGAGCGGCCGAAAGACCGCGCTCCGGCAACTGGCCGGCAAGGGCGGATTACGGCCCTTGAACGACATACAGCATGGAGCGCCGGCCGCACCGCGCAAGGGCCACAGATAACCGAAGGAAAAGGCGCCGGCGCGAGTGCCGGCGCCGCTTCGAGGACGAATTGATGTTTGACTGGTTTGAACGACGACTGAACCCCTTCCCCGGAGAGGAGCCGGAGGAGCCGCCGCGCACATTCCTTACCTTCTGCCTGCACTTCACCAAGGGTGCTTGGCCCTTCATCGCCATGTCGGCGGTGCTGATGATGATCATTGCCCTTGCGGAAGTGTGGATGTTCTCCTTCCTGGGCAACATAGTCGACTGGCTGGCGGCCAGGGACCGTGCGACCTTCCTCGAAGAAGAGGGACTGAAGCTTGCAGGCATGGCACTGATCGTCGCCGTCGTCCTGCCGGCGACGGTCTATCTCTACGGCCTCATCACCCATCAGGTGCTGATGGGCAACTATCCCATGCGCGTCCGCTGGCAGGTGCATCGCTACCTGCTCAAGCAATCGATGAGCTTCTACCAGGAAGAGTTCGCCGGGCGCATCGCCACAAAGCTCATGCAGACCGCGCTCGCCGTGCGCGAATGCGTGATCAAGCTGGTCGACGTGATGAACTACGTGACGGTCTATTTCGCCGGGATGCTGTTCCTTGCCGCCTCGGCCGATTGGCAGCTGGCCGCTCCCCTCCTGGTCTGGCTGGCGGGCTACGCCCTGTTGATGCGGCACTACATTCCCCTGCTCGGAAAAGTGGCGGAGAAGCAGGCCGACGCACGCTCGATCATGACCGGCCGTATCGTCGACAGCTACACCAACATCCAGACGGTCAAGCTGTTCTCCCACGCCCGCCGCGAGGCGAGCTTCGCGCGCGAGGGCATGAACGGGTTCCTCGGCACCGTCTATCGGCAGTTCCGCCTGATCACCGGCCTCTACGGCATGCTCTACCTGCTCAATGCGTTGTGCCTGGTGGCGGTCGGCGCGCTGTCGATCCAGCTGTGGCTTGCCGAAGCCGTTACCGTGGGCTCCGTCGCGGTGGTGCTCGGCCTCGTGCTGAGGCTGTGGGGCATGTCGCAGTGGATCATGTGGGAACTGACCGCGCTGTTCGAAAATGTCGGCACGGTGCAGGACGGCATAGCCTCCATCTCGCTTCCCCGCGTGGTCGACGACAAGCCCGGCGCCGGGGAACTGCAGGTGCCCCGGGGCGAGATCGTCTTCGACCGGATCGGCTTCCACTACGGCAAGGCCGGCGGCGTCATCGACGATCTGTCGCTCGCCATCCGGCCCGGCGAGAAGGTCGGCCTCGTCGGCCGCTCGGGCGCCGGCAAGTCGACGCTCGTGAACCTTCTCCTGCGGTTTCACGACCTGCAGGGGGGCCGTATCCTGATCGACGGGACGGACATCACCGATGTCAGACAGGAGAGCCTGCGCGAGCAGATCGGCGTGGTGACACAGGATACCTCGCTCCTGCACCGCTCACTGCGCGACAACATCGCCTATGGCAGGCCGGACGCGACCGAAGAACAGGTGATCGAGGCGGCGCGCCGCGCCGAGGCACTGGAATTCATCGAGGCGCTTACCGACATAAAGGGGCGCAAAGGGTTCGATGCGCATGTAGGCGAGCGTGGCGTCAAGCTTTCGGGCGGCCAGCGCCAGCGCATCGCCATTGCCCGTGTGATGTTGAAGGATGCGCCCATCCTCATCCTGGACGAGGCGACATCGGCGCTCGATTCGGAAGCCGAAGCCGCCATCCAGGAAAACCTGTACAGGCTCATGGAAGGAAAGACCGTGATCGCCATTGCCCACCGCCTCTCGACCATCGCGGCCATGGACCGGCTTATCGTGATGGACAAGGGCAGCATCGTGGAGGAAGGCAGCCATGATACGCTGGTTGTCGCCGGGGGGATCTATGCCGGCCTGTGGCAAAGGCAATCGGGCGGGTTTCTGGACGTCGACCAGGCGGAGGCAGCTGAATGAGCACCGAGGAAGGCACGCCGCGCAATTTGAGCGAGCGCGCATGGCGGCGCGCCGAAGGGGTGATCGACCCCTTCGGCGATACCGACCGCGAAGTGCTGCCCTCTTCCGCCCGCGATTTCATCTGGTTCTTCGCCCGCCAGGCCAAATGGCCGTTCATCCTGCTGCTGCTGGCGGGCGGGCTGATGGGATCGGTCGATGCCGCGCTCTACTGGGCGCTCGGCTGGCTGATCGACGCACTCGACAATTCGACGCCGGCGACACTGCTGGCCGACCACTGGCCGATGCTGGCGGGATTCGCCTTTCTGGTGCTTTTCGGCCGAGCGGCGATCATGATCGTCAATACCGTGCTGGAAGAACAGGTCATCGCGCCGTCCTTCTATCAGCGCGTGCGCTGGCAGTCCTTCCGCCGGGTGATGGATCAGACTTACGAGTTCTACCAGAACGACTTCGCAGGCCGCATCGCCACCAAGATCATGCAGGGCGGTGAGGCAACGGGCGATTTCATCGTTTCCTCGCTCCAGACCATGTGGAGCTTTCTGACCTTCCTGGTGCTAGCCGGTACCATCCTGACCGTGCTCGACCCGATGATGGGCGTGGTGCTGGCGGTCTGGTTCGCGGCGTTTCTCGTCACGGCGCGCTATCTCCTGCCGCCGCTGCGCGAAGCCGGCCGCCGCACCGCCGACGAACGCTCGATCCTCAATGGCCGCATGGTCGACGCCTTCACCAATATCATGGCCGTGAAGCTGTTCGACAGCGGCAAGCGCGAGCATGGCTATGTGCGCGAAGGCATGGCACGCTTCCTGGCCGCCGTGCGCAAACTCACCCGGGCCATCACCCGCGTGCGCGCCGCCGTCGCCATTCTTAACGGCTTCATGATGTTCGCCATCGGCACCCTTGCCGTGACGAGATGGATGAACGGTGCCGCCACCACCGGCGAGATCGCCGCCGCCATGGGGCTCGTCTACAGGCTCAACCAGATGTCCGGCTACATGATGTTCAACATCAACGGCCTGATCCGCGCCTTCGCCACCGTGCAGGATGCCACCGGCGTCATCTCGAGGAAGCCGGCCATTCGCGATGCGGCCGATGCCGCCACGATGGAACCCGTCACCGGCGACATCCGCTTCGACAATGTCTCCTTCAGCTACGGCAAGGACAGCGACGAGGACCATCCCGGCGTGATCGAACGGTTGAACCTGCATATCCGTCCGGGCGAGCGCGTTGCGCTGGTCGGCCCTTCGGGCGCCGGCAAGACGACGATCGTCAACCTGCTGCTGCGGCTGTTCGACGTCGAGGAGGGACGCATCCTGGTCGACGGGCAGGATATCCGCAGCGTCACCCAGGCCTCGCTGCGCGCGCAATTCGGTGTCGTCAGCCAGGAACCGATGCTGATGCACCGCTCGATCCGCGAGAACATAGCCTATGGCAAGCCCGGCGCCAGCGAAGCGGAGATCATAGCGGCCGCCAAGCGCGCCTCCGCCCATGACTTCATCCTCGGCGTCAGCGACCCCAAGGGCCGCACCGGCTATGACGCCCATGTGGGCGAGCGCGGCGTCAAGCTTTCGGGCGGGCAGCGCCAGCGCGTCGCCATTGCCCGCATGATGCTGAAGAATGCGCCGGTGCTCATTCTGGACGAAGCGACCTCTGCGCTGGACTCGGAGATCGAGTCGGTGATCCAGGAGAATTTGCAGAACCTCATGGAAGGCAAGACGGTGATAGCCGTGGCGCACCGCCTGTCGACCATCGCCGCGCTCGACCGCGTGATCGTGCTCGATGAGGGGCGCGTTGTGGAAGAAGGCACCCATGAAGCACTCGTCGGGAAAGGCGGGCTCTATGCCCAACTGTGGAAGCGACAGTCCGGCGGCTTCCTCGGCGAGCGCCTAGCGGCGGAATGAATTCAGCGTCGCGGCGGCTGGTCCGCCGCGCGAATGAAACCTGCCCCAAGCGGTAAATCCGCAAGCTCGCGCTGGCTCATCGCTTGAAGCACAGGGTGTGCCAGCGGATCGCGGCGCCATGCTTCCCCGTCGTCCTGCGGCTGCGTCCGAGGAATGAATTCGCGCCGGGAAAGTATCGATAAAAACTTGAACATATCTCCATCTCCAGCAAGAATCAGGTCATAATTTGCCTTGCAGGCGGGGATATCAATGGAGTTTACATGCAGGATCATATAGAAAAACTGCATGAAGAACTTGAACCGCATCCATCTGAACGCCCTGAAAGCCGTCGAATCGGTCCTGCGCCTGGGCTCGCTGGCCGCAGCCGCCGAAGAGCTGGGCGTGACGGTCGGCGCAGTGAGCCAGCACGTCATTCGCTGCGAGAAGCAGATGGGCCGCAAGGTCTTCGACCGCAGCGCGCGCGGGCTTGCTCCAACAGCCTTCGGACGGCAGATCGCGGGCCGGCTCAACGAGGGTTTTGCGCGTCTTGATGAGGCCGTGGCGCTGGCGCAACGCGAGAGCGACGATGTCCTGACCATCTCAGTTGCCCCCGTCTTCGCCGCCAAATGGCTGGTGCCCCGCCTTGCCGGCTATTCGCGGCTCCACCCCCGCATGCGCGTGCGCCTCGACGCCTCGGTGGCGCTGGTCGACCCGGACGCTTCCGACATCGACATGGCCATCCGCGTCGGCGAGGGAGACTGGCCGGGGGTGAAGGCCGAGCATTTGCTGCCACAGGAAGTCTTTCCGGTATGCACACCGGCGCTTGCACAGCACCTGAAGACACCCGAAGACCTTCGCCATGTGCCGATTGTCCGCGATGCCAACGCGAATATCAGCTGGGATATCTGGCTGAAGCTGCACGGCCTGACGGAGGAGGCGCTGGGCGGCGGCTACACCTTCACCGACGCCGCGCTGGCGCTGGATGCGGCCATCGCCGGCCAGGGTGTTCTGCTGGCCTGGCAAACGCTGGCCCACGACGCGCTGGCAGCGGGCCTCCTGGTATGCCCATTCAAGGAACGGCAGCCAACCGGCCTCGCTTATTGGCTCATCACGTCAAAAGAGCGGACGGAACGCAAAAAGGTGAAGGATTTCAAGGACTGGCTGCGCGACGAGATTTCAAGAACGGTTCAAACGTAAGAGCCCAGCCGATGAACCCGTCGCTGAGGGCATCAGAGACTCAAAAGAATCGGACGGATTGCCTTGTCTCATGTCAACGCGAAGCCACATTAAATGCTATAGTGGAGGTATGGGGCCAACGGGCAACCACCAACAAGGAGGACCGAACCATGAAGGAATTTCATTGCGGAACGCTTGTGCCCGGCTGCGATTGGCACACGCGCCACGAGGAAGAAGCCGAAGTCATTCGCCGGGCGGTCGAGCACATGCGCGAGGCGCATGGCGAGACCATCATCCGCGAAAGCATGATCGAAGCCATTCGCTCGCGCATCGATCGGGCGAAAAACGCTGCCTGACAGGCAATATCAACGATCCTGATGAATGACCGCTTGCGCTCGCTGTCGGTCAGTCATCAGGACTAGCCGCTTGCTCGAGCAACTCCTCCCGCGACAGCTGGAACCCGCTCTCGATCCAGCGGTTCTCAAGCGCTGACAGCATTTCCCCCATTTCCCTGCCGGGCTTGATGCCGCGGGCAATCAGGTCTTCGCCGCCGACCGGAAAGGCGGGCTTTTCCCAGTCTTTCAGAATATCGAGCAGGCGCCGGCAGCCGGCAGCGGCCATCAGTGCCTCGCCATCTTCTGCCGCTCTGGCGCGCGCACCTGTCAGCGCCAGCCGCAAGCGTGTCTCAAGACCCCGCGCGTCTGAACCGTAGAGCAGCTTTTCGAAGTCGCCGCGCTTCATCTGCGGGTCGGGCGTGGGCGACCGCGCCCAGGCGACGAGAATCGCGGCTTCGGCCTTGGACATGCGCAGCCTGGAAGCCATCGCTTCGAGGCGCGCGGCGTCCGGCGGGACCATCGCCATCAGCCGAAGCATGGGATCGACCGGCCAGCCCAGCGCCCTTTCCGTCTCGGCCAGCGGATGTATGCCGTCGATGCCCCATTTCTCGCTTTCGGGAAGAACGGCCGTCAGTACGCCCGTTTGCCGCATCCACAAGAGGGCGCGGGAAGGATCGGGCGCGGACAGGAGCTTCTTCAATTCGCTCCACACGCGCTCCGCCGAAAGCTCGGCCAGCCCGGCCCGCAGCCTGGTCGCTGCCTTCAGCCCCTCCGCATCGGGTCTGCCATCGCCATACCAGGCGAAGAAGCGGAAGAAGCGGAGGATGCGCAGATAGTCCTCGCGGATGCGCTGCTCGGCCTCGCCGATGAAGCGGAGCCTCCGGGCGGCGATGTCGTCCAGTCCGCCGACGAGATCGACCACGCGCCCGTCAGCCTCGGCATAAAGCGCATTGATGGTGAAGTCGCGCCGCTCCGCATCGCGCTTCCAGTCGGTACCGAAGACGACGCGCGCATGCCGGCCGAAGGTTTCCACATCGTCGCGCAGCGTGGTGACCTCGTAGGGTTTTCCGCTGGCCACGACGGTGATCGTGCCGTGCTCATAGCCTGTCGGAATTGCCTTGAAGCCGGCGGCCCTCGCCCGCGTGATGGTCTCATCGGGAGGCGTGGTGGTGGCGATATCGACATCGGTTACGCCCTGCCCCATCAGCGCGTTGCGCACCGCGCCGCCGGCAATCCGCGCCTCCTGCCCGCCCTGAGCAAGCGCGGCGAGCAGCGCCTGCAGACCCGGCTCGGCGAGCCAGGGAGCGCGTCCGGCAATGGTTTCCTCACTCATCGGCATAGAGCCTTTCATACAGCGTGCGCAGGATGCCGGCGGTAACACCCCATATGAAGCGATCACCGTAAGGCATTGTATAATAAAACCGTTCACGGCTTTGCCACAGGCGGCTTTCCCGGCGGTGATTGCCCGGGTCCATCAGGAAGGACAAGGGCACCTCGAAGGCCGCATCCACCTCGTCGGGATTGAGCTTCAACGAGAATCCGGGCCTCACGACGGAGAGCACCGGCCGGATGCGGTAGCCGCTTCCCGTGACATAGTCCGGCATACGGCCCACCACGTCGATGCGCTCCGGCTCAAGGCCGATCTCCTCCTCCGCCTCGCGCAGCGCCGCGTGTTCGGGCGAGACGTCGGTGGGGTCTATCCGCCCGCCTGGCAGCGCGATCTGCCCGGAATGGGCACGCAGCTTCTCGGCGCGCTGGGTCAGGATGAGCGTTGCCTCGTCGCCGTGATCGACCACGGGGACAAGCACCGCCGCATCGTGCAGCCCGTCGCGCACGATCATATGCTTCAGATCGGGGTTGAGGCGGTGGTCGCCATAGTCGTCGCCGTCCACGTCGGGATCCTGCGCGGCCGCGCGCCGGCGGAATTCCTGTGCCGAAAACGGAGGATGGATCAGCGCGTCAGTCATCCTGGCCGGCCAGCCTGTTCAGCCGGGAAACCGGCATTATGGGAAAAACAGTGCCTTGCGAGCGCACCGCGAACATGGCGACGCCGTCGACATCGATCTCCTCGCCGATGTCGATCATCTCATACATGACCGGCCGGGCCACCAGCGCCTCCAGCCGCCCGCGAACGGCCAGATATGGTTTCACGCCGCCCGTCGCCTCTTCCTCCACGAAACGCAGCCGGTGTTCGGGTCCGGCCTCCACCACGTCGCCCACATTGGTACGGAATGTGAGGGATTGATTCGCGCCAGCCCCGGAAACCGCCATCTCGACGGCTACGAAATGCGCGTCTTCGACGCGGATACCGACCTTTTCCACCGGTGTTACGAGATAGGTCTTGCCGTCCTCGTCCTTGCGCAGGACCGAGGAGAAAAGCTGCACCAGCGGCATACGGCCGATCGGCGTGCCCAGATAGAACCAGGTGCCGTCGCTTTTGATTTCCATATCCAGGTCGCCGCAAAAGGGCGGATCCCAGCGCTCTACGGGCGGTGCGCCCCGACCCGAGCGCGCCGCGCGCGCGATCAGAGCCTCCAGCCCGCTGGCATCCTGCATCTTGGAAAGTCTCGGATCGTTGCTCACATTCTTGTCGCTTTGCCTGTGCATGGTCACGAAATAGTCACTCTCAATCGGCTTGTCAGCCTCACGGAGTGATTTAAGCTTCTAGCAGAGCGCCGCCGCGATTTTCGCGTTTCCGGTCGCAAGGCGTCGTGGGCCAATGAGATTGGCACAAACGAGGGACGACAGCGCATGAGCATCATAGCCCGGGATCAGGATACGGCAGCCGGCAAGGTCGACGAGAAAAAACTGGTGGCGGAAGCCGAGGCTGCCCTTGGGGACATTGCCAAGGTGCGCGACGGCGTGGGGCGCGTCATTTTCGGTCAGGAGGCTGTGGTCGAGCGCACCATGGTGGCGATCCTCGCCGGCGGTCATGCACTGCTGGTGGGTGTGCCGGGGCTGGCCAAGACCAAGCTGGTGGAAACGCTGGGCGTGGTGCTGGGGCTCGACGCCCGCCGCATCCAGTTCACGCCCGACCTGATGCCATCGGACATTCTGGGCTCCGAGGTGATGGAGCAGGACAGCGAGGGAAAGCGCGGCTTCCGTTTCCTGCCCGGCCCGGTCTTCGCGCAGCTTCTGATGGCCGACGAGATCAACCGCGCGAGCCCGCGCACCCAGTCCGCGCTTCTTCAATCGATGCAGGAATATCACGTGACGGTGGCCGGCCACCGCCACGACCTGCCGAGCCCGTTCCATGTGCTGGCCACCCAGAACCCGCTGGAGCAGGAAGGGACATATCCCCTGCCCGAAGCCCAGCTGGACCGGTTCCTGATGCAGGTGGACATACTTTATCCCGAGATCGACGCGGAGCGGCGCATCCTTTTGGAAACCACCGGCATCAACGAGGCCAGGCCGGAAAACGTGCTGACGCCCGAGCGGCTTAAGCAGATTCAGCTTCTGATCCGCCGGATGCCGGTGCCCGACAGCGTGGTGGAGGCGATTCTGGCCCTCGTGCGCCTCGCCCGTCCAGGCCTCGGCCACCCTGAAACCGACCGCCATGTCGCCTGGGGCCCCGGCCCGCGCGCAAGCCAGGCACTGACCCTGTGCGCCCGCGCCCGCGCGCTTTACGACGGGCGGCTGGCGCCTTCCGTCGACGACGTGCGCGCACTTGCCGAACCCGTGCTCCAGCACCGCATGGCGCTCACCTTCGCCGCCCGCGCCGAGGGCATGAGCGTGCGCGATGTGATTGCGCGGCTCGTCAAGGCGCTCGGCTGATGGCCGGCCCGAAGAGACGCTGATGGCCAGGCTGGGCGAAGCCACCTCCCCTGCAGCCACCCCGGATGTGGTGGCGCGCGCAAGGGCGCGGGCTGCGCTCGTCCCGGACCTGCTGGTGGAGGCTCGCCGGGTCGCCAACAACGTGATCGCCGGCTGGCACGGCCGACGCCAGCGCGGCATCGGGGAAAATTTCTGGCAGTTCCGCCCCTATGTCGAAGGCGAAGCCGTCGCTCGGATCGACTGGCGGCGCTCGGCCCGCGACGAACATCTTTATGTGCGCGACCGGGAATGGGAAGCAGCGCACACCGTCTGGCTGTGGGCCGATAAATCCGCATCGATGCTCTACAAGTCCGCCCACGCGGACGTTTCCAAGGAATCGCGTGCGCTCGTGCTGATCTTCGCACTGGCCGAGCTCCTGTCGCGCAGCGGCGAACGCATCGCCTGGCCGGGCCTCACTGACCCCTTCTCCACGCGCAATGGCGCCGAACGCCTGGCCCAGCACCTTGGCCATGCGCCCGAGCAGGGCGACAAGCCGGACCTGACGCCGGTGCGCCGCTTCTCCGACGTGGTGCTGGCCGGCGATTTCCTGGATACGCCCGACGAAACCATGCGCTGGCTCGACACGCTGGCCCGCACCGGAGCGCGCGCGCATCTGATCGAGATAGCCGACCCGGCGGAAGAGAATTTTCCCTATTCCGGCCGCACCGAATTCCGCGATCCCGAGACGGGCGAGAAGCTGACGGCCGGGCGTGCCGAGACGCTGGGTGACGATTACCGCCAGCTCTACCTCGCCCGCCGTGAGACGCTTTCCCGCTGGTGCAAGAAGCTCGGCTGGAGCTATACGGTGAACCACACCGACCGGCTGGCATCGGAAGCGCTGATAGCGGTTCATCTTGCCATGACCGCAGAGACAGGCGTTGGGACGGGTGCACAGACGGGCGTCGGGCGATGAATTTCCTGCCCCTCTCCTTTGGCGCGCCGATGGTCCTGTGGGGTCTCCTTGCCCTGCCCGTCATCTGGTGGCTGCTGCGTCTGACGCCGCCCAAGCCGCAGACGGAGACGTTTCCGCCGCTGAAAATATTGGCGCGGGTGCTGCGCAAGGAAGAGACGCCCCACAAGAGCCCGTGGTGGCTGACGCTGCTGCGCCTGCTGCTGGCCGCGCTGGTCATCCTGGCGCTGGCCGACCCGGTGTTCAATCCGCGCGAAAAAATCGCCGTCGAGGGCCAGGCGCTGGCCATCGTGATGGACAACGGCTGGAACGCTGCGCCCGATTGGGAACGCCGGGTGGCGACGGCTGAAAGGCTGATCGTCGATGCAAAGGAAAGCGATGTGCCAGTGGTGCTCGCATTGACCGCCGAGAAACCGGCGCAGGACATCGGCCCGTTCAATGCCGATACGGCGCTGGAGCGGCTGAACGCGGCCGAGCCGAGGCCGGTTCCGACCGACCGGCTTTCGGTCTATGCGCGGGTGGCCGATGCGCTGGAGAACCTGCCCGGCGCGACGCTAGCCGTGCTGGCGGACGGGCTGGCGGGCGATGAGGACGAGGCGGCGTTCGAAACGCTTTTGGCAGTGCAGCTTTCCGATCTGCTGTGGATCGCGCCGCAGGGTCTTTCCACCGTCGCCTTGACCGACACCGCCAACGAGCCGGAACGTTTCCTCGTCAAGGCCGTGCGCGGGCCGGATGCCGCCGCGCCCCGGCAGTTGATCGCATACGCCTCCGACGAGAAGGGGCGGCGCATCGCCGAGACGACGATCGCCTTCGGTCCCGGCGCGCGCGAAGCGGAAGGCGAGATGCGCGTGCCATTCGAACTGCGCAACGACTTCGCCACCGTCGCTCTGGAAGGCGAGAACCATGCAGGCGCGCTGCGGGTGTTGGACGAGAATGCCCGCCGGCGCCGCATCGGCCTGTTGTCGCAGAACGAGGGCGACAGGGCGCAGCCCCTGCTCTCTCCGCTCTACTATATCCGCAGGGCTCTCTCCCCCTTCGCAGACCTGATCGAACCTTCCAACCCGGCGCTGACGGAGGCTATTCCCGAGCTTCTGGAGCAGAAGCCGGCGGCAATCATCATGGCCGACGTGGGCACCTTGCCGGATTCGGCCCGTCAAAGCCTGATCGAATGGATGGAAAACGGCGGTACGCTGATCCGGTTCGCCGGCCCGCGCGTGGCGGCCGCCGGCAATGACGAAACGCTGTTGCCGGTACGGCTGCGCGTGGGCGAGCGCTCGCTGGGCGGAGCCCTTTCCTGGTCGGAACCGCAGCCGGTGGCCGAATTTCCCGCCAGCGGACCGTTTTCCGACCTTACCCCGCCGCGCGACGTTGCCGTCAACCGGCAGATTCTGGCCGAACCCTCGCCGGATATCGTCGAGCGCACATGGGCCAATCTGGCCGACGGAACCCCGCTCGTTACCGGTGCTGCGCGTGGCGATGGACGGGTCATCCTGTTCCATGTCACGCCCGAGGCAACGTGGTCGAACCTGCCCATTTCAGGAAGTTTCGTCGAAATGCTCCGGCGCATCGTGCAATTGTCGCGCAACCAGGGCAGCCTGACCTCGGAAACCGAGGATGATGCGGGGCGGCTCGCGCCTTACCGCATGATTTCGGCCAGCGGGGCGCTTGTGCCGCCGGGCCCGGAGGCCGAGCCGCTGGCTGCCGGGCAGACGCCGCGCGTCAGCCTTGAAAACCCGCCAGGGCTATACGGTTCGGAAGAAGGCGTGATCGCGCACAATCTGCTGCCGGCCGATGCCACGCTGCAGGGTCTTGCCCGCCCGCAGGCGCCGGTGGCCACGCAAACACTGCGCTACGCCTTCGACACGTCACGGCCGCTCAAGGGACCGCTGATGGCTGCCGCCCTTGCGCTGCTCGCGCTGGATACGCTCGCCGTACTTTGGTTGGGCGGCATGATGCCCGGCCGACGCGGGCGGCGTGCGGCAACAGCCACCGTCGCAGCTTTCACCATGGGTCTGGCCCTGGCCGCGGCACCCGACGCCGCGCGCGCTCAAAGCCCGCAGCCGCAAGATGCCGAAGCGATCGCCGCTATCTCCGCAACGCGCATCGCCTATGTGGTGACCGGCGTTTCGTCGGTGGATGCTGTCAGCCGCGCCGGCATCACCGGCCTGTCGCGCTTTCTGGCGGACAAGACGGCGCTGGAGCCGGGCGAACCGGCCGCCGTCGATATCGCCGCGGACGAATTGTCATTCTATCCGCTGATCTACTGGCCGATCTCCACCGATGCGCCCATGCCGACCGAGGACGCAATCGCCCGCATCGACGCCTATATGCAGGAAGGCGGAACCGTGCTTTTCGATACGCGCGACCAGTATTCTTCAGGCTTCGGTTCCACGGGTTCCGTAAGCCCGGAGACCCAGCGTCTGCGCGACATCCTGTCGGGCCTCAACGTTCCGCCCCTGGAGCCGGTACCGGACGACCATGTGCTGACCAAGGCCTTCTACATTCTGTCGGAGTTTCCGGGCCGCTACCGGGGCAGCCAGCTATGGGTCGAGGCTTCGCTCAACGCCCCCACCCGCACGGACCGGCCGGTGCGCACCGGCGACGGCGTGAGCCCGATCATGATCACCGGCAACGATCTGGCCGGCGCCTGGGCCATCGACGAGCAGGGGCAGCCCCTGCTGCCGACCGTGCCTTCCGACCCGCTGCAGCGCGTCTACGCCCTGCGCGCGGGGGTGAACATCATGATGTACATGCTGACGGGCAACTACAAATCCGACCAGGTGCACGTGCCCGTGCTGCTCGAACGGCTGGGGCAATAGCGATGTTCGGGATGCTTGCAACAGGTTGCTTCGAGCCAACCGGATGCCCAGTTCCAAGGTCCGTGCCATGAACTGGTCGCTCAGCTTCGAACCGCTCTTTTCCTGGTCCATACTCGCGGCGATGCTGGTGCCGCTGGCGCTTCTGGTTCTCGTCGGCCTTTTCCTGCGTCAGCGCGGCGCGCTTTTCCGCACCGCGGCGCTGGCGGCACTTGCGCTGGCGCTCATCAACCCGGTGCTGCTGGACGAAGAGCGCGAGCCGCTGAAAAGCGTGGTCGCCCTGATTGTCGACGAAAGCCAGAGCCAGGATATCGGCGACCGGGCGGAAACGACCCGCCAGGCAGCCGAGGAGATCCGCGGCAGGCTGGAACGGCTGAACCGGTTCGAGGTGCGCATGGTGGAAGCCGGCCGCGGCGAGGCGGCCGAGGAGCGCGTCGACACACGGCTTTTCGGAGCGCTGGAAAGCGCGCTGCGCGACGTGCCGCCCTCGCGCGTGGCCGGCTCCATCATGATCACCGACGGCCAGGTGCACGACGTGCCGCGGAACGCCACGGGTCTTTCCGGCCCGCTTCACGCGCTGATCACCGGCGAGGAGGGCGAGAAGGACCGCCGCATCCGCTTCGAGCGCGCACCGCGCTTCGGCATCGTCGACAAGCCGCTGGAGATGACCTATCGCGTACTTGCTTCCGACGATGCAAGCGGTACGGTGGAGGTCGAGGTCTTCGTCAATGGCGAGCTTGCCTTGATCGAGCAGGCCGTCATCGGCCAGGAAATGCCGCTCGAGGTGACGATACCCAATGCCGGGCGGAACATCGTGCAGCTCTCCATCGAGCCGCAGGAAGACGAACTGACGGAGACCAACAACAAGGCGATAGCGCTCGTCGACGGCATCCGCGAGAACCTGCGTGTACTGCTGGTCTCCGGCGAGCCGCATTCGGGCGAGCGCACATGGCGCAATCTGTTGAAATCGGATGCTTCGGTGGATCTCGTCCATTTCACCATCCTGCGCCCGCCGGAGAAGCAGGACGGCACGCCCATCAACGAATTGTCGCTGATCGCCTTTCCCACGCGCGAGCTGTTCGTGGAAAAGATCGAGGATTTCGACCTGATCATCTTCGACCGCTACCAGCACCGGGACGTGCTGCCGATACTCTATTACGACTACATTGCCGAATATGTGGAAAATGGCGGTGCAGTGCTGATAGCCGCGGGACCGGAATTCGCCGGCAGCCAGTCGATCGCCCATACGCCGCTAATTTCGGCTCTGCCGGCGCTGCCGAGCGGCGATGTCGTGGAGGAAGGTTACTATCCGCGTCTGAGCGACACGGGCAAACGCCACCCCGTGACGCGCGGCCTCGACGGCGCGGCGACCGAGCCGCCCGGATGGAGCCGCTGGTTCCGGATCGTCGGCATCGACCGGCCGGACGGACAGGTCGTCATGCAGGGACCGGACGACCGGCCGCTTCTCCTTCTTTCCCGCAGGGGCGAAGGCCGCGTCGGCATGTTCATGTCGGACCAGGGCTGGCTGTGGGCGCGCGGCTTCGAGGGCGGCGGCCCCTATGTATCGCTGTACCGCCGGATAGCCCACTGGCTGATGAAGGAGCCGGACCTGGAAGAGGAACGGCTGATCGCCGATGGGCGCGGCATGACCCTCGACATAACCCGGCAGACGATGGCGGATGAAGCTGGCCCGGCCACCGTCACCGCGCCCTCCGGTGCGCAACGGGAAATCCCGTTGTCCGAGACAAGCCCCGGCCTGTTCAGGGGTTCGATGGATGCGGATGAGATCGGCCTTTACGAAGTGACCAATGGCGAATTGAGCGCGCTTGCTCATGTCGGGCCGGTCAACGCGCCGGAATTCGCCGACACCGTTTCGACCGGCGAAATCCTGGAGCCCATCGCCGAAGCCAGCGGCGGCAGCGTGCGCCGGCTCTCCGCCGAACTGCCCAACATCGTTCCCGTGCGCAATTCCATATCCAGCGCCGCCGGCCGCGACTGGCTCGGCCTCAAGACCACCAATGACAGCGTGCTGAAATCCGTGCGCCGCGTCCCGCTATTCGCGGGCTTCCTGGGGCTGGGGCTTCTGCTGCTGGCGCTGGGCGGCATGTGGTGGCGCGAGGGGCGGTAACGCATCGCTAGCCTCAGGCGGCTCAAGCCGTGGCGCTGGAGGTGAGACCGGGTCTCGTTTCGGCCCCGAGCAAATCAGCATGCCGCATCTCGCCGGTGAGCGCGGCCCTCGCGCCTTCCTTCAGCTCTGCGGCCAGGAGGCGGTTGGGATCGACCGGGCGCGGCATCGACAGTTGCCCGTACGGCATGCGCTTGAAGCCTAGAGGCCCGTAATAGGGCTCATCGCCAACGAGCACCACGACGCCCTCGCCCGCTTCCCGCGCGGCATCCAGCGCGATGGCCACGAGCTTGCGGCCGATGCCCTTGTTCTTGTAGGCGGGACGGACTGCGAGCGGCCCGAGGAGCAGTCCCCGGCCCTGTCCCGCCACGATGCGGGTCAGGCGGACGGAGCCGATGACGGTGTCCTGATGGGTGGCGACGAAGGAGAGCGCGCGTTCATGCGGTCCGCCTTCACGGATCTTATAGGCGGCGCGGGCGAACCGGCCGGGACCGAAGGCCTCGGCGTTGATCTCTTCGATTTCAGCGTCGTGCGCCGGCTCTTCCGGCAGGTAGCAAATGTCGGCAAGGGACATGAAACGGATTCCGGTGGGTCGAAAGGATACGGCGGCCCGGCCAGGCCGAGCCCGCGCGCATTACGCGCATCAAGCCTTTCGTCGTCGCTCCACGCGGAACAGGATCATTTCTTCAAACGCTCCGATTTCGGAAAATTCCGCTAGCACCAATCGCCGGGCCCGTCCACGCTTTTTGAAGGAGCGAGGGCATTTTCCGCGCGGTTGACGATCCGTTCAGGAAACCGCGCTTGGCCTTTGGCACCCGATCCCTACATTGGTGCCTGATTGATAAGGAGACGGTGAATGGGATTGCTTGTCGACGGCGTTTGGCACGATCAGTGGTACGATACATCCAAATCTGGCGGCCGCTTTGAACGGTCGAAGTCGCAGTTCGGCGATTTCGTGACGAAGGACGGCACGCCGGCAGAAGGCCGCGAGCGGGGCTTCAAGGCCGAGCCCGGCCGCTATCACCTTTACGTCTCCCTCGCCTGCCCGTGGGCACATCGCACGCTGATCTTCCGCAAGCTGAAAAAGCTCGAAGACGTGATCTCGGTTTCCGTGGTCCATCACTTCATGGGCGAGAACGGCTGGACGTTCGAAAAGGACGAGGCCGCCACCGGCGACGACCTCTACGGCGCCGATTTCCTTCGCCAGATATATACCAGGGCCGACCCCAAATACTCGGGCCGGGTGACGGTACCGGTGCTGTGGGACAAGAAGACGGAGACCATCGTCTCCAACGAATCCGCCGAAATCATCCGCATGCTGAACGAAGCTTTCGACGAATGGGGCGATGCCTCGCTGGATTTCTATCCGCCGCCGCTGCGCAAGAAGATCGACGCCGTTAACGAGCTGGTCTACGAGAACATCAACAACGGCGTGTACAAGGCCGGCTTCGCCACCACCCAGGAAGCCTATGAAGAAGCCTTCGACGCCCTGTTCGACGCGCTGGACAAGGTGGAGGACATGCTTTCGCGCCAGCGTTATCTGGCGGGAGAACAGCTTACGGAAGCGGACTGGCGGCTGTTCACCACGCTGGTGCGGTTCGATCCGGTCTATGTCGGCCACTTCAAATGCAATCTGCGCCGCATCGCCGACTACCCGAACCTCTCCAATTATCTGCGGGAGCTCTACCAGGTGCCGGGCGTCTCCGAGACGGTGAACCTGCGCCACATCAAGTCGCATTATTACGGCAGCCACACCACCATCAATCCGACAGGGGTCGTGCCGAAGGGACCGGAGTTGCACTACAACGCGCCGCACAATCGGGAGAGGCTGGCGAAGGCCGCATAGCGCGGACGCTCCTCACCAATCTTGTGAAACCGCAGCCCCTTCGAAGATTTCCGCCAGCCGCCGGCGCGTCGCAGCCGTTATGCCGTCCGGCAGCGCGTCCAGCGGAAAGAACCGCGCCTCGGCGATTTCGCGGTCGGGCACATGCGATCCGTTCTGCCGGAACCGCGTCACCAGATAGACCGCGACATGGTCGCGGCGGCTGGACTGCCGGTTAAAGTGCAGCGAGCGCAGGACAGGCTGGGCCAGGAGCTCGATATTGCCCTCCTCCTCCAGTTCCCGCGTCAATGCCTGCTCGAAGGTCTCGCCCACTTCGACGCCGCCGCCAGGCAACTGCCAGCCGGCGACATAGGTGTGGCGGATCAACAGGACCGAACGCGCCTCCTCGTCGAAGACCACGCCCCTGGCGCCGAGCGTCATGGGACGGCGCAGCAGGAACCACAGATGAAACAGCCTGACGCGCAGCCGCATCTTTTCCGCGGGCAGGGGATTGGGCTTGTGCTTCATGAGGTCTCCATGGGCTGGAAAGCGCTAGGGTGCGTCCTCAATCATCGTCTTTTGGGCTGCAAACAGCCATTTTCTGCGCTTCCGGTGCTCACGTACTTAAAGTACGCTCCGCTCCGGTTCTCAAAAACAGCCGTTTTCGGCTCAAATCCGACAATTGATGACACACCCTAGACCGGTCCTCTAAAGAAGACTCATGTTTCGCCTGGCACATTTTTCCGACATCCATCTGGGTCCGCTGCCCGACATATCCTATCGCGAACTCGCCTCAAAGCGGATAACCGGCTACATCAACTGGCGCCGCAACCGCCGGTTCAGCCTGGATCACGGCATCATCGACCTCATCACTACGGACATGCTGGCGGCAGCCCCGGACCACATCGCACTGACCGGCGATCTGGTCAATCTGGCTCTCGACAGGGAAATCGAACTGGCGAAGCTGTGGCTGGAGGGATTGGGCGATCCGAAGGACATATCGGTGGTGCCGGGCAACCACGATGCCTATGTTCCGGGCGCGCTGAAGCGGGCCTGCCGCGCATGGGCGCCGTTCATGACCGGCGATCGTTCTCCGCCGCCAACGGGCAGGCGCGGCTTTCCCTATATGCGGGTGCGGGGGACGGTGGCAATGATCGGCCTATCCTCGGCCCGCGCCACGGCGCCTTTTCTGGCCAGCGGCCATTTCTCCGACGGGCAGGCGCGAAAGCTCGCGGCCCTGCTGGACGAGGCGCGCGAGCGCGGCCTGTTCCGCGTCGTCATGATCCACCATCCGCCCGTGCGCGGCGCAACCCATGCCGCCAAACGGCTCTACGGCATTTCGCGCTTTCAGAAGATCGTGCGCCGCCACGGCGCGGAACTGGTCCTGCACGGGCATACGCATGTGGCGACCGTGCACCGGATCGACGGACCCGGCGGGCCGGTACCCGTCGTCGGCGTCGCGGCCGCGGGACAGGCCGACGGCAGCGCCAAGACGCCGGCGCACTACAACCTTTTCGAGATCGATGGTGCGGCTGGAAACTGGCAACTGCGCTTCACCCGGCGCGGGATATCCAGCGGCGAAGAAATCGGCGATATCTCGTCATTAACGCTGTATTGAGGCGCCTACCCGGTAGCTGGCAGGCACGTTTTACCCACGCAACGACTTCCGCCTGCGCCAGAAAAACAGGCAGGCACCGGTGATAGCTGCCAGCACAGCCAGCCCAAACGACAGCATGCCGATAACTGCGAAGCCAAATCCGGGCTCATGCAGGATTCCGTCGCCATCCACGTACGAACCCATAACGGCAGCAACACCGAACATCCCGCCACCTACAATGATCAAAAACAGGGCGATCCAAAATAAACCATTCACACGAAATCCTTTCCGCATGCCTCAACAGCTGCACGGCCTGATAAAAAACGCCCCACACTCAGCGCATACGCAGCGATCGTGTCAAAAACTTGCGGCAAAAATGGCCACGAGCATCTGGCGCTAAAAGGGATTGAGCTCCTGAAACCGCTCGGTCATGGAGAAAAGGACAGAGCCGGCGCCGACGATGCCACCGAGGATGACCAACAGCAGGCCGCTGAAAAACGCCCTCCAGCGGCTCGGCTTCGCCTCATCCGGCTTTTGCGCTTCGTCGGTCTGTCCGCGCGGCAGGACTTCGATATCGCCTTCTATACGGCGCTGGCGTTCCACCATTCTCTCAGCGATATAGCGTGTCACCTGATCGGCAACCGGCTGCATGTCGGCCGATTCCGCGAGTACCTGGCGGCCAAGCCGCGTGTCGCACAGGAAGCGGTATGTGCGCCGGTCGCGCGCCATGGCGACATGCGCAACGGCATCGATCCACAGACGCGGCTGCTCGCCGTTGGAGATCACGAAGTCGAAGCTCGGATCGTCTTCCGGGACGTCGGCGAAAACCGGCTGCAGTTCCTGGGCGAGAAGCTCCAGGCGTGTATGGCTCGCCTCACGCATCTCGACCACGACATCCTCGCGATCGGCGGCGGCGTTCTTCATGTCGCGAATGACACTGGAAAGCCTGCGCACATTCTCGGCAGGCGCGACCTTCTGGCCAGCCTCACTCATAAGCGATCCTCCAGATCGGGAACACAGTTAACTTACCGTTAACATGGGCTGGAGGTAAAATCATCACGTTTTGTTCCGCTCTCGCACGGCAAGGTAAATGCAACAAATTCAATGCGATTGGCAGGCGTCTTTGAATCAGTTTCGGCAGACCGCGAATTGCAGGATGCGTGCCATGTCAGCGGGCGCTTCCTCCGGCAGCATATGGCCGAGACCGGGGAAGAAGTGGCGGGCGAACAGGGGCGGCAGATCGTCCGACTGCCGCGCCGGCAGAACGGCGTCGAACCCGCCCCACACGACCCGCACCGGCAGATCGAGCCCGGCCAGCCCGTCGCGCGGCAGGGTTCCCTGGCTGCCTTCCCCGGCGATCATCTGCCAGATGCGGCGGAGCATAGAGATCTGGTCCGGCAGCGCACGCATGGTCATTGCAGCTTCGACGACATCGGACGGGATCGCGCAATCCGGGCCCGACATCATGGCAAGGCAGGCCTCAACCTCCTCGGCGGATCGGGCTTCTGCGTAGCTTTTAAGCAGCGGCGCGTTGATTTCCGGACCGAAACCGCCCGGAGCAAACAGCGTCAGCGAAGCCACCTGTCCGGGCGCGCGCATGGCGATCAGCGTGGCGACGGCGCCGCCGAAGGAATGACCCGCGAGATGGAACCGCCCGCAGCCCCGTGCCTGCAGGTCGGCGGCGATCGCCCGGGCGGCGACGGGTGCGGGACCGGCGTCGGGAAAGTCCAGCGAGCCGCCGTGGCCCGGCAGGTCGTAGGCCAGCACGCGCGTGCCCTGGCCGAGCGCCGCGACGACCTGGTTCCAGGCCCGGTGCGTGCCGCCGAAGCCGTGGAGGAGGACGAGCGGTTCGCCCTCCCCGCCCGTCTCCCGAACGGCAAGGCCCATCAGCCGACGATCCTGTTGGCGGCGGAGACCACGGCTTCGAGCGAGGCCGTCACGATGTTCGTGTTCATGCCGACGCCGAAAAGCTTTCCGCCCGGGTGCTCCACCTCCATGTAGCAAACGGCCGCCGCATCCGCGCCGCGCTGCAGGGAATGTTCGGAATAGTCGAGGACCGACATCTCCACGCCGACATGGCTGGAGAGCGCGTTGATGAAGCCGTCGACCGGTCCCGTGCCGGAACCCTTGATCGTCTTCTCCACGCCATTGTCGAGGATGGTGGCCTCGACGATCCGCCTTCCCTTCGCGCTGGTGTCGGGAAAGGTCTGGTGGTCGACGAATTTGAGCCGGGCGCCCGGCTGGTCGACATAAAGCTCCATGAACCGCTCATGGATGCGCTTCGACGGTAGTTCCTTGCCTTCGGTGTCGGTGATCTCCTGAATGTCCTCGCGGAATTCCACCTGCAGGTTGCGCGGCAGGTTGAGCCCGTAATCGGCCTGGAGAATATAGGCGATGCCGCCCTTTCCGGACTGTGAATTGATGCGGATGATGGCCTCATAGGAGCGCCCGACATCCTGCGGATCGATGGGCAGATAGGGCACTTCCCACTGCGGCTTGTTGGCCGCCTTGATGGCCTTCATGCCTTTGTTAATCGCATCCTGGTGGGAACCAGAAAACGCGGTGTAGACCAGTTCGCCCACATAGGGGTGGCGCTCGGGAATGCGCAGCTGGTTGCAGTGCTCGTAGACATCCTTCATGCGGTTGATGTCCGAGCAGTCGAGCATCGGATCGACGCCCTGGGTGTACATGTTGAGCGCCAGCGTGACGAGGTCGACATTGCCGGTGCGCTCGCCATTGCCAAAAAGCGTGCCCTCCACGCGGTCGGCGCCCGCCATCAGGGCAAGCTCGGTGGCCGCGATGCCGGTGCCCCGGTCGTTATGGGGGTGGATAGACAGGATGATGCAGTCCCGCCGGTCGAGATTGCGGTGCATCCACTCGAACTGGTCGGCATGCACATTGGGCGTCGACATCTCGACGGTCGCCGGCAGGTTGAGGATCAGCTTGTTTTCCGGCGTCGGATCGATGATCTCGGTCACGGCATTGCAGATTTCCAGCGCCACCTCGAGCTCCGTGCCGGTGAAGCTTTCCGGCGAATATTCGAAACGGTAGCCGCCGCCGGCCTTTGCCGCCATGTCGGCCACCATCTTGGCCGCATCCGTGGCGATCTGCTTGATGCCGGCGACATCCTTGCCGAACACGACGCGACGCTGCAACTCGCTGGTGGAATTGTAAAAGTGGACGATCGGGCGCCTGGCCCCTTCGAGCGCTTGGAAAGTGCGCGAGATGAGCTCCGGCCGGCACTGCACCAGCACCTGGAGCGATACGTCATCGGGAACGCCGCCTTCCTCGATGGCCCACCGGGTGAAATCGAAATCGGTCTGGGACGCGGAAGGAAAGCCGATCTCGATTTCCTTGAACCCCATGTCGAGCAGCAGGCCGAACATGCGCGCCTTGCGCTCGTGGCCCATCGGATCGATGAGCGCCTGATTGCCGTCGCGCAGGTCCACGGAGCACCAGATCGGAGCCTTCTCTATGCGCTTGCCCGGCCAGGTCCGGTCGGGAAGGTCGACCAAGGGATATGGCTGATATTTGCGCGGCGCGTCAGGCATGCCCTTGTGGCCCGCGCGCATGTTGGAATTGTCGTTATTTGCGTCCATCTTGTCACTCCCGGCGGCCGCGGGTTTGGTCTACCGCACAGGCTCGCCTGTCAAGGCTGCATCTCAGGTTTTCGGCTGGAAGGAGCAGGGAAAGCCACGCGGCGACATCGATCGCCGAGCGCCCCTTCAGCGGACCCGGCGATCGCCGATAAGACCGAGAAGTAGCAGGCTGGAGCTGAACGCACGCGCCGTCGCGCCGATGAAAACGGCGGTCGGACTGGCAAAATTGTTGCGATCGGCATGGGACATGACGGGTTCAATAGCCCACGCTGCGGCAAGGTGCAAGAGCCGGTTGACATGGGTACGTTCAATCAGTATTTAACCAACTAGTTAATTAACCAAGCAGGAAAATGAGAGAGCAATCGGACCCCTTGAGCGCCGCTTTTGCCGCGCTCGCCGACCCCACCCGCCGCGCGATGCTCGCGAAGCTTTGCGAGGGCGAGGCAACCGTCAACGAGATCGCCGCCCCCTTCGACCTGTCGCTGCCGGCGATCTCGAAGCACTTGAAGGTGCTGGAGGGAGCGGGCCTCGTTTCGCGGGGGCGCAATGCCCAGTACCGGCCGTGCCGCCTGGAGGCGGGGCCGCTGAAGGAGGTCGCCGACTGGGTGGAGCGCTATCGGCGTTTCTGGGAGGGAAGCCTCGACCGCCTGGACGATTATCTGAAGGGAATTCAGCAGAAGGAGACACCCAAATGACAGCCTATGATCCAGCCGTGGAATCGGATGCCGAACTGTACCTGACCCGCACCTTCGACGCGCCGCGCGAGCTCGTCTTCCAGATGTGGACCCGGCCGGAGCATCTGAACAACTGGAGCTGCCCCAAGGGCATGACCATTCCGCACGCGGAAGGCGACATCCGGCCCGGCGGCTCCTACCGCACCTGCATGCGCTCGCCGGACGGCAAGGAGTACTGGCTGAGCGGCGTCTACAAGGAAATCGATGAACCGGAGCGCATCGTCTTCACCCATGTCTGGGACGACGAGACCGGCCGGCCCGGCCATGAAACCGTGGTGACGGTAACGCTCAAGGAAGCCGGCGCCGATAAGACCCGGCTCACTCTCCACCAGGCAATATTTACCTCGAAAGAATCGCGCGACGGCCATGAGAGCGGCTGGAGTTCGGCCCTCGACAATCTCGAAGACTATCTGGCCAAAAGCGGCTGAGCAGGTCGGCTGCCGTCGCGCGGCGGATTGAATCGGTTTGTCAACGACATGATTCATCGCGCCAGCATGGCCGCCCAACACCATGTATTGATTCTATTAAAGAGCCTCATGCCGGCCGCCGCTCAGGTGGCCGGCGCATTCTCTTCGCCACCGGCCACCGCCTCGAAGGCGGCTTGCAGGCGAGCGCGGACACCGGGACCGGGCCGCCCTGCGTGTGGCGGCGCACCGAGATGCTCGACCCGCAATTCCTCCATGAACTCGTCCCAAAGCGCCGGCCCGCCCTCCTCCAGAAGCCGGGCACGGACCGACAGCGCCTCGCTCGCCGGCAGCCATTTGCGCCCCCAAGCGCCGATCATGGCGAAGACCGGCAGAAGCTCTATGCCTTTTTCGGTCAGGCTGTAGATCGCCTTCTGCTTATGGCTCGGGTCGTCCTCCTTGGAGATGACGCCTTCCGCCATCAGCCGGCGCAGCCGATCGGCCAGGATATTCGAAGCGATCCCTTCCTCGTTCTGGGACAAGAGCTCGCGGAAGTGCCTGCGGTTCCCGAACATCATGTCGCGCACGATGATGAGGGACCACTTGTCCCCCAGCACCTCCAGCGTGAGGTTGATGGGGCACCCTGAGCGGTGGGCGGAATTTTCTTTGTCAGCAGCCAATTTCGCAGTCTCCAAAAAACCGGTTGCAATATAGGATCAGTTTGGTAACCTACAACCAGTTGCAAGATGCAATCAGAACTGGATGAAGTCAAGGAGGATGCCATGAACGAGCTTACGGACATCGCCCGCAGGAGCTATCTGGCTTACGTCGACAAGAATCGCGCCGCCATCGAGGCGGTGATCGCAGATGATTTCCATTTCACGAGCCCGCTCGACAACCGCATCGACCGGCGGACCTATTTCGAGCGCTGCTGGCCGGGCAGCGAGACGATCTCAGACTTCCGCTTCATCCGCCTCGTGCAGGAAGGAGACGAGGTGTTCGTTACCTATGAAGGAACGGCAACACCGGGCAGGCGCTTCCGCAACACGGAAGTCCTGACCGTGCGAGACGGCAAGATTGTCGAGGCGGAGGTCTATTTCGGCTGGAACGTCCCGCATGAAGCGCCGGCCGGCGGCTTCATCGACCAGGCGGGGCGGGGAGAGAACTCATGAGCCTTCGAACGATCCGCACGGACGGTATCGAGCTTGCCACCGAGGCCTTCGGCAATCAGGCCCATCCGCCGGTCCTGCTCATTATGGGCGGGATGGCCTCGATGCTTTGGTGGCCCGAGGAGTTTTGCCGCCGGCTCGCAGAACACGGCCGGTTTGTCATCCGCTACGATCAGCGCGATAGCGGTCTTTCGACGAAATATCCGGTCGGTCAGCCGGGATACGCCTTCGACGATGCAGTTGATGACATCTTCCGCGTGCTCGACGGCTACGGGATTTCCGGCGCCCATATCGTCGGCTTTTCCCTTGGCGGCATGGTCGGCCAGGGTGCCGCACTGAAGAATCCGGAACGCGTGCTTTCGCTGACGGCGATCAGCACTTCGCCGCTTGGGTTGGACACATCCCACCTCCCCGCGAGTGGCGAGGCCTGGCTGGAACACATGCAAGTGGACGTGGACTGGTCGGAACGGGCACAGGCGGTTCGCTACACGGTGGAAGATGCGCGCCTGATCGCGGGCACGGCACATCCATTCGACGAGGCCGGGACCAGAACCTTCATCGAGCGGGATTTCGACCGCTCGGGCGGTTATCTGAGCGCCACCAATCACAGCATTCTCTTCGATGTCGGCCAGGCATGGCAAGGTCGGCTGCCCGAGATGAAAGTGCCGCTTCTCGCCATTCACGGCACCGCCGATCCAATCTTTCCCGTCGATCACGGCGCGGCACTCGCGCAGGCGGTCGCCGGCGCCCGTCTTGTAAAACTGGAAGGCGGCGGCCACGAACTGCATCCCGGCGATTGGGACCGGATCATCTCGGCGATCACCGAACACACAGGCAATACCAACTGAACCAGAGGAAAGAAGGAGACGAACGATGAGACGATTGGTGGTTTGGAATTTGATGGCGCTCGACGGCTATTTCGAGGGCAAGAGCCCGTGGGATCTCGGCTTCCACGAGACGGTCTGGGGCGACGAGTTGCAGGCATTCTCGCTCGAACAGGGCAAGGAGATCGGCACGCTTTTGTTCGGGCGGCGTACCTATGAGGGCATGGCTGCCCACTGGACCAAGGCGACCGGGGACATTGCCGACATGATGAATTCGATCGACAAGGCGGTGGCATCCCGCACCCTCGACGAGGCGACATGGAACAACACCCGGCTTCTGAAGGGCGACGCTGTTGATGCGGTCAGGGCGCTGAAGGCGGAGGACGGCAAGGACGTCTTTGTGATGGGCAGCGCCGACCTGCTCGCCTCCCTGCTCAAGGCGGGGCTGGTGGACGAATACCGGCTCTGCCTCGCGCCGGTGGTGCTGGGCGGCGGCAATCCGCTGTTCAAGCCGCTGGGCGGGCAGATCAAGATGCGCCTTGAAAGCTCGCGCCCGCTCAAGACCGGTGGGGTGGTGCTGACCTATGCAGTGGGCGGGTAGCCCACTGTTCTCGCGACAGGAAACACAACGAGAGGAGACTGATAATGCCCTATGTCGACGGTTTCATTCTTCCCATGCCGAAGCAGAACATCGAAGCCTACAAGGAGATGGCCCGAAAGGCCGGCGAGATCTGGAAGGACCACGGCGCACTCGCCATTGTCGAGTGCATCGGAGACGATATTCCGTACGGGGAAGTGACTTCCTTTCCACGGTCTGTTCAGGCCAAGGAGGACGAGACGGTGGTCTTTGCCTGGATCGTCTACCAATCGCGCGAGCAGCGCGATGCGATCAATGCCAAGGTCATGGCCGACCCCAGGCTCAAGGGAGTCGAGAACATGCCGTTCGACGGCAAGCGCATGATCGTCGGCGGGTTCGAAGCGTTCGTGGAACTGTAGGAGGCGACGGACCGTCTATCCGATGAAACTCGCCACCGGTGGGCGGGTCGCCCAATGTGTTCCGTCCGGAAAAGCGACCCGCATCGTCCTTTCGAGGCGGAGCTGACCTCGTATGGAAAGGGAAGAGGAGATTTCAACATGCCCGCACAAAGCAAACCTGAGATCGCCCGCGCCTATTTCGGCGCCTACAAGACGAAGGACCGCAAGCTCGTCGGGGATATGCTGACGGCGGACTTCACTTTCACCAGCCCCTACGACGACGCCATAGACAGAGAGGCCTTCTTCGAGCGCTGCTGGCCGGCCGGCCAGCGCATGGCCGAAATTTCTCCGGAAGAAGTTGTCGAGAATGGGGACCGCGTATTCGTCTTGTACAGGTGCCTTACTCCGGAAGGGAAGGAATTTCGCAATGTCGAGACGCTCGATTTCACGGGCGACCGCATCCGCGCCATCAGTGTCTATTTCGGCGCAGCTTACATCGACGGCGTTTTCCAACCTTCCTGAGAGGCCGGCACTTGACCTTACCATGGAGGACCGCACCATGAGCCTGCCGCAAGTCGTTTCGCGTGAAGAATGGCTGGACGCCCGCAAGGCGCTGCTGGCCAAGGAAAAGGAAATGACGCGGGCGCGCGACGCACTGAACGCGGAGCGCCGTCTTCTGCCGATGGTGAAGATCGGCAAGAACTACGTCTTCGAAGGATCGGATGGCAGGAAGAGGCTGATCGACCTCTTCGGAGGCCGCCGGCAACTCATCGTCGGCCATTTCATGTTCGATCCGCGTTGGGAAAAGGGCTGCTCGAGTTGCACCGCCGGTGCCGACGAGATATCGGATGGGCTGATACGCCATCTCAACAGCCGCGACACCTCCTTTGCCTGCATATCGCGGGCGCCGGTCGAGAAGATCGAGCGCTACAAGGCGGAGCGCGGTTGGCGCTTTCCCTGGTATTCCTCCTATCGCAGCGACTTCAACTATGATTTCGGCGTGACCATCGACGAACGCCGGACTGCTCCGGTCTACAACTACCGCACGCTCAAGGAGCACGAGGAAGCCGGCACCGGATATTATTTCCAGGGCGAGCGCCCGCTGGAACAGCCCGGCACCAGCGTTTTCCTGCGCGTCGGCGACGACGTGTTCCACAGCTATTCGACCTTTGGCCGCGGCGCCGAGATGACGGGCGGCTCCTACTACTGGCTCGATCTTACGCCGCTCGGCCGTCAGGAGGACTGGGAAGAGCCGAAGGGGCGCGCCGAAAGCGCCCGTCGGGCCGTGCCCAGTTTCGAGGACTGAGCGCGAGCTATGCCCGTACCAATGCGCAAAAAAGGCGGAGAAGCGATCATGCCCGATTACATGACGAGGCGCAGGCTGCTGCAATCCGGCGCTGCCCTTTTAACCCTGGGGGTCACCGGCCAGGGGAAGATACCAACGGCACACGCGAACGAAGCCGGCATCACGGCGGCGAATGAAGCCATCGGCAAGACGATGCGGGCCCACGTGGCCGACGGCTACTTGCCCGGCGCCGTCTGGCTTCTCCACCGGAAGGGGCGGACGGAGACGGGCACCGCCGGCACTTTCGAGCTTGGGGGAGGCAAGCCCATGGCACGGGACACGATATTCCGCGTCGCCTCGATCACCAAGCCGGTGACGGCGGCGCTCGCCATGATGCTGGTGGAGGAAGGGCGGCTGGCGCTCGATGCCCCGGTCGACGATCTCCTGCCCGAACTGTCCGACCGGCGCGTGCTGACGAGCATCGACGCTCCGCTCGACGACACGGTGCCGGCGGACCGCCCGGTCACGCTGCGCCATCTGCTGACGATGACCTTCGGCCTCGGCGCGATAATGGTGTTTCCCGAACAGTACCCGATACAGGCCGCCATGCGGGAGGCGGGCATCGCGCCGGGCTGGGCGCTGCCCAAGATGTCGTCGGACGAATATATGGCAAAACTCGGCTCGATGCCGCTGGCGGCGCAGCCGGGCGAGATGTTCCTCTACAATAACGGGCTGGACGTGGCCGGCATCCTCATCGAGCGCGCGACCGGCAAGCGGCTCGGCGATGTGATGCGGGAACGGCTCTTCGATCCGCTTGGAATGAAGGATACCGGCTTTGACGTTCCGCCCGAAAAGCGCGACAGGCTGCCGCCCCAATACGGACCCGACTTCGCGGCCAATGACGGGACGCTGAAAGTGTTCGGCCCGGATGAAGGCGTCGATTTCACGAGCCAGCCCCCGCTCGATTCCGGCGCTGGCGGCCTTGTCACGACGGTGGACGACTATCTTGCGTTCTGCCGCATGATGCTGAACGGGGGAGAATTCGGCGGCACCCGGTTCCTGAAGGCCGAGACCGTAGCCGAGATGACCCGCGACCAGCTTACCCCGCAGCAGAAGGCCGGCCCGCATGCCGAGCCCTTCATGGCGCAAGGCGGCGCTGGCTGGGGCCTTGGAATGTCCGTGGCCGTGGAAAGGATCGCGCCATGGCTCGTCCCCGGCCGGTTCGGCTGGGATGGCGGCTACGGCACCTCCGCCTATACGGACCCGGAGAACGGCCTCATCGGGATATTCTTCAGCCAGCGCATGATGACCTCGCCGCAACCGCCTGAAACCTTCCTGGATTTCTGGACCCATGCCTACGAGGCGATCGGTTGATGGCGGCCGATCTTCTAAAATCCATTGGGGCGCTGCCGGATGGCGCCCCTTTCCTCGTCCCCGGAAAAGCCCCAGGGTCGGCCAACAACACCATAGAGACACTAGGAGAAACACGATGCGCTTCATGATGCTGATGATACCCGCTGGCTACGAGAAGGCCGGCCCGGAGTTGGATCTCGACCCGAAGGCAGTCGAGGCGATGATGGAATACAACAAGGCCCTCCAGGAGGCCGGCATCCTGCGCGATCTCAATGGGCTGCACCCGCCGTCCACCGGTGCGCGCGTTTCCTTCGCCACAGGCAAGCCCGTCGTCACCGACGGTCCCTTCGCGGAAACCAAGGAGGTTGTCGGCGGCTACTGGATTATCGAGGTCGGATCGCTGGAAGAGGCGGTGGAATGGGCGAAGCGCTGTCCGGGCTCTCCCAACGAGACCATCGAGATCCGCCGGATACAGGAGATGGAGGATTATTCGGAGGACGTGAAGAAGGCGGCAGCCGGTTTCGAGGAGATGCAGAAAAGGACGTGAATGCAGGAACGGACGCAAGGAGCGCAGACATGACGAAAACCTACCACGGAAGCTGCCATTGCGGCGGCGTGCGGTTCAAGGCCGAACTGGATCTGAGTGCAGGAACGAGCCGCTGCAACTGCTCGATTTGCCGAAAGGGGCGCTTCTGGAAAGCGGTCATTCCCGCCGAGAGCTTTGAGCTGATCGAGGGAGCGGACGAGCTGACGGAGTACACTTTCGCAAGCCATTCGATCCGCCATCTGTTCTGCCGGAACTGCGGCATCAAGCCGTTTGGACGCGGTGATGTGGAGCCGATCGGCCGGTTCGTGGCGGTGAATGTCGCTTGTCTCGACGATGCCAGCGACGAGGAGCTTGCCGCCGCGCCTGTCCAATACGAGGACGGCCGCAACAACCGCTGGGAAGCCGAACCCGCCGTCAAAAACTTCCTGTAGCCTGCCTTCCGCCGGCCCACCGCGCCACGAGGCGGCTGATCGGCGGGCCCAGGAGGAGCACGAACAGGAAGCGGGCCATCTGCAAGGCCATAATGAAGGAGATGTTCACGTTCTGCGAGGCAGCGGCGATGATGGCGACGGAATCCATCCCGCCGGGGCTGGTGGCCAGATAGGCCGTGAGCGGGTCGATGCCCCATTCCCAGTGGAGGAACCACGCAAGCCCGCCGCAAAAGGCCATCAGCGCCAATATGGAAAGCACCACCTGGGGCAGCGCCTTGAAGGCGGTGGCCAGCAGGGCGCGGTCGAATTTGAGGCCGATGGTCCAGCCGACCGCCACATAGCTCGCCCCCACGAGCCAGGGCGGCAGATCGACAGGCACGCCGAACCCGTTATGGGCGAGCGCAGCGGCAACGAACGCGCCGACGAAATAGGGCGCGGGAAGCCGGACGAGACGGCCGGCCAGCGCGCCCAGAAGGCCGATCCCGAGCGTGATGCCGAGCGAAGCCGGATCGACCGGACCGAACCAGACGGGTTCCGGAACCTCGACGCCGGACGTGTCGACCCACAGCCGGGCGATCAGCGCGGCCGCCACGGTGACGAAGATGACACGCAGATACTGCATGAAGGCCACCAGCCGCGCATCCGCCCCGAAAGCGCCTGCCATCAGGACCATGGCGGTCGCCGCCCCTGGCGCCGAGCCCCACACGGCCGTCGTTCCGGGGAGTATCTTCCAGCGGCTGACAAGCCAGCCGAGGAGGCTGCTCGCACCCACCGTTGCCAATACGGTCAACAGGAGCACCGGCCAGATATCGGCGAAGGAGGCGAGCACCGCCGGCTCCAGCGCGCTGCCCACGACCAGGCCCACCATCGCCTGCGCCGAGGCGAATACCAGCGTCGGCACCCGCACGGCAGCGCCGAGCGCGCCGATGAGGACCGCCGACAGCATGGGCCCGATCAGCAATGCGGCTGGCAGCGCCACCGCCAGCATGGCCGCCGTCAACAGCGTCGTGATCGCCACCAGGCAGAGCCATTGAAAGGACAAGGATCGGGCAGTGAGCGGTCCGATGGCGATCGGTTCGATCGGTTCCGTCATACCTGCCGCCATCCGTCCGCTTGAATCACTATGCGATCTTTACAGTCTAACCGTCTGCTTCCAAAGAATTCCTAGCCGTTCTTCGCCTTGTGGTCGGGTTCCACGTGAATGGTGACCTGCGCCCCGGCGACGGCGGCTTCCAAGGCATCCTCGATCCGGTCGCAAATGTGATGCGACCGCTCCACCGTCATGTCGGCTGGGACGACGAGATGGAATTCGATGAAGCGCGCCCGTCCCGCTTCGCGGGTCTTGAGGTCGTGGAATTCGAGCGCGCCGTCGCAGTTCTCGCGAATGGTGCGCTCGATCTCGGCGAGGTCGCCGGGCTCGACGGAGACGTCCATCAGCCCCTGCACCGAGGCGCTGACCATGTGCCAGCCGTGCCAGAGGATGTTGAACGCAACGACCACGGCCATCAGCGGGTCGAGCCAGAGCCAGCCGGTCGCGAGCGCCAGCAGCAGGCCGGCGATGACGCCGAGCGAGGTCACCACGTCCGTCCACAAATGGCGGCCGTCCGCGACCAGCGCCGGCGACCGCGCCGCGCGCCCGGCCCGCACGAGAACGAATGCCCATGCGCCGTTGCCCACGGCCGCAAGCGCAGTGATGGCAAGCCCGATGCCCGGCTCGCGCAGCGGCTGCGGAAAGGAAAACGCCATCACCGCCTCCTGAAGGATGAGCAGCGCCGCCACGGCGATCATCACGCCTTCCAGAACCGCCGACAGATATTCGGCCTTGTGATGGCCGAACGGGTGGTTGGCATCGGCGGGAATATGCGAAACGCGGATCGCGTACCAGGCCACGCCCGCCGCCACCACGTTGACTATGGATTCCATCGCGTCCGAGAACAGCGCGACCGACCCGGTGATCCACCAGGCCGCGAATTTGAGGAGCAGGATTCCAGCGCCGATGATGATGGACCAGAACGACAGCCGGCGAACCCTTGCGCTGGAAGCCATGAGCGTGAAGTTCTCCGTCACTTCCGGTCCGGGACCGGCAGTCAAGACCTGCCTGTCAGGCCGCCTTGACCTTCGCCTTTTTCGGCAGATGCGCCACGACGTTCTCAATCATGCGCATGCCGGCATTCTGACCCAGTGTCATGATCGATTCGGGATGGAATTGCACTGCCGCCACCGGCTCGCTTTCATGCTCGATGCCCATCACCACGCCGTCCTCCGTCTCCGCCGTCACCACAAATGCATCCGGTAGCCGCGACGGATCGGCGAAGATGGAATGATAGCGGCCCACCGTCACCTCGTTGGGCAGGCCCGAAAAGACCAGGCTGTTGCCGCCCACGCGGATGCGCGAGGGCTTGCCGTGCATAGGCTCGCGCAGATGCCGCAGTTCGCCGCCATAGGCCTGTACCAGCGCCTGCAGGCCAAGGCACACGCCGAAGATCGGCAGGCTGCGCGCCCGCGCCTTGCCGATGGTGGCCGCGCAGTCGAAGTCCTCCGGATTGCCCGGCCCCGGCGACAGCACCACCAGGTCCGGATCGACCCGGTCGAAGACCGCTTCGGCGACGGGCGTGCGCACCGTCGTCACCGTCGCGCCCGTCTGCCGGAAATAATTTGCCAGCGTATGCACGAAGGAATCTTCGTGATCGACGAGGAGGATGCGTACCCCCTCGCCCACCTTCGCCGCCTCGCGTGTTTCGTCCGCCATGTTCGATTTTCCCGCGTCCCGAATAGCCGAAATCATCGCCGAGGCTTTCAGTTCCGTCTCGGCTTCCTCTTCCTCGGGGTCGGAATCGTAGAGCAACGTGGCACCGGCACGCACTTCCGCGACGCCGTCCTTGATGCGGATGGTGCGCAGCGTCAGGCCGGTGTTCATGTCACCGTTGAAATGCACCATGCCGACCGCCCCACCATACCAGGCGCGCGGGCTCTTCTCGTTTTCCTCGATGAAGCGCATGGCCCACAGTTTGGGCGCGCCGGTGACCGTGACGGCCCAGGCGTGCGACAAGAAGGCATCGAAGGCGTCCATGCCCTCGCGCAGCCGTCCCTCGATATGATCGACCGTATGAATCAGCCGCGAATACATCTCGATCTGGCGCCGGCCGATGACGCGCACCGAGCCCGGCTCGCAAACCCGGCTCTTGTCGTTGCGGTCGACGTCCGAGCACATGGTCAGCTCGGACTCGTCCTTCTTTGAATTGAGCAGCTTCAATATCTGCTCCGAATCCGAGATCGCATCGTCGCCGCGCTTGATCGTGCCGGAAATGGGACAGGTCTCCACGCGCCGGCCCGAGACGCGCACGAACATTTCCGGCGAGGCGCCGACGAGATATTCCCGCTCGCCGAGATTGATGAAGAAGGAATAGGGGGACGGGTTGATCTTCTTCAGTTTGCGCGAGATCGCCGAGGGCGCGTTCTGGCAGCGCTCCAGGAACATCTGGCCCGGCACCACCTCGAAAAGGTCGCCGCGCAGGAAGCTCTCCTTGGCCTTTTCCACCAGCCTTGCATATTCGCCCGGCTCATGGTCGGCGCGCGGCGGCACGCGGTCGGCCGCCTTGTAGGGCTCTTCCCCCCCGCCGCGCGGCAGGCCCGCCGTATCGAAACCCTCCCCGGCATAGTCGTAGCGGTCGTGCCATGCCCTGGCCGCGTGGTGGTCGACCACAAGGATCTCGTCCGGCAAATAGAGCACGAGGTCGCGCTGGCTTTGCGGCCGCGCCAGCTTCAGCGTGACGGGATCGAACTGAAAGGCGAGATCGTAGCCGAATGCGCCGTAAAGGCCGAGATTGCCGTCCTGTTCCGTATGGAAGAGCGCCGTCACCGCCCTCAAGACGGTGAAGACGGAAGGAACGCGGGAGCGCTCCTCCTCCGACAAAATCTCCGCCGGCTCCGCCACGGCAAGCTCGATCCTGACAGGGGAGCGCGCAGTGACCGAGACGTCCGCAAGCGCATCGACCACGGGAGCGATGGCGCCAACCAGCACCTTGCCGCGCTCGTTGAGCGCCTCGATCTTTACGGCGCGGCCACGCGCGGAGATGACCAGCGGCGGATCGACGATCGCCGTATCCCACCGAGTATAGCGACCGGGATACTCGTAATTGGACGAGAACACCGCCCCCCTGCGCGAATCCAGCGCATCGATATAGGTGTCGATCGCGCCCTCATAGGCGGTGTCGCTACGCCGCCTGGTGATGGCGATGCCGCCCGCGGTGGTAAATCGCTCGCCGCCGTCTTCCAGAACTTCCAGAACCATTTTCTGCTCCCGTTTCCCGGCCGCCGGGAGGCCCGCAAACGAAAATGGCCGCCCGGTTTTCACCTGCGGCCAATCCATCAGTCACGCACAAATGTGGCGCCGGCCGCTATGAGCGGGCCCACCACCACAGGTTTGCGTTCGCGACAATCATCATCGGGGATTCAATAGCGGGCAATCAGCAAGGCGGCAAGCCCTTTCGGCGTTCGCGGGTGGAAGCTGCTGGACGCGGCGTTTCACCCGGAAGACGCGCGCCAGCGCCGCAGAACGTGCATCACCAGCCAGGACAGCGCCGCCCACGCGGCTCCCAGCGCCCAGCCGGCGGCAACGTCGCTCGGCCAGTGGACGCCGAGATATACGCGGCTGATGCCGACGATCCCCGCCACGAAGACGGCCACCACAAGCACATATGTCCGCACCCGGCGATCTTCGAAGAACTGGATGACGAGGGCCGCCAGCGTGAGATAGGCAACGGTGGTGACCAGCGCGTGACCGCTGGGAAAGCTGGCCGTATGCACCGCGTCGAGGTGATCAACGAGGTCGGGGCGCGGACGGTCGAAATATCCCTTGAGTGTGGACGACAGCAGCGCGCCCGAGCCCACCGAGAGCACGGCATAGAGCGCCGGGCCATAGCGCCGGGTCACGAGGAATAGCCCCACCACGGCAGCGAGTGTGAGGATAATCAGCGAATATCCGCCGATGGCGGTGATCTCCAGCGCCATCTCCTGCACCCAGGGCGGACCCAGGGGCTGGGTGGGGTTGCCGGGCTCGCGCATCATCAGAAACAGCGTTCGGTCCATTTCCCGGACCTCACCTTCCGCCATCTCGTCGGCGATTGCCATGAAGGCATAGACGCCCAGCGCAAACATGGCGAAAAGCGCGACCGGCAGCGCCTGCTCGCGGCCCTTTCGGGCACCTTTGGCCAGCCCTGAAAGCATCTGGGCCGTGAACGATCTTTCCTGCAACGAAAGCTCCTTCGCTTGAACACGGTCATCAGTAATAGTGTCGGTTGGAAAAATGTCTCCTACATTAAGGGGACAATACCAAGGACCGTGGAGCCCTCATGACCTGGTCATTCAGCCTCGGCAGCATCGCCGGCACCGTTATCCGCATACATGTGACCTTTTTCCTGCTTCTGGTATGGATATGGTTCATGCACTACCAGATAGGCGGCGCGGCGGCGGCCTGGGAAGGCGTTGCCTTCGTGCTGGCCATCTTTGCGTGCGTGGTGCTGCATGAATTCGGCCACGCGCTCGCGGCAAGGCGCTTCGGCATAAAGACGCCGGACATCACCCTGCTGCCGATCGGCGGACTGGCGCGGCTTGAGCGCATGCCCGAGGAGCCCGGCCAGGAGTTCATTATCGCCATCGCCGGACCGCTGGTGAATGTCATTATCGCGGGGCTGATCTTCATTGCGCTCGGCGGCACAGCGGGCATCGAGCAGATGATGCAGGTCGAAAATCCACGCGCGGACTTCCTCGTCCGGCTGGCTGGCGTCAACGTTTTCCTCGTGCTGTTCAACATGATTCCCGCCTTCCCGATGGACGGCGGACGTGTGCTGCGGGCCGCACTTGCCACCCGCATGAGCTGGCCGCGCGCCACCCAGATCGCCGCCAATATCGGCCAGGGGCTGGCATTCCTGTTCGGTTTCCTGGGGCTGCTCTACAATCCGCTGCTGATCTTCATCGCCATCTTCGTCTATCTGGCAGCCGCTGCGGAAGCGCAGAACGCGCAGATACGCGACATCTCCAACAGCGTCCTGACCGGCGACGTGATGGTGACGGAATTCGCCGCGCTCGACCGCTCGGCCACGATCGGCGACGCCATAGAACGCTTGTTGGCCACCACCCAGAACGAGTTCCCCATCGTCGATGCCGACGGCCGGATGGAAGGGTTGCTGACCCGCAACGACATGATCGCGGCTCTCAGGGAAACAGGCCCGGACAGTCCCGTAGTCACGGCCATGCGGACGGGTCTGCCGACCATCCATCGGCGCCAGAGCCTGACGGAGGGGTTCCGCCTGATGCAGTCGACCGGCGCGCCCGCGGTCGCCGTCCTGGACAGCGAAGGCCGGCTCGCCGGCCTGCTTACGCATGAAACCATCGGCGAGATGATGATGGTGCGCTCTGCCATGCCGGGAGGCTTCCGCTTCAGCCGGCTGCGACGGCCCGCGCGATGAAACGATATACCGCTTCTCCAGCTTGACAACGCCCCCCGCGCGTCCCACCTTGGACTTATGAACATGCGCATACGCACCATTTTGGGTAGTTTCAGGGTGTGTCCTATAGCGGGATACTGACCCCCGGTTCGGTGCCGCGCCTCCGAGCCGAGGGGGCGTGCAGTCGCCAGGCCAGAACGGTTTCAGGCTGAACGGCGGCAACTCACAGGCGCTCCCCATTAACCCGTATTGGCGAACGGCACGCGGTCGCGATGCCGCGTGGAGAAGGCAATGGCAAATAAGACAGGACGCAAGCCCCGCATAACGATTTCACAAACGGATCATGACCGGATTCTCGGTCTGGCCGATGCACTCGAAAGCCGTGACCCATTATTGGCCGAAACGATGGTGGCAGAGCTTGAGCGGGCGCGCGTCGTCAAGGATTCCGCATTGCCGAAAACGGTCGTGCGCATGGGCACGACGCTGACCTATACAGCCGATGGCGGCGAGGAAACGACGGTGACGCTGGTCTATCCCGGCGAAGCCGACATCGAGGCCGGCCGCATCTCCGTCACCACGCCCTTCGGCACCGCCCTCCTCGGCCTGTCCGTTGGCCAATCCATCGACTGGGAAGCCCGCAACGGCAAGGTACACCGGCTGACGGTGATCGATATCCGCGAGGATGAATGACACCGCCGGTTAGAACCCAGGCGAAAACCAGGTGGTTGGACTCTCAGAAGAGCCCCTCGATATAGCCTTGGTCGTTCAGGAAAATCTGCTCCGCCGACGGCGTGCGCGGCAGGCCCGGCATGGTCATGATCTCGCCGCAGATCGCCACAATGAAGCCTGCGCCCGCCGACAACCGGACTTCGCGCACCGGCACGACATGATCAATGGGCGCGCCGCGCAGGCTTGGGTCGGTGGAAAAGGAATACTGGGTCTTGGCCATGCAGACCGGCAGATGGCCGTAGCCCTGCTGCTCCCACTGGTGAAGCTGGCCACGCACGGATTTGTCTGCGATGGCCTCCGAACCGCGATAGATACGCCGCACGATAGTGTCAATCTTCTCGAACAGCGGCATGTCGTCGCCATAAAGCGGCGCGAACTGCGACGCGCCGCCCTCGGCCAGCGCCACCACCTTGTGCGCCAGTTCCTCGGAGCCGGCGGAGCCTTCGGCCCAATGGCGGCATAGGACCGCTTCCTCGCCCTGCGCCGCCACATAGGCTTTGACAGCTTCGATCTCGGCTTGCGTATCGGAATGGAAATGGTTGATGGCAACGACCGCGGGCACGCCGAACTGCTTCACGTTTTCGATATGCCGCCCGAGATTGGCACAACCCTTTTTGACCGCCCCGACATTCTCGGTTCCCAGATCCTCCTTCTTGACGCCACCATTCATTTTCAGCGCCCGGACCGTGGCGACGATGACGGCGGCGGCAGGTTTCAGCCCCGCCTTGCGGCATTTGATGTCGAAGAACTTCTCGGCCCCCAGATCGGCGCCGAAGCCGGCCTCGGTCACCACGTAGTCCGCCAGCTTCAATGCCGTTGTCGTGGCCATGACCGAGTTGCAGCCATGGGCGATATTGGCGAAGGGGCCGCCATGCACGAAGGCCGGGTTGTTTTCCAGCGTCTGCACGAGGTTGGGCTGGAGTGCATCCTTCAGCAGAACGGCCATCGCACCGTCGGCCTTGAGATCCCGCGCATAGACGGGGCTCTTGTCGCGGCGATAACCGATGATGATGTCACCCAGCCGCTTTTCGAGATCCTTGAGGTCCAACGCCAGGCACAGGATCGCCATCACTTCGGAGGCGACGGTGATGTCGAATCCGCCCTGGCGCGGAAAACCGTTGGCGACGCCGCCCAGCGAACAAACGATCTCGCGCAGGGCGCGGTCGTTCATGTCCATCACCCTTCGCCAGGCGACGCGGCGCGTGTCGATGCCGAGATCGTTGCCCCAGTAGATATGGTTGTCGATCAGCGCGGAAAGCAGATTGTGGGCGGAGGTGATGGCATGGAAATCGCCCGTGAAATGAAGGTTGATGTCCTCCATCGGCACCACCTGCGCATAGCCGCCGCCCGCCGCGCCACCCTTCATGCCAAAGCAGGGGCCGAGCGAGGCTTCGCGGATGCAGATGGCAGCCTTCTTGCCGATGCGGTTGAGCCCGTCGCCGAGACCCACCGTCGTCGTCGTCTTGCCTTCGCCCGCCGGTGTCGGGTTGATGGCGGTGACGAGAATGAGCTTGCCGTTCTCCCGGCCTTTCACCGACGCGATGAACTCCGCGGAAACCTTGGCCTTGTCATGACCGAAGGGTAAAAGATGCTCGGCCGGAATGCCGAGCTTTTCGCCGACCTCCAGGATCGGCTTCTTGCTTGCCGCCCGCGCGATCTCGATATCGGATTTGACTTCAGCCATCGTTGCTTTCCCTCTTCGTACCGGGCTTCACCCCGGTTTCTCGGCCGGGATTAAACCTCTCGCGCGCGGCTGGCCGCAGTTCCGAAAAAGGCATGGGCTGCGACGATTGCGACAGCAAGTGCCTAACGCGACGGCCAAACCCAGGGCGGACGGGGATGGTCTTCCAGCACAACCGTCTCGCCCAGTTCCTTGGCAAGGGTAAATGCCACGGCGCCTTCCATCTCTTCAAGGGCATCGGCCAGAACGGCGGAGTGGGTGATGACGATCACCTGGGAACGGTCTGCCGCCTGCGCGATCAGCCGGCCGAGCGGCTTGATCAAGGTTGGATGCAGGCTCGTTTCCGGCTCATTGAGAACGAGAAGAGAAGACGGCCTCGGCGACAGGAGCGCGGCGACGAGGAGCAGGTAACGCAAGGTCCCGTCGGAAAACTCGGCCGCCCGCAGCGGGCGCAGCAGACCGGGCTGACGCATGAGCACCTCGAACGGCCCATTGTCGATGGAGACTTCGACGCGGCTGCCGGGAAAAGCGTCATCGATCGCTTCTTCGAGCTCCTCCGGCGCGCCAATTTCCATGATCGTGCGCAGCGCCGCCGCCAGATCGGAACCGTCCGACGCCAGGACCGGCGTCCGCGTGCCGATCTGCGGGCGACGGGCGGCCGCTTCCGGATCGGTACGAAAATGATCGTAGAAGCGCCAGGCCCGCATGCGCTCGCGCAGGTAAAGCAGTTCGGGCGCCGCCCGGGGGTCGGCCGCATGCGTCATCATGCTGTCGTAGGAGGCAAGGTCGGTCAGGACGCTTCTGCGCGCGCCGACCTCGTCACGGATGGAGACGTGGCCTCGCCCTCGTTCGGCGAATGCATTGCTGCGCCCCAGGCTCTCACCGGCCCAGACTGCTTCGGCCTTGATCGCCGGGTCTCGCGCGAAGGCGCTGGTCAGATCGTCCGCGAGAAGCCCGAGATCGATCGCGTAGCCGTAGTCTTCGTCGGCGAAGCCGAGCTTCAGGCTCACGGGGTTCCTCCGCACCGTGCCCTGAACCGGCTGCTCGCCACGCTTCATGGCGGCCGAAAACTGCTCTGGTCCGGCCCATAGCGTGGAGTTCAGCCCGCCTTCCCTGGCAAGCGCGCCGACCACACCGCCCTGGGCGGTCTCGGCCAGAAGCCGGATTGCCCTGTAGAGGCTCGACTTGCCGCTTCCATTGGCGCCGGAGACGACGTTGAGCCTTCCGAGCGGCAGGACGAGTTCGCGCAAGGAGCGGTAGCCGGAAACGGCCAGGGTAAGAATCATCTCGATCTCCCGCGCCCCCGCGTCAAGCGCACTCCTACCCTGAACGATCGCCAGAAAAAGCCTCAGCGGTCCAGTACTTGTCGAAGCTCCACAAGATTGGAGCGCACCCGCAGGATGTAGAAGCCCATGGTGGCGAGGTGCGTCGGCATGATCCAGCCTGCCTCGCGGCCGTTGGAGACGATGAAGGGCGTGATGTTGAGGGCGGCGCGAAGCTGGCTCTCGGTGGTGTCCCACAGCGAACCCAGCGAGCGCTGGTTTACCACATCCTCGAAATCGGCCCGCGCGGCGTGCAGAAGCCCGTAATAGCCGTAGAGCTGGCCATAGGCGAACCAGAACCGGTCGTCGGCGCGGGTGTCGAACCAGCCGCTATTGTAGTTTTCCGACCGCTCGCGCAGGATCGCGGATGTGGAGCCGATATCGTTAGCGATGCGGTCCAGGAACTGGATGAGATTGTCGGCGCGGGCGTCGAACACGGCTTCGCACCTTTCTAGCCGGTCATTGAAGCGGCGCAGGCTTTCGATCGTCGTGCGATAAAAGCCCGGCGTGGGGATCTTGGGGCCGAACGGGTCGAGGCCGAAATACCACGCGTTTTCTGAAAACTGGATGCTCTCGCGCGCCTTCTGCAGGTCATTGTCGATCTGCGACGTCCCGCGCACGCGCCCGAGCGCGTCGACCAGCTCCACTGCCGTGCGGCGCACCGTCTGGTTCACGCCGCGCTGGAAGGAGGCCTTGTTGTCGAAGAACGGCGTGTCGTCCCAATCGATGAAGAAGAAGCCGGTCTTGTAGAGCAGCATGGAGGATATCCATGCGTTCTCATTGACGTTGAAATCCGTGAGGTCCGCCGCCACCTCGGCAATGGCCGAGCGCCCGCAGGTGCGCGTTTCGCCGCCCTCGGTGGCCGCCACCTGCTCGCCGGCCGAAACCGTGCGGCTTTCCAGGTTGTAGGCCTGCACATAGTCCGGGTTGAAATTAGTCCATACCTGGCTCTGCCAGAAGAAATAGGCGTAGAGCCCGACGAAAAGCAGGACGATCGAGCCCACAGCCAGCTGCAATATCCACCCCCGCCGGCGATACCACCGGGCAGCCGCCATGAACGGCCAGGCGAGCCAGGCGACAACATAGCCGATACCACGGCCGATCCACAGGAAAATGCGGGCGAAGAAATTCACGATCGGCTCAAGCACGGCACCACCCCTCAATCCAGCCCGAAAAGACGCCGGCGCAGCGCCCGCTTGTCCTTGAGATAGGAGGTTTTGAGCGTATTCACAACATGGGCGCGCCACGGCTCGGGATAGGTTTCGTAATCACGGTAAAAACCCTGCTTGTTGAAGACGAAGCGCATGAGGAAATCGAAGGGCGCGTAGTCCGAGAGAAGCCGGTTCACCAGCCATGCGTCCGCATGCGCGGGGTTGGCCCGCACCACCATCAGCCGCTGCGCCGGCGAAAGCTCGGCCATTTTCAACTGGCCGAGCTGTCGGATTTCGCGCAGCGCCGCATTGAAGAAGGGATAACGGCCATCGCGGTTCACCCGGTCCGCGTGCCGGTGCATCCAGGTTTGCAGCCAGACCTGATCGGCCTTCGAAAAGTCCCGCTCCGGCTCGGTTCGCCGGATGAGATCGGCAAGCGCCAGCGTGGCGCGGTGATCGAGGAAGCCGGATCGCTCGACCCAGGAAGCGCGGGGCAGCTCGATGCGGCCCGTCTCGGCCAGGAACCGGTAGATGCGCTCCTTGTCGTCCAGCGACAGATAGCTGACCTGCCAGGGGCGCGAGCGGCGGAAGCCGGGCGCGTTACGGTCGGCGATCACCGTCGTCGTATCGCGGTCGGCAAACACGTAGACCCCGCCGAAATGGCTGGTCCAGTAGGCATCGTGCCGGAAGATCACCTGATCGGGCACCAGCGCGTTGTCGCGGATATCGCCCGTCTCCTTCGCCAGTTCCACCATGCGCTTCAAGAGCGCATCGTCGCGCCACGCGTCGGGCTCCTGCTTCAACCGGTCGGAAAGCCGGCCGAGTTCGGCGGCCTTGCCCAGAAGGTCCTCCGCCGAAAGAACCTTGAACTCGACCTGCCCGATCGACAGCAGATCCTCGATATCCTCGACCCGGGCGACATGCTCTTCGATCTCGCCATAGATCACGTCCCTGATGGTGATCGCGTTGATCGACCGCGCATTCTTGCTCATGAACTCGTAGACGAGCTCGGACGTATTGGAAAAGGCGGTGTGCACCACCGGCAGGTCGATCTGCGAAGGCGTGAGGATGATGAAGCGGCGGTTGACCTGATTGGGGTCGAGATAGTGCTCGTCGCCCAGTTCCTCGGCGATTTGCGGCGAAAAGCCGGTGCGGTCGATGTCGAAGGATCGAAGCTTGATCGGCGCGAGGCCGAAGGCGCCGAGCGCCTTGTTGTATCGCGCGATCAGATGCGGCTCCTCGACGGTGAGGAGGCGGCCATAGATGAGCTCGTTTTCGTAGAGGCGGTTCATGGGAGCGGAACGGGAAGTGCTGGGTTGGGACCCAGATTTCGACGCGCACGAGCTACCACCTTCCGGCCTCCTTCATCGCCTCTATCTCCCGCATCGCTCTTTCCCTGAGCCGCTGATCACGCACCAGATTGTTCACCGCCGTCTCGTCGGCGCGGTCGGCGTAGCGGAATTCCGAATCCGCGTAGCGGTTGATCTCCTGCATCACCATCGCCATGGTGAAGGGCCGGCGCAGCTCGGCGATCATGGACTTCTTATCGTCGTAGGATTTGCGCATGAAGACGTCGGGCGCCTCGAACCAATGGTCGGGCAGCTCGATATCCATGGCGCGCATCTTGACGGCGTCGGTGATGTTGCGGATCGCGCGGCCGGTGAAGCGGGGCTCGGCCTGCTTGATCATGTGCAGATAGGCGCCGATATCGGCCAGGGTCCTGGGCTCTCCGACATCGTTCAGGAAGCGCTCATAGACGCGCTGCAGCCCCTCCTCCTGCGGCTTCGAATGCGCTTCATAGGCGGTCTCCACTGCCCGCTTGATCTCCTGCGTGGCATAAAGGTCATGGTCGCCCAGCGGGATGTTGTGGTTCTTGCCGGCCAGCAGCGCGAAGATGTCGATATAGTCTTCCAGCGTCTGCGGACCGTCGACCAGCCAGCGCGCGCCCGCACGCTGGCGCAACGCGTCGTCGACATTCTCGGGATGGTTGGAGAACATGCCGAAGGTGCAATTGCCGCGCACCACGGTCGTGGCGCCGGCGAAGCTTTCCATCAGCACGCCGGTGACTTCCTGCTGGCCGGCCGAGGCTCTGTCGTTCGAGCGCTTGGCGGCCACCTGGTCGATGTCGTCGATCGTGCCGAAACCGATGGCGCGCGGGCTGAGCACGTTTTCCACGAACTGCTTGCAGTTCTGGCCGGACTTGCCCTGGTAGGACGAGATCTGATCGACGCCGAAATTCTCGTAGTGGAACGGCACGCCCGCCACCTGGCAGTAATCGTTGAGGAGTCCGGCCGTCATCTGGATGAGGATGGTCTTGCCGGTGCCCGGCGCACCGTCGCCGATAAAGGTGAAGAGAAAGCCGCCCAACTCCTCGAAGGGGTTGAGCTGGCGTTCGAAATCATAGGCCATCAGCATCTTGGCGAGCTTCATGGCCTGATACTTGGCGATGTGGTTGCCGATGATCTCGTTCGGCTTCTTGAAGCTCATCGCCAGCGGCTTGCGTTTTTTCCCGGGCGCCACGTCGAAGCCGTCCAGCGTGAAATCGTCGGCCTCGAGGCGCATATGCGCGTCCTCGAAGGCGCCGAGGCCCGAAAAGCGGCTCTTGCGCTGAAGAAGCCCTTCTATGGCCACCCGCGCCAGCGCCTTGGCGCGCGCGATCATCGCCTGTTCGTCCGGCGCGCCGGCAATCGCCGCGTCGAGCCCGGCAACCAGCGATTTCAGCGCATCCTGCGGCGTGTCGAACAGGAAATCGGGCTCCTGGAGGTCGTTGGCGGGCTCGGCGTCGGTCTCCAGCATCTGCGTGAGATAGGCGGCGAAGGCGAAGGCCGCGACATAGGCCGAGGCCGACAGCAGCGTCTTGTAGGTTTGCGCGGCGTCGCCTTCCAGCGGCGCGCGCGCATTCCTGGCCTGCAGCGATTCCAGTTCGCTCGCGCGGGCAAAATTGTCGGCGACCGCCAGCGCCACCGCAAGGCCGCGCCGCGCGCGGTAGAGCAGCGTGTGCTGGGCGATGGACAGCATCGGATCATCGGCCCGCACCGCCGCGATGGTGCGGGCAAGCTCGACCTCACGCGTTCTGCGGACAGAGCCCGTGGAGACGGTCGAGACGAAGCGGCGGCCCGTGCCGGCGAGCGCCATCTTGGACCGCCCGCCATCGTCTTCCATCACGACGACGCGCGTCACCAGCGATTGCGCGGTGGCGCGGTGCTTTTCAACGTCCTTCTCGTCGATCAGCGTCAGGCCGGTATCCATGGGGCGCCTCCGTGCTTAAACATCCGTGATCACCCCGCCGGCCGAAACGACATGGACCTTGTAGCCGTCGAATATCCTGCCCGCCTCGCCGCTGGCATAGAGCGCCTGGTAGGCTTCGTGCGGCACCAGCGCGTGCTTTTCATAGGCGCTGACACCCATGCGGGCAGCTTCCAGATCGTCGGTCTCCAGATGGAACTCCTCGCGCGGCGGCTGACTGGACCAGAGCCCCTTCCTGCCCGGCTGCTCGGCCTTCGAATAGACCTCCTGCACGGTCCAGGTCAAAAGCCAGGCATTGTCCTGCCGGTGCACTTTTGCCAGCACCTCGGAGACGGTCGAATTGTGCGCGGTGATGCCGGCCGTATAGAACGGCCCTAGCACGACGCGGCGCAGCTGCTTGGGGTGCAGCGTGTCGAAATCGCGGTCGAGATTGGTGGCGATGGTGGCGGGCGAGAGCGAATAGGACGAGTTCTTTTCCGCGAAATCGTCGAAACGGTGGGCAAGGTCCGGATTGAGCAGGCCGCCGACCGGCAGCGGGATCTCGACATCCTCGTTGAGCCGGCCCTCGCCGGCGACCAGCGAGGCCGTCATGTTTTCCGACGAATCCTCGACCGCGGCCATATAGACCAGTGGCAGATTGGCCGCCCCGTCGAACGCGCCCCAGTGGACGATGTAGTAGGGTCTTTTCGTTTTCGGGTTCACCGAAACGCGCACGGTTTCCGGCAGGACGAGCGGCGAGAACACGCGGCCTTCGCGCACATCCTCAAGATACAGCCGCTCGGCCATGGCGCGCTGCAATTCGCCCGGAAAGGCGCGGTGGCGCAGGATGAAGTCGACCATCTCCTCGCGCAGCGTCTGAGGCTCGGCGATCGATGCCAGACGCTTGTCAGCCTCACGCCGGTCGTTCTCCAGTTCGAGCACGTTTTGAAACAGCGGATAGCCGCTTTCGGCACGCTGGATGCGGAAGCTTTCGAGAAAACCCAGCCGGTTCTTCCACGCCCGGAAGGAATGCTCCAGCCGCGCGATATAGGGCATGACGGTTTCGGCCACGAGGTCGTTGCGCCGATAGGGCGAGGCCCGGCTGTCGGCGAGATAGGCGCCAAGACCGTCGAGCGCCGCGGCAATGGCATCGAAATAGCGGCTGGCGGCTTCGTTGGTGCTCATGGAGCTATTCCCGCGCCCCCGTGCGTTCCCGTTACCATCACTGCCTGACGTAGTTCGCCGCGTCGTGCTTCTTCATCACGTCGTCGAACCGGCGCGCGAAAGCATCGTCGGCCAGCTTCTTGCGGCGCTGGATGTCGGCGGTCGTCACCATGTTCTTCTCGTGCAGTTCCAGAAGATCGCCGATATGGCGCTGGGCCGCCGCGCCGATGCCGGCCATCGTTTCCTCGGCGGTGTTGTCGACCTGGCTGCCCAGCGTGTTGATGCGGTGGGCGACGTCCTGCTGGGCCGCCGTCTTCAGCGAATCCTCCAGCGCCTTGTAGAGCACGATGCGCTGCTCGGTATCGATGGTCAGCTTGTTGATGAGGGTCGATTGCGCGGCGATCTGATTGTTGAGCGAATCCACGAAGGTCTGGAACATCGAGGTATAGCGCTCCAGCGTCTGGCTCTCGGCCAGAAGCTCCTGCTCCTTCGCCTGCGCTTCATTGTATTCGGTGGCCAGTTTGGAGCGCTCGCCTTCGAGCTGGGTACGGTCCTTCTGGCTGGTCGAGGCTGAGATCCTGTTCTCGATGTCGAGAAGCATGGGGTTGAGCTCCTCGATGCGCTTTTGCGTTGCCTCGAGCTTGTCCATGGCCGTCTTGCGCCGCTCGATCACCTTGGCAAGGCTCGCCTCGGATGTGGCATAGCGGCTTTCCAGAACCTGCTTCTGTTCCTTGAGGATGCCGGTGATCGTGTCGGATTTCGCCAGCAGCTCCTGCAGATTGCCTGCCAGCGACATGTTGCGCACGCGCTCGGTGCGCATGCGCTGCTTGCGCTGCTTGGAAAAGATGCCGATGAAGTTTTCCCAGCCCGAATAGCTCTTCATGCTCTCGAACTCGGCGCCGAAGACGTTGGTGGCGTCCTCGAGGCCGATGATGAGGTCGGCGATATTGGCCTCCATCACCTTCTGCTGCTTGAGCACGTCCTGGATGCGGGCATTCTCGATGTCGAAATCCGCCTGGCCGATGGTCTGGTCGCTCTGCGCCAGCTTTTCCAGCACCGTCGTCGACTGCTCCATCCGGGAGCGCATTTCATTGACGACCGATTCCGTCTTCGCGATCTCGGCGTCGAAATTCTGCAGCGTGGCCATGCGGTTCTCCTGGAGGGGCGGCAAGTTTGGCGAATATAGGTTGGAGCCGTGACGAATGGAAGTTGCAGCACGCCTCCCCGGTATTACCCGGCCGGCCTTGCAAAACCGATCATGTCCTCCGGCCGCCAGCGGCCCATCTCTTCCTCCCAGTGCCGGCGGCAGAGCGAGACATAGACGTCCTTGCCGATGGCCACCTGCGCGCCCTGCCTGGCGACCTTTCCGTCCGGCCCGAGGCGGACCACCATGGTGGCCTTGCGCCCGCAGCGGCAGATGGTGCGCACCTCCCGCAGTTCGTCGGCAATGGCCAGAAGCGCCTGGGAGCCGGGGAACAGCTTGCCCTGGAAATCCGTCCGCAGCCCATAGCACATGACCGGGATGCCCATCCGGTCGGCGACCCGCGCAAGCTGCCAGACCTGCTCTTCCTCAAGAAACTGGGCCTCGTCGACGAAGACGCAATGGGTGGCGGTGTGGGCGTGATGGTCGGCGATCCGGGCGTAAAGGTCGTCGCCGGCGGCGAACATCTCCGCGCCCGCTTCCAGGCCGATGCGCGAGGAGATGTAGCCCTCGTCGTCCTTGCGGTAGTGCCCGGCCACGAACAGCATCGTGTTCATGCCGCGCTCGCGATAATTGTACGAAGCCTGCAGGAGCAGTGTCGACTTGCCCGCATTCATCGTTGCGTAGTGGAAGTAAAGCTTTGCCATGGTTCGCTCGCCCGCAAGGTTCGGATGCTGATAGCAACAGGCAGAGGATGCAGGAAAGCGTCCACGCCCCACCATCCACCGGATTGAAGCCTATTCCTTTGCGCTTGCGGAAAGGGGAAAATGATGCTTGCCTTTTATTCAAGGGCTTATGCATCTAAAAGCTCACTTCCGACAACGACGCAACCAGGGGAGAACCAGAATGACAAGCACCCGTGTTTTCGCAATCGCACTCGGCACGGTGGTGAGCCTTGGCGCCGGCGCCGCCTTCGCGGCCGAGCCGGAGGCCTGCAAATCAGTCACCTTCTCCGATGTCGGCTGGACCGATATCACAGCCACCACGGCAACCGCCTCCGTCGTGCTGGAAGGGCTGGGATACGAGCCCGAGACACAGGTGCTCTCGGTGCCGGTGACTTATGCATCGCTGAAGAACGAGGATGTCGACGTCTTCCTCGGTAACTGGATGCCGACGATGGAAGCCGACATCGCGCCCTATCGCGAAGACGGCTCGGTGGAAACGCTCGTGACCAACCTCGAAGGCGCGAAATATACGCTGGCCGTGCCGCAATACACCTATGACGCGGGCCTCAAAAGCTTCCAGGACATCGCCAAGTTCAAGGACGAGCTGGGCGCCAAGATCTACGGGATCGAGCCGGGCAATGACGGCAACCGCCTGATCATCGACATGATTGAGAGCGGCACCTTCGGCCTCGACGGTTTCGAGGTGGTGGAAAGCTCCGAAGCCGGCATGCTTTCGCAGGTGCGCCGCGCGGTGCAGAAGAAGGAGCACGTCGTCTTTCTCGGCTGGGAACCCCATCCCATGAACGCCAATATCGAGATGGCCTATCTTGAAGGCGGCGACGATGTGTTCGGCCCCAACTATGGCGGCGCCACCGTGCATACCAATGTCCGCGCCGGCCTTGCGGACGAATGTCCCAATCTCGGCAAGCTGCTTTCCAACATGGTCTTTTCGCTCGAGATGGAGAACGAGATCATGGGCGCGATCCTCGACGATGGAAAAGCACCGGAAGAAGCCGCCACCGCCTGGCTGAAGGAAAATCCCGAAGTGCTGGGACCATGGCTCGACGGCGTGACCACCTTTGGCGGAGAGCCCGGCGAGGCCGCCGTCCAGGAACATCTGGGACTGTGATCTGAGACCGGCGGCGCCCTCGCCAGGTCCCGCTGAAGCGGGTTCACCTATCCCCATTTTCCAGAACGAGGACCGCCGCCCGCAACCAACGCTCCCTTCCTCTCCCCGTTTCGGGGAGAGGCGGATCGGCCAGCGGCCAAGACGGCGCGAGGGGGCACCGCCCATCCAACAAGAGGAACCTGCCCACATATGGACCCGCTATCGGAATGGATCGCCGCCTGGAAAATCCCCATCGGAAGATGGGGGCGTGAATTCTTCGACTTCCTGACGACGAATTTCGCCTGGGTCTTCGATGGCATCGCCGACGGGCTGGCGTCCGTTCTGGACGGAATGGTGGACCTGCTGCTGTGGATGCCGGCCAGCATCGTGGTGCTGCTGGTGGCTGCGGTAGCCTACGCATTGCAGCGCTCGTGGAAGCTCTCCATCGGCGTCGCGATCGGCCTGGCCTTCATCATCAATCAGGGCCTTTGGGAGGAAACGGTCGAGACGCTGGTGCTGGTGGTCGCGGCGGCGACCGTCTCCATGGCGATCGGCGTTCCCGTGGGGATATGGGCGGCGCATAACGACCGGGTCTACCAGTTCCTGCGCCCGGTTCTGGACCTCATGCAGACCCTTCCCACATTCGTCTATCTGATTCCCGTGCTTATCCTTTTCGGCCTCGGCGCGGCGCCCGGTGTCATCGTCACGGTGATCTTTGCCTCGCCCGCCCCCATACGCTTGACCTATCTGGGCATCACCTCGGTTCCCAAGCCGATGATCGAGGCGGGACAGGCCTTCGGCGCCACCAGGCGCCAACTCCTGTGGAAGGTGGAATTGCCGGCCGCCCTGCCCTCGATCATGGCCGGACTCACCCAGTGCATCATGCTGTCCCTGTCGATGGTGGTGATCGCCGCGCTGATCGGCGCCGACGGCCTCGGCAAGCCGGTGGTGCGCGCGCTCAACTCGGTCAACATACCGCTCGGCCTCGAGGCCGGACTTGCCATCGTGGTCCTCGCCATCATCCTCGACAGGATGGCGCGCATCGGGCGGGAGCAGGACCGATGAGCTCTGCAATCGATTTTCGCGCGGTCGACATCATCTTCGGGACCGACAAGGAGCGCGCCGCCGCCCTGCCCCTGGTGGATGCGGGCAAGACCCGGGGCGAGATCCTGGAACAGACCGGGGCGGTGCTCGGCTGCGCCGGCTGCGATCTGACGGTGGAACGCGGCGAGATCTCCGTGCTGATGGGCCTTTCAGGCTCCGGCAAATCGACGCTCCTGCGCGCCGTCAACCGGCTGAACAAGGTCGCGCGCGGCGACGTGCTCGTCCACGACGGCGACTGGCAGGCCAATGTCGTGACCTGCTCGGAAGGAGAGCTGCGCAAGATACGCCGCGAATGCGTCGCCATGGTCTTCCAGCAATTCGCGCTGCTGCCATGGCGCACGGTGGCCGAGAATGTCGGCTTCGGGCTGGAGCTTTCCGGCCTTCCGGCGAAACAGCGCGCCGAGCGCGTGATGGCCCAGCTCGAACTGGTGCATCTGGAGGATTGGGCCGGCAAATATGCCCATGAGCTTTCGGGCGGCATGCAGCAGCGCGTGGGCCTGGCCCGCGCCTTCGCGACCGAAGCGCCCATTCTCCTGATGGACGAGCCCTTTTCCGCGCTCGATCCGCTGATCCGCACCAAGCTGCAGGACGAGCTTCTCGAACTTCAGGAGCGTTTGAAGAAGACAATCCTGTTCGTCAGCCACGATCTGGAAGAGGCGCTGAAGATCGGCAACCGCATCTCGATCATGGACGGCGGCCGCATCGTGCAGACCGGCGCGCCCGAGGACATCGTGCTGAAGCCCGGAACCGACTATGTGCGCGAGTTCATCTCCAACGTGAACCCGCTCTCGGTCCTGACCGCCTGGAACGTGATGCGCGACGCCCGCGACCTGGAGTCCGCCGGCGAAGGCTGGCTGTGGCTCGACCGGCGCAGGACGACACGCTTCAAGCTCGACGACAAGATGCTGGTGGTCGGTGCGGAGCGCGACGAGAAGCCGGCGATCTGGGTGTCCTGCGACAAGATCGAGACGCTGCCGGAGGACCGTCCCAAGGTCTACTGGGCGCACGCGGGCACGCCGCTCAAGACGGTCATGCACGCCATGCACCAGTCGCATACGGCCCCGGTCGCCGTCTTCGACGACGCCTCGCGCTTCCTGGGCGCGATCGGCATCAGGGATGTTCTGAAGTCGGTGTTGAGAAGGTAGGCGCGCCCAGCGTGCCGCCCTTCCCCCGATGCCGTTCCGCCGCTACTGTGCGCCTTCCATTTCACCAGAGGAGGCGCATTTCATGAATCCATCCGGCATTGTTGCGATCGTCACGGGCGGCGGCTCGGGCCTTGGCGAAGCCACGGCGCGCGCCCTTGCGGCCAAAGGCGCAAAGGTGGCGATTGCCGATGTAGGCATGGACCGGGCAGGAAAAGTGGCCGGCGAGATCGGCGGCATCGCCGTCAAATGCGACGTGACCAGCGGCGAGGACGGCGAGGCGGCCATCACCGCCGTCAGCGAGAAACTGGGCGGACCGCGCATTCTCGTCAATTGCGCGGGCATTGCCGTCGCCATGAAGACGGTCGGCAAGGATGGTCCCCATCCGCTCGATCTCTACCGCAAGGTCATCGAGATCAACCTGATCGGCTCGTTCAACATGATCCGCCTCTTCGCCGCGCAGGCCCAGGAACTGGAACCGCTGGAGGGTGGTGAGCGCGGCGTGATCGTGAACACGGCTTCCGTGGCGGCCTTCGACGGGCAGATCGGCCAGGCGGCCTATTCCTCGTCCAAGGGCGGCATCGTCGGCATGACCCTGCCCGTCGCGCGCGATCTTTCGCGCGCCGGGATAAGGGTGTGCACGATCGCGCCCGGCATCTTCAAGACGCCGATGATGGCCGGACTGCCCGAAGACGCCCAGGCTTCGCTCGGCCAGCAGGTTCCCTTCCCGCCCCGCCTCGGCGATCCGTCGGAATATGCGAGCCTTGCCTGCCACATCATCGAGAACCAGATGCTCAACGGCGAGACCATCCGCCTCGACGGCGCCATACGCATGGCGCCGCGCTGAAGACATGCCAGCCGAGCGCCATGGTCCGCTTTCCGGCCTCCTCGTCATCGAGATGGCGGGGCTGGGGCCCGTGCCGCTGGCCGGGCTCATGCTGGCGGAGATGGGAGCGTCGGTGCTGCGCATCGAGCGCAAGGATGCCGCGCGCCCCTTCCTGAACCTGCCTCCGGAAATGGACCTTGAAAGGCACGGCCGCCGGATATTGAAGCTCGACCTGAAGCAGGAAGCCGGCCGCACGCTCCTCCTGCGCCTGGTCGGCCGGGCCGACCTATTGATGGAAGGGTTCCGGCCGGGCGTCATGGAGCGTCTCGGCGTCGGGCCGGACGAAGCCCGCGCCCGCAACCCGAAGCTCATTTACGCGCGGATGACCGGCTATGGCCAGGAAGGGCCGCTGGCCCGGCAGGCCGGCCACGACCTCACCTATCTTGCCTATTCGGGCGTATTATCGATGATGGGGCCGGCCGAGGGCAAGCCCGTGCCGCCGCTCAATCTCGTCGGGGACTATGGCGGCGGCACCATGTTTCTCCTGACAGGCATACTGGCGGCACTCGTGGAACGCGGGCGCTCCGGGCTTGGCCAGATGGTGGACGCGGCGATGACCGATGGGGCCTCGATGCTGGCGGCGCCCTTCTTCAGCTTCGTGGCGGCCGGCATCTGGAGCGCCGCGCGCGGCCGCAACCTTCTGGACGGCGGCGCGCCCTTTTACGATACCTACGAGACCGCGGATGCCCGGTTCATGGCGGTCGCCTGCCTGGAGCCGCAGTTCTTCGCCGAATTCGCGCGGCTGCTGCCGCTCGGCGAGGCGCTTGCCGGCAGCCAGTACGACCGCGCCGTCTGGCCGCAGATGCGCGACGCCATCGCACGGCGCATCGCCGAGCGCACGCAGGCGGAGTGGACCGATCTTTTCGAAGGAACCGACGCCTGCGTCGCGCCCGTCCTGACGCTTGAAGAGGCCGCCGCCCATCCGCACAACCGCGCCCGCGCCGTGCATGCCACGAAGGCCGGTTTCACCCGCCCCGCCCCCGCGCCTCGGCTCGACCGAACGCCCCTTCACCTTGCCGGCGAGGCCGGTGCCGCAGGCTCACTGAAGGAGTTCGGAGTTGGGCCTGAAGAGTTCGACAGCCTTGCCGCCGCCGGCATTATCGGCCAGAGCGAACCGGAATAGCCAGCGGAGCCCAATATGCCGGACGAGAAGAAGGACGTGATACTGGAGACGGACGCCGACGCGATCCGTCTTGCCAAGACGCTGATGCGGCAGGCGCGTTTCGCCGCCCTCGCCACGCTCGACCCCGAGGACGGGGCGCCGCTGGCCACCCGCGTGGCGGTGGCGACCGACATGGACGGCGCGCCGCTGATCCTCGTCTCGGCGCTTTCCGCCCACACCAGGGCGATTGAAGCGGATGCGCGCTGCTCGCTCCTTCTCGGGGAGCCCGGCAAGGGCGACCCGCTCGCCCATCCCCGCCTGACGCTCAAGGCGCAGGCGGTGCGGCTTTCTGCGGGCACGCCGGCCCAGGAACACGCCCGGCGGCGCTACCTCAACCGCCACCCCAAGGCCGGCCTTTATGCCGGATTTGCCGACTTCGCCTTCTACCGGCTGGAGCCGGGCGCCGGGCTTCTCAACGGGGGGTTCGCGCGGGCCTACAAGCTTGCGCCCGGCGAATTGCTGACGGCGGGGCCGGCACTCGATGCGCTTGCCCGCGCCGAGCAGGCGGCAATCGATCACATGAACGAGGACCATGCCGACGCCGTGGCCAACTACGCCCGCCATTTCTGCAAGGCGAAACCGGGAAAGTGGCGGCTGACGGGCATCGATCCGGAAGGCATCGATCTGGCGCTTGGCGACGAGCAGCAGCGCATCTTCTTCGACACGGCGCTGAACGATGCGGGCGAGATGAGGCCTGTCCTCGTCGCCATGGCCAAGGCGGCGCGCGGGACGTGAGCAAGGCCAACATCATCCGCATCGACAGCGTCGACGACGAGCGCATCGCCGCCTACCGCGATGTGCGCGAACGCGATCTCGTGGGCCGGCAGGGCCGGTTCATCGCCGAGGGCCGCGTCGTCCTCAACGTGCTCTTCGCCAGCAGCCGCTTTGCCGCCGAATCCGTATTCCTGCGCGAGAACCGACTCGCCGGGCTGGAGGACCTTCTGGCGCGGATAGACGACGACATTCCGGTCTATGTGGCGTCAGGCGACGTCATGGACGGCATCGCCGGCTTTCACATGCATCGCGGCATATTGGCAGTCGGCAGGCGCACGGAAGAGGAAGATGCCGCCGCGCTCCTGGCGAAAATGCCGCCAGCGGCGCTCGTCGTGGCTCTTTGCGGCATAGCGAATCACGACAATATGGGCGCGATCTTCCGCAACGCGGCCGCTTTCGGTGCCGACGCGGTGCTGCTCGACCAGACCTGCTGCGATCCGCTCTACCGCAAGGCCATTCGGGTTTCGGTGGGCGCCGCGCTGAAAGTACCCTTCGCCAAGGCCGAAAGCGGGACGGCGATGATCAAGGCGCTGGAAAACGAGGGCTTCGACGTGGTCGCCCTCAGCCCGGCCGGTCGGGTCGACATATCCGCAGTGAAAAGAGGCAGACGCTGCGCACTCCTTTTGGGCGCGGAAGGTCCGGGATTGCCCCGGGAACTGCTGGAAAGGCTGCCATCCGTGCGGATTTCGATGCGCGAGGATTTCGACAGCCTCAACGTGGCGGCAGCCTCGGCGATTGCCCTGCACCGACTATGGCAGGCGCCGGAATAATTGTTGCCTATTGCGCCGGGGCGCCTTCGCGCAGGGCGCGCACGCGCTCAGCGAGGCTGGGTGGTTGGTGCCCGGGGGCACCGGCCTGACGGCCATCCGCCGAATTGAGCGCCTCTTCGATGGGCGAGCCCGGGCCTTCCAGCTGGGCGGCCATGTTGACCACTTCCGCCGCCAGGCTGGCGATCTGTTCGCGCAAGGCAGCGTCTCCCTTGGCCGATCCCTCGCTCGCTTCGGCGCTGGCCGACAGCTTTTCGCGGAGTTTCTTGTTCTCGCGCATCAAGGTGGCAAGGCGCGACTGCATGCGCTGCCTTGTGCCGTCTCCCTCACCCTCGCTGCCTGAGGCAAGCAGTGACGAAAGCTGCAGGGAGAGGTCCGCGACCTGCAGTTCCAGCCGCTCCTTGTGTCTTTCCGCGGCTTCGAGCCTGCTCGACGCACCCGCGTCGGCCTGGGCGGTTTCGCGTATCTTCTTCTTCAAGCGCTCTATCTCCTTCTCGCGTCGCTCCAGTGCCTCGTCGCGCGTGGAGAGCGTGGTGATCATGCGCTCGAGCTTGCGATCAAGGTCCGCCGCGCGCTGCTGCGCGACCTTGAGGGCTTCCTCGACCTCCTTGCGCTCGGCCACAGCCTGGCGCGTTTCGTCGATGGCCTCACGGCGCTGGTTGCGCAACTGGCCGATCGTGTCCTTGAGCCGCTCCATGTCGGACTCGCGGGAAACTATCTCGATCTGTCGGCTGCTCGCCGTCAGGCTGGATTCCTCGTAGAGCCTGGACAGTTCCTCCACCTCCGAAATCCGCTGTTCGAGCTGGGCTTCGGCTTTCTCCATGCGCGCGGTGAGTGATTTGACCTCGCCTTCCCGCGCCGAAAGCCTGGCTGAGAGTTCCTTGTGTTCGCTCTCCATATCCGTGACGCGCCCCCGGTGAATCTCGATTTCGCGGAGGAGCGCTGCGATATGCTCGCGCTGCGTGTTGAGCACGACGAGGTCCTCGACCGTGCGCTTGTGCAGGGTTTCAGCCCTCATCTCCAGCTTGCGAACAGTCATGGCGTTCTCCGCCCGCAAGGCATCGAATTCGGCCTCCAGCTCCGCGCTGGAAAGCGGCATGGATGCTTCCATGCGCTTGCGGGCGAGTTGCCCCGCCCGCCGCCACAACACCGGCGCCGCCAGGAGGGCAAGGATGCTGGCTACGAGGAAGCCTAGTATGAAGGAAAGCAGGGTCTGGATCACAAGGTCGGGTCCATGGGCGTGCACATAAAGCACCATGCACTCGAAAGTGCATGGTAAAATAGTCTGCCATGGCTGATCGCCATAAATCTAGACCCGGTTGAAGTTTAATAGCCGCTGACCTGCATGGCGACCGCCACCGCCGATCAGAACGGATTCCAAGTGGGCCTGGGCGTCATTTTCAAATAGCCGAGATTGACACCGAGCCGCGCCCCCACTCCGGTACGGATGGGCACGATGAGCACCTGACCGTTTTTCAGAACGTTGAAACCAAGCCCCGCCACGAAATAGGCCGACCCGGCGACACCGCCATAGCGCCGGTAGAGGCTCCCAACCTGATCGAGATTATAAACGAGCACCATGACGCGCGAGCCCTGCGCGCCGAAGTCCCAACCGATGGAAGGCCCCTGCCAGAACACGGGATGATCCCCGGCATTCTTGGTGTAAAGGGTGCCCTCGCCATAGGTCAGGCCGCCGACAATGGCGCCGGATCCTTCCTGGCCGAGCACATAACCGTTGGGTAGGCCATAGGTGGAGAAAATCTTCTCGACGAGGGTTGCGAGCCCTCCGGTGGTCGCGCCGAAGAATTGTTCGCCGGCCGTCACGATCTCATCCACCGTGTAACCGTTCTGCTGCGCCGAAGCGCGCGACGGCGCCAGGGCGGCCAGCACGGCCATGACGAGAACGACAGCAAGTTTTCGCGCGCCAATACGCTCGAACAGACCCTGAATCATTTCTTCTTCTCCGTTGTGAAGCGTTGAAACGCCTTTGCTCCTGCGGCTCCGCTACCCCTGACCCCGCCAACGGGCTTATCTAAGATTCGATTCTATGCCGTAATCCTTTTTCAACCATTAAGCCCCCACTTCTTCCACAGGGCCTGCATACGGCCTTGGCGTTGGGGATCAGCCGACCGCCATCGCCGTATGCGCCTTTTCTGCACGCTTGGGTTGAATGGCCATTTGTTGCCGGTCAGCTCGCTCGTGTGTACGAAGAAACCGGCTATAGCTATAGCGATTCGCCGGCATGGCTCGCGCCATGCCATTTCGGCTTGGAAAGCGATCCAGGGGACGGCTCGGATATGACCGACATTTTCTCGCTCAGCGCGACAGACCTCGCAGCCCTTTTGTGCAGCCGCGTGTGCCATGACATCATCTCTCCGGTGGGCGCGATCAACAATGGACTGGAATTGCTGGACGAGGGCGGCGCCGACGAAGACGCCATGCAGCTCATCCGCGCCAGCGCGGTGAACGCCTCGGCTCGCCTCCAGTTCGCGCGCCTCGCCTTCGGCGCTGCCGGCTCGGCCGGCATGCAGATAGATACGGGCGATGCCCAGGCCGTCGCCACCGCCTTTATCCGCAACGAAAAGCCGGAACTGGAATGGATCGGCAACCGGGCGCTTCTGCCGAAGAACAAAGTCAAGCTGCTGCTCAACATGATCCTGATTTCCAACACGGCGATACCGCGCGGCGGCAAACTGACCGTGCGCCTGGACGACGTGGAAACAGCGCCCCGCTTCACCATCAACGCCAATGGACCGATGGTGCGTGTGCCGGCGAGATTCCTCGAGCTGCACGCCGGACGCCAACCTGAAGAAGCCATCGATGCCCACAGCGTCCAGTTCTATTACACGATGCTTCTGGCGCGGGAGACGGGAATGACCATTTCCATCCGGGCCGGTGCCGAGGAAATCATCCTCTCGGCCACTTAGTTAAAAATTAACCACGCATCTTTGCGACGGCTTTACCAACCCATGCGAGTATCGGTGGGACATGCGGGACGCTCCGCCGAGCCAACAGGAACCGGAAACCATGAAGCGCTGTCTGATCGTCGACGATTCGAGCGTCATCCGAAAGGTCGCGAAGCGAATCCTGGCCGGTCCCGAAATGCTGGTGGCGGAAGCAAGTTCGGCCTATGAGGCCATCGAGATCTGCACGCATGAAATGCCGGAAGCGATCATCGTCGATGCAACCCTGCCCGACATGGATGCAGCCGAGCTGATCACCCGGCTTATGGCGCTGGACCCGAACGCCAGGCCGCACATCCTGCTGTGCACCTATGCCATGGACATCGGGCCGATCATGCGCGCCAAGCGCGCCGGCGCCGCCGGCTACATGCTCAAGCCGTTCACCCGCGCACAGCTTCTGAACAATTTTCGCGAGCTCCAGGCCGCCGCTTAGCAGCGGCCGGCAGACCGGATTCGCGCGCAAGCCCAAACGAAAAACCCGGCCAACGCCGGGTTTTTTAATCTGAAACGCGGCCGCTCAGGCGCTTTCGCGGATTTCCTCGGGCTCGCGCAACACATAGCCGCGGCCCCATACGGTCTCGATATAGTTCTGCCCGCCGGAAGCCGTATCGAGTTTCTTGCGCAGCTTGCAGATGAAGACGTCGATAATCTTCAGTTCCGGCTCGTCCATACCGCCATAAAGATGGTTGAGGAACATTTCCTTGGTCAGCGTCGTGCCCTTGCGCAGCGAGAGCAACTCCAGCATCTGATATTCCTTGCCGGTCAGGTGCACGCGCTGGCCCGCGACTTCCACCGTCTTCGCGTCGAGATTGACCACCAAGTCGCCGGTCGTGATGATCGACTGGGCGTGACCTTTCGAGCGGCGGACAATCGCGTGGATGCGCGCCACCAGCTCGTCCTTGTGGAACGGCTTGGTCATATAATCGTCGGCGCCGAAGCCCAGCCCCCTGACCTTGTCCTCGATGCCGGCCATGCCCGAAAGGATCAGGATCGGCGTCTTGACCTTGGAAAGGCGAAGTGTCCGCAACACCTCGTAGCCCGACATGTCCGGCAGGTTCAGGTCCAGAAGGATTATGTCGTAGTCGTACAGTTTACCGAGATCGACACCTTCTTCGCCGAGATCCGTCGTATAGACGTTAAAGCTCTCCGACTTCAGCATCAGCTCGATGCTCTGTGCGGTTGCACTGTCGTCTTCAATCAGCAAAACGCGCATGTTATTCCCCTTTTCCGCCGCCGAACCGGGTTGAGCAGACATCCGGCACCGGAGCAGTGATCGCCTGAATCGGAGGCTGCCAGTTAATGGTTAACAAAATCTGATTCAGCATGGCAAGAGCTAACAGAACTTTTTAGCTTTTTCAGACACCTTGTTGAATCCAAATACTGAATCACCCTCACCAAATTTTTCTCATCGACGGCCATAAAGCCGCTTCCCGCCCCCGTTCAGCAGGCGCGAGCGTCCATTCGTAAATATCGCAGCCGTCCTGACCCTGCCCGCATGAGCGTTCGTCGTCCCCGACCGAAGGCTTTTGGGCCCTTTGAAACCCCACCGGGATTTTTACCGAGCCTTAAGCCATGGCCTTTATGATTAACAATGCCCGTAAACGAATGGTTACCAGGCAGGCGGAATTTTAGGGTTTTGTTTTCCAAGCCAGCTTCATCCATTCACTGCCGGCTTTGTAACTACGTGTATGTACGCAGCGTTTTCTGGGGAGATCTGATGATGAAATCACGAGAGAATCTCGTTCGGCTCAAGCAGTTTCAGGTGAACGAGAAGCGCCGTCGGATCGACCAGCTCGACACGATGATCGCCGAATTCGAACGCATGGCTTCCGAACTCGAGGCCCAGGTCGTCAGCGAAGAGGCGAAAGCCGGCATTACCGATCAAAACCATTTCGCCTATCCGACCTTCGCCAAGGCCGCGCGGCTACGCCGCGACAATCTGCTCACCTCGCAAACCGAGCTCCAGCAGCAGAAGGAACAGGCGCTGGACGATCTGGCGGAAGTGGAAGCAGAACTGAGAAAAGCGGAAGCGCTGGAAATGCGCGACGGAAAACGCGGCGGCGACGCCGAGGCTTCCCGCGTCATGACCGGCTAACCCCCCCAAGTCACCAGAAAATGCTCGAAAGCCCGGCGGACGAGTTCCGCCGGGCTTTTTCGTTTGCTGTTTCAAGGCTGCCCGCCCGGCTCTTGTCGGAGCACTATCCTGAAAACGCAATCGCCGGCGAAAGGAATCATCCCTGCACCGGCGAGAAAGGCGGTAATGCTGCCAGACGGTGGCCGTCAGTGGCGGTATTGCTGAATCCGTGTCGTTCGCAACCCCTGCAGGCCGTGATCCTCGATGGACGCCTGCCACGACAGGAATTCCTCCACGGTCAGCCGATAACGCTGACACGCTTCCTCAAGGCTCAACAGCCCGCCGCGCACGGCGGCCACTACTTCCGCCTTGCGGCGAATAACCCACCTGCGCGTGTTGGTGGGCGGCAAATCGGCAATCGTCAAGGGACTGCCGTCAGGCCCGATAACATATTTCACGCGTGGTCGCACCAGATCGGTCATCGTACTCTCTACACTGAACCAAGACCCAATCATCACGACGTTACCGCCGCAGCTTTAAGAATTGCCTAAACGCAAGGTAAGAGTAAGGTAAGACTTATGAATCCGGCGTTAGGGATTTGCCTCGCCTTTGATTATAATGAGAGCGTTCGCGCGCGTCGCCATCCATTGGGCAGGCGCCCCTTGCCGCAGGGCGAAAGGATCGCCACCTTGACCCCGGACCGCGCGATTGGCATGTAGCGTCCCGACAAACGGAAAAATAATGATGAACAGCCTCGATCTGCCAGGCCGCCCGCAGGACACGCGCGTTGTCGTCGCCATGTCGGGCGGTGTCGATTCCTCGGTCGTCGCCGGCATTCTTGCCCGCGAAGGCTATGAAGTCGTGGGTGTGACGCTGCAGCTTTACGACCATGGCGCCGCCACCCATCGGCCCGGTTCCTGCTGCGCAGGCCAGGACATAGACGATGCCCGCCGTGTCGCCGAGACGCTGGGCATCGCCCATTACGTGCTCGACTACGAGGAGCGTTTCCGCAAGGCTGTCATAGATCCCTTTGCCGAAAGCTATGTCGCCGGCGAGACGCCGATCCCCTGCGTTTCGTGCAACCAGACGGTCAAGTTTTCCGATCTTCTCCAGACCGCGCGCGATCTGGGCGCCGACGCGCTTGCCACCGGACATTATATCCGCAGCAAATCCAATGGAGCCCACCGGGCGCTGCACCGGCCGGTCGACGCCGACCGCGACCAGAGCTATTTCCTTTTCGCCACCACGCAGGAGCAGATCGATTACCTGCGCTTTCCCCTGGGCGGCATGCCGAAGCCGGAGGTTCGCGCCATCGCCGAGGAGATGGGTCTTTCGGTGGCGGCCAAGCAGGACAGTCAGGACATCTGTTTCGTGCCTAAGGGCAAATATTCCGACATCATTTCCAAGCTGAAGCCTGGCGCGGCCAGTGCCGGCGACATCGTGCATATCGACGGCCGGGTGCTCGGCCGGCACGAAGGTGTCATGCACTACACGATCGGCCAGCGTCGCGGCATCGGCGTGGCGGCCGGCGAGCCGCTTTACGTCGTCCATCTGGATGCGGCGGCAGCGCGCGTGGTCGTCGGCCCGCGCGAGGCGCTGGAGACGCGCCGCCTGTTCCTGCGCCAGGTGAACTGGCTGGGCGACGGCCCGCTGTCGGCCATTCCAGCCGAAGGCCTGGAGATCCACACCAAGGTGCGCTCGACCCGTCCTCCGGCGCCGGCCACGCTCTATCACCGGGCCGGAACGACCTTCGTCGACCTGCACGAAGGCGAAGCCGGGGTCGCCCCGGGTCAGGCCTGTGTTCTTTATTCGAGCGACGAGGATGACGCCAGGGTCTATGGTGGCGGCTTCATCGAGCGTTCCGAACGCAGCACCGCGGCGGAAACACAGCTTGCCAAGCTGGAAGGATCGTCGGCCTTATAGGGTGCCGGGGCCCCTGTACCGAAGCTCCCGCACTCCCCTTAGAGCAGAACATCGTTTCACTGAAACGTTGTTCTGCTCTATCTACTTGTTTTCACTGCATTTGTGCGATGTCAGGTGATTCCACCTGACTGCAAAATGCTCTAGCCCATCCTGTAGGCGCTAAGGCGCGCCATCTTTTTCTGCTTTCCGCGCGGCTGCGGCATATCCGCCAGAGAGGCGAGATCGAGGAGGCGCTGCAGGTCGGCCGCGTGCTGGAAGTCGGGCTCGGTCGGGATATTGAGCCTCACCGCATTGACGAAGCGCTCGTAATTGGTCGCCACCGGCTCCGCCGTCACATCGCGCCATGTCGCGGTCTCGGTATCACCGTCGACGCAGACCCTGAGATGCGACGCCTGGTGCCCGTGCTGAACCTCGATGCCGCCCTTGTCGCCATAGATGCGCAGGCGCAGTTCGTTGAGGTGGCCGGTGGCCCAGCGCGTGGCGTGGATCACGCCCAGCGCACCATTTTCGAAGCCGGCGGTCATGACGAAACTGTCATTGGCGTCGAGCACATAGTCGCCGATCCGGTCGCCATCGACCTTGTTGAAGGTCTTCAGCCGGCAGGAGACATCGCTGATCTGGCTGGCAGCACCGAAGGCGACGAAGTCGAGGATATGGATGCCGATGTCGCCCAGCGTGCCGTTCGATCCATGCCCCTTCGACAGCCGCCACAGCCATTGCGGCCCGGTGCGCCAGTCGCCCCATGCGCTGGAGACGAGCCAGCTTTGCAGATAGGAGGCCTCCACATGCTTGACCGCTCCGATGCGCCCTGCCAGCACCATCTCGCGCGCCGCATGCAGCTCGGCGACGTCCCGGTAGCTGAGATTGACCATCGCGACCACGCCGGCGCGGTCGGCCGCGTCGGCCATCTCGACGGCATGAGCGTGGTTGGTGGCAAGCGGCTTTTCGCACAGCACATGCTTGCCGGCGGCGATGCAGGCCATGGATGTCGCGTAATGCACGGCATCCGGCGTCACATTGGCGACCGCATCGAAATCGCCCCAGGCCAAGGCGCTTTCGGCGGTTTCAAAGCGCCTTTCTATGCCGTGCTTGTCGCAGAAGCTGTGCAACCTTTCGGCATCCGTGTCGACGGCGCCGGTAAGGTGCACGCCGGGAATCGCCGCGAAAGAGGTGGCGTGACGGTTGGCCATCTTGCCGGTGCCCAGAATGAGCAGGCGCATGTCTGTTCTTCCTATTTATAGCCTTCTTCGCCGGGCTTGTGCAGCTTCGGGCCGCGCTCGACGATGGGTTCGGGGGCAGCGTCAGCCGGCACGTTCGGCGCCTTGTGGATGGCGGTGAAGGCCGGCCCCGGCGTATAGGCCCACCGCGCCGCATTGCGCAGCACCTGGCCGACGGTCGCGTCGTGATAGGTCGGATAAGTCTCGTGGCCGGGCCTGAAATAGAAGATGCTCCCGGCCCCGCGACGGTATGTAAGGCCGGAGCGGAACACTTCTCCGCCCTGGAACCAGGAGATGAATACCGTCTCGAGGGGTTCGGGAACCGAGAACGGCTCGCCATACATCTCCTCATGTTCGAGCTCGAAATATTCGGGAAGGCCGTGGGCGATGGGATGGCGCGGATTGACGACCCACAGCCGCTCCCGCTCACCTGCCTCACGCCATTTCAGCGAGCAGGGCGCGCCCATCAGCCGCTTGAATATTTTCGAGAAATGCGCCGAGTGCAGCAGGATCAGGCCCATTCCCTCCCAAACGCGCCGCGCCACGCGCTCGACGATTTCATCCTCGACCGCGCCGTGGGCCTTGTGTCCCCACCAGACCAGCACGTCCGTTCGCGCCAGCACCTCTTCCGAAAGCCCGTGCTCCGGGTCTTGCAGGACCGCGGTTTCGGTCGCGATATCGCCGTCGGCAGCGAGTGCGCCGGCAATTGTCGCATGCATTCCATCGGGGTAGATGGAGCGCACGATTTCGTTTTCGCGCTCGTGCACATTTTCGCCCCACACCAGTGCCTTGATGCTCATTGTCAGTCTCTCTTCCATTTGCATTCCATTCGCAGAGTGACCGCGTGCCCCGGCGCCACAACCGAAAGGCGCGCCACTCCCTTTGGAAGGACGGATGCGCAAACCGACGTGCCTTTGTGGAAACCTGGACTGGATTCTCTACGGTGAAACAACCGTGCCTTCAGCCCCGTATTCTCGGACCGAAAGCTAACGAAACCTTGAAGACGCGCGGCCGGAAGTCAAGATGCCGGTGGGCCACCGAGGGCCGTGGCGCGCGAGGAAGCTGTGGACATCCGCCGGCGGACGCAGCGCCGGCACCGGTTTCAGTCGTGCCACACCGTCCCCGCGGTGAGGATGCGCAGCACGTCGATGGCTTCCTCACCCGAGGTTCTGGGCTGGCCCCGCGTGGTGATGCAGTCAAGGAAGTGCTCCAGCTCGCGGGTGAGCGGCATGCCTTCCTTGACGTCCACATAGGATGGCTCGTTGGTGGTGAAGGCCCATTGGCCGCTGTCCTGCCACACGGCGTGGCGATAGACGGCGAGCTTGCGCCCCCACGGCTCGACATCGTCGAACACGGCCATGGCCTTGGTGCCGACGACAGTCAGCCGGCGCTCGCGGTAAGGGTTGAGCCGTGAGGTGAACAGGTGGCTGCGCAGGCCGTTGGCGAAACGCATGTGCAGATGCGCGAAATCGCTCAGATGATCGAGCAGGGCCGCCCCCTCGCCGCGCACCTCCACCGGCGCCGAGCCGGTTATGGCAAGGATCATCGACAGATCGTGCGGCGCCAGATCCCACAGCGCGTCATTTTCGGTATGGAACTTGCCGAGACCGAGCCGGTGCGAGTGGATATAACGCACCGTGCCGAGCTCGCCGTCATCGATCAGCGATTTCAACTTTTCGAATGCCGGGTGGAAACGCAGAACATGCCCGACCATGAGAACGCGGCCCGTTTCATGGGCGGCGTCCACCGCCCGCTGTGCATCCGGCACGGTGAGGGCAATCGGCTTTTCGACGAGCACGTCCTTGCCCGCCCGCACGGTCCTGATGGCGTATTCGGCGTGATATTGCGGCGGCAGCGCCATGACGATCGCATCGATGCTGTCGTCATTGAAAAGGTCGTCGGGAGCGATTGTGCGACATTCCTGCTCGCTGGCAAAGCCCTCCGCCCGCGCCGGATTGGCGTCGGAGACGGCGGTGAGAACGCCAAGCGATTTCAAGGTACGGATGTGGTTCGACCCCCAATACCCACATCCCAGGACTGCAATTCGCGGCTTCATAAACTCTTCACATGAATTGGTGTTGCCGACACATATCGGCGCACGCGACGCAACTCAAGCCCGCTGCGGTTCAATCACCAGAACGTGCGCCCGGACCCTGGGAAAAAGTCCCCCGGCGGGCGGCATTGGCCGCTTGACACCGACAAGCTCTCAACCTTATATCCGCCCGACTTCAAAAAGCGCCAGGGATCCCCTCCCGCCGGCCCCGTGCCACGCTTTTCGGGGCGGAGTAGCTCAGTTGGTTAGAGCAGCGGAATCATAATCCGCGTGTCGGGGGTTCAAGTCCCTCCTCCGCTACCACCGAACTTCAATAACTTATTGATTTTTCAAAAGAAATTTTAGATGCAGTTTGCGGACAAATCCTATGAAAGCCTAAGTCGTTGATTTTCTTTGGGATAGATGTCGGGGGTTCAATACAGGCCGCTACCAAAATGCACTCCTAGTTGGAGCCGCGATCCCGCCTTACGAAGCGATCCCCGCCGTACAAATCAGCCAAGCGTCAGAAGGCCGGAACGCGGTAGCCGTGTGGATTACGTCATCTATGCGGCGAGGCTGTCCACTGGCTGCTTCGCGCCTCAAATAAGCTGCAAAGGCCGGGATCTCCGATCCTGCAAGCGCCCGTTCGTTCAGCTAAGCGCCCGTCGGGCGCTGCCGCGAATTTCTCGGCGCCGTTGACGTGTAGCGCTCAAGTCAATCAACCCCGCACGCCGCCGAGCAATTCACGAAGGGCCGCCAACTCTTTGATCAATGCAGCAATCTTCTCCGGGTGTGTTTCGAGAGCGAAGTGGCCCGTATCCAACAACTGGACCTGGATTTCCGGCTGGCCGCGATCGAACGCGCCAGCGCCAGCCGGCAGGAAGAACGGGTCTCTCCGCCCCAGACAGCCAAGATCGGAGGTCTGCGGTGACCGAGATGCTTCTGGAACTCCGGGTCTAGCGCAACTTTCGAAGCATAATCGTAGATCAGGTCCAGTTGGATCTCGTGACTGCCTTCGCGGGCGCGCATGAGCGCGTCGAACTGATATCCCCCGGAGAAACCACTACTGTCCGCGCGATGCGCCGCCGTCTATGTCGATCGCTATGCCGTGGACATAGGATGCCTTCTCCGAAGCAAGGAATACTGCGAACTCTCCGATCTCGAGCGGTTTGCCAAATCTGGGAACGCCATATCCGGCAAGAAGATCCCGGTGAACCTCGTCCTTGTTCTGTTCCGTCGAGCGCACAATGGCGTCCACCCTCCGGTCGAGCCGCTCTGAAGCGATGTAACCAGGGTTGATTACGTTGACGCGGACGCCGTCCTCTATTCCGAGATCGGCCAGCGACTTGCTGAATGTGGTGAGCGCCGAATTGACGGATGCTCCGATGGTGAAATCCTTGGTCGGGGTCCGCAAACTCACTCCGGCGACGTTGATCACCACGCCCTTGGAGACCTTGAGATATGGCCACGCCGCCCGACACATGCGCACCGCGCCGTGCAGTTTGAGCGCGTATCCGCCATCCCAGTCCTGATCGGTGAGCTCGAAGAAATCGCCTCTCCTGGTGGCGCCGGCGCAGTTCACCAGAATATCAATCTGACCGCGCTGCCTGACGGCCTCCTGGACACACTCCTCGGCCGTGCCGCGCTTGCTCAAATCGGTCGCCACGATGAGCACGTTGCGGCCCGTCGTCGTTTCGATGTCGGATTTTGCCGCTTCCAGCGCTTCGATGTCACGCGACACGATAACAGGGTCAGCCCCGGCTTTCGCCATTTCCATGGCGATCGCCCGGCCAAGTCCCTTGCTGCCGCCGGTGATGATTGCCACTTTGTTCGCCAGCTCGATTTCCATGCCTGTCTCCTGCAACGGTTTCGCAGAGCGATCTTGCAAGTCACGTGCCAAACGCACGAATGACGGCTGCCTTCGGCCGTTCAAAACTACGCCGGCAAAAAATGCTATTGCTGATCGAGAAGTTTGTAGAGGTAGGAGCGCGATATTCCCAGCTCCTCTGCCACACGCTTCTTGTTGCCGCGGTGGTGCTCCATGGCGTTGCGAACCAAGTCAGTCTCGGTCTGCGCCACAACATCACGCATGCTGCGGCCTTCGGCGCCGACCGATGCTGTTGCTGCGGGAAGCACCGTCGAGGGTGAAAAATCGCCATAGCTCATCAGCGTGTCGGGAGTGATGCGCCCGTCTTCCGCGAAGACGAACGCCCGTTCGATCTCCTGCCTGAGCTGTCTGATGTTCCCCGGCCAGGGCTGCTCCTGCAGGTAGGCGAGCGCCGCTTCGTCCAAGTCGGGCGCAGGCTTGCGATGCTGCAGCGACAATTCCTGAAGAAAATGCGCGACCAGCAGCTCGATGTCTTCCACCCGGTTGCGCAGCGGCGGCACCTGAATGACCAATGGAGTGATCCGATAGAAGAGGTCCAGCCTGAACTTGCCTTCCGAGACAAGGGATTGCAGATCCCGATTGGTCGCGCTGATCAATCTGAAATCGACCTGCCGCGGCTTCGTCGCGCCCACCCGCTCGACGAGCTTGTCCTGAAGCACGCGCAACAGCTTGACCTGCACCTCGAGCGGCATGTCGCCGATTTCATCGAGGAAGATCGTGCCTTCGTGAGCCTGCTCGAACTTGCCGATGCGGCCGCGCTTGTCCGCTCCGGTGAAGGCACCAGGTTCGTAACCGAAGAGTTCGGCTTCGACGAGGTTGGCCGGCAACGCTGCGGAGTTGACCATGACCATCTGGTTGTCGCGCCGAAGACTCAAGGCTTGCAGCGACTGCGCGACCAGTTCCTTCCCTGTGCCGCTTTCGCCGAAGATCAGGACGGGAATCTCAAGCGGTGCGATTTTGGCGATCTCGCGCTTCAGCCGCTGCATCGGCTGGCTTTCTCCGATCAGACTGTCCAGCCCGTAGCCGCGCCTGCGGAGGGCATCGACCTGACGCTTGTGAAACTCGACCTCGTCCTCGAGTGCAGAAACGCGTTTGCTGAGAGCCGCCAGTTGCTCGGGCCCCCTGAACATCACGCGCCCCACCGCGCCGACAATCTTGTCGTCGGACAGGATCGGCATGCGTGAAACGACCCGCTCCGTGCCACGCATCTTTTGGATGTGGCCGACCTCCGCCTTGCCCGTGCGCACCACGGAATCGAGCCTGGTGTTTTCGATGACCTGCCTGACCGGCTTGCCGTTCGCCTCTCCATGCTCGAGGCCGAAGAACTTCTCATGGACCGGCGATATGTAGACGACCCGGGCCTGGTCATCCACGACGGTCATGGCGTCGAAGGGATTGGCGAGCAGGTGCTCGAAAATCTCGTACGCAAAATCCACCGAGGCCAGGAACTCGACCAAGGGCTCGCGTGCCTCGCAAATGAGGACAAGATGTCCGTCCGGGACTGGAAAGAGCAGAACAGAATAGTGTTTCCGATCGAGGATAAGCGGCTGCAACCGTCGCTTTCCCGCCTTTTCGAGCCAGGAATCATCGCTTATCAGCGCGCGGACTCGCGGATCTTCTCCAAGTCCGCGCGCCAGGATCACGCGTCCGTTCTCCGTCAGCGCAAAGCCAAGAACACTCGACATAGCCACCTTCTGCTTTCTTAAACGGCCTGAACAACCCGTTCCGACCGCAGCGAATACACACTAGTGCAGGCAGTGTCTTTGCCAAAGACACTTTTGGACGCCCACTCCCCGTCCAGGATCGATTGCGCGCCGGTTTCCGGCCCAAACCCATCTTTTGCGCGGATTCCTGCAATTGGCATGCCGCTTGCTCAGACTGGCGTATCTGACCTCAGGCGTTGACTGAACGAGCAGCATTATGAACTCAGAGCATTCCGCATCGCTTCCACACGAACTGTTGCCGCTGCTGGATGGCGATCAAGACGGAGACAGGATGCTTTCCGACATCATCGTCCTCGACCTTACGACATCCGTCGCCGGTCCTTACGCCGGCATGATGCTCGGCGACATGGGGGCCGAGGTCATCAAGATCGAACGCCCCGGAGGCGATGATACCCGATCCTGGGGTCCCCCGTTTCATGACGGCGAGGCGCTGTGGTTCCTGAGCGTCAACAGGAACAAGAAGAGCGTCGTTCTCGACCTGACGAATGAACAGGCCCGCGACGTCCTGTACGATTTCGTCGACAAGGCGGATATCGTCCTGGTGAACACGCCGCCGCGGGTATCCCGCAAACTGGGGCTCGACGACCAGACGCTCAGGACCCGCAAACCCGACCTGATCTACGTGTCCATAACCGGCTTCGGCATGGAAGGCGCGCGTGCGGACTGGCCCTGCTACGACCTGATCGCCGAGGGCTATTCCGGCATTATGGACATGACCGGCGAAGCCGATGGAACGCCTCAGAAGATCGGTGCGCCGGCGGCTGATCTCCTGGCGGGGCAGGATGCGGCATACGCGGCGCTTTCTGCCTTGATACGGCGCGGGCGAACGCGCCAGGGTGCGACAATCGACATAGCTCTGGTGGATTCCATGACCCGGTTCCTCAACTGTCAGCTCGTCTCCTATCTGGGCTCCGGCATCGGCGCCCGGAGATCGGGCGGCAAGGACAGCGTCATCGCGGTCTACCAGGCGTTTGAAACCGCCGACAACCCGATCACCATCGGTCTCGGCAACGACAATATCTGGTCGCGGTTCTGGCAGGCTCTCGGTGAGCCTGAATACGGCGCCGATGAGCGCTTCCGTACCAATTCGGATCGCCGGGCCTTCCGCCCGGAAATTGTCGCCAAGATACAAGGGATTCTCAAAACCAAGGGGGCGGGCCATTGGCTTGAATTTCTAAGGCAAGCGCGCATTCCCGTCGGCCCCATCAACAGCCTCGGAGATGTCGTTCGGGATCCGCAACTGCTGGAGCGCGGTCTCTTTTATCGCTTGCGATCGGGGAACGGCACGGTTCCCCAGGTCGGCAACGGCATCCGCATCGATGGCCGCGCAAACATCGCCCGCACGGCGCCACCACGAACAGGGGAGCATACCGAGAGCGCTTTCCGCGAAATACTGAACTACGATCCTGGGAAGCTGGCCCGCCTTCGAGCGGCCGATATCATCTGAAAGGCGGTCCATGACATACGAAACCATTCTTTATCAGGAAACCGGTCCCATCGGGACGATCACGTTGAACCGACCGGACGACGGCAACATGTTCAACGTGACCATGTGCCACGAAATCCGCGACTGCATTGAAACGATCCGGCGCGAGACCAGAACCCGCGTGGTCGTGCTCACCGGGGCAGGAAACCAGTTTTTCTGCGTTGGCGGCCGCAAGGACGGTATGGAGGACACAATGCTTTATGCCGGCACGCTGCCCACGCTCGAGATGTATGAGGCAATTGACAAGCTGCAAAAGCCTGTAATCGCGTCCGTCAACGGTTTCGCGGTCGGCGGCGGCAACGTTCTTCAAATGGTATGCGACTGCACAATCGCCAAGAAGAGCGCGATCTTCAGGCAGGTCGGGCCGATGGTAGGATCGTTCGATGCCGGCTACGGCACCTGGTATCTCGAAGACCTGGTCGGCAAGAAGAAAGCCAAGGAAATCTGGTACCGCAATCCGAAAATAACGGCCGACGAGGCATTGGCTTTGGGCTTGATCAACAAGGTCGTCGCCGACGAAGATCTTGCCGAGGAAACACAGAAGTTTGCCCTGGAAATAGCGGCGCGCGGCTCCTTCGCGCTGGCTTCCATCAAGGCGGCCTTCAATGCCCGGCATGGTGGCGTATCGGGCCTGTCGCGCATGGCGCACGACTTGCTGTTGCGGTCGTACCTTGAGAGCGACGAAGCGCATGAACTCGCCGATGCGTTCTCCGCGCGGCGCGAGCCTGACGCAGGCAAGTTCGGAAGCTGACCAATGCGACCGTATCTCACTCTCCACAATCCTGGCGTGGCGCAGCGCTATTACGATGCCGGACTTTGGACGCAGGACACGTTCTACAGCCTGCTGGTCGCAAACGCGGCGGCGCGTCCCGACGTTCCTGCTCTTCGCGACGGAACAAGCCACCTCACCTGGGCCGAAGTGCTTGCGCGGGTCGATGGCATCGCTGCGGAGTTGCGCATCTACGGCCTGCAGGGCGGCGACCGCGTCTCGATCTGGATGTCGAACAAGCTCGAAGGCATCCTGATGTTCCTGGCATGCGCCCGGGAGGGGTTCGCTTGCAACCCGTCCCTGCACCGGACGCACACCTGCGCCGAGATCGGGACACGACTCAATCGCCTGTCGACGCGTATCCTTTTGACGGAGGATGGTTGGGGCGCAGACCGGACGACTGCGAATTTCGACGCGATCCTGTCCGAGGTCAAAAGCCTCAAGATGGTCTTCACACCGGAGACCTTGCCGGGGGCGGCCCCGAATCTGGCCCAGCCGAACACAGATCCCGACTGCGTTGCCTACCTGGCCTTCACATCCGGAACGACGGGCGAGCCGAAATGCGTCATGCATTCGCACAACACCCTGCTGGCCAACGCGCGCGAACTTGCAAGGGACTGGAACCACGGTCCCGAAACTTCGATCCTCACGCTCTCCCCGCTGTCACACCACATCGCCTGGGTGGCAGTCGCCCAATGGCTGATAGCGGGCGGCAACCTGACGACTGATGACGCCCCGGCAGGCCTCAGCCGCCTGGACTGGATCATTGAATCCGGAGCCAGCTATGTGATGGGGGTTCCGACCCATGCGATGGACATTCTGGAAAGCCAGAAGCAGCGCGGATTGCGCCGTCTCGGCGATGTCGAAGTCTTCTACATGGCGGGTTCGCCCATTCCGCCGTCGGTCGCCGATGCCTTCGTCCGGCAAGGCATCAAGGCACAGAACGTCTACGGCATGACCGAAAACTCGTCGCATCAATACACCCACCCCGACGACGACATCGAGACGATCGTTAACACCTGCGGGCGTGGTGGAAGCGCATACGAGGTCCGCATCTTCGATTCCGACGATCAGGACACGCAGCTTCCTGCCGGCGGCATCGGACAGATCGGGGGACGCGGCGCCGCACTGATGTTGGGCTACTTTGACGATCAGAACGCGACGGAAAAATCGTTCAACAAGGATGGGTGGTTTATGTCCGGTGACCTGGGGTCGTTGGACGAGCGTGGCAACCTGACGATCGAGGGCCGCATCAAGGACCTCATCATTCGCGGCGGCCATAACATCTATCCGGCCCACATAGAGGCGGTCGCCATGCGCCATGATCGCGTCGAGCGGGTCGCCTGCTTTCCGGTGGCGGACCCACGGCTCGGCGAGCGCGTGTGCATAGCCATCATCGGCGATGCGGAACCGGAAGACCTGCTGCTGCATCTCGCAGAGGAGGGTCTTTCGAAGTACGACATGCCGGAATATTTTCTGCGGGTGGATAGCTTTCCGCTCACTGCAAGCGGCAAGATTCTGAAGCGCGAGCTTGTGGAAATGGCCAACCGCCACGAGATCAAGCCGACACCAATCCGCTATCAGCTCGCAGGTGCGAAATGACGGTCGGTCTGGAGATTACTGGCCCTTTCGCTGTCATCACGCTCAACAGGCCGGACAAGCTGAACGCCCTGTCTTTCGAAGTGCTGAGGAAACTCGACGCCCGGCTCGACGAGGTGGCCAGTTCGTCTGTGCGAGCGCTGATTGTGACGGGGGCGGGCAACAAGGCCTTTTGCGCTGGTGCAGACATCGAAGAGCTTCGACACAGGCAGTTGATGGAGCAGAAGCGGGGCGCCGAGCTCGGCCAGGCCGTGTTCGAGAAGATCGCCCGACTGCCGGTCATTTCGATTGCGGCTATCAACGGCTACGCATTCGGCGGCGGCTTGGAGCTTGCGCTTGCCTGCACGCTCAGGATCGTCTCGGCCAACGCCAAGATGGGCCTCCCGGAAATCAGACTCGGCCTGATCCCCGGCTATGGCGGCACACAGCGCCTGCCACGACTGATCGGCGAGGCGCATGCTCTGGATATCATCCTCACCGGTCGCACGATCGACGCGGCCGAGGCCGAGAGGATCGGCCTTGCCAACCGGCTGGTGGATACGGATGTGGTCGCGGCGGCAATGGCCTATGCAAGCGAGATCACCCGTTTCAGCGTGCCATCGATTGGCTTTGCGCGAGACGCCGTCAGGCGCGCACTCGACCTCCCTGTTGCAGAGGGTCTGAAAGTCGAGGCCGATCTTTCCACACTCGCATACAGGACGGCGGACGCCGAAGAGGGCCTCGCCGCATTCGTTGAAAAGCGCAAGCCGGAGTTCAAAGATGCCTGAAGGTCAGATAGTGGTTACGGGCGCGAGCCGGGGGATAGGCGCGGCAATCGCGCTCGACCTGGAGCGGCGAGGCTATCGCATCGCCTCCGTGTCCCGATCGGGCGAGGCGCCGGCGGGCTACGGCGTGGCGTGCGACGTTTCGGACCCCGGAGCCATTTCGGCGGCTTTCCAGGAAGTGGCCGCCAAAGGTGCAATCGTGGGCCTGGTCAATGCGGCCGGCGCGCATTCCGAAAAACCCACCATCGAGCTCACGGTCGAGGAATTCGAGAGCACCTTGCGCCTCAACACGACCGGTCTGCTGGTCGCGTGTCAGAATGTCTACCCGCATCTCGTCGCCCGTGGTGAAGGGCTCATCGTCAACATCGGTTCTTTTGTCGACCGTCTCGCCGTCTCCGAAAACGTGGCTTACGCGTCGTCCAAGGCGGCCGTCGGAGCAATCACGCGCTGCCTTGCCGCGGAATGGGCGGGCGCAGGGATTTCGTTGCTCAACGTCGCCCCTGGCTACATCGAAACCGATCTCAATCGCGCGTTTCTGGCCAATGAGAGAATCCAGAAATGGCTTCGCCGCCGGGTGCCGGTGGGCCGGGCGGGGCATCCGGACGAGGTGGCCAGATTGGTCGGCGCCCTGTTCGCGGAGAACATCGTCTTCCTGACCGGGGAGACGATCTACATCGACGGCGGCCAGGGAGTTCATATCCGATGAATGTGCTTGAACAGATCGAACACCGGCGCGATTGGTCGGAAGAGGAGCGCATGATCCTCGATCAGGTCGGTCGCCTCGCCGACGAAGTGATCGCGCCGCAGGCTGAGCACTATGACAGAACCGGTGAGTTTCCTCATGGCAACGTGAATGCGCTCAACGAACTGGGGCTGAACGCCATTTTCGTGCCGGAGGCCTACGAGGGCATGGCGATGTCCTACCGTCTCTATCTGGAGGTGGTGAAAATCATCTCCGCCGCCTGCGCCTCAACAGGGATCATCTATGCAACGAACTATCACGGCATGAAGCCGCTTATCGACTTCGGTACCGAGGAACAGAAGACCCGCCTTCTGCCGAGAATTGCGAACGGCGGGCTCGGCGCGCTGGCAATTACCGAGGCCGGTGCCGGCTCCGACGCCACAGGAATGAAAACCCGCTTCACACCCGATGGCGATGAGATCGTGGTGAGCGGTAGCAAGCTCTTCATCACGAGTGGTGATCAGGCGGACCTCATTCTTCTGTTCGGTAAGTGGAGCGAAATCGACGACGCGCGCAAGGCGATCTCCGTGCTTATCTTCGAGAAGGGGACGCCGGGGTTCGAAGTGGTGCGCACCGAGCACAAGATGGGTCACAGGGCGTCTTCGACTGCCGCGATTTCCTTCAATGACTGCCGTGTGCCGCGCGCCAATCTCATTGGCGAGCCGGGCGACGGCCTGAAGATACTTCTCGCGTCCCTGAACAAGTCGCGCCCCAGCGTCGCCGCGCATGCCCTCGGCATCGCTCGGGCCGCCTTCGACGACATGGTCAGTTACATCAACGAGCGGCGCCAGTCCGGCAGACGGATCATCGAGTTTCAAGCCAACCAGTTCACGGTTGCCGATCTGGCGACCGACCTCGCTTTTGTCGAGTCGTGGCTGGACCATGTCGCAACGCTCGTCGACGGAGGCACGGCCGATTTCGGCATTGAAGCATCCATGGCCAAGATGCGTGCATCCGACCTCGCCATGCGCATGACCACCGAAGCCGTCCAGATGTTCGGCGGCTATGGATACTGCCAGGACTACCGTGTCGAGCGGCTTATGCGCGATGCGAAGATCACGCAGATCTGGGAGGGAACCAACCAGATCCACAGGCAACTGATCGGAAAGAGCTTTATCCGCAAATGACGAAAACCATCCAGACCGTAGGCGTATGCGGCGCGGCCGGCACGATGGGGGCCGGCATCGCCATCGTGGCGGCGCGCGCCGGCTTCAGGACCATTGCGTTCGACAAATCGCCGGAAGGGCTGTCGCGCGCGGCGCAGAACACCGCTGCGTTCTTCGACAAATCCGTCCAGCGCGGAAAAATGGATACCCGGATGCGCGACCAGATCCTCGCCCGGCTGTCCGCGACATCGGAGATCGACGCGCTGAGCGACTGCGATCTCGTCATCGAGGCTGTGTTCGAGGACATCGGGGTCAAGAAACAGCTCCTCGCGGAGCTCGACGCGGTCTGCTCACCCGAAACGATCTTCGCGTCGAACACGTCCACGCTGTCGATCACCGAAATCGCCTCCGGGTCCACCCGCCCCGAACGGGTGGTGGGCATGCATTTCTGCCTTCCGGCGCAGCTGATGAAACTGGTGGAGATGACGCCGGGCATCCTGACCGATCCCGGCGTGTTTGCGACCGCCTGGAACTGGACCGAACAGTCCGGGCAGCGTCCGGTCAGAACGCAGGACAAACCGGGATTCATCCTCAACGCCCTGCTTGTCCCGTTCAACAACGACGCGATCCGCGCCGTCGAGGCCGGCGTGGCGTCAGCCGACGATATCGACCGGGCGATCAAGGTTGCCCTCGGCTACAAGATGGGACCTCTGGAACTGATCGATCTCATCGGCCTCGATACGCAGATCCGGCTCTGCGAAGCGTTCTACCCCACGACGCTGGACCCCAGGGCATCGGCTCCGCCGCTCTTGCGGAGGATGGTGGCCGCGGGGTTGCTAGGGCGCAAGTCAGGCCGTGGCTTCTTCGAATATGAGAACAGCGCGATGTTCGGGGCATGACATGAAATACTTCGTTCAAGAAAACCCGCAGAGCCGCTCCTTCCCAGGCGGCGACCCTTTCCTGGCGGGAGCAAGTGCGCGGAACGAGGCTGACGTTCTGGTCATTACAGGCGATGCGGCATGTCCGCAGGACACCAAGTTCTCCGCGGTACTGGTCGAACTCGACCTCGAGTGTCTGGGTGCGCGCACGGGTGAAGGCGACGGCGAGGAGGGATCGAATGTGGTCGGCTTCGCCCGCTATCGCAACGGCAACGAACCACCCTCCTCACTGATCGAGCTCGTGCGGCAAAAGAATACGGCGGCAGGAGCCATTGAGGCGGCAAAAGCGGTCTTGCAGGCCGCGGGTTTCAGCGTCTCGGTCTGTACCGATCAGCCCGGTCGCATCATCGACCGGCTGGTGCGGCCCAAATACAACGTTGCACTGCGCTTCCTCGACGAAGGCCTGGCCAGCCGCGCCGACATCGATCTGACGTGTCAGCTGGGCCTCGGCTATCCGGACGGACCAATCGAACGTGTCATACGCGGCGGATTGGGCCGGCACTACGACATCGCCCAGGCCCTTTTCGAAACCTACGGCAATCCGGGATTCGCACCGGCGCGGCGCTCCGTCGTTGCCAAGCAAAGGCGTGAAAATTGAAACCACTCCAAGGACTGAAGGTCATCGACTTCTCCACGCTGCTGCCCGGCCCGCTCGCATCGCTCATCCTCGCCGAAGCCGGTGCGGATGTGGTCAAGCTCGAAAAGCCGGAATCTGGCGACGAGATGCGCACCTATGAGCCGAAATGGGGTGAGGACAGCGTCAATTTCGCGCTGCTGAACCGCGGGAAGAAAAGCCTGGCGGTGGATCTGAAGGATCCGGACGCTCGCGCGGGTCTGCTGTCGCTGATTGGCGAAGCCGACGTCCTCGTCGAGCAGTTTCGTCCCGGCGTCATGGCTCGGCTTGGCCTGGACTACGAGACGCTGGCCGCCCATTTCCCCCGCCTGATTTACTGCTCGATTACCGGGTACGGTCAGGACGGCCCGAAAAAGCACCGCGCCGGGCACGATCTCAACTACATCGCCGAGACCGGGCTGCTGGCGCTGTCGATGGGCAAGAGCGAACGCGTGTTGCCGCCGGCCCTCATCGCCGACATTGCCGGTGGAACCTATCCCGCCGTCATCAACATCCTGCTTGCTCTGCTGCAGCGCGAGCGCACGGGCAATGGCTGTCATCTCGACATCGCCATGACCGAAAGCCTGTTCACGCTCATGTATTGGGCCATCGGCAATGGTCATACGGGATGCTGGCCGCAGAACGGCGGCGACCTCGTCACCGGCGGCACGCCGCGGTACCGGCTCTACGATACCCAGGACGGCGAAACGGTCGCTGTCGCCGCCATTGAAGACAAATTCTGGGGGAATTTCTGCGACGCGATCGGGCTTGAGCAGGCCCTGCGGGATGACGATCGCGATCCGGTCGCAACCGCCGACGCCGTCAGATCGAAGATCGCCGCCAAACCCGGCCGGCACTGGCGTCGGGTCTTCGACGAAGTCGAATGCTGCTGTTCCGTCGTGATCGGGCTGGAAGAAGCCCTCGCCGACAGCCACGTGGCGGCGCGCGGCCTGTTTTCCCGCACCGTCACGAACAGCCGGGGCCAAACCATGCCGGCGCTGCCGGTGCCCCTGGACCGCGCCTTTCTAGGGGTTGCGCGGCCGGCCGCAGCGCCGGGATTGGGCGCACACAATGCGGAGTCCCTTGATGAGGGCGCTTAGGATTCATGCCTTCGGCCCGGTCGAAAATCTCAGGATTGACGACATCGATGCGCCCGTCCCGGTCGCCGAGGAAGTCGCGATCGACGTCGCTTCCGCCGAGCTGAACTTTCCGGATGTTCTGCTGGTCGAAGGCCGCTACCAGCTCAAGCCACGTCTCCCGTTTTCGCCCGGCACCATTGCCGTTGGCAAGATCAGCGCGATCGGCCGCGACGTCTGCGGGCACACGGTTGGCGAACGGGTTTTCGCGCATCTGCCTCATGGCGCTTTCGCCGAAACCGTCTGCGCAAAAGCCGAGCACTGCGTCGCCGTGCCCGCCGACATCCCTTCAGACAAAGCCGCCGCGCTTGGCCTGCCCTATCAAACGGCCTGGTTCGCGCTGCGAGAGCGCGCCCGCCTGTCGCGCGATGAAAGCGTGCTTGTTCTCGGCGGGGCGAGTGCTGTCGGGCTCGCCAGCATCGGCTTGGCCAAGGCCTTCGGCGCCGGCCGCGTGATCGCCGCCATCCGGGGTCAACGGGGTGTTGACCTCGTACGGAGCGCGGGCGCCGACGAAGTGGTCGACCTGACGGCGGAGAACCTGCGCGACAGTCTAAGGTCGCAGGTGCTCGCCGCCAATTCCGGCCAAGGCGCCGAAATCATAATCGACCCCATCGGCGGGGATGTGGCGAGCGCCGCGTTGCGGGCGATCGGATGGAACGGCCGCTACATCGTCGTCGGTTTCGCCGCCGGCCAAGTCCCGCAGTTCAACGCGGGCCATCTGCTGGTGAAGAACATTTCGGTTTCCGGGCTGCAGTCCACCGATTATCGGGATCGCTTTCCGCAGCAGGCGGCGGACGCCCGGCGAGAAATATTCTCGTTCTACCGCAGCGGATTGATCGATGCGCCGATCGCAGCGCGAGTGCCGCTGGAACGCGTGGCCGAAGGCCTTTCGATGATCCGCGATGGTGTCGTGAAAGGCAGAGTAATTTTGGAGATGAACGCACATGAACGGCCTTACGACTGACGATACCGTGGTCGTCGCCGGCGCCGGGGCAATGGGCGCGGGCATAGCGCAAGTCGCTGCGGCCGCCGGCCACCGCGTTCTGCTGTACGACGCCTTCGAGGGAGCGAGCGTTCGCGGCCTCGCCAGGATCGCTGAAGGCCTGAAGCACCAGGTCGCCAGGCAACGCATGTCCGAAGCGGAGATGCGGCGCATCACGGGGCTGATCAAGCCGGTTGATCATATGGAGCCGACCGCCGGCGCATCCCTCTACATCGAGGCGGTTCCGGAAGACCTGGAGATCAAGCGGAAGCTGTTCCGGGAATTCGAGCGGATGAGCGAACCGGACGCGATCTTCGCGACCAATACGTCTTCGATCTCGGTGACGGCGATCGGCGCGCATCTTGAAAGACCTCACCGCCTCGTCGGAATGCACTTCTTCAATCCGGCGCCGGTGATGAAGCTCGTCGAAATCGTTTCGGGAGCGGCCACCGATCCGATGATTGCTGAAAGCGTCCTGGCGACCGCCGTGGCCTGGGGCAAGGTGGCCGTGTCATGCCGCTCCACGCCCGGCTTCATCGTCAACCGTGTGGCGCGGCCGTTCTACGGGGAGGCCTTGCGTCTTCGCGAGGAAGGTTTTTCGGACCCCGCCACGATCGATGCTATCATGACGGAATCGGGCGGCTTTCGAATGGGCCCCTTCGCGCTCATGGACCTTATCGGACACGACGTGAACTATGCGGTCACATCGTCCGTGTTCGAAGCCTACTTTCACGACCCGCGCTACCGTCCCTCGCTCCTGCAAAAGGAGCTCGTCGATGCAGGCTGGCTTGGCCGCAAAACGGGACGGGGCCTCTTCGACTACACGGACCAGGCGGCCGTGTCCTCGGCATTTTCGGAAGCACGTGCCGGCGACGCCTCGGCGGAAGAAGCGCCCCTGAGAACAAGGGCAAGTTTTGCGATCGGTCGAACATCGGTCAGGCAATCGGACGGGCGTAGCGCCGCTGCCGTGGAGGCGACGGAGCAAAGTCCCGTCATACTCTACGATCTCATGCTCGACCGGTCGTCGGCGACACGCGTCGCGCTGACCGCCTCCCCGGGTGTCTGTCCGGAGGATTGGCGCAAGCTCGTCGCAGGCCTTCAGGCGGATGGCTTTGCTGTTTCGCGCGTAGCGGACCGGCCGGGGCTTGTGGTGCTCCGGACCGTGGCGATGCTGGTGAACGAGGCTTTCGAGGCCCAACTGCAGGGTGTCGCGCAACAGTCGGAAATCGACAACGCGATGCGCTTTGGCGTCAACTATCCCATTGGCCCGTTTGCGTGGGCGGAGAAGATCGGTTGCTCAACCGTGTTGAAGGCTCTTGATGCCATCTCGGCCGAAACAGGCGACCCGCGATATCGGCCTTCTCTTGCTCTTCGCCAAGCGGCTTGGCGTGAGAGCATTCAGGTGGCTCCTCAAAGGGAGAGCGCCCCGGAATCAACCATTTCCTGAAAGGAGAACCACATGTCGGAGCGTATCTGGGATCAATTTCTTACCGAGCGGGACAAGCGCGTGTTCGCGAAATCCGGCTTCGGCGCACGCGCCGGTTTTGGCAAGCGTCCCGCATTGCTGATTATCGATGTCAGCTACGCCTTCTGTGATGAAAAGCCGCTCCCGATCGAGGAGTCCATCAAGCGCTGGCACACATCCTGCGGCGAGGACGCCTGGGAAGCGATCGCGCATATTCGCAGGCTGATAGACAAGTGTCACGGGAAGGGCGTCCCCGTCATCTACACGACCGGCACGCGCCGGGAGGACGCATGGGACAGCGGCAGCTGGAACTGGAAGGATTCCCGTTGGACGGAAGAAGGCGCCGATGTCTATCAGACCGAGCTCGACGGCAACCAGATTGTTGCCAAGATCGCACCGGGCGCCAAGGACATCGTCGTGTTGAAGCGCAAGCCCTCCGGCTTCTTCGGCACGGATCTCATAAGCTTTCTCAACCTGCTGCAGTGCGACTCGGTTCTCGTGACCGGTACGACGACATCGGGCTGCGTCCGCGCCACCGTGATCGACGCCTTCAGCTACAACTATCGCGTGGCAGTCGCGGAAGACGCGTGCTTCGACCGCTCGCAGGCAAGCCACGCAATCAACCTTTGCGACATGCATGCCAAATACGCCGACGTCGTGAAAACCGATGAAATTCTCGAACACATCGACGGGCTTCCCGCCGGACAGTTCGAACTCCCCCGCGGCGCCCGGTCCGCGTAGAAACGCGAAACAACCGATGGCATGCGTCGCCGGCCTGGCGACGCATGAAGCCGATTGTTCATCCCACCAGAACGCACCGCGCAGAATGCCCCTGCCCCACAGTGGCATCATGTGGCACGGCCATCGTGCAATCGGGGCGAACAAAGCCGCAACGCGGCGCAAAGGAGCAACCGGCCGGCAATTCCGCAAGATCGGGCGGTGATCCAGGAATCGTTTCAAGGCGGACACCGCGGACGCCTTCATGCACGGTGGAGCGCAGCAGCCCTTGCGTATAGGGGTGGCTGGGATTGTCCATCACCTGGGTTATCGAGCCCTGCTCGACAAAACGGCCGGCATACATGACGGCAACCCGGTCAGCCACCTCGCAAGCCACCCCGAGATCATGCGTCACGAAGATCGTGGCCATCCCCAGTTCATGCTGCAGCTCGCGAAGCAGAAGCAATATCTGGATCTGAACCGTGGCATCGAGGGCCGTGGTCGGTTCGTCGGCCAGGAGCAGCTTGGGTCGACAGGCCAACGCCAGAGCGATCATCGCCCTCTGGCGCAATCCGCCCGAAAGCTCGTGCGGATAGGCGATCAGCCGTCGCTTAGCGGACGGCACCTGAACCAGTTCCAGAAGCTCAAGAGCACGAAGTTCCGCCTGGCGGCGACTGGCACCTTCGTGAAACATCACGCTTTCGGCAATCTGGCTGCCGATCGTGAAGACCGGATCGAGTGACGTCATGGGCTCCTGGAAGATCATCGACACCACGGCGCCGCGGATCGCCCGCAGCTTCGACCGCGAAAGCCCCAGAATATCGTGACCGTCGACATTGATCTTGCCCGACACAACCGCGGTCGAGGGGAAAAGGCGCATCAGAGCGCGCATGGTCACGCTCTTGCCGGACCCGGATTCGCCGAGTAGACACAGGACTTCTCCCTTGCCGAGCGAAAAGCTGACGCCGTTGACCACCGGAACGTTGAAATCCCGTGACCGGAACCGCACCCGCAGATCCTCCACGGTCACGAGCGGCGTCTCGGCAGACGGCAAGGTTTGCTTCAACGGACTAATCTGCATCGACGCCCTCCCACTTTGCCGGACCGGAGTGACCGGACCCCGGAATATGCGCATGACACGCCACGCGATGCGCGCCCCGCGCTTCGGTCAGTTGGGGTTCACGCTGCGCGCAGACGTGTTCGGCCCAGGCGCAACGCGTGCGGAAACGGCATCCAGACGGCGGATTGACCGGATTCGGCGGGTCGCCGGTAACCGGTGCGGACTGCACGCGCCTCCGGGGATCCATCGGCAGGCGCGACGCCAGCAAACCCCGTGTGTAAGGATGCAGCGGTCGGGCATAGATATCTTCAACCGGCCCGATTTCGATGCTCTTGCCAAGATACATCACCATGACACGGTCGCTGACATACTGGACCACGTTCAGGTCATGCGAAATGAACACATAGGTGAGATCGAGGCTTTGCTTGAGGTCTTGCAGGAGGTTCAAAACCTGCGCCTCAACCGATTTGTCGAGCGCCGACACCGCTTCGTCGAGGATCACGACTTCGGGACTGAGCGCCAGAGCCCGGGCAATGTTGACCCTTTGTCTTTGCCCCCCGGAAATCTCGTGGGAGTAGCGCTGGGCGAAGAGGTCCGGCTCCAATCCGACTAGCCCCAGGATTTCGTGCGCCTTCTCGAGTGCGGCCTTTTTCGGCACGCCGTTGGCGCGCAATCCGAAGGTCACCGAATCCTCGATCGTCAGCCGGGGATTGAGCGAGGCATAGCTGTCCTGAAACACCATCTGGACCCGCCGCCGCATGTCGCGAACGGATATTCCGTCGGGAGCGCCGACGACCTTCCCATTGATGCGAACGACGCCTGAATCGGGCGTCAGAAGCCGGATCAGCACCCGGGCAGTGGTCGACTTGCCGCAGCCGGACTCGCCGACGATTCCCAGGGTCTCGCCCTTCCTGACGTCGAACGAAACGTCGTCGACGCCTTTCACATAAGCGGTTTGCGACCGAAAGAAGCTTCCTCCGAGCGGGAAGTACTTCTTCAGGTTTTCAGCCGCCAGAATGGGTTGCTCAAGGCCTGCCTTCCGGTCTGCCTCGGTATTCCCGGTGGTCGCGTTCATGTTCATGTTCCTAAACCTTGACGTCCATCGCGGTGCGCAAACCGTCGCTGATGAGGTTGGCACACATGGATGTGACGAAAATCATGATGCCGGGCAGGATCGCGTTCATCGGAGCGATGTAGATCGCGGGACGCAACGTGCTCAGCATCGAGCCCCATTCCGCCTCCGGTGGAACGATGCCCAGGCCCAGGAAGCTCAATCCGGACGCCAGGACGATCGCGACGCTGACGAGGCTGGAAGCGTAGATCATGACCGGGCCGACGACATTGCTGAGCACGTGGCCGCGAATGATCTGCCAGTCGGACGCGCCGGTCGCCCGCGCCGCCACCACGAAGTCCTGGTTTCGGACCTGCGTGGTGACGCTTTCCCCAACACGCGCCAACGACGGAATGAACACCAGAGTAAGAGAAACCAGGCTGTTGAAGATCCCCGCCCCGAGGACGCCGGATATCGCGACGGCCAGCAGCACCGAAGGGAATGCGTAGAAGACGTCGATCGTGCGCATGATGATCATGTTGGTCGCGCCGCCGGCGTATCCTGCGACGATCCCCAAGGTTCCGCCGATCAGCGTCGCGAGCAGGATCGGCGCGAAGCCCATGAACAGCGAAGTCCGAGCGCCATAGATCAGGCGGGTCAGCAGGTCGCGGCCAAGTTCGTCGGTGCCCAGCAAATGATCGGGGTGTCCCATGGGGGCAAGGCGCACCAGAATGCTGGTCTTGTAGGGATCGTAGGGCGCGATCACGGGCGCGAAGACCGCCACAAGGGCGATGACGAGCAGGACCGTCGTGCAGGCGATCGTCACGGGATCACGGGACAGCCTGCGTGCGACGGAATGCCAGAAGCTACGGGAGATGCGCGCCCGGGGGATATCGCTGCCGGAGGCCGCTGCTTGGGTGGAGGTTGGAGTGTTCACCGGCTCTACCCCTAGTTTCTCTCGATGCGCGGATCGAAGAGCGCCTGCGCGAGATCGACCACGAGATTGATGACGACGAAGAACATGGAAAGGATCAGAATCGTCCCCTGCAGGAGCGGGAGGTCGCGGGTGAAGATCGCGGTGTTGAGAAGAAAGCCCGTGCCCGGCCAGGAGAACACGGTCTCCACCAGGATCGAGCCGCCCATGAGATAACCGAGTTGCAGGCCCATGACGGCAAGCAGCGCGGGAGCAGAGTTCTTCATGACGTGGATGAAGACGCGAAACGGCGAAAGACCCTTCGCGTGGAGCGTCTGCACGAATTCCTGCTTTCTGACTTCGGCAACCGTTCCGCGAACCGAGCGCGCGATGATCCCCGCCGGAATGACCGACAGCGCGATCACGGGGAGAACGAAATGCCTGAGGTTGGCCCAGGAAAGGAACGGCGCGCCCTGCCCCATCCCCATCGCCGGCAACCAGTCCTGGTTGACCGCGAAGATCACGACCAACACCAGTCCCAGCCAGTAGTTGGGGACGCTTATTCCCGCGACGGCGAACGCCGTCGCGGCGCGATCCGCCGGCGAACCGGCGGTGTAGCCGGCGATCGTGCCGAGCAAGAGACCGAAGACGAACCCCACCAGAACCGCACCGCCGGAAAGCAGGAGTGTGTTCACAACGGCGTTCGCAAGCTCGCCAAGCACGGGCCGCCCGGTCATGATCGACGTGCCGAAGTCACCAACAATGACGTTGGACAGCCATGAGAAGTATTGGACAGGCAGCGACCTGTCGAAGCCGTAGGCCGCTCGCAGTTCGGCGAGCAGTTGCGGGCTTGCGCTCTCCGGCGCAATTGCGTCGATCGGATCGCCGGGCGCGATGTGAAGCAGCAGGAAGCAGACGAGAGACACACCGACTGCGATCGGAACGGAATAGAGAATTCGGCGCAGTGCGTAGTTGAACATTCTTGCCCCGTTGATTGGTGCTAAGCCGGTCGGGCCCCGCCCGACCGGCGCGTGCATCAGCTGATTTCGACCGACGTCAGGTCCTGCAGCCAGCTTTGGGCCTGCACAAAGCCTTCCACCTTTGGCGACAGCGCGCGTGGGTTCAAGTCGTGAACCATCCAGATCCACATGGCCTCATCGACAATACGACTGTGTATGTCCGCCAGGATCTTGTCCTGCTCCTGCTGGTCGAATGTCTCTTTCGCCTTCTTGACGAGTTCATCGACTTCGGGGTTCGAGAAATTGCCCCAGTTATAGCCCGTCGGCGGCGCCTCGTAGGAGGCGGCGGTCTTCAAAAGCGCGATATCGGGATCCCAGAACGCCCAGCTGTTGTTCACGCCGTCACGCCCTTCGTTTTCCGGCGCGGCTGCTCCGGCCCGCCGTCGTCCCCTCAGGGACTCCCAGTCAAGGACCTCGAATTCCATGTCGATACCGACGGCCGCGAAGTTTTCCTTGATGTACTCGTTCATCGGGATAGGCTGCATCTGCCCCGAGCCGGATGGTGCAATGATGACCTTGATCTGGGCAGGCTTCTCAGGGCCGTAACCGGCTTCCGCAAGCAGACGCTTGGCTTCCTCGGGATCATAACGAAGATCGAAGTTCGGTTTGCCGAACCATGGGTGTCCCTCGGTGACCATTCCCTTGGCAGGAACGGCGAGACCGCCGAGGAGTTTCACCAGACCGTCGCGATCGATAGCGAGATTGGCGGCCTGGCGGACGCGAACATCCCCGAAGGGCGAATCCTCGCGTGCGCTGATCTCGTAGCACCAAATGTGAGGATACTGGTTCGTGACGATCTGCATTCCCGAAGCCCTCAGGCGCGGGATGGCGTCAGGCGGCGGCGCTTCGACGAAATCCACCTGACCTGCAAGCAGCGCCGCGATGCGGGTGTTGGGATCGGGCATTGGCAGCAGAACCAGGCGGTCGCATTTGGGGATCCGGCCAGGGTCCCAATAGTTCTTGTTGCGCACCAGTTCGATGCGTTCGCGCGGAACGAATTTGTCGACGATCCAAGGCCCCGTGCCGGAAGCCTTGAAGGCGAATTCTTCCCAGCTCCCCCCCAGTTCTTTCCAACGCGCCGGGCTCGAGAAGAACAGGTTGGCGAGATTGTAGATGAGAACCGAGTCCGGACGCTTGGATCTGATCTCGACGGTGTAGTCATCGACCTTCGACCATGAATCGATTCCGCCGTAATATTGGGCGGCCTGTGTCGATTGCGCCTGATCAAAGTGTGGCGCGTCCTTCTTCATCAGTTTCTCGAGATTCCATACGACCGCGTCGGCGTTGAACTCCGACCCGTCGTGGAACTTGACGCCCTGACGCAGCCGGAACGTCCAGCGCGTCGTGTCCTGTTCGTCGACCGTCCAGCTCTCCGCCAGTCCGGGCACGAGCTTGGCGGCTTCGTCAGCCTTCGAGAGGTCCCAGCGAACAAGCCCGTCATAAACCGTGATGCCCATGAAGCGCAGGCCTTCGGTTCCCTGGCTTGGCGCACCGGTCGTCAGCGGGACATCGCTGACCGTCATCGCGACCCGGAGAACTTTTTCTCCAGTCTGCGCGAACGCCTTGCCGGCGAACGGCAGGGCGAACGCCACTGCCCCAGCCACGGAACTCTTCAAGAGCGCACGGCGATGAATGCGTGACGCCTCTTCTCGGTTTCTCCTCATATTCTCCACTCCCCTTATCGTTCGATCCTCGTTTCCATCCGATCCTCCACGATCGTATGATAAGGCTTCCTCCCGCAATTCCCGTGCCACTCCGAAGAGCCTGCTGCGAATCTGGCGCTAAATCGCCATTTGCGGCCAGTTGCCGAGCCAAGAACGTCGGCGGAAGCTCGGCCGCTGCAAACCGCGAGGCCCGGAAGGGCTATAGGACGGCGCAACATGTCTTCGGCAAAGACACTCGTGTTGTCACCGCGCACAGAAGCTCACTCCCCGCCGGCTCGTCCTCGCACTTCCACGCCGGCCCAGGCCTCGTACATCTTGACGATCGTCGTGAAATCCTGCTCGCCATGCAGGTTTGCCCAGCCGCGCCATATCTGGAAGATGTGCCCGGCAATCGGCGCGGGAAGGCCGAGCGTATCCGCGAGATCGAGAAACAGAGAAAGGTCCTTTGCCGCGAGTGAATTGGTGGCTCCGGCATTGAAGGTCCGCGGCAATATCGCTTGCGGAAACTTAAGTTCCGTCGCGGAGTTTTTCCCCGAACCCGAATTGATGATCTCGACCAGAACCTCGGGATCGAGCCCTGCCTTGACTCCCACGGTGATCGCCTCGCTGCTTGCGGCGAGTGCGGTAAAGTTGAGCATATTGTTGATCAATTTCGCCTGCTGCGCTTGCCCGGGCTCTGCCCCGACATGAAAGACGCGGTTTCCCATCGCGTCGAATGCCGGGCGCGCTTGCTCCAACAGGACAGGTTCACCGGAAACGATGAACGTCAGCGTACCATTTACCGCGCGCCCGACACCGCCTGTCACCGGAGAGTCGAGAAAGCCCCAACCCTCGTGCTTCAGGCGTTTGGCAATCTCCGCAGCTCCTTCCGGTCCGGTCGTGGCGAGGTCGATTACACATTTGGGTCTACCCGCCGAAATCAGCCCGCCTTCGCCGAAATAGACCAGCATGTTGGCCTCCAGACTGGGCAGGCATGTGAAGATCAGATCGGCGGCTTCTGCGGCGGCAGCGGGTGTATCCGCCCAGTTTGCACCGCTCTTCACAAGGGTGTCGCCGGAAACCTTCCGCCGGCTGTTTATCGTCAGGTCGAAGCCTCCCTGCAGAAGGCGCATTGCCATGGGTGTGCCGATGGCACCCAGTCCGACGAAAGCAAGCGGAGCTTTGGGCATTTCCTGTTCCTTACTGAATCCAAGCGGTGGGCGAATGTATCTGGTTTAGCAATTTGCGGGCCATATCGATTGCGTTGGCCCAATGCTTGCTTATTGGTTTGTCGGGCGCCAGTGCCCGGCATCAGAAAGTGGAAGCATGATGGAGCAAATCGGTCTTGTCGGAGAGCTCGCGCGGCATCGCGCCGGCATCCGCTTCGAGGACATTCCGGACCCGATCCGGCATGAAGCCAAACGAGCCTTGCTCAATTTCCTCGCCACCTCGATCAGCGGCGCGAACGATCCCACCATGGCGGTCTTCGCAGCGTCGTTGAGCGGAACCGCCGGGTCGCGAAAGGCAACGGTCATCGGCCGCGCCTTGAAGTCGGATCATCTGTCCGCCGCGTTCCTCAACGCCGCAAGCGCCAACGTCGCGGACTTCGACGACACGCATCTGCCGACCATCATTCACCCGACTGCTCCCGTCGCGCCCGCTCTGTTTGCGCTGGCCGAACGCGGCAAGCTGACCGGCAGGCAGTGGATCACCGCATTTGCCGTCGGTGTCGACATCGAATGCCGGATCGGATTGGCCCTGGCGGCTGCACACTATCAGCGTGGATGGCACATCACCGCCACCTGCGGCGTGTTCGGGGCGGCCGCAGCGGCGGCACATGCTCTGGGGTCCCCGAACGATGTCTTTGCCCATGCGCTCGCCTGTGCCGCAACCCAGTCTGGCGGGCTTGTCGAGGCGATCGGAACCGGAAGCAAAAGCCTCGGTATCGGCAATGCGTGCCGGAACGGTTTGTGGTCGGCGGAGCTGGCCGCCCGCGGCCTCACGGGACCAGCAACGGCCCTTGAGGGTACGCATGGATTGTTCGCGGTGATGGGAAGCCCCGACAGCGCAGGAGTATTGCTCGAGGGGCTCGGGGACAACTGGGAACTGGGGAACAACACCTACAAGCCATATCCCTGCGGTGTCGTGATCAATCCGGTGGTCGACGCCTGCCTCGAACTCCGGACGCGGCTGTCCGGCGGAGCCGAGGGGATCACCAGGGTCGTCGTTCGAGGGAACTCTCTGCTTTTGAAACGGGCCGACCGGCCTCGCCTCGCGCAACAGCGGGACGCTCAGGTCAGCCTTCAGCATGCTGCAGCGACCGCACTGCTGCATGGCATCCCGACGCCCAGGCACTTTACCGAACCGTTCCTGTCGAACAGCCAGATGGCTGGCCTTCGGGAACGCATCTCGGTTGCAGAAGATCCATCCCTGGAGGTGGATCAGGCGGAAGTCGAACTGATCCTGGCTGACGGCCGGTCATGGACGCAGCGGACGGAAGAGGCCAGCGGCGGCCTGAAAAACCCGTTGTCAGACGGCGCCCTCACGCAAAAATATCACATGCTGGCTGATGAATGCATCGGCCGGGCCAGGGCCGAGGAACTTGCTGCAACCGTATGGAGTCTGGAGGACTTGGACGACGTCGCAAGCCTGCTGGGCTTAACTCTGCCTGTCGGAACCGCAGGCTGATGGCGATGACAAGCACCGATCGTCCGACAGCGCCTCTGGATCTGTCGATCGAGCAGCTCGCGGTTCATTTGCGGAACCGAGACCTGTCATCCGTCGAGCTCACCCGCCTGTCCATCGAACGCGCCGAAACCAGCAATCCGCAGCTCGGTGCATTCATTACCATTTGCGCTGAAGCCGCCTTGAAGCAGGCCGCCGCGTCCGACAGGAGACTTGCCGAAGGAGACCCGCGCAGCGCGCTTGACGGGATTCCCGTTGCGCTCAAGGACAACATCGAGATGCGCGGGATCCGCACAACCTCGAACTCACGAATTTTCGAGCACAGCGTCCCGCGGCAGGATGCGGAAGTGGTGCGGCGGCTAAAGCGCGCCGGCGCCGTCATCATGGGGAAGACCTCGCTGTTCGAGTTCGGCCATGGCGGTCCCGCTTGGGATCTGCCTTGGCCGCCAGCGATCAATCCATGGAGCGCATCGCACCTTCCCGGCGGCTCGTCATCCGGATCAGCAGCGGCCGTCGCGGCGCGCATCGTGCCGCTGGCGCTTGGGACCGATACCGGCGGATCGGTCCGGTGGCCGGCGGCCGTTTGCGGCATCAGCGGGCTGAAGCCCAGCTATGGCGTCGTCAGCATGGAGGGGATCCATCCCAACGCGCCGTCTCTCGATCATTGCGGTCCCATGGCGCGCACCGCAGCGGATTGCGCCCTCGCGCTGCAGGCGATGGCCGGCGCGGGTCGTGCCGACCCGTTCACCCCTCGCCGCAGAATACCGGCCAACCTTGCCCGGATAGACCCGCTGCCCCGACCGTTGAGGATCGGCCTGGTGAGGCATTGGTATGCCGACGACGCGCATCCGGACGTGACCGCCGCCGTCGACCGGGCCTCGGAAGTGTTCGAAGCCCTCGGAGCGCGGATGGAACCGGTGACGCTGGCGCCGTTGCGAGACTACCAGGATTGCAAGACGGTGATCTCGATGAGCGAGATCCATGCGGCCTATTCCCACTTTCTGCAATCCTCTCCGCAGGAAATGGGCGCCCTGATGCGCGAGCGCATCTTGCCCGGCAGCCTCATTCGGGCGGAAGACTATTTGCGGGCTCTGAAATGGCGAAGGCATCTCACGCACCGCATGGGCATGCTGTTGACCTCGTATGACCTGCTTCTGACTGCCGGTTGGCTTGGCACCGCCGAGCCCAACGATCCCGACGGGGAGAGCACGCGCGCCGCCCAGCCGCTGGTGACCATGCCGTTCAGCGTTACCGGTGTCCCGGCGATGGCGATCCCCTGCGGCTTCTCGAACGCCGGGTTGCCGGTCGGCATGCAGATCGCCGGCGCTCATCTTTCCGATCGCCTGGTGCTCAGCGCCGCGCATGCTTATCAGGATGCGACCGAGTGGCACCTTTGCAAGCCGCCGGAGGGCGCACGCCTGTGAAGATGCCGCGCAAGACACCGGACTTCCATGCATTTCTCGCCATGGAAAGCCTGAGCCTGCCCGAGGAACAGGTGCGGGAGATGGAGAGCGGCTATCCGGCGCTGATCCGCCTGCTCGAGCGCCTTCGCGCGAAGACCGAAGACATCGAGAAGCCAAGGCCGCGCGAGGCTTCATAGAGCAAAGCCGGCCGCGGTGCCATGGCGCCTCGCAGCCGGCCTGACGTCGCCCTGGAAGGCAACGTAGTTTTCGCTATCTGCCCCTGGTCGATGTGTACCAGTCGGCAATCTCGCCGCCCTTGGCCAGCCAGACGGCGTCGTGCGCGGTGATGTGTTTGAGCGCGCGCTCGAAGTGCTTCGCCCGGTGCGGCTGCCCGATCAGGAACGGATGCAGGCAAAGCGACATGACCCGGCCGGTCGATGCGCCATCAGCGTAAAGCTGATCGAACTGGTCGCAGATCGCGTCGCCGAAATCCCTGCCCGACAGACCTTGTTCGAGGAAGGCGGTGTAGTCGTTCATCTCCACCGAATACGGCATGGACAGCATGGAGCCCGAGCGCACGCGCATCTCGTAGGGTTGATCGTCATTGGTCCAGTTCGCGACGTACCGGATGCCGTTTTCCGCCAGGATATCCGGTGTCTGATGGGTTTCCGTCAGGGCGGGGCTTAGCCAGCCACGAGGCGCCGTACCCGTCGCCTGGGTGATGGTGGACACGACTTCCTTGACGATCCTGCGCTCTTCGTCTTCGGGAATCCCGGTGATCACCGACGAGTTGTTCGTGCCGTGTCCCATCCATTCCCAGTCGAGCGATTGCCCGGCCTGGATGACGGCAGGATAGTGGACGCAGGCATCCGAGTTGAGCGCGACCGTGCCCTTCACCCCGTATTTTTCCATGATTTCCATCATGCGCCAGATTCCGACGCGCACCCCGTAGTCCCGCCACGCGTAGTTCAGGACATCGGGCACGAAGCTCGTCGTCGACTGGATGATCGAGCTCGACGGGCGATCGAACAGGAAATGCTCGATGTTCGGGATCACCCACAACGCCACCCGCGCCCCATCGGGCCATTCCAGCTTGGGGCGGCTCGTGATCGCCGAAAAATCAAAGCGACCGTGCTCCTGCGGCGCAGTGCCGACGGTATCAGGCATAAAATTCACTCCTTGTTGGGGAACAGTCCGACTGTGACCGCCAAGATAGGTTTGACTTGAATTAGAGAACAATGAGAGATAGTTCCGGACACTCAAGATGATTTGTCCGGAAAGATTGAAATGGATGGCCTTGGATCTCTCAGCGCCTTCGTGCACGCCGCGGAACTTCGCAGTTTCACCGCGGCGGCGAACCAACTCGGCATCTCGGCATCGGCGGTCGGCAAAGCGGTCGCCCGGCTCGAGGAGCGGCTGCAGGTCCGGTTGCTGCACCGATCGACCCGGACGATCACGCTGACCGGTGAAGGCGCGCTGTTTCTCGAAAGGTGCCGGCGCATTCTGGCGGAAGTGGAAGCGGCTGAGCTGGAGCTGTCTCAGACGATCGAGCGTCCCCGCGGTAAACTCAAGGTCAGCATGCCGATCGTGTCGATGCTGATGATGCCCGCGATCCTGCGATTCATGGACCTCTACCCCGAGATAGAGCTGGATCTCGATTTCTCGGACCGCCTCGTCGACGTCATCGATGAAGGTTTCGACGCTGTCGTTCGAGCCGGGCACCTGGCGGATTCCCGTCTCATGTCACGCATGCTGGGGCAATTCAGCCTCATTCTGGTCGCCGCCCCTCAGTATCTCGAACGGGCCGGAACACCGCGCGTTCCGCGCGATCTGATGAGGCACGCCTGCCTGCACCATCGCTATGCCACGAGCGGCAAATTGGAGCCCTGGCCGCTCCAAGAGGGCGAAACAGAGTTGCGCCCGGACCTGCCGACGACCGCGGTCGTCAACACGATCGAGCCGCTGATCATGATGGCCGAGCGCGGCATGGGGATTGCCTCCCTGCCCGATTTCGCGATCGTCGACCAGCTCGCCACGGGCCGCCTCGTCGCCGTCCTGCCGGACTTTGTCCGGCACGAGGGTTCATTTCGCCTGCTTTGGCCGACCAACCGTCACATCGCGCCCAAACTCCGGGTCTTCGTCGACTTCATGGCCGCGAACCTTTTTCCAGCGTCTCCTCATCGGGAGCCGACCACTGCATAACCGGCAGATACCCGGGATTGCTCGTTAAGCTCAAGCAGCGAAGCTGTCTCGTATTCAAGTCACGTTCTCAATGTCCGCCTCGGGCAGATAGACATCGGAGCCATCTGTCGCCATCGCCCAATGAGGGGCGGCAGCGGAAACAGCCAAACGAAGGCCCGCTGAATGGCTAAGATGCGGTCGGTGGCCGAACGTTAGCCATCCTACAACCCCGCAGCCGGAAGCAGATCGTCTGTTCCAGTCCCAGACAAGACAAGCTGTAGGGATGCCTACGCTGCCAAGTTCCGAGAGAACAATCGGAGCCTGTAGCGTACTTCCGGTAGGTGTGGGGATTGGCGGCAGCTGTCCTCAGACTCGATACCCTAACGTTGCATCCCCCTATGCTAGACCACGCCAGAGCGACGTTTACCCAGTGGCGATCAGTGCCTCAGCTTTTCGATCGCACTCCACTCAGATTGCGGAAAAAGCCCCTATTTGCGCAGTATTCCGGCACAGGCCCAGTTTCGCGTTCGTCGGCCAGCAATAGGCTGTATTTTTCGGAATGTCGACAGCCGATGCAACGCACCACCGTTCCACGGTACTCTGCTGGGTTTAGGCGACCGTTCAGGAGAGCTTCGCCCAGATCGAGGCCTGCTCGCCGCGACATGGCAGCCATCAGGCCGTCATGCCTTGCGAGCTTCGCAAACATCTTCCTCTCCTCTCTTACTGTACCTGATCGGCCACCCCTTTCAGAGCGGACGGTTCGTGCCAATGACGCGCACTTCATCCCGGCCCCATTCGGCGATCTCGCCATTGAGCCCACCGGTGAAGATGCCGTACCAGACAGCCGGTTTCATCTTCATCGCCTTCCGGGAGAAGGTGAGTTGGGTCGGGGCCTGGATTGTCCAGTAGCCCTTGACCGGACCCGAGATCGTAACCTCGGGATTGTCGCGTTGGGTTTCGACCATCGGCCGAAACTCGGGCACGTCGATGACATGAACCTCGATCATGAGGCGCTCTCCTTGTAGGCGTCGACCAGCTTGGCCTTGCGACGCCAAACAGTGTCGATATCGGGCATCAGCTGACCGGCCTCCCGGGATTCGGTCTCGATTTCCAGCGCGGCCTGGATCGTCAGTTTCGCGTCTACCTCATCGATCAGTTCCGTCTCCCTGAGCCGCCGCGTAATCTCGACGGGATAACCATTGGGATCGGTGAAGTAGATCGATTCGAGGATCTCGTGTTTCGTATAGGGCGAAACCTTGATGCCACGGTTCTCGAGCGTTTCCTTCCACTGGATGAGCTCTTCTTCCGTATCCACGGCCCAGGCAGTGTGGGTCGCGAAATAGAAATGGTGTTCCTCGGGCCCGTATCTCTCGGGCCGCTCGCTTCCGATGTAGTAGAAGAATGCGATCGTCGCGCCTTTTCCCGCATCGAAGAAGAAATGGAGGAAGTCGTGATGTCCCGGAGGCCCCCAGCCCCGCGCACTGATCGCATGAACAAGCGGCAGGCCGAGGATATCGCGATAAAACTCCACCGTCTCGTTGAGCTTCCATGTCGGTCGCGCGGTGTGATCGACCCCGCGAAGGACAAGCTGCACGCCGTCCTCGGAAGCGTGTCGGGTCCCCGTCAACTCACCGGTGCCGACCCCCATCGCATCGTTGAAACTCTTCGCGGACGACGCGTCTTCCCGGGTTCCCAGTTTTTCCGGCATTCCTGTGTCTCCCTTAGCGAGCGGATCTCATCAATTATTATTGATAGTATCTCAATTAAATCAGGTTGCCAAGGAAATTGTGAGTATGGCAATAAAATGCATATGAACGCAGTTCGGGAAACGAAACGAGGCCGTGGGCGCCCCCGGTCCAATGGCGACGCAGGCGAAGGCCTGGTCAACCGCCAGATGATCGTGGATCTGGCATACGATCAGGCCCGGACCCAATCGATCGACAATGTTTCTTTCGTGCAGATGGCCCGCGAACTCGGTGTGAAGCCCGGTGCGCTACATTATCACATTGGCACCAAGGACGATCTCGCCTCCGCCATCCTGAACCGCTTCTACAAGGAGCTTCTGGCCAAGCTCGACGGAATACCAGGCGACCTTGGATGGCGAGACCGCGTGACGCTATTCGCGCGCATACTGATGAACTGCGAACGCAGCCATGTCGGCGCGGCCGAGCACATTCAGCGCCATGCGCGGTTCCGGGTGTTCCAGAAGGTTCGTGATGGCGAGACGGACTATGGTGCGCGCTACCTCGACCAGACCTTTTCCATGCTCAAGGATGCAGGCTTCGATGCGGAAACTACCGCCATTTTCTATCATGTGCTCGCATTACACTGCCTGGCGACCGCTACATCGGCGAATACCCGGCTGGAACCTGCTGCCCATGAGAATTTTCTCATAGAGAAGGCCAACGCCTACCAATCCGGCGAGATGCCCGGGCTGGAATTCGGATTGCGCGCCTTCGCACGGGTCCGTGCTGATGACGCTTTCGAACTGGGTCTCAAGGCGCTTCTTGACCGCTTCGCTCGACTGCGTCGGTCATAACCGCGACGGCAGCCAGGTGGCGAGTGGCGGAAACGCCCATACCAGAACAAGCGTCAGAACGATCAGTCCGATAAATGGCCAGGAGGCGGCATAGATGTCCCTCAGACCAACTGCGCGCGGGCTGGATGCGCTAAGCGCGAAGAGTGCATAGCCAAACGGCGGTGTGATCGCCCCAAGCGTCAGGTTCAGAAGGAACAGGGTCCAGAACACCAGCGGGTCGAAACCGAAAGTGACCAAGAGCGGTTTGTAAATCGGGATCAGGATCAGCATGAGCGCGATCTGGTCGAGGAACATGCAAAGCACGAAGGGGATGAGCATCAGGAGTACGAGGACCGCGACCGCCGGCAGATCAAGCGCGGTGAAGACCGCGACGAGATCGTTCGTCAGACCGGAAAATGCCATGAGCTGCGTGAGGATCTTCGAGGCCGCCATGATCAGCAGGATCATCGAGGACATCAGGATCGAGCCCTTGAGCGCTTCGACCAGCATCGACGCGGAGAGCTTACGGTAGATCGCCGCGACCGCGAGTGCACCGAACACGCCACAGGCCGCCGATTCGTTGGGCGTGGCGACGCCGAGCAGGATCAAGCCGAGTACAGCGAAGATCACGATGGAGAACGGCAGGAGCGACAGTACCGCCTTCCACACCGGACCGCGCGGCCTGTCGTTACCGCGCGTAATGTCGCGCGACGGATCGCGCCAGAGCAGCACTTGGATGTAGAAGAAGAACAGCACGCCAGCCACGATACCGGGCAACACGCCAGCCGCCAGCAAAGCCGAGATCGAAGTTCCCGAGAGCATGCCGATCAGGACCACGAGGAAGCTCGGTGGAATGATCGGGGCGAGACAGGCACCGCCGAGGACAAGCCCCGACAGAAGATGCTTGTCGCCGCCTCGCTCGACCCCCTCAGCCATGACCGTGCGCCCGAGCATTGCCGCGACAGCGATGGCGGAGCCAGAGAGTGCGCCAAGCAGCACCGAGATGAGCACCACGATGACGTATTGCCGCCCGCGGACCCGGCCAACGATGTCATCCACGGCGTCGAACAGGATGGTAATGCAGCCGGAGCGGAACAGGAGTTCACCGAGTAGGATGAACAGCGGTACCGTAACGAGTTCGGAAGTGGTGACAGTATCGAGGATAGAGGCCGAAAAAATCGACAGCATCTGCGGCCCCATGAGCGTCAGCGCCGCAAAGATGTTGAAGCCGAAAAAGGCCGCAAAGACGGGTACCCCAAGAAGAAACAGCGCGAAGAGGAGGACGCCACCGGCATAGATCGGCATGATCAAAATCCCTCCGGCTCGGCGTGGGGAACGGCTTGGTCGACGTTCTTTCCGCCCAGGACTTCGAATAGCATTCGCAGGACGTGCAGACCCGAGGATGCGAACCCGTAGAAGATGAACGCGAGAAGCCACCAGCGTGGAATCGGATATCCGGCCGCAGTCAGCGTACCGGCTTTGAAGGCCGTGGCGAGCGATTGCCAGACGATCCAACTCATGACTGCGAGGATCGCCAGTGTCAGGAGCAATGAACCGCCCCCGAGAAGCCGCCGGACCGCGGGCGCCGTGAAGTAGGAGATCAGGATGTCCATGGCAACGTGCTGGCCGCGCCGGGTCACTGCTGGCGTAGTGACAAAAACCGATGCGGCCAGCAGATAGCCAGCCCAGTCCGGCACCCAGCCGATCGGCGCGGCCAGAAAATACCGCGACATGGTGGCGATGAAGGACAGGGACGCGATGGCGGCCAGCGCCGCAATACCCAGCCAGAGGCCAACTTCACTGGAACGATCGTGAATCTTTCCCATAACAGAGACCACTGCTTCTCCTCCCTTCCAGACCGCCGGCCGGACGAATCACGGCCCGGCGGATGCCGCACTGGTCTATTCGAGCAGTAGGCCCGCACCTTCGACGATGTTGCGCAGGCGCCCAGCGGCGTCGGCGTCGCGACTGGCAGCAAAGCTCCAGGAGCCTTCGACGATGGCGTGAGACAGGCGCGCTGCAACTTCGTCTGACAGGGTCAGGCGCTCCATCCCAGCTTCCGCCATCCGCTCATGCTCTTCCTCATTTAGCCGATCGTAGGTGCCGGGCATTTCGTTTTCCAACACCTCTGCCTGGTCAATGAAGACCTTGCGGACGTCCCCGGGCAGGCCGTCCCAAAACGTCTGGTTGGCCAGAATGACGTGCGGCGACGACACCCGGGTATCAAAATAGCGGTCGGTCACCTCGGTGAAACCGTAGCCGGTCGCTCCCGCCGCGGGAAACAGCGCCCCGTCAACGACCCCGCGCTCAAGTGCGCTGAACATCTCCGCCGGCGGAAGAACCACCGGCGTTCCTCCGATTGCGCTGATATAGGGATGCTGCGGCGGCAGCGCACGGATCTGCATCCCCGACAAGTCTCCCGAACCGGAGAGATCGCGGTTGAGGTAGATCCAGTAGCCGTGACCTAACGGCACCGAGATCGCGTGCAGACCAAGGGCGCCGTAGGTCTCCCGCACAACCTCCATGGCGCGGCTTTCGCGGAATGCCTGCGCATCTGGTCGAATGCTCTCGAGCCCGGTCAGAAGAGTCGCCGAGCCGGTATGGAACCCCGGATACGTGCACAGCACCTGAAACAGGCCATTCTGCGTGGGTTCCAGCTGTTCCAGCGGCGGTATGGTCTCGGGGCCTGACATCTGAACGACGATCTCGCCACCCGAGGCTTCGGTCAGAAGCTCCGCATAGCGGTCGCAAATCACGACCGAACCCGGATAGCGGTCGTCCCAGGTCTTGAGCATGCGGACTACGGTTTCGGCCGATGCCATGTTGGCGATGGAGACGAGAGCGGTGCAGGCAAGCAGTTTCGCAAGGGTCTTCATTTTTGGTTCCTCCCATTGCTTGCGCGCCATTGTCGGCGCTGTCGGTTTGGTTGAGATTAGGCAGCCGGCTGCAAGGCTGGGGCGAGGATCGCTCCAGCCGCCGGGGCTACCGGTTCGAGGTTCATTTCCGTAAGCATCGCCCGGACCGTGCACGCGGCAGCCGAGGTGACCGGGATACCGAGGCGCGCCTCGACGGGCGCCAGCGCCGGTAGCGATGGCATCTGCACACAGCAAGACAGCACCACCGCGTCGACCCCCTTTGTCTCGAGGCGTTTGACGTCCTCGACGAGGGCCATCGGATCGCGGGCAGCGACCGCCAGATTGTCCTCGATCTCGAGCGCTAGGCTGTCATGGATCTCGAAGCCCTCGCTTGCGATGTAGTCGGTGACACGGTCGGCCAGCGGCTTCATGTAGGGCATCAGCAAGCTGACACGCTTGACTCGAAGTTCCTTCAACCCGTCGACCAAAGCACCGGCCGAAGACACGACTGGGATCTCCTTGCCCTCTTCCGCGATAGCGCCCTCCAGATTGGATTTGGACACGCAGTGATAGCCAAGGCCCTGGCTCATGATTGCGACGAGGCAGGCATATCCCATCACGTCCACGTCAGCATCGGCGAGCTCTCGCGCACAACGCAGCGAATCCCGGTCCATCGCGGTGAGTTCTTCTTGTGTCACCTTCTTCATACGCATGCGGCTCGAGTGGAATGTGAACCTCTCCGGTCGGATCGTCTCACGTGCTCGCAGCATTGCCGGGATCTCGGTTTCCATCGTGATGTTCGATGAGGGCACGATCTGGCCTACGCGATAGGCGCGCATCAGTTTTCCTCCTTGTTTGCGGGATGTGCCGCGGCGTAAGCGACCACGCGGTTCTTGAAGCTCTCCGGAAGCGCCACCGCGACACGGGTCTCGTGGCTGAGTGTCACGGGCGATATCCGTGCGGTGAACGCCAGCGGGCCCTGCCGTTTGCCCTCCGCCTCCAGCTTATGGGCGCGGATGTGCAGGTCGAACGTACGGGTACGAATCTCGCCGACACGCACCTCCATGTCGAATTGAGTGTCGAGTGGCAGACGATCGCGGAAATCGATCTCGACGCCCCGCACCGGGAAATCGACGTTGAGCCGATCCTTCAGCGTGTGGATCGACCCGCCGAGCATCAGGCTGATGAAGGCTTCGTGAGCCGAGACGACATAGTCGAGAAAACGCGGCGTGTAGGCGACACCCGCCGGGTCGCAGTCGCCCCAGCGCACAACGCGCCTGAGCACCAGAGGCTCGTCCGAGATGACTTCCTCGGTTGGTGGAAAAAACGCGTAGGGGATCGTCATTGCCCCACTCCTTCGCGTTCGGCCGCGCAGGCCGCCGTGAATTCCGGGTAGTCGGCCGCGACACGGGCGGCATCGACACGGCTGGTACGGGTGAGATAGGTGAAGGCGAAGTCGTGCGGCGATTTGGCCTCGGCCATGTGCCGCCCCATCTCCTCGTACCAGGTGTAGCTTTCGCGCGCCGCGCCGATCAGGATATCGGCCGCGGGTTTGCGCCCGGCGACATAGGCGGCGAGCACCGCCTCGATGTCATCTCTCTCCTCGAGCGCCTTCACCAGCGCGATCGAATCCTCCATCGCGATGCGGGTGCCGGAGCCGATCGAGAAATGCGCGCGCCGAACAGCGTCGCCGATCAGCACGCGATGGCCGAAAGACCAGTTGTCGTTCCAGACCGGCTGGAAGTTCCGCCATTCGGACTTGTTCGAGATCAGCGGTTGGCCTTGAAGATCCTCGCGGTAGAGGTCTTCGACGAACGCCTGGCGTTCGTCATCAGTCATATCGGCAAATCCGCAGCCGTCCCATGCGGCCCGGTCGCACTCCATTACGAAGGTGCACATCCGATCGGTGTAGGGATAGTAATGGGCACAGAAGGCGCCGCCGCCGGCGTTGCGAAAGCTGAGCGTCGGCCGGTCATGCAGCCGCTCGGCACCGTACCAGGCGAAGGCATTGGAGAGCTGACTGCCATGTGTGCCGAACTCGGCCTCGTAGGTGCGTCTCAGCGTGGAGTTGGCCCCGTCAGCCCCGATTACGAGGTCGGCGTCTTCCACCACGCGGGGGTCGTTGATCTCGTCGTGATGTGTGACGTTCACCCCCACTTCAGCACAGAGATCCTGCAGCATGTTCAGAAGCGTCAGGCGTTCAACCGCTCCGCCGTAGGCCCGCCCCTCGATCGAGACGGGCTTTCCGTTCAGGATGATCTCCTGGTTACCAAGATCCTTGGTGATTGCCTGGAGTCGCTCGAAGCTCTCGCCGTCTGCCGCCTGAAGCCGCGCGAGCCCCGCGCCCGCCAAAACCACGCCGAAACCGAAGGTCGCGTCTGGCGCGTTGCGTTCGTGAACGTTGATCTCGATGTCACCCAGCCGCTTACGCGCCAGATAGGCGAAGTAGAGTCCCGACGGTCCACCGCCCAAGATATTGATCTTCATGTCAGTGCTCCTTGCCGATCAGCGAGTTTCAGCCGTTTTCCGCAGCATCCTCGGCCTTGAGGATGTCCGCGATACGCTGTCTGAGAGCGACCTTGTCGAGCTTGCCGACCTTGGTGAGCGGTAGCACGTCGATGGGCTCTATCCGCTCGGGCCACTTGAAGATCGCCAAGCCCGCGCCCTTGAGGAACGCGCCCAGTTCATTGATGTCCGGCAGCGTCGCACCCGGCCGCGCTACGGCGTAGAGGCAGATGCGCTCACCATGGGTGGGTGACGGCATTCCGACGACGGCGACGTCGCTGAAGGCTGGATGGGCCATCACCGCTCGCTCGACTTCCTCGCAGTTCACCTTCTCGCCCGCGCGGTCGACGACGTCCTTAATACGACCCTCGAACGAATAAAATTTCATGCCGTCGATCAGGTGGCACTTCATCAGGTCCCCCGAACGATAAAAGCCCTCGGAGGTGAAGGTCTCGGTGTTGCGCTCGGGCGCGTTGTAGTAGCCCCGGATCGTGTACGGCCCGAATACAGCCAGCTCTCCGATCTCACCCGCCGGAACCTCGTCCTCACTACCAGGCCCGAGGAGCCGCACCTGGTCATGTTCAGAGATCGGTGTTCCGCATGTCTCGAACCGCACGTACTCGCTGTCGCCCTCGCGAGTGAACATGATCGTGCCCTCGGTCATTCCGAAGATGTGATGACCGGGCACGCCCATGTCCCTGGTGACGATCTCGGCGGCGTCGGTGGAGAAAATCTCGCGCAGATTGCCCGTCGGGATCCGGCCTTCGGCGATCTCCGTCTTCATCCGCATGATGATGGGCTTCGCCGCGCCCATGACCGTGGGGGTCAGCGCGTTGTGCACCTCGCGCATCGCATCCTGGTCGACGCGAGGTGTGGCGATCACCGTGCCTCCAGACATGATGAATGGACCCCAGCCGCAGCCCATGTTGAGGTTGTGCGCAAAAGGCATCGGCACGAAAAGACGGTCCTCGGCCGTCCAGCCCTTGAAGGCCATGACCTGACGCATGTTATAGAGATACTCTGCGTGTATCCGCGGGATGATCTTGGGCACACCCGTCGTGCCGCCGGACAATTGGAAGGCGGCGACTTGCCAGGGATCCTGAGGAACCTCGGCCAACCTGCGCCTGGCATCCTCCAGGTCGCCTGTCATCAGATCGGCCAGGTCCACGGCGCCCTCGCCCGCTCCCCCCCGGGTCGAGACGATCAACTCCAGCCCCGGCACCTCGCCCTGCATCTTCTTGGCGAAGGCGTGAAAGTCGAACTTGCCGGCGTTGCTTTCGATGAAATGCGCTTTCGCGCCGCCGAATAACCCGAGATAGCCGATTTCCGCCTCGCGGTGGGCGGCAAGCGTGCAGATCGGAATGATGCCGGCCTTCCAGCAGGCAAGGAACGAGATCAGCGTTTCTGGCGTGTTTGTCAGCTGGAACAGTACGCGGTCGCAGGGGGAAAGCCCCAGACCCAAGAGACCGGCCGCGACCTTGTCGGTCGTCTCATCCAGCTCGCGATAACTGATACGGCCCTCAAGCCAGATGATGGCGTTGCGGTCTGGGTGGATCTTGGCGGCGGCGCGGAAGCCGTCACCAAGCGTTTCCGAGGTCAACGCTCCTGTGGCGTGCCAGCGCTCCAAGTCCGCCGGATCGGGATAGACCACGCCTTCGATGGGATTTCCGGGTGCGAATGTCATGTTCTCCTCCCTTCGACCTCCTCAGGTCGACAGCCTGTCCTTGAGCCAGCCACGGATCGCCTGTCCCGCCAGTTCCTGACCGCTCGGCTCGCCCGCCGCGATGGGCTGGCCGTGATGGGTGCCGCGCACCACTGCCAGGTCCTTGTCGCTAGTCGCGAAGGCCCCGAAGATTTCCTCCAGCTCCTTGGGGAAGACACAGGCGTCGGCGGTGTACCGGATCACGAAAGTCGGCTGATCGATAGTCGGCGCGCAGCGCAGAATGCCCGCCTTCGAGGTGAGCCCGGACCATGTCGAAAGCCAGCTTTCTGGCGTGCAGACCTTGCCGAAGCCGACGCCGTTCATATTCGTCTTGAACGGATCGCGACCCCAGAGCGAGCCGAAACTCCTGTCGGTCGGATCAATCGTGAGGTCCCAGTTCCTGAGATCGGCGTCGGTTCGCGGCACATCGAAAATCTGCTGCCAGCCGGCGGTCAGCCGGGTGATCTCATCCGCATCGCCGACCTTGCCGGCCTTGCGCGCCGCCATGCGTACGCGGACCATTTCGCGCGCCGCCGCGTCAATCCGCTCGACGCGCGCCCTTTGCTCGGTGCGGTAGCGGGCAACGAAGTCCGGCGTGTAGCGTGCACCGTCCGGTGAATAGCCGTTGGCCGTCGAGAATGGAAAGAGTGATGGATCAACTGACAGTGGGTCGTTCTCGTCCGTGACGGAGGGGTCGAGAGAGTTCATCAGAAGCAGCCCCTGCCCCGGATGCGGCGCTACGAAGACCAGGAGGGCCGGTCGCGCCATCGGCGCGTCGGCCAACTTCACCGGCCGCCCGGCCGGCGTCTTCGTTTCTCGGCTCGTAGGGGCCAAGTTCGCCTGTTCGGTGTAGTAGGCATAAAGCCCGGCCCCGCCGGAATTTCCGACCAGCACAATTTGGTCATAGCCACGGTCCTTGAGGAACGCCGTTCCCGCATCCACATCAAGCACCGCCAGTTCGTGCTCGAGACGCAGATCATTGCCCGCGCTTCTTGAACCCTGGACCCAGGCAGCCGCCCCAGCATCCAGAAGCTCCGGCACGAGGTAGTGCGTCGCGAGGATTTCCCGCGGATGCATCAGACAGCAAACAGCCTTCTCCCCGCCACGACGGTAGAGGTAGCCAGTCACGTTGGCCCCATCGACGGTCGTCAGGGTGCGCACGGTCGCAACGAGCCCCCCGGGAAGACGATCCTCGTTCCATTGGGCGCCTCGCAGACCGGCCAGCGGTTCGAAAGCTCGTTCGGGCATTCCTCTCTCCCTGTTCACCCTCATGAATCCATATATTTGATACTATGTCAATAAAAATTGACTTGGTATCAAATATAGCCCCTTGCCTGCATTTTGCTTGCAGGCCAAGCGTGCATAAGGGTCATAAGCGTTCAGTTGGGATTGGGCGATTCCGTTTCGGCTTGCGACGCCGCGCGGTAAGCATGACTACGCCGCCAGAAGCCGAGAGGACAATCGGAGCCTGTAGCGTATATCCGGTAGGTGTGGGGATTGACGGTAGCGGCCCTCCGCTACCAATTTTTGCTAAGCGATTGATTTTACACATAAAAACTTGTTACGTGGTAGCGGTTTAACTCTCATTCATGTATCACAAACATATGCTCTTGTTATGACCTTCCAATGGGGGAGCAAGAATGGCACGTGAGCCCCAAGAAGGCTCCGTTAGCTTCGCTATTTCGTCGCGATTGCAGATGCAGGATCCGTGCCACCAGCGGCGCCACCAATCTGACCGCATCGCCTGAGAATGGAACGCGCGCGACAACGAACCGGCTCGTCTACCATCAAGCCGTCCACGGCGGTCGCGCCATCGCCACTGGCCAGCACTTTGCGCGCCCAAGCAATCTCCGATGCGTCGGGGCTAAAACCGGTGAGCACGTGCTGTACCTGCTTCGGGTGGATGCACAATTTCCCGCCGAACCCGAGACTGCGGGCATGCCGGGAATCGTCGATCACGAGCGTCGCGTCGTCGATAGCTGTTGTGACACCGTCAACGGGTGCGCACTTGCCAGCCAGACGCGAAGCAAGGACCAACTCGAACCGCGCCGACAACAAGGCATCTTGGGTATTGGCGCATGCGATATCAGCGCAAAAGTCGATGGACCCGAAGATCAGACGTTCGACGGCAGGCAGCTTGGCGATTGCGCGCGCGTCTGCGAGGCCGCGAGCCGTCTCGATGAGGGCGACCACAGGGACGTGGCGCCGTTCTGCCAAAGCGCAGATTCCTTCCAATCCCGGCGCCAACTGGGCCTTCGGTACGACTATACCCGCAAACGGTACATGGCCGACTGCGGCCAAATCATCCGCGTGCCACTCCGTTCCGATGCCATCAATGCGCACGAGCACGGGCAGATTCGTAAAGTCAGCGTGCAGGGCAGAACGGGCCGCCACTTTCGCTTCAGCCGGAACCGCATCCTCGAGATCGATAATGATTGCGTCGGCGCCGGAAGCAGCCGCCTTCTTGAAGCGCTCGGGTCGGTTGCCGGGGACAAACAGCGGTGCGACAAAGTCGAGACTGCGGCCAATGTCCATGCGGCTATCTCCACAATTGCGTTGATTGTTAAGCGCTCGTCCCTATTCGCGTTCGACTTGCGGATCTGCCTTGGCTCTTTTGGCCCGCCCGCGACCGAATAAGACACGAATTGCCCTGTGGCTTTGGGGTCCAATGTCCAACTGCTCCACAAAGGTACAACAGCGTAATATGGCACTGCCTCGCTAAAGCAGGGGGGGGGCGGAGCGCTTCCGCCCCCGGGGGTATGTCCGATTTGGCGTACGGGCTTTCCACGCAGCGCTACCTGATCGCTGTTGGGTTGATGATGGCTTGGACGCCACCCGTTATCTTCGAATGGCCAAGCACGAACATGAACTCCCAGACCTTATCGCGCACCATTTCGGCAGTGTTCATGTTTTCCAGAATGTAGATCCCGCTCTTGGGAATCAACTCCTGATGCACCTCGAACACGCCTGTCCCTTCCTCGAACGGAATGACTTCAACGCCCCAGGTGTCAGCGCCGACCGCGATCACGTTCTTTTCGGCCAGATAGCGAGCGCCATCCAGACCCAGCCCCGGTTCGGCGCTGATATAGCGTTTATCGTCCTGTCCAACCAGCGAAAGCCAGCCGGTGTAGAAAAGCACGACATCGCCTTCCCGAATCTCGACACCCTGCTTCTCGGCCTGAGCTTCGATTTCCGCTCGGTTGAACGCCGTTCCCTCTTCAAGCATCTCGACGCCGAAGTGGTCCGTCATGTCGAGCAGCACCCCGCGTGTGACGATATTCGGCACCTTCTCGATGCCAAGCTGCTTCAACCCGTCCGCCTGCACGAAAACGCTGTTCTTGTGGCAGTTGTAGTAGACATTGTTGATGCCGATATGCCCGATCCCGTCGATCTGCGAGCCGGTGCCGACGTAGCCCATGTAGATGTCGTCGTTGTAATTGGTGTTGGTCGGCCCCAGACCCACGCCGCCGGTCTGCCCGGGCTGGTTGATCACCAAAGCCCAAGAGCGTGGGCCGAACGCGGGCGTATTCTTGTTCACCTCGACCCCGAGCGAATAGGTCTTGCCTTCCGTCACCAGCTTGGCAGCCGCCAGAGCCAGTTGCGGAGACAGAAGGTTCGCCGCGCCGATCTGGTCTTCCGGCCCCCATTTGGATTTGCACCACTCTGGCGCATCAGGCGCGTTTGCCGGCCACTCCTGCTGGCCGCTCTCCTGCGCCAGGACCCCTGTCGCCATCGCGGCGGCCGAAACCAGGGTAATCAACGGAATGCGAAATTTCGTCGAAAACATATGCTCCTCCTGAGTTGTCGGCGGGAGCGCTTTCGAGTTTGCTCCCGCGACGTCGTTTGAATTGCATAAAGAACCGTCCTTCCCTCTCCGCTTCCTCCTTTCTGATCAGACCGTCCGGCCGCCATCGACCTCGAGCACGACGCCGGTGATGAATTCTGCCTCGTCGGATGCGAGATAGAGGCAGGCATTGGCGATGTCCTTCGGCTCGGACATTCGGCCGAGCGGGATCGTGGCGATGAACTTGGCGCGGTTCTCCGGCGTATCAGGCACGCCCATAAAGCTTTCGAGAAGACCGGTCGCGCCCATGACGGGGGCGACGCAATTGACGCGGATCTTGTCCGGCGCAAGCTCGACGGCCATCGAGCGGGAGAGCAGGTTCACCGCGCCCTTGGTGGAATTGTACCAAGTCAAGCCCGGTCGCGGGCGGATGCCCGCGGTCGAGCCGATATTGAGGACGACGCCGCCTCCCTGCTCGCGCATGACCGGTACGATCGCCCTGGTCATGTGGAACAGCGCCTTGACGTTGATCGCATAGACCTTGTCGAACTCCTCCTCGCTCACTTCCATGATCGGCTTGTTGCGGTGCGTCCAGCCGGCATTGTTGACGACAATGTCCAGCCGTCCGTTCGACCTAGCGGCCGCGATCGCCTTTTCGACATCCGCGACGGATGTGACATCGCCCGCAACGGCTTGCGCATCGCCGCCGATCTTTTCGGCCTGCGTCTTCGCGCCGTGTCCATTGAGATCCATGATCGTCACACGCGCGCCTTCTCTGGCGAATGTAGCGGCGATTTCGGCTCCAAAACCGGATGCCGCGCCGGTGACGAGTGCCGATTTACCCTTCAAGCGCATATTCACTCTCTCCATTTCATTGGTCATGCGTGTGCGGCGCATCGTCCTCACGCTGTTTCAGCCTCGACTGGTGGCATTTCCTGGATTTCGCCGCGCTCGATCGTCACGGTGCGTTCAGCGAAACTTTTCAGCAGCCCGGGATTCGATTCGGTGATGACCACGGACAGAGACCTGTCGTGGTCCCTGAGGGCGCGCAAAGCCTCGGCGTAGCGATTGGCCAGCACCGGAGCGAGCCCCTGAAACGGCTCGTCGAGCAGGATCAGCTTGGTGCCGATCATCAACGCCCGCCCAAGCGCGACCATCTTGCCCTGGCCGCCGGACACGGACCCGGCCGGGCGCGGCCCCATCTCCTTGAGTTCGGGCAGGATCGTGTAGACCCGGCCGAGCCGCCGCTTTGTCTCTCCCGCCGAAAGCTTTGCCACGCGCGCCGGCAGGAGGATGTTTTCCTCAACGGTGAAGGCGGAAAACAAGCGCCGATCCTCCGGTGCGTAGCCGATCCCGAGACCCGGCCTCATATGCGGCGGCACCTTCTGGATATTCTGACCGTCCAGTTCGATATCGCCTGTCGAAGCCAGAAGCCCCATCACGGCTCGCAAGGTGGTTGTCTTGCCAGCTCCGTTACGGCCGACGAAAGCGACGGTCTCGCCTTCACCTACCGTCAGATTCACGCCGCGCAGGATCGGGATCGATGCTATCGAGACCTGCAGGTTCTTCAGCGCCAGCATCGTCAGCCTCCGATCACTGTTCGAATGACTTCGGGGTCCGAAAGCACCTCCGCCGGCGCCCCTTCCTTCTGAATGCGGCCCGTGCTCCACACAGCGACACGGTTGGCGTACCGCGACACCATCTCCATGTCGTGTTCGACGAATACGGAAGTGACATGCTGCGCGCGCAGAGCGCCGATGAGCGTATCCATGATCGCGAATTTCTCCGACGACGCGACACCCGATGTCGGCTCGTCCATCAACAGCACCGTCGGCTTGAGCGCCAGCGCCAGGGCGATGTCGACAAGCTTGCGCTTGCCTTCCGGCAACTCGGAAGCCATCCTCTCCTTCACGTCCGAACATCCGACCTGGTGGAGAATGGCCTCGGCATCCTCGCGTTCGGGAATATCCGCCAGCCTGGAGAAGGGTGCCAACCGGCCAGCCCGGGAGGCCGCGGCCAGCAGCATGTTCTCCAACACGGTCTGTTCCGCGAAAAGCTGCGGAATCTGGAACGCTCGCGCGATTCCCAGCCTTGTGATTGCGCGCGGCGACTGGCCAAGCAAGTCGCTGCCCTTGAACGTCACGCGTCCTGCCTGCGGCGCCAGATAGCCCGTACAGATATTCAGGAACGTCGTCTTGCCTGCACCGTTGGGGCCTATGATCGCCAGATTATCACCTTCAAAGACATCGAGGGCGATACCGTCGGCAGCGACGACGCCACCGAACCGGATTTCGATGTCCCGAGCCGAAAGGAGGGCCGTCATTACGCAATCTCCCCGGCTTTACCGATCGACGATTGAGAGCGCTTCTCCTTGACGCCACGAACGCGATTGCCGAGCTTGATCAGCGAACCAACGATGCCCGATGGTGCGAAGAGAATGATGCCAAGAAGCACGACCCCCAGCGTGAGCTGCCAGGTATCGCCCAGATAGGCTGCCGCCGTGACCCGGATGAATTCGAACACATAGGAACCGGCGAGCGCGCCCGTGACGTGTCCCGCACCTCCCAGTATGGCCACGAACACGAACTCGCCCGAGCGTGTCCAGTACGCATAGTCCGGCGTCGCGATACCCTGGAAGACGCCGACCATCGCTCCGCCAACGCCGGCCAGCACCGCCGAGACGACATAACCGATCAGCAATGTCCGTCGCGGCGATATCCCAAGATATTCCACGCGCGTCTCATTGGTCTTGATCGCCTTCAATGCATGGCCGATCGGACTGTCGAGCAAGCGCCAGACGCCATAGATCGAGACGACCAGCAGGACGAGCGCCAGATAGTAGACCCCCAGCTCAAAATCCGAGCGTGAAAGCTGCTGACCGAAGAAGGTCGGCCGCGCGATGCGGAATCCGTCCGATCCCCCGGTGATATGAATGAATTTTTCGAGCAGCGAGAACAGCACCATGGAGAAGGCGAGGTTCAACATGGCGAAGAAGATGTAGCGGTAGCGGACAACGAATATCCCGACGAAAAGACCGGCGACGACGGACGCTCCCAGCGCCGCTACAAGCAGGATGACGATCTCGCCACCGCCACCCATCCATCGCCCGACGAAGCCGGCGCAGTACGCGCCCACCGCGAAGAACATGGCGTGGCCGAAGGAGACCTGCCCCGCCTGAAGCAAGAGGATGATGCCGATAACCGGCAACGCCTTTGCGAAGACGATGGTCAGAAATGCGTCCCACTGCGGGAAGAACAGCGGATTGATCGCCGCGAGCAACACGAGAGCGGGAAAGATGATGCGCATGATCATGATTCAGATCTTCCTCGCGGTCGACTTGCCGAACAGGCCCTCGGGTCGGATAAGCAATACGAGCACCATGATGATGTAGGGCATCACCACCTCAAGCTCGGGAGCGAAGAAAACCGCCATTGAACGACCGAGACCTATCATCAGGGCCGCGACCGCCGCGCCCTCGATCTGGCCAAGCCCAGCCGTCGCGGCGACCGCGAAGGAGAGCACGATCATCTCCGCCCCCATCCCCGGCAGAACCGAGGTCGTGGGAGACGCCAGCGCTCCGCCTAACGATGCGAGGGTGACGCCGATGACAAAGGTGAGAAAGAACACGCGCCGCGCATTGATCCCCACGGCAGTCGCCGCCTCACGGTCCTCCGTCACTGCGACGATGACGGATCCAGCCAGCGTGTATCGCAGGAACCAGCGCAGTCCGAACAGAACCGCCAGTGCGACCAGCGGCAGGAAAAGCGTCTGGTAAGCGGTATAGGTGATACCCGCGATCTTGACGTTGCCAAGCAGCCGTAATGGCTCGGAGTAGAAATAGGGCTGGACGCCCCAAATCAGGCGCTGCGCATTGTCGAGTATCATGAAAACCGCGAAGGTCACCAGAAGCTGAAGCGTTTCCTCATGTCCGTAGATGCGCTGGAGCAGGAAGCGCTCCATGAGACCACCCACAACCACGCCCACCAGCACCGCGGCGACGATAAACATCGGATATGCGAGCCAGGGCGAGAGTCCCGCGCTCGCCAACGCACCTCCTATGCTGGCCGCTGCATATGCACCGAGTGCATAGAAGCTGCCGTGAGCCACATTGAGGATGCGCATCACGCCGAAGACGAGGGTCAGTCCGACGGCGACCAGAAACACCAGCGCGCCATAGGCAATACCATCGAGAGTGGCGAGAACGAGAACTTGCACGGAAGGAAGCCTCCTGGAACCGGTTCGAAGCGGACGGCCGCGCCTCATTCAAAAAAGAACTCGGCGCGGCCCGGGAGGATCACTCCCCGTGCTTGTATTCCGTGACTTCGATATCGATGAAGCTCGGGTCGAGCGTTCCGATCCAATCCAGCGAGTTCTCGCCGGCAGGCGCCATGATGTCCGCCGCGTCGAAGATCATCATGTCATCCATAATCGGGAAATCGTACTCGTTGACTGTCCGTGATACTCCGATCAGTTGGGCCTCCAGAGCCTGATTGTCCTCGCGGATCGTCAAGGGGCGGCCATAGCCCTGGAATTCCAGGCCCTCCATCGCTTCGAGCACCTGGGCCCGGTCGGGGAATTCTCCTCCATTAGCCTCGGCCGCCTTGTCGTAGGCCGCCTGCAGCGCCGCGAATGCCTGAGCCATGTGGAAGGCGGGGTAGATTGGATAGTCGCCGGTCCGCTTTCGGAAGCGCTCGACGAAGTCGCCAAGGTTCTTGTCGTCCCGCAATTCCGGGTGCAAGAAATAGTGGTCACCGCGAGCGCCGATGATCACGCCGTCGGGCAGCACACCGCCGAGACGCTGGATGGACGATTCGGCGAGCGGCAGCACGAATGTGGAATTCTGAAACAAGCCGCGCTGACTGGCCTGCTGGACTAACGTGTCGAGATCGCCACCCCACGAGGTCGACAGGATCACGTCGGGCTGCGTGGCGAGCAGGCGGGAAATCTCAGCCGAAAAGTCGGGGGCACCGAGGCGTGGGAACAATTCAGCGACGACCTGGACATCTGGTTTCAGCTTCATCAGCGCGCTGGAGAACAGCTCCCAGCTATCGCGACCCCAGGCATAGTCCTGATTGATGACCGCGATCGTCTCGAAATCCGGGTTTGTCTTCAGCAGGTAGAGCAGCGCAGCCATCATTTCCGGCGTCGCATTGGCCTGCGTGCGGAAATTGTACTTATACTCTGCCTCCTCGAAGATGCGCTGGGTGCCGCAGTCCCAGAGAATGTTGAGCACTTCCAGGTCTTCGAGCAGCGGCGTCAGGTTGATGCAGTTGCCCGACGAGATCGCGGCCATCATCACATCCACGTCTAGGTCCTGGACAAGCCGGCGGACCTCGGTCGTCAGCGTTTCGGCGCCAGCCCCTTCGTCGACGAAATGAAGCTCTACCGGCACACCCTGTATGCCGCCTGCCTCGTTGATGCTTTCGGCAATCATTTCGGCCGCCGCCTGCGCGGGAACGCCGAAGACGGACGCCGGACCCGACGTGAACGTCGTAATGCCGATCTTGATGTTCTCGGGCGCGTCCTGGGCGAGCGCGGTCTGCGCGACTCCCAGTCCAAGCACTGTCGCCATCGACAGAATGATGCGTCTTGCCTTCACGGGTTCCTCCATATGATACGGCGCAATAGTTGCGCGCTCCTCCACTTCCGCGATGGTCCTCGTCTTGCGCCAGCATTGCAAAGACAGATTCGCTTGGTGGGCTATAACGCCCCGATATAGCTGCATGAACGTCTTTGCCTGCGGCGCTCTTATAGGCGGCATAACGCTTCGCTATTGGCAATCGTCGCCGGGGAGCTGCAAACTTGCGACCATAAAGGGAGGTACATCGTGGCCAGTCACTCGTCATCCGAATCTGTCACGCGGTCATGCGCCGCCAGTCCGCTCTCGATACAGCAGGTGTCGCTGGCAGCCGAGGAATGCACGCTCAAGGGAAGCTATATTGGCAGCTGCATTCCATCGCGTAACATACTGCAGTATTTCGAGATGTACCGGCGCGGAATACTGTCCGTCGACAGGGTGCTGTCGGGAATGGGCCACTTGAGGGAATCAACGAGGCGCTCGAGGATCTGGAAAGCGGTCGCATCATCCAGCACGTTTTCCTGCCGTCCCGGCGATAGGCGAGCCTCTCCGCCTGGCGTAGGATGACGGATCATGCCCGAAGTTGCGGAAGAAGATGTCATCCAAAGCATCGCCGAGGCGCTGCAGTTCATTTCCTATTTCCATCCCGCCGATTTCATTCGCCATCTCACCCGCGCCTATGAGGGCGAAGAGAGCGCGGCCGCCCGCCAGGCGATCGGCCAGATTCTCATGAATTCGCGAATGTGCGCGCTCGGCCGCCGGCCTATCTGTCAGGATACCGGCACCGCTAACATTTTTGCCTCCATTGGGGTAGGCGCGCGGCTGAGAACATCTCGTTCCCTGCAGGCGCTTGTCGACGAGGGCGTTCGCCGCGCCTATCGCGACGCGGACAATCCCTTGCGCGCCTCGATCGTGCTTGATCCGCTCGGCGCGCGGAAAAACAGCGGCGACAATACGCCGGCCATTCTCAATACGGAGCTCGTGGAAGGCGAGCGCATCTCATTCGATGTATCCGCCAAGGGCGGCGGTTCGGAAAACAAGGCCCGCTTCACCGTTCTGGAGCCGTCGGAATCGGTTGCCGACTGGGTCGTCTCGACCGTGGAGAAGCTGGGCGCCGGCTGGTGCCCCCCAGGCGTGCTGGGCATCGGCGCTGGCGGCAGCGCCGATAAGGCGATGCTCCTCGCCAAGCAGGCGCTGAACGAGCCGCTCGACATGTTCGAGCTGCGCCGCCGCGGGCCAGCGTCGAAAGTGGAGCAACTGCGCCTGGAAATTTATGAGCGGGTCAATGCGCTCGGGATCGGCGCACAAGGCCTGGGCGGGTTGACGACGGTCCTCGACGTGCGCATCCGCACATTTCCCACACATGCAGCGTCATTGCCTGTTGCGCTGATTCCGAACTGCGCGGCGACGCGCCACGTCCATTTCGAACTCGACGGCGGCGGCCCCGCCAGCTTCGATCCACCGGACCTTGCCGATTGGCCGGAAGTGGTGATCGACCAATCCTCGTCCGCCTTCCGGCGCGTCGACCTCGACAATCTCTCGCAAGCCGAGATCGCCGAGTGGCGGCCTGGAGAGACACTGCTTTTGTCCGGCACGCTCTTCACCGGACGAGACGCGGCACACAAAAAGATGGTGGAAACGCTCCGTGCCGGCGGAACGCTGCCCGTCGATCTGAACAACCGCGCTATCTATTATGTCGGTCCCGTCGATCCAGTGGGCACGGAAGTGATCGGTCCGGCTGGACCCACGACATCGACGCGGATGGACCGCTTCACCGAGGAACTTCTCGCCGCGACCGGCTTGCGCGTCATGATCGGCAAGGCCGAGCGCGGCCCCGCGGTGATCGAGGCCATTGCCCGCCACCGCGCCGCGTATCTCATCGCCGTAGGCGGAGCGGCATTCCTCGTCTCCAAGGCGATCCGATCGTCGCGCGTCGTGGCCTATCCGGAGCTTGGAATGGAAGCCATCCACGAAATGCGGGTCGAGGATATGCCGGTCACCGTCGCCGTCAGCCACGACGGCCAGTCGATACATCAGATCGGGCCAGCACGCTGGAAGGGTCGGGCCGCGCTCGAAACGAGCTGATCCGTCCGCGCCTTCCTGCTCAGTCGTGCTTGAAGACGAGCGTCTTTAATATTGTGAATTCGTGCAGAGCCTCGAAGCCCTTTTCGCGGCCATGGCCGGATTTGCGTACCCCGCCGAAGGGCAGCTCGACGCCGCCGCCCGCCCCATAGGCATTGATATAGACCTGCCCCGCCCGGACCTTGCGGGCAACGCGTGTGGCCCGCTTGGCGTTCGAACTCCACACGCCGGCGATAAGGCCGTAATCGGTGCCATTGGCGATCGTGAGCGCGTCCGCCTCGTCCTCGAACGGTATGACCGAAAGGATCGGTCCGAACACTTCCTCGCGCGCCAGGTTGTTTGCCTGGGGCACCGGGCCAAACAGCCTCGGAGCCACAAAGAAACCGTTCTCGGGCGCCCCCTCGGCGATCTTGCCTTCCGCAAGAACGGCGATCCCGTCATCTGTCGCCTTCGCGCAGAAGCGCTCGACGCGACCCTTCTGGCGCAGGCTGATAAGGGGACCGAGATCGAGATCCATATCCGGCGTTCCGGCCTGCAACTTGCCGAAGCGTTCCGCCACCGCGCCGACGATCCGATCGTAGCCGGAACGCTCGACCAGCAGACGCGAACCGGCCGAACAGGTCTGGCCGGCATTCTGCACGATCGCGTTGACGAGCGTGGGCAGCGCCTCGTCCAGATCAACGTCGGAGAAGACGATCTGAGGCGACTTGCCGCCAAGTTCCAGCGTACACGCAATGTGGTTCTTGGCCGCTTCCGTCTGCACCAGCACACCGATCTCGGGGCTGCCAGTGAAGGAGAGGAAGTCGACGCCCGGATGCGAGATCAGCGCCTGCCCCGCTTCCGGTCCAAGACCGGGAATGACGTTGATCGCGCCGCCCGGGAAGCCTGCCTCGGCGGCCAGTTCCGTCAGGCGGAGGGGCGTCAGGCAGGCTTCCTCGGCGGGCTTCATCACCACTGCGTTTCCGGCCGCCAGCGCCGGTCCGAGCGTGCGGCCGTACATCTGCGCCGGATAGTTCCAGGGAATGACATGGCCGGTCACGCCGTGCGGTTCGCGCTCGGTGGCGACGAAATAGCCGTTGAGGAACGGGATGGTCGTACCGTGCCATTTGTCCGCAGCGCCGCCGTAGAATTCGAAGTAACGGGCACAAGCCGCGATGTCGGCCCTGGCCTGCTTCATCGGCTTGCCGCAATCGCGCGCTTCCAGCGCCGCGAGTTCGTCCGCATTGTCGAGGATCAGCAGGCCCAGCCGGGCAAGCAGCCGGCCGCGCTCGAACGCGGCGAGCTTTCCCCATTCCCCTTCATATGCGCGCCGCGCGGCCTTGACGGCACGGTCTATATCCTCCAATCCACCGGCAGCGATACGTGCGAAGACGCGTCCCTCGGCTGGCGCGACAACATCGATCTCCTTGCCGGACGCGGCCGGCGACCAGCGATTGTCGATAAAGACACCTTTCGATGCGGCGATGCCGGTATCTGATGACATTTGAACGTTCATGACGATTTTCCTTCCCCGTGTTCCTGCACGCTCGCTTCCATATGGATGGTGCCGGAAACACCTTCGGTGATGAATAGGGAGCTGTTCTCCGCCGATTGACGGGCACGTATCGGGTTTCCCGCGATCGCCGGCGATAATCCGCGATAATCGAAGTGGCGCGGCGTTCGACCCATGCTTACGGCCGTGAGATTGTAGAGCAAGGTGGCTTGCAAGGGCCCGTGGACGACGAGGCCCGGATAGCCCTCCTCGCGCGTCGCATAGTCCTGGTCGTAGTGAATGCGGTGGCCGTTGAAGGTCAAAGCGGAATAGCGGAACAGCAAGGTTGGCGTCGTCTCCACCACCCAGGAGCCGTCGATCATGTCCGCGAATCCTGCGTTCTCATCGGATCGCTTGACCGACCGGCCGCCGCCCGGCCTCGCCGCTTCGCGATAGACGATGTCGTGCCGTTCACGAATGGCAAGGCCGCGCGGCGTGCTGTAGTCGTGGTGCATGGCGACGAACCACAATTCGCCGCTGCGTCCCTGCTTGCGCGTGATGGAACCGATTGTCGATTCCCGTCTCACGCGGTCTCCCACGCGGATGGGTCCGTGGCTCTCGACCCTGCCGCCGGCCCACATCCGCCGTGGCAGTGGTATCGGCGGGAGGTCGCGGTTTTTTGCCGGGTGCCCGTCCGCTCCAAGTGCTTCCATCGGCGCCATCGCCGGTGACAGGCACCAATGGATGCCGAGCGGCGCCTCCCCTTCCCCCAACGGTGCCAGGTAATGGCCGAACGTGGCGCGGAAGCTCGCGACCAAGCGCGGCGTGACGATATCCTCTGTCTCGCTTTTGCGTCCTATCCATTCCGCGAACGGATTCTCGTCCATGCTGCGCATTCTGGCCTCGTTCAGTAGGAGCGCGGCATGCCGAGCACATGCTCGGAAATGTAGGACAGGATCAGGTTGGTCGAGATCGGCGCGACCTGATAGAGCCGCGTCTCGCGGAACTTGCGCTCCACATCATATTCCTCGGCGAACCCGAAGCCGCCATGCGTCTGGATCGCGGCGTTCGCGGCCTCGTTGGAGGCATCGGCCGCGAGCAGCTTGGCCATGTTCGCCTCGGCGCCGCAATTCTCCCCCGCCTCGTAGAGCCTGATCGCCTCGCGCACCATGAGTTCAGCGGCCCGCATATTGGCGTAGGAGCGCGCGATGGGAAACTGTATGCCCTGATTTGCGCCGATCGGGCGACCGAAGACATGGCGTTCCTTTGCGTAACCGGCTGCCTTCTCGATCAGCCACTTGGCGTCGCCGACGCATTCGGCGGCGATCAGGATTCGCTCGGCATTCATGCCGGAAAGGATGTAGCGAAAGCCCTTTCCTTCCTCGCCGATCAGGTTCTCGGCCGGCACTTTCACATTGTCGAAGAACACCTCTGTCGTGGCATGATTCATCATCGTGCGGATCGGACGGATGGAAAGCCCGCTCCCCCGCGCCTCGCGCATGTCGAGAATGAAGACCGACAACCCGTCGGTCTTCTTGGCAACTTCGTCCTTCAACGTCGTGCGGGCAAGCAGCAGCATCAGATCCGAATGTTCGGCGCGCGACGTCCAGATCTTCTGCCCGCTGACGACGTAGTGTTCACCCTCGCGTCTCGCGAAGGTTCGTATAGAGGTCGTGTCGGTGCCGCTCGTCGGCTCGGTGACGCCGAATGCCTGCATGCGCAGGTCGCCCGATGCGATACCGGGAAGATATTTCTGTTTCTGCGCTTCGCTACCATGGCGCAGCACCGTGCCCATTACATACATCTGGGCGTGGCAGGCGCCGCCATTGCCGCCAGAACGGTGAATTTCTTCCAACACCGCGGCAGCGGCCGAGAGCGTCAGGCCCGACCCGCCATATTCCTCCGGGATCAGCGTCGCGAGATAGCCGGCCTCCGTGAGCGCGTTGACGAAGGCTTCAGGATAGGCTCGTTTCACATCTAGTTCGCGCCAGTATTCCGCAGGATATCGCTCGCAAAGCTTCCGGACAGCTTCTCGAATCTCTTCGTGGTCTTGCGTGGTGAACATCGATTAGGCGCTCCGGGCGAAATGGGGACTGGGGTGATTGGCCGACGCAAACAACCCAAGGCTGCGCACAGGACGGTCGTTGACGAGGTCGAGGATCGCAGAAACTAGATCGCTGACCTTGGCGGCCGGCATGCCCCCCTCGACAAGAAGTGCATGCGCCTTGGCCGACAGTTCGTCCGCGTTCATCGGATTCTCCGGATCGCCCTTCGCTTCGTTCCGGACTGCCTCGAGCACACGGCGATCGCTGGTCTCGACTCTGACCTCCGTGCCCCAGGCTTTCGGATAGGCGCCGTTCACCGACGGAGACAGGTGAAGCTCAACCTTCGACCGTTGCTCCGCTATCCGCGCCCGCGACGAAGCATCGAAGCTCGTCTGCTCCACCTTGCCGTCGCATAGCGCGATTGCGGCACAGTGCTGAAGCGAGAACTTGGCGCTGTAGGGGTCCTGCGGGTCCGGCCGGTCGCAGACATCGAGCGCCGCCTGATAGGCACCGACCGACACCTTGCGAATTTCAGCCCCCTCAAGACGCCTGTGTAGCTCAATCGCCGCGTCGATGGTCGGATGGGTATGGCGGCAACACGGCCAGGGCTTGATCGACGTTCTGGTGAGCTCCCACGGCCCGAAGGGAGCAGCGGTGATCGCCGACGGATCTGGGTCGGGGCACAAGCCAACATAGAAGCCCTTGTCCCCTTCCAGGATATCGGCTGCGCCGGTGAAGCCTTCAGCCGCCAGCAGCGAGGCCAGCACCCCCGATTCCGCACCGCGCGCCGTATGCAGATGCTTCGACATCGAGCCTGATTCCAGGAACTGCCACAGGCCAGACGATTGCGTGCCGGCATTGCCAAGCGCCCATACCGCCTCCTCGTCGGAAAGGCCGATCAACTCGGCGACCGCCATCGCCGAACCGAAGGGACCACAGGTCGAGGTGTTGTGCCAGACCCTGTAATGCGTCTTGCCGACGGACATGCCGACCCGGCAACATGCCTCATAGCCGGCCAGAACCGCCTTCAGAAAGGCGATACCGCCAAGATCGCGGCTTTCGGCTGCGGCCCACGCCGCGGGGATAACCACGCAACCGGGATGAGTGACGGAATCGCGGTGCAGATCGTCCATTTCCAGAACGTGCGACAGGCCACCGAAATAGAAGGCACGGCGAGCCATGTCGCCACACCCAGGCGGCGCAACAGCGCCCAGCATGCGCGCCGGCTCGCTCTCGGCTGCACCCAGCGCACAGGCAACGGTATCGAGCACGAACATCGCCGCGCTTTGAAGATCCGCATCGGCCACCGGCTTGGTGCGGATCAGACTTACCAGTTCCTGTGTCAGACTCATTGCGTTCCTCCTGCCGATGCGTGCGCTTCGGGACGTGAGGATTTGTCGGTGACGAATTCCTCGCGGATGCTTTCGCTGTGTTCTCCAAGTGCCGGAACCCTGCCGAGCTCGGGCCGCCGTCCATCAACGATGACCGGCGGCGCGATAAGCTCGGCAGTGCCTGTTGCCGTCTCGACATTCGCCACGGTCACGCTGCGGTGGACCATAAGGTCTCCCATGTTCGAGACACGGCCATAGGCGATGCGCACCCGGTCGAGCAGTTCGGCGAGTTCTGCGAAAGACCGGTGAGAAAACGATTCCTGCACGCGCGCATCGGCGCCCGGGCGGTTGGCGACACGCGCATTGTTGGTGGCGAAACGCGGATCGGATGCCAGTTCAGGATCGCCGAGCACGGTCTCGCATAGCACCGTCCATTCGCGGTCGTTCTGGATCGAGATCAGTATGTCGCCGTCAATGGTGTGGAACACGCCATAGGGCGCAATCGATGGATGAGCCAAGCCGGGACGCGGCGGCTCGCTGCCGCCATATTTGCGCGCAAGGTACGGGACGTTCATGAATTCGGCCATCGTATCGAACAGCGAAAGCTCAATATGACTTCCGTTGCCCGTCTTCTCCCGTGCATAGAGCGCCTCTACGATCGCGGCGTACGCGGCCTGGCCCGTAGAGATGTCGCAGATCGACACCCCGACACGGGTAGGACCCGATGTTTCCGAACCCGTGATCGACGAGAGTCCGGCATCCGCCTGTACGAGAAGATCATAGGCCTTGCGCGTGTGGTCAGGGGTCCCCGGCGCATAGCCGGCGATGTCGCACACAACGAGGCGTGGGAAGCGGCGGCGCAGGTCGCCACTCCCGATCCCCAGCCGGTCGGTCGCACCGGGCGCCAGATTCTGGATGAAGACATCGGCTCTTGCGAGCATCTCTTCGACCAGCGTGAGGTCGCCCGGCGTCTTGAGATCGACGACGCAGGACTCCTTGCCGCGATTGTTCCAGACGAAGTAGCTGGCGAGCCCGTTCACATAGGCGTCATAGCTGCGGGCGAAATCGCCCTCCGGCCTTTCGAGCTTGATGACCCTGGCACCCGCATCCGCCAGCCGTGAGCTGGCCATCGGAGCTGCCACCGCCTGTTCGAGCGCAACAACAAGGATTCCCTCTAGCGGGCCCGCCACGGCACTCTCCCATACCTCATTCGGTTTCCCCGAGAACACACCGCGGTATCGACAGGGTCAAATACCGTTTCTGAATGAGGGCTATAGCGAAGTCTTACCCCCTTTCAGGCCACTCCCTGGAACCAGGGGATCAGGGCACCGCGCCCTTCAGGGATAGAGATTCGGGCGATGGGATTCTTCGGAAAGGGACGCTGTCCACTGCTTCGTGCGGACCAGATCCCGGAGGATCTCCCAGCCCAACTGGCCGATCGCGCGGGGTGCTGCGGCAAGCGGCCGCTCGGTCGAATACGAGAGATAGACCTTGCGCGTTATCATCGGATCCTTGAACCGCCATGCGCGGAACAGGTCGCCTTCGACCTCCCTGTTGATCGCCATCCGCGGAAGAATGCCGTAGCCCACTCCGCGATCCACCAGCTTCTTGATCTGGTTATATGAATCGATCTCGATCTCAGGGGTGATTGCAATGTGCGCCGCCGTGGCGCTGCTTTCGATCAGATCGCGCAGCCCATGTCTCGGCCCAGGCACCACCAGAGGCAAATCAGCAATGTCGGCGAGCCGGATCGTTTCCGGTTCGGATTTGATACGGCCCACATAATCCTTGCTGGCGAAGAGGCAAATCTCTTCCGACAGCCCCAAATGAACCGCCAGCCCCCTCGGATCGGCCGTGGCATAGATCATCGCGAGGTCCAGTTCGTCACGGCGGAGCCATTCGAGCACATATCCGCTCATCGCTTCCACGACACGGATCCTCACATCCGGATAACGGAGCTTTGCCGCTTCGATCAAAGGCACCGCCAGCAACTCGCTTACCGTGCCCGGCATGCCGAAGCGCACTTCCCCCCGCGGAAGGACAAATGTACCTCTGACACTGTCGGGGATCTCGGCAAAATCTGCAAGGATACGCTTGGCATGGACATGGAGTCGGCTGCCTGCCTCCGTAGCCTCAACGCCGCGCGCAGTTCGATGCAGCAACGGGATGCCAAGCTCTTCCTCAATGCGCCTGACGTGTTGGCTGAGTGCCGGCTGGGCGACATGGAGGACCTGTGCCGCCTTAGAAAACGAACCACTATCCACGACCTGGGCGAAGTAACGTAATTGCCTGAGATCCACCGGTCGACTTCTCCCCAGTTAAGTATTCGACATGATCCAGCCTATATCCGTTCGTTATAGAGTATGGGTTTGTCGCTTGCAATTTGTTCTAGTTCGACCGGTTTACACCATTTCCACGTCACGACGATCCAGGTGCCGACCTGACGGTCCACTTTGACAGATCTGAGGTCCGGAGCCGGCTGGCGGTTCTGGCCCCAAACAAATCATGCGGTAAACATACTTACGCTGCCAGACGTCGAGAGAACAATTGGAGCCTGTAGCGTATCTCCGGTAGGTATGGGGATTGACGGTAGCGGTCCTCCGCTACCATCAATACAGTCCTAGGCGCCTCACCCGATTTGCGATTTGGCAGGTTGATAAGCTCTGCGAGCGCGCCATGCACTCTTACCTCCACCTGTCCCCTGCCTTCCTTTGGCACGATCTCAATACGGGTGACCAGCGAGCGGATGATATTCGCCGCTTCACGGCGCTCGCTATCGTCGGAACGTAATGCATCCTGAAGCTCCGAAACCCTCCGTCGATAGGCTTCGACCGTGGCCGGGTGGAATTCCACGACGTTCTCTGCGGAGGCCATGGCCTTGAGCTCCTCAGCCAAGTTCTCCTTCTCACGCTCCAGTTCAAGCAACCTCGACTTCATGCCGGCCGTCGCAACGCCGTCGGCGATAGCATCAACAATATTGCGGATTTGCCTCCCTATATTGGCAATCCGCTTTTCACTGTGCCGACGGTGCTGCCGATGAATGGTGTTCAGGCGTTTCTGTTCAGCATGATATTCGGCAAGAAAACCGGCGATGGCATCGGGCGCCAGCAAGCATTTCTTGATGCCCTCAAGGACGCGTCGCGCAAGCTCGGCAACACGAATGGTTCTGCCGTTGTCGCAGGTTCCTTTTTCGCGATGGGCCGAACAAGTGAGCTGATCCTTGCTCTTCACCGTGTAGGACGCGCCGCAGCAGCCGCACCGGACAAGGCCTGAGAACAAGTGCTTCGGCCGTCGGCGATGATGGAGCCTTGCTCCACCGTAGAGCTTCTTGCGCGCGTGCACTGCATCCCACAGCTCATCATCGATGATGCGCAAATGCGATGCTTCTACGACCTGCCACTTCTCTGGCGGATTCGGCCGCGAGATGCGCCTGCCGGTCTCGGGATCCTTGACCATCTTGACGCGGTTGAAAACGAGCAAGCCGATATAGGCCTCGTTATAGAGAAAGCCGCTGCGCCGCTTGAGATTGCCATTGATGGTCGAAGCGTTCCATTCCCCGCCAAAGGGGGAAGGTATGCCGTCTCGATTCAGCCCTGCAGCAATCGCCCGCGCAGACTGCCCGGACGCAAACTCCCGGAAAATCCTCCGAACGATCTCGGCTTGGTCCTCATCGACTTCCCTAAGCCCACGGATCGGCTCACCACGCTCATCAAGCTTCTTGACCACGCGATAGCCATAGGACAGGCCGCCAGCGGAATAGCCATTCAGGACACGTCCGCTTTGACCACGCCTGATTTTGGCGGCCAAATCTCGCAGGAACAGCGCGTTCATGGTGCCTTTCAAGCCGACGTGGAGTTCATCCACCGTACCCTCGGACAAGGTCACGATCTTGACGCCGGCAAAGCGCAGCCGTTTGTAAAGTCCGGCAACGTCCTCTTGATCCCGCGACAGGCGGTCGAGCGCCTCCGCCAACACGATGTCGAACAGACCGCGCTGGGCATCGGTGAGCAATTGCTGGATGCCGGGACGCAGGATCATGCTGGAACCGGAGATCGCCGCATCCGAATGACGCTGGACGACTTTCCAGCCTTCGCGTGCCGCATGCTCCTCGCAAAGCCGGAACTGGTCCTCGATGGAGGCTTCCCGCTGGTTGTCGGACGAATAACGGGCGTAGAGCGCGGCGCGATGCATGGAGCTTTCTCCCTATCCTTCTTCCCTGCCCTTCGGACCGTGGCCCTCTGCCTCTTCTGCCGGGCGCCTATTGTCGTTGGCCGCCTGCAAGGCCTCGAAGTGCTCACGGGCGATCTGGCGGCCGATTAGTCGGGCAATGCTCAGAACCACCCGGTCCACCCGCTGCCAGGGTGCAATGTCGGCGTCCTCGACATTGGCATGTTCCGGCTCGCAATTGTCGTTGGCCGGCTGACCGATGTCTTCCCGTTCGAACTTGGCTTCGCCTTCCATGCCGTTCTCCAACACACTGTGCAGTTTGGCAGGAAACACCGGCAACCGGCGGCTTCAAAGCAGAATCTTCATCGTGTCGTTCTGGCGGGTACATAAAGGTGCATAGGGCGTTGTATGTTCTGGGAAGCTCTCATCGCCAATGCCGCTTCCTCTCGTCACAGCGGGCGAATCGGCCACCGCTCGCCTTCACGTAGGAACGAGGCTCGGGCGCATACATTGCGATTACGAGATCCGTCCATGATCGGCGGACAGCTTGACGAACACGTCAAACCAGAAACGGAAGTCTGGCTCCCGTCCGGCATAGCGGGCGGTAAAGGCCGCCGATGCGGCGGCTGTGGCTGCGGCAGGACCATAAAGATCACGCGCCGCCGCGGCCGCCTCATCCGGACCGGCGAGGTCCCAGAGCGTCAGTGCGGCATCGAGGGCGTCAGGCTTTTGGCGGGCCATGGCTTCAACTCCCGTCCGGAGCCTTCCAGACCCGAACGCAGCAGCCGTCCCTGTGACGGCGCTGATACGGTCCCTTGCGCTCGCTGCCCGGCATGAAGGCATCAGGCTGCAGCGCCTGCCCGATGCGCACGACATCGCAGAGCGCGGAGCGCACCTGCGGCCAGGGGAAGTCGGAGCAGTCCTCCCAGCTCTCGCCCTCGCGCAGGATGGCATCGAGCTTGCCGGCCACGCCAGAAAGCGAGGTGGCCGGCGTGTGGGTCAGAGCATCGAACACGTCCTGCTCGTGGTCGGCCGCATCTTCCTCTTCCCGCTTGGCGGCGGAATAGCCCAGTTCCCGGTCGGCGGCATCCCAGCGCGCCTGATGGGCGGCGAGATCGGCTTCCGCCTGGGCGCGAATGTCGGCCACCGCGGGGTCGTCGCCCAACAGCTCCTCGATGTCCCCCGGCCAGGAGACCGTGACGGTGACGTCTTCGTCTGGCAGATGGACCTCCGCTTGAGGGAAGCCGACGCGGCCCACCAGCTTCGTTTCCAAACGCTGCTGCTTGCGGCACAGGGCGGCGGTGTGAAGATAGGCGGCCTTCCATTCATGCCAGAGCGAAAGCGCTGGGTCGAAGGAGGGGTTGCCGGCCAGTGTGCCGGCAATCACCGCCCCATCCTGCAACGGCCACGCGGTCATTGTCGCCATCGTGCCCACCAGCAAATGCCTGCGGGTGACGGAAGGCAAAGTCGTGGTATCGTCCGAATCATCCATGATCCGAGCTCCTCAGAAGCTTGGGTTGTGGTCAGGTCGGGCGAGGTGTGGCTGCACCTTGCTCGACCGCATCGGTCGGCCATTTAGCAGACCTCCCACATTTGGGCTGATTTTATGAATAAGTCAAACAAAAAGACTGATATTAGCCAATGAGCTTGATTTCAATGGAGCAATGCAGGGGCGCTCGGGCGATGCTTGGTTGGAGCCAAAGCGAACTGGCCGATGCTGCCGACGTATCACGCGCAACTGTAGTGGACTTCGAGCGAGGTGCCCGCGTTCCGCATCGAAACAATCTCGCTGCCATTCGCCGAGCACTGGAAACCGCAGGCATCGAATTCATTTTCGAGAATGGCGGTGGTCCCGGTGTCCGGCTTACCCGCCGACCGGAAAGGCCATGATCTCTACGGTAGAATGACGAACTTTGACTTTCCTAGGCTGCATTGCATTTCCTCGAACAAACCCGGCCGTAATCGGCACTTTTGACCTGAAATCAACCTTTGGCTCCCGTACGATGAATGAACGGCCGCTTCGCGCCCGAAGGTCGCCGGAGAACGGTTCCAGCGCCGTTCCCAAAAACTGCCATACATTCGCAATGCGAACGAAGCCGATTTGAGCACCACCTAGCCATCCGTTGAACCGCCATCGGCGCAGCTCCCATCCGCCTTGGGCCAACCAGAGATAGACGCGGGCATTCCAGACAGTTAGGTTCGCCACCGGCACGAGATGCTCGTTCTGGGGGCGGCGGGAAGAATATGAGGGGGAGTCTGTCGAACATCACCGCTGGCGATCTGACAGCTGCACTGACGGGAGATCCCGAAGCTCTCGATGTCCACCTGTCCCTGATCGAGCGTGACGTTCTGATCGATGGTCACGCGGTCAAGGTTCATTGCCACGCCCTAACCGTCGACGGCAACGGACGCGTCCAGCCACATCGCCTCGCCGAACTGATGCGCGATGCGGTGGCGGATTATGCGATTCCTCGCTCGCAACTCGCCAAAGCCAAGGCACGTGACCGGAAACATAATAGCACCGCGGCAGTTGCAGCGCTGGTCGAGCAGGCAAAGCACTCCTTCACCGATCTCGCAAAGACCGGCGAGGGCGGAGAGATGCTCCTCTTCCTTTTAGCCGAGCGATTCCTTAAGCTCCCGCAGATCCTCTGCAAGATGGACCTCAAGACCGACACCCGCATGCACTATCATGGTGCCGATGGTGTCTATGGGGGCGTGACCGCCGAAGGCTTGCTCAAACTATATTGGGGCGAGTCCAAGATCTACAAGAATGTGGCGTCCGCCATCCAAGATTGCCTCGCCTCGCTCGCACCGTTCCTCATCGAGCCCGAGCATGAGGGCGCGGAACGCGAGCGCGATCTCATCCTGCTCAGCGACAAGGCGGACTTAAGCGATCCAAACCTGACGGAAGCGCTCAAGCGTTATTTCGACAAGAACTCGGTGATGTCCAAGCGCGTCCAATATTGCGGGGTCGCCCTAGTGGGTTTCGACGCGCCCTTCTATCCCGGCGACGACGCCAAGGCTGTCGCCGATAAGATTGCCGAAGCCGCGCGGACTGAACTCGAGAAGTGGCGGTCGAGGATCGGCGATCGCCTCAAGTCCGAGAAGCTCGAGCAGTTCGAGATCGAATTCTTCTGCCTGCCCCTGCCGTCCGCGGAAACTTTCCGCTCGGCGTTCCTGAGCGCAATGGGCCTCAAGGAATGAGCCTCATCGATCTTCAAACCTGGCTCCTAGGTGAAGGCATCCGGGACGAACTCGACGAGCTTACCAGGCGTACGGTCGTCACCGAGATCGACAACATGGTTCCCCCAGACGACGTCGCTCCCATAGCCGAAATCGAATGGTCCCGCCTGCTGCTGGCCGGCAGCGTCCTGGCGCGGTCCGATTATCGGCCGCATCAGGAAGCGGCGCTACGGATCGCGACCGGTGCGGTCACCCTATCGACAAGCGAATCGATCAAGGATGCGGGTACGGTGCTGCTCGGCAAGCTGTCCAACTTCCGGGCGATCAATTTGGCCGGCAAGCGCGACCTGCTCACCGCCGATCTTGACGGCAGGCTCGGCATGTCGCTGCGCATCGAGGCCCAGCGCCGCCAGATGGATCAGGCCATTCTCGTCGAATCGAGCGGCCGCTGGCTCCAGGTCAACGACTTCCAGCAACGCTTTTGGAAGGATGCCGCGGATCATCGCTGGCTCTCCGCGTCGGCGCCGACCGCGTCGGGCAAGACGTTTCTTGTCCTGCAATGGCTGATTGACCGCATGCGGTCGGGCGAGGCACGCGTCGCTGTCTACCTGGCGCCGACACGCGCCCTCGTGTCGGAGATTGAAGGCAGCCTCGTTGTCCTGCTCGGCAAGGAGAGCGCGGTTCAGGTCTCTTCGCTCCCGTTGCGGGATAAATATGATGCTGCGCTCGCCGGCGGCGCGCGTCTTATCTTCGTCTTCACGCAGGAACGGCTGCACCTGCTCGCCAACATCCTTGGCGAAGCGATCGCGATCGATCTCCTTATCGTCGATGAGGCGCACAAGATCGGTGATAGCCAACGCGGAGTGATCCTCCAGGACGCGATCGAGCGCGCCGGTCGTGCCAATCCCGACCTCAAGCTCGTCTTCATCAGCCCGGCTACGCAGAATCCCGAGGAATTGCTCGCCGACGCGCCTGAAGGTGTCGAGGTTGCCGCCATCGACAGCGATGCGCCAACCGTCCTCCAGAATGTGATCGTGGCGGAGCAGGTCCCGCGCAAACCTAAGCTATGGAACCTCTCGGTCCGCCAGCATGACGCGGCGCTGCCTCTCGGCGTCCTCCAGCTCGCCAGCTCTCCAGCCGGCCTCCAAAAGCGGCTGGCGTTTATCGCCGCGGCCGCAGGTGAACGAGGCGGGACACTCGTCTATGCCAACCGAGCGGCCGATTCCGAACAAATCGCCGATCTTATCAGCCAGTTGCTTGCGCCAGCCCATCCGCCTGATCCCGAGCTGCTCGAGCTAGCCGATCTCGCGCGCAAGGGCGTCCATCCTCAGTTCAAACTGGCGCCCCTCGTCGAGCGCGGCGTCGCTTTCCATTATGGCAATATGCCGTCGCTGATCCGGCTCGAGGTCGAACGGCTGTTCCGCTCCGGCAAGATTCGCTTCCTCGTCTGCACCTCGACGCTGATTGAGGGGGTTAACCTGTCCTGCCGCACCATCGTGTTGCGCGGCCCCCGCAAGGGGATCGGTCATCCGATGGAGCCCCATGACTTCTGGAACCTTGCAGGCCGCGCCGGTCGCTGGGGTGACGAGTTCCAGGGCAACATCATCTGCATCGACCCGCAGGACACCAACGCATGGCCCGTTGGTGTTCCGGCGCGCTCACGCTATCCGATCAAGCGCGAAAGCGATGCCGTCATCGAGCTGGGCGATGGTCTCGCCGACTATCTCGACCGCCGCGCGACCGCCACGCTCCCGGAACTAGAGGACTCCGGTCATTTCGAGCAAGTAGGTTCCTATCTGCTCGCGAACTACCTGCGGCTTGGCTCGATCTCGCAAGCGGCGCTCGCCAAACGCCATGATCCCGCGACGGTCGCGAAACTCGACGAGCGCCTTGCCGCGATCGCTAGTCAGATCGACATCGGCCCCGAAATCGCAGGCCGTCATCCCGGCGTCAGTGCGCTTGGCCTCCAGCGTTTGCTCGACGCTTTTCGCGCCTATGAAGGCGACATTGAGAATTTGCTTCCGGCCGCAGTCGATAGCCAGGACAGCTATGATCGCTTCGTGACGATCATGCGGCGTATCAACGAGCATCTGTTCCCTGCGTTCATGCCCGACGGCCTGATCCCCTTGCACGCCCTTATCGTAGTCCAGTGGCTAAAAGGCTTCTCGCTCGCCGCCATGATCAGGAAGAACATCGATTATCACCGCAGCCGCGGCCGAGCTTTCAGGCTACCGGTCTTAATTCGCCACACGATGGAGCTGGTCGAGCAGATCGCGCGCTTCCGCGCGCCGAAATACTTCTCGGCCTACATGGACATACTGAACATGCATCTGCGTGCAATCGGCCGAGCGGATCTGATTGAGCACGACCTCGACATCGGCATCCAGCTCGAGTTCGGTGTGTCGTCGCGAACTCTGCTTTCGCTGATGGAACTCGGCGTCTCGCGCATGAGCGCGGTCGTGCTTTACGAGAAGATCGCCCGCGACGACCTCAGCAAGGAAGACTGCCAAGCTTGGGTCGCCGAACGCGAAGCGCAATTAGAGGGAATGGACATCCCGACGATCATCCTGCGCGAGATCCGCGAAAAGCTTCTGCCTGAAAACGGCGAACAGGCTGCCACATCGAAAGAATGAACTATCGAGGAGATTGAGATGCCGGCCAAGCCACTCACCATCGGGTCTCTGCACTTCGTAAAGAAAGGCGATGCCTCCGCATTTCTCCAGGCCATGCTCCACCGCTATGATGTCAGCGACAAGGTGAGCGCCGCCGACGAACAGGTCTTGAGAGACACGCTCGCGCTGCACCCTGACGCGGAGGCCAAGGTCGGCTGTGGCATCACACATTTCAGCGTTCGCAGCGCCGATTTCGGCACCAAATGTTTCTGGATCAATCGGCCCGACGGCACGACCGAGAAATTCTCATACAAGGCCTGCATCACCGGGTAAGGGCTTCTTGGGGCGACAATCAATCGCCGGATGCAACTGTGCCGGCTAGGGGTGAAATATGGCTGATGACGACCTTGAGTCAGACCCGCTAACGGCAATGATCCAGGCCGAGCGGCGGCGGCAGGTCATCGTGCGGCCGATCCGAAACTTGCCGGTCCGGTTCCGGCCCCCATTGGGCCGCAACCTGCATGTTTGGTGACGAGGAATGCAGGCCGGTTGCCAGCGATGGATTGCTACAGCCGAGTTGCCCGCCTGGGTGGATATGTTTTGTGGAATGGGGTTTAGCCGCGTTGACGGCTGCGACCAGGAATGTTGCCATTGCATACGAGGGGCAACGGCAGTCGGCGATAGATGATTGGCATCGAAGAACAGTTGCGCGAGAAGCTGCGCAAGGTGGAGGCGCTCTATCTCGGCGCAGGGACAACCGGAGAGCGGGAGGCGGCCGGGGCCGCGAGCGAACGGCTGAAGGCCAGGCTGGCGGAGATCAGCCGTCAGGATCCGGCGGTGGAGATGCAATTCTCGATGCCCGATCCATGGGCGATTCGGCTCTTTGTGGCCTTGTGCCGGCGCTATGGCATCCGGCCCTATCGCTATCCGCGGCAGCGGCACACAACGGTCATGGTGCGCGCGCCGCGGCGATTTTTCGACACGGTGGTCTGGCGGCAGTTTTCCGAACTGCACTCGGACCTGTGGCTCCACTTCGAGGCGACGACCGAGCGGCTGATCCGCGAGGCGGTACATACGGATACGAGCGACGCCGAGACGATGGTGATGCCGACGGGCAGCGGCTGAGGCTTAGGCGGCTTTCCCGAGGCTGTCGGCCACAACCTTCCAGTTCGAGGCCAGTGGTTCCCCGATCCGGCGGCTATGATAAATGCGAGGTCGCTACATATCGATGCCGATCCCGCGCTGCCGCCCGAAGCTCCATTCGATGCCGCCGGTGGTTCGGATATGAGCGCTGATCGTCTGGCCGATCCGCTTTTCCAGCATCGGCTCCCAGGGCACGAGATGGAGCTGGTGCCCGTCGTCGAGCATGGCGTAGCGGCCGCTGACGAGATTGGCGGCGCCGACGAGCTTGCCGCGTGCTTCGTCGCCGATGTCCATCGTCGTGAACATTCGCTCTCTGGACTTGGCCATTTCGCGGCCGACACGGGCAATCTCTTGCCGTTCCAGCGTGCGGCGCATGCCGCGCGGGAAGGTGATGGTACGGCTCTCGGCATCGTGCGTGGCAAGGCCCATCTCGACCAGTCTGAAGGCGCGTTTGTCGAGCGCTTGGGTAACCTCGCGGCCAAAGCCCCTGGGCGCAAGCCTGGTCTTGTCGGCTGAGGCAAGCTCGCGGTCGAGCCAGGTGGCGCCGTCGCTGCCGATCTGCGCTTCGAGATCGACGGCGGAAAGCGTGCGGATGGTGACGTCCTTGCCCCTGCTGCGCGCGTCATAGCCGATGCCGCGCTCGGGAAGGTCGGGCGGAACCCTCCAGTGATCGTCGTCGATGCGCTCGACATAACCGGCCCGGCGCAGGGCTTCGAGGCGACGGACATGAGATCGGATGAAGGCGTCGGGATCGCCGCCCATGCGCTCGATCTTTGCGCGCGCCAGTTCCCGGTGGCGGCTTGGCCGATAGAGGCCGTTGTCGTCCGCGGCATCGCGGATGTTGATGTCGGCGGGCCTCGGCTCGGTCTTGGCCTGGACCGGCTCCAAGGCGACGATGTGGCCTTTGCCGATGTCGTTGAGCTTTGCCGCGTCCGCCGTCTCCACATAATGGATGCGACCGTCGATCCCGTCGACGACGACATGCAGCCGGTCGCTCATCTCGTCACCGGCCAGCCCCTTGGCCAGCACACGGCCGATGATCGGCTCCTTGATGGTCTGCCCGTGCATCTCAAAGCTGCCGGGGGATCGCTCTTCGGCGAGGTCATGCGCCGTCAGCGCCCGGTGCATGGTCTTGATGATGTCGTTGCGCATGCCGAGGTCTTTCAGCGTCCGCTCAGCTCTGTCGGACAGCGACCATTGCCCGGTGTCGATTTCTTCGGCCAGTCCCATGCGCTCCAGCTTGCGCACCCGGTCGATCAGAAGATAGCGGTTGGCGCGGATGGTGAAGCTGTCGCTGGCATTGGGATTGAGATCGATCAGGTCGTGGTCCCGTTGCTCGGCGATCAGCATCCGGTCGAGCCGGGTCAGCCGGTCGGCGTCGACTTCCCTGGCGAGCTTTTCGGCAACCTCCAACTCGCTCTGCGGTCCGAGTTCCAGCGTCAAGCGTTCCGATGCCCGGTGGCGAATGCCATGGGCGATGTAGTCGCCGGCAATGTTGAGGATCTTGCCGTCATCGGTGACGCCGCGCACCAGGATGTGGGTATGCGGGTGGCCGGTGTTGTGATGGTCGATCGCCACCCAGTCGAGCCGCGTGTCGAGGTCGTCTTCCATTTGCCGCATCAGGTCACGGGTGAAGCCGCGCAGGTCATGGAGCTCGGCGGCGTCTTCCGGCGCCACGATGAAGCGGAACTGATGCCGGTCCTCCCGCCCGCGTTCGACGAAGGCCTTGCCGTCGGCCTCGTCTTGATAAGCGGAATAGACGCGGCCCTTCTCGCCGTCCCTCGTCACGCCGTCGCGTTCGAGATAACGCAGATGCGCATCGACTGCCTTGGCGCTGGTGACGAAGCTGCGGCCACTACGTCCGCCACGGCCTGCATTCAGCTTCACGACACGGGTCTTCACCACGACGCGGCGCGAGCGAAAGCGCATCCCGCCTTCGTAGCGCTTCCAACCGGCATTCTCCCTGGGCAACGATGCCGCCAGTTTGGCGCCGCGGCCGCGGGCGTTGAACCGGCCGCTTCCCCTTCCGGCCGACCGCCCGATGCGGCGCGGATCGCCGCCCGCCTTGCGCACCGCCATTTCCACCTGGCGGCGGAACGAGGTTCCGCCCAATTTGCCGCTGCCGCCCCGGCTGCGCGGTCGTCCCGGCCTGATGCGGAAGATGTCATCGAAATCGTCTGCCATGAGAGCTGACATGGGCCGACGATTCCGGGTGTTCAAGAGCCCAAATCACGGCAGTCGCAGGTGGGCGGACATAAACGTAAGGAGGGCGTAGCTGCCTGGATTCAGCCTCTCAAACAACACCATATCAAGCCATTGAAACCACGACGCAATCCGGCTTGTCGACACCAACCTGCCTCCTGATGGTGTCAGCATGGTGTCATCCGGAGGCACAAAAAACAATGTGCAGACAATGACTTAACGACCAGCGGGAGTGCGAACCCCGGTTCGCTTTATCTTGCTACCGCGCGATCCCCGCTTCCCAAGCCGCCGCCCCATGCCGCCCCACCTCCCGAAAATGCTTCTCACAGGACATTTCTGCAACCACGGCATACGCCACGCAGGCGGTGGCCGAAATGCACTTCACGCGCCTGGACGCCTTCCTTCCCGATCGCGAAAGATGCTCGAATCTGTCTGGGAAACCGGCAGAAATTGCCTCCCGCAGCTGAATCGCAGGAGGCCACTCACAACAAAACGCCAGCCGAAACATGGCTCACTGGCTACGCCGCGTGACGGAAATGAACGTGCAACGAGCGGCGGATCTTCACGATCTGATTGCGCTTCATGGAAGATCCGCGGACAAGAATAAGCAGCGCTGCTTGTACGCCATTGTCGACTGCAGCGCGGCGCGCCTTCCGCTATCGGACGTTCCAATTGGGCAGGAAAACGCAGCGTACGGAACAATTGCGTGCTGACATCTCATGGAGAACACCAGCGCCCGCATTCTTGGATACGGTGCGCAAATCGACGCGTTCGATCCGAGCCGTGATCGAAGCCACCGCGATCATTCCCGGCCCCTCGCCTATGCATGGAAGCGACAATATGAAGGTTGCCGGCGACAAAAAGAGACCAACAATGCGGTCATGAAACGCGCCGGGCAATCGCGCCATTGGCTTTCATGTCATGTATTTGGGCAACGCGGCCGCCAACGCATCGACAGCAAGGCGGATCTTCAGCGGCAAGTACGGTGTCCGCGGCCACAGCGCATAGTTGTCGAAAAAATGTCCCGGACGATCCGACAATAGCGGGACAAGCGAGCCCGCCTGAATGCGCTCGCGGACCAGCCAGGATGGGAGCCAGGCGAGCCCCATGCCAGCGGTTGCCGCGTCCGCGATCGCGTCGAGGTCATCGAGACGCAAACGGTTGATCGGCGCGATCTCTATCGGCTGGCTGTCACCGGGAAACAGCCACGAATGAACCCAACCGGGCCGGCTGTAGATGATGGCGGGATGGCTGACCAGATCCTCTATCTGCCGTGGCAGACCGTGTTTCTCGATATGGGATGGCGACGCACAGACGATCATGCGGTGGCGCGCGATGCGGCGCGCCATCACACCGGTCTTGTCCTCCAGGTCACCGGTTCGAATGGCGAGATCGTAGCCGTCCTCCGCAATGTCCACGATGCGATCGCTGAACGACAGATCGAGTTCCAACTCGGGATAACGCCGCGCGAGCTCCAACAGGATCGGAGCAACGCAGCGCTTGCCCAACAATGCGGGCATGGTGACACGCAGCCTTCCGCGCGGCCGGGAAAGCTGATCGGCCACGAGCGCGTCGGCAGCCTCGGCTTCCGCGAGCACCACCCGGCAGCGTTCGTAGTAGGCACGCCCGAAGTCGGTCATGCTTTGGCGGCGTGTGGTCCGGTTGATCAGGCGCACACCCAGACGCTCTTCGAGATACCGGACATGCTTGCCGACCATCGGTCCGGACAGATCAAGCGCGGCCGCGGCGGCCGCGAACGAGCCCAAATCGACGGCTTTGACGAACACGGCCATGCTCGTAAGGCGATCCATTATTGAGAACTCCCGGTTTCTTCTACCCTGCCTATACAGCTATTTATCCGCCAGATGGCTGCAGGCATAGATCATTCAGTTCAACTGTTTTGGAGTTGTCGCTGATGGCGCGTGTCGTTCGCTTTCACGAGCATGGTGGTCCCGAGGTGCTGCGCATCGAGGACGTCGATGTTGCGGGGGCAGGTCGGGGTGAAGTTCAAATCCGTGTCAGGGCATTGGGCCTTAACCGGGCCGAGGCCTTGTTGCGTTCGGGCTCGTACATCGAGACCCCGACATTGCCTTCTGGGCTTGGCCTTGAGGCGGCGGGCACCGTTGAAAGGATTGGTGAAGGTGTCGATGGCTTCGCGCCGGGCGATGCCGTTAGCGTGATACCGCCGAAATCGATGGTGCGCTGGCCGGCCTATAGGGAGTTTGCCACGTTTCCCGCTGAGCTCGTTGTCAAGCACCCGCAATCGCTCAGCTGGGAAGCGGCGGCGGCCGTCTGGATGCAATATCTCACCGCGTATGGAGCGCTGATCGACATTGCCGAACTCCGCAAGGAGGACTTCGTTGTCATCACCGCTGCGTCAAGCAGTGTCGGCCGGAGCGTATAAAGGAGGTGGATATTGGCCTCGGGGGCGCATTTGATGAGCCCGTCGCGTCGCGGCAAACCTACGAGAAGATCCGCGGGGCGGGCGACGCGACCGCGTATGACGACGTCATCGTTGACATCAGCGCCATGCCCCGGATGGTCGCGATGACGAGCGTCGCCGTACTGCTGCGCGGCCTCGACCTCGCATCGGAGACCGGCGGGTGCGTCAACCTGCACGTCACCACGGCGGAGAGCGTCACCGCCGACCTCGCAGTGGGTCAAGGCTCGCTGCGGGACCAAGTCTCGTTCGTGCGAGGCTTCTCCGGAGAGCTTACCGCGCAGACGACCAAGGACCTACCACACGTCTGGTTTCCTGTTCTTGGCGAGAGCCAGCGCTACCGTCTCGACAGAATTCACCAGATGCTGACCCCAGACGAGATCTGCCCGGTCGTGCCATTCCCTTCGCGAGAGCCGCGGCGCGGGGACGAGATCATCTACGAGCACCGCGAACTGCTCTTCGACACCTTCCAGGTCGAGCCACGCAACATTCTCCTGGCGTGCGAATACAACCCTTTCGAAGCCTACAAGCAGGTGTTCGAGGCAATGGACCGCTATCGGCGCGCGCTGAATGCGCTGGGCGGCTGTAAGGCCTTCGTGTCCCCGCTCTCGTCCAAGCTCCTCTCAATTGCGGTGCTACTCGCCTGCTACGACCATCTGTTCGGCGAGGTTCCCGGTAAACGGCTCAAGGTCGGGATACCCTACGTCGAGACGGCGACTTACGCCGACCCGGTTCAGAATCTGGACGATCCGTACGAATTGTACTCGATGTGGATTCGTGGCGAGTGGGAGATAGTCGCTGAGACTACCACTGACGCCGGGAGACCGGACGAGCCGAAAGTCTAGCGAAGCGATGCAGCCATAAGTAGCCGCCGAGCACGCCATTTCCCCTATGTAGAAGCGGTAGTCGACGTAGACTTGCGCACGCGTCCCGATGGAATATCCGCCATCACTCGAGCCCATGGGCGCTCCGTCGCAGGTGTCCCGGGTCCAATCTTCAAGTGTCCCAGACCTTCGCGCTTCCGCTGTCGAAGAATGTGTAGTCGATCGTGGAGCCTGCGGTCCTCTGGTACTTTGCTACATGAAGAGCAGCAAGCCACCCTCTCAGCCTAGGCCCATGTCGGCAGGCCGCCGACGCCCCTCCCGACACAGGGACAGCTAAGCCGTTGTTATACTTGTATTTTCAGTGATTTATGACGAAAGTGGTTGCGGGGGCTCGCAACCACCGATACCGACATTCGCTGGCGGTTCCTGTGTGATACCTCGCGCGCCACCCTGACCTATGCAGCGAAAGCAACCAAGGTCACTAGTCGACCCGTTGCAGTCGATCATCCTGCGATGAGTCAATGACCGCTTCCTATGCAAACCTCGCTTCAGGAACGGGGTTGGCTGCTCTCGCCATTCCGACACGCTCAACGGTCTGAAGTTCAGGGACCGTTGAAACGAATGACAACCTTGCCGTCCGCCTCCGTCCGATCCACCGAGCGCGAGGACGTCTTCTCGACCAGGTCGGGATGGAAGAACGGCTGGACGAACCAGTCGTGGGAGAACGCCCCGTAGCTGATGCCGAAATCCACTCGATGCGCTTTGGCCTCAGACAGGCTGATTGGGGTCGATGCCTTGACGACGAACGCGCCCATACCTTCTGCGGCCTCTTCGGCGCTCGGGACAGCAACGGCAGCGTCCGTCAAGGCGAATGCCCGCCCGTCGACCGTCAGTTCCGTGGTCGCAAGGACATCGGCGCCAAAGGCCTGCGCTTCCTCGTCCGAAACTGCGCCATCTCCGTCGAGATCGATATGGGAGAATATGGCGGCGCCATCTCCCGCCGACGGAACGACGACGAGGGTCACGTCAGCGACTTCGAGGCCGACGGAAAGCTGCACCTGCTGGTCGGTATAGCTGTGCGGGTGCGCAGCCGCTGCAACGGGAAGCACAACAAGCGCCGCGATGAAAACTCCGCGCATCAATCGGATCCGATCCATGCCACGCCGTAGTCGTTTTTGGGGTCGCGGTACATGTTATGCGCGTGATCGGTGGGGTCGCCGTCCATGTCTTGCGGTGCGTATTCCATGACCAGCGAGGGCGTCGTGACGCGGAAATAGGCTGCGCCCAGGGTCCCGACCGGTCCCCACCAGCCAAAATAGGTGTCGTCCATCTCGCTACGGACCGTCTCCATCTTTGCGGCAAAATCGTTGTCGTTCATGAAACCGAGCCGTGCGTCGATGACGTCCAGAAGCAGCCGCTTCTGCTCATCGCTCAGGTCGCTGCCCCTGATCCCCTCCGGTGCGAGCACAGTGCCGAATTCACCGGGGCCAAGCAGAAGGTTGATCGGCTGGTCGCCAATGATGGCCACTTCCTTCTGGCCGGCCGTAAGGGCGTCCATAAGGGCTTGCGCGGCCGCGGTCTCCGCCTCCGTGACATAGACGGCTTGTCCTTCATAGGTGATGTTCAGCGGCTCTCCACCCGTCAGCATCGGCGAGAAGGAAATCTCCGATCCGAAGACCGTGGCGTTGACTGCAAGGTGATGGCCGCCGAATTGAAGCATCCACGGCTCGGATACCGAAGGTTCGCCCAGCAAGGAGGCATAGTAGAAGTCGCTGCCGAAATTGGGGCCGCCAATACCGCTGTCCAGCATGTCCTCCGCCGCCAGCTGATAGGCGATGTTGCGCACGCCATCCTCGCTCAGGATCTCGCCGAGAAGGGCGTCAAGGGCGGCGTTCTGCTCGTCGGAGAGATCGCCGCGCCTTACGCCGCCACGCTGAACGGGGCCGTCCGGAAAGTTGGACCAGTTGGAGCGTTGGGTGTTGTCGGTGAAGGGGTAGACCGCGGCCTTTCTCTGTTCTTCGTCCAACCTGTTGAGGAACGCATCCGCGGCTTTGACGATGGACAGGGTCTTTGCATCGGCAGCCGGCACATCAAAGCTTTCCTTGATGGCGATATCCACCGGCGGAGTCTGCAGGCTGGGTTCCTGCGCCGCGAGCGGCCCGTATCTGAGCAACAAGACACCCGCCGCCGCCACGACAACCGCAAGTCCAGCAACACCGTAAAAGCGTCGCTTCATGTCGTTCTCCTTCCTGAAATGCCTCACGCGCCGATCGGCCCGAGTTCTGTTGCACGACGACGGCGCGTGTCAGCAACCTAGCATTGATTCGATCCCCAGCAATCTACAAGTCCTGAGCCCTGTGATCAAAAAGGCAACTTCGTCCTGCAGTGCCGTCACTCGACGCTCTGCCCATCAACTTCCGCTCTCCACCCGACCCGGCCCTTTGGCGCATGTTCGACCAATTAAGCGGTTGATGCGGGCGGTCGGGGGAAGCACAGGCCAGGACGCGGACCATCAAACCATGGGATCAAACACCTAGCAGCGGGCAAACCCTCAAAACCATTCAGCCGAGATTCTTGTTGACCCTTTGAATTCTTGCGTACAATCTGTCTACAGGGTGCAGACAAACTATCGACGTGACACGGCCCTGCGGAAAGCGAGTTGAAATGGCAATCGAGAAGCCGAAATCAACCTATCAGCGGGGCTCCGCGGCCGCGGAGATCTATGCGGTGTTGCGCGACGAGATCCTGACCCTGACGCTGGAGCCAGGCTCGCCGCTTGACGAAACCATCCTCTCCAACCGTTTTTCGGTGTCTCGCTCGCCGGTCCGGGAGGCCCTGAACCGGCTGTTGGCAGAACGGCTGGTCGAAACGCTGCCCAATCGCTCAACCATTGTTGCGCCGGTCGACATCCGCGGCTTCGGCGCCTTCATCGCGGCGCTCGATATCCAGCAGCGCCACGCGACGCGGCTTGCGGCCATGCACCGGACAGCGGCCGACATCATCCGTCTGCGCGCGCTGGCCAACGCCTTCAACGACGCCATCGACGACGAGTACTCGCTGCAGATCCTGCAAGCCAATTATGCCTTCCACGTCGCCATCGGCGAGGCGGGAGGCAATCCCTATGTGCTGCGGCAGTATCGGGAGCTGCTGTCGGAAGCGCGCCGTCTGCTGCACATCCACGTGCACTACCTCGACACCGAAAACCGCAAGTCGGTGCTGCGCGATCAACACCACGACTTCGTCGACATCATCGAAGCCCGTGATGTGGCCGCCGCCGATGCCATTGCGCACGCCCACACCATGCAGTTTCACGATCGTTTCCTGACGGCGCTGCGCTACGCGCCCGACGATAGCTTCGACATCGGCACGCCACCCGCCGGCACGAAGGAGACGGTCGCTTGAGCTCGCGCGTCTCCCGCATCAGTGTTTCCTCGCACTGCAACGACCTTGGCGGAAAGGTCTGGAATCCGGCGATCCGCTGGACCAGGAAATACGCCGTCTTCGTCGAGATAGAGACCTGCGATGGAAGGGTAGGGCTGGGCGAATGCTGGTGCTTCGACGCCGCGCCCGACGCCCTGATTGCGTATCTGCGCACGGAGGTGGTGCCGCATTACATCGGCCTCGGACTTGACGACTTTGCGGTAGTCGCCGAAGCGCTGACGCGGCGCGCGACACTGACGGCACGGCACGGCATTCTGGCCACCGCTCTGTCGGGAATCGATATCGCCATGTGGGACCTGCGCGCCCAGCAGGCCAGCCGGCCGCTCTGGGCCCGGATCAACCAGCACGGACGCGGTGTGGCGCCGCTCTATTGCAGCGGCGGCCTCTATGGCCAGGACAAGACCACCGCAGATCTGACCGACGAGATGTCCGGTATGGCGCGCGAAGGGTTCCGGCTGTCCAAAATGAAGGTCGGGGCGCTGTCCATCGAAGCCGATGTCGCCCGCGTCAAGTCCGTGCTGGCCGCATTGTCGGAGGATGCCAGGCTGATCATCGACGGTGTCTACAGCTACACCAGCGACGAGGCGCAACGGCTTTTCGACATGCTGCCGGTCGAGCGGATCGAAGCCTTCCAATCACCCACCAAGGCCTGCGACATAGCTGGCATGGCGGCCCTGTCGCGCGCCGGCATCGCGGTGATGGCGACGGAAGCCGAGTATCGCGACGAACTGCACCGCCAGCTTGTCGAGGAGGCGCGGGTTGCGTTTCTGCAGACGGCGCCCGTGGCCTGCGGCGGCATAAGCCGGGTGCTGGAACTCGGCCGTCTCGTCGCCGGCACCGAAACGCGCCTCTCGCTTGAAGTCTCGTCCTCCGCCGTGGCCCTGATGGCGGCATGCCATCTGGCCGCCGCCGACGACGCCATTGCCCATGTCGAAAAGCACACGGTTCACCGGGTTTTTTTCGACGACCTCAACCTCGTCCGCCGGCCGGGCGACCTCTTCGCCCTTCCCGACCGGCCCGGTCTGGGCATCACATTGCGCCACGCCGACGTCAGCGCGGCCTTCTCATTCAACAGCCCGGTGTCGGTCAACGGACCGCAAGAAGCGGCTGAATAACAACCTCACCAGAGATCGGAGATACGCATGAAAAACACATTCATCGGACTGGCCACCGCGGCACTCGTCGCGCTCACCGGCGCCAGCACGGCCCAGGCCCAGGGCCAGGGTCTGCTCGACACCATCATCACGCGCGACAGCCTTTTGTGTACCGGCCATAACGGCAGCTATCTCGGCTTCGCCGAGGTCGATGCCGCCGGCGCATGGCAGGGTTTCGACATCGAATTCTGCAAGGCGCTGGCTACGGCCATTCTAGGCAGCCCCAACAAGCTGCAGGTCATTCCTGTGAGCTGGGCGCAACGCTTCCCGGCGCTGCAGTCGGGCGACGTCGACGTCATCGTCAAGGTGACCGGCTGGACCCAGACACGCGACACCGAACTGGGCCTGCAATATTCGCGGCCCTATTTCATCGGTCCGTTCTACGTGATGGCGAAGAAGGAGCTCGGCGCAACCGGCATCGCCGACCTGGAAGGTGGCGTCTTCTGCGTCAATGCCGGCACCACCGTCGAGCGCGTGCTCACCGACTACATGGCGTCCAAGGGCATCCAGTATGAATCGCTTGCCTTCGAGAAGGGCGAGGAACTGCGATCCGCCCTTTACGCCGGACGCTGCGACGCCATAGCTGGCTTCGGTCCGTTCCTCTCGGCCACGCGGGTGGAAGCGCCGGATCCCGAGGCCTACCAGATCCTCGGCGACGTGCTTGCGCTCGAACCCGAAGGCATCGTCGTCCGTCAGGGCGAGGACGACCTGCTCGACGTGATCAACTGGACCGTCAGCGCTCTGCTGATGGCCGAGGAGAGCGGCATCACCCAGGCCAATGTCGACGAGATCAAGGCCAATCCGCCCTCGCCCACCATCGCCCGCCTGCTGGGTGTGACCCCGGGCGTCGGCACCCGCCTCGGCATCAGCGACGACTTTGCCTACAACGTGATCAAGGCCGTGGGCAATTACGGCGAGATCTACGACCGCACCGTCGGAGATGGTTCGCGCTACAAGCTGCCGCGAGGGCTCAACAACCTTTGGAACCAGGGCGGCTTGCTCTACCCGCTGGTTCTCGACTGACAAGACATCTTGGGCCGCCCCGCGACGGCCCAAAACCACCTGCGGGGATCACACTCATGACTCGGCTCCTGGCATCGCAGAAATTTCGCCGCCTGGCTTTCCAGTCGGGATTTATCGTCTGCGTCGGTCTCGTGGTCCTGTCGGCGATCCTTGTCGGGCATCGCAACATCGCGGCGCAGGGGATTGCAACCGGGTTTTCCTTCCTCGAGCGGACGACCGGCTGGCCTGTCAATTTTGCCGTTATCCCGGTGACCGCAGGTTCGACCTATGCCTGGGTGCTTTGGGCGGGCTTGCTCAACACCATGCTGGTCGGATTCCTGACGCTGCTGCTGGCAACGCTGCTCGGGCTGGTTCTGGCGCTCTTCCGGGTGTCCAGCAACACGCTGATGAAACTTGTCGGCACCACCTATGTCGAGGTGTTCCGCAACGTGCCGGTCATTCTGCAGGTTTTCTTCTGGTACGCGCTGCTCACCCATCTGCCGAGTCCGCGCGAGGCAATCAGGCTTGGCGTGGTGGTCCTCTCCAACCGCGGGCTGATGTTTCCCTCCGCCACCCTGTCCGGCGCGGATCTGCTGATTCTGCTGGCTGCGGTCTTGATGACCGGATTCGCCCTGTGGATACCAGCCAGACGCACCGGCGCCATGCTGCGCTGGTCCCTGGCGGGCGTTCTGCTCGCAACCTTCTTTGCCGCGCTTTTGTTGAGCTTCCGCGAGATTGGCGAGCCGTTGTGGTCGGTCCCCGAACTCAAGGGTCTAAGATTCGTCGGAGGCATCACACTCAAACCCGAATTCGCGGCCCTGCTGATTGGACTCGTGCTGTTCGGAGCGGCCTATATCTGCGAAATCATCCGCGGCGGTTTGCTCTCGGTCGACCGCGGCAAACTGGAGGCCGGCACGGCGCTCGGACTTACCGGTTTCCAGGTCAACCGGCTCATCCGCATTCCGCTGGCCATTCGCGCCATGCTGCCGTCACTGACCAACCAGTATGTCTGGCTGATGAAGGCCACCACGGTGGGCATCGCCATCGGCTATCCGGATTACTTCGCCATCGTCTCGACCTCGATCAACCAGACCGGCCAGACACTGGAGCTGCTGGCCCTGCTGATGGCCGGCTTCATCCTGATAAACTATTCGATCAGCTTTGCGATGAACCGGATCAACGACCACATCAAGATCAAGGGCAGGAGCTGAGATGGCCGAGACGATGCCTGATACGCTCATCGGCGCCATGGCACCACCGGTGATCCGGTCCGGTCCCGCGGCCTGGCTTCGAAAGCACTTCTTCGCCACATGGTACGATGCGGTCTTCTCCGTACTCTTTGCCGTACTGATCGTCTGGGTGCTCCAGGCGCTTCTACAATGGACCGTGATCGATGCGATCTGGCGGGTCGAGAACCGCGACCTGTGCACCCGTGAGGCAGGCGCCTGCTGGGCGGTGATCGAAAGCCGCGGCCGGTTGATCCTCTTCGGCCTTTATCCCTTCGACGAACAATGGCGGTCGACACTCGCCTGCCTGGCGATCATCGTCACCATCGCGCTGTCGTGCCTGCCCGCCTTCTGGTCATTCAAGCGTCTGCCTGCCCTCTGGATCGCCGGCTTCGGCATCTTCGTGCTGCTGATGCGCGGCGGCTTTGCCGGCCTGCCGCTCGTCACCTCGGAACAATGGGGCGGACTGTCGCTCACCCTTTTCATCTTTTCCGGCGTGGTTGTCATCGGCATGCCGCTGGCGGTGCTGTTCGCGCTGGCGCGGCGCTCGAGCCTGCCGGTGATTGCGAAGTCGTTCGGCTTCTTCATCGACATCGTCCGGTCTCTGCCGCTGCTGGCTCTGCTCTTTGCCGCCGCCGTCGTCGTGCCTCTGCTGCTCCCGGACGCACTTGCGGGCAACAAACTGATGCGTGTGGTTGTCGCTTTCGCAATCTTCTTCGCAGCCTATCAGGCGGAGATCATCCGCGCCGGCCTGCAGTCGATCCCGAACGGACAGGGCGAAGCCGCCGTCGCCCTCGGGATGCCCTATTGGTCGCGGGTGATCGACATCCTGTTGCCGCAGGCCTTCCGCAACACACTGCCCTCGACCATCAACCAGGCGGTGATCACCTTCAAGGAAACCTCGATCGTCACCATCATCGGCTTCTTCGAGGTCATGGCCTCGGGCAATGCCGCTATCGGCAACGGCGAATGGGGCAATCAGTATGTCGAGGTGTATGTCTTCCTGGCGCTGATCTATTTCGTCTTCGTCTTCGGCCTGTCACGATACGGCGCCTGGCTTGAGCAGCGCATGAGGCTTGGCCATGACTGATGCGGCAATCACCATCCGGGCGCTCAACAAGCATTTCGGCGACTACCACGCCCTGCGCGATATCGATCTGGGTGTGCGGCAAGGCGAGACGCTGGTGATCTGCGGCCCATCGGGTTCCGGAAAGTCGACGCTGATCCGTTGCATCAACGGCCTTGAAGCCTATTCATCCGGCGTGGTCGAAGTGCTCGGCCTGCAGGTGGGCGACAACACCCAGATCCTTGATCGAGTGCGCAAGCGGGTGGGCATGGTGTTTCAGAACTTCAACCTGTTTCCACACATGACCGTGCTCGAAAACTGCGTGTTGCCACAAATCCGCGCGCTTGGACGCGAGCGTGGTGCCGCGAGGCTCGAGGCGATGGCGCAGCTCACCGCGATGCATGTCGAGACCCATGCGGGAAAATACCCCGACCAGATCTCGGGCGGCCAGCAGCAACGGGTGGCGTTGGCCCGCGCCCTGTGCCTGAAGCCCGAAATCATGCTCTTCGACGAACCCACATCGGCGCTCGACCCGGAAATGATCTCCGAGGTGCTCGACGTGATCCAGGATCTGGCCAGGGCGGACATGACCATCGTCTGCGTCACCCACGAGATGGGGTTCGCCCGCGCGGTGGCCGACCGGGTCATCCTGATGGCCGAAGGCCGGATTGTCGAGGAAGGCACGCCGGACCAGATTTTCACCAATCCCCAGCATCCGATCACGCGGGACTTCATCGGGGCGATCCACTCCTGACCGTCCACGCTACCGCGGATTCCCGATCCCAACCAGATGGAACCGGACCGAGATGAACCAGACCAGCCACACCACCCACGATTCGGCCGAAGACGAACGCAACCGGGACATCCGGATCTACGTCAACGGCGACATCGTTCACCGCGACGCGGCCAAGGTCTCTGTCTACGACAGCGGCTTCATGCTGGGCGACGGCATGTGGGAGGGGATGCGACTCCACAACGGCAAATGGGCGTTCTTCGACGAGCACATGGACCGCTTCTTTGCATCCTGCAAAGCCGTGTCGATCGATGTCGGCATGGACCGGGTCGGCATCCTCGATGCCCTGACCCGCACGGCTGCGGCCAATGACATGACCCACGACGTGCATTGCCGGCTGATGCTGACCCGCGGCGTCAAGGTCAAACCGTTCCAGCACCCCTCGCTCAGCCGCTCGGGCCCGACCCTCGTCATCATCATGGAGCATTCAAGGCCCGTTACCGAGTTGCAGTCGCGCGGCATAAGGCTGGCAACCGTCCCCCAGGTGCGCGGCCTGCCGATGAGCCAGGATGCCAAATTCAACAGCCATTCCAAGCTCAACTGCGTCATCGCCTGCCTGCAGGCCGAACAGGCCGGCGCCGACGAGGCGCTGATGCTCGACCCGCATGGCTTCGTCAACACCACCAACGCCTGCAATTTCTTCATCGTCCGCAAGGGCGAAGTTTGGACCTCGACCGGCGATTACTGCATGAACGGCGTGACGCGGGCCAAGGTGATCGAGCTGTGCCGTGAAAACGATATCCCGGTACGGGAGAAGAATTTCTCGCTCTACGAAGCCTACGGCGCCGACGAAGCGTTTCTCACCGGAACCTTCGGCGCCCAGACCCCGGTCGCCGAGATCGACGGCAAATCCATCGGCGACGGTAGCTGCACCATCACCCGGCGCATCAGGGCCTTGTACAAGAATCTGCTGGAGGCCAATACGCGATCCGGCTTGTAAATCGGCCCGCCTCGCTTCGAGGCCCCACATTATTCGTCCTGGCGTAGCGCCTGCGTTGCATGTCGGAACGGAAACCAATCGCCGTGGCCGTTGTTACACTTCATAACAAGTCGATCGTGAACAATCCGGGCTCTAAGCGGTGGCTTGTTTCGGCCGGAATTGAAGCACAGCGATCAAGAACGACAAAAAATCCTTCAGCCACCTGAGCAGGAGGGAGAAGTTGTAGCCCGCGGCGGCCAGGATCGCGTTGACCGCATCGCCCTTTGCATGGGCGAGGTAGTTGCGGCCCATCCTGTGTTCGCTCTTGATATGGCCGATCACCGGCTCGACTGCGGATCGTCGTCGCATCTGGCGTTTGATTGCCGGCGTCACGCGGCGCTTCTGGCCGGCGGTGAATACCCTGAATCTGTGGCTTTGCGGCGCGTTGTGGCCGCGATAGCCGGCGTCGGTGAGGAGGCGCGCGATCTCGGCGCCGATGGTGTCTTGGTCTGCCCCGATGAGGTGGTCCGGTTTTAGTCTTAATGCATGATCGGCTTGGCTGCCATTGCGTTGGCAGATGAAGGTGCCGACCCGGATCGCCTGGACGGCCATATCATTGCCTCCGGCGCAGGCGGTTTGTAACCCAGCGATGAGTGGGGTCGCTCGGTGTTGTAGTAGCAGCGCCAGGCCTCGATGATGATCCTGGCCTCGGCGAGGCTGTAGAAGATCTCACCGTTGAGCAACTCGTCGCGAAGCTTCGAGTTGAAGCTCTCGCAGTAGCCATTCTCCCACGGACTGCCCGGCTCGATGAAGGCGGTCCTGGCACCGACAGCGACGATCCACTCCCGCACAGCCTTTGCGATGAACTCCGGACCGTTGTCCGAGCGAATGTGGCCGGGAACACCGCGCAGGATGAACAGGTCCGACAGGACGTCGATGACATCGCTCGAGTTGAGCTTGCGATCGACCCTGATCGCCAGACACTCCCGGGTGAACTCGTCGATGATGTTGAGCATGCGGAACCTTCTGCCATTGTGGGTTCGTCCCTCGACAAAGTCGTAGGACCAGACGTGGTTGGGACGTTCCGGTCGAAGCCGGACGCACGATCCGTCATTCAGCCAAAGTCGGCTCTTCTTCGGTTGCTTCTGGGGAACCTTCAGCCCCTCCCGCCGCCAGATCCGTTCGACACGCTTGGCGTTCACCGTCCAGCCTTCGGACCTCAGCATCGCCGTGATGCGGCGATAGCCATAGCGGCCGTAGCGAGAAGCCAGCCGGACGATGTCGGCAGTCAATGCCTCTTTATCGGCCCGGCCCTTCTGGGGCATTCCAACGTCCTCTCCAACGGCTCAATAGCCTACTTCAGGGAGGACCACTTTTCAGGGGGCAGACCATTATCTCGCGAGGCAGCCCGGCACTGGGAGCGCTGGGCACAGGCTGGATCTTCGACCATGTGGGTCTTACCCTCCCCGTGCCTTTTGCTACGGGATTGGTGTTTCTTGCAGTTATCGCCAGCATACCGGCCATGCGTGCACTGGGAAATATTGAGCCGGGAGACGGCTAGCCCAGAGCCTGCACGAAGGTGCAGTCTTGCGGCAAGCGCCAGGTTCGCCCCTCGCCTTCCATCATCTGCCCTTGAGCTTCGCGCCCCGCAAGGAGGCCGTCTCGCGCAGCGCGGTGCGGATGTCTCCCTCGGGCCGGCGGGCGGCTGGCAGCGCGCCCATCCTGTCCTGAACCTCAGCGATCTCCCGCGCCAGCCCGCCATTCAGGCCGAGCGCATCCAATGTGGCCGCGCTTTCGAGCATTTCAGCGGCGCGGCGCTTGCCATGGTTCAAGGTCCGTTCGCATACGTAGGCGATATGCTCCGTCCAGTCGAATTGCGGATAGCTGCTTTCCAATGAGCCGATGACCCTGTCGTAGACACCGGACGCGGCAGCCGCGAGCGCACATTCGACGGTGATGGCCTCCAGTCCTTTGACGAAGAGTGAACGCACCATCTTCACGGCCGTGGCCTCCCCGGCTCGCTCACCGACGATGTCAGTTGCAAAGCCAAGCCTGGACAGCTCCGGCGCAAGCGCGGCGGCGCATGTGCCGGCGATCAGGGTGGGCGTGGCGTGGCCCCTGGGATGGACCGGTGCCATGACGGCCATGTCGAGATAGGATGCGCCCTGCCCTTCGATCCGTTCTGCTGTCTCTGCCTTTCGGTCCGGCGAGACAGAATTGATATCGATGAAGACTTGCCCCTGCACAAGATATGGCGTGACCGACACGGCAGCCGCGAGGCTCTGGTCGGCGGTCACGGCACTGATGATCCAGTCGACATCGCCGACAGCGTCCCCTGCCGAGCTTGCATGGCGCACGTCGCGCACGGCCATCGCCTCCCGCATCTCTGCCATGTCGACGACGTCGTAGGCGAAAAAGCGAAACGTGTGTCCCGCCTCCCGCAGCGAGTCGCAGAAAGCGCGAGCGGCCTCGCCGAAGCCGATGAACGCAATCCTCATCCTGTCCTCCTTTTTTCCGGCAGGCCGGGGCACTGCGCGCTCCGTCACACGTAATCGGGACCGTCGGCTTCCATCAATCGACCGTGGCTCCTGAGTTGCCGCAGCCTGGTGCGCTGTGCGCTTTCGATATGGGCGCGCATCATCGCCTCGGCGGCGGCTTCGTCCCGGATGCGCAGCGCCTCGACCACGGCTTGATGTTCTTCTACCGCTGCGCGGGCGCGGGACGGGTCTTCCATCGTCGTCGGTCCGAGAATCAGCAGTGTGGTTTCGATCGTGCGGACCGAACGGACCAGGTAACGGTTGCGGGCTGCGGCAATAAGCGTGTTGTGGAACTGGCGATTGAGCGCGACCAGTTCCTGCGGGGACTGCCCTTCGCGGATCATGTCCACATTGATCGCTGCCAATTCCTCGATCTCTACTCCGGAGGCGCCACGAGCAGCCAAGCGTGCTGCGGTGCCTTCGAGCACCCAACGCATTTCATAGAGTTCCATGACCTCGGGATAGCTGAGTTGCCGCACGACGGCGCCGACGCGCGGCAGATAGGAGACCAGCCCATCGGCCTCCAGTCGCCGGATCGCTTCACGCACGGGTGTTCGGCTGATGCCGAGCCGTGTGGCGATCTCCATTTCGCGGAGGCGCGCGCCCGGCAGAAGCCGGCCGGAACGAATGTCCTCAAGAAGCTGCGTGGCGGCGCCTTGCCCCTGCAGTTCTTCTCCGGCCCCTTTATTCCGATTGGCTGCGCCCATTGTTACCGCTTGCATCCAGTGAGAATTCAGAAGTATACGTTGGGATACAATGGGTCAAGATACCACCTCCAAGGCTGCTGTGTCCTCATCATCCCGAGCAAAGCATCTCCACCGGCTGCTGACGCTTGCTTTGGCTGCAATTGGTGCGACACTTTTCTGGTCGCTCGATCTGCCCCTGCCCTTTCTGTTCGGCGCCATGACAGCCTGCCTCGTTGCGGCGCTCATCCGCGTGCCGCTTTCAACCCTGCCGGTTGCATCGAAACTGTCAAGGACAGTGCTGGGCGTGGCTGTCGGTGCATCTCTAACGCCGGAGGTCGTGGCCCGGCTGCCGCAGATGATGGGCTCCATCGCCTTCATCCCGCTCTACGTCGCAGTAATCGGCGTAGTGGGAATTCCGTATTTTCACCGGTTGCTGAAATACGACCTAGCCACCTCCTATTACTCCGCGATGCCGGGCGGCCTGCAGGACATGATCGCTTTTGGACAGGCGGCCGGCGCGAACCTGCGGGCGCTGTCGCTCATCCATGCGACGCGGATCCTGCTGATCGTGACCATCGCACCTTTGATCATCTCGACCGGATTCGGCGCGCCGCTGGATCAGCCCACGGGGGCCCCGGTGGCGGAAGTTCCGGTGATCGAGTTGGCGCTGATGTTTGCCGCGGCAATTGTCGGCTGGAAGGGAGGGGAGCGTGTTGGGCTCTTCGGAGCGACGATCATCGGGCCGCTGATCCTTGCCGGCGCGCTGTCGCTTACCGGCCTGATTCACGCGCGCCCTCCCGCCGTGGCGATCCAGGCGGCGCAGTTCTTTATCGGGATGGGGATCGGCGTAGGCTATGTCGGCGTGACCCTGCACGAGATCCGCCGCGACGTGCTGGCGGGGACCTTCTACGTCGCGATCCTGGCCGTACTGGCGCTGATCGTGACCGGGATCGTGGTGCATCTCGGGTTTGCGAATCCGCTGGAAGGCTTCCTCGCCTTCGCGCCGGGAGGCCAAGCCGAAATGACCGTATTGGCCATCGTTACCGGTGCGGACCTTGGCTTTGTTGTGGTCCACCATCTGCTGCGCGTGCTGTTGGTTATCGCAGGAGCCCCCTTGATAGGCGCGATGATCGGATTGTCAAAATACGCCGCCGCCAAACGGGGAGACAGAGAATGAAGGTCCATATCCTCGACGACTATCACGACACATTGCGCCATCTCCCCAGTTTCGGCATGCTTGCCGACCACGATGTAACGGTCTGGACGGACCGCGCCCCTGACGAGGAGACGCTGGCCCGCCGCGTCGAGGACGCGGAGGCCCTGGTGTTGTTTCGAGACCGGACAGCTATTACCGAAAGCCTTATCGAAAAGCTCCCGGACCTGCGGCTCGTGTCAATGCGGGGCACATATCCGCATGTCGATGTGCCAGCGCTGACCAAACGCGGAATCGCCTTTTGCACCAACTTGCATTCGGACAGCTTCTCCATCGGTGCGGCGGAACTGACGTTTGCCCTGATGCTCGCGGCAATGCGGAACCTGCCGGAGCAGATCGCCTCCGTTCGCGCCGGCCACTGGCAGGCGGGTTTCGGGCGCAGCCTGCGCGGTCGGACCCTGGGGCTATATGGGTACGGACGGATTGCGCGCGCCGTGGCGGGCTTTGCCCGCTCGTTCGGAATGGAGGTCGTGTGGTGGGCGTCCGAGGACGGTCGCGCACGCGCAAGCGCGGATGGAGAGACGGTGGCGAAGAGCCGTGAGACCTTCTTCTCCGAACCGGACATCGTATCGGCCCATCTGCGCCTGACCCCGGAAACACGCGGGATCGTGACGCGTGCCGACCTTGCGCGGATGCGGCCCGACGCGCTTTTCATCAATACCGCGCGAGCGGGTCTGGTGGAGAATGGCGCGCTGATCGCCGCTCTCGATGCGGGGCGGCCGGGCCGCGCTGCTGTCGATGTATTCCGCGGTGAACCGGTAACCGACCCCAAAGACCCGCAGATCGCCCATCCCAACATCATCCCCACACCGCATATCGGGTTCGTCACGGAGGACGAACTCGATATGCAGTTCAGCGACATCTATCAACAGGTGGACGCCTTTTGCAAAGGCGCACCGATCAACCTGATCAATCCCGGAGCGCTCGGCTGAAGGTCAGGCCGGCAGTTTCAGCCAGGTGAAGACCCGCCGGGCGTTGCCTTCGAAGATCTTCTCGCGATCCGCATCGGTAAGGTGCGGGCTCGCTTCGATATAGCGTTTCGTGCCATCGAACTGGTGGCCGGTTTCCGGATCGACCGCCCGCACGGCCCCATATGTTTCGGAAGCGAAATGTACGTTGTCCACCGGCACGACCTCGGTCATCAGGTTGATGCCCGGCTGGTGGTAGACGCACGTATCGAAGAACATGTTCTGCCCCATCATCTGCCCCGGCTCCTTGCGGCCACGGTCCATCGCGAGGCCGCGATAACGTCCCCAGTGGAAAGGCACCGCCCCGCCACCATGCGGGATGATGAACTTCAGCCGAGGAAAGCGCTCGAAGAGATCGCTGTCGAGGATCTGCATGAAGACCGATGTGTCGGCATTAATGTAGTGGGCGCCGCTGTATTGGAAGTTTGGGTTGCAGGACCCGCTGACGTGGATCATAGCGGGCACGTCGAGATCCTCCAGCACCTCGTAGAGGGGAAACCACCACGGGTCGGTCATCGGCGGATCGGTCCAATAGCCGCCTGCAGGGTCAGGGTTAAGATTGCATCCGACGAACCCCATCTCCTCCACGCAGCGACGCAGTTCCGGCACGACGCCTTCCGGCTTGCAGCCGGGCGACTGGGGCAGTTGGCAGACCGGCGCGAAATGATCCGGAAAGAGGTCGCAGACCCGTCGGATCAGGTCGTTGCAGATCCGGCTCCACTGCTGCGACATAGCTTCATCGCCGATGTGCTGCCCCATGGCCGCGGCGCGTGGGGAAAAGATTGTGAGGTCGATCCCCCTTTCCTGCTGGGTCCGGATTTGCGCTCCGAGGAGACTCTCGCGTATCACGTCGTCGGAGATCACCGGCCCGTCGGGCTGGGCCATGCGCGAGCGGTCCCCTTTCGCATCGATCTGGGTGTTGCGCCAGGCGACAAGCTGGCCGGGCGCGGTGGTGTAATGCCCGTGACAATCGATGATCATTGCTTCCTCCCCGGGGTGGTTGATCAAGCTTGGAGCAGGTCAGCGATCGCGCCGGCGTCGTCCATGTCGAGCACGGCCCAGGTCCGCGCGATCAGCTTGTCCTGACCCGCCTCGTCAAGCACGCCTTCGCAGCAGGAGCGCAGCTTGGCCTCGACTTCCTCGTCTGTCAGCGGGTTCTCGGGTCCGCCACGGTAACGCTCGTCGGCCCAGCCTGCGACCTCGCCGCCCGATTTCATGCGGATCGTGATGCGCGAGCGCATCTTGTCGAAACCCTTGGCTTCGATTTCCGGATCGAACTCGGTGGAGATGCGGCGCTGCATATCCTGCATCGCCGCGCCGCCGACGAATGCATCGGAGAACTCGCGTTTTCCTGCTTTCCGCTCGAGGGCGACCATCGCGAGAGCGGCGGGAAGCGAGAATTTGGCTTGCAGGTGGTTTTTCGCGATGGGGTAACGGATCGGCTTCAGGATGTTGGTCCCGGCATGGACGATCACGGCTTCGATATCCTCAGGGGCGAGGTCGGCCTCCGTCACCAGCCGCAGCATCAGGTCGATTGTCGGATGGGTCAGCACGCCGCAGGGATAGGGTTTGATCGATACGCCCGGCTCTACGATGGTCCAGGTCTTCCCGAAACCCTGCGAGAGTTTCTCATGGCTGGCGCCGCCGCCCTGCACGGCCATGAAGCCCCATGGACCATCGAGCGCCTCCGGATCCGCAGTGTAGCCTCGCGCCGCCAGCAGCGCGGCGGTCACACCATTTTCGGCCGCGCGGCCGACGTGAAGCGGTTTCGTCATCGTGCCGAAGTTGCAGCGGATGCCGGCGGCGAAACTGGCCGCGATCCCAAGGCCAGCGCGCAGCTTTTCGCCAGTTAGCCCCAACAGCTTGGCCGCCGCCGCGTAGGCGCCAAAATGGCCCACGGTGCCGCTGGAATGCATTCCCTGCATGTAATGTCTTGGGCGCATCCATTCGGAGATCTTGCACTCGACCTCAAACCCAGTGAGGAAGGCCAGCATGAAGTCGCGGCCCGAAACGGGCTTCATCTTCTGTGCCATGACCAGCGCTGCTGTAAGCGGCGGGATCGTGGGATGGGTCAAAAGCCCATAGATATGAGCGGGATCGTGGCTCACCTGGCTGTCGTCCCAGTCATGGGCGTGGCCCGCGGTTCCGAGAACCCGTGCGGCTATGGGCGCGGGAACCATTCGCGCGTCGCCGAGAAGTCGGGCATCTTCGCGCCCGCCGAACTCCCGCGCCTCGTCGGCAAGTATCCGGACCGATTGCTCTTCCGACCCGGCGACGTAGAGCCCGAAGGCGTCGATCATGCAGCGCTTGCCGATGCGGATCGCTTCCTCGGGAATGTCATGGAAAGTTACCGTTTCAATGAAGCGGGCGGTATCCTCCGTGACCTGCGTATTCCCCGGCATTTCGGCATAAGCGTTGTTCTGGGCAGACACCGGTTCAGTCTCCTCTCATGTCAGTCTTGAAAAACTTGCGACCGAGCCGTTGCCAGACGGCACCAGCCACCGCGTTGACAGTCACTCCGCGCACCGTCTGAAAAGCGGCAACGAGCGCTATATCCTGATGCAGCACCTTGGCGGTCAGAACCATTTCGGCCATGCCGCCGATGGAAAAAGCGAGGATCAGCGAAGGCAGATCTTGCGGCATCAGCACTCCTGCCAGCGCGGCAAAGGCCGCCATCGCGACCATGATGAGCGCCAGCGTCGCCAGGCCGGCCGCCATCGCTCGCGGAATCGAAGTCAGCCGTCGGCGCTCGAAGCGCGCGCCAAGCGCCAGCCCCACGATGATCTGTGCCAATATCACCAGCACAGGGTGCAACTGCCCGCCGATGGCGCCGGTCGCAGCGACCGCGCCCACGGCGACTACAGCCCCCAGCAGCCAGGCTGCAGGCAGCCCGATTTTCGAGCCGATCCAGCCACCGAGGGCTCCGACAGCCAACGCCCCGGCCATCTGCAGCGCGCCGGCGGTCGACGTTCCAGCAATGGTCGCCGGGTCGTCATGGGGCAAGAAACTGAGTAGCGCCAGCGGCAGCAACCCCACCACGAGCCCCAGGCGCACCGTATGCAGTGCGGCGATCGTCGTGCGGTCGGCGCCAAAGTCCTCCCCCACACGCGCCATTTCAATGATGCCGCCAGGCAGCAAGGAGAAATAGGCCGTCGCAACGCTTACCCGTCCCGCGCGAGCCAGCAGCGGAGCGCAGAGCGCAGCCATCGCAATGCCCAGCCCTGCGGCCAGCAACATCATTGGCGCCCACATTGTCATGCGGGCGGCGATTTCCGGCGTCAGGACCAGCCCGACCCCTGAGCCAATCATGACCAGCCCTGCACGATGCGGCAGCTTCGGGACAGCGACCGGACGACCGATCATTGCATAGGCCCCGGTGACGAGCGCGGCCCCCATCAGCCAACCCAGAGGCAAACCCGATGCGGACCAGATCGCTCCACCGATTGCAGCTGGCACCAGGATGACGGCGAAACCGTACGTCCCCGGCTTGTCACGCAAGGTGGCAATCATCAGCGCCGCTCCGTGCGGCAACAAGGCATTCGCGCGAAGAGGCGACAGGCAGGAGCTGGTACTAGAGGCAGCATCATGTAGGGAGGTCCATTAGGACTTCATAATGATGAGTCCATCCCTAACTGTCAACAGTTAACTGTTGACAGATTCTCAAGCACCCACTGCTCCGTACAGTAGATCACAACGCCTTCCACGGCAGCCCACCTTGCAGCGATCAGTCTGCGTCAGCAATCCGCTTGAAACCGTTCTCCACGTGGATGCGCATGGCCGTTTCGGCTGCATCGGCGTCGCGCATGCGTAGCGCGTCAACGATCACACGGTGCTCTTCATTCGAAATACGGATGTTGTGGGCCTGCACCAGTCCACGGCGCCGCATCAGCAAAAGCTGTTTTACGATACGTTGGTAGGTCGTTTGAAGCGCTGGATTACCGGCCGCGCCGATCAGCTTTTCGTGAAAATCAAGGTTCAGCCGGAAGTAGGTTTCGGCGTCGTCCTTCGACACCGCGACATCCATCTCGTCGACGAGAGCGACAAGGGGAGAGATATCCTCCTCGGTCCCACGGACGGCGATCAGCCGACCGGCCAGCCCAGCGAGGGCCGAGCGGAGTTCATACAGGTGCTGCGCCTCTTCCAGGCTGAGCGCCCGGACGAACATGCCCTTGTTCGTGACGCTGACAAGAAGCCCCATCTGTTCCAGACTGTGAACGGCTTCTCGGATGGGGCCTCGGCTGATGCCGAGGATCTCCGCGAGCTGACTTTCGTTGACCCGATCACCGGACTTGAGCGACCCATCGGCAATGAGGCGCTCGATCGCCTCCAAAGCGATCCGGCTCAAGGTCTGGATCGGGCGTATCGTATCGCTGGATAGTCCGGCGTAAGGGTCGTTGGACTGCCTCATCGCATCGGTTTTAACCGGACTTCCGAGAAGGTCAATCCAGCGGTTTTGGCGTCTCCTCTTTGCCACATGCGAGCGCCCGCAAATCGTCGAGGATCCGGTCGGGCACCGCGATGCCCTCGGTCCGCGCTCGACGCATCCGCGCCAGTGCCCTGTCGCCGGGAAGACGCACGGGACTATCCGGATCGACAGGCGGCACAGAGGTGAGCATATCCCTGGCGCCGTCCATCCGTGCGGCAAGCTCCGCCGCATCCAGCAAGCGCGATACGTCGATCAGGATAAAGGCCTGCCCAAGATTCTGGGAAGCCTCCGGCTCACGCGCCAGATCGGCTACGTCCGTAAGAAAAGCCGCCCCGGACAGAACCCCAGCCAGCATGTCGACCGCGAGGGCGAGACCGTAGCCCTTGTGCCCTCCGATCCCGTGGAGCATCCCGCGCATCGCAGCAGCCGCATCCCGCGTCGGCCGGCCCTCGGAATCCGTCGCCCAGCCATCCGGTATCGGCTCACCCGCTTCCGCGGCACGGCGGATATGGGAACGGGCGGCGACGGAGATGGCCATATCGAAGATGAAATGCCGCCCTTCCGGTCCGGGAAAACCGAACCCGATCGGATTGTTCCCCAAGGCAGGAGTCCGCCCGCCGGTGGGTGCGATCATCGGTGTCGTGTTCGACATTGCAATCACGGCGAACCCGGCCTCGCAAGCCTGCCAACAGTAGGGCGCCACGGCTCCGAAATGATTGGAACCCCTGCAAAGCGTCACGCCCACCCCGGTCTCCAACGCAGAATCCATTGCGGTGGCGAGTGCTCGCGCGCCAACCGCCGGCCCCAGGCCGTTGCCGCCCTCCAATTGGACAAGCGCCGGCGCAACCCTCGTGCTTTCGATTCGGGCCCGTGCGTCTATTCCGCCTGACTTAAGTCGTTCCCCATACGTAGCGACGCGGGCGATACCGTGTGTGGAGATCCCCATCATCTCCGCCAGCACGAGTATCGCTGCCGCCTGCTCCGCCTCCACATCGGGCACACCGAGGGCGGAGAAGGCACGGGCGGCCAAGCCCTCCAGCGCGCCTTGAGGGATCCGGACCTCAGACCCCTGCATCCTCAGCCTCGCTGACACTGCCCTGCTTCGAGGCGCCTGCTCTACGCCCAATGCGTTGCATAAGCGGCAGGACGACAAGCAGGACCGCCGTAGTCACGATGATCCCGATCGACCCATTGCGTTCCAAGAAGATCCAGAAGGATCCGCGCGATATGGTCAGCGTCTGACGCAGCGCCTCCTCCGCCAACGGCCCCAGTACCAGCCCCAGTACCAGCGCTGCGGGTGAGAAGCCGTAGAGCCGCATAAAGAAGCCAACGATCCCGGCGGTGAACATCAGGTAGACCTCGATCATCGAGCTGGAGACGCTAAATGTCCCGAGCGTGCAGATGACCAAGACGATGGGCGCGAGGATCCGGTATGGCACCCGGATGATCTGCACGAAGAGCGGGATCGCGAAGATATTGAGCGCCAGGAGCGCCATGTTGCCGAGATACATCGAGGCGATCAGCCCCCAGGCAAATTCCGGATTCTGCTCCATGAAGAGCGGCCCCGGACGCATTCCCCAAAGAAGAAAGGCTGCCAGGAGAACCGCGGTGGAGGCCGAGCCGGGAATCCCCAGCGTCAAAAGCGGGATCATCGCGCCGGAGGAAGCGGCGTTGTTCGCAGCTTCCGGCGCCACGAGACCCGCCATCTCGCCCTTGCCGAAGTTTTTCGGACGCTTTGAGAAGGAGCGCTCGAAGGAATAAGCCATGAGCGAGGCGATGGTCGCCCCTGCGCCGGGGATCACACCCACCACGAAGCCCAGGATGGATCCGCGCACCAGCGTGAACTTCGTGTCTGCCCAGTCGGCTAGGTCGGGCCAGAAGCCCTTTTTCCGATCGTACGGCGCGATAGAGCCGGAACCGATGCGATGAAGACCCTGATGGAAGGCAAAGTAGAGCTCGCCCAAACCGAAGAGGCCGATGGCAATCGGAATGAAGTGAATGCCGCCGATCAGTTCCGCGAAGCCGAATGTATAGCGGCTCTGGCCCGTTTCGAGGTCCACACCGACGGTGCCGAGCGCGAAACCGACAAGGGCGGAGAGCACTCCGAGCTTCCAATTCTCTCCGATCATAACGATCAGGGTCAGCATCCCCAGAAGCGCCAGCAGGAAATACTCCGGCGGGCCGAAGTTGCGGGCGACGTGGGAAAATGCCGGAGCCAAAAGGGTGATCAGGATGACGCCCACGGTACCCCCCGTAAATGAGGCGACCGCCTGCATCACCAGCGCGGGACCGGCCCGGCCGTTCTGGGCCAACGGATAGCCGTCAAATGTACTGGCGACTGTCGCGGATTCGCCCGGTGTGTTCAGCAGGATCGACGTGATCGTCCCGCCATACATCGCCCCGTAATAGATCGCGGCGAGCATCATCACGGCTCCGATCGGGTCCATTCCAAAGGTGACGGGCAGGAGGATCGCCAGACCGGCCGAAGGGCCGAAGCCGGGAATGATGCCAACGATCATACCCACCATCGCACCAATCAGCAGATACAGCAGATTGAGGGGGCTGATCGCGACGGACAATCCCATCCAAAGGTCAGAAAAAAGATCCATAAAGGGAGAGCTCCAGTATATCGGGTTGCGCACCGGCGCCCGGATCGTTTCAGAAGGGGAGCGGTAGTACGCCCTCGGGTATCGCGGCGTTCAGCAGCCTGTCGAAGAGCACATAGATCGCGGCAGGCACCAGCAAGGCGACCAGCCCGTTCTGTAGAAGACGATTCCGGTTGAGCACCGACAAGGTGATAAAAAGGAAGATTACCGTGGCCGGAATACCGCCGACCAAGCCCAGCGACAGCACATAAGCCAAGCCAAAACCCATTATTAGCGCCACCTGGCCGGCGGAACCGCCGGCGTCGGAGCGTCCCTCAGCCGCACTTGGCTGCAATTCGGCGGTCATGCTCCAGAGAGTGAAGACCACCATCAAGACCCCGATGCCCCGGGGGAAGAACCCCGGCCCCAGCCGTCCGGTCGTCGTCAGAAAGTCCAGGTTTGTGAAAGCCACATAGGAATACATGAGCCCCGCAGCGAGGATCACGACGAAGAAGATGATACGCATATCAGGCTCCACGGGGGCCGCCGGACGGGATTCGTCCGGCGCCCCCCTGTCAGGTCTGCTTCACTTGATTGCGCCCTGCGCGCGCAACACCTTTTCGAACCCATCCTGGGCATTCTTCAAGAAGATCCCGAAGTCATCGCCATACTTGATGTTCTCGGTCAGGAGATTCGTTTCGATATACTTTTCCCATTCCGGGGTCTCCACGATCTTCTCGACCGTAGCGCGCCAGAAGTCGACCGCCTCCTGCGGCGCATCGGGGGCGAGGATCAGGCCGCGCGGCATGGACACCCCAACGCCCCAGCCCTTCTCATCCATGGTCGGGACATCGCCGAGCGCCGGCGGGGTGGTCTCGCCGCTGTAGATCAGTGCCTTCATGTCGCCGGACTCCACGAGGCCGACGATTTCGCCCGGATTGCCGACCATGGCATCGACGGCTCCCGAGAGCAGCGCGGTCTGCATGTCGGCCATCGAGTTGAACGACACGTATTCGAACTCGAAACCCGCCTTTTCCGCGAAAAGCGTAGGCACGATGAAGTCCACGTTCACGGTGCCAGTGCCAGCGAGTGTCGGCGGCGTCTCCTTTGCGGATTCGATAAACTCCTCGATGGTGTCCCATTCGGAATTGCCGCTCACCATGATGGCGAGGTCATCGGTCGCCAGCAATGCCAGCGGTACGAAATCGGAAGCCTTCCACGGAGTGTCGGCCTGCAAAGGCGTGGTTATGAGGCTGCCCGAGGTGGTGGTAATGTCGTACCCACTGCCAGCCTTGGAATACACGTAGCCCCAGCCGACCGCGCCGCTGCCGCCGGCCCGGTTTTCCGCCCTGATATCCTGCCCATACAGGTCGTATTTCTGGATGATATCGATCAGGGTGCGGGCCATGATGTCGTTTCCGCCGCCCGGCCCGAAGGCGATCGTCCAATCGAGATCCTTGCTAGGATAATCCTGCGCCAGCGCCTGACTGCCGGCGATGAGACCGAGAACGCAACCGGCGGCCAATCCGGTCCCACGCAGGCCCGTTCCAATAAGCGTGCTGATAAGTTTCATGCTTTCCTCCCATTTGTGCGCGGTCCTCTCCCCGCCTTCTCCAATTCGTCCACCCGGCCGAAACCGGACACACGATGGTTCGACAACAGGCCTAGAGCGTATCGAGCCAGCGCCGTTTTCCATTGATGTGATGCTGTTCGGCCGCCTGGCGGGCAGCCGGAGCATCGCCGTCTTCGATTGCCGCGACGATCTGCTTGTGCTCTTCGTTCGAGAAGCGCAATGAATCCGTTCCCCGCAATACCCGCCGCCGCAGCAGCCGCACTTCCTTCCCCAGTGAGGTATACAGCTCCAGGGTGCGCCTCCCCCCCGACAGTTCCGCGATGCGGTCATGAAAGGCGAGGTTGAGTTCGAAGTAGCGGGCCTCTTCCTCTGTCGTGATGCAGCGGTCCATCTCTTCCACCATCTCGCGCATCTCACGCTTTTCCACGGCGCTCGCCCGTTCAGCGAGCTGGGCACAGGCATAGCCCGCAATGACCGCGCGCAGATCGTAGAGTTCGAGCGCCTCCTCGATCGACAGCTGCCGCACGAAGGCGCCCTGGTTGGCGACCGAAGCGACAAGCCCATCGCGCTCCAGCAGGCGCGCAGCCTCGCGGATCGGACCGCGGCTGACGCCAAGCACCTTTGACAGCGCCTGCTCGTTAAGGCGCGTGCCCGCCCCCAGCTCGCCCTGGAGGATCATCTGTTCGAGCCTGTCACGCACAATGGTGGTCAGCGACCTCTCGCGGCGTGCAGAAACCAAGGCCTGGGTGTCGTTCGAGATTTCCATGCCCGCTAAAAGAACGTCTCATTTTCGGATTGTCAACAGTTTTCACTCTGTTGACAATCTTTCCGGTCCACTCCATCTTCCTGGGTTAGGAGGACCTTTCACGTCCCGGATCTCTGCAGTCACCGCGCCAGGATTGCGCGGCGTGAGGGCGGCGTGTGCGCGCGCCACGGCTGCGCGTGCGGAACGTGGCTGGCCAGAGACAACAGAATAGGACGTGGCATGACCGACAGACCGCTCGCGGGCAAAACCGCCTTCATCTCCGGATCGGGAAGAAACATCGGGCGCGCCGTCGCCGTGCAGCTTGCAGGCCTCGGGGCCAATGTGGTGATCAACGGCACGAGCAACCGCCAAGCCTGTGAGGATACTGCCGGGCTGGTTCACGCGCAGGGCACCGAAAGCCTGATCGTCATGGGGGACATGGGCCGAGCGGAGGATATCGCGGCCATGTCGAAGGCGGCGCTCGACCGGTTCGGCACGATAGACATCCTCGTGAATAATGCAGCCATCCGGCCGCACAAGCCGTTCCTGGAAATGGACGAGAGCGACTGGCATTCCGTCGTCGACACAAGCCTTACCGCCGCCTTCCGGACCATGCAGGCCTTCCTGCCCGGCATGGTGGACAAGGGCTGGGGCCGGATCATCAGCATGACCGGAATGAAGGCGATCAAGGGCTACTTCGAAGGTGCGCCGATCTCTGCCGCAAAGCACGGGATATGGGGTCTGACCAAGGCGCTCGCCACAGAGTTCGGGCCGCACGGCATCACTGCCAACGCGGTTTCCCCGGGCCAGACCCTGACCGAGGGACGAGACGGAACGGACCCGAAAAAGCTGGCGTCGATCCCCGCAGGCTTCATGGGCGATCCGGAAGACGTGGCCGCGGCGGTCACCTTCCTCGCATCACCCGCCAGCCGGTTCGTCAACGGCCAAATGATCGGCGTCAACGGCGGTCAGGCCACGTGATGCGGTGAGGAAAGGACAGAGCATCGTGCGAATTTCAGACCGGCTGACTCGCCTGCAGCCTGCCGCCACCCGTGTGGTATCCGAGAAAGCGGCTGACCTGCGACGGCAGGGCCGCGACATCATTTCGCTTTCCACCGGCGAGCCCGACTTCGTTTCGCCATCCGCAGTGATGGACGCCGCCCGCCAGGCGCTGGACGCGGGCCATACCTTCTATACTCCCGCCGCAGGCCTGCTGGAACTGCGGGAGGAGGTTGCGCGCTATTACAAAACCCGGTTCAACCTGGATTACGAGGCGCGGGAGGTGATGATCGGCGCAGGGGGCAAGCCCTTGCTCTTCGAAGCCTGCGCCGCCCTGCTCAACCCCGGTGACGAGGCGATCATAATCGCCCCGGCCTTTGTGAGCTATGTCGAGCAGGTTCGCTTTTGCGACGCCAAGCCGGTGATCATCGAAACCGACCCGCAGACGCTCGACTTCTCGCTCGACGATATCCGCGCGGCGATCACCGACCGCACGCGAATAATCATGCTCAATGCGCCCAACAATCCTTCCGGCCGCATCTATAGTGACGACCTCGTGGTCGGTCTTTGCGAACTCGCGATCGAGCACGACCTGACGATCATCAACGACGAAATCTATGAACGGATCGTCTTCGACGGGCTTACATACCGCAATCCACTGAATTTCTACCCCGCGGCGCGGGACCGGATGCTGCACATCAACGGCGCATCTAAAAGCCTCGCCATGACCGGCTGGCGCATCGGCTTCGCCATCGGGCCGGCGGAACTGATTAAACGGATGACCATGCTTCAGGGGCACAACACGTCCGGCCCCAACTCAATCGCCCAATGGGCCGCGCTCAGCGGCCTGCGAAACGGGCAGGACCAGATCGACGCGATGGCCGCGCAGTACCAGAAGCGAAAGAATCTAATCACGGCGCGGCTCGGCCGGATGCCCTATCTGCGCTATATCCCGCCGCAGGGTGCCTTCTACATATTCGCGGACATTCGGGCCACCTACGGCAAGTCCATCGACGGCATGATCATCACAGACGATGTGAGTTTCTGCGAAGCGCTGCTTGAATATGCGGAGATCGCCGCGATTCCCGGTGCCGCTTTCCTGCAGCCGGGCTTCTTCCGCATGTCTTTCGCCACCTCGGAAGACATCATCGAAACCGCCATGACGCGGATGCACCGATTCCTGGCCGCTCTCGCCTGAGTGCCGCGCCTCCACACAGGAACAGCCAAATGACTGACAAGATCATCGACGTATCCAACGAGGTGCCGATCCGTCGCGTGGGCGACCGCAGCCTCCACAGCTTTTTCGGCTACTACAACAAGACCAATTTCGGTCCCGGCGACGCCCGGCTTCTGGGCAACCGCACGCCGCTTTTCACCGGCGACCTGACTGGCCGTGAAGTGGCGGAGGTAGGCTTTTTCGATCTCACCGACGGCGACCGCTGGCACCAGCTTGGCGAAACCACCGCCTGGAACTGGCAGATGGGCTGTCAATTGCAGTGGCTGGGCGATACGGGCCAAGTCATCTACAATACCCGCGCAACGACAGCGCCGGGGCCGGACAACATCTATCCCGATTTCCGCTCACGGGTGGTGGATCCTGCGACCGGCGAAAGCCGCGATCTCCCCGCGCCCATCTACATCATGGCGCCCGATGGCCGCTTTGCCCTGGCGATCAACTATTCGCGTTTCATCAAGACGCACCGCACCATCGGCTATCCGGCCACGCATGCCGAACCCGACCTGCCGCTCGCCCCGGACGATGATGGCATCTGGCGCATGGAAATCGAAACCGGCAAGACCGAGCTCATATGTTCCCTGCGCCGCCTCTTCGAATTCGAGCGTGTGCCTTCCATGGACAAGGCGATGCACTGGATCACCCATATGGAGGTGAACCCCTCCGGCACCCGCTTCCTGTTCATCCATCGCTGGACAGAGCGGCCGGACGACGAGTTCTGCTACCTGCATCGGCTGTTCACCATCAATGGTGATGGCACCGGCCTGCGCCTGCTGGAAGACACGGACCATCCCCTGCCCCAGCTTGAGAAGGATTTCGACCCGAGTGCCCACGGCACCTTCGACTACGAGAAATCAGAGTGGCAGATTTCCCACCCCCTCTGGAAGTCAGACGATGAGGTCATCGTCTGGGGGCCGCATGAAGGCGAAATTCACTACCAACTCTACAACGACCGGACGGGCGACGTGCGCGTTGTGGGAAACGGCATCCTCACGGAAAACGGGCACATGACCTATGGCCGGAACGGGCGCTGGATGCTGTCCGACACTTATCCCGACGCCGAGACGAACGAACGCACGCTGTTCCTCTTCGACTGCGAGAAGGAGGTGCGCTACGATCTGGATACCTTCTACACTCCCGCGGATCTGGGCAAGCACAACCGCTGCGACCTGCACCCACGCTGGAGCCGGGACAATCGGGCCGTCTGCATCGATTCGGTGCATGAAGGCAGCCGGCAGATGTACCTCCTCGACATCGCAGCACTGCTCGAGCGCCTTTGAAAGGAAGAAGCGAGCGGCCTAAACAGCTTTCTCGGAAATGTAGTGCGCGATCATCAAATCCAGATGCGCTCCTCCACCGTTCTTGTAGACGGTGATCTCGTTATCCGAACGACGTCCGCTCGTCTTGCCATGGACCAGGTCGTAGAGGTCCCCCATGACCGCGCCTGCGGCAATGACGCCGCTTGCAATGGGAGTCGTCAACTCGCCAATATGGTCGATCGTGGTCTCACGGCTATCCACAAACAGCGATCCGCTCGAGATCAAAGCGTCATCGGCCTCCCGCATGTCAGTCTTGTAGGCGCCAATCAAGTCCACATGTGTCCCTGGCTTGATCCAGGCGCCCCGAAGGACCGGTTCACGCGCCATGGTGGCGCTGGTAATGATATCTGCCTCGGTGACAGCCGTCGCCAGATCGGAAATGGCAGCGACCGAGAAGGGTTCGCCCTCAAACTCGCGTGCCAGAGCCGTGGACTGTTCCGCCCGCCGCGCCCAGATGGATACTCGTTCCAGCCCCGGGAAAAGCGCCCAATAGGCTTTGACGAGACTCCGGGCGACCGTTCCGGCGCCCACGATCAGAAGATTCTTGCTGTCTGGCCGGGCAAGAAAGCGCGCTCCCAGAACGGAATCCGCCGCAGTCTTAAACTCGGTTACAAGACGGCTGTCGATGATCGCATCCAACCGGCCATGTTGCGGTTCAAAAACGAACATCGCGCCCTGAATGGTCGGCAATCCGTGGGCTGGGTTCTGGTCGAACACGCTCACCGATTTCACCCCATAGCCAAGCCCATCGATGAAGGCGCCACGGCTGAGCAGCGTGGCATTGGCCGGACCGAGAAAAATGTCCGCGACTTGGGCTTTCGGCCGTAGATGTCCAACTCTCAATGCCTCGACCGCCTCCGTCCAGGACAGATTGCTGATCGTTTCGTCATATGTGATCAGTTTGGCGTGCAATGGCGTTTCCTTCAAAAAAGGGGGTCGAACGGCGGGGGCTTAGGCTACCGGATGCAGGCTTGCATCCGTTTCATGCGGCCTGAAGTTTAGTCGTGAGTGGAAACGGTCCACTTCGCTCTGGATCGGCGGCCGACCCGTGTAGATCTCGACATATCGCTGAACACGCGACATCCGCGTGGCAACGCTTTCCTGCACCTGCATCGAGATGTAACCAATCTGGACGAGATAGACCGTGCGCGCACGGACGTCGGCATCGTCACTGGCGAAACCAAACCTGACGAACATCTCTCGTATCGCGGCGAGGCGGCGCTCATCCGCTGCGTTGACGCGCGCCATCACGGAGTCAGACTGGTGGGCCCAACCACGTATGGCAAAATCCAATTGCGGCTCGAACACCTCTTCATCATGAAACACTGTGATGAGGTTTAACACGGCTTCCGTAGTTGTCTCGGCATAGGATTCGCAGGCGGTCACGAATGCACCGGTATTCTTCGTCTCCCACTCTTCGAGAAGAGCATCGAGCAGAGCATTCCTGTCCTTGAAAAACCAATAGAAGCTGGTGCGCGAAATTTTCAGGCTGTTTGCCAGCGGCTGGATTTTCACGGCATCGAGGCCGTTGTCGAGGAGCGCCCGCTTCGCGGCCTGCAGCCAGATTTCGCGCGACCCGCGCCAACCAGACGGCTTTTCGGTTTCCCCAGCGATTTCGCTTCTCTTGTCCATCGGCGGAAACATACCAGCAGATCGTCGAACCGACAATAAAATATACACATGTGAACTTCAAATTGACACTAATGCACATTTCGTGGAATTATCCCATGTGTTTGGGAGACGAACCATGTCGCATGACCCCCTTCTGCAGCCCTATCAACTAAAGCATCTGAGGCTGAAGAACCGGCTGATGATCACCAGCCATGAGCCAGCCTATCCCGAGGACGGCATGCCCAAGGAACGGTACCGCGCCTATCATGTGGAGAGGGCACGGGCCGGTGTGGCGCTGACGATGACCGCAGGCTCCGCCTCGGTCGCGCGTGACAGTCCGCCTGTGTTCAACAATATTCTGGCCTGGAAGGACGAGGTCGTCGGCTGGATGAGACAGCTGACCGAAGAGTGTCATGAGCATGGTTGCGCGGTCATGATCCAGCTCACGCATCTCGGCCGGCGCACCCGCTGGGACAAGGCTGACTGGCTGCCCGTCGTCTCGGCTAGCCACGAGCGTGAGGCCGCACATCGGGCCTTTCCGAAACGGGCCGAAGACTGGGACATCGCCCGCATCATCGAGGACTATGCGGATGCCGCCGAGCGCATGAAGGAGGCGGGCGTCGACGGAATTGAGCTTCAGGCCTACGGCCACCTGATGGATCAGTTCTGGTCGCCTCTGACGAACGAGCTCGACGCACCCTATGGCGGCGACCTCGACAACCGCCTGCGTTTCACCTTCGACACGCTGAAGTCCATTCGCCAGCGGGTGGGGCCGGATTTCATCGTCGGCATCCGCTACACGGGCGACGAGGATCTGCCGGGCGGTTTGACCAAGGAAGACGGGCTAGCCATCTCGCGTCGGCTGAAGGACTGCGGGATGGTCGACTTCCTCAATGTCGTGAAAGGGCATATCGACACCGATGCGGGCTTGACCGATGTCATTCCGGTCCAGGGGATGCGCAGCGCGCCGCATCTGGATTTCGCAGGAGAGATCCGCGCCACGACCAACTTCCCCACTTTTCATGCTGCCAAGATTCAGGACGTCGCGACGGCCCGCCACGCGATCGCCAGCGGCAAGCTCGACATAGTCGGCATGACCCGCGCGCATATGGCCGACCCGCATATTGTCGCTAAGATCATGCGCGGCGAGGAACACCGCATCAGGCCCTGCGTCGGCGCAAATTACTGTCTGGACCGGATCTATCAGGGCGGCATGGCGTTTTGCCTGCACAACCCAGCCACGGGGCGCGAGCTGGAACAGCCGCACGAGGTGGCAAAAGCGGAAGAGAAGCGCCGTGTTGTCATTGTGGGCGCCGGGCCCGCCGGGTTGGAGGCGGCGCGCGTCGCCGCCGAGCGCGGACACGAGGTGATCGTCCACGAGGCCGCGAACGACCTCGGAGGGCAGATTCGCTTGACCGCGCAAACGGAACGCCGCGCAGAGATGATGCAGATCATCCAGTGGCGCTTCGAGGAATGCGAGCGGATGGGCGTGACCTTCCACTTCAACAGCTTCGCCGACGACGAGACGGTTCTGGCCGACAAGCCGGACGTCGTTATCGTGGCGACCGGAGGTCTTCCCCATACCGACGTGCTGCAGGAAGGCGGCGATTTGGTCGTTTCGTCATGGGACATCCTGTCCGGCGATGCCCGGCCAGGGCGGAACGTACTGATCTACGACGACGCGGGTGACTATGCCGCGCTCCAGGCGGCCGAGAAGATCGCCGGAACAGGCGCCAGGGTCGAGATCATGACCCGCGACCGCAGCTTCGCACCCGAGGTCATGGCCATGTCGCTCACGCCGTCGATGCGCGAACTCCAGAAGCAGGACGTGACCTTTACCGTGACCTGGAAGCTCGACGCCATACGCCGCGACGGCAATGAGCTACTGGCCACGATCGGCAGCGATTATAGCGGCGTGACCCGCGAAAGAAGGGTGGATCAGGTTGTCGTCAACCATGGGACCCGGCCGCTGGACGATATCTATTTCGACCTACGCCCCGGTTCCACGAACCGTGGCGAGGTGGACTACGAGGCGTTCATCGACGGCCGCCGGCAGAAGGTTGTCAACAACCGCGACGGCGCCTATCAGCTCTTCCGCATCGGCGATGCCGTGGCCGCCCGCAACACCCATGCCGCGATTTTCGACGCCCTGCGGCTGACGAAGGCGATCTGACATGCGTTCATCCAAAACCATTCACGTGATTTCCGCCCATGCCGAGGGCGAGGTCGGCGATGTGATCGTCGGTGGTGTCCTGCCTCCCCCGGGTGACACGATCTGGGAGCAGAGCCGATGGATTGCGCAGGACGGGACTCTCCGAAATTTTGTCCTGAACGAACCGCGCGGCGGCGTCTTCCGGCATGTGAACCTGCTGGTGCCCCCCAAGCACCCGGAGGCACAGGCGGCGTGGATCATCATGGAGCCGGAGGATACGCCGCCAATGTCCGGCTCCAATTCCATCTGCGTTTCGACCGTGCTGCTTGACGCCGGCCTCGTTCCAATGACGGAACCCGAAACACATCTGGTACTCGAAGCGCCGGGAGGCCTCGTCCGTGTGCGGGCGGAATGCAGCAACGGAAAAGCCGAGCGCATCTTTGTCCAGAACGTGCCCTCTTTCGCCTCCCGCCTTGACGAGCCGCTCGAGGTCGAAGGCCTCGGCTCGCTGTCCGTCGACACCGCCTATGGTGGCGACAGCTTCGTGATCGTCGACGCTGCGGCGATGGGGTTCTCGCTGAACGAGAGCGAGGCGCATGACATCGCCAGGCTCGGCGTAAGGATCACGAACGCCGCGAACGCACAATTGCGCTTCGAGCATCCGGAGAACCCCGACTGGCGGCATTTTTCCTTTTGCCTCTTTGCCGGAGCCGTTTCGGAAGGACCGCAAGGCCTTGAGGCTGGCGCCGCCGTCGCCATCCAGCCAGGGAAGGTTGACCGCTCTCCTACCGGCACGGCCCTTTCAGCACGTATGGCAGTGTTGCACGCGCGCGGCCTGATGAAGACGGGGGACCGCCTCAAGACCCGCTCGCTCATCGGGTCGACCTTCTCCGGCCGGATCCTTGGCGAAACGACCGTTGCCGACCGCCCGGCCATCCACCCAGAGATATCCGGCCGCGGCTGGATCACCGGCATCCACCAGCACATGCTCGATCCGTCCGACCCCTGGCCGGAAGGATACAGGCTTTCCGACACGTGGGGCGCTCGTTGACGTAAATGGAGGCAAACAGACGAGAAGGCGAAACAGTGGAGTCTTGTCGGCTGCATCGACAGAAAAGGCACGTCTATCCGCTAAGAGCCCAACCGAAAATGGCGATTGAGGGCTGGCGAGATTTTTGGTTCTCGGATGTGGGGTGGATGCAGCCAATATCGGGAATATTGGCAAATCCGCAGCGCTTCCGAGAGCCGAAAAGACCCGCCAGACCGACCCGACCGAGTTTTCGGTTGGGCTCTAAGATGCCTCAGGCCGGGGCATCTCAACGGCAAGTGTTTTAGCGATTCTGCCCGCGCCTACTGCTTAGAGAGCGCCCAAGCGCTCATCTTCCGTCGCGCCCACAAGACCATCCAATATGAAATCTATAAACTGAAGGACATGGGATTTGTCCAGCGATGCGGCGTTCAGCTTGAGGTAGAAGCCGCGATCCACCTGAAGGGGCTTGTCAAAGAGACGGCACAATGTCCCCGCCTTGAGGTGCGCTTTGGCAAGGTGATGCCAGCCGAGAATAACCCCCTCGCCATTTACAGCGGCGTTCAGCAGCAATGGATAGTTGTTGGTGATCAGGGAAGGCATGGGAAGAGAGATTGCGACACCTGTTGCTCGACACCAGTCCCCCCAGGTTACTGGGTGCCAGCCGATGGCGTCGGCAGACCAATGTGTGCGATGCAAGTCGAGCAAATGTGCATGCTCGAGGCTGCTCGGATCCTCGAACGGGCCGTACATTCTCAAATATTCAGGACTGCACATTGGCTCGGCGGTTTCGGGGAAAAGATAATACAGCCTTTCACCCACGTCACAGCGCTCGTTACCGCAAATTATCGAGATATCGACCTCGTCGAAGTTCCGCAGTGCATCGTCCTCGTCCGAGGCCAACAGCACGAACCTCACGTCTGGATTGTCAGCCCGAAACCGGTCGACAAACGGCTTCAGCCAGCAAGCGACGGCCGCGTTGGTGCCCGAGCAGGTAATTACTGGAATGTCGGGCGGCGCAAGGATCGCCCCAATGCCATCGCAAATGTTGTCGAGCCCCTGACTAACGGCCCTCAGCAGGCTTGCGCCCTCGGACGTCAGTTCCAGGCTGTTGTGCTTGCGTAGGAAAAGCGAGACGCCAAGGGCCTTTTCCAGCCCCCGGATCTGCTGGCTGATTGCCGCCTGCGTCACATTGAGTTCAGTCGCGGCCATGGTGAAACTCAGATGCTTCGCCGCCACTTCAAAAGTGGCGAACGATCCGAGCGACGGAAGATATCGGCGTTTGGGCAGCATGCCCTAGACTAAGCATTCTTGCTGTATGCACAAGCACGTCTGAACTGCCGCCAAACGCAACTTCTGCTACGATGTCGCAACGAACGGCAGTTGATTGCGTCATTCGTGTCTTGCCCGCCATCCTTTCCAGTTCAGATATGCCGTCGCGCCCAACTTCGCCAACGAAGCAGGCGGGAGAAGCGACGGTTTCGCTTGTCGCTCAAAGAACTCCGTGATGACGGAGCTTTTCCCGCTGGCATGTTCCGCTGCGGCGATTCCAGTCAGCATCCCACGAGTTGTTCCCAGGCCGTTCTGGCAACAGGCAGCATAGACGCCGTTGTCGATCTCACCCGTCACGGATACGTCGTTCCGAGACAAGCACAAGGGGCCCGACCAAATGTATTCCATCCTGACGTCACGGAGTTGCGGGAAGCGTCCATCGAGTTTTCTGCGCATGATCTTCGCTGCGCGACGCATCTTGTACTCGGTGCTTTCCATGTCAGGGCAGAATTCGGCGCAGGTCCGAACGGTAATTCGATTGCCGCCCTGCCCCGTGTCGACCCGGCGAACCGTCGTTCCCATCGGATCTGATGGCGTGATTCCCCACCTCGGTTGCCCGCCGAGGCGGCGGAGCGCGTCTCCACTCAACTCCTCGGTCATACTGGCGAAGAGGAAAATGTGCATGAGGCGACCGCGCGAGATGCCGAAACTCTCGATGTGTCCGTTATTGGCGAGGATTATCTTGTCGGTCGAAACAGCTCCACCGGAAGTTTCAACACGCCAGCTTGCCCCCTGTCTGCAAAAGGCGGTAACCGGGCTCTCTTCATGGATCGCCACATCAGGGGACAGGCCCTGAGCCAAACCCCGGACATAACCGGCAGGCTGGAGCATGACGGTCCCCGGCGTATAGAGCCCCGACCAATAGTATCGGCTGCCCGTCACGTCGAACATCGCCTGTTCGTCCAACATCTCATAGCGCTCGCCCAGTTCCTGCAGATGAGCGCCATAAGATTTGTTCTGCGCGTGGCCGTTCTCCGTCGCGGCGCCGTTGATCTTGCCTGCCGGATCGAAATAATTGGCATCGATCCCATATTCCTGCACCGCCTCACGTGCGAACTCGATTGCCATCCGGTTCAGAGAAATCAGGCTTCTATCCAGGCCCTCATTCGCACCGGCGTAATTTTCCGAAGCCAGGTTGTGGGGCAGGTCGATCATGAACCCGGAATTGCGCCCGGTGCCCCCCTCGCCGACGCGGGTAGCGTCGAGGACGATAATTTTTGCCCCGGGATTCAACTGAGCAAGACGCCGCGCCGCGGACAATCCTGCAAAGCCGGCGCCAATCACTGTAAAGTCGGCTGTGACGTCGCCTTGTAGGGGCTCGGCCGGGGGCATGGTGCCAAGAATTGCGTTCCAGGCTGCCCGTCCAGCGAATGCGGGCAACCTCCTCGCGACGTATTCGCGTTGCATTATTGATCTTTCGGCGACTGTTGATGTTTGCCCCGAAATCGGTCGAGGCCGGCCCCGAGGAAACCGATCCGCGCCATTATTCCACCTCGGAATCCGAAGGATCGCTAAGGTCGATCCAGATGGTCTTGAGCTGGGTGTACTGGTCGTGGGCATGGATCGAGTTGTCGCGCCCGCCGAACCCGGACTGCTTGTAACCGCCGAAGGGCGTCGTGATATCGCCTTCGCCAAAGCTGTTGACAGTCACGGTTCCGGCGCGAAGCGCACGCGCCCCGCGGATCGCCCGGCGCGCGTTGGCGGTAAAGATCGAGGCCGCCAAGCCGTACTCTGTGTCATTGGCCACCGTTATGGCTTCGTCAAAGCTCGACACCGTGATGACCGACAGGATCGGGCCGAAGATTTCTTCGCGGGCCAGCGTGTCGTCATTGCCGCCCACGTCAACGATCGTGGGCTCCACGAAGGCGCCATCGATATCCTTTCCACCCAGGATGATCTGGCTTTTCTTGGCCAGCGCGAGATAGCTGCAGACCTTGTCGAAATGCGTCTTGGAAACCAGCGCGCCGACCCGCACGGAGGGATCCAGCGGCGAGCCGACATTCCATTGCCGGGCGGCGGTCTTCACACGCTCCAGAAGATCGTCCTTGATGTCCTTGTGGACAATCAGACGCGCTGCGGCAGAGCAGTTTTCGCCCATATTCCAGAAAGCGCCGTTGACCACATGTTCGGCCACGGTGTCGAGATATTCCGCATCGTCCATCACAATGCAGGGGTTTTTGCCCCCCATCTCCAGCACGACTTCTTTGAGGTTGCTGTCCGCCGAATAATGCAGGAACCGCCGTCCCGTCGCCGTTGAGCCGGTGAAGGACACCATGTCCACATCCGGGTGCTTGCCCAAGGGCTCGCCCACGGCAGAGCCGCTGCCGGTCACGATGTTCAGTACGCCCGCGGGGACGCCCGCCTCATGGGCCAGTTCGGCAATCCGAAGAGCGGTGAGGCTGGTTTCTCCTGCAGGCTTGATCACCAGCGAGCATCCTGCGGCCAATGCCGGTCCGATCTTCCAGGCCATCATCAGAAGCGGGAAATTCCACGGCAGGACAAGCCCGACAACGCCGACAGGTTCGCGCACGACCATTGCGATATGATTGTCCGAAGCGGGGGCCACCTGATCATAGATCTTGTCGATCAGTTCCGCATGCCACTTGATGCAGTGGATGGTCTCGGGCACGTCTACGGTCTCGCAATCGTAGATCGTCTTGCCGCTGTCGAGGCTTTCCATCACCGCCAGCTCGTGGCGGTTGCGGGTCATCAGCTTGCAAAGCCGAATCAGCACTTCCTTGCGTTCGGAGGGATGCAGTTTTGACCAGCGGCCATCGTCAAACGCTTCGCGCGCCTTGGAAACGGCGAAATCCACGTCCTGCGCATCGCAGGCCGCCACATCCGCAAGCTTCACACCGGTCGCCGGGTTCACGGCCTCGAAGGTCTTGCCGGATTTCGCCGGACGGAAGCTGCCATCGATGAACGCGTTCACCGGCAGGGTCAGGTTGGCTGCAATAGCCTCGTATTCTTCGCGGGTCAGGAGCTCGCTCATGGATCAGTTCTCCGCCTTGATGGCCGCAATGGTGGTTTTGAGGGTCCGGATGACCTGCTCGAGTTCGCGCTTGTCATCCTTGTTGAGGCCGCGCAGCGGAGGGCGCATCGGCCCCGCCCGCAGGCCTGCCCCCTCTGTTCCGTGCTTCACACACTGGATAAACTTGCCGCCCTGCTCCAACACACGCATCAGCGGCATCATGGCGGACATGATCCGACGCCCCTTGGCGAAATCGCCATGCACGGCACAGGTCTCGTAGAGGAAGACATGCTCCTCAGGCAGGAAATTGGAGCCTGCGCAGATCCAGCTGCGCGCGCCCCAGGCGAAGAATTCCAGCGCCTGGTCGTCCATGCCGCAGGACATCTGGATATGCGGGTAATCGCGGGCAAGCAGGTGAACCCGGTTGATATCGCCCGAGCTTTCCTTGATCCCGATGACATTGCGCGACCGGCAGACGCGGTCGAGGAACTCCTCGCCCATATGCACACCCATGCGGCCGGGATAGTTGTAAAGGATGATCGGCAGGTCCGCGGCGCGATCAATGGCGAGTGCATTCAGCGCATTCTCGCGTTCGGTCGGGACTGAGTAAGGGGGCGTTCCTAGCAGGATGGCATCGGCTTCCATTTCGCGCGCACCTTGGGCAAGCGCGACAGAGTCGGGCGTCCGCATGGCGCCCGTGCCGACGATCAACGGCAAGCGACCAGCCAGCCGGTCCTTGATAAAGCGAGCCAGCTCAAGCCGCTCTTCGACGGTCTGGGAATAATTCTCGGCGGTCGATCCTCCAGAAATTATCCCGTGGACGCCCTTCTCGACCAGATGATCGACCACATCGGCCAGCGCGTCGAGATCGAAGGCGCCGTCATTGTCGAACGGCGTTACGACAGGTGTGTAGATCCCTTCAAGCGTGAACCTGAATGCCATTGCGTACTTCCATTCGCCATGTTGTGTCGGAGCCCGGGAGCGCGCTCATCGCCTCCCGGTGTTAGCTGCGCGCGCCCGCGCCGCGGGCGCGCGATACTGAACTTGCCTCTACGGCATGAACCCAAGGAGCCGCGGCAGGAACAGCGCCAGCGGCGACCAATAGGTCGTGACAAGCATTACGGGAAATGCCGCCAAGGCCATGAAATAGAATGCGGGCGTGATCACTTCCGACATCCCGACCCTGCCGACACGACAGGCCATGAACAGGATTGGGGCCATCGGCGGGCTGTTCGCCCCGATCACAATGCTGGTCCCGATGATCGCTGCAAAGTGGATCGGGTCGACGCCGATCTCGGCCATGACTGGCACCATCAGAGGGCTGATGATGGCGATCACGCTGACATCGTCCATGATCATGCCCATGGCGACCAGAAAGATGTTCACCACCAAGAGAATGAGGATCGGGCTCGAAAAGGTACCAAGCAGGAGATCGGTCAGTTCCTGAGGTACGCGCTCGAGAGTGAGAATCCGGCTGGCGACGAACGAGAAGACAAGGATGATCATGATGACGCCGGTGGTGGTCGCGGCATGGATGACCGCTTCGCCTATCCCTCGCAAGGTCTGTTCCCGGTAGATAAACAAACCGATAGGAATGGCGAGGGCCACGGAAATGGCCGCTGCCTCGGTTGGCGTGGCATACCCCCCATAGATCCCGCCCAGGATAACAACCGGCAGCATTAGTGCGGGAATAGCCCGCCAGCCGGTCGAAGCGGTTTCAGAAAGGCGCTGCCCCCACGGAGCTTTTTCGGTATCCCCACCCAGCTTCCGGTTGACATGCAGCCGGTTGAACAACGCAAGCGCGATCATCAGCAAGATGCCCGGACCGACGGTCGCCAGAAAGCAGGCTGCAACCGATTGTCGGGTCACGACCGCATAGAGGATCATGGTAATCGAAGGCGGGATCAACAGACCCAGGAGCGAGGAAACGCCCAGGAGCGCGCTCGTATACCCCCGCGCATAACCGTGTTTCTCCATCGGGTCGATCATGATGGACCCGATGGAAGCCACGGCGGCCGAGGCAGTACCTGAGATAGCACCGAATATGCCGCAGGTCACGACCATTGAGGTGCCCATGCCGACACGCGAACGCCCGACCAGTGCCTCGACGAATTCTACCAGGCGCCGGGCGATCCCGCCGGATTGCATCAGGTAGCCGGTCATCACGAAAAGTGGCAGCGCCACCAGGATCACCGAGTTCACCGACCAGAAGCCCGTGGTCATCAAGGACGAGATATCGACATCATAGGCGATCGACAGGATAAGCGTCATGGCGGCGAAGGAAAATACGACTGGAACCCCGACCATCATCAGCAGTACGACGGCGATGATTGCGATAAGTGCACCCATTTCAGATTACTCCACTTCTGCCGCAGGATCGCCCGACTGCCATTCTTCGCCGCGGATCTCGTGGAGCAGGTCCCGCACCAGATAGACAATGAACAGCAACGAAGCGAAGAAGAGACTGGACTGCGAGGTCCACCACGGAATCCCGAAGACCGGCGTGGACTGGCCACGCTCCAGACCAAAGGAGAACAGAGCCCACGCCCAGGTGCTGAACAACACCGCGATACCCAGCGAAACCGCGGTGGAAAACAAGGCCGCAACGCGCCAGACTTTCGGGTTTTTCGAAATAACGCGCACAAAGTCGGCCGACAGGTGCGAGCGTTCACGCGATGCCAGCGCTGCGCCCAGCATGTAGAACCACATGACGGCTAGCAGCATGATCTCTTCGAGACCGAATACAGGTGCCCCGAACACCCGCGTAAGGATGCCGACGACCAGCATCAGCGCGACGGCCAGCCCGATCACGATCAAGATCGGATGGATAACGCGCACAAGTAGTGCATCGACTGTTTTCAGCATTTGCATTGTGAAGCCTCCCTGCTTCAAAGACGGGCCGCGCTACACACAACCTGTCCCAGAATGATTGCCGCCTCGATTGTTGACAGCCGGTGAGATGAACTGGGGTCGATCTCGGCTTTTCTGCCTTTGAATCAGGGGCTTTCCACGAGTGCCGAGCACTCGCCAGGACCACCGGAGTCGTTCCGGCGGTCTGAGGCGAGCCGCGCAGAACGCGGCCCGTCAAGACAGTTTTTCGCGGGCTTATTCAGGGACCGATGCGTTGGCGCGCACCACATCCATGATTTCTGTGCCCAGAGCCTCTTCCGCCTGCGGCCAGACTTCGGCACGGACACGCTCAACCCAGGCAGCCTTCTGCTCGGGAGTCGGAACGATGTATTCCATGCCGGCTTCCTGCGCCGCGGCGATCCACTTGTCGTCTTCCGCCTTGGCGTCCTTGAACTGCTGGTCCATCACCGTGATCGCTGCGGATTCGATGATCCCGCGGTCTTCGTCATCCATCTCTTCCCAGGTCGCACCGTTCATCAGAAGTGAGTAGGACGAGAAGTTGTGCGACGACTGAACGAAGTAGTCGAGCTGGTCACGGAAATATTCGTAGTCCCAGTAGATGACATTGGATGAATCGCCATCCACGACGCCGGTCTGGATCGAAGTATACACTTCAGCCCAATCTATCGGCACCGCCTGGAAGCCCATCGCCTGGATCGTCTGCGGCAACGGGAAGATCGGTTGCGACCGTACCTTCAGACCCTGCGCCTCTTCAAAGCTGGTGGCATAGCGGCCCTTGGTGGCGATGCCACCGAAGCCTTCCGGGAACGGGCCGAAATACTTGAGGCCAATATCCTGATAGATTGGATCGAGCACCTCGCGCACCCAGCCGTCCTGGCCGAACGCTTCCGTCGCGTCATCCCATCCCAGAACGAGATAGGGGATGTAGTTCACACCGATCCGCTGGTCGTATGAAGTCTGTGGCCAGGTGATCATCATGTGGACGTTGCCCTTGACGAGTTGGTCAAACAGCTCCTGCTGACCGCCCAGCTCGCCCTGATAAAACACGTTCACGCGGATGCGCCCGTCCGAGTTTTCCTCGATCATCGAGGCCCAGTTCTGCATGGCCTTGCCAAGAACGGAGTCGCGATCGCCGGCTTCACTGGTCAGAACGAGCTTGTATTCCTTGTCGCTGGCCTGCGCCGATAGCGGAATAAGAATCGCAGCAGCAAGCGAGAGTGCGGAAATTTTGGATAGTTTCACCATGAGTTCCCTCTTTGATCTGGATGTTATTGGGGCATATTAGACTGCCCGATCTGACAAGCATTGATCATAGGATCGGCGGCACGCAAACGAGAATGTCCATCATTCAGGCATAAGGTGGACCTTATGCATTCCCCCGCAACGGCACTTAGAGATGAAAGTTGCCAGTGTAGTTGATCCTCAAGTTTGACCACATACGACCATGCATTCGTTTGCATTGTTCATTCATAGAATGTCGAGTACCGCAAAACGTTACCTGGCGCAGAAAGCAGATGGTAGCGAACACCCGCCCAGCAACTCTTCAACATGCAAGTCAGGGATCAAAGCCTGACGAGTGGATGGGGGCTTCTCCTGATCGTAAGATCGTTGACCAAGCTGAACTTTAGGCAAGGGTAAGAACCACGCTGGGTTCGCAGTCAATCGCACCGCCCAGTTCATGGGGTTGAGGCGATCAACATTCGGTCAGATTCCCTGCGATCCCGCCGGTCTCGGTCAGGCGCCGCGCCCTTTCATGCAAGCGTCGACGAATGCACGCACAGCGGGCAACCGCGCGCCCGATCGGCGCCAGAGCACACCTGTCTGCCGACTCTTGCCATTTGCGAGCAGGTGCTTTCTCAACCGCAGGGTTTCTGGCCAGGGCGGTCCCCAATCCGGCACGACCGAGATGCCAAGGCCTCGGTCCACCATCGCCGCGATGGCGTCTAGCGCGTCTAGCTCCAGCCATTCGCGCACTTGGAATCCGTTTTCGCGTAGATATGTATCGACGATCTGCCCGCCCCACTGGTTCCGATCGTAACGGATGAAACGCTGCTCAGCAAAAAGCCGCGGCAGTGATGTCGTGTCCACGCCTTCGGACGCGAGCAGCACGAGAGGTTCGTCGCGGATCGTCCGCCATGTCAGCATCTTGGGCAGGGCGAACTTCGGGCCGACAAGCAGGGCGGCGTCAAGCTCACCTTCGACGAGCGCATGGTAGAGATCGATGGAGGATCCGGGCCGCACGTGGTATTCGATCTGCGGATGTTGCGTGCTTAGCTCCGCGATTGCGCCGGGAAGGATACCGGTCATTGCCGTTGCCGTCGCACCCAGCCGCAACTGACCGGCAGGCACGCCGCGCGAGGCAATGGCGCGTAGATCGCGGGCGTTCTGCACAAGCGCTCGCGCGCTGTCTAGAATGGCGCGGCCTTCTTCTGTGGGCTGCACTGTGCGCCCGGCGCGCTCGACAAGCGCATGTCCAAGGTCGTCCTCCAGCACGCGCAATCGCTGCGCCAGCGCGGCTGGTGTGACGTTAAGGCGTCGCGCTGCCTCGGCGATCGAGCCGCACTCTGCCACGATGATGAAGGTCTCGAGAAAACGTGTGTCCATAAAGATAGATTTTCTATCATCTAAATTTATAAACGCCAGTTTTACTTATCTGTCATGTCGCCTTTACCCTCGCCGACAACTTACGTGACACTGAGAAGGCGTATCCATGACTGTACAGAGCAAATTCGAACGATTGGCGACCGACAACGCTCCCGGACAAGAGGTGAGATTGAGCGCCTCGAAGGGCAGTTGGATGATCGGCCAACCGCTTCCAGGACGGCCGGTGGATTTCTCGCATGGCGATGTCGATGCGCATGAGCCAACTCCCGGTGCCTTCGAAACATTTGCGGCCGGTGTGGAAGCGGGCGGCGCTCAGGCCTATACCGAGTATCGGGGCGCCGCCGCGATCCGCGAGCCGCTGGCCGAGCGACTGGCAGCTTTCACCGGGGCGCCGGTCGATGCCTCCGAAGAGCTCATCGTGACGCCTGGCACGCAGGGTGCGCTTTTCCTCGCGGTGGCAGCCACCGTTGCTGCGGGCGACAAGGTCGCCATCGTGCAGCCGGACTACTTCGCCAACCGCAAGCTCGTGGAGTTTTTCGAGGGTGAAATGCTGCCCGTGCAGATGAACTACTCGAACACCGAACACGGTGCGGGCCTGGATCTGGACCAGCTCGAAGACGCCTTCCGGTCAGGCGCGAAGGTGTTTCTGTTCTCCAACCCCAACAACCCCTGCGGTGTCGTCTATTCCCCACGTGAGATCGCGGGCATTGCGGATCTCTCGGCTCAGTATGGCGCGACGGTGATCGTCGATCAGCTCTATTCTCGTCTGCTCTACGAGGGCAGCGTCTATACGCATCTGCGAGCCCAGCCTGCGATGCAGGCAGACAATGTGGTGACGATCATGGGGCCGTCTAAGACGGAATCGCTCAGCGGTTACAGGCTAGGTGTCGCCTTTGGTGCACCCTCGGTGATTGAGCGGATGGAAAAGCTTCAGGCCATCGTGTCGCTTCGGGCCGCTGGGTACTCGCAAGCCGTGCTGAAGACTTGGTTCAAGGAACCCGATGTTTGGATGCGCGACCGCATTGCCGCTCATCAGGCGATCCGCGACGACCTGGTCGCACTCTTCCGGGGTATCGAGGATTGTACAGTGCGTTTGCCTGGCGCCGGCAGCTACCTCTTTCCGCGCCTGCCCGATCTGTCCATTTCGCCGGCCGATTTCGTGAGGGCCCTGCGCGAACAGGCCGGGGTGACGGTAACCCCGGGAACAGAGTTCAGCCCGCATACCGCCCGCAGCGTTCGGCTGAATTTCTCGCAGGATCATGCAGCCTCCGTCGCTGCGGTCGAGCGGATCGCCGCGCTGGTCGAGCGCTACCGGGCCTGAACCATGCGTATGCCTGATCCATATCTTACCGTTCAATGCCGCTCGACGCGCGGCATCGTCGCGGCCATCTCGGGATACCTTGCAGAGCAGGGTTGTAACATCACGGACAGCGCTCAGTTCGACGATCTCGAAACCGGCAATTTCTTCATGCGCGTGCGCTTCGACAGCGAGGCCGGGGCAAAATTGGAGGACCTGCGTACCGGGTTCCCGGAAGTGGCCAAGTCCTTCGGGATGGAATACGATTTCCACGACGGCGCCAAGAAAATGAAGGTCGTGGTGATGGTGTCGCGCTTCGGTCACTGCCTGAACGACCTGCTTTACCGGTCTCGCATCGGCGCGCTGCCAATCGAGATCGTGGCGGTGGTTTCGAACCACATGGACTACCAGAAGCTCGTGGTGAACCACGACATCCCGTTCCACTGCATCAAGGTGACCAAGGAAAACAAGCCGCAGGCCGAGGGAGCTATCATGCGCGTGGTCGAGGAGGCCGGCGCCGAACTGATCGTCCTGGCGCGCTACATGCAGATCCTGTCGGACGAGATGTGCCAGAAGATGTCGGGCCGGATCATCAACATCCACCACTCGTTCCTGCCTTCCTTCAAGGGAGCGAACCCCTACAAGCAGGCCTTCGAGCGCGGCGTGAAGCTGATCGGGGCAACCTCGCACTACGTGACCGCCGATCTCGACGAGGGCCCGATCATCGAGCAGGACATCGTCCGTGTCACCCATGCACAGAGCGCCGAAGACTATGTCAGTCTCGGGCGGGACGTGGAGTGCCAGGTGCTTGCGCGGGCGGTGCATGCCCATATCCATCGTCGCGTTTTCCTGAACGGAAACAAAACCGTAGTCTTCCCGGCGAGCCCTGGAAGCTTCGCATCCGAACGGATGGGGTAAGGCACGGTTGCAAACGGGTCGGTCAACGGTGATCCGATGGAAGGCAGTTTCGACAAATCGCGACAAAGAGCTCACGGCGATGCGGAAAATTCTTGACACAAGTACAGTATCCTATTTGGATACTAATGCAGAACAGGAATGCTCCGGGCGTCCGCGCCTGGCGATATCAAGAACAACAGGGTGCAAAGCCCAATCACGACTTCCGCGCCGAATTTGCGCAACTGTCCAACGAGGGGAACGTACATGAACATTTTTGAAATGGCCCGCTGGGGTCTCGGTGTGATCACCATGACGGCAACGCTGGCGCTCACACCCCACGCTGCCCGGGCACAAGAGGTCATCAAGCTGGCCCATGCCGAAGCCGAAGGCGACCTGCTCGAGAACCCCTACTGGGCGCTAACCCAGGTGCTGGGCTCCGAGCTCGCGACCGGGACCAACGATCGGTATGCGCTGCAGGTGTTCCCCAACAAACAGTTGGGCGATACCGAGTCCATCACCGAACAGACCGCCCGGGGCGTGGTCCAGATGGCCACCAGCATTGCCAGCGGCCAGCTCGCCAGCTTCTTTCCATCGATCCAGATCCTCGATATGCCCTACACCTTCAGCAGCACCGACGAGGCGCGCCAGGTGCTTGACGGGCCGTTCGGGCAGGAGCTGTCCGACGCCGCCGCAGAAGAGTCCGGAGTCCGCATCCTGGCCTACCTGCCCTCGGCCTTCCGCAACTTCTCCAGCTCCAAGGCCCCTATCCATTCGCCCGCCGACATGGTCGGTCAAAAGATCCGGGTCCAGCCCATTCCGATCCACCTGAAGATCGTGGAGTCGCTTGGCGCCTCCGCAACGCCCATCGCCTGGGCCGAGCTCTACAACGCGCTGCAGACCGGTGTAGCTGACGGGCAGGAAAACGCGCCCTACGTGCTCCTGCTGGCCAACCTGCAGGAAGTGCAGAAATACTATACGCTCGATAAGCACCTGCTGAACGTGGCACTTGTCGCGGTGAACGAGGATTTCTACCAGAGCCTTTCCGACGGGGACAAAGCAGCGCTGAACGCCGCCGTACGTGAAGCCAAGTTGGCCTTCCTCGGCATCGTGAAGGCCAAGGAGTCGCAAGACCTCAAGCGGATCGCTGAGGCGGGTGTCGAGATCTATCAGCCGACGCCGGACGAGTTCCAGCAATTCGTGGATGCGACGCGCGATCCCGTACGTGAGCTTCTGGCGGAAACCGTTGACCAGAAATGGTTCGACAAGCTCGACGCCGCAATCGCGGATGTTCGTGCGGAGACCGCGGCCAACTGATCCTTCCCCGCAGTTTCCCAAATCTGCTGTCCTGCCCCGGTCTCCGGGGCAGGACAGCCCACCGGAAGATCATGACATGACCCTGATCCTGAAATGCGCGGACGCCGTCGGGTGGCTCGCGTCGACGGTAGCGCGCATCCTGCTCATCACCGTCGCCGTCTTCCTTGTCACCCAGGTAGCCCTCCGCTTCGGCTTCAACTACTCGCTGCCCTGGCCCGAGGAAGCCTCGCGCTACCTGATGATCTGGGTCGTGATGCTGACCGCTTCGCAACTCGTGCGCTACGATGAACTCGTGCGCGTCGACTTCCTCGACAATCTCTGGCCGGAACGGCTGCTGGTCTGGCGCAACGCGCTTTTCCGCATCGTGATGGTCGCCATGTTCACGCTGATGGCCTACCACGGCTGGCTGCAGGCAGATTTCGCCTGGCGCCGTACCACTGCGGCGCTTCAGATCTCCTGGTTCTGGCCCTACCTCGCCATCCCCGTCGGCTGTGCGCTCGTCGTGCTTCAGTTGATCGCAGTGACCATTCGCGAGTTCCTGACCGGAACCGCGGTCACCCCCCATATCGCCGAACTCCAGGAGACCGCGGAATGAGCATCTCTCTCCTTGCCATCATCGGGATCCTGCTGTTGCTGTTGTTGCTCGGAAGCCCCGTCATCTTCGCCATCGGCGTTGCCGGCATCGCTTATTTCTTCGTCGAACCGAACATGAGCTCGATGCTCTCGGTCGTCGTGCACAAGTTCTTCACCGGCATGGATGTCTTCATCTGGTTATCGATCCCGCTATTCGTCATAGCCGGCGAGATCATGTCGGCGACCAACATGACCGAGCGCCTCCTGGGGTTCTCGCGGCTGCTGGTCGGCCGACTGCGCGGAGGTCTGGCCTATGTGAACGTGGTCGGCTCGATGCTCTTCGGCGGCGTGTCCGGATCGGCCATGGCCGATATCGCAGCGCTCGGCCCGGTCGAAATCGAGATGATGAAGAAGGACGGTTACGACCGCGACTTCTCTGCCGCTCTCACCGTGAGTTCGGCGATCCAGGGGCCGATCATTCCGCCCTCGATCCCGCTCATCATGTTCTCGAGCCTCACCAACACCTCGGTCGCCGCGCTGTTCCTGGCCGGTGCCGTACCGGGCATGCTGCTGGGCTGCGGACTCATGACCGTTGTCTTCATCATGGCGCGGATCAAGAACTTCCCCGTCAACCCGATCCGCGACCTATCGGTCGCCTTGGTGATGCGCATCTTACTCGATGCCTTCTGGTCGCTCTTCATGCCGGTCATCATCATCGGCGGGATTGTCTCGGGCATCTTCACCGCCACCGAGGCTGCAGCCGTCGCCGTCGCCTACGCGTTACTGGTCGGCGTGCTTGCTTATCGCAACCTGTCGCTCAAGGTGCTCTGGGCCATCCTGGATCGTTCGGCGCGCGTCACGGCCTCGATCTATCTCATCATCGGTTTCGCGACCGTCATCAGCTGGATCATGGCCAACGAGCGCCTGCCCGACATGCTCGAGAGCGTCATCGTCGGACAGGACATTGCTCCCTGGGTCATCCTGCTCGCGATCAACCTCTTCTTCCTGATCAACGGGCTCTGGATCTCGGACTCGGTGCAGATGCTGCTCTTCGCGCCGCTCTTCACCCCCATCCTCGCAGCGCTCGGGGTGAGCCCCATCCACTTCGGCGTCATCATGACGATGAACGTCATGATCGGACTGCTCACACCACCATACGGAATGGCATTGTACCTGGGCTCTGCCGTCAGCGGCGTACCACTGGGGCGCATCATCAAGGCGAGCCTGCCGATGCTCGGCGCTTCGCTCGTCGTCCTGATGCTGGTCACCTACATCCCAGCCATTTCCCTCACCCTCCCCCGCCTTTTCGGCTTCATCAACTGAGGAACCGCACCCATGACTACCGCAAAAGACATCGCGGGCATGCTCCCCGCCACCGTCACGCCCTTCACGGCGTCGGGCGATGTGAACTATGACATGATCCCGCGCATCGTGGACCACGTCTTCGCGGGCGGCGCCAAGGGCATCCTGCCGATCGGCGGCACCGGTGAATACACCATGCTCTCGAATGAAGAGCGCCGGAAAGTCGTCGAAGTTTCGGTCGCAGCAGCCAAGGGTCGGGGCCCGGTCATCGCCGGTCTGCTCTCGCCGGGCTACGCCGACAACATGGAGGTCGCAAAGGACGCCAAGGCCGCCGGTGCCGATGCCGTGATGCTGATCCTGCCGTTCTATGCCACCGGGCACGATCAGGGCATGGCCGACTACGTCCGCCGGTTCCGCGATGAGATCGACATGCCTGTGGTGTTCTATGAGATCCCGGGCCGCACGGGCGTGAAGATCGGCGTCGATCACATGGCGAAGCTTGCCGAAGAAGGCGTGATCATCGGCATGAAGTTCTCGGACACCGACTTGACGCGCTGCGCGCACCTTGCCGAGCTGACCAACGAGAACTTCTGTCTGTTGGGCGGCCAGGAAGGGCTGATGACCTACCAGGCGGCGCTGGGCGCGCGCGGTGCCGTTCTCGCGGCGGCCAACCTGTTCCCGCGCTTCTGGAACTACGCGCTGGAACTCGGCAAGGCCGGCAAGACCCCCGAGTTGGTCAAGCACATGGAACTGGCACGCCCGATGATCAACACCTGCTTCATGGAGCCAAACCCTGTGCCGCTCAAGGTCGGCATGAAGCTGATCGGCATTGACTGCGGTCAGGGCCGTCTGCCGCTGCAACCGCCGAGCGAAGCGACCGTCAAGGCAATTACCGCGTTGGTCGAGCAGTTCAACGTCGATTGGGGCGTCGAGGAATATGCCTGAGACGACAGCGCCGGACAGCACGGTCGCCGCTCTGCGGGAGATCGTCGGCCCCAAGGGGATCCTGACCGGCGATGATATGGCGGGCTATCTAACGGACTGGCGTGGCCGGTCCACGGGCACGGCGCAATGCGTCGTGATGCCCGCCAGCACCGACGAGGTTTCGAAGGTCGTGTCTTATTGCTCCCGGCAGGGCCTTCCGCTCTACGTGCAGGGGGGCAACACCAGCCTCTGTGGCGGCTCGGTGCCCGGCAAGGCAGGAGGAGATATCCTCCTGTCGACCCGGCGCCTCAACGCGGTGCGCGATGTCGACCCGATCGGCAATCTCGCCATCGTCGAGACTGGTCTCGTTCTCGCCAACCTGCACGAGATCGCCGAGAAGCACGACCGCATCTTCCCCATGCATCTCGGGTCCGAGGGCACGGCGCAGATCGGCGGGTTGATTTCCACGAACTCCGGTGGCGTCTCAGCCGTGCGCTACGGGCCGATGCGCGACCTCGTGGTCGGGCTCGAGGTCGTGCTGCCCGACGGGTCCGTGATCTCTCGGCTGAGCGGGCTGAAGAAGGACAATCGGGGCTTCGACTGGAAACACCTCTTCATCGGTGGCGAGGGCACTCTCGGTATTGTCACCGCAGCGGCTCTGCAACTTCACACGAAGATGACCGCACGGGCCGATGCACTCGTCAGCGTCCCCTCTCCCGCCCAGGCGACCGAGGTATTTCGAGGGGTCCGCGACAGGTTCGACACGCGGCTCATGGCCTGCGAGCTGGTCTCGGGCAACGAAGTCTCTCTCACGTTGGAACATGTGCCGGGTCTCCGCTTCCCGATGGCCGAAGTGCCGGAGTGGATGGTGCTTATCGAATTGGGCGACACGGAGAACGAGGAAGTCCTGCGCGATACCCTGCAGGATTGCCTTGCCGCCATGTTCGAGGATGGCACAATTACCGACGCGGTGGTCTGCCAGAACCTGCGTGAGAGCGAAGAGCTGTGGAAATGGCGACACTCCTTCTCCGAGACCAACAAGAAGGCGGGCCACGGCATCGTCTTCGATGCCTCCCTGCGGGTGAAATCGGTGCCCGAGTTCATCGAGCGGGCGATCCCCGCCGCGCTGGACCTCGCGCCCTGGGCGGTGCCGCTGATCGTCTGCCACCTCGGTGACGGCAACGCGCATCTGATCGTGATGACCCTGAACGAGGACCGGCCGAAGATCACCGATCTCGATGATCTGACGCATCGCATGTTCGAGCGTGTCCACGACATCATCGCCGAACTGGATGGCTCCTTCAGCGCCGAACATGGCATTGGTCGCAAGCTCGTGGACGAGATGGTACTGCGCCAGCCCGCTGCCGAGATCGCGCTCATGCGCGCGATAAAGGCGGCGGTTGATCCGAAGGGCATCATGTCGCCGGGCATCCTGCTTGGCAAGAACGCCTGAGGCCGCGCAACCGCGCGGCCTCAGTCCGAACCGAAGAGAGAAGACATGTACGACTTTACCGAAAAAATCGCGGTCATCACCGGCGGTGCCGGTGGTATCGGCGAAGCTGCTGCGGCAGGGTTCGCTCGCGCGGGCGCCAAGGTTTACATCATGGACTGGTCGCAGGACTCGCTCGATACGGCCATCAAGCGGTTGTCGCCGCTGGGCGACGTGACCCCCGTTCAGGTGGACGTGACAGACCGTGCGCAGCTTGACGCGGCATTCGAGAATATCGCCGCGGCCGGGGGCACCGACATCCTCGTGACCTCCGCCGCCATCGTGAAGACCGGACGGATCCTCGATTTCGACCCCGAGACCTGGGCGAAGATCCTCGATGTGAACCTCACCGGGACCTTCCATTGCTGCCAGATTGCCGGGCGCCAGATGAAGGCCAAGGGCAAGGGCCGGATCGTCACCGTCAGCTCGGTCAACGGCCAGATCGCCAACACCGGCCGCGGGGCCTATTCCTGCACAAAGAGTGGCGTCGACATGCTCACCCGCCTGTTGGCCAACGAACTGGGCGACGCGGGCATCACGGCCAATGCCGTGGCGCCGGTGCCGGTCGACACTCCAATGGTGCTGCAGGTGCATGGCCCCAAGGATCGCGCCATCTGGGAGGACCAGATTCCCGCCAAGCGCTATGCCAAGCCGGAAGAGGTCGCCTCGGCGATCCAATTCCTCGCCAGCGACGAGGCGGCCTATATCAACGGGCATATCCTGAACGTGGATGGCGGCTTCATGGCTTCGGGCGTGATCCTGCGAGAAGAGTGAGCCTTCCTTGTGCCCCGCGGCGTTTCTCCGCGGCGCCTGTTCCGATCGAGAAGTGCTCCGTCAATGGCCGCAACTCATGCTCCGAACGGCCTGATCAGGCCACGACAATACCTTCGCCGCCAAGGATGCGCCGAACCGAGCCCGCCGCAGAGCGCGGCGTATAGGCGCCCGTCACTCCGCCCAGAGAACGCGAAGAGACACGCAGGTCCCAAGCCAGCCCCGACCCGGTCACTTCAATCCGGTGCTGCATCTCGACCTGCCCCGGCACCGCAACGATCCGGCTGATCGTCTTGTCGAAGCCAAGCCCGGCCAAAGCGACGGCGGCGTGAACGTTCACGTTGAGGGGGAATTGATGACAGGCTTCACGAACGGGGCCCTCGTAGAGCACGCCTTCGGCTTCCGGATCCACCCCGAGGCTCTTGCCGCTTTTCGTCGTGGTGATCGATACACTTTCGATAAGGCCGTTGCCATCTCCAAGCCCATCGAGGCCCAGGATCGCGCCGTGCGGCACGTAAAACCGCCGCCCGCCGGCCTGCGCCGCCGTTTGCACGGCCGCTTCGGTCGCACGGTCCGCAAGCGCGGTGCTGCTGAAGGCGCAGAAGTCCGCTAGGGCCAAAACTGCCGGAGCCAACCGCGTCACCACATCCGGCATAGCAGCTTCGACAATGAGATCGACCGGTCGGCTCAGCGCCTCGGCCTCGTCATCGACCACGCAGCCCTCGGGCAGGCCAAGTCCAGTGTGCACCGCCGCATCGCGCACCAGCACGAAGGCAATCTCGACGCCCTGCATCCCGCGCAGCTCCTCGATGATCGTCCGCCCGATGGTGCCGGCGCCGACCACGCCGACCTTCTTGATCGCAGTCATCGAAAGATCTCCTGTCAGATGTCGATACGGGCGAGCCGACGTCCCGGAAGAACGTCCGCAAGGAAGTCCCTGGCATAGTGCGAAGAGGCCACGTCGAAGAAGATGTCGATCTGTCCCTCGCGTCCGCGCAGGAGAACCGCGTCGAGATGCATCGCCCGGGTCTGCAGAACCGACCCGACAGGAAACGCATGGTCTCGCGTGTCCGCCGCAGTAAGCAGCGGCAGCGCCGCTGCCGTGCCTGGACCGGTCAGGCGCAGCCAGCACCATCCCTCATCGCGATATGCGTCGTAACCCTTCGCTCCCTCGGTTGCGTCCCACGCCGCGCGCAGAGCATCAACCGAGGCGCCCCCGGTCAATGTCCGAGGCAGAACCAGCACTTCCTCGCGGCCAAGCCGCAGAACGATCAGGTCATCGCCTTCGACACTATCATTCAGCGTGTCAGGCAGCGGGGCGCCATGCGCCCGCATCCAGGCCGTCGTGCCTGTGCCGCGCAGGCCAAAGCGAGAAAGGCGCGAAAGGTCGAGCACCATGTCGGCGCTGGCATCGGAGGGGCCCGACCGCACCGGCAGCCCGTCGAGCGGCCATTGGCGGGGGCCGGCGAGATTGGCGATCATTCAAAGCTCCTGGCGTGCATTGTCGGGGTCATAGAAGGGAAGTGCAACCACCTGAGCCTCGATCTTGCGACCTGTGAAGGACCGAAGGCGCAGCGTGGCTCCGGGCGTGGCGTCCTCGGGAGCCGCATGGGCCAGGCCGATCCAGCGATCGACCGAGGGCGAGCGACCGAAAGAAGTCACCTGCCCCACCGGCTCACCGCCGCGCAAGACCAGGGCGGATTCCCCGATGTCCCTTGCCAGATCGTCGGGCAATGTAAAGCCAACGAGCTGTCGGGTCTTTCCGATCCCGCGCCGCATCTCGACTGCGGATTTGCCGATGTAGAACGGTTTCTTCTTCGACAGCGCCCACCCCATCGCCAGTTCGTCCGGCGTGGTCAATGCGTCGGTATCCTGCCCAATGATGATGTGGCCCTTCTCCAGCCGCAGGATGCGCGACGCCTCGAGCCCGTATGGCCGCAGCCCGAGACCTTCGCCAGCCGCCAGCAACGCCCGCCAGAGCGTGACGGCACGGGACTGCGGCAGATGCAGCTCGTAGCTGAGTTCGCCGGTAAAGCCGATCCGCATGACCCGAACGGGAATGCCCTCGAGCGTCCCCACGCAGCCGTCAAGGAAAGCGAACCCTTCGCGGGAGAAGTCGATGTCGCCATCGAGATGCTCCAGCACCTTCCGGGCATTCGGCCCGGTGAGGTTGACCGCTCCGAAGGCGGGGGTGACGTTCTGGATATCCAGGTCCATGCCCCAGATCGTCTTTTGCAGCATCATCTCGGCGAAGACCCGCTCCACCGCGCCGGTGGTCGCGGTGACGTAGAAATGATCCTCTGCCATGCGGAAGGCGACGCCATCGTCCATGACCGACCCCATCTCGGTCAGGGCGAGGCAGTAGCGCACCCGCCCCACAGGCTGTTTCGCGTGAGCCATAGTATAGAAGCGATCGAGGAAGGCCGCAGCATCCGCACCGCGCAGTTCCAGCTTGCCCAGTGTCGATACATCCAGCATCCCCGCGGCCTCGCGCACCATGCGGATCTCGCGAATGATGGCGTCCTCGACGCTCTCGTCGCCACGATAGACGAAAGGCCGCCACCAGGCGCCAACCGGCTGCATCTGGGCCCCGGCAGCAAGATGTTCGCCGTGCAGCGGGGTGTGGCGGTGCCGTTCGGGCGTAGTGTCGGCCAGAAGGCCGAGCTTCTCCGGACCGAAGGGCGGGCGTGAGGTCGTGATGCCGACCTCCGCAAGAGTTCGGCCTGTCTCTTCGGCCACGATCCGTGCCGTGGCGAGCGCCGAGTGCCGCCCCTGCGACGGGCCCATGCCCACGGTGGAATAGCGTTTGACCAGTTCCAGTTCGCGATAACCGTCGGCGACCGCGTTCTTGATGTCCTTGGCTTGTAGATCCTCGTCGAAATCGACGAAATCGCGGCCCTTCGAGTGATATTCGACCTGTGGCGCGGGGCGCCATCCCTCTTCCGGCGCAACGGGCTCGGCGGGAACGTCGGACAGTCCGAGCCCGACCGCAGCGCGCTGGCCCGCCACCTGGCCGCTGCGCAAAACGCGCCCAAGGTCCGAAAATCCTTCCGTGGCCCCGGCGATGTGCACATGTGCAGGCAGCCCGGTGATGGTGAAGGTCGTGCCTCCGGTATCGGACGACAGCCTCGCACCGGACTGAAGCGCAAGTTGGTAACCCGGCGTATAGCCGCCAGCAACCGCCAGCAGGTCGCAGGTTTCGGTGCGGATATGCCCCGAGCCTTCAAGGATATCCACCGCCTTCAGATGCAGTCCGCGCGCGGTGCCCGTCGCACCCGCGATGGCCGCGCCGCGAAGCACAGTCAGACCGCGTCGCGAAAGCTCGGGGGCAAAGCCGTCCCCATCCTCGGACTCCGGATCGACAATGGCGGCGACCTCGACACCCGCATCCTGAAGGTCGAACGCGGCGAGATAGCCGTCTCTATGCCCGGCGTAGACCACCGCGCGACGGCCGGGCTTGACCCCGTAGTGGCGCATCAGACGTTGCGCTGCCGAGGACAGCATGATGCCGGGTAGATCGTTGTTGCGGAACACCACGGGTTGCTCATGCGCCCCCGTGGCGATCACCAGTTCCGCGGCGCGGACACGGATGAATCGATCTCCCTGGATGACCGGCATCCAGTTGTCATCGAACCGGCCATTGCATACGGCATCCTGCAAGACCTCGATACCCGGCGCGGCTTTGACCTGCGGGCACAGATCCTCGAGAAGGTTCTCTGCTTCGGAGCGTTCCTCCGAGAACCGCGCATAGGTCAGCGCGCCGCCGATTTCGGGCTCGCGCTCGATCAGCATGACCTGCGCCCCGGCTCGCGCCGCGGTCAGCGCCGCCGAGAGGCCCGCAGGTCCGGCACCCACGACCATCACGTCGCAATGACGCGTCTCTTTCACATAGTGGCGCGGTGCGGGAGCCAGGCTCACCGTGCCCAATCCGGCCGATCCGCGAATGAGCGGTTCCCAGAATTTCTGCCAAGAGCCTCTGCCGGGCGAAAAGAAGGTGCGATAGTAGAATCCCACCGGCAGGAAGCGTCCGAGGTGGTCGATCACCCGGCCCCGGTCTCGCGCAAGCGAGCCGCGGACGTTTAGAGGCGTGACCTCGATACCCTCGGTCACTGGGCGCAGATCGGCCCGCACATTGGGTTCGTCCCCGATCTGCACCAGCGTGTTGGCGTCCTGCCCAGCCATTGTCAGCACGCCGCGCGGGCGGTGGTACTTGAACGAGCGCGACAGGATCCACTCACCCTGCGCGGCAAGCGCGCTGGCGATGGTGTCACCCGGATGCGCCTCGATCCGGCGTCCCTCGAAGGTGAAGCCAATGCGGCGGCTCCGGTCGATGCGGCTTCCCCAGCCGCTGCCAAGTCTGCCGGTCATTCGGCACCCGATGCGTTATTGGCCTCTGCGCCTTTCAGGTAGGTGCGGAGGATCGTATCGGTGTTCAGATGGCGTTCGGCTATGAACACCGTGTTCGACGGAGTATGCCGCCACCATTCGCAGAGAACGCCCATGGGATTGGGCGCGAAGAAAAGATGTTTCACCAGCTCGCGACCCTCGGGCGCGCCATCGGCATGAACCGGTCCGAGCCATTGAAATTCAGCGATATTGCGAGGCCCGTTCACCGGGCACGTCATTACTTTCATGGCATCTCCTCAATGGCCCGCCGCCGTGGCGCCCATCTCATTCAGCAGCGCGAATCGCTCGAAACGATCCAGCGCGAACGGTTTCAGGATGTCGGGCACGCGGCCGGTGGCGATGGTCTCTGCCATGCGCTTTCCTGCAACGGCGGTCGCCTTGAAGCCCCATGTGCCCCAGCCGGCATCCAGCCAGTAGTTCGTCAGCGGCGTCGACCCCATCACCGGGCTGAAGTCCGGGGTGATGTCGGTGATGCCCGCCCATTGCCGCATGATCTTGACGTTGTGCAGGAAAGGGATGAGCTGCAGCGCGCCGGTGGCGAGCGCCTCCTTCTGAGGCAGGCTCGAACGGGTCGAGGCCAGCTGATAGGGATCGGTGCTGCCACCGATCACGACTTCGCCGCGCGACGATTGCACCAGGTAGGTGTGCAGGTTCGAGGACGACAGCAGGATATCCAGGAACGGCTTGAGCGGCTGCGTCACCATTGCCTGCAGCGGGAAGCAGCGGATGGGCAACGGAATGCCTGCCATCTCGCCGATACGCCCATTGAGACCGCCCGCGGCCTGCAACACCTGGCCCGCGATGATGGTGCCACGGTCGGTATGAACTTCGGTCACGCAATTGTCGCGCACGGTCATGCCCGTCACTTCGGTGCGCTGGTGGATTTCGACGCCCTTTTGTGCCGCGCGCTTGGCATAGCCCCAGGCCACGGCGTCGTGGCGGGCAGTGCCGCCGTCCTCGTGCCAGAGCCCGCCCAGCACCTCATGGACGCCGCCCTCATCCATATTCACATGCGGGCAGATCTCGCGCACGGTCTTGGCATCGACCACCTCGATCCGCGTCCCCATGTGCTTGCCCATCTCAGCCCGCAGCCGGAAGCTGCGCATGGCCCCGTCGGAATGCGCCAGCGTCAGTTGACCGCGCTGCGAGAACATGATGTTGAAGCCGAGATCCTGAGACATGGTCTCGAAGAGTTCGACACCCTCCTTATAGAAGGCGATGGACGGCGGCGTAAGGTAGTTCGACCGCACTGTCGTGGTGTTGCGCGCGGTGTTGCCGCCCGCGAGATACCCCTTGTCCAGCACCGCCACATTACGGATGCCGTGCACGTTCGACAGGTAATAGGCCGCGGCCAGACCGTGACCGCCACCGCCAATGATGACTACGTCATAAGAGCGGCGCAGGTCCGGCGTGGGAGGGATGTCGCCGTAGGGCTTGTGCCCCCGCCGCAGCCCGTATTTCAACAGTTCCAATGGCATTCGCATACCTCGTTCGCTTGTCCCACACTGGTCTTTTGGTTTCGCCTCCCGCAAGCAATGGAACTTTACCCACAGACCCAGATTTCGTAATAGCCTGAAAACAAAATCCGGGATCACTCATGCGCGTCCTGCCCCATCTGATCTATCTCCAGGCCTTCGAGGCTGCCGCCCGCCATCTCAGTTTCAGCCGCGCCGCCGAAGAGCTGAACTGCACGCAATCGGCGATTAGCCAGCGGGTGCGAGCCCTGGAACAGCATCTCGGGAGGCCGTTGTTCCACCGGCTGCGCAACGGACTTGAACTGAGCGAGGTCGGCCAGGCCTATCGGCCAGGTGTAGCCGAGGCGCTTGACGTGCTCGAGGCGGCGACGCAAGGGCTGACCGGAGCGCGGGTGCAGCGCACGGTGACTGTCTCGGCGCCGATCTCCTTCGCTTCGATCTGGCTGGCCAGAAACCTGCACGATTTCCAGGCGCGCCACCCTGAAATCGAGGTGCGGCTGAACAGCACGATCTGGACCGACCCGAACGTGGATCTGGCCGATCTCAGCATCGCCATGGTGGACAAGGTGCAACTGACGCCGGACATGACGCCGCTTGGACGTGAACGCATGGTTCTGGTGGCCCGCCCCGACGAGACGCCGCACGCCGCCGGTGACGACCTTTCGGACTGGGTCAACGCCCGACGGTTGGTGTACATTCAGGGAAAACACCAGCTCTGGGAACGTTGGGCCAAGGCGATGGGGGCTCGACTGACCCCGAAACTCGCCCCGGTGAAGGTCGACAACACCGCGACCGCACTGGAGGTTATCGCAGGTTCCGGCGGGCTGACCGTGGCCTTCTCGAGCCATGCCGACCCCGTGGTCGCTTCAGGCCGGCTCTCGGCCCCGGCGGGGAACGGGGCGGACACCTCGCTGGTCCATGTTGTGACCTTCAACCCGCAGCGTCCGGTCTCACCCTCTGCACGCAAATTCCATGCCTGGCTCACCGGCGCCCTGCACACAGCTTGAACTTATTCCGCGATACTTCCGACGGTCAGTTTGGGACCCTTGGAGACACGCCTGAACAACAGCCGCTGAAGCCGCCCGCGCGACAACGTCTCATGTTCGATGGCAAGCGCTTCGGACCGATCCTGATCGCCGTCGCGGATCGCCTCGACCATCGCGCGGTGCTGGCGGCAGGTCTCTTGAAGATGCGCCTGAGTATCCTTATCCAGCGGCTTGCCCGGGATCCGCACCTCGTGCTGCGAAAAGGCCGCTCGGGCGAGCCGGAAGTTACCGATCAGTGCATGCTCGTAGAAGCGCTGAAAATACCGGTTGTTCGCTGCCTGGGATATCGCGAGGTGAAACGAGAGGTTCAGCTCGGACCGCTCCATGCCGTCGCCAAGCTCGATGCCTTTCTCGAAAGCCTTCATCGCCTCTTCGATCCTGATGAACTGCGTGGCAGTGCAGTTGCTCGCGGCCAGGCGGTGGATCATCCGGCTGGAGACCAGAAGCGCCTCGCCCAATCGGGGGATTTCGTCGAAATCGAGCGGCGCAACCCGCACGCTGCGGCCCTCGCGAATCATCAGGTCATCGGCGATGAGCTGAATGATCGCTTCGCGCACCGGCGTGCGCGACACGTTCATCGCGTCGCAGAGCGTCGCCTCGTCGATTATCGAACCCGGACGCAGTTCGAGCCGGAGGATCGCATCGCGGATTGTCGAATAGACCTTGCTTCCGTCTCGCACCCGCTTGTCGACCATTGTGATACCGTGCCTTTTCATTTCCGTGTCCCGCTCAGGCTAAACAGGGGGCGGACGGAACTCAAGCGGGCGTCGCAAGCGGAGGGGCAACGACCGAAGCAAGGCAAGGGATATGCCTGAAGGGCGCGCATCAATTCGCTCCTGGCTACACTTCGGCGGAGGCGATCAGCTTGGCAAAGACGGACCGATCCATGTTGCCGCCGCTCAGCACGACCACGGCGCTTCGCCCCTTCAATGGCAGTTCGCCCGACAACAGCGCCGCGAGTCCCACCGCCGCCCCCGGTTCGACCACGAGTTTCGCCTCGTCGAAAAGCGCGTTCACGGCGGTGATCACCTGCGCGTCGCTCACCGTCAGACCGCCTGCCAGATGTGCCTTCAGGATCGGGAAGGTCAGCGCGCCCGGCGTCAGCGTGAGAATGGCGTCACAGATCGATGACCCACCCTTGGCATTGACGACCCGTTCGCCGGCCAGAAGCGACCTGCGCAGGTCGTCGAAGCCTTCGGGCTCCGCGGCGTAGAGCGCCGTTGCGGGCGACAATGAAGCCATCGCCGTGGCGATCCCGGCCAGCAATCCACCTCCACCCGCAGGGCAGATCAGCAGGTCCGGCACCACGCCGAGCGCCGCACATTGCTCCGCAATCTCGATCCCTGCCGTTCCCTGCCCCGCCATGACGTCTTCGTCGTCATAGGGCGGGATCAGGATGGCGCCGCTCTCGGCCCGGACCGCATCTGCGATCGCCTCCCGGTCGTCACGCAGCCGGTCATAGGTGACCACCCTTGCTCCCAACCGCCGAGTGTTGCGCAGCTTGATGACGGGAGCGTCGGTCGGCATCACGATTGTCGCCGACATGCCGAAAGCCTTCGCGGCAGCGGCCACCCCCTGCGCATGATTTCCCGCCGAAAAGGCAACGACCCCGCACGCGCGCTCCTCGGAGGACATCTTGGAGATGCGATTGTAGGCGCCGCGGAACTTGAATGACCCGGTGCGCTGCAAAGGTTCGGCCTTTAGCAGTACCCGCCCGCCGGCCATCTCGTTCAGCGCAGGCAGTTCCAGAAGCGGTGTCAGGACCGCGTGGCCACGAAGGCGTTCGCATGCGGCTTCAATGTCGGAAAGATCTATCATTGGGCAGGGCTTTCGCGAAAGGTCACAGGAAAGATGGCAGCCACAGCACGATACCGGGCCAGATCGTCAGTATCGCCGCAGCAAGGCACATGAGGAGGAAGAACGGCACCGCGTAGACCGCGACCTTCAGGATCGAGACGTCGGTCAGGTTCTGCAGGATGAACAGATTGAAGCCCACAGGCGGCGTGATCTGCGCGAGCTCGGTCATGATCACGAGAAAGATGCCGAACCAGATCGGGTCGAAACCTGCAGCGGTGATCAGCGGCAGTGTGATCGGCAGCGACATTACGGTGATCGATATGCCCTCGAGGAACATGCCCAACAGAATGAAGAACACCGCCAACACCGCGACCAGCTCGTAGGGAGAGAGATCGAGATGCGCGATATAGTCGGCCACCTGCTGGGGCACGTGCAGATATGCCATCGCGGTCGATAGGAAGGACGCGGTGATCAGGATTGCGACGATCATGCAACTGGTGTGGACGGCCGCGCTCAGGCTGTCGCGGATCACCGCCCAGCTGAGTTGACGCGTGACCAGCGTCAGAAACAGCGTGGCGCCGGCGCCGACGGCACCCGCCTCGGAGGGCGTGGCAAGGCCGGTATAGATCGAACCCAGCACCATGAGCACCAGAACCAGAACCGGAAGCAGCAGCCAGATACCGCGCAGGATGTCGCGCATTCCCGAGGGCGCATCCTCCGAAGGCGCCAGACTGCGGTCGAGCGTGCAGCGCAGCGCGATCCAGGCCGAGAACAATCCTGCGATCAGCAGACCTGGGACCACTCCGGCAAGGAACAGCCGCGAGATCGAGACTTCTGCCAGTACCCCGTAGACGATCAAGACGACCGATGGCGGGATCAGCAGGCCGAAACTTCCCGCCCCGGCCAGTGAACCGAAATTGAGCGCGCGGTCATAACCCCGCCGGTCGAGCTCGTGCGCCGTGATCTTGCCCACCGTCGCCGTGGTGGCGGCGCTCGAGCCGCAGATCGCCGCGAACAGCGCCGAACCCAAGACGTTGGTGTGAAAGAGCCGGCCCGGAAGATGGTGTACGATGGGAGACAGCCCCTCGAACATCCGGCGCGAGACATCGGTGCGCAGCAGCAGCTCTCCCATCCAGACAAAGAGCGGGATGGCCGCGACGTCTGCCGAGGTCGCGCTGCGCATGACCAGCGTTCCCATGATCCGCCCGATGCGCATTGGATCCATGTCGAGCAGGAAATAGAGGGAGCTGCAACTCACCAGCAGCAGCCCGGCAAAGACCCAGATGCCTGCGCCAAGAAATAACACGACAAGGCCCAGTGTGATGAGGGCAATGAGGATCGGATCCATGGGCTTAGCCCTCGAGCGGGTAGGCGTCGGGCTTCATGCCCGAGATCGCCGTGCGGATCGTGGTCACGATCAGCTGCAACAAAAAAAGAACCAGACCGGTGAGGATCACCAGATCGATGATCCAGGTCGGGACCGCGATGATCGAGGGGCTGACCGATCCGCGCTCCAGATCGCGTTTGAAGATTATCCAAACGATATAGGTCAGACCCGACATGACCAGACCCGTAGCAACAAGGCAGAAAAGGTCGAGGGCTTTCTGGGCGGGGGGCTGCAGCGCGCCTATCAGCAGGCTCACGCGGACGTGACGGCGCTGGTAGAAGGTCTCGGCGAGACCGAAGAACACCATTCCCGCCAGGGCGTATCCGACGAATTCGTTCATTGAATAGGTGGAGGTCTTGAAGAAGACGCGCAGCACAATCTCAAGCAGGATGTGCAGCATCATGTAGACGATCAGCGCTTGCGCGATCAGTCGTCCGAATGCCGCAAGTCGCTCGACTAGGGTTTCGATCCGTTGGAACATTCGGCGCTCCTGTTATGAAAAGAGCCTCGGGATCCCGGGCGGCTTGGGGAGCGCACCGCCCGGGGGAGTCGCGGATTACTCCGCCGTGGCCTTGGCATAGGCGTCAAGCACCTCCTGCCCTTCCGCGCCGACCGTCTCGAGCCAATCGGCATACACCACCTCGCCCGCCGCGCGCAGTTCGGTCGCGAACTCCGGCGAAATCTCCTTGGTGATGGTCATGCCCTGATCTTCCATCTCCGCGTAGAGTTCGTCGATGCGGGTGCGCAGTTTCTCCCAGCCCTGCATTTCGGCAAACTCGGCCGCTTCCAGGACCCAGGCCCGCTGTTCCTCGCTCAGCGCATCCCACTCGTCGCGGTTCACGTGGATCATGTTGACCGATTGCGAGTAGTTGATGGCCGTGAAGTTGTTGAGAAACTCCCAGAAGTTGGCGCTGGCACCGCCGTCGGCGGAGGTCAGAACCGCGTCGATCCCGCCGGCTGCGAGCTGCGGAACCACGTCGCCCCAACCAAGCTGCACGGCATTGGCGCCCGCTTCCTTCAGCGTCCGAGTGCCCGAGGCGTCCCAGGCGCGGACGGTGAGGTTGTCGAGATCATCCAGAGACGTGACCGGCATTTTCGCCCAGATCCCTGCGGGCGTGAAAGGCACCCCGAAAAGCAGGACCTGGTTGTTGCGCTCGAAGGCAGCCTCGTAAGCCGGGCGCGCCACTTTCCAGAGCGTGTATGATGCATCGGTGTCGGCAGCCAGGAAGGGCAGCGAGGGCAGCAGGAAGATCGGCTCGATCCCGGCCACCTGTCCAACCGAGGTGCTCGCGATGGGCAGAAGCCCGTCACCCACTGCATCGAATTGTTCGAGCGAGCCGTAGCCGATGGAGCCGCCGAAATGGTTGGTGATGTCGATCTCGCCGCCGCTCAGCTCTTCGACCTTCTCCGAAAAGACCTTCTGGGTCTGGCCGAGCATGGTCTTCTCCCCATATTCGGTTGCCATGTCCCAGCGGATCTGCTGGGCGTTGGCATGGCCGGCAAGCGCAGTAAGGCCGGCGGCAAGCGCGATGATTCTGGTCGTGATGGTCATTTTGAAGTCTCCCTCTAGATCGGATTGTGAGGGTGCCGGCGGTCGCCCTTTTGTGTCTATGCCGCCGAAACCCGGGGGTCAGCCCGCAGCGCGCTTCGGCGCGGCAAATTGCGGGTAGTTCTCGGCAAGGTAGCTTTCGCTGAATTTGCCGGAGGCAAGATCAGCCTCGTAGTCGCAGCGCGACCGCTCTGCCGGGTCGCCGTAGCCACCGGCACCGGGGGTCTCCATGACCGCGGCAAAATCGGGGGCTAGGCGCACGCGGCTGGCTTTGGGCGCAAGTTTCATCTCGGCCCCGTCGTCGCCTCGCAGGAAGAAGCGGCCGGTCGCCCCGTCGCGCCCGCCGAACAGCCCCCATGGTTTGTGACGAAAGCGCTCGCCGACGCCGTTGAATTCGCAGACGTGGTCCACGGGCCGGATCACCCGGCGCATCCCCAGACCGCCGCGATACTTGCCGGCGCCGCTGGTATCGGCCACCAGCGCGTATTCCTCGACCCGCAGCGGATATTCCAGCTCAATCGCTTCCACCGGCAGGTTCGAGGTGTTTGTGATGTTCACCTGCACCGCGTCCTTGCCGTCATGGGTCGCCCGCGCGCCCATGCCGCCGCCGAGCGTTTCGAGATAGACATATGCCTGCCCGGTGCGCGGATCGGTGCCGGCGAAGACCGCACTCGTGTTGGCGCCATTGGTGGCCGCGACCACCTGCTCCGGCACCGCATCCGCCAGCGCGCCGAACACGCAATCAACCACCCGCTGGCAGGAGTTGGCGCGCATCGCCACCGCTGCCGGGAAGACGCAATTCACGAAGCTGCCTGCCGGAGCCTTGATCTCGATGGCGTCGAAGATACCATGATTGTTGGCGACCTCGGGGTCGAGCAGCGCCTTCAAGGCGAAGCAGACTGCCGCCTGTGTGGCGCTCCAGGTCATGTTGAAGTTGCCCGGCACCTGGGGATCGGTGCCGTCGAAATCGAAGCAGATGCTTTCGCCCGACTTGGTGATCTTGAGCGCGATGCGGATGTCCTCGGTCCCGCAGCCATCGTCATCCATCACGTCTTCGAAGCTGTACTCCCCGTCGGGCAGTGTCGCGATCGCAGTGCGCATCCGCATCTCGGTGCGCGAGACGATCTCATCGAATATCTGCACCAGAACGTCGCCGCCCAGCTCTTCCATCATCTCGCTCAGGCGCAGCACGCCTAACCGGCAAGCAGCGATTTGCGCATTGAGATCGCCGCGACGCTCATCCGGCAGGCGCATGTTGAGCAGCAGAAGCTCCATTAGCTCGGTCTGCAGCGCACCACCGGAATGGAGCCGCATGATCGGGATGCGCAGTCCTTCCTTATAAATCTCGTCGAGCCCCCCGGACATCGAGCCCACGGCTGCCCCGCCAACATCGGCGTGGTGGATGATGTTGGCGACAAAGCCCAGCAGGCGATCGCCCTCGAAGACCGGCATCGCCATGTTGATGTCCGGAAGGTGCGTGCCGCCGGCGACATGCGGGTCGTTGGCGATGAAGAGATCGCCGGGCCGAATCGTGTCTCCATATTTGCGCACGATGCCTTCCAGCAGTCCGGACATCGAGGCCAAGTGGATTGGCAGCGCCATTTCAGCCTGCACCACCAGCCGACCCTGCGCGTCGGCAATGGCGGTGGAGTGGTCGTGGCGCTCTTTCACATTGGTCGAAAACGCCGTGCGCATGATGCTGATGAAGCATTCGTCGGCGACGGATTTCAGCCCGTTCCAGGCAATCTCGAGTGCGATCGGGTCGATCGTGCTGTCAGTCATTGTTCAGGTCCATGATCATGTTGCCGGCTTCATCGATCCGCACCACGGCGTCAGGCGGGACGATGGTTGTGGTGTCAAGCTGCGTGACGATGGCGGGGCCCTGGAAGCTGTCACCGGATTTCAGGCCCGCGCGCTCTATAAGCGCCGTGTCGCGATAGCCTTCACCGAACCACACTTGGATGGTCCGCACCTCGGTGGCTTCTGTCTCAACCTTTTTCTGCACCCCGTCATTGCGGGCGAGATGCGCCAGAACCCGCAGTCTCGCGTTGACGATTTCGACCGGGGCCTCAGGGTCGTAATGGCCGAAGTTGCGCTCGTAGGTGGCGAAAAAGACCTTTGCGAGCGTATCCGCATCGGGCAATGCCACATGGCCTTGCGTGTCCACCGTCGCCTCGATCTCGATCGGCAGCTCATAGTTCTGACCCACGTAGCGCATATCGAGAAACAGCAGAAGCTGCTCGCCCTGTGCGTCCACCGCCTCGGTCTTCAGCCAGTGCTGTCCCAGTCCGAACAGCTCTTGCGCGATCTGTTCCAGCTCCGAGACACCCGCCGCCAGCTTGAGGTGGCAGCTGGTGACGAAATCCTCCTGCAGGTCTGCTGCAATGAGCCCGTCGGCGCAGAGGATTCCCGGAGCTTCCGGCACCAGAACCTGCTTCATTCCGAGCGCGCGGGCGACCTCGGCGGCATGCAGCCCTCCTGCCCCGCCGAAGGACATCAGTGCGAACTTGCGCGGATCGTTGCCCTTTTCGACCGAGATGGTGCGGATCGCCCGCACGATGTTGGAATTGACGATGTCAATGATCCCCATCGCGGCGCGTTCCAGACCGATCCCGAGCTTGTCGGCGACGGGCTTCAACGCCTCGACCGCCAGATCGCGTCGCAGGGTGAAACCGCCACCCACCAGTTCCTGCGGAAGCCGGTTTAGAACCGAGTTGGCATCCGAGACGGTGGGCAGCGTACCGCCGCGATTGTAACAGGCGGGTCCAGGCACGGCGCCGGCACTTTCGGGTCCGACCTTCATCAGACCGTCGCTTCCGAGCACCGCAATCGAGCCGCCGCCAGCGCCGATGGTATGGATGTCGACCATCGGCAGGCGGATGCTGAAGCCCGAGATATCGCGCATACGCGCTATGGCGGTGCGGCCGTTGCGGATCAGGCAGACGTCGCTCGACGTGCCTCCGATATCCAGCGTGATGATGTCGCCGATCTTGGACAACGCCCCTGAACGCGCCGCCCCAACGGCCCCCGCCGCAGGCCCTGACAGGGCCGTCCGCACAGGGAAATCGGCTGCCTTAGCCGCTGACATGAGGCCACCGCTCGACTGAAATATGCCGAAGGTGGCCTTCGGCGCGGCATCGCCAACCTTGTTGCGCAGGCGGTCGATGTAGCGGCTGACCTCCGGTTGCAGGAAGGCGTTGATCAACGTGGTCGAGAAGCGTTCGTATTCGCGGAACTCAGGCTGCACCTCACGCGAGACTGAGACCAGGAGGTCGGGGAAGGCCGCCCGCAATGCTTCGGCCAGCTTCGCCTCGTGATCGCCATTGAGATAGGAAAACAGCAGGCAGACGGCGATGCCCTCGATTTCGGGATGCTGGCGCAGTTCCGCGATCAGCGCGGCGATAGCCGCGTCGTTGAGCGGCCTGACGACCTCGCCGCGCGAGCCAATGCGCTCGTCGATCTCAAAACGCAGGTCGCGTGAGGCCAGCGGGGCCGGATTATCGCGCTGGAGGTCATAGAGATGCGGGCGGATCTGGCGCCCGATCTCGAGCAGGTCACGGAAGCCGCGCGTTGTGACCACCACCACCTTGGCGCCGCGCCGTTGCAACAGCGCATTGGTGGCTACGGTTGTCCCATGCGCGAAACGGGTGATCGACGCGGGGTCGATGTCATGCTTTTCAACGAACTCGGCAAGACCGTCGATCACGGCGCGGCCAGGGTCGTCGGGAGTGGATGGCCGCTTGTGGACCCGCACCTGCCCCGTTTCGAGATTGCGTGCTGAAAAGTCGGTGAACGTGCCGCCGACGTCTACGCCGACAAGCCAATCGCCCGCCTTTTCGCGATGTGAACTGTTGGCCCTCATAGCCCTTCTTCCTCAAGTGACGTTTCATCGAACAGTGTTGTATCCATTTTGGATACGGTCAACTTTTTTTTGACGTCCTATGTCGGATTCTTTCTCGCGCAGAGGGTCCGGGCACCGCGGAAGCGCCCAAAATACAAACGGGAAGCAGACTTGGCTGTGGATATCCAGGAGGCCAAAAAGCAGCGTTGGTGCACGGATGTGACTTGCGGCGCTGGGGTCTTTGATGTCGCCATTTATATCCTGCCTTCTGTGCAGCGAATGGACTGTAACGACCTATGCCGATTCGATCAGTGCGGCGCGGCAATCAAGGTGATCTCATCGAGATTGCCGCTCTATAGATCAGGGCGCGCGCTTGCCGTAACCGGTGGCGGCCTGCCATCGCAGCCGACCCCTACTTGGCAATCGCCTATTCGTCGCTGTTGCTAAGCGACGCGCAGCGGATGCGTGGCGAAGTCGCAGCCACACCCCTGCAATTGCCGCGCTGGATTTTGGGCATCCAACGGTATAGATTTTGATCCATGAAGAGACTCCTTGGACGCACTGTTCTGGTCACTGGCGGCGCCAAAGGCGCGGGAGCTGCCAGCGCTACTCTTTTCGCCGAAGAGGGCGCGCAGGTTATGATCGCAGATCGTGATCCCGAATCTGGCGAGGCGCTGGCACAGGCACTGACCGAGCGAAGCTTTGACGTGCGTTTTGTATGCTCGGATGTCTCCCGACCAGACCAGGCAGAAAGTGCCTATGGGGCAACGGTGGATGCCTTTGGCAGGGTCGATGTGCTGTTCAACCATGCCGGCATCATCATCGTGAAACCATTCCTCGAGTTCACATTGGAGGAGTGGGATGAGATGATGGACAACAATGCCAAATCGGCCTTTCTCATGTGCCGGCTCGTCCTGCCAGAGATGCTGGAGCGCGGGAAAGGAGTCCTGGTGTTTACCTCCACCACCGGGGTGCGGGCCGCCACCCATCTGGAGACGCTCTACTGCGCGTCGAAATCGGCGATGCATCAGCTGGCACGTGCGCTTGCGGTGGAATATCGCGATCAGGGCATCCGGTCGAATCTGATCTGTCCCAGCTTTGTGCGTACACAGCACGGTGAGCATGAGATCGAGCAGTTGCGCCGCTACGGCGTCTTCGCCTCTGAAAATGACGTTAACGTCATGCAGGGGCGGATCTGCGAGCCCGAGGAGATTGCGGAGGTTGCACTGTTCCTCGCCTCCGATGCATCCAGCTTCGTGAACGGAGCCGAGATCTTCGTGGACAACACTTTTACGGCGGTTTGACGAATGCTGTGGGGCTTGCGCCCGGTTGAGCCGCGGGCGGCTTATGGGCTTGCAGTTGACTTGTTGCGCCGCCAGATCCACGCCGGTCTGCTGCTGCCCGCCGAGAAGTTGCCAGCCGAACGGCAGTTGTCCGATCGGTTCGGGATCAGCCGCGTCACCCTACGCGAGGCGCTGCGTGTGCTCGAGACGGATGAGTATATAACTGTGCGGCGCGGCGCACAGGGCGGGGCTTTTGTTGCTGACGAAGACCGGCTGTGCGAATTGGCGCGCCGCCGGATGTTGCGGGCCCCTGCTAAAACGATGCGGGTCGTCGAGTTTCTGACCGTCAACCAGATGGCGGCGGCCCGGCTTGCGTGCATGCGGCGCGGTCCGGCTGAGATGAAGCGGATGCGCGAGGCCGTTGCCATGATGCACGCGGCGCGCACCGCGCCGCACCGCAAGCAGGCTGAAGCACTGTTCCTGCTCGCGCTGGGGGATGCCACCCAAAACCCATTGCTTGCCCGGGCAATCGAGGACGGGCTGGCTGAACTTTTCCTGCCTTACGACACACCGTCTACGTCTGAAGCAGGGACCGTCGCTTTGGTCAATTTCGAGCGTCTGCTTGCCGCGCTGAACGCTGAGGGCGTGGGCGAAGCAGAGGCCGCGATGGCCGATCTGCACGGGCTTCTGTGGGATACTGTCCGTCGATTGGGTAGAGCCGCAGCCTGATCTCCACGCTCCTTGTTGGAGCATGACCTTATCCGAAAACCTGCGTCCACCTTTCGGGATCGTGCTCTATTGCCTCGGAGCAGATCGGCCTTGACAAACTTGCAGCGATATAATGGTATTCAAAATAGACCATTAGACCAATGCCGTTTGGAGAACCCTATGAATGTTGCTCAACGGGTCTCGAAGAAGCCCATTGTCGCTGGGCGCCTTGAGGGCCGCACCGCAATAATTACCGGTGGAGCCGGTGGCATTGGCCGTGCCGCTGCGCGTTTGTTCGCAGAGGCGGGAGCGCGGGTCGCGATCCTGGACATCCAAGCCGATAGCGGCCGCGAGTTGGCAGACGAGATCGAGGCAACTGGTGGACAGGCGCTGTTTTTCGAGACCGACGTGTCCGACACCAGTTCGGTCTGCGGTGCCCTGGACAAAATCGTGCAGGCTTGGGGGCGCGTCGACACGTTGTTCAGCCATGCCGGCACGATCATCGTGAAACCCCTGCATGAAAGCAGCGACGAAGACTACGACCGGTTGATGAACATCAATGTGCGTTCGGCCTTTGTCGTCTGCCGTGAAGTTGTCTCGCATATGTTGAAACATGGCGGCGGCTCGGTGGTCATCACATCATCGATCGGTGGGGAAAAGGGCTTCGGCCTGGAAAGCCTCTACTGCATGACCAAGGGCGCGGTGCTGCAACTGGCTCGCTCCATCGCGATCGAATACCGGGATCACGGCATTCGCGCCAATGCGGTTTGTCCGGGCTTCGTCAAGACCGCGCATGGTCTGCGCGAGATCAACGAGTTGGACGGGCTTGGCCAGAACTGGAACGAGGCCGATTTGAATGCCGTGCAAGGCCGGCTCTGTGAGCCGGAGGAAGTCGCCGCGGCAGCGCTGTGGCTGGCTTCGGATGAGGCCAGCTTTGTCAACGGGGCAGCACTCTACGTCGACAATGGCTGGTACGCGAAAGGCTGATATCCAGCCCAACAACAAAGGCTGAAAAGGCCAACCTTCAACACAGAGGCGAACATGAAAAAAACACTCATCACCGCAATCGCCGCGCTGAGCGTCGGAATTGTCACTCCCGCGAGCGCTTTTGAACCGGAATCGAACCAGACGATCAAGCTGATGATGGCCGATTGGTCGTCGATGCTCATTAATACCGAAATCCTGAACATCATCCTGTCTACCTACGGGTATGATGTCGAAAAAGTCATCGCTGATGACAGCGCCCGATACCCCGGGTTTGAATCCGGGGACCTGACCATTGCATTGGAAACGTGGCAAACCACGCAGGATGCCGCCTTTACTGCCTCGGTCGCGACCGGCAAGGTGCTGGATATGGGCGAGTTGGGGCCGCAGGCCAAGGAAGACTGGTGGTATCCTTCCTATATGGAAGAGCAGTGCCCCGGCCTACCCGACTGGACCGCCCTGCGGGACTGTGCCGAGGCCTTCGCCGCCCCGGAAACCGCGCCGAAGGGCCGGTATCTGAGCGGCCCCGTCAGCTGGGGCGGCTTCGACGAAGAGCGGGTCGAGGCTTTGGGTCTGCCGTTCGAGGTGGTCCACTCGGGCACCGACGCGGCGATGTTTGCCGAGCTTCAGGCCGCTTATGAGCGCAAGGCGCCAATCATATTGTGGGTTTATAAGCCGCATTGGGCTCCGTCGGTCTATGATGGCAAGTTCGTGGATTTTCCGAAATATGAGCCCGCCTGCTACGAGGACGCGTCCTGGGGCGTGAACCCCGACGCCAAATACGATTGCGGCAAGCCCGAAGGCTGGATCAAGAAAATGGCTTGGGCAAAGGGCGATGAAATCTGGCCCTGTGCCTATGACATCGTGCGCAACTTCACGATGGATGGCGATGAGGTTGGCGCGCTGGTCTACGAGGTCGATGTCGAAGGCCGCGGCATCGAGGAGGTCGCTATGGAGTGGGCAAAGGAAAACGAAGCCGAGTGGCGCGGCTGGGCAGCCTGCGCTGAAAAGTGACCTGAACGCGCCGGGATCGTCAATGACGGTCCCGGCCGGAGCGGCGCAATGGCTGATACTTTTCTCAAGGAACAGGCGCGGGCGCGTTCAATCGGTGACTGGATCGCACTTCCAGTCCTGATTGCCGTTATATTTGCTGCACCCTTCTTTCCGGCAGTTCTCACCAGCGTGCCAAACTGGGCGATCCTTCCCGTTTCGAACTGGGTTGGCGAAGGCCTGAACTGGCTGGCGCGCGATGCCGGGATCGGCGGGGTGACGTTTGCAGATGTCACGCGCGCTCTGGCCGCGGCGGCCGAGGCGCCGATCGAATGGCTCAAGATCGTGCTTGCCGAAGGCTGGGTGACGGGGGCCGGTTTCAACAAGGTGCAGGCGGCGCCGCCACTCAGCTGGCTGGGGGTAACGCTTGCGGTCGCGCTGGTGGCCCTGCGTCTGTCCGGGCGTGGACTGATGCTTCTAACGCTGGTGGCGGGGTGTTATCTGGCCTTATTCGGACTTTGGGTTTCAGCCATGACCACCTTGGCCTCGGTTCTGCTCTGCGTCGTGACGGCGCTCGTCCTGGGGCTTGCCATCGGCATTCGGGCCTATCGTTCACCGCGGACCGAAGCATTCGTCCGCGCGGTCATGAACGTCATGCAGACCGTGCCGATCTTTTCATACCTGCTGCCGACGCTCCTGCTGTTTGGATACGGGCCCAGCGCGGCCCTGTTCGCCACGGTGGTCTACGCCCTTCCGCCTATGGTTCACGCGACCGTCCTGGCCCTTCGCTCCGTTCCTCAGGAAACGCTGGAGCTCGCCCGGATGACCGGCTGCAGCCGCGCGCAGACTTTATGGAAGGTTGAATTGCCCGTCGCCGTTCCACGGCTCGCCATCGGGTTGAACCAGGTCGTCATGATGACACTGAACATGGTCATCATCGCCTCGATGATCGGCGCCGGCGGTCTGGGCTACGATGTCCTTCGGGCGCTGCGCCGTCTGGATTTCGGCGCAGGCTTCGAGGCCGGCATGGGGATTGTTGCACTGGCTGTCGTTCTGGACCGGTTGACGCAGGCGGCGGCGCACAATCAGTCGACCCAGGCAGTGGGGCTTTGGCGGCGTCGGGATACCGCTCTGGCGCTCGCACTGCTGATCTTCTTCACGCTGATCAGTTTCGTCATTCCGTCGCTGGGACTGTGGCCGGACGATCTGACACTGACAACGGCGCCTTTCTGGAACGGTGCGGTAAGCTTCATCAACCGAGAGTTCTATGAACCGCTCGACGCGATCCGCACCGCCATGCTCCTGAAGGTGATGAACCCGTTCCGCGACCTCCTTCTGGCGACACCCTGGACCTTGATCGGGCTTCTGGTCTGCTCCGCGGGTTACTGGTTGGGCGGAAGGCGTGCGGCACTGACAGTGGCGGCACTGCTGCTGTTCATCGCGCTGACCGGCTACTGGGAGCCGGCGATGGTGTCGGTCTATCTGACCATTCTGGCAGTGGCGATCGCTCTGGCAATCGGGCTGCCGTTTGGGCTCTGGGTATCTTCCCGCCCGCGACTGCATCAGCCCGTGCAGCTGGTGTTGGACACGTTGCAGACGCTGCCCACGCTGGTCTATCTGCTGCCGGCTGTCATGTTGTTCCGCAACGGGGATTTTTCGGCGCTGATCGCCGTCGTGTCCTATGCCATTGCTCCTGCGGTGCGGTACGGCATGGCCGGCATGAAGCATGTTCCTTCGGAACGGGTCGAGGCAGCGGCCATGTCCGGCTGTACGCCTTGGCAGACATTCCGCTTCGTCCGATTGCCTTCTGCCATGCCCACCCTGCTTCTGGGAGTGAACCAGACGGTGATGATGGCATTGTCGATGTTGGTGATCGCGGCGCTGGTTGGCACCCGAGAGCTGGGGCAGGAAGTGTACACCTCACTGACCCGTGGCGAGGTCGGACCGGGGATCGTTGCCGGTCTCTGCGTGGCTTGCATCGCGCTGATTGCCGATACGCTCTTGAAATCCGCTGCGGCCCGCGCCGCGCGACACGAAGGAGACATCCATGCTTGACGCTAAAGCCGCGGCATCAGGTGACAGCGCGCTGACCCGCCCTGTCGCACTGAGTGCCGAAGGCGTTTGGAAAGTGTTCGGTGAACACAAAGCGCGTTTCGCCCGGCGATCGCTCTCTGAGCGCAGCGCCGAGGCATTGACCAAAGACGGTCTCGTGGGTGCTGTTCAAGACGCCACTTTTCAGATCGCTCAAGGCGAGGTCTTCGTCATCATGGGGCTTTCCGGATCGGGAAAATCAACACTTCTGCGTTGTCTGACGCGACTGACCGAGTCCACCGAAGGCCGCGTTTTCTATGGTGATCGCGATATCATGACGCTTGCGGACAAGGAGCTGGTGAAGCTTAGGCGGACCCGGATGGGAATGGTCTTCCAGCATTTCGCGCTGCTGCCGAATCGGACGGTACTGAGCAATATCGCCTTTCCACTGGAAGTGCAGGGCGTGGCCCGCGACAAGGCCAAAGCCCGCGCGTTGGAGCTCGTCGAGACCGTCGGTCTGAGCGGCCGCGAGGGACGGTTTCCGGCAGAACTGTCGGGCGGCCAACAACAGCGGGTCGGCATCGCCCGCTCATTGGCGACGGATCCGGAGTTCTGGTTCCTGGATGAGCCGTTTTCAGCACTGGACCCGCTGATCCGAGCCGATCTGCAAACGGAGGTGTTGCGCTTGCAGAAGACCCAGACCCGCACTGTGGTCTTTGTCACCCATGACCTTGACGAGGCGATCCGCCTGGCGGATCGCGTCGCGATAATGGAGGGCGGACGCATCGTCCAGATCGGCACCCCGGAAGAACTGGTGATGCAGCCGGCCACCGACTATGTGAAGCGCTTTGTCGCCAAGGTGTCGCCTGCACGGGTGGTGCGGGTTTCGTCCTTGATGCAACCGTCCGCAGATGCGACTGGTGGTGCTGGCGTATCGGCAAATGCAACGATTTCCGAAATTGCGCCGTTGCTCATCTCAGGCCCCGAAGAGATCTCCGTTTTGGCTGAGAACGGCAGGCCAGTCGGCGCGCTCAACCGGATGCGCGCACTCGAAACGCTTGCCGCGGGTGCCTGAACGGACTTGGCACCTCGAGGCGCCAACATGCCAATCCGACGTGCGATCGTACGCCGGCTGATGCAGTTCAAAGTTCTGTAGAGCGGTCAGCACTCGGGCAGGTTGACCGCGATGCCTCCGGTCGAGGTTTCCTTGTTTTTCAGGCTCATGTCGCGCCCGGTCTCAAACATCACGCGCAGGCAGTTGTCGAGCGGCATGAAGTGCTGACCGTCGCCGCGCAGCGCCAGGCTGGCCGCCGACACAGCCTTGACCGCGCCAAGAGCGTTCCGTTCGATACAAGGGAACCTGGACCAAGCCTGCCGCCGGATCGTAGGTCATGCCCAAGTGATGTTCCAACGCAATCTCGGCCGCGTTTTCAACCTGTTCATTGCTGCTGCCAAGCGCCGCGCAGAGGCCCCTAGCCGCCATCGCTGAGGCAGAACCGACCCGCACCGGGACTCTAATTGCGGCCGCGCCGCGCAGATCGTCGAGAAAGCGCGCCGCCGCTGTCATCGGGCCCATCGTATGTGACGACGGTGGCCCGATGCGATGCCGCGCGCCGGATGCTGGAGACCACCGAGCGAACCGTGACGCAAGTCGCCCACGCCATCGGTTTCTGCGATGCGTCGCATCTTATTAACACGTTCAAGGCTGAGCTGGGCCTGACACCGTCGGAGTACCGGCGAACGAATTCGCCAGCGCCCATCCCCTCATGGCCGAGCGCTGCAGGAGTTCTCGTTCCGAGTCCTCAAGGTCCGATAGAATAGTTCTACGGTACTGCTGGATTATCTGACCGTACATGGCGTACACGCACTCAATGGCGGCCACCCTCGCAGAAGACAATAACGCGTTGCACGGCCAACAGGCCCTCTACATCCGTAGTACTCAAGACGAAGCGATGATAGGCTGTACCAAGGGTGGCGGCTGCCGAAACGCCAAGGGTGAACGGGCTGGCCAAGACGTTGTTCGGCGCCGTCGGCATCTCGGCGCCCGTCAGTCCAAGAGAGGCACCGACCAGCATTGCCATGACGGCGTATGGCAGCCGGACGTTGAACAAAATATAACGCACCGGGTCTGGCAAGCTGTCGGGATCGGCCAGCATCGCCCCCGCACTGTTGTATTATGGGAGGTCACGTCACCTTTCTCCGCACAAGTGCAGCACATGCGAAGCGGGTAACCGCACAAGGGCTCGGCCCACTATCGCAAGAATGATGACAGCACCTTCATGATTCTTCCTCCATCGGCAGCGGCTCTTGCAACTCAGGGAACCTGTAAGGACCGTAGTGAGGCGCGGGAACTTGCCGAATTTCTGCTGCAAGTTGTGCAGCGAGCGACACCGAATCCTCATTGTTCTCGATCCGCCGGACCCGAAGCCGCGGAGCGAGCGCCCGTTCGAGTGCGGCGATGGCAGCTCTCTTACCGGGCGTCGTGGTATTTTCCGCGCCGAAGAGAATGGCAACGAGCGTGCAGCCGTCCCAGAAGACAAGGTCGAAGCGAACGATATCGAGCGCCGTCTCGATCTGCAGATTGCCGGCTCCGCCTCTGAGTTTGCCGACCAAGCAGGCCGGGAGGGGCAGGAGCGCCGCAAAGAAGCAATCGGAAGGGTCGGTCAGGTTGCTGCTCGGGTCGATTGCCTTACCGGCAACTGCCTCGACCTGATCGAGATAGAGCGTGATCCACCGGCGCGCCTCGGCCGAGAAGGCAGGAACAATCTTTTCGATTCTGTCCCGACAAAGAAGCCGAAGCCCTTTTCGATCCGGGAGGGCAGCGATGAGTGCGGGTGTTGCCCGGAACCAGCCGGGTGAGTTCAGGCGGAATGCACAGGTCCCGCGCCCGATGAGGGCGAACTGCATTCCGAGTTCCCTTCCGCTTGCGGCAAGCTCCCGCCCCTCGCGCGCAAGCACCTTTTCCGGGTCTCGGACCTTCCCGAAAGCGACAAAAAGATCCGGCGTGCTGATCATATATCGGCTTCGAAGACGTAGAGACCGCCGCTCCAGCGATCGACGGAATAGATCACGCCGCGCTCGTCGACGTAGATATCGTTCATCTGGGCCGTCGGCACGCGTGACCCCTCCGGCGCCGGAGGAACGAAATAGGCGAGTGTTTCGGGTCGATAGGGGTCGGAAACGTCGTAGATGCGCACACCCGCGTTGAAGAAGCAGCCGTAGATGATCGTTTCACTGCGCATGGACGGTCCGGGGCGGTTCTCGTGGACATTGTGCGACCCGAACCGCCCGCCTTTGTGGCCGAACTCCTCGACCGGCGGTAGCGGGAACGTCGAGATCGGCACGAGGTTATCCTCCTTCCGCGCATCCACGACCCAGCTTAGTTTCGGCCAGTCCTCCGCATCGTCCTGAATGCATTCGTCGGTCACGATCAGAAGGTCGCGGCTGAAGAGAGGCATGACGGTGTGGGTAAAGCCGGGATACGGCGGATGGGGATTCCAGGCGCCGACGACCGTCGGTTCCGACAGGTCGGAAATGTCAAGAATGAAGGCGCCACCGTCAATATAGCCGAGATAGGCGCGGTCCGGCCGCTCGGGGTAAACATTGGCATTGTGCAAGCGGAAGGCATCCGGCCCACGCAGATTGTCGAGCGGCATCGGGCGCACACGATCGGGCGGGGGAGCCGCGTCGCCCTTGCGTGTGCCAGGCATCCACCAGCGTCCCGCCTCAACGGGTCTCGAGGGATTGCGCACGTCGATGATCTGATAGATCTGATCGTCTCGTGGGTGTCGCGGCTCGAAATCCGGCGCACCGCTCGCGCAATGCACGAACTCGCCGTCCACGAACCAGCAGCAGTGTGCCCCCCGCGAATGCGGGCCAGACGTGTCGAAGAATGAAATCGATCTCGGATTCTCCGGTTCCGTGATGTCAAAAAGCTCAATCCCCGCCGGCGAATCCCCGGGTTTCGACACTTGGTAGCAGACGACCATGAGATTGCCGGTGATATCGAGCGAGTTGGAGCGCATCCGCTGATGCGGCAGATCCGTCTGACAGATCACCCGGGTCTTGCGCGGGTCAGTGACATCAACCCCGGTGAAATTCTTGGGGGGGCCTTCATGTGCAAGCCAGAGAATGCGGCGCCCGTCCCCGGTCAGTTGCATCGCCATCCCCTCGCCAACGCCGCCGAACCCATTGAGCCGGTCGTTCGATAGAAGGCGCATATTCCTCGACTGGGCACTGTCCATTCTGCTGCTTTCCATATATATAACTTCCGCCTAATCGATAAATTATATATTTTCTTGACTGTCAACGCTGTTTTATATCTAAAATGCCTTGGCCATTCAGATGGCCTTGTTGATGCGGGCGATGTTGCCCGACATTGCACAGGAGGAGACGAAATATGCGAGGGAGGAAACCAAGCATGCGAATAGCATCACTAGTTGCTGCCGGCACGATGATCTTGTCGTTGGTAGGCCCGGCAAACGCACAGAAAAACTGGCCGGACAAGCCCATCGAATTCGTCTGCGCCACGAGCCCGGGATCGGGTGCCGCGAACTGGTGCTTACTCGTATCGGAACTTCTGGGAGAGAAGTTGGGCGTACCGATTGAAGTCCTCTTCAAGCCCGCCGGTGCCGGTAACGAAGGCGCGACATACGTCAACGAACGGCCTGCCGACGGCTATACGTGGCTGCAGCGGAACACAAGCTACGGTGGCTATATGAACCTGCCGACGTTCCGCCCCGACCCGAACGACTTCGAGGTCGCGGTGGAGGTCGAGAAATTCCTGTACGTCCTCGCGGTGAACGCAGATTCGCCCTATGAAACCTGGGACGACCTTGCAAAAGCGATGAAGGAGGCCGGGGAACCGATTCCGGTGGCGGCCAACAAGCCCGGCTCCGTACACCACCTGCACCTCGTGAAACTGTTCGAAGCGGCAGGATTGGAATGGACCTATGTGCCGTACGATGGTGCCGGCGGTGCCATGCGCGACACCCTCGGCGGGCATATCGACGTGGCCATCGGACCGCCCGGGATCTGGCAGCCTCACGTGGACGCTGGCACCGCTCGCTACTTGCTCCTGATCAACGAGGAGCATGTCGACCGGCCGGGCCTTAGCGATCTGCCCATACCCTCCGATTTTGGCATCGACTATGAAATGATCCATCAGGTCCAAGGCATCTTTACCAAGGCCGGCACGCCCCAGATGATCAACGACAAGATCGCTGAAGCGTTCGAGGCGGCAATGAAGAGCGAGCGCTACGCCGAATACCTCGAGGCGAACCAGCATGTCGTTCCCGCTTTCAGTGCTGACATGGAGAAAAACACGGAACGCTTCCGCACCCTTCTCGACACAATGAAGACGGCCCTCAAGAACGCTGGCGTGCTCTAACGGTGCGCAGCAAAAAGCGCGTGGCGATTTACCTCGCCGCGTGCCTTTCCCCTGTCCCGGAGAGGTCCCGATGGCTCCGTTGAATCTGCCTAAGCGCTCGGCGAATGCCGGCCTGTTCCTGATCTTTCTAGTGCTGTCCGTCGTGGCCTACAGTGTGACTGGTTCATTCCCGAGCCCTCTGCTGCCCGGCTATCCCGGGTCCGCGATATTCCCGCGAATCATACTCGCCGCGATGGCGGTGATCTGCATTTTCGGCCTGTTGCGCGTATTTTTCGCCCCCAGGAGGGCGACCGACGGCGAGAGCATCGTCATTTCCGTCGTGCCGTTCCTCCTTATCGCAGCCGCGCTGCTCATCTTCGCGCTCCTGCTGGCTTTTGTCGGAACCGAGGTCGCGATCCTTGTTCTGATCAGCGTCCCCCTCTGGCTTCGAACCCGCAATATTCTCGTGTCCGGCCTGGCCGGCCTCGCGTCCGTCGCCGTGGTCTACCTGCTCTTTGCGCAGGCCCTGTCCGTACATCTCCCACTCCAATTCCTGCCGCGCTTTCTCTTCTAGGAAATCCCATGGAAATTCTTTCGCAAATCGGACCCGCTCTCGGCATCGTGTTCGACCCGGTGAACCTGTTCCTGATCACGCTCGGGATCATTCTCGGGGTGGCCTTCGGGGTCTTGCCTGGCTTCGGCGGAAGCCAGGCGCTGGCGCTGCTGTTTCCCTTTTCCTTTCTCATGTCGCCGGAGACCGCCGTCATGTTCATGCTCGCGGTCTATTGCGCGGCGGAATACGGCGGCTCCATCCCGGCGATCTTGATCCGTACCCCCGGCACGACGGCCGCGGTCATGACCATCCTCGATGGCGCACCCATGGCCGCGAACGGGCGACCCCGGCGGGCGCTCACCATCTCGATCGCAGCGGGCGTCACGGGTGGGATCATCTCGACCTTCGCCTTCATACTGCTATCCTCCAGTCTGGCCTGGGTCGGCCTCAAGTTTGGACCGGGCGAACTCTTTGCCGTCGGTGTCTTCGGCCTCTCGATCGTGGGCAGCTTTGTCGGAGCCGATCCCCTGAAGGGCTTTCTCGGTGCGACCATCGGCCTGCTGTTGGCCACGGTAGGCGACAGTTCCTTCGGCGGCACGCGCTTCGTCTTCGACCAGCCATACCTCTATGACGGGGTGCCGCTGATCGTCATGATCGTGGCCATGCTTGCCGGCCCGGAGGCATTCCGGCTGATGGCGCGCCTTCGCGACTTCACTCCTTCTGCGGCGGTACCAGATGCCTCCTCCAACAGCGCTTCCGGCGACAAGCTGAGCCTGACCGATTACATCAAGCTCATGCCAACCATGATACGCGGCGGCCTGATCGGGACCGTCGTGGGCGCCATCCCCGGACCTGGTCCGACCATGGCGGCCGTTCTGGCTTACAACGAAGAGCGTCGCTGGTCGAAAAAGCCGCAAAAGTTCGGCACCGGAGTAGATGAGGGCATCGCGGCTCCCGAATCGTCCAACAACGCAGTGGTCGCAGGTGCACTCGTCCCGGCACTGGCGCTGGGGATCCCGGGTTCCGGCGCCATCGCCATCCTTCTGGGCGTGCTCATATCCAAGGGGATCACACCCGGACCCGCCCTCTTCTCCGAGGGCGGGCCGCTTGTGATGGCCGTCTTCATAGGCCTGCTTATGGCCAACGTAATCCTTCTCGTCGTCGGCTTTTTCGGCCTTCGGCTTTTCGTGCCGATCGCCCGCGTACCGGCGGGGGTGCTCGGGCCTTTCGTCATGGCCCTGCTGCTCATCGGGGTATATGCCTATGACAATTCCTTCTCCCACGTCGTCATGTTGGTCGCCCTCGGCAGCTTCGCCTTCCTGCTCGACAAGTTTGGGGTCTCGACACTGCCGGTGATCCTGGGGTTCGTCATGGGGCCGATCATCGAGACCAATCTGGGCCGGGCTCTGATCATCCATCGCGGAGACCTCTGGGCCGTCGTCAGCGGCCCGATCACGGCAACGCTTCTGGTGATTTCCGCGGTCGCTGTCGTCTGGAGCTATATCCGGACAGTCCGGCAGACCGCGGTCGAAGAGGCGGAGGCGGGCGAACAGCCATGACCCCGGTACCATGCGCAGTCGTGACAGGCGCGCTCGGGTCAGGGAAGACGACAGCAATCCGTGAACTGCTCGCCAGACCCGAAATGGAAGGTACCGCGCTCATCATAAACGAGTTCGGAGAGGTCGGTCTCGACCATCTACTCGTCTCTTCGGCGGTCGAGACGACCCTGCTGATGGAGAATGGCTGCATGTGCTGTTCTCTGCGGGGCGACGTGGTGGACACAGTGCTCTTGATCCTCGCTGCGGCCGAACGAGGTGATATCCCGACCTTTCGACGGATCATGATTGAGACCACAGGTCTGGCGGATCCGATCCCGATCGTGCGCGAACTCTCAAACGCGCACGCCTTGCGGGACAAGATCCGTCTCGCCAAAGTCGCCACCTGCGTCGACGGTGTCATCGGCCGGGCCGAGCTGGCGCAGAACCCGGTCGCAATCCACCAGGTGGCGCAAGCCGATCTCGTCCTCGTGACAAAGACCGATCTCGCGGATCCTTTGATGATCGACGAGCTTTGCGAGGCGCTTTTCGATATCAATCCGATGCTCGCGATCCACCCGGTGCGCGAAGGCGGGCTGCCCGATGGCGATTTTCTGTTCGGAGATCCGAGCGATTCCGAGTTTGTCGCCCCCGAAATACGCGCGCACTCCGGTCACACGACGCACCACCATCACGCCGGAGGGGGGACTGCCCTACACACTGGAGTGGAAAGCTGGTCGCGAGTGATCGGGCACCCGTTGCAATGGGCGCGCCTGCGCGATTGGCTCGACCTCGTCTATTCGCTAAACGCGGCCAGAGTGCTCAGGAGCAAGGGAATTCTCTGGATTGAGGAGAGCGATCGCCCATTGCTCGTTCAGGGGGTGGGTCCTGTGATCACACCGCCTCGATTTCTTGAGGCGTGGCCGCAAATGCAAAGGGAAAGTCGTATCGTCATGATCTTGAAAGACACCGCCTCCGCGACCATCGGCGCATCATTCAATGAGTATGTCTTGAAGTCCGATGAATAACGCCCCAAGAACAACGTCCGGTGTTGCGGATCGAGGATACAGGTAACATGGCGAAGACCAGTGGAATGCCGTCTCGTTCGGCAGAAGCCTACGAGGTTCTGCGGCATGATTTGATCGCAGGAACGCTGGCGCCTGGCGAGAAGCTTATCCTCGCGGATCTCCAGGACCGTTACGGCATAGGTGCGATGCCCCTGCGCGAGGCGCTAAACCGGCTCGCTGCCGAGCAATTCGTGGTGAAGAACGAAGGGCGCGGCTTCTCCGTCCCGCCGCTCGACGCGATGGCATTCCTGGAGATCCAGAACGCGCGAATCGTCATCGAGGCGGCGGCGCTTCGGGAGACAATCGCGGAGCGCACCCGCGAGTGGGAAGATCGACTCGTGCTGGCGTTCTACCGTCTCTCCAAATCGGCCACCGCAGGCCCTGACTTCCTTCTGACCCAGGAATGGTCGGAAACCCACGCGATCTTTCATCGGGAACTGCTGTCGGGGTCCAGGAACACTTGGCTGCTGAGCTTCGCCGGCCAGCTGTTCGAACAATCCGCCCGTTATCGGGCCCGCAGACGCCAGATCGACGCCGGCCATCTGCCCGGCCGAGATGACCTCGTAGACGAGCACCGAGAGATCATGGATGCGGCGATCGCCGGAGACTCGAAGGCCGCGACTGCGAAACTGGTGGAGCACTACCGGCGCTCCGTCGAAACTGTTCTTGGAGAAACGGTCGAACTGTCTTCCGACGGTCTAAGGTTCTTTCGGCGGGGGTAGGTGCCGTAAGCGGCGCTGACCGTCGCCATGTCGAAAAGGTTCGAAGCACTGATGCCGGGTATGACAACGGCGACGAGATTCGCACCAAGCAGTAGTTGGACGCCGCCCAAGGCGCCAGTTGGTTAGCATTTGCCGAGATCAAGGAGATTATGGTGATCCGAGAGATAGCGAGATTTGTCATAAAGCCAGAAGAAACCGATGCATTTGCATCGGCAGCGCAATCTTGCATTCCGATGTTTCGGGCTGCACGGGGTTTTCGGTCTTTCTCCCTTGAGCAATCGGTAGAGGTCGAGAACGTCTTTTATCTTTTCGTCGAGTGGGAGGCACTTGAGGACCATACGGTGCATTTTCGCAAGAGCGCTGGGTATCAACAGTGGCGAAGCCGAGTTGGGCACCTGTTTTTCGAAGAGCCTCAGGTCTGCCACATGAAGGTTGTTCATGAATCCGCATGATCAGCCCCCCTGATGAGGCCCTGACCCAACTCGAAACAAGAGCTTCGTTACCAAGCACCTCACAATACGCTGCGCCGGGTTGCCAGCTATTGTTGGACTTGCGCTGCATACACCTCTTCGTCAATGGGATTAGGGCAAAAAGGGACCGACGGTGCCGACTGCTACCGATCTGGACATCCTATTGGCCGGCCGATTTGAAAAACCGATCTGGATCGAGATGCTCCCAGTACGAGCCTTCCTTGCGGGCAATGTGACCTAGCAGGATCTTCCTTGCCTTGGACAGATCGCGTGCTCTGATGGCCTCGGTGATCTCGACATGTTCGCGCATTGACTTTTCCATGTGATGCGGATCGTTGCCGAGGCGGTTCCGCAAAGCCGCCATCTTCGCACTGATCAGCGCATATGCGCTTGATATATAAGGATTGCCGGAAGCCGCGATGATGGCATCGTGGAAAGCAGTATCAAGCGAAAGATAGTCGCGGACCAGTCCCTCGGCTTGTGCCTGTCTCATTTTCTCAACGACTGCCGCCAGATCGTCTGCCAGCGTTGATGACGGGTTGTTGAGCGCAAGCTCGACCGCGGCCGGCTCAAGGGCGAACCGCAGTTCACACAACTGGTTCAGTTCGCCGGGCTGAAGCTTGAACACATAGGTTCCTGATTGCGGCTGCACAGTCACCAGCCCCTCACGGCGCAGAAGGGATATCGCTTCGCGGACCGGGGTGGTTGAGACCCCCAATTCCGCGGCCAGGGCGTTCTCCGACAGTTTTTCGCCGGACACGACCTTCCCTTGAACGATCATTTCCCTGATCGCCCGCGCGACTTCATCGACGAGGAGCGCCGGACGCGAAAGCTTTCTGACGCGCGCCCCTTCCTTGGTACCCGGTGTCGATGGCGAATCCAGAGACATCAGCAAATTCCTCTTTACAGCGAATCGAAAACTGCTACCTTAGTTTCATCTACCGCCTAAGGTAGCAGATAGGCAGCCGCGAATGAAGCTGCCACATCAGGAAGCGCGAATAGGAAGGTCACCCCCATGGGGTTTCTCGATATCAGGCTCATTGCGGCGGTTGCGACGATACTGGCCGGTGGTGCGGCGGCGCAAGAAAGCGAGCCAGCACCGGTCATTCGCTGGAACAGCCTCACTTATCAACTTCAGAGTGGAGACGCAGCAGACCGTTGGGACAAAAGCCCACTCCGCGGAAAGGTCCTTGTGCAGGGCCTGAAGTTCGACGCGGCGGGCGATATGTATGTCTCTACTGCTCGGTGGGGTGGACCGGAGATACCCGCGACCTTGTCCAGGCTTGTGAAGAATGGTGATGATTTCGAGCTACAGCCTTATCCGTCGCTCGAGCTCAACGATGTCTCGAACCCGCAGGGGCTTAAGTCGGTCCTAGGATTTGAGATCGATCATAACGACGTCATGTGGATCCTCGACCAGGGCCACATCGCCGGCGCAAAGTCCGGAGCCGCCAACGAGAAGCTCATCCTGTGGGATATCAAGGGCAACGAGGAGATCCAGCGCTACGAGTTCCCAGCAGCGGTGTCGGACAAGAAATGCTCGTTTCTGAACGACATCGTCGTCGATAACGAGTCGGGCTTTGCCTACATTACCGACAGCGGGATTTTCAGCGACCCTCTCTGCGGCGGTCTCATCGTCTACGACCGTAACGCCAACACCGCGCGGCGGGTGCTGAACGCGACCAGGTTCACGAATGATGAACCACAATTCATGTTCAACATCGGCGACCGCAAGGTTCTCAAGAACGGCCCGATGCGAACCGGCGCCGACGGCATTGCATTGTCGGGTGATAAGCAGACGCTCTACTGGACCAACCTGACCGGTAACACGCTCTTTTCGCTGCCAACTGCGCTCCTCCGTGATCCTAAGGTCTCGGAAGCTGAACTTCAGGCAGCCGTGCGCACGGAAGTGGTGCTGCCTTCCAACACTGATGGTCTCACGGCGGACAAGGACGGCAATATCTATCTCACAGCGCTCCAGCTTAACTCGGTTCTCAAATGGGAACCCGCTACCCGTCGCCTCTCGCGGGTCGCCTATCACCCGGAAATGGCGTGGCCGGATACGCTCGCTTGGGCACCGAATGGGACGCTGCACGTGATATCCAACCACCTGCACGTCTGGGTCGATGGGGACATGGATTTCGAGAACCCGCCTGTCCCGAATTTCACGATCTGGCGGTTGGCGACCAAGGCCGTGCCGTACCTAAACTAGAACCTTGAGGGTGGACGCCGCCGGTCGGCGCTCCGCGAGGAGGACCGCAATGCTCTTACTATTTGACCGTTGGCTGTGCGTCGTCAACGGCCTGCTCGTTGCAGCTATGCTTGCGACGATGCTGTCACTCGTCTTCGCCAACATCGTTTCCCGCTACTTCTTCAGCGTCTCCTTCGGCTGGATCGAGGAGGTGTCACGCTACCTGATGATCTGGATCGTCTTTATCGGCGCTGGGCTCGCAATGCGTGAGGGGATGCACGTAGCGGTGACGATCTTCGTTGATCTGACCACACGCATAAAGCCGGCCCTTACATGGGCGGCCTTCGCGCTGGTCTTCGCCTTCTTTGCCGCCCTTGCCTGGTACGGAACCGAATATGCGCAGTTCGCGTCCCGCCAGCGCAGCGCCATGCTGCATTTGCCCATGAGCATGATCTACCTGGCAGTCCCGATCGGTTCCTGCCTGGCTATCCTGCACCTCCTCCTGTCGCTGAGAGATGATCGGACGGCTCAGCCATGAGCGCAGCTCTTTTCACGGTTTTCGCGGTAGCGATGGTGCTGGGCGTTCCGGTCGCCGTCGTCATGGGAGGGGCCTCCCTCGCGGCCATATTATGGGATGGTCGCTACCCCGGCCTCATCCTTGCACAGCGGATGTTTTCAGGCATCGACAGCTTTCCTTTGATGGCGGTCCCCTTCTTCGTGCTGGCGGCGGAACTGATGACGGGCGGCCGCATCACAGATTCCTTGCTGGCCCTGGCCCGGCAGATCATCGGCCGGCTGCGAGGCGGACTTGGCCATGCCAACATTCTCATGTCGGTGTTCTTTTCCGGCATTTCCGGCTCCGCGCTTGCCGATGCAGCCGGTCCCGGCGCGGTGACGATCCAGATGATGCGTTCCGGCGGTTACAAGCCAGAGTATGCGGCCGCCCTTACCGCCTCGTCCGCCATCATCTCCTCGATCATCCCCCCATCCATCGTCATGGTCATCTATGCGCTCACCGACAATGCAGTCAGCGTTTCGGCGCTCTTCATCGCCGGCATCGTGCCGGGTGTCCTTATTGGCCTGTCGCTGGTTGCGACGAACGCCTATCTCAGCTGGCGGCGCGGTTTCGCGCTCGACGAGCCGCGCAAACCGTGGCGGCAGTTCTTCCGTGAATCCGGTGTCGTCTTTTCCGCCATTCCCCTGCCTGTCATTATCATAGGCGGCATACACAGCGGTGCTTTTACGCCGACCGAAGCCTCGGCAGTGGCAGCAGTCTATGCCTTCATCGTCGCCAAATTCGTGCTGCGCAGCCTGGCTTGGCGCCAACTCCCCTACCTTTTCGCCCGCGCCTCCTTGATAACGTCGGCGGTGCTGATGATCGTGGCGACCGCATCGGCTTTCGCGTGGCTGCTCACGATTCTGCAGCTTCCACAGGCGATCGCTGGCTTCATCGCCGGATTCGGCCTACCAAACATGCTGCTGCTCCTCGTCATGGCCCTTTTTCTGCTGCTGTGCGGGCTCTTCATCGACACACTGCCCGGCGTCCTGCTGTTCACACCAATCGTCGCGCCGATCGCCGATATGGCGGGCATCCATCCGATCCAGACCGCGCTTGTGGTCATTCTTTCCTTGACCATCGGCATGATCACGCCGCCCGTCGGCGGCGTGCTGTTCGTGGTGTCCGTGGTCAGCCGCATTCCGCTGATGCGGATCGTCGCCACGATCGGTCCCTTCCTGCTCGCCGAACTGCTCGTGCTGCTGCTGTTGATTTTCGTGCCTGCGGCGTCGCTCTGGCTACCCGGCTTGTTCGGATACGTTCGCTAGAAAACTTAATCAGAAAGAGGAGGAATTCATGCGCATTCTCAACAGACTGGCCGGCCTTGCGGGCATCGTGGTCGCGGCAATGGTCGTAGCCGCAGCCCCCGCCCTCGCGCAACTCACCATCAAATACGGTCACTATCAGCCAGGCCGAATGGATCAGCCCAAACACGCCGCCGCTATGGCTTTCAAATCCTATGTCGAAGGTGCGACGGGTGGCGAGATTAACGTGGAGATCTATCCGGCTGGACAGCTCGGCAACGAGCAGACAGTCATGGAGGGGCTGCAACTCGGCACCATCGAGATGGCGGTTGTTCATGATGGCGGCATTGCCGGAACCTACACACCCATCGAAGTCTTTTCGTTACCCTTCGCGTTCGACAACCAGGCCGTGGCATGGAATGTGTTCGACGGTCCTTTTGGCCAGAAATTTGCCGAGGACATGCTGGCCGAGACGCAGATCCGCCTGTTCGGATTTGCCGATAACGGCGTGCGTCACTTCACCAATTCCAAACGTCCGATCAAGACGCCGGGAGACCTCCAGGGCCTGAAGATCCGCGTTCAGCCTAGCCAGGTCTATGTCTCGTTGGTCGAATCGCTAGGTGGCGACGCGACGGCGATCGCCTGGGGCGAACTGCCAACCGCACTTGCCCAGGGTACGGTCGATGGGCAGGAGAACGGCGTTACCAACATTCTGGCCGCAAGTCTTTACGAGAACCAGGAGCACGTGACGCTGGACGGCCATGTCTTCAGCCTGCACGCCTATATGATGAGCGATGCCTTCTGGCAGCAGTTGACGCCGGAGCGGCAGAAGATCGTCGAGGATGGCACCCGCATCGCCATCGGCATCCACCGCGGCATGACGGCGGCGCAGGACTCTAATGCCAGCACCATACTTGCCGACAGTGGCATGACGGTGACGACCCTTACACCGCAGGAGCGCGATGCCTTCCGTAAGCTCGCCCAGCCTGCCGTACGCGCCTACCTGGACGAGCAGGTCGGCGTCGATCTGGTGGACCGGCTTCTGGGCGCCATCGACGAGGCCGGTTCGTGACACACCCGGCATCCAGCCATCACTACTCCCGTGACGGCGACCGTGCACCGGTCGCCGTCGTAATCGACGCCGGGTACGACCAGCATGTGATCGAGGAAGACATCCTGAAACCCTATGGCTTCACGGTCATCGAGCGTGCTTGTCATGGGGACGCGGCGGCGGTCGTGGAAGCGGTCCGCGACGCGGACGCGGTCCTGGTGAGGGAGAGCCCTGTCTCGGCCGAGGCGATCGATGGGATGAAGCATTGCCGCGTCATCGTGCGCTATGGGGTCGGCGTGGACAACATCAACCGCCAGCAGGCGACTGCACGCAGCATCTATGTCGCCAATGTGCCCGATTACGGAGTCGAGGAAGTGAGCGACCATACGCTCGCCCTCTTGCTCTCGGTCCTCCGACGCACCGCCGCACGCGATCGTGCGGTCCGCGAAGGCGTATGGAACGCGGCGCGCCGCGAGCCGATGCACCGCATCGCTGGTCGCACGCTCGGCATTATCGGATATGGCCGCATCGGCGCGGCCTTCCACCGGAAGGTCTCGACGCTCGGCTTCAGCGAGACGCGGGTGCACGATACGAATGGAAGCGACCTCCCCTACGGAGCCGTCGCAGCCGATCTTGACGAGTTGATCGCGTGCAGCGACGTCATCTCGCTGCACCTCCCTCTCCGCGCATCCACGGAAAAGATGATATCACGCGAGCGGATTGCGGCAATGCGACCGGGAACGGTCATCGTGAACACCTCGCGCGGTGGCCTCATCGACGAGGCAGCGCTGGCGGAGGCGTTGCAGTCCGGCCATCTGGGCGGCGCCGGGCTGGACGTGTTCGCCAACGAACCGCCGGCTCCCGATCACCCGCTTTTCTCCACACCCAACACGGTGCTAAGCGACCACACTGCCTGGTACTCCGAAGAAAGCGTCGCGGAACTGCAGACCAAGGCTGCGCAGGAGGTCGCGCGCGTATTTGCCGGCGAGCCCCCGAAGCACTGGGTCAATCGCTGGGATTGAACTGAGCACATATTCGTCAACGCAAGAGAAGGCACAAAGTATGGACAAGAACCTGATCGAAGGTTTCCGCCGGGTTGCAACGGCCTCCGTCGCAGATGCTGTCGACAAGATCTGCGGCAAGAAGGGCTATCTCGATTCCGCCATCACACCACGCACCAGCGATCGGAAGATTGCCGGACCGGCCGCGACCGTTCTGGAAGAAGCCACAAGCGAGGAGGTGCCGCCGACGCACGCATTGGAACTGGTGGACAATGCCGCGCCCGGCAGCGTCATGGTCATCTCGGTCGCCGGCGATTGCAACGTGGCAGTTTGGGGCGGCCTAATGACGGCTGGCGCCGTCGCCAACAGACTTGAGGCCGCAGTCCTTGATGGCGCCGTGCGTGACATAACGGAGATTAAGCGCGATTTCGGGTTTTCGGTTTTCGCGCGTTCGGCCTCCCCTGGAACAACCGTCGGACGCTACAGGACGATCGCCTCAATGGTTCCGGTCACGATCGGCGATGTTACCATCAATCCTGGAGACATCGTGGTCGGTGATGTCGATGGCGTGGTCATCGTGCCGCGGGAGAATGCCACCGAGGTGCTTGCCGCAGCTCAGGAGATCGACCTGAAGGAAGCCGAGCAGGCCAAGCTCATCATCGCGTCTGGGTCGCTCAAGGAAGGCATGGCCAAGTACGGCCGAATCTAGATTCAAGGAGAAAACGCCGACATGTCCAATCCGCAAATCGTTTGCATGGGCGAACCGCTCGTCGAATTCAACCAGGTGGACGAGAAGGGACATTATCTGCGCGGTCATGGCGGCGATACGTCCAACTGTGCCATCGCCGCGGCGCGCGCTGGCACCGCTGTGGGTTACATCACCGCGCTGGGGGAAGACGAGTTCGGCGACAGCTTCATGCGCCTATGGACGGAAAACGGCGTCGACGCATCGCAAGTCACTCGCGATCCCCAGGCCCATACAGGTATCTATTTTGTCACTCATGGAGAGAACGGACACGTTTTTTCCTATCTTCGCGCGGGCTCGGCGGCGAGTCGAATGGGTCCGCAAAATTTGCCGCGTACCTACATCGAGAATGCCGAAATCCTCCATGTCTCCGGCATATCCATAGCTATTAGCGCGAGTGCGTCGGATGCCGTCCTTGAAGCCATCCAGATCGCCCGGCGCGCGAACACGAAAGTCTCCTTCGATACCAATCTGCGGCTGAAGCTATGGCCGCTCGAGCGCGCGCGCGCATTGATTGGCGCGACCATGTGCATGACGGATATCGCCCTGCCCGGCCTTGAGGACGCAGAGCAACTGACGGGACTGAGCGAACCGGATGCAGTTGCCGACTACTATCTCGAACAGGGTGCCGGTATCGTGGCGCTGACACTGGGCAAGGGGGGATGTCTTGTAGCGACGCCGGACGAGCGCCGGCGCGTGCCGGGCATTCGTGTGGAAGCGGTGGACGCCACGGCGGCCGGCGACACGTTCGACGGCAACTTCCTGGCTGAGTTCCTCAGCCACGGAGATCCTTTCCAGGCAGCACGTTTTGCCAATGCGGCGGCAGCCCTTTCGACGCGCGGTTATGGCGCCGTTGCACCCATGCCTATGCGGCAGGCGGTTCTCGACGCGCTGGCGACCGAGGGCGTACAATAATGCCGCATGCGTTAATAACGGGCGGTACGAGCGGCATTGGTGCGGGCATAGCGAGGACATTGCTTGCCGCCGGCTACCACGTCACCGCCGCCGGCCTAACAGAGGCTGAACTCTCGGCAGTTCCACCTGCCGACAATCTGGCCCTATGCCAGCTCGATGTCACCAATGACCGATCTATAGCCGCTTGCCTGGAGGCAGTCGAAGAGCTCGATGCACTGGTCAACTGCGCCGGGATGATCATGCGAGGCGGTGCCGAATATCAGATCGAGAATTTCAGTCGCGTCATCGACGTCAACCTGACTGGCACGATGCGCATGTGCATCGCGGCCAAGCCGCTTCTGACGCGCAGCCGGGGATCCATCGTCAACACCGCGTCGATGCTCTCCTTCTTCGGCGGGCCGATGGTGCCGGCCTACACCGCATCCAAGGGCGGCGTCGCGCAGTTGACGAAAGCGCTGGCCACCGCATGGGCCGAGGAAGGCGTTCGCGTGAATGCGATTGCGCCCGGCTGGGTGGAAACGGAACTCACACGGAATCTGGTCGAGGATGAAGGCCGCTCGGCGGGCATTCTGGCGCGCACGCCAATGAGGCGTTGGGGCAAGCCAGATGACATTGGCGGAGCTGTTCTCTTCCTGCTCTCGCAACAGGCTGGGTTTATAACCGGGGCCGTCCTGCCGATCGATGGCGGCTACGCAGCCTGCTAACCAGAAAATGGATACTGGAAGGATTTTTTGCGATGACGACGAACACGCAACACCATGCGCTCGAAAATGCGGACGAGGCTCGCATCCCTTATCGACATCCCCAGCCCAAAGAATCGCCACCGGAGATCGTGATCCCGAGCGTTCTGCCCAACGATGACCGTGTCTGGGTTCCGCAGGCGGAGAATGTCTGGTTCCGCCCACTGTGCCTTTCAGCCTCACGAGGCTACTGGGTCAATCTTCTCAAGGTGCGGAAGTCCGGCGTCCTGTCGCGTCACCGCCATCCACAGCCTGTTCATGGCTATGTCATCAAGGGCGCGTGGCGTTATTTGGAGCACGACTGGGAAGCGGTCGAGGGCGGCTATATTTATGAAGCGCCGGGCGAGACCCATACGCTGGTGGTCGATCCCCATATCGAGGAAATGATCACGCTGTTCCAGGTCAATGGCTGCATGATCTATGTCGACCCTGACGGAAAACAGCTCGGTTACGAGGACGTGTTCACGAAGATCGACCTGTGCCGTGCACATTATGAGACAGTCGGGCTCGGAATTGAGTTCGTGGACCAGTTCATCCGCTAGGCCCAACGCGGCAGAGGGCTCCTGTGTTTCATCGGGATGTTCGTCGAGACGCAATCGTATTCTGTCCCGCCCCCGTGACCCATGTCCCATGGATCAGGGCACTGCCGCTTCGGCTACTTGGTGGATGACAAAGCCGGCGCCGAGAGCGCATCGGTAGGCCTTCACAAGACTCTGGGCGTTCGTGGGCTTCGACTTCTTCAAACAGTTCCTCTCCCGCCCTCCCGGGATCGCAGTTAAAAAATTCCAGCCAGATGGAGGTGTCAGCCGCGCCAGGCGCCGTGTACCTCACGCACCACCCGCGCCGAGAGGTATGCCGGGATCGCCGCAGCGACGGCAGTGAGGACAGCCAGCACCGTCCAGGCCACATCGAAGCCTTGGACTGACACCGTCCAGCCGAAGCCCAGCGGACCGATGACAGCGCCGATGAACAACCCCGATTGCACTACGCCTGAGGCCCGGCCGGGGGCTGCCGGATTACCGCGGATAATAGCGAGGATCGACAGCCCGGCCCAGCCCCAGCCCATGCCGAAGGCAAGCGTCGTGGCCACGACCAGCACTATCCAGCCGCCGCCCTGTGCAAACAACCAATAGGCCACCGCGCCGCCGAGCATCAGCACGCTGACGGCCAGTAGAAGCGGCAGGGCGAACCTATCGGCGGCCGCGCCCAGCAGGATCCGGACGGCAATCGACACGCCGCTTCCTAGCGCCATGATGAACCCCGCCTTGCCGACCGGGATACCTTGCGCCTCGACCGAGGTCACAAGAAAGGCCGCCATGGAATTCGCAGACCCGGCGCCAACGCCGGACATGATTCCCAGCAAAACCAGACTGCCCCGCGACCATCCCGGTCGCAGGCTATGCGGTTGCGCCGCTTTGGGCGGCAAGGAATTGCGCGGCAGACCGAGGATCAGAACAGCCGGTAGCAGGGCCGCGACCACATAGGCCGTCCGCCACCCGGCGCTGAGCGCTATTATCGGAACGGCTAGGCCTGCCAGAAGCGAAGCCAACGGCACTGACGCCTGCTTGAGCCCGAAGGCAAAGCCCTGCCGCCCAGGTGACACCGCCCGGGACAGCGCAACGTTGGTCGCCGGCTGGATGCTGCCGTTCGCCAACCCCGCCAGCACCATCGCGGGCAGCAACAGCACCGCCGACGGCACGAAAGGCACGATCAGGCAAAGCATGGCGGTTACCGCCAAGGCGGCGCGCGCTACGGGCCATGGTCCGAACCGGTCGGAATGGCCCGCCAGCGCTCCCGAGCCGAGCGCCGAGGCGGCGAAGAAGACGGCAACGCTATAGCCGAGGCTTCCCTCACCCATGCCCAGATCGGCCCTCAGAAGCGGAAACAGTGTGCCCAGCAGGAAGACGGGGAGCATCGTCGCGATTTGTGCCGCCAGAGCGAAGCCGACGGCAGCAACGGGCGATCCGGATCGCAAGCCGCTCATGAGGCCACCCTTCGCAGCGCCAATACAGGTCTGATCTGTCGGTTCATCCGAGCATTTGCCCGGCCAGACCCTCCGGCGTCAGCGGTACTCGCAGACTGTCGAGCCCGAAGAGCCGTCGCACCGCAGCTGCCAGCGCCCCGGCAACCGGTCCCTGCGCGATCTCCCCTGCGCCGAGTGGCGGGTCGCGAGGATCACCCGTCAGCGCCACCTCGATCACGGGAATCTCGGAAAAGCGGAGGATCGGATAATGCTCCCAATCCGGGACGTCCGGCGCGCCGCCGATGATCGGCACTTCCTCTTTCAGGCTCCAGCTCAACGACTGGATAGCGCCGCCTTCGACCTGCCCCAGAACACCCTCGCGGTCGATGACCTCGCCCACATCCGCCGCGGCCCATAGCCGAGGCACGATCAAACTCTCACCCGCGCTGACCTCCACTACCACGGCGCAGTAACCTGCCTTGTTCTTGTACCTGGCAAAGCCAAGACCCTTGGCCGTTTCGCCATCGGTATCGGTGGTAAAGCCTGACATGTCGCGAGCCTTTTCGACAACGCGCCGGGCGCGTGGATCATCGAGATGGCGCAGGCGGAAGCCTATCGGATCTTCGCCAAGTTCATCGGCCGCAGCCTCCATCGCCAGTTCGATCGCAGCGATATTTGCGTACGCGCCCAGAGCCCGCATGGCAGAGGTGCGCAGCGGGATATCATATGCGACCCGCCGCGCGACCTTGAGTGCGCCGGTCTTGTAGAGCGGCACGGCGTTGCGGTCGGCCCCGCCGCCATTGGCGGGTGGAGGCTCCGTCGCCGGGGCGAGGGCCACGGGGTCGGCCAGAAGGGGACCGGAGGCGAAACTCGGCTTGCCGGGGCCGGGCCGGCGTTGGTGCGGCGCGCTGACAATGTCAAGCGACATCGCTGCGATCTCTCCGCCGTCGGAAAGCGTGATTTCGGCCCGGCTCGTCATGGCAGGGGCCAGAGATCCGCGCGTCAGCTCATCCACCCTTCGCCAGGCAAGCCGCACCGGACGGCCGGGGCAGGCCCGGGCCAGCAAAGCGACCTCGAAGGCGACGTCATCCGCGCCGTTATGGCCGTAGCAACCCGCAGCAGGTTTATGGATCACGTCGATCGCGGCCTCGTCGAGGTTCAGAGCCTGTGCCAGACCCGCGCGCAGCTGGTAGGGCCCCTGGGCGTGGCTCCATACGGTCAGAGTGCCGTCCTGCCACAGCGCCAGCGCGCAGCATGTACCGATCGAGGCATGAGCGAGAAACGGGCGCGAGAATTCCGCCACGACCTTGCGGTTCCCCGCCCTGGCCAGATCGCCGGCTTCCGCCATCGTCTCAAGCTCGGTGGCGCTGGCCAGAAGGTCTTCGGGCTTCTGAATGCCGCCGCCCGGCACATCCCAGTCCGCCGTGGAATCCGCCCGCGCGACGGCGGACATGGCTTGCGCCTCCTCTTCCGCGATGACCGCGGCAAACGCGCCGTCGCGATGCAGCATCACCACACCGGGCAGCGCCTCGACCGCTTCGCTGTCGACAAAGACCAGTTGGGCCGCGGGATGAGGCAGGTGAAGGACGCGAGCGTGCAGCATGTTCTCAAGCACGATGTCATGGATGAACGCGCCGCCGCGCAGCCGGGCACGGATCGCATCACCGCCCGCTTCCGCCATGGTTTCATCAATGCGCGCCATCCGCCCAGGGCGGGAGACCACTGCCTCGGCAATGGGAATGTCCAGCGCAAGGTCACTGGCCAGTTTCCATATGTCGAGTTCGGTTTCTTCTCCGTGCTGAAGGACCTGCCCATCTTGCAGGTCCACTGTCTCCGCGTCCAACTTGTCCCGCGCGGCTAGCAGGAAGGTCGCGCGGGCGGCGAGCGCAGCGGCGCGCAGCGACTGGCCACCCAGTTCCACCGACATGCTGCCTGCGGTGTAATTCTCGTTCGGGCTTTCGCGCGTGTCGCCTGCCACCAGATGCACCCGCACCATTTCGAGAGACAACGCCTCGGCCACTATCCGGCGCAAGGCAATGGCTATCCCCTGTCCGATTTCCACCCGACCGCTGCGCGCCTTCACAACACCCGGCTCAGAGAAATCCAGCCAGTCGGAAATGAGCGGATAAGCCTCGAGGCTTTTGGTCTTTGGAAGGCTCATCCAGTCGTCATTCATTTCAATGCTTCCGCCGCACGGGCCACCGCGCGCAGGATCCGGGGATGCGCGCCGCAGCGGCACAGTCCTTCATCCAGCGCCGCGATGATGTCTTCGCGGGTGGGCTTCGGGTTCTCGTCCAGAAGGGCCTTCGCCCGCATCACCAGACCGGACAGGCAATAGCCGCACTGGCCGGCCCTCTCTTCCGCGAAGGCGGTGACAAGAGGGTGCTCCGCATCGCCCTCGAAGAGGCTTTCCGCGGTCTCCACGCGCTTGCCCTCGACAGCCCACAACTTCAACGAGCACGACATCTCAGGCCGGCCGTCGACAAGAACCGCGCAGGCCCCACATGACGATCCCCCGCAGCCGAAGCGCGCTGCCTTCAGGTTCAGGCGGTTCCTGAGAACCCAGAGAAGGGGTTCGGTCTCGGGCGCCTCGATGGCCGCTTCACGGCCGTTGAGCGTAAAGCGGATCACCCGTTGTTTCGCTGCCGCCACTTAACCCGCCTTCGGTTGCGCAAGATCTTTCTCCGACAGGTGGCGCACGGTTTCACCGCTGCCGGCGAAGGTTCTGGTGACTTCTCCCGCGGCGTAGATGAACAGCATCACCACCGTCTCATCCCCGACATTGTGAAAACAATGCACCTCGCCCTCCGGGATATACGCGACCTCCATCGGGCCGATCGGGTGGCGTTCGCCCCGGAACTCCGCCTCGGCGTGACCCTGTAGGATCACGATCTGCTCGTCGCAGTTATGTGAGTGCAGCGCCACCGAGCGGCCCACGGGCAAGGTGGTCGTGCCGGTCGTCACCTCGGCCCCGCAGCGCTCGCGGCTGCAGAAGAGACGCGTCTGAACGCCATTACCCCGATCAAAGCTGCCAATGGCCTCCGTGTCGAAAACGCGTGGTGTCTTGTCCATCCGGGTCACCCTCACAAACGGTCTTCCAACGGCGCTACCTTGGCCGCCTGTGCGACGGGCCGCAGCGTGTCGAGGAGCGCAGGCGGGCATGGTATGCCATTTATCGCCCTCTCGGAGCGCGTCCTCAGCGCGCGATCCCCGGGCAGTCGAATATTGTCGAAGCCGGGGCGCGTGCGCGATCCGACCATCTCGGCCCGGATGCGATCGATCTCCCGCTTGAACAGGTCCCCGCCGCCAAGGGCTTTGAGGTCTATGACAAGGACCGACTGCCCGGTATTGGTAGAGCTTTCATCGTCGGCATTGAAATCAACGACCTCGCTGCCCATTGCAGCTCCGTTCAGCGTGCCTGCCAGTAGGCCGATCATTAGCGCCAGACCGTATCCCTTAGGTCCGCCGATAGGCAGGAGAGACCCGCCCGCCGATTTGTTCGGATCGGTCAGCGGATTGCCGTCGGCGTCGATCATCCAGTCATCGGGCATGTCCTTGCCGCGCTGCGCGGCCAGCTTGACCTTACCGTAGGCCGCGTTGGTCGTCGCCATATCCAGAAGGATCGGTCCGCTCTCGCCACCCGGCACGCCGATTGCGATCGGGTTGGTGGACAGCAGGAGGTCTACCCCGCCCCAGGGCGCCATGTGATTGGCGCTGCCCACGGCCATGTAGATGCCGATCATGTCGGCCTCGACCACACGCATCGCCCAGACCCCTGCGGCGCCGGCGTGATTGGAATGGTGGCATCCCACCCAGCTGATGCCATGCGTTCCGGCAAGTTCGATCGCTTCATCGACGCAGCGTTTGACGACAAGATGCCCGACCGCATCATCGCCGTTGACCCGCGCCAGGCCGCCCTTGCGCCTGTCCACATGGATCTCAGGCTTCAGATTGAAGCCCCCGGCCCGTAACCGGTCGATATATCGCGGCAACCTGAAGACGCCATGCGCGTCGCTGCCGTGCATATCGGCCTCGACCATCATCTCGCCCACGATTTCGGCGTCCGCCGCCGGCATGCCATGCGCGGCAAAGACGTCGGAAATGAAGGTCCGCAGAACGGCCGGAGGCAGGTTCAACGTGGCTTTCGCATCCATGGCAAATTATCCTTTTTGTACCTGTGCGGGACCGATCCACACGGTTTTTGTATTGGTGAATTCCCGAATCCCCCAGGCGCCAAGCTCGCGTCCGTAGCCGGACTGCTTTATGCCGCCAAAGGGCAGACGCGGGTCGGAGGCCACGATGCCGTTGACGAAGACCGCGCCCGCCTCGATCCGGCGGGCGAGCCTTCGCGCCAGCTCAATATCCGCGGTCCATAACGCGGCTCCCAAACCGAATTCGGACCGGTTGGCATAGTCAATCGCTCTCTCGGCATCCGGAACACGAACGATGGCGGCGGCGGGACCGAAGGTTTCTTCCCGGAACGCAGTGTTGTCGGGGCCGACGTGGTCCAGGACCGTCGGCGCGTAAAAGGCGCCTGGCCCGTCAACCGGGGCGCCGCCGCAAAGGAGGGTCGCCCCGCCCGCGATGCTGCGCTGCACCTGGTCGTGCAGTTCATCCCGTAGATTGCTGCGCGCCATGGCCCCTTGCTGGCTGGCGGGGTCGAGAGGATCGCCGACCTTCAGCGCCCGCGCTTTGGCGGTAAAGGCTTCGGCAAACCGATCCGCGATGGCATCGACCACGATGAATCTCTTGGCGGCGATGCAGCTTTGGCCGGTATTCTGGAACCGCGCCTTGATCCCTGTTTCAACCGCTAGGTCGAGATCGGCATCGTCAAGGACGATGAAGGGGTCCGAGCCGCCGAGCTCAAGCACCTGTTTTTTCAGCAATGCGCCGGCCTGGGCGGCGATCTTCGCGCCCACTTCGGTCGATCCGGTCAGGGTTACCGCCGCCACGCGGCTATCAGCCAGGATCGACGACACCGCACCCGCGCCGACCATCAGCGTAGCTGTCAGCCCTTTGGGCGCGCCGGCGGCGTCCATCACTTCGGCGATGGCCAGTGCACATTGCGGTACGTTGCTGGCATGTTTCAGCAGCGCGCCATTGCCCGCCGCAAGGGCCGGGGTGGCGAAGCGGAAATACTGCCAGAACGGATAGTTCCAGGGCATCACGGCCAGCACCACACCGAGCGGGTCGAAGACCACCTCGCTATGGCTGGCGTTCGACCCAATGACCTCAGGCGCTAGATAGTCCGCCGCGCTGTCTCGGTAGTGCTCGCAGCACCACGCGCATTTCTCGATCTCGGCTTCAGCCTCGGTGATGGGTTTGCCCATCTCCAGACTGATCAACCGCGCGAAATGCGCCTTGCGATCCCGCAGTGCGGCGGCCATACGACCCAGCAGTAGGCAGCGCTCGTCCAAAGGTCGCAGCGCCCAATCCCTCTGTGCTTTGGCCGCCGCCGCCAGTTTCGCTTCGATTTCGGCCGGACCGTCGGGCGCAAAATCGGCCAGTTGCTCGCCCGTAGCGGGATTGATTGAGCGGATATGTGGAACCATATGCGTATTCATCTCTCAACTTTCTGCTGAACAGCCAGCGGCGTACTGCGCGCGTCCTGCAGCCGGATCCGCAGCAGGATCACGGTAGCCGCAAGGGTTAGCGCGATCAGCATGACCGAGGCGGGACGGGCGAACAATTCTCCGACACCGCTCATCGAGGCGAAGGACACAGCGAGCTGGTTTTCCAGCGTTCGCCCCAGTACGAATGCCAACGCGCAGGGCAGGATCGGGATGTCGGCCAGCAGCATCACAGCGACCACCGCCGACGCACCGATAAGCACGTAGACGTATGTTAGGCTGGTTCCGCTGGCATAACTGCCAAAGATGGCAGCGGCGGCGACAAAGGTCACGATCAGACCTTTGGGCAAGCGCAGGGTGATGGCGAATTGGCGGGCCAGCAGCACGCCAAAGATCATCATCATCAGATTGACCACGATGAATCCTGCGAAGAGCGCATAGATCAAATCACCGTTGGTGATGAAGATCAGCGGCCCTGGCGCAACATTATGCATGGTCAGGGCGCCCAGCATCACGGCCGCGGGTGCGCTGCCGGGAATGCCCAAGCCGATCAATGGGATGAGAGAGCCCCCGACGGTGGCGTTGTTGGCACATTCGGCTGCGATCAGCCCATCCTCGCTTCCCTCACCGAAATCGGGGTTCTTGGAGAAGCGGCGCTCGAGCGAATGGGCCAGAATGGGTGAGGTTTCGACCCCGACAGCCGGCAGGATGCCGATGCCCAGCCCCACGGTCGAGGCGCGCAGTACGGTCCATTTCCACTTGAAAGTGGCTTTTGCAGTTTGCCAGAACCCAAAACTGTCGGTGCTGTCCATACGGGTATTGGTGCCGTGCAGCGCCTCGACGGCAAGCCGAATGACCTGGGGCGCCGCGAAGAAGCCAAGCAGCATAGGCACCAGTGGCAGCCCGCCCCGCAACTCTGCAATACCGAAGGTCAGGCGTTCGCCCACGGCCACGGGATCATAACCCACCATAGCGAACATAAGCCCAAGCGCGGCAGCCCCGAACCCGGCGAAGAGGTTCTGCGGTGCCATCAGGATGACGAGGAGAAGGCTGAAAACAATCAGCAGTGAGAACTCGCTCGGCCCAAAACTGAGCGCAACTCGCGCCAGCGCTGGCGTCATTGTGACCAGCGCAATAGCGGAGATCAGACCGCCCAGCCCCGAAGCAAAAGCGGATATCTGAAGCGCCCTATTCGGCATGCCCCGCCGTGCGAGGCCGTAACCTTCGACCGCCGTCATGACCGATGCCGCGGTGCCGGGGATGCCCAGCACGACCGCGGAAATGGAACCGCCATAGATGCCCGCGACGTAGAGCGCACTCAGTAGTATCAGTGCCGCGTCGGGTGACATAAGAAAGGTCACTGGCAGGAACAGCACAATCGCCAGCGTGGCGTTCAGCCCCGGAACCGCCCCGAAGATGATTCCGATGATGACCCCGCCGAATGCTGCCATAAGACAATCCGGTCGGAAGACGGCGGATAACCCGCCGATCAATGGCTCCAGTCCGCCCATGATCAACCCCTCGGCAAACTATGAATCAGCAGCCGGTCCAGTTCCCCGAGCGGCAGGCTGACATAAAGGACACGCTGGAACGCAAGGAAGACAAGAACCGCGACGATGGCCGACACCGGCAGCGCGATCCATATCCGAGCCCGCCCAAGCGCCCATGCCGAAATGGTGATGGCAATGGTCGCCGATACCAGAAATCCCAGCAATGGCAGCAGCAGCGCATACGCCAGCCAAGTGCTGGCGAAGATCGCCAGCCGAATGCGGTTCGCCCGATCCAGACTGCCGGCCGGATTTTCACCCCAATTTGGCGATGTAAGCATCAGGGAGCGGATCAGAGCCGGCCCCGCCGTGACCGTGACAAAGCCGACCACCAACAGCGGAAAGCCCTGATCCGGCCACATACGCACGCCTTCCGTGGTCAGGATATCGTAAAGCAGCACCGCACCCAGAAACAGGATGGCACCATGCGCAGCAGCCCGGACGTACCGGGCTGCTGGCACCGAAGCCGGATGGTCCGGCTCGGTCTCCGGGAGTTCGGTCGACACCTGCATTAGCCTTTGACCGCAAGCAGGTCGTTCACGATCTTCTGGAATTCGCCGTATTTGGCCTTCGCCGTCTCATGACCGACCGGTTCGACGAGGATGGTCTTTTCAAGGAATATTTCCTTGCCTTGCTCACTTTCCATGATCTCGGTCAAGGTATCCGCAAGGCACGACTTGATGTCCTCCGGCACACCGTCTGGAACCAAGACAACGCGATAAGAGCCCCAAACATTGTGACCGAAGTCATATCCCTCGCTGCCAAGTGCGACCGTGGATTCGTCCGGTCCGAAGGGCACATCATTGGTATAGCCGATCGGCACCATGACGCCGCTGTCGATATACTGCTTCGACTCGCCGTAAAAGCTGGGCGCGATATCGACGGAACCGTTGAGAAGACCACCCAGACGATTGACGCCGCCGGCAAGAGGAACACGCGCCATCTCAAAGCCGTGCTTCTCCTGGAATTTGTCACCCATCAGCCCCTGTTCGGATCCAGGGCTGAAGGCGTAGCGCAGCTCGCCTGCCTCCCCTTTTTTGATCAGGCTATCGAGGGTCTGGCCCTTCAGTGCCACGAATAGCCAAGGGTCGAAGGCGATGGCTTCCAGAACTTCCAGAGAGCCCGGCTCAAGCGCATTGCGCTCATCCGCGTCGTTGAGAACGGCCGCCATAAGAGGCATCACACCTATGGTATAGCCGTCGGTCGGCGCCTGGGTCGCAAGATAATCTTGCCCAGTGACGGTACCCGCGCCGGTCCGGTTGGCAACGCGCAGTTCCCAGCCAGCGACCACTTTGGCGGCCTCGGCAAGCGTGCGCGATGTGATGTCGACTGCGCCGCCCGCGCCATAAGGCACGACGACCTCGATCGGGCGCTGCGGAAAATCTCCGCACTCGGCCGCCATCGACGCCGTTGCTGTCGTGGCGAGCACAGCCGTCATTGCGATTGTGGATACCAGCTTCATATTTTCTCCTCCCTTTCAGCCGTCCATCCGAACGGCCACTCCAACGATTCTTATAACTCTTATATAAGACTGATATGCGTACTTAGGTCAACCCACCCCACGCGCATATTTCGCTTGGTTTCGGGGCTTATCCGCGGTCTATGTGGTAGTCGTGCCCCGAGGTGTCGCAACGGCTCACCCGCCATTCCACGGGCCGACGCCCGATGGCAAATGCGACGCGATCTACCTCAAGAAGCGGAGCGCCGGGCGCGATTTCCAATAACCGCGCCTCCTCAGCTGTCGCTGCCACAGCGCGTAGGCTTTCGTCGGCCTCCACAACGGTGACTTTGTACCTTGTCTCGTAATGCCGGAACAGATGATCGGGCGGCGTGGAGTCGCGCCCAAGACCGGGCAGTACCGACTCCGAAACGACAACACGTTCGACGATCGTCGGCGTCTCGCGGAACAGCCGGATCCGCAGAAGGCGGCGCACCGGCGCGCCGGGCGTCACGGCCAGCTTGCGGGCCTCCTCCTCGCTCGCCTGACCGTCTTCGGCGCTGATCAGCCGCGCCGCTGGCATTTCCTGGCGGCCGTCATGGGCAATCATGTTGAAGAACAGAAACAGCGACCGGCGGTCTTCCATTTCCGACACGAAGGTTCCCAGCCCCTGACGCCGATTCACCAGCCCTTCGGCCACTAGGCCGTCAAGCGCCCGGCGCACGGTACCCTGACTGACCCCAAGTTCCTTGGCCAGTTGAATTTCACTCGGCAGCATCGAACCTGGCGGATAGTCGTTCTCAACAAGGCGCTTGCGAATGACACTGTCGACCATCTCGTAGAGAGGGACATCCCGCCGGGCGCCACGCTGGCGCGAGATGCTCTCGCGGAGCACCACTTAGACTGCCGCCGTTGCAAAGCCGGCGGGCAGAAGCCGACCGATTGTGCCGGAGGAAACCTTGCGTTCAGTGGCAGGGTCGAGACCCAGCGATTTTACGACCGAAACCATGTCGTACTGCCCCATGTCGAACGGATAATCCGTGCCCAGCATCACCCGGTCCGCCCCGACATTCTCGATCAGAAATTGCAGCGGCTCGGGAGCATGAAGAATAGTGTCGTAGACCAGCTTGTCCAGCGACGCTTCGGGCCGCCCCTTGAGGCGCTGCTTGGGCTCGTCCCGCACATTCCAGCCATGTACGAAGCGGCCTGCCTGATAGGGCGTGAAACCGCCGCCATGGGACATGAAGAAGGTGATGTTCGGAAAACGTTCGATCACTCCGCCAAAAACGAGGCACGCCGCTGCAATCGTTGTGTCGAGGGGATTGCCGATGATGTTCTTCAAATAATAGCTGCGCTGCCTCTCGATCCCTGCGACATGGATCGGGTGCACAAGGATAAAAGCGCCAAGCGCGTCGGCGACTTCCCAGAACGGGTCGAAATCCGGATCGTCTAGGTTCTTGCCGCCGATGTTGGAGCCGATCATCGCTCCGCCGAGTTTCTTGTCCCGCATCGCGCGCGTCAGCTCTTCCGCCGCCAGTTCGGGTGCCTGCATGGGCGCGGCGGCGAGGCCAGCGAACTTGTCGGGATACCGCGCGCACATGGCCGATATCTGGTCATTCTGGATTTGCGCCACAGTAAGGGACGCCTGCACCTCAGCCCCGTAAAGCAGCGTCTGAGGGCAGACGGCGACGACCTGGCGATCCAGGCCATAGCGCTCCATGTCCTCGAACCGCCGCTCCAGATCCCATGCCCCGCGCGGAAAGGGGTTCTGAACCACGTCCATCATCTCCAGAATGGCGAAATCGTCGTCGATGGGTATCAATTTCGGCGCCAGCTTCGGCACCTCCCGCTGCAGAAGAGCAATCGTCTCGGCATCCAGAACATGCGCATGGGCATCGACGATTATCGGCTTCGGCATGGGGTCCTCCCGCGGTGGCATTTTAAAAATGGCGAATACGGCCCTTTTGTCATTCACGACTCTTTTATAAGAGTCAACTTACTAAATACCCTTCCACAGGGGTAGGTCAGCACGAGGGATAGCCCAGGTACAAGTATGATGAGAACGAGAAGGAGCAGGAGCGCAAGATAGAGCGCACCAGATTCGCGGACGAACTCGCCCATTCTGACCGCGGACAGGCTTGTGACAAGCAACATCACCGTCCCCAAGGGCGGCGTCACGGTGCCGATCGACAGATCGACGATCATCACGATTCCAACATGAACAGGATCAATTCCAAGGGCCAGGACGGCGGGCTTCAGCAAGGGTACCAGCACAATGAGCAGCGCCGTCCCCTCCATCAACATACCGAGGAAGAGCAACATCAGATTGACGAGAAGAATGCAGCGATGGTCAGGTGATCCGGATCGACAAGCTCGTTGAGGCGTACATTCGACATGCCCCCAATGGTGAGGCAATGAGCAAGTTCGTGTGCGATGGAGAAAGGTTGATGTTTGCAATATTGTCTCGGTCAATAAAAATTGTCGTTTTGACATGTAACAATGAGGTTTACTGACTCAACACGCCGACCACTCTTTCGATTGGCCAAATAGCGATCTTCCAACTCGGTCGCTTCCCCGAGATCTATGAGCGGACACGTTTAGTTGGATGTATACGCGATGTAGAGAGGTACCTTGGAACTACGCCATCTAAGATACTTTGTTGCCGTTGCCGAAGAAGGCAGCATCACGCGCGCGGCGGAGCGCTTGGGGATCCAGCAACCGCCGCTTGGTCAGCAGTTGAAAGCGCTGGAGGCCGAGCTTGGTGTTCAGCTCTTCGATCGGGCGCCGAAGCGTATTGCCCTCAATGCTGCAGGCCGGGTGTTCCTTGAGGAGGCACGGGCGATCCTTTCCCGAGCACAGGAGGCGGTGGACCACGTTCGCCGCTTCAACATTGGCGAGAGCGGAACGTTGTCAGTCGGCTTCACCAGTTCCGCTTCTTTGCATGCACTGACGCCGAGGGTGCTGGGCTCGTTTCGGCAGAGCTTCCCGCTGGTGCAGATCGCGGTTGAGGAGAGCGAGACTTATGAGTTGGTTCTCGCCTTGCAGAACAACAGGATTGACGTCGCATTTTCACATGTCGCTACAGACGATTTCAAGAATCTGACGAGCCGGTCCCTCGGGCAGGAGGGAATGATCGTCGCGATTCCAGCCGGCCACCCGCTGGCCCGATCGGGCGATGGTCCGCTCGAAACCCGGGCGTTGGCAGGCGAGAAGATCGTCGTCTACCGGCGTCCCGATGGCCCGGGAATCTTCGATGGCATCCTGAAACGCCTCGACCAGGCGGAGATCCCTATCACCATCTCCGATCAGGTCAGTCGCATGATCGCGGCGATCAATCTCGTCTCCGCCGGGCGCGGATTGACAATCGTTCCCGCCTCGATGGGCATCCTGCACCGTGCTTCGGTCCACTACCGGCCGTTGACAGGCGACGTCATTCCTCCCCTGCCGCTCTATATCGCCTTTCGCACGAATGAGCGGCTCGCCCTCGTGAAGAGGTTTATCGAGATCACCTCCGAAATTGCCCAGGAATGCATGGGCAGGTAACACCCGCTGACTAGGTCCAGCTCCCTTGAGGAGAGACGGTTCATCCGAGTATCCTCGCCGCATTCAAACTTATAAAGTCCTAATATAGTATAAAATAGATATTTTACATACACTTCTGACCAGGCTACCTTCGGGGACAAAGTAGTCAAATCCGGAGATCCGATGAGCAAGAAAAAGCTATCAATCGCAATCGTTGGCGCCGGAATGGGAGGACTGGCCGTCGCCGCGACACTTCGCCGGGTCGGTGTCGAAGTGAACGTCTACGAACAGGCCGAACGGTTCTTACGAGTCGGAGCCGGCATCCAGATGCTGCCCAACTCATCGCGTGTGCTGCGCGGAATCGGCGTCGAGGAACAGCTCCGCAAAGTGTCCTTCGAACCCTACTCCCATTTGAACAGGGTCTGGGATACGGGCGAGATCAAGCGTGAGCTGCCAATGCCTGAAAGTCTGTACGGGGCACCCTTCCTCTGCACGCACCGTGCCGACCTGCATGAGGCGCTCTATTCCGTCCTGCCACCCCAGATCGTGCATTTGGGCAAAAAACTCGTCGGGCTGGACCCGGTGGGCAACGGCGTCGAGCTCCGCTTCGCCGACGGCACGAAAGTGCGCGCCGATGCTGTGATCGGGGCGGACGGTGTCCATTCGCGTGTACGCGACATCATCGTCGGTCCCGATGCGCCGTTGCACAAGGGGCGCATCGCTTATCGCGCCGTTTTTGAGGCCAGTCTAATGGGCGGCGACGAGATCGCGCCATCGCGCACGAAATGGTGGGGGCCCGATCGGCATATCGTTATCTATTACACCACACCGAACCGTAGCCATCTCTATTTCGTCACGAGCGTACCGGAAGACGCAAGATGGATGACCGAGGAGTCCTGGTCGGCCAAGGGTGATGTCGAAGAACTGCGCACAGCTTATGATGGGTTCCATCCCGAAGTGCAGATGGTGCTGAATGCGTGCCCAGATTGCCACAAATGGGCTATTCTGGAGCGTGAGCCGCTGCCACATTGGAGCGACGGTCGTGTGGCGCTGCTGGGCGATGCCTGTCATCCGATGACTCCCTACATGGCCCAAGGGGCGGCGACCTCGATCGAGGACGCGGCCGTCCTCGCCCGCTGCATTTCGGCGCTCGAAGGTGATGATATAGAGCGCGCTTTCCGCAATTATGAGGCGAATCGCAAGCCTCGAACATCGCGTATCCAGGCCATTTCCAGCGCGAATACCTGGATGTCCGGCGGCAATGACGATCCAACTTGGCTCTATGGCTACGATGCTTGGAACGTGCCGCTGATGGACGCTTCCGAAGCAACAACGGCAGATGTGACGAGTGCATGAGACAAGAAGGCGCACAAGGCCGCTTCGCAAAGCCGGGAGCTGAATAGTGAATGCAGAAATCGAAACTGCAAGCTTGCGCGACAGCGCGAGGATCGCCTACCGCCGTTGGGGCGTTGGCAATCCGGGTGGGCGAATTGTGCTCGTTCATCCGCTGGCACTAGACGGTAGCCTTTGGGAGCCGGTGGCGGCGCGGCTGACGGCGGCGCAGATGGATGTCATCGCACCGGATTGCCGCGGGCATGGCCGGTCCGAACGGAGCCCCGGCCCCTACAGTGTCGAACAATTTGCCGACGATCTTGCCGATCTCATGGATCACGCGGGGTGGTCCGGGGCAGTCGTGGCCGGATGCTCGATGGGGGGCTGTGTGGCGCAGGCCTTTGCCGGCGCCTATCCACAGCGACTGAAAGGCCTGATCCTCGTCGACACGACCAGTTGGTATGGGCTGGACGCCCAAGCCTCATGGGCCGAGCGGGCCGCCAAGGCACGGACGGAGGGGTTGGCGTCGATGAGCGGCTTTCAGACAACACGCTGGTTCAGCGACGCTTACCAAGCCGACCATCCCCAACGCGTCGCTGAGGTGATCGAGATCTTCATTGCCAATGACCTAGAGTGCTATGCTGCGTCCTGTATCATGCTCGGAGCGGCCGATCTTCGGCCCGTCCTTTCCGGAATCAAGGTGCCAGCTCAGGTCGTCGTCGGCGAGGATGACTACGCCACTCCGGTTGCGGCTTCGGAATATCTAGCGCGGGAAATTCCTGGCGCGAGGTTGACCATTCTGCCGCATGCTCGGCATCTGACATTAGTGGAGCGGCCGGACGACATCGCGGCGGCGATTGCGGAGGTGACTGAAGCGAGCGTCTCGTAGAGCAGAAAGGATTTTCCGGCCGAGCTTGGGGGAGAGACGTCGGCCAGGACTGCCGTACCGATGAGGAGGTGATCGGGTTCGACCGAAGCGACATAGGCTGCCTCGACCGCTTTTTCCGGTGATCATGCCATCGGAGCTGCCAAGGCGGGACAACCAAACCGGTGTTCCAGGCATAGCGGAGCTGAATAAGCCAAAGCCACGCCCTTCGAATACTCATCCAAATCCTCGGGGGCCAGTTCGCTCAAAGTTCAGTGACATGAACAGAAAAAGGGAGGAAAACATGTTCAAGAAGCAATTTATCCGGCTTGCGGGAATTGCCGTTGCCGCGGCGGTTCTCATCGGTGGGCCGGCCGCCGCACAGCAATATCCCGTAAAGCCGATCCAGATGATCGTGCCGTTCGGCCAGGGCGGTGCGACCGATCAGGTTGCGCGCTTGATGGCTGCGCCGCTCGAAGAAGCGCTCGGCCAGCCGGTCGTGATCATCAATCAGCCTGGCGCGGGCGGTGCCATCGGCCTGTCGAATCTCGCCAACGCGCGGCCTGACGGCTACACCGTCGCGATCGGCTCCGACTCGACCCTCGGCGCCCGGCCTCTGATATCCGAGACCGGCTATGACGTCGACAGCTTCGCGATGATTGCCCGCCTCGTACAGATCCCCTCGGGGGTCGCGGTGCGTGCGGACAGCCCCTACGAGTCGCTCAATGATCTCGTTGAAGCTCTCAAGACCGAGCGTCTCGCCTATTCAGGGTCCGGCGTTGCCTCCGGACCGCATCTTGCGATGGCTGTCTTCCTCGCGCAGCAAGGGGTGCAGGCCACCTTCGTCAACTCCGACTCGAACCAGGACGGTCTGGTCAAGCTGCTCTCAGGCGAGGTCGATTTCCTGACCGGCGGGGGGTCCAACTTTCCTGCTCTGTTTGGCGAGGACGGCCAAAGTGACATCCGCGTGCTGGGCCTTGCCGCCGAGGAGCGCTGGTCCTTCATGCTGGACGTGCCGACCTACCGCGAGCAAGGCTTTGACTATGTGAATTCGCAATGGTTCGGCCTCGTCGCCCCTGCGGGTGTTCCGCAGGAGGTCGTCGACGAGCTCTCCGGCGCGGTCAAGGGCCTGGTCGAAGCCCCCGAGTTTTCGCAGCGGCTCGAAGAGTTCTTTTTCAATCCCGCCTATCTCGGCCCAAAGGAGATGGAAACGCTGGTGAAGGAAGATATGGAGAACGTGCGCCCGGTTCTGGCGGAGATTGGGTTGCTGAAAAACTGACCTCCGCATCGCCCACGCCGCTTGCGTTCCGAAGAGGCCGACATGAACATATTGCATAAGGACACTGTTTCAGGGGCGGTTCTTCTTGCGCTCGCGGCGCTGGTGGTTTCGATGTCGCTCGGTTTGGGTACTGGCGCGGGAAGCGATACTCTGACGCCGAGCTTCGTACCGCAGATCTGCGCTGCAGGCCTCGCGATCTGCGGCGCATTTCTCGTGCTGCGCGGGCTGCGCTCGGAAGGGGGGATGCCCGCATTGCTGGACCGCCGCATCGCGGTGGTGATGATCGCCCTCGTTGTGTATCTGTGGTTCTTTCAAGCCGTGGATGTCCGCTTTGGCGTCTGGGGCTTTACACTCATCACCATGCTGGCCTTCGGCATGCGTTCCCCGCTGATGCTGATCGTCTATCCGGTTGCGCTCTCGGTCACCCTGTATCTGTCTTTCAGCTGGGGCTTTAAGGTGGTGCTTCCGACATGGATCTGATCGCGTTTTCCGATATCCTGCAGGGCGCTGCACTGGTCGCCCACCCGTCGATTATCCTCTTCCTGCTTGTCGGCGTTGTCATCGGAATGATATTCGGGGCCGCGCCCGGCCTGACCGCACCGGCCGCCATCGCCCTGTTCCTGCCGGTGACCTATGCCATGGGGCCGACTTCCTCGATGGCGCTCTTGATGGGCATCTACTGCGCGGGTTACTTCGCAGGCTCCGTCCCCGCGATCCTCATCAATACGCCTGGCGCGCCGAGTTCAGCCGCCACCGCGCTGGACGGCTTCGCCATGGCCCGGGCCGGGGAGGGAGACCGGGCGCTTTCGACGGCCATATGGGGATCTTTCATCGGTGGTCTGTTCTCGCTCCTCCTCCTGATGACGATCGCACCATTGTTGGCGCGTTTCGCCTTGACGTTTACCTCAGTCGAGTATTTCTCCTTCGCACTGGTAGGAATGGTCTGTGTCGCGGGGATATCGCGGGGCTCCTTGGTCAAGGGTCTTTCTGCGGCGCTGTTCGGCATTCTCGTCAGCACGGTCGGGATCGATCCGGTGAGCGGCGTCGGGCGCTTTATGTTTGGCGAACCGAACCTGATGGGTGGCATCCCGCAGACCACCGCGCTGATCGGCCTGTTCGCGATCTCGCAGATGTTGCTGCTTTCCAAGAAGGACGTTCAGGATCAAATCGTGCTTCCGACGCAGAAGATGGCGTCTCAGCTTGCGGTGCTGCGGGATCTGTGGCGGTACCGCTGGCTGACCTTCAAATCGGCCGTGATCGGCAGCCTGATCGGCGTACTGCCAGGGACTGGGCCGGCCATCGCCTCGTGGATCAGCTATAGCGATGCTTTGCGCGCCGCAAAGCCTGGCGACAAGTTCGGGCAGGGCGAAGTCAAGGGGGTGATCGCCTGCGAGGTCTCGAACAACGCGGTCACCGGCGGCGCCATGGTCCCCTTGCTAACGCTCGGCATCCCTGGCGATCCGGTGACGGCGATCCTGATTGGCGCTCTCATGATTCAGGGAGTCCATGTCGGGCCATTTCTTATCCAGCAGAACGGTTCGCTCTTTGTCTCTATCCTGCTGCTTCTCTTTCTATCGAATATACTCATGGTCGCTGTCGGGCTGAGTGCCCGGAAGGTAGCTGCGAAGGTTCTGCAAATTCCCCCGGGTGTTCTTGTTCCGACAATCTGTATGATGGCTGCGATTGGCGCCTTCTCGATCAGCAATAGCGCCTTTGACGTGCGGCTGGTGCTGGTCTTCGGTTTGATTGGCTATCTGATGGTGCGCCTGGACTTTCCGACCGCGCCCGCCGTTCTGGGCATCGTGCTGGGGCCGATTCTCGAAAAGAACCTGCGGAACGCCCTCACTGTCAGCGACATGGATTTCAGCGTCTTCATCACCCGGCCCGTCAGTGCGGCCGCTTTGATCGCAACCGCTTGCCTGCTCTATGTTTGGCTGGGACCGCGCAAACGGTCGGAGGAACGCTCGCAACCTGAGAAGCCTTGACGAATGCGGCTGCCCCGCCAGAACGACGGGCTCTCCGGGACCTGCGTCGGATCGACGTCGGCCAGAGTGCGAACAAATGCGCTGAGAAACGGCGGGGTTGGAGAACCTCGAATGTCCCGGATCGTTCGCCATCGTCGCGCAGCCGGTACAAGCTGAATCGGCGCTTGTTCCTACTCCGCTGTAGAATCCGCATCGATCTCATGTGTAAAAAACGGTTTAATAAGAGTTGGTTAACATATATCGACAAGACGTGATCATTGTTCTGAGGCGAGGCTTTTTTGAGAATTCCAGACCAACTGATTGTTAGCGGTCATTCTGATCGCGATATCGTTGCCCAAAGGCTAACCTTATGCAGAAATGGGGCGTAGAGCGGGATCCGAAATCAGCGGCATTCGCCTGTTCGTGGCGTCGGGGCGATCAGTATTCAGGCAGAGATGATCGCCGGGGCAGCTCGTAATGGGCGCTCGGGGCTGCGGCGCTGGCAGCGCTCGTTGCCAGCGGTTCCGCAATGCTCGACACCGCATTGGCGCTCGTTATCGGGTTCTTCGTGACCGTAGCGTGATCGGGACGCAGACATTCGTGCAGTTGCGGGCGCCCGATTCCATGCGCGGGAGAACGCTCAGCGTGCATGGTCTGATCTCGCGCGGCAGCCCGGCGCTCGGTGCACTGGGTACGGGCTGGGCGTTTGACCATGTGGGTCTTACCCTGCCTGTACTTTTCGCTACGGGATTGGTGCTTATTGCGGTTATCGCCGGCATACCGGCCATGCGCGCGTTAGGAAATCCTGAGCCGGGGGACCGCTAGCCCAGAGCTTTCAAGAAGATGCCGGCCCTTGCGGCAAGCGCAGGTTCGCCCCGTGCCTTCCGTCATCAATCCTTGAGCTTCGCGCCCCGCAAGGAGGCCGTGTCGCGCAGCGCGATACGGATATCGCCCTCGGGCAGTCGAGTGGATGGCAGTGTCCCCATAGCGTCCCTCCATACGGTGATGCTGGCGGTGGCCGCAGCCGAGGTTGCACCCTTCATGCCTAGCCCGGCCCACCGCTAGAACCAATCATCAATAGATGGTACTTGGTCCATGAGCAAATTGGTGGCTGCTTTCGTGGTTTCGTGTGACGTCGTCAAACGACCGTTATGGGGGCGCAAAGCTGCCGTCAGCCCGGGCGAAAAAGCGGAGGCGGTCAGGCGTTCTCGTTTTTTGGAGGAGCTACCATCACCCGGGTCACGCAAGAGGTCGGTCGGCGGCTGCCTAGAAACGGTCCAAACCTGATTTGAACCTACCGATTCAAGGGGATAGCGTGTCGTAGAGGATCGTAGAATAGAGTGGTCTGGCGTGCTCTAGAGTGGTTGCGGGGGCAGGATTTGAACCTGTAAGCGTCACTGCAGCACTGCAGCAGCGAGACAGCTGATGCACCTCAGTACGCAAATTCAGTCGTTGCACCGTATTGGTGAATGCGCTTCAACACTATTGCGGGCCCATGACGAGATCCGGCAGCCAGAGGCTGATCTGCGGGAAGGCGGCGAGCAGGATGAGGACGATCGTCAGCGGCAGGAAATAAGGAATCACCGAGCGCACCACGTCTTCGACCGGCACGGCGGCTATGCGCGAGACGATATAGAGCCCGATGCCAAGCGGCGGGGTGGCGATGCCAAGGATGATCGACATCTCCAGCACGATACCGAAATGGACGCGATCGATGCCGTAGGAATCGACAAGCGGCAGCAGAATCGGCACGAGCAAGAGCTTGATCGTCACCCCATCGATGAAGCAGCCGATGATCAGCAAGCCAAGCATGACCACCAGCAGGAAGAAGAAGGTGTTCTCCACGAGTTCGGGAATCGCGGCGGCAAGACCCTGGGGCACCTGCTCGATCGCCAGTAGCCAGCCCATGCTGCTGGCAAAGCCGATGATGATCATGATCATCGAGGTGATCAGCATGGTCTCGGTCGTCGCCTTGACCAGTGCTTCCCAGGTCAACGTCCTGAACAGGCAGCCGAGCAGAAGGATATAGGCGCAGGCAAGCACGCCCGCCTCGGAGGCGGTGGTCGTGCCGGTGAGGATACCGACCATGATGATGGCCGGGGCGATCAGAGCCGCCGCACCCGTCAGCGCGTGACGCCAGATCTCGGCCAGCGAGGCGCGCGGCTGCTGCGGGAAATCGTTCCGTATCGCCAGCAGCCGATTGAAGATCATAAGTGCGATGGCGACGAGGAAGGCCGGCATGATGCCTGCGAGAAACATGCGCGCAACGGAGACGTTGGAGAGGAAAGCGTAGACGACGAGCGGAACCGAGGGCGGAATGAATGGCGCCACGATGGCGGAGACTGTGGTGATGGCGGCGGCGAAGGCGGGTTTGTAGCCGCGCTCACGCATCGCCTTGATCTCAACGGCGCCGAGGCCCGCAATATCTGCCACCGCCGCGCCGGTCCCTCCGGCAAGCATCACCGAGGCCAGAACATTTACCTGTGCCAAGCCGGCGCGGAAATGACCGACTAGCGCATTGGCAAAGTTGAAGATGCGTTCCGTCATTCCGACGGCGTTCATGAGATTGCCGGCCAGAATGAAAAAAGGAATGGCCAGAAGCGAGGTGTTGCTGACAGCCTCGAGCACCTTCATCGGGATGATCCAGAGATTTCCTGTGAAGCCCGAGACGATGAGGGCGCCCGCCACAGCGACGCCGATCGCAGCGGTGATCGGTACCCGAATGGCGATGAGCAGGACGAAGGTGGCGAACAAGCCTGCGGCAACCATGTCAGGTTTCCTCCACGGGGCGGCCGTCGAGCGCGAGGACGCGCGCGCTCACGATGATATCGAGCAGAAACTGCAGCACGATCAGAAAGCAGGAGACGAAGAAGGGCACCGACAGCCAATAGCGCTGGATGCCGACGAGGTCGATCTGGCCCACCTGGCGCGGCACCAGGATAGGCGCCTGGTAGAGGATCAGCACAAGAAGCCCGATCACGATCAGACCGACCAGGATGCGGAAGGCCGCCTGCAGCTTCGGCCCGAACTTGCGGACGAGGATGTCGATGGAGATGTCCTGGCCGCGCCGGTAGATGACGAAGAAGCCGAGAAACACCATCCAGACGAAGAGCACCCCCGTCCAGGGAAAGACCCAGATGATGCCGAGGTCGAGGAACAGCCTGGACAGGATGTTGGCGAGATTAATCGCCAACATCACCAGCAGCAGGCCGTTCGCTGCGATCAGGAAGACCCGCTCGCAGACGCCGAGCCCGGCATCCAGCGCCCTTGCGATCATCCGTCGGTCTGGCGCGTTTCGGCGACAGCCTTCAGGAAGCCTTCCGGCAGTTCTCCACGGCTGTCCATCTCCTCATAGAGCTCCATCATGCGCGCGACGAAGGGAGACGTATCGACCTTAGAGAAGTTTACACCTTCCGCCTTCATGCGTTCGACGGATGCGTTGGCGACCTTCATCGTGTCCGCCTCCGATTCGGCGGCCACCTCGTCGTAAGCCTCAAGGATCTGCGCACGTGTCTCCTCGTCGAGGCCGTTCCAAGCGGCCGCGTTGGCCATGAAAGCCAGGCCCTGCGGATATTCGTCGTGCCGGATGACGTGAGGGGCGACTTCGTAGAAGCGCATCGGCTCCACGAGCGCTATCGGGCTGTTGACCGCCTCGACGATGCCGCGGCCCAGAGATTCATAGACCTCGGTCCATCCGAGCGTGCGCACCTCGGCGCCGAGATGGCGCCACGCCGCGGCTGCGAGTTCGTCCGGATGCAGACGCAGCCGCAGGCCACTGATGTCATCAAGCGATTCCACCGGCTTCTTCGCCACCATCACCCGATACGGTCCGCGTACCATGGCGGTCGAGTCGCCGATCACCGTGATGCCCGCTTCCGTCTCAATCCGCTCGTGCCAACCCTCGACGAGATCGGAGGCCATGAAGCGCGACCAGTGCTCCCGGTCGTCGAACAGGAAGGGCGCGCTCACGAACTGCATCTCGGGCACCCATTTCTGCAGATAGGACGATCCTTCCGGATAGATGTGCACCGTTCCCATCTGGAGCTGCTCCAGAATGGCGTCGTCCTTGCCGAGCTGCTCGTTCGGGAAGACCTGGACCGTGACCTTTCCGTTCGTTTTTTCCGCGATACGGTCTGCCACAGCCTGGAAGATGACGCCTTCCACCGAGTCCGCCGGCATCTTATGCGCCATGCGCCAGGTGTCGGCGGCGGCCTGGAAGCTGAAGCCCGATGCAAGCGCCGCGACCACGGCGAGCGTTGACCATTTCATCCTGTTCATCTGACTCTCCCATTTTTATCTACAGACCTTCGGTGCAGCCGAAAGCTATTCCGCTGCGACAGCCTCCATTGCCGCGGCGACTTTCTCGCTCGCGCCGGTGATGTCGGGAAGCTTCTCTCCGTTGCGCAGTCTTTCCAGCACGGTGATCTCCCGTTCCTGCATGGCGATGGCGCGCTCGGCGACGGCAAGGCACTGATCCGGCTTCAGGAACAGAACGCCGCTCTCGTCGGCCAGCACCGCATCTCCCGGCTCCACAGCCTGGCCGCCCACCGACACGGGCACGTTGAAAGCTCCCTCCAGGCCGAGCAGCTTGGTCGTGATCGGCGCGGGACCGGCGCACCAGACCGGCATGTCGCAACGACGGATTTCGCCGAAATCCGTCGCCGGTCCATCGATCACCGCGCCCACGACGCCGGCGAGCTTGGCCGCGTTGGTGACCACCCCGCCCCAGCAGGCGTGCTTGGTGTCGCCGCCCCGGTCGATGACCAGGAAGTCGCCCGGGCGAACGAGCGCCAGGACATGGTGCAGCAAGGTGGAGTCCGCGCCGGGTATGCGCAGGGTCACGGCGGTACCGGCGATACGCTTTTCCGGCAGCACGGCGCGCAGGCAGTTGTCGGCGAACTGCGTGTGCAGGAAGTGCCCGACAGTCGCGGTCTCGACCAACTCCAGGCGCTCGATCGTGGAGCAAGGGACCTGCGGCGGCAAAGGGTTGATCTGGAACATAGGAGCCGCCTCACAGAACGTGATGGTTGTGGACCGGCACGTTCTGGCGCACGCGGTCGCGATATTCATGGTTGAGAGCGCCTGTGGCGTGGCCAACATGGTCGCCGACCTGGGCTGAGACATGGCCCCAAGGGTCGATCACGATACTGTGCCCGAAGCAGGCCTTCCTGCCTCCGGCATGGGGGCCGTACTGGCCGACGGCGACGAAATGCGTCTGCGTCTCGATCGCCCTTGCGCGGGCGAGCACCTCCCAATGATCCTTGCCGGTCATCAGCGTGAACGCGGCGGGCAGGACGATTACCTCCGCTCCCCGGTCGCGCAAGGCGCGGAAGAGTTCGGGAAAGCGGATATCGTAGCAGATGGCGCAGCCCACCGTGCGGCCCTTGCATTGGTAGGTGACGATATCCGATCCCGGCGCAATCGTCGCGCTCTCCCGGTGGCTCACCCCGCCCGGCACGTCCACATCGAAGAGATGGATTTTGCGATAGCGGGCGATCTCTCCGCCGTCCGGCGCGAAAACGACCGTGGTGTTGTGGAACTTGTTGCCGGTTTTCTCGACGATGCTTCCGCCATGCAGCGTCACGCCGTGCTCGCGGGCAAGGCCGGCCATCGTGCTATAGGCTTCGCCGTCGGGAAATTCCTCGGCGCTGGCGTGGAAGTCCGCCGAGGTGTCGCCCAGCAGAGCCCAATATTCCGGCAGCACGATAAGATCGGGATTGTCTTTGGCGGCCTCAGCCACCAGGTCCTTGGCCGCGGCGATGTTGGCGGCCTTGTCTCCCTGGGAGTTCATCTGAACGATAGAAATCTTCACGGGGGTTCCTCATCTTCCTGGACGAGGAAAGGTCCCTCGCGCCGGCTCCCTATGTCCAACGCAATATTTTTGACGGTTCCCATAAGAAAATTTTGTGCGTGCTCTCACCACGCTTGCGAAGGATCGCTGCGGCTGCAGAATTCCCGCGCCACCTCTCGTGCCAGATTGGCCACAGCGGCCGGCAGCAGGAAGGTCGGGCTATCCACATAGACCGCCTGAAAGCTCATGGGTGGAAAAGGCTGGCGGACGTTGAGAGGAACGAGTTCGCCGCGCCGCAACTCGCGGCTCATGACCGGCGGTGGAATGGCCGCCACGCCGATCCCGTCGATCGTCATCCGGATGATCGTGGCCAGCGAGTTGGTTGCGTAGAGCACCGTGCCGGCTTCCAGGTGGCGGTGGAAATAGCGCCGCAGCGCCTCGTGCGGCTGCGATCCCTTGGGAAAGGAAATGATCGGAAAGGAGGCGAGGTCGTCCACGTCGAGCTGACGATCATGTAGGCCCAGATCTGGAGAGGCCGTCCAGCTGCATGCGTAGGTGCACAGGTCGACATTGATCACGTCGGGCTGCAGCACCGGGCCCATGATCAACGCGACATCGAGCTCGTTGCCCAGAAGCATGTCGGTCAGCCGCAGGCTGGTGTCGGCGGTAAGCTCGATGTTTATGTGCGGATAGAGGGTCTTGGACCTCTTGATGAGGTCGATGAGCCAGCTGTGCGAGATCGTATCGATGGCGCCGATCCGCACCGTTCCGCGCAGCCTCTCCTGGGCGCCGATGTCCCGGATGAGTTCGTGCGCCGCTCGCACCAGGCCTTCAGCACGTTCCAGCGCGGAAACTCCGTCGGGCGTAAGCCTTACCTCGCGCGGCTCGCGGTAGAAGAGCTTGACCCCAAGCTCCCGCTCCAGCGCGGCAATCCGCGCCGAAACAGCGGCCTGAGTGGCATTCATGCGCTCCGCGGTGAGGGTGAAGCTCTTGAGGCGCGCCGCCCAGATGAAGGTTTCAAGAAATGTCAGGTTCATTCCAGCCCGCCAGTCTAGCTCTCATTTTTACTAGGTCTCCAAAAGCGTCGTTTTGCTGCCGACCAGAACCGAGAGAGAACGCACAAGTTTTGGCACTGGTGAGAACGACCGCTTCGTAGGCACGTCACCAGTCCATCGTCCGCAATGCCGTTGTACCACGGGAACAATATGATGAGGCAGGCTGGGTTTAGGCCAGGACCATCGCACCGAAATCTACAAGCCAAGGACGAAAGCCAAGCTGGTGTTGGTGCTCTCCCGCAGAGCCTAAAGCAGCGGCCAGTGTGAGCTTCCGCTATAGCGTGCGTTTCCGGCAGTTCCGCGACCACCGCCGGCCAACACTTGCCCCTCCCCCACTGAAGCAATCCGCCGCGTTTAGGAAAACGGCTTCAGCACGCAAATTCTGTCGTTGCACTGTATTGGTGGAAGCGCTCCTCCGCCACCAAAAACGCTTTAAGATACTGAAATAACTTCGTTTTTTATGATTTATGGTAGCACCCCGCCTGGAACTCTTCAATGATTTCAAGGCGTGCGCTTTAATATCCGCTACCATCGCGGTTCTGGCAAATGTCGCATGTGTGCTCGGAGCGGACTCCGGCTTCGATCGCCGTCGCCTTACCGCTGGTGGCGGGTTTGATCTTATCGAGTGCGTTCCGATCGGTCTCGCCCTGCGCGCGCCGTTCTGTTTGAGGCGGTTCACCGCGCCCGGCAGCCATCAGCATGTCCGAATGCATCAAGGCCATGCGGCAAAAGACTGGGCGCGCCTCGACTTGCGCAACACAGCCTCGCGTCGCTTGCGGCCTGGAGTGACGCCGGTTTCGCGCTTGAAGAACCGACTGAAATAGGCGGCATCCCTGAAACCCAGAGCTTCGGCAACCTCCGATGCCTGCAGATTCGTGCCGCCAAGCAACACCTCCGCTTCAGCTACCAGACGGGTGTTGATGAGCGCCAGCGCCGAGCGGCCGGTGACGCGTTTGACGGCGCTGCCTAGCCTGCCGCGGGAGATCGACAGGAAACGGGCATAATCTTCAATGCGCCAGTGGTCGCGGGCGTGCAGTTCCACAAGGTGAAGAAAATTGCGCACGATCGCGCGTGGCGCTGATTGTGGCTCGGGTGCCTCGGGACTCGACGTGCGCCAGAGCGCGATCAGAACCAGGACGAGGTGATAACGCGCGGCGTCCTGACCGCCCGGCCGGTCATAACGCAACTCCTCTCCCACCGCTTCGATCGAACGGCAAAGGTCCTGGGCGACCGCCGGCTCCACCTTGACACCCAGAACAGGATGGAACAGCGCATCCTTCACCTGCCCACCTATGGGACCGGACGGCACCGCCCGCCCGATCGCAAGCTCGGAAGCCGCGAGCGACGCGCCGCGCGCGCCCGCCTCAAGGGTCAGCGTGGCGGAGTTGCCGGTCGGCAGCCATAGGACGCAAGGCGATTCAAGTTGCACCGCTTTGCCCTCCATCGAGAGCCGGCCCGCACCCGAAATGAGCACAAAGGCGCGGTTGCGGTTCCCGTGCAGTGTCCAGGCGACAGGCGACAAGGCGGTCTTCACCGCCACCGCCTCCGTCTCGGGAAGCACCACGATGGGTGCGACCTCCGAGTTCTCCGCAGATTCCAGGATACTTCCGAATGCCATGAACGTCTCTCTGCTGGCTTCCATCAAAAGTACAATTCTTTGCGCAGAAAGTCCATTTCCAAGCTCTGGCAGCGGTTTAACATCTCCCTGCATGCGGAGGAAATGGATCGGGCGACGCGGCCTATCGGCGATATTCGCATTCTCGTCCCTCGGAGGCCATGGGACTGGAATGCGGGAGCCGGCAAGCGCGCCAGAGATCCGATGCGACATGTGGAGGAGACACAATGCTGGAACCTATCGGCGGGCGCCGTGCGCCCTTTTTGCTGCTATCGACGATTGCCCTGGCGGCGCTGGCCATCTGGCCGGCAGATAGCGCCGCACAGGAGCGGAGTTCGGTCAAGATCGGCTATGCCGTATCCAAAACCGGCGTCAACGCTGGCGGAGCCGGCATCACGACGATTCCTAACTATCAGCTCTGGATAGATAACGTGAAGAAAGCCGGCGGACTGGAAATGCCCGACGGCAGCAGACTGCCGATCGAACTGATCGAGTATGACGACCGGTCATCGGCGGAGGAAGTGGTACGCGCCGTGGAGCGCTTGGCCGCGCAGGACGAGGTCGATTTCATCCTGCCTCCCTGGGGAACCGGCTTCAATCTGGCGGTCGCGCCGCTGTTCGACCGCTACGGCTACCCGCAGCTTGCCGTTTCAGCGGTGACCGACAAGGCGCCTGACTTTGTCGAGCGCTGGCCGAGGAGCTTCTGGTTCCTGGGCGGCGGCGCCGACTATACGGACGCATTGGCCAACCTGCTCGTCAACGCGCGTGAAGCGGGTACCATCGGTGACAAGGTGGCGATGGTTTCGGTGGCCGATGGATTCGGTATCGACCTAGTGACCGCGGCACGGGAATCCTTTGCCGAGGCGGACATCGAGGTCGTCTACGACAAAACCTATCCCGTCGGGACGACCGACTTCTCGCCGATGGTCAACGAGGCTTCGGGGACCGAAGCCGACAGCTTCGTTGCCTTCTCCTACCCACCCGACACCTTTGCGCTGACCCAGCAGGCGCAGGTTTCAGGCTATAACCCCAAGGTCTTCTACCTTGGAGTTGGCGTCGGCTTTCCGGCTTACGGCGAAGAGAACCCCGCTGCCGAGGGGGTCATGAGCCTCGGTGGCATTGACCCTACCAATGAGGCCAACCGTGACTATCGTCGGCGGCATCACGAACTGACGGGCCAGGGACCTGACTACTGGGGCAGCGTGATCACCTATGCCAGCCTTGAAATGCTGCAGGAGGCAATCAAGCGCGTCGGCCTTGATAGAGAGGCCGTATCGCGAGAACTGTCCACCGGCACCTTCCAGACCGTACTCGGCGAAACCAAGCTCGAAAACAACCAACTCCGTAACCTTTGGTGGGCCGGGCAATGGCAGAACGGCGTCTTTGTGGGCATCGCACCGCCCGATAGGCCCGGCGCAGCCACACCGAGGTTGCCGAAGACACCTTGGAAGAACTAGCCGACGGCAGAGCTCGCTCCACGTCCTCCCGCTACCGGATGGGCGGCGGAGGATGTGGAGCAGCGCAGCCACGACGTCATTGCCAAGGAAACAACAGGTCAGGAAAAGTCGAAATGCTGACGACCGCAATTATTGCAGGTCTGGTGCTGGGCGGCACCTATGCGCTGGTGGCGATGGGGCTCACGCTGCAATACGGTATCGCCCGCATCATGAACCTGGCCTATGGCGAGACCATGATCGCCGCAGCCTTTGCTGCATTCGTTCTCAAGAATGCGCTGGGCCTCAATCCGATGGCAGGCCTGCTTCTGGTGGTCCCGGCGGGGTTTGCCTTCGGCTACGCCATCTATGGCGTCATGATGCGCCCGCTAGTGGCAAGGGCCGGAGACCGCAGCGCACTGGAGATCGATTCGATCCTCGCCACTTTCGGTCTCCTCTTCGTCATCCAGGGGGTGCTCCTCGTTCTCTTCGGCTCGAACTATATGAGCTATTCCTATTTAAACATCCCGGTCTCGATTCTCGGGGCGAATATTGCCGCCAACAGACTTCTCGCCCTGGGGCTGGCGCTCACCATTGGCCTCACGCTTTACGGCCTGCTTCGTTACACGCGCTGGGGCACGGCGATCCGTGCCGTCGCCGTCGCGCCGCAATCGGCCGTGCTTGTGGGCATCGATGTTAATCGCGCCGCGCGCTTCGCCTTTGCGCTCGGCGGCGCCCTGGCCGCGGCCGGCGGCGTGGTCATATCCATGTACCAGACATTCACCGCCACATCGGGCGTGACCTTCACCATGAAAGCCCTGATCGTCGTCATCATGGGCGGCGTAGGCAATCTTCTGGGCGCGCTCAGCGCCGGGCTGATCCTCGGCATGGTCGAGACCTTCGTCGCCACCTATTTGGAGCCCGGCCTGACGCTCGCCGCCACCTATGCTATTTTCCTAGCGCTGCTTCTGTGGCGGCCGCAGGGCCTGTTCGGAAAGGCCACGCGATGAATGGACGCCTCGCACTCGTCTTTGCCGTCGCGCTAGTTGCCCTCGCCGCGCTGGCCTTCGCACCCTTCTATTTAGGGCGATATCAGATCGGGCTTCTGATCGGGCTTACCGGCTATGTGACGCTTGCCAGCGCCTGGGCGCTGTTCTCTGGTCCCACCCGTTACGTCTCACTGGCGACGGTCGCGTTTTTCGGCATAGGCGCCTACACAGTCGCAGCACTGAACGAAGTGCTACCCTATCCCCTGGTGCTGGCTGCAGCCGCAGCCATCGGGCTTGCCGTGGCGCTCGTGGTCGGCCTTTCCACCCTCAGGCTGGCCGGCGTCTATTTCGTGATATTCACCTTCGGGCTTGCGGAGCTCGTGCGCCAGCTCGTCACCTGGTATGAGGTCAATGTCACCGGCACGCTCGGCCGTTACATCTTCATGTCGTTCGGGCCGGAGCAAATCTACTGGCAACTCCTGGCACTGATGACGATCACGCTGCTCATATCATGGTGGATCGGCCGCAACCGGCTGGGCCTGGCGCTGAAGGTGATCGGCGACGATGAAGTCGTGGCAACCCATTGCGGCATCGATATCGCCCGCACCAAGCTTGCCCTGTTCGCGTTGAGCGCTGTCATCATCACCCTGGTCGGCGCGATCCAGGCACCGCGCTGGACCTATGTGGAGCCGGGCATCGTCTTCAACCCCACCCTGTCGTTTCTCACCCTGATCATGGCGCTGCTGGGCGGGGCCAACCGGCTGTGGGGACCGGCGCTCGGGGCGGTACCGCTGTTCCTGCTCTTCGAATGGCTGTCGGCAAGGTTTCCGGATCATTATTCCATCATTCTCGGCCTTCTTTTCATCCTGATCGTCTTCGTCCTGCCGGGCGGTGTCGCGGCCTTTGCGGAGCGCACATTTGGCCAGCGAAAGCCCGACCCACAAACGTACGGCGCCGAAAGCGCCCTTTCCCGCGACACGGCGGATGCCAGACGATGACACAGCTTCTGGAAATTCGGGATCTCAGGAAGCGCTTCGGCGGACTGACCGCCGTCCACGATATCTCGTTCACCATCGATGTGGGTGAAACCGTCGGTCTGCTGGGGCCGAATGGCTCCGGCAAGACGACCGTGCTCAACATGATCTCGGGCCTCCTGCCGGCGAGCGGCGGCGCAATCTTGCTCAACGGGGAAAAGATCGTCGGCATGGCCGCCCATCGCATCGCCGTGCGCGGCGTGGCGCGGACCTTTCAACTCGTCCGTGTCCTGCCTTCCATGAGCGTGGCCGAGAACGTAGAAGCGGCCGCAGCGTTCGGCCCGGAGAAGCTGTGGGGGGCGGCGGTTCGCGGCAAGGCACTGGCCTGCCTCGACCGCGTCGGGCTTGGCGGCCGGGAAAACGAGATGACCGCCGAGCTCACCTATATCGATCAGAAGCGGCTGGAGCTTGCGCGTGCGCTGGCATCCGACCCGAGGCTGCTTCTGCTCGACGAATGGCTGGCGGGGCTCAACCCGACCGAGCTTGCAACAGGCATCGAGCTGATCTCCGATCTCAAAAGGGACGGCATGACCGTGCTGCTCGTCGAGCACGTGATGGATGCAATCCGCGCGCTGTGCGGGCGGTGCGTCGTCATGAATGCGGGACGCAAGATCGCGGACGGCGAAACCGGCAATGTGCTGAGCGAGCCAGAGGTCGTCCGGGCCTATCTCGGAGAAAGCCATGCTTGAAGTTTTCGACCTCAGCCTGCGCTACGGCAAACATCTGGCCCTCGACGGCGTTGCCACGAATATAGAGCGGGGCGAAACGGTCGTCATTCTCGGCGCTAACGGCGCCGGCAAATCGTCGCTCTTGAAAGCGATTGCCGGCTTGGTCAAGCCTGACAAGGGTGTCCAGATCAAGCTCGACGGCAACCCCATCGCGGGCCTGCCTCCGCATCTCATTCCGTCTATGGGGATCGCGTTGGTGCCTGAAGGCCGTGGCGTCTTCGGCGACCTCACTGTAGAGCAGAACCTGCTGCTTGGCGCCTATTCAAGCCGTGCGCGCAGTGGCGAAGAAGCACGGCGCCGCCATGTTTACGAGCTTTTTCCGAAGCTAGCCGAACGCCGCCGTCAGACCGTCAATACCATGTCGGGAGGCGAGCAGCAGATGGTGGCCATTGCCCGCGCGCTGATGTCGAAGCCCGACTATCTGATGCTCGACGAACCGAGTCTGGGGCTTGCGCCCGTGGTCGTCACGGAGCTTTTCGAAACACTGGGGCGGGTGCGAGAAACCGGCGTCGCCCTTTTGATCGTAGAACAGAATGTCCGGATAAGCCTGTCGGTCGCCGACCGCGGTTATCTGATGGAGGCCGGACGCATCGTTGGAGAGGGAACAGCGGCTGCACTGAGGCGAAACAGCGCTGTGCAGCGGGCTTTTCTGGGTATGGCGTGACAGAAATGAGACGAGGTAGAAAGATGGAACAGTTAGGATTGCTGATCGGCGAGGAAGATCGGGGCGCCTCCAGCGGGCACACTTTCGAGCGCTTGAACCCGATGACCGGAGAAGTGGCCACGCGTGCCGCAGCAGCCAGCGTCGAAGATGCCCAACTCGCCTGCGATGCGGCCGCGCGAGCCTTTCCTGCATGGGCGGCGACGGGACCCGGCGAAAGACGGCGCATCCTGCTTTCAGCCGCGGCCGCCCTCGAAGCACGGGGACCGGACATCGTCGCCGCCATGGCCGAGGAGGTTGGAGCGACCACTGGCTGGGCCATGTTCAATGTCGGACTTGCCGCCGACATGCTGCGCGAGGCAGCATCGCTCACCACGCAGATCACCGGCGAAATCATCCCTTCCAACCGGCCGGGCAGCACGGCCATGGCCATCCGCCAGCCGGCGGGTGTTGTGCTGTCCATAGCGCCGTGGAACGCGCCCGTGATCCTCGGTGTGCGATCGCTCGCTACGCCACTTGCCTGCGGCAACACCGTGGTGATGAAGACATCCGAGCTTTGCCCGCGTACACACCGGCTGATCGTCGACGCGCTGCACGAGGGCGGAGTGCCGTATGGTGTGCTCAACGCGCTTTCCAACGCGCCCGACGACGCATCGGCCATCGTGGATACGCTGATCGCCCATCCCGCTGTGCGCCGCGTCAACTTCACCGGTTCGACACGCGTTGGACGCATCATTGCGGAGACGGCGGGACGCTACCTCAAGCCGGTGCTGCTCGAACTCGGCGGCAAGGCGCCCATGGTCGTGCTCGATGACGCCGATCTCGATGCCGCCGTCGCGGCGGCTGCCTTCGGCGCATATATGAACCAGGGTCAGATATGCATGTCGACGGAACGTATCGTCGTCGACGAGAAGATCTCGGAGCCTTTTGTCCGCGCACTGGCGCAAAAAGCACGTTCCCTCAAAGCTGGCGACCCGCGGGAAGGCTCCACACCGCTGGGCTCCGTGGTCGACGAGAGCGCGGCCCGGCGCATTGAGGAATTGATCAAGGACGCCGTCGCCAAGGGCGCGGTGCTGGCCGCCGGCGGCGGTGTCCACGGCACAGTCATGGAGGCCACCCTCCTCGACCGTGTGAAGCCGAACATGCGCATCTATGGCGAAGAAAGTTTCGGCCCCGTGGTCACGATCGTGCGGGTGAGCGGGATCGACGAGGCGGTGCGGGTGGCCAACGACACGGAATATGGCCTGTCCTCCGCGGTTTTCGGCAAGGACGTCAACCGCGCCATGTCGGTCGCGCGCCGCATTGAATCGGGCATATGCCACATCAACGGCCCAACCGTGCACGACGAGGCCCAGATGCCCTTCGGTGGTGTCAAGGATTCAGGCTATGGCCGCTTCGGCGGCAAGGCCGGTATTGCCGAGTTCACCGAATTGCGCTGGATCACCGTCCAGGACGGCCCGCTGCATTACCCATTCTGACACGAACTATCGGTGTCGCTTCATGAAGCTCCAGAACAAGACCGGCATCATCACGGGCGGCGCCGGCAGCCTGGGACAAGCCACCGCCCGCCTGTTCCTCGCAGAGGGTGCGCGTGTGGTGCTGGTCGACCGCAACGGCGGGGCGCTGGAACGGGCGGCGGCTGACCTGCCTTCCGACAGGATCATGTCCCTCGCCGCTGACGTCACTTCGGCCGGGGAGACCGAGCGCTACATCGAGGCCACGGTCGAGCGCTTCGGGCCGATCGATGTCCTATTCTCCAATGCCGGCAATTTCGGCACGGTTGCGCCCATCGCCGACTATCCTGAGGGGGTGTTTGACGCGGTGCAGGCCGTGCATGTGAAGGGTGCCTTCCTGGCAGCGAAATATGCCGCGCCCAGGATGCGGGACGGAGGAAGCATCGTCATCACTTCCAGCGTCGCAGGTCTGCGCGGCGACGCCGGCGTCTATGCCTATATCACTGCCAAGCACGCGCAGGTCGGCTTGATGCGCTGTCTTGCCAAGGAGCTGGCGGTCCGCAGAATCCGCGTCAACACCATCCATCCGGGGCCGATCGACAACGGGTTCCAGCATGCAGTAGAGGAAGGCCTCGGCAGCCAGATGGGCTGCGACGGGACCGCGTTCTTCAACGACCTCATCCCGCTCGGCCGGCACGGACGGGCCGAAGAAGTAGCGCAATCCGTACTCTACCTGGCCTCGAGCGACAGCAGCTTCACGACCGGTACAACATTGGTGGTCGATGGCGGCATGTCCGCATAGGAGATGGCTATTTCAGCGGAACAGCTTCCCGTAACCGGGGCAAATTTCCGGGCAGTCAGGCTTGGGCGGCTTGCCGAATGAGATGCGGGAGCGGCGGAACCGGCTCTTGTGTGGGTATGCCGAGCCGGTCGCCGAGATAGCGGAAGAACGAGACGTCGAGTTTCATGCAGGTCTTCATCAGGCCGAGCAGGACGTCACGGGCCTGCCTGCCAGCGCCACTGACGGTTCCACCGGAGATCTTGCGCTTGATGACGCAGGTGCGGATGTCGTTTTCTGAGCCGTTTGTGTGGAGCGGGATCTCGGGACGGTCGAGAACGCGCAGCAGTTCGTGCTTGCGGCGATG
>NZ_JAOANW010000045.1 GCF_026162365.1 Nitratireductor luteus | reverse complement strand
TTCATCAAGCCACGCACAGGGTTTCTGTCATGGAGGGACCGCCGGTGGACAACAGCATGGTTCCCCGCAGTTCTCGGTGCAGTGGCTAGGCAAGAATACGTGCCGCCCGCGGCAGCCCCTTGGAAGTTGGCATGGATGCCCCCGATTGGTAACCTCCGACTGGCTGAGTAGCCTCACATTATACGCCGTGCCCTCAATTGCCGTGGCTGTCGCGGGAATTCTCCGTACCCGCCCCAGTCGTAAGATGCTTGCGTGTCTGATGGTCTCATCACGTCAAGCTAATAACAATCCAGGGACGGGGTATTATGAAAAATTGCGCCGAGTATCAGATTATTGCTGAAAATGGCGCATTCGCCACAGGATTATTATCTTCTTGCCATATTCGTATCCGCCCTAGGCGTCCTTCGAATCGTTCACCGCTACCAGGTGGAAAAATGCCGCAAGCGGATGCTGCAGACCTTCTCCATCGCTTTCTGATCTCTGCCGCAGATCAGCATCCAACTTGCGAAGGGATGAGTGATGCTGCGGTATTCGCCCGGCGTAAACGTATCGGGCGCGGCCACATCCGCTGGCTTGACTATCTATGACCGGGAGAAGCCTCCTATCCGGCGGCGGGCGGGCTGCCGGATAGGAGCAGGCAAGATCAGCGCTCGGGATGCTGCAGTTTGCCATCTCATAATTGGCCCAGTGCAACGTGAAGCTGAGGCCAGCGCCGACACCTAGTTTCCGTTCAGAACTTTCCGACGACGTTAAGGAAGAGGCCCTGATCGTCGAGGGTGAGGTCTCTGAGGTCGTCGGAGAAGCGGCCGAAATTGTAGCCGAGACCGACCTTGAAGTTGTCGCCGACATGGCG
>NZ_JAOANW010000044.1 GCF_026162365.1 Nitratireductor luteus | reverse complement strand
GATCCTTGCCTTGCGCATCACGAAACCGGACCTCATGCGTTCCACTGGACTGGACCGCTGCCATCACTTGCGCAATGGTCGTATCTCCGTCTTCAGCCAGACGATCGACGCAACTGCGGACCAGGAAATTGGTCCCGAGCTTCTGAGCCAGGCAGTAGAGTTCGTAGATATCGCTCTCTCGGTCGCCGATATGCACGCAACGTTCTGGACAGCCCGTCAGTTCGGTGGAGCGGCGCAGATTGTCAAGCCAGCGCATGCTCTCCTTCTGCTCGATCGGCACCCGGGTGGGGTTGATCTTGCGCTTGAGCGCCGTGGTTCCCTTGAACTTATCCCGTGACCAGAACTTGACCGCGGTCAGACCGAGTGGCAACCCGTCCGGCGTGATGGCCAGGCTGGCATGCATAAGCAAGCCACAGATCGTGCGCTTTTGGTGGCGGCTGGTTGACGTTTTGATGAACCCGATCTTCTCAGGCGATGAGCGCTTGAAGGAAAACTCCGTCGTGTCCTGCAGGATTAGGATAGGGCCGTCGGTGGCCTGAGTGCGCAGGGCCGAGGCCGCGAAGTGGCCCTCGAGTATCTTGTCCTCGCTGACATTCTCATTGGCGAAGAAGCGGTAGGCGGCCTTTGTGTTCGCCCAATCCTGAAACGCCGTAGGCAAGGATTTCCCTGGACGTTCACCCATTGCTTCCAGCATCGCCCCAAGTCGTAGGTTCAAGCGGGCATCACCAAAATTGCATTCAGCAGTTTCTTCGCCCACCCAACTCTTCCCCATGTCCGCACCCCGTTTGTTGAAGGTGCCAGATAAGGAATCATGGCCGATTCCACGTGATCAAGTGAAAACTGCAACCTAAGGACTTATGGGTAACTTCAAG
>NZ_JAOANW010000043.1 GCF_026162365.1 Nitratireductor luteus | reverse complement strand
CCGCGCGCCGTTCAATCCGGCAAGTCCGGCTATAACGGCTCAAGGCTCGATGCCGGCGCCCGCATCGATTACCGCATCGATGACGACCGCAAGGTTTATGCCTTCGCGCAAGGGACGATTCACCGCTCGCGCGACATCGACCGCAACGACCGTGCAGGCGTCGGCGCCGAGTGGCAGCTGACCGACACGGTGGGGGTGAACGGCGAGGTGTCCTACGGCACCCACGGCCTCGGCGCGCTGGCCGGTCTCACCTATGATCCGACCGCCGACGACCACTATTATGTCGGCTACCGGCTCGACCCCGATCGCGCCTTCGACCTCGACAATGACCGCGATCTGTTCGGCACCGACAAGGGTACCGTCGTCGTCGGCATGCGGCGGCGCATGGGCGACACCGCCTCGGCCTATTCGGAAAGCAATTACGACATGTTCGGCGAACGCCGCTCGCTCACCCAGACCTATGGCGTGGTCTATACCCCTGACGCCCAGTGGACCGTCGACGGCGGGCTGGAGGTCGGCCGCGTGCGCGACGACACGCTCGAGGCCGGTGTCGAGCGCTCCGACTTCGACCGCTACGCGCCGTCGCTCGCCGTCGCCTACAAGGACGAGGAGCGCGGCATCAACGCCCGCGTGCGCGGCGAGGTGCGCATCGAGCGCTCCGACGACGACACGCGCGACCAGAACACCTATCTCTTCGCCGCCGGCCTCGGCTGGAAGACCAGCCCCGACTGGCGCCTCCTGGCCCATGTCGACGCCGTCCTGTCGGACTCCCGCTCCGCCCAGACCTCGTTCGCCGACACCGACTATGTCGAAGCCTCCCTCGGCTATGCCTACCGCCCGGTCGACAACGACCGCCTCAACGCACTGTTCAAATACACCTGGCTCTACGACCTGCCGGGCAACAA
>NZ_JAOANW010000042.1 GCF_026162365.1 Nitratireductor luteus | reverse complement strand
ACTTCCAAGGGGCTGCCGCGGGCGGCACGTATTCTTGCCTAGCCACTGCACCGAGAACTGCGGGGAACCATGCTGTTGTCCACCGGCGGTCCCTCCATGACAGAAACCCTGTGCGTGGCTTGATGAAGAGAACCGGTGCGCCGGCATAATGCTTGTTCCGGTTTCCAAATTCGGACAGCCGCGGTTCTCCCGGCAAATTTTCAGAAAATGATCATTTCGCAAGGCAACGCCCTTCAGCCGATCGTGACTGCGTGCGATCAGCTCGCGATACCCTTTTGGATAGCGTTTGGAATGCAGCAAGATTCTGATGGTGTGGAGCCCAGCATGCTCCAATCTCGTCTGCACAAACGGGATCGACATATCCTCAATCTCATCCCCAAATCCGCGGGTCCGCGCCTGGCAACGTCGAGGGGCGCCGCGATCTATGCCGTCCGCGAGCCGGGGGCGCAGACGCTGCTGGCGGAAAGCCATTTTGCAGAGGTCATGCTTGCCCCGGCACCTGGGATCCGGGCGGCGCTGGGGAGCGACAGGATGCAGGAGTACGATGCGCCGGTCGGAACGCTTCTTGTCCATCCGGCAAATGTCGAAGTGCATACGGTCTGGTCGTGCACACGAGAAAGCGTGATAGTCACCGTCCGGCCCGAGGCCCTGCTCGAATTGGCGACCAGTGAGCTCGATGCCGGCCATGTCTCGCTTGCGCCGCCCCCCTTGGGAACCGTCGATCTTGAGGCACTGCACATCGCACAGCTTCTGAAGATGGAGCTGACGCGGCCAGAGCCGGCAAACGAGCTTTGGGTCGGCTCTCTGGTCACGCTCTTCAGCGTGCACCTTCTTCGGCATTATTCAAAGGTGAAGAAGTCGCCGCCGATCCGCAGGAGCGGGCTCTCGGCCCGCGACGCAAGAAAAGTGCAAGAGTTTCTCCACGAGAATTTCACCCGCAAATTGTCGGTGGGGGAGATCGCGTCGATCGCCGGTCTTTCGCCATTCCACTTCACTCGGGCATTCAACAAGACATTCGGCCAGCCGCCGCAC
>NZ_JAOANW010000004.1 GCF_026162365.1 Nitratireductor luteus | reverse complement strand
TGAGCAGATATTTGCCCTTGATCTTGCCCTTCAGATAGAAGGCCAGCCGGCCCTTGGAATAGACCTCGTCATACTCGCCCGGACGCGCCACCTCGATGTTGTCGTCGCCCATGCGCTTGCCGATGGTGAGGTCGGCCAGCGCCACATAGAACCAGTCGTTGTCGGGAATGTTGATGTCGCGGGAAAAGGCAAGGCCGCCGGTCTTCGAGGCCCCCTTGACGGCGACGGGCACCGCATGATCGCCCGGCGGCAGGATACGCTGCACGACGAAGGCTTGCTCGGGATCGACGGGAACCGTCTCGCCCAGAACCTCGACGACATAGCCGGGCGGCACGTGGCGGCCGTAGACCGTCACCGCCCCGCCATGGACGGGGATGTTGCGCAGCGCCGTGCGGTCCTCGCCCATGCCCGGTGCCACCGCCTCTTCGCGGCCGTGCCGCGGCTGGGTGCGTTCGGTGCGCCGAAGACTGAGCGGCACTGTCTCGTCATAGCGGCCTTTGGCACCGTAGACGCGCAGCACGTAGGAAAACTCCGTCTCCGTCTCCGCCGCCGGCATCGCCCAATTGGCCGTCCCGTTGATGGCGACCGGCAGGATGGCCAGCGGCCGGTGCTCGGCGCCGTCCTCGTAAATGCGGATCTCGGCGCGGTCGATGAAGGCCGGGTAGTTGGCGGTCGCCAGGAAGGTGACCGGCTCGCCGGCGCGGTAGGTATGCTCCACCGGCATCGTCGACACGTTGAGCAACGGGTCCGCCTCCAGCCCGTCGAACTTCACCTGGATGTCGACCGCCGACAGCCCCGCATCCGTCTGGCGCTGCCGGTCCACCGGCCGCGCGGCAGGCGCCGCTTCCCCCGGCGCCAGACCGGCTTCGCCGGCCGCGACGCTCTCGTCCACCGTCTCGCCGTCGACGCTGATCATGAAGGGGATGGACGGCGTATCGGCCGCGCTCTCCGCTTCCGTGTTACGGCCCACTGGCAGGCCGCTCACCGAAGCGTCGGCCAGCACCTTGCCTGCCATCCCATTGTCCTGGGCCGGCGCCGGACCGGCCGCCCCCAGCAGGCCGGCCAGCGCCGTACCGCCCAAAAGCAGAAGCCGAAGGTCGAGTGCCTGCGCCGGACGGGCGCAGCCCATGGCTGTCATGAACGTCCTCATTGCCCCGCCTCCACGCGCGTCTCGATGCTCAGCGGATAGGCCCGCTGCCGCCGTCGCCATCGCTCGGCGATCAGCGCCTTCATGCCGCGCACCCGCGCCTCGGCAAGGTCCGGATCGGTGCCGGCGTCGATATAGGCCAGCCGCAGCACCGACCGTTCCTCGGCAAGCACGTCGATCAGCCGGTCGACATGCGCGGCCCAGTGCGCATCGAGCTCGGCCCGGCCCGGCACGAAGGCCTCGTCCTTGAGATCAAGACGGACGACGCGGCCGATCGAGGCGCCGAAATTGAGCTTGGTCATCTTGCCCGCCGTCAGCCGCACCACCCGCGGGTTCTCCGTCGTCAACCGGTAGCCCGAAGGCAGCGTGCGCGTGTCCAGCTTCATGATGAAGTTGGTGCCGATACGTTGATCGGGCAGGTCGGCGCAGGCGACGTGGAAGCGACCATACCGGTCGGTGGTGATCAGCCAGCCCTTGACGGTTGCCACCCGCACCCCCGGCAAGCCCGGCTCGCCGTCGTCCTGGTAGCCATTGCCGTTCTCATCGTCGAACACCTTGCCGATGATGTCGCCGCAGTCGAACACCGGCTCGACCAGGATCTCCACAACCGCCGTCGCCGGCGGCGCAAGTGAAGTACCCGACGCGTCCGTCGCGCTGGCCCGGTTCACATGCTCGCCAGGGCCGGCCGAGCTCAGCGCCAGCATCCGGAGCCGGATCTCAAGCTCGCCATTGCCGGCAAGAGACAGGTTCTCGAAACGCACGGCGCGGCCGGAAACCTCCGGCTCTACCGTCTCCCCGTTCAGCGTCGCCGAGCCGTCCACGTAGCGGAAGCCCGACGGGATGGTGTCGACCACCGTCAGCCCGCTCGCCCGCGAGCCGGCATGGTTGGTCACCCGGATGATGAACGGCGCCTGCTCGCCACGCCGGATGGAGCGCAGTTGCGCGATCTTGGCCACAGAGATGTCGCTCTGCGCAAAGGGCAGATCCAGGAGCGTCCCGCTACCCTCCGATTCCACCGGCGTACCGGTGGTCCTGGTACCGTTGGCATAGCCGATCGCCGTCGCCCGGTTCTCGACGCCGTCTTCCACGCCCGAGCCGTTGTCGATGTCGGTCTGCGTCAGGACATAGGTGGCCTCGAAGATCATCTCCTCGTCCGGCTCCAGCGTCGCCGAGGGCGGATCGAAAGCCGACAGCTCACCGCCCCCCTCTTGGCCGTCGAAGGTCGGGCCGGCATCCTCCGGCACCACATCGGCAAGCGCCACGTTGCCCGTGTTCGTCACCGTGAAGCGGTAGCGGATCGTGTCGTCGGGACTGGCGAAGCCGTTCTCGTCGGTATCCTCGTAAGTCCCAGTCTTGACTAGCTCGAGCCCCGTCACCTGCGACGGCACCACCGCGCAATCGTCCGAGGGGCATTCGGGATCCGGATCGCCCGGCTCCTTGATCATATTGGCGATCTCCGTAGTCCCCTCGGGTAGCGGGTCGACCACAGCGGCCGCCACCGTCAGCACCAGCGTACCGGGGGCGGAGCCGTCATGGGCAGGCACAGAAAGCCCCGTCCAGTCCACAACGCCGCCGCCGGGAGTGCCGCCCGTATGCGCGCCGCCATTGTCGGCCAATACGAAGACAGTGTTGTTGTCGAGCAGGTCCTGGATGGCGTAGCTGTCCCTCGCGCCGCCGTAGTTGTTGAGCGTGATCTGGTAGGTGAGGGTCTCGCCCGGCTCGGCAACGCCGACCGTCGGGCCGTCCTCGTCGATCAGTTCCTTCAGCCGTGCGACCCTCCCGGCGGCCGGAACCTCGACGCATTGGTCGGGCGTGACCCTGCAGTCCACGGTCTCGCCGGGCTCGTAGACGACATTGCTGATACTGGTCACGCCGTCGGAGATCGGATCGTCGACCTGCAGCTGAACCGTCAGCACCAGCTCGCCAGAATTCGTCCCGTCGCGCGCCGGGACGGTGAGACCCGTCCAGGTGATCAGATCGCTGTCGTCATTGCCGCCGTCGGCATCCACAACCGTCAGGTTGTCGTCATAGTCGTCTATCAGACCGTAATTGGCGCGCGCAGTGTCAGTGGCATTGGTGAGCGTGATCTCGTAGGTGAGCGTCTCGCCCGGCTCGGCAGCGCCGTCGAGCTCCCCGCTCTCGTCCACCAACTGCTTACTCTTTGTGACCAGCGGCACGGTGTTCGTGTCCGTGCTCGTGTCGTTGCCCGGATCCGGGTCCGGCACGTCGGGCGGGTTGGTGACGGTCGCCGTGTTGACGAGGTCGCCCTCGAAATCCAACGGCACGGTCATGGTCAGCGTGAAGGTGACGGAGCTGTTCGCCGGCAGGTTCACCGGCACGTCGGCTATGGCGCCCGCGCCGCTCGCCACGCTGCAGACCGCGCCATTCACCGGGCTGCCGCAGGTCCAGGTCGCGTCAGTGATTCCGTCGGGAAGCGGATCGCTCACCTGCGTGCCCGCAACGCCGAACGGGCCATTGTTCGAGACGGCGATCGTGTAAACGACATCCTCGCCCGCCGCGTAGTTCTCACTGCCGTCGTCCTTGGCGATCTCGACATCGGCCGGGAAAGTGAGCGCCGTGGTGGCGCATTTGGCGCCGTCGTTCTGGCCGGAGCCCTGCAGATCGGAGATCAGCGTCCCCTGCCCCGTCGCCACGTCGAACCGGTAGAAGCCGCCAACATTGTTGCTGCCGAAGACGCCGTTGCTGGCCCCGAACATGCCGCCGAAGGCGTTGGTGGGCAAACCGGTGGGGCCAACGGGGGCGACAAAGCCGGTCGCCGGGTCGATTGTATAGAGCACGCCAGTGCCAGAGACTGTGTAGAGCAGCCCGTTGTGCCATGCCAGGTCCGGACCGTGGGTGGCGGCCCCGCTCAGCGCAACGGACGTCGCCGTCCTCGACGTGACATCGACGGTATAAAGCCTCCCGGCGGTCGCCGAATAGAATGTTCCGTCCGGGCCGAACTCACCGGTAACGCTGCCGTTCGGAAAGCCCGAGATCGTTCCGAGTACCTGCACGCCGCCGTCGCTGCCGACGCGTGCCAACCGTGGCGGGGTCGTGTTTATCTCGAGCCCGTAAATGTAATTGTCGATGGGATTCATCGCGATGCCGTTGTACTGGTTCGACGAGGCCGACCCCACCGGATTGACGTCGAAGGGGTTCGACGATGAGTCGAACACAAACAGCTGCGTCGGAACGTTCTGCGCCAGGTACATGGTCGGCGTGCAGGAGCCGAAGGATGGCGAATCATCGTTGGTGATCGTGCAGACGGCGCTTTCGCCATTAGCCAGCGTCAGTGAATTGCCATTCACCGCCGCCCCTCCATCGATCGAACAGCTGTATTCGGAAGAGGCATAGCCAAGGACATCGCTGGATTCGCTGAGCGTATATGTGCCCGCTGGGATCGAAGCGTCGGTGACCGCAGGGTCACCCATCACGCCTTCGATAGCCACCGGACCATCTGCGCTCAAGGTGAAGTCGCTCGCCGTGGCGGTGCCGCCTTCGTTATTTATGACAGTCTTCTGCAGCGTCAGCATCGGCTGACAGAGCGCGGTCGACTGGATTTGCGCCATGAACGCCGTCGCGCCAGGCCCAGACTTTATATGGACGATGATCGTATTGAGGCCCGTCTGCCAAGCGCCATTCATGGAGCCGTTAGCCCCATTGCCGCTCGTGAATCCGCTATAGAAATAGGGATCAGCAGTGCCGTAGTCCGAACTGATGTTCTGGGCTGCCCCGTTCACCCAGACTTCGATGACAGAGTTATCGGAAAAGAATGTCATCTGCAGGTCCAGCGTCGACGGGTCGACGGCAGGGTCGAGGTTGAACTCGTAGCGATAGAAGGCGTCGTAGTTCTCGTTAGTGGGATTTATGGCAGTCGCGTTATGGGAGACCCAGTTGGCGTTGCCAAAGGGCGAGGTTGTGTAAACGGCAGGCGGATCGTCTACGACAACGGCGTCAGCATAAGTTAGACTTCCTGGCGGCCCGCCTGTCACGTCTGTGGTCGTCAGGGCAACGTCCCAGTTGGCGTCCGTGCCCGATGTGAGCATTCCTCCGGTGGAGGAATCGTATGCCGTGTTGAAAAATGCCCCGTCCGTCGTGCATGCGACGGTAGGGGTCGCCTGGGCGCGAGCTTCTTGCGTGGTGCCGAGAGAAAGCCAAACCGCCAGAATGAAGAGACCGGCGAGGGTGTTCCGTATAAGATGGGGAGCATATCGAAGCAGGAATCCGGGCGACCGTGTTGACGCCTTACCGGAGCCGGCTATGCGATGACAATGGACGGCAAAGCAACGTGTGGCGGCAAAGAACAAGTTCGACTTGTGCATGAACGACCCCTCGTATGCGAAAACCCCTTGGCACTGTCGTCTTCTACGCGCGGTATGAATTGCGCGCATACAAAGCATTTCGATAGATTCCCCTCAGAATCCAACGCACGCCATCAATGCTTCTGACGAAATTCTAACCCAAGAGGGACTTCGATATATTCACACAAGGGCACGATTTCTGGCCTTGGGTATTTCAAGAAGCTTCGGTCTTTTCAAAAAAATACGAAATTATTTATACACACATGCGGGATGTGGCATATTGGACACAAGCCTTCTTTCACATCTGCTAATTATTCCAAATAAATAGTGAACTAGCGCAGTGTTACACTCCAGCGTACTCTTATAGAATCTGAAAACACTATCGCTGCGCCCGTAGCCTTGCCGGGGTGATACGCATGTGGCTCCGCATGGCGGAGGTAAGGTGGCTCTGGCTGGAAAAGCCGCTTAAATAGGCCACCTCTGCGATAGTCATGTCCGTTTCGAGGAGCAGCTTTTCGGCAAAGGTCAGGCGCCGGTTGACCAGGTAGCGGTGCGGCGGATAGCCGAAGGTTTTGGAGAAGGCCTGGATGAAATGGCTGGGCGACAGGTCGCACACGGCGGCAAGCTCAACGACCGACAGCTTGCGCGCGTAATGCTCGTCCAGATATTCCCGCACCCTTCTGGCGACGTGGTCGGGCAGCCCGCCCTTCAGCCGCGCAGACCGCGCATCGGCGCTGGAATAGCTGCGAAGTACGTGAATGCCGAGGAGGACGATGAGGGACTCGACGTAGGGCTCGTTCGGCGGCTCACCGCGCATCAGCTCCGCTTTCATCAACTCGGCCATATGCAGGGCCTGTGGATCAACCTTCCCCTTCAACGGCCGGAGCTGGGCGCATTCCATATCCAACGTTTCTACCGCAAGCTCGCGCAGGCATTCGGGCTTCCAGGCGATGAGCAGTTCCTCCCTGGCCGCCGACCAGCCCATTTCGACCTCCACATTGGCGGGGATGACGGTCAGCATTCCGGTGTACGCGTCGTATCTGTACCGTTCGCCGCCACCAAACCTCGTTGTCGTCCCGGGAGAGCACACCAGCGCTACGGTGGCCACGTGATTTGTGGTGAGGAATGTCTGCGAGGACGGCGAACGGACGGTGTGGGCGACCGCGCCCTTGGCAGTGACCAGTCGCGGACCGGCGTTTTCCGGAATGATGTCCAGTATCCTACGGCCCGCCAGGGGACGATCTATCCCCCGACGGCCAGGAGATCGACCGTTGAGCTCGTCAAGCATCGCCGATGGCCGGAAAGGTGAACGGGTTGGTGCTCGTGTCGACGCTGTGGAGCTGCGTCGGATTGGCGCCGATCGACAGATACATGGTCGACGTACAGGCGGCGAACGGGGTCTGCGCCTGTGCTTGCGCGTCGCCACTCCAAATCGCCATCCCGGACATCAGGGTGGCTGCCAGCCCGAGCCTGGCCTGGCGGCTTGCACGACCAACCGTCCCGCAAGCAGCGCGATCCACCATCATCCTCAATGCCATCGGGAATGACGAAAGCCACGCCGGCGAGCGGGAAAGGCAGGGAGGCCGCGCAGTACAGGCGAGATAACCTGCCAAACAACGCGCAACATCGCGCAGCGAAACCGGCTTAAGCATGGACGATCCCCTCGTAGGCGAATCATCCGGCGCGGTGTTGCCCTGCTTCCGCGCGGCCTAACGCCGCGCCGCCCAAGCATTACATCGGTTTCTTCTTTAATCCGATGCGCTGCATCAATACCCAGGCTTAAAGGCCCCATACCGGACAATTCCAACCTGGGCAGAAGGGCACAACCTTCACGGGTGGTATTTCAGGACTTTGCCGTGAGTATAAAAATATTGCGCAAAATGGCGCCTTCATCCACATATCGCTACGATCTTGCCACATTTTTCTCGCGCTGAGCATTTTTCTTGTCCTTGCTGGCGCTATCATCATCAAAAACTTAAATAAATCTGTCTGTTATGCCGTATCTGGGCCGGTGTCGCATGCCGATGTTTCTTCATCGCAGCGGTCAGATGGCTCTGACCTGAAAACCCGCTCAGATAGGCGATCTCGGCAATTGATATGTTGCCCTCCAGCAGGAGTTGCTCGGCAAAGGTCAAACGCAGGTTGAGAACGTATTGGTGCGGCGGCTGGCCGAATGTCTTGTTGAATGCCCGAGTGAAGTGGAATGGCGAAAGACCGGCGATCGACGCGATCTCCCCCACCGACAATTTGCGGGTGAAATTCTCGTGGAGAAACTCTTGCACTCTTCTTGCGTCGCGGGACTGTCAGGAATTTCGTGTCTGAGGTCATGATGATGGAAAGGAGAATCATCACATGGCCATTGAGAAAGAACTTTTGGACCAACTGCTTGCGGGGCGCGACCCTGGCGAGGTCTTTGCCAAGGACGAGTTGCTGGACGATCTGAAGAAGGCGCTGTCGGAGCGCATTCTGAACGCCGAGCTGGATGAGCATCTGGGCGAAGAGCGCGAGGCCGCAGGCGGCGCTGCGAACCGGCGCAATGGTGTGTCAAAGAAGTCGGTCCTGACCGGTACGTCGAAGATGACGTTGTCGATCCCGCGCGACCGGGGCGGCGCAAGCGAGACATGGCCGGCGCCAAGCTCACTGGTCGCCAATTCGAGCAGGGCCTCGGGCCGGACGATGACTACCACGCTTTCTCGTGTGCACGACCAGACCGTATGCACGTCACACGCAGTCGCGATCGGCTGCCCGTGCTCGCAGGCCGAGAGCCTCTTCGCAGATGCAGTTGATCTGAAACCCGGTCACCAAAATTCTCACGATTAAATGCCCAAGCCGAAGCAAGCTGGGGCATTCTTGCAATCTGCCAAGCAACACCATGCAGCGACAATTCGGACACCAGCTTCGAGGGTCATGAACTATCTCTGGACCGCAGTCATTGCAGTTATCAATTCGCGATGAAATCCCAACAGACCCTAGAGCTGTCGGCGCCGTATCGTTTCCGCAAGCTCAGCAAAGGTTTCTGCGATCCCGGCACCGGTTTTCGCGCTCACGAAACTGACACTTGAGGGTGCGAGATCAATCTGTTCGGCGCCCCCCCCGCCTTTCGTGAGGTCGATTTTGTTCACGAGGGCCTTGTATGGCCTCCCTGGAAACCTTGACTCGAAGCCCCGCGCCAACTCGACCATGTGCGTGATCGATTGCGGCCGTGTTACATCCGATACGATGATTGCGGCTGAAGCCCCCGTGACGTAGGCGGTTTCGAAAATACGTGTCCCAAAATCGCCGTCCGTATCCCACAGCACAAGGCGCGCCAGTTCGCTCCCATCAGCAGGGACATCATAACTGAGAACTTCGACGCCGAGTGTCGTCATGTATTGCCCGTCGAAACGATCGTGCACGAGGCGGTACATGATCGATGTCTTACCAACACCCATGTCGCCAAGCAGCATGACCTTTGCCGTGAGCATCACTGGGACGGTTCGGTCTGAAACATGTTTTCGAACGTAACCCGGCGGTTTGCGGCATTCGTTGCGCCGATCGTATCGGCAATCGGCATTGATGCCGAGCGTGAAACGACAATCAATCGCGAGGGCTCGACCCCGAGAAAGGTCAGCCTCTGCACTACCCTCTCCGCTCTCTTTTTGGCAAGTATTCTGTTGGCCGAATCCGATCCGACATGGTCCGTATGCCCGACGACCCGAACTCTCAGATCGTTGTTTGCAAGCAGCCCGGCCAGTTGTCGCATCTGCTGCTCGGCTTCTTCGCTATTGACGAATTCGTCGTTGCCCGTGCGGAAAAAAACAGCCGTCGAAGTCATGAAGCGGCCGAGCCGTTCTGCAGGACTGTCGATAATGGACTCCAGCCTGCTATATTGCTCACTCAACTCTGCGTATTGCTGATCTTTGGATTTCGATTCCTCGGCCACCGCCTCGCGCATTTCGTCAATGCTCGCCTGTATACGGGCAAGTGATTGCTGCATTGCGGCGACATCTGTCTGCAGTGCAGCCGACTGCTCCAGTCCGGGCACGATGCCGATCTGGTTGATCATCCGATAGGGAGCCGCAGCCTTGGCCAGTGCGTCAACCAAGGGAACAACATCCACTTGGCTGGGCTCGATGCCGGAGACCGTGAGATGTCGATTGCCATGGTCAAAGTCCAGCCGCAGTGGAAACGATGCCAACAACGGCTGCTCGTCGACAAGCTGCTGCAGCGCGGCATTCGTCCGCTGCTCTAATACCGTGCGAGACACGAACAAGCCGGCGAACCAGACGAGCAGGACAGCGGTGAGAACGGCAAATAGAAACAGAATGGCCTTTCCACGCTGCCTTTTCCTTTTGCGAGAGAGGGGATGATTTTCGATGGACGTTGCCAATGAGGCGAGCGTCGCAGCATCGCAGTTCGAGCCACGGCGCATACTCTCGATCATGTCATAGAAAAGCGAATTGATCCTGGCTTCGTCGGCGGGACGCAGGAGGCCAATACACTCTGCCGCGAGGATGAACTGCGGCGAGGCGCGAAGCACGATCTCCTTTCCGCCGAGATCGAGCTTTTGCAGACTACCTTCTTCGGCTAGCGCCTGAACAGAAAATTCAAGGATCGCTGCGACCATCGCGCTCACCAGGTCCGCGCGTTCGTCGAGGGTCCCCTCGCGCTTCCAGTCTGCGACGAGGCGTCCATTGCCGCGTTCGATGACCAGCAACCGGTTGACCCGGCGTGGATTGCTGTCTGCCATCACGAACTCGCTGATCGGACGGCCGGTCACCAGAGACTTGATGCGCGCGACCCAAAGTTCCCCGGATGTCAGCGCACCAATACGCTCTTCCAGCGCCGCAACCAGTTGCTTGAAGGTGTTTGCTACGGCTGCGCTGACCAGCCGCCCGACATGAGGGTAGAGCGCATCGATCATCATCTCGCGCGAATTCCTGATCTCGCTCCGAATTGCCGACACCACGACGGGTGCAACGACGTTCGCGAGTTCGCGCGGCTGACGGACTTCCGCCCGCTCCAACGCGGAGACCAATATGTCTGCCGTTGCCGCTTCGAGGCGCTCGGGGCCGCCTACATAGCGCCGTAGAAAAGCGACATCTGTCTCCAGTTCCGCAAGACGCGTCGCCTCCGCTTGAAAGAGCAATGTCTTGAGTTGCTCGATCTCGCGGTTCTGGCCAGTTGTAGATGCCATGCTATTTTCCAGCGCGGTCGGATCCCAGCGCGCTGATGGTCGTACCAAGCTTCGAAATTGCGGCGCCGATCTCCTTATGCGAATCGAGTTGCTTCTTTTCGCTGCTCCGCTCGAGCTCCAAGATCATTTCTCGCACAGCCGCCAACTCTGCTTGGAACTCCTTGAGGGAAGCCTGCATCTCTTCTCGCAAGCCAACTAGTCTATTTTCGAGCGACCGCTGGGCTCCGCCGAACAAGAGAGCACGGACCTGATCGATTGTCTCCTCGGCATCGATTGTCTCCTTGGCACGCGCTGTCGCTTCCTCCTCAGTTGCAGACGCATTTTCGCCTGCATCCTTTTCAATCTGCTCAACACCCTCCATGGCCATTCTCCAATTATCCCCCATTCAGATAACACAAAGCCTCGAGTATCCAGTCCCGAAAAGTATAGATTGCTGTTACCTGGTTAAACCTATTGTCCTTATCGCCAACTCCGTGCGATTTCTAGCCCCACACTTTTCCAGGATCGTGCTCACATAATTCTTTACCGTACCTTCAGCCAAATGCAGTTGCTTGCCGATTTCGCTGTTACTCTGCCCCTCCACCACGAGCCTGAGTATCTCGCTCTCCCGCCCCGTCAAGCCATCGTGAACAGGAAGACTCGCCGGCGCATGCCGAGGTCGCAGCCGCTTGAACTCGTCGAGGACGCGCGCGGCCACGCTGGGCGAAAGCGCCGATTGGCCGTTCGTTACCGCTCGGATTGTTGCCGCAATCTCATCGATCCTAGCGTCTTTCAAAAGATACGCCTTCGCACCCGCGCTGACAGCCTCGAAGATCAAGTCATTCGTCTCAAAAGTGGTCAAGACCACAATGCTAGTCTTCGGAAATTCGCGGAGGATCCGATGGGTGGCCGCAATGCCATCGACACGTGGCATTTGCAAATCCATCAAGATGACGTCAGGCCTATATCGACGCGTAAATTCGATCGCCTGCTCGCCGTCGGCTGCGCCCGGGAGAATTTCAAAGTCATCGTTCTGTTGCGCTAGGAGCGTGGCAAGACCTTCCCTGATCAATGTCTGATCTTCGGCGATCAGCACACGCACCCCTTCACTTTGCTCATGCAACGCGCTCACCGCCCCCACCATCCTTTCCATGACCCGGCAGCTTCTCGCTGGTGTTCGCGCGTGCCCCTGAAAAGTACGCCGACGAAGGCCCGATTGCGGGCAGCGATATGCGTACCAGCGTCCCCTCCCCGTGCGCGCTCTTCACAATGCATTCGCCACCGGCGAGTTCAGCGAATTCCACCATTCCGATCAAACCGAAGTGCCCTGGCTTCGCAACAGCAGGATCAAAGCCGCATCCATCGTCACATATCTCGACAACGAATCTATTACCGGCTTCGGCCTCTGTCTCGATCACACGAACCTGAACGCGCCGCGCCTTCGCATGTCTTTCAATGTTGCGCAGCGCCTCGCTGAGGATGCGCTGAACCGTCATTCCGTAGTTGCGCAGCCCATCGCGAGCGCAATCATCGATGTGCACCAAGACCTCGGTGCCTGTCTGTTTCGCAAAGTCGAGTAGCATCCCCTCCACGTCCAACGCCGGTTCAAACTCATCAGGCGTCCGCAGTCGGGCAATGGCATCGCGTGCGCGAGCTAGGCCGTTTATAGCCGCTTCTTCTGCGGTCGCAAGGCCTTCGGATACGCAAGCGGGGTCGGTCGATTGAAAGTGCTGAGTTAGTCGAATCTGGGTCAGCAGCGCCATGATTGAGTGCACGAGCGTGTCGTGAAGGTCGCGTGCCAATCGTAGGCGTGTTCGTGCAAGCGAGGCAAAGCGCACCTCCGAACTCGCCGCCTCGAGCTGTTGCTCCATCACGCGCCGGGCACGGCGCTCACTTTCGAACAGAATTCCGACCTGGCGCGCCGCAAAATCAGGTATCGCGATCACAACGTAATGTGACTGATGCTTGTTCCACATAATAGCCGCCGTTACCGGATGATCCAGTCCGGGTGATATGCCGCGCACCCCAGATAGGGCGATTGTGTCCCGCTGTCCTTCGGCCAGGGCGGCCAATTCGGATTCCATCCCGATCAGTAGCATGCACTGGCAGCAGTCGGCTCCCTTCGCCGGAAGCCAATCAACTAGGCGCCCGATTTTCTGCTGAATCGCTCTGTCTGCGTTGACAATGGCAAGCCCTATTACATCGGCTTCTGCGGCCGATAGTAGCTCAGTGGCGAGGTTGATCATTTATTCTCCAGCCAGCTCGCAAGGTCAATTTTCTATTGCGTAACCCTTGGCGGGCCGCAAATGAATATGACTTTCGTCATCTTCAATCCTGACTTTCGCCACATGCCCTCGGCTCACGAAAGGTTTAACTTTCAATAAATGCGAAACATTCGCGCGGAATTGCCAAGCAATTCATGTGGATGTGTCAGCATTGGAGTGTAAGCAAAGAGAGGCATCATGTCGACAAAGGCTAAAGAATCAAAAGGGATTGTCCCATTGCAACGCATGTATTTCGCAAGCGTGCAGCCGCGCATCCGGTGATCATGTCACGATAACTGCCGGCGTCTGCCCCATCTTGATATTTCTCATCACGTCATCTGTGCCCAGGCGCATGTCGACGGTGGATATCGTCTGCATGGAGCAGACCTGAGGTCACGAGCCGAGAAAGCGTCCAAGTGCGAGGCTTTGTCAGACGCGCAGAGGACAGGTGCGGCCGCTTCACACCGGTTCTTGGTTGGCTACCACTGAAACCAGTTTCTTCGTCCGGAGGCTTTTATGGGCAATTCACGGATCACAAATATCGTCTCTCCGAATCCAGCTTCGCGGCGAATCCTTATAACGGGCGGCGCCGGCTTTCTGGGGTCGCATCTGTGCGAGCGGCTGCTCGGGCTGGGACACAATGTCTTATGTCTCGACAACTTCTCGACCGGGCGGGTCGAGAACGTTGAGCACCTGATCGGACACGCGGGCTTTCAACTGCTGCGCCACGACATCGTGACGCCCTGCAGCGAACTTGCCGTCGATGAGATTTACAACCTTGCCTGCCCTGCCTCGCCGCCTGATTACCAAGCCGATCCAATTCATACCATGAAGACGAGCGCGCTGGGGGCACTCAATCTTCTCGAATTTGCAAGAGAACGCGGCATAAGGATCTTTCAGGCCTCAACCTCTGAAATCTATGGCGATCCGCATGTTCATCCCCAGCCCGAATTCTACTGGGGCAACGTCAACCCTATCGGCCCGAGGGCTTGCTACGATGAGGGCAAGCGTTGCGCAGAAACGCTCTTCTTTGACTATGCACGCCAGTATGGCGTTAGCATCAAGGTCTGCCGGATATTCAATACCTACGGTCCGCGTATGCGCCCGAACGACGGCCGCGTCGTCTCGAACTTCATCGTTCAGGCCCTTCAAGGTAAGAACATAACCATTTACGGGAGCGGCACCCAAACACGCTCGTTCTGTTACGTAGACGACCTCATCGAGGGATTCGTGCGTCTGATGGAGTCGCCGGACGATGTCACCGGCCCCATTAACCTCGGCAATCCCGATGAATTCACGATCCGTGAGCTTGCCGAGTTCGTGATCGACATGACGGGGTCAAAATCGCGGATCGTGCATCGTGCGCTTCCTGTCGATGACCCCCAACAGCGCCGCCCGGATATTCGCCGGGCAAGAGAGGCGCTGGCGTGGAAACCCACCGTTGGCCTCGCCGAGGGACTGTCGAAGACCATCGCCTATTTCGACCGGGTGCTCGGAGTAGAGACGACGGTGTCTCAGGAGAGCGCCGCATGACCACGCCGCGTGTGCTAGTGACCGGCGGCGCCGGATATATTGGCAGCCATACCTGCAAGGCCCTGGCGGCCCACGGCATCGAGCCTGTCACTTACGACAATCTCGTTTCGGGTCATCGCGACGCGGTGCGCTGGGGCCCCTTTGTCGAGGGTGACATTCTCGACAGGGAATCCCTTATCGCGACGCTCGAGGTGTACCGACCCGAAGCCATCATTCACTTCGCAGCTTTCGCCTATGTCGGTGAGTCCGTCGAGGATCCGGCGAAATATTACCGCAACAACGTTGCTGGAACGATTTCGCTTCTTGATGCCTGCCGCGCGGCTTCGGTCAACAAACTGATTCTGTCGAGTAGTTGCGCCACCTATGGCATTCCCGAGGAGTTGCCAATCGGGGAGACATCGGAGCAGCGCCCGATCAATCCCTACGGCCGCAGCAAGCTGATGGCCGAGCACATGCTGAAGGATCATGCTGCCGCCTATGGCATGCACTACGTGGCTCTGCGCTACTTCAACGCGTGCGGTGCCGATCCGGACGGCGAGATCGGGGAGCGGCATGATCCGGAGACACATCTCATTCCCCGAGCCCTGATGGCGGCGGCCGGGCGCCTGTCGCATTTGACGATCTTCGGCGACGACTACGAGACCGAGGACGGCACCTGTGTACGCGATTATATCCACGTGAGTGACCTTGCGCGTGCCCATGTTCTGGCATGCGAGCATCTGGCCGATGGTGGCGGCAATCTCGCGGTAAATCTTGGAACCGGCAGCGGATCCTCCATCCGGGAAATTCTCGGCACCATCGCGCAGGTTACCGGTCGCAATGTCCCGGTCGAATTTCACCCGCGCCGTGCCGGCGACCCGCCGGTCCTCTATGCTGATCCGGGCCTTGCCCGCGAGGCGCTGGGCTTCGCCGCCGAGCTTTCGGACCTCGACACCATCGTGCGCACCGCTGCTCCCTTCTTCGGCCTGGAGACGCGGGCATGACGCAGCGCGTTCCCGGGATAAAGCTCAGCGCGCCCGAGCTTGCGGCCGAGCCCGCGATAGAGCCGCCCATGGTGCCGGTTCTGACGGGCTGGCGACGCGTCGAATATCTGGCGGGCGTGGCCCTCTGGCTCGTCGCGCTCATCTACTTCTGGGCCTGGTGGTTGAGGCCTGAGCATCATGTCGACCTTTTGGGATCCATAACCGTCACCTTGGTCCTTGCCTGGGTCACGCTGCTGCCGGCCTATTTCCTGGCCGTCTTCTATCGCGCGATGAAGCCCAATGGCCCCTTGCAGCTGCCGGCCGGCAGCCGCGTCGCCATGGTCGTCACAAAGGCACCGTCGGAGCCCTTTCCCATCGTCGCGGAGACGCTGAAGGCCATGCTGGCCCAGAACGTGCCGCACGACACCTGGCTTGCCGACGAGGATCCGTCGTTGGAAACGCTGGAATGGTGTCGCCGTCACGGTGTATTCGTTTCCACCCGCAAAGGCCGGGCCGACTATCATCGCACCGCCTGGCCGCGGCGCACACGCTGCAAGGAAGGCAACCTTGCCTTCTTCTACGATCATTACGGCTATGATCGCTACGACTTCGTCGCCCAGCTCGATGCCGACCATGTGCCGGAGCTAGACTATCTGTACCAGATGCTGCGACCCTTCGCGAATCCTGCTGTCGGCTATGTCTCCGCGCCCAGCATCTGCGACAAGAATGCCCACGAAAGCTGGTCGGCGCGCGGGCGGCTCTATGCGGAAGCGAGCATGCACGGGTCGCTGCAGGCCGGTTATAACGGCGGCCTAGCGCCACTCTGCATCGGCTCGCATTACGCCGTGCGCACAAGGGCGCTGAAGGCGATTGGCGGCCTCGGCCCCGAGCTGGCCGAGGATCATTCCACGACGCTGATGATGAACGCCCACGGCTGGCAGGGCGTACATGCAATGGACGCTATCGCCCATGGCGACGGCCCGCGCACTTTCGGCGACCTCGTCACCCAGGAGTTCCAGTGGTCGCGCAGCCTGGTAATGCTGCTCCTCGAATTGTCGCCGAAGCTGGTGGGCCGACTGCCGTCGCGCCTCAAGTTCCAGTTCCTGTTCTCGCAGTTCTGGTATCCGCTTTTTTCGCTCTTCATGGCGGTGATGTTCGCCATGCCGATCGCCGCACTCCTGCGCGGCGAGAACTTCGCGGCAGTCACCTATCCCGCCTTCTTGTCGCATTTCGCGCCCCTGTCGCTCGTCCTCGTTCTCATGGCCTACCGCTGGCGCTCCGGCGGCTCCTTCCGGCCTTGTGACGCGAAGGTGCTGAGCTGGGAGACGACGTTCTTCCTCTTCGCCCGCTGGCCCTGGGCCCTTGCGGGAACGGCGATGGCACTGCGCGACTGGACCGGTGGCTCCTTCGTCGATTTTCGTGTCACGCCGAAGGGCGCGTCCGAAGTTGATCCGCTGCCGACACGGGTTCTGGCTCCCTATGCCTTCCTGGCCGTGGCATCGGTCTTGCCGGTGCTTTTGATCGACAATGCGGGTGAGACGCGCGGCTTCTATCTCTTCGCCATCGTGAATGCGGTGCTCTACAGCACGCTTTTTCTGATCATCGTTATACAGCACGCCCGTGAGAATACAGTGCGTGTGAAGAGCCGTGGCTACCGCCCAGCCATGGCGACAACGCTGGCCATCCTCCTTGCACTGCCTGGCTTCGCCACGGCCGAGCGCGGAAAGGAAGGGCTGGAGGCACTCGCTTGGGGTGCAGGCGGCCTGCGCCTCTTCGAGGATCGCTACGCGGTCGCCGGAGCAGGCATGGGTGGCCCAAACGTGCGCAAGACCATCTTCAGACCGAGCTGGCGCCCGGCATCGCAAACAAAGTCTTACTAACCCAAGGACCCATCGCAACTGCTCTACGGAAGGGACGCTCCTAGAAGCACAAGGATACGGAAATGAAAGTAGCAATAATCGGAACTGGATATGTAGGCCTCGTCAGCGGAACCTGTTTCGCCGAGTGGGGTAATGACGTCATTTGCGTCGACAAGAACGCCGAGAAGATCGCCGGACTGAACAACGGGCGGCTGCCCATCTATGAGCCGGGCCTCGACGAGCTTGTTGAGCGCAATCGCGAAGCTGGACGGCTCTCCTTCACCGATAACCTGGCAGCCGCCGTAATGGATGCGCAAGTAGTGTTCATAGCGGTCGGAACACCATCGCGTGCGGGGCATGGCGATGCCGATCTTTCCTTTGTCTATATGGCAGCCCGGGAAATCGCACCGCTGCTTGCCGAGAATGCGGTCGTGGTCGTGAAATCGACGGTGCCGGTGGGAACAGGCGATGCCGTGGACAAAATCATTGCCACGGCGCGCCGCCCCGGCAGCTACTCGGTCGCCTCCAATCCGGAGTTTCTGCGCGAGGGCGTGGCAATCCGTGATTTCGTGCAGCCCGACCGGGTCGTGATCGGTGTCGAGGACGCAAACGCGCGCGACGTGATGATGGCGCTGTACAGCGAGCCTCTCGCCGACACCAAGGCACCGATTGTCGTAACCCAGCGGCGCACATCGGAACTGATCAAATATGCCGCCAACGCCTTCCTGGCCACGAAGATCACTTTCATCAACGAGCTGGCGGATCTGTGCGAGCAGGTAGGGACCAATGTGGGTGAGCTGGCGCTGGGCGTCGGTCTCGACAAACGCATCGGCGCAAGCTTTCTGAATGCCGGCCCCGGCTACGGCGGCTCCTGCTTCCCCAAAGATACGCTGGCGCTCCTGAGAATGGCACAAGACTACGGCGTGGCGCTGCGCATCGTCGAGGAGACCGTGACCGCCAACGAGGCGCGCAAGCGCAAAATGGCGCTGAAAGTGCTGGATGCCGTCGGTGGCGAGGTCGAGGGCCTGACGATCGCCGTTCTGGGTCTCACCTTCAAACCTGACACGGACGACATGCGCGATGCCCCCTCCGTGCCGCTGATCGAGACCCTGCAGCGCTTTGGTGCATCGATCCGAGCCCACGACCCCGTGGGCATGGAGAACGCTGCCGGTATCCTCAACAACGTCGCTCTTTTCGAGGACCCGTACGAGTGCGTCCGCAGCGCGGATGCCGTGGTGGTCGTCACGGAATGGGAGAGTATTCGCCGCCTCGAGCTTGCGGCCTTGAAGAAGGTCATGCGCTCGCCGGTCTTGATCGACCTGCGCAACGCTTTCGAGCCGGGAGCAGCGGAAGCCGCCGGCTTCCAGGTCACGGTCATCGGCCGGCCTGCCGGTACAGCCGCTAACGACTCGATCGCACGGAGGCGCGAGGAATGGAGTGCTGCGCAGACCCCACGGGAAACCCACGCGGTGCGAGGATAGAATGACGAAGAAAACAGATGCTGATAGGCGCCAAGGCGTCCGATCCACTGGCGGTCTGTGCGCACTCACCGGCGCCCTGGCCACCATCTTCATCTTCACCGGTCAGGGCTGGGCCGCCAGTGAGGACGTCCTGCCAGAAAACACGCGGGTCATGACCGGCGTGGAACTCTACATGCTCTATCGCGGCAAATCGTGGCAATGGTCCGATGGTGCTGGCCACATGCAGGACGAAGGACGCGTCTTCAAGGCCTGGTCCGGTTCCGGCACGGACGCCGCCTGGGCGGAAGGCCGCTGGATCGTCACCGATACAGGCAAGCTTTGCCTGCAGGCTGATTGGCACAGCCAGGCCGATACCTTTGGCGGCAGGACCTGCTTCAGTCACAGGACAGACGGACAGGCCATCTTCCAAAAGAAGGAGCCCTCCGGTGAGTGGTATGTCTTCCGGCATGCCGAGCTGCAGGAGGGTGACGAGTTCACAAAACTCGTCCGCCAAGACCTCGTCTCCGCCAAGCTGGAGGCGCTCCGCAATCCCACAGAACAATTCGATCCAGAAGGGACACTCGCCGTGCAACCACAAATTAGCGAAGCAAATGGAGAGGTACGATGAAAACCACAACGAAAGTGGCTGCGTTTTCAGTGGGCGCACTAATACTGTCGGGGGCTGTCCTTGCATCCGACAATCCCCCCAGGATTCCCGATCCCAATTCTCCGACAGCCAGAATGCCGTCGGACAAGCGTCCGATCATCACACCCGAGTCGATCGATTTCGGCGCCTACGACCCGCACGGCGACTTCAGTGAGGATCCAAATCCCAAGATCGAGCATCTCTTCCTGCCTTGGGAAGATGTCGATCTGACTACCCTCGCAATCGCCGACGAGTACGCGCTGGAACGCGGGCGTGCGCTCATGATCACGGTCGAGCCGTGGTCATGGTCGCTCGATTGGCGGCTTTCCCCCGATGAACTCTACAGCGGCATCATGGCCGGTCGGTTCGATTCAAACATGGCTGCCGTGTGCCGCGAAGCATCAAAGCTCGAGAGTCCCGTCACCATCCGCTGGGGCCAGGAGATGGACGAAGACGACGAGGACTGGTTCAAGTTCACCTGGGCCTACTGGGAGCCCGAGCAGTTTGTGAACGCCTACCGCCATGTCATCACGGTCTGCCGCGAGTACTTTGAAGACGCCCAGTTCGTCTGGTCGCCCAAGGGAAAAGAAGGCCTGGAGGAATACTATCCGGGTGACGATTATGTAGACATCGTCGGCCTCTCCGTGTTCGGCTATCAACCCTATGATAACCGTCGTTTCGGCGCCGATCAGACATTCGCTGAATGGCTCGAGCCGGGCTATGAGCGCGCCAAAGGCTTTGGCAAACCGATCATCGTTGCCGAGCTGGGTTATGACGGCGATCAGGCCTACGTGCGCCGGTGGGCGCAGGACGTCACGAAGCCCCACCCGCAATTCCCGGACCTGGTCGCCGTTGTCTACTTCAACGACCGCGAAGTTTACCCCTGGCCCGATTTTGGTCGCCCCGATTGGCGCGTCGTTCAGGAGAAAATGTCCAACTAAGCAGCTCTCGGAAAGTGAGAATGAAACGTCGAACTGGAGAAGGAAATGAGTAGGTTAGCGCTAATTGCGGCAGGTATCGCGATTTCGGGATTGTTTGCGACTTCGGCAAGGGCCGACGCGAAAGACGACTATTCTCGCGAGGTGGCACTCCAGGCGAAGGCTGGGGCACCAGTGTCGTCCGAAGCACTTGATGTGCTCTACGCAGGGCGTTCCTGGAATTGGGGCAACGGTGCCGGCTATTTCTCCGCGGACAGAAAGCGGCGCTTTACTGCCTGGTCCCAGACGGGCAATTATTGGACCTATGCCAAAGGCAGTTGGTATACAACGAATAGTGGACAAGTCTGTATGCGCGCGCTGTGGCGTACGAAAATGTCTGCTTGGCCGAACATCACTTGCTTTTCGCATCGGGAGAAGGATGGCGTTATCTACCAGAAACCGTCCATGGGCGGTAAATGGTATGTCTTTAAAAGCAATCCTTCCAGCCCCGGCGATGAGTCGAGAAAGTTACGTCGGGGTGATCTCGTCCAGGGCCATATGCAGCGGCTGGAAGCTCTGCGATGAATGCCGCTAAGCTTGTTTGCTTACGGGCCTCCCATCTCTCGAGCATGACTGGATAGCGGTCTGGTGAGCGTCAGCAACACGACGCTCACCAGACGTCCAAGCCAACACGGATGGGCGTGCGGCGAACATCGGAAATTCACGCGTTGATACCGGAAGATGAAAAGCCGGCTATAGCGTTTGACAGATGGAGACAGGGCCAAAATGCAAACGGGAGAGGACAAATGGACCGAAGATGAACCGGCGTACAAGGATTTGATACAGCAGAAATGCAATGATTATAGGCTCAAATAACGCCATGTCCTCAGTACGATATCCCAACTTCGATGTTCTCAGGCTTGTTGCGGCCGCATCGGTCGTCTTCTCTCATGCGTTCCTGATCGCGACCGGATCAGAGGACACCGAGCCGCTTCACCAGACAGGCTCAAGTGCTGGCGTCTATGGCGTGTTTATCTTCTTCATCCTTAGTGGTTTTCTGGTAACGGAAAGTGCCAAGCACTCGGCGGGACTTTCTGATTATTTCCGCAAGCGGTTCCTCAGAATCGCACCGGCGTTTGTCGTTAGCACACTGCTCGTCACCTATGTGCTTTGCCCGCCATTTGCGATCGACAGCACGGCAAAATTCATACTGGACCCGAAGGTCCTTAGCACAGCCATGCAGGCGATCTTCTTGCACTCCGATGGCTTGTACTTTGCCGATGTCGCGTTTTACCCGCCGTCAAGCGAAGAGGACTATCTGCCAGGGCTGGCAAACGGGGTTCTGTGGACAATCCGCTTGGAGGTGGCCGGCTACGTTTTGATTGCACTGTTAATGGCGTCGTCTCTGGTCAAAGGACGCCGGCAAATCTTTGCGGTCATCATTGCCCTCGGAATCGTCGGACTCTCCATCATGTATGGCAAGGCGATTTCCGCCCAATGGATTTCCCAGCTGCTGTTTGTCCTTCCGTCATTTTGTTGTGGCATTGTCATGAACTGGCTGGTGCAGTTCCATAAACTTCGCGGGTGGATAGCCGCGCTGTTTGCGCTCGCACTTGTGCCGGCAGTTCATTTCCAGATTCTGCCGGAGACCTTTTGTTATCTCACCGCCTATCCGCTCATCTGGCTGGGCGCAGCCAATATCAAGCCCTTGGCATGGTTCAGCAGTGGCAGCGATATTTCTTACGGAGTGTATCTCTACGGCTGGCCAGTCACACAAGTTATCCGGGCGATGGTGGGAGATGGCCTGTCGGGATATGAAATGGCGGCGCTGGCGTTGCCTGGGACCGCCCTGATCGCATATCTTTCATGGCAGTTGGTGGAACAGCCAGCCCTCCGACTAAAGAAAACGGTGCCGAACGTGACCCCAACAATCGAATCGAAAGTAGGCTCACTTTCATAGGGTCAGGATGAGCAGCCGCATGTGGTTGTGCGGCAGCGCGACCGCCGGATTGTTATCGGGAGGACATGGCAGGAAATCCGTGCCGAGGATAACATGCTCACGGCCGAAGCTTTCGCGGATATGCTGGGCGTATCCCGGGTAACCGTCAGTTCCAGGCGCCAGACCGGCCAGGTTCTTGGCCTCGATGGCGCTAAGGGGGGATTCCGGTTCCCAGCCTGGCAGCTCGACGAGTATGGCCGGCCCTTCGGCGCGTTGTCCGCGCTCCAGGAAACCCTGGGAGGTAGCGTCTGGGCAGTCTACCGATTTCTCGTCACACCTCATGGGGCCCTCAATAGGCAGACCGGCCTTGAAGCGCTAAGGCGTGGTCGAACGGATGACGTGATCGCAGCAGCCGAAGGTGTAGCACACGGCGACTTCCGGTAATGCCCGCCACAAAGCCGCCATTGGCTTCAAAAATGCCAAGCCCGATATCGAAACCGTGCCTGCTGGAAGGCGGTTTGGACGCATCCCACATGAATGCGTATCCGGACCCGCTTGGATTTGGAAAGAGTCCCAGCCGCTTCAGTGATACCAGGCGCCGTATTGCGGAGAACCGTTTCGGCGTGCTCTACCTTGGCGAAACCCTCAAGGTTTGCTTTCTGGAAGCACTGCTTCGCCTCGCGCCTAAGCCGGATCAAGGCATGTTTCGGCCGGTAACCGAGGGGCTGATGCCGCCCGCGGTGGTCCCACTTTTTCCCAGCGCGACCACCGATTTCCTATCTGGACGATACCGCGAGCGGCCGGCTCTGCGCGAAAGCGGAGACTGACACCCGCCAATCCGGGGAACCGTAGCCATTCGGCCAGTAGTGCGGCTCCTTGTCGTTGAAATATACGACGCCCTTCAGCAGCGGGAACGGCGCACTCCTGGCCGCCATGGCCTGGATTTCCGATAACCAAGCCTGCCGGTAGGCGTCCCGTCCGGCTACGCCGAGTTCGGCGATGACGACGGGCTTGCCGAATTTTTCCACGCGGCGGTATTTTTCGCGAAACGTCTCCGCGAAGCCACGCGGCCGGCCGTGCCTGTCGCGGTCCCACTTCTCCAGCCCCCACACGGACAAACCCACCATGTCTACATGGGCATTGCCCGGGTAGTAGGCCGCAAGTCCACGCTCGCCCTTTGGCGACCAGACAAAACGGGCCCGCGGTGCGATCTTCCGGCACGTATCGACGAACTTTTGATACGCCGCCACGTAGCCGCGTGAATCGTTCCTGGCCCAAGGGTATCGACCGGTAGCATCTTCCATCTCGTGACCCCAGCGTATCCATGATTCGCCGCGAAAGTTGGCAAGCGCCCCGCAGAACGAAGCAATCTGTGCGTCGAAGCGGCCGGCTACAATGTCGCCGAACAGCCGCTCGCCGCCATCGCGCCAGTTCACCGCCTTGGTGTAGGGCTCCACCGTCACCATCAGGATCCTACCCTTTTCTCGGGCAAGGCGCATTTTGCTGGAGAGCAGGATCTTGTCGAGAGCTTGCCAGTAGACGAACACGTGCTCGATGTCCGGATAGTCCGAGCTCTGGAACCGGTTGTGGGGATCGTAGACGCCGAGCATCAGCGATCTGCCTCCGGAAGCTGAACCGCTTGCTCCTTGCCTCGGTGTCGTCGAAGTCGTCTTGGTCATGTCGATGCCGAATACGGCTTCCTCGGGTGATAACGGCCCCTCCGCTAACCCGCCAGGCACTGCAATGCACAAGGCGGCGAGTGACAGGGCCAGCACGCCTGCGAGCTTCATCGAGCGAAGCATTTCGAGGTCCTCCCAAAGCCGCTTGGCGTACAGATGTAGGGTGCGCGGCCGGGATGGGTCCTGTTCGCGGCCTTGGTGACTGATTTTCCGGATCTCTTTACAGTCTCTGCCGCGTTCTTTTGGATAAATTGCGAGGAATAGCCGAATTCGGCAGACGTTGGTGCCGTCATCATATTCGGATCGACGGCAGTCGAGCAACCGGCGGAAATTCCGAGGACCAGTATAATTGAGATAAACTTAGAAAATCTTACTATCATCCCAAATCTAGTCAATATACAACAACATATATATAACGCAACTGGACCTATCATATATACATCCTCCAATTTTACTTTATGTAAACTTATAATAAGATCTGCGCACTAAATTGACGTTCATGTAAAACAGAAAAATTATTAGGAATCTTTAGAAAATTTTTAATAAGTGCGTCACTTCCCGGAGGTAACGAATCCTGCCGGGCGGAGGCGGAATGTTTGGTTCAGCGCCAAACTCCAGAAGCAGGTCGCCCACCTCATCCATCTCGCTCAGATCAGTATGGGCGGTGGAACGATTAAGGGGACTGCACCCAGCACCGATCATCGCAGCACTGCGGCTGTGGCTCGAAAAACAGCTGTCGATGATCTCGTCGGGTTCCACCCCGGCTACCGACATCCGCTGGGCAAGGTCTCACCCGCTTACTCGATGACGGACGGCTTGAGCTCGATGCTAACCCGCTCGAGAACGCCATGAGGCCGGCCGCTCTTACAAGCCAGTCGCCGTTACAAGAAAGATGCACTTTCTGCCGGTCATGAGGTCGGCGCCGAAAATTGGGCGCTACTGGCCTCCATCGTCGCCATGCAAGCTCAACGATGGCAACCCGATCGCCTATATCGCCGAAAACCCTCGTGGCGATCCGCAAGGCCGCATTGGCGACCTCATGCCCCGGCACGTTGTAGTGACGGCTCGCCTTCGAGCAAATCCGTCTACGGTAGAAGGTTGGGAGATTCCAATTGGCATAGGGTTGCCCCGAAACAAGGGCAAAGAAGGGTGGCACCCTGCCCTTCCCCCCAATGTCGCGATCAGGATGTCAAAGTTAAAGCCGTAGAAGGCAGACTAGATCTCTCCCGACCGCGGCTCTGCAACTCTGACCAGCACCGCCTGGTCGGGCGCTCGTTTCAACTCCCGACCTTGACCCGTGCCACCGCCTTGACGAATTCGATGAGCGTTCGGCGCATTCCTTCATCGGGGATCAGCGGAAAGAGCCTGTTCAGTTCGGCCGCGTCCTGAACCAGGGCCACGTTCAGTTTCTGGTTCTCGGACAGCGGCAGTCCGTCGGCTTCTGTGTTCTTGAAGAAGTAGGACGGCGTGATGCCGAGCTGATCGGCGAAGACGGAAAGCTTGCTCGGACTGATCCGGTTCACACCTTTCTCGTATTTCTGGACCTGCTGAAAACTGATGCCGGCCGCGTCGGCGAGGTCGCCTTGGGATTTGCCGAGCATCTTGCGCCGGTGCATCAGGCGGAATCCGACGGTGCGATCAATATCGTTCGGCCTCTTCTGGGGCATCTGGCGCCTCTCCCACCACCTGAAAGTCTTTCGTCGCAGACATTCCTTTCAGTCGCGTTAGGGTTGATGCCATAATTGGAGCAGCCTCCAGCCGGTGAGCGGGGAGGCCGGCGTTTGGTTTCTTTTATCCGAGGTCTGTCGAGGCCGTGCGGGAACAACTGCGCCTTGCATGTTCACCGTTCTGGTGGATCATGCGCTGCGTTGCTCACATAGGAGGTGATTCCTTATGGAGGGAATTGGTTGGATCGCAGCCATCGTCATCGGCGGCATAGCCGGTTGGCTGGCGAAGCAGTTCATGAACACGAACACCGGGCTTCTCATGAACATCGTGCTCGGCATCGTCGGTGCTGCCGTGGCGAGCGCGCTGCTTGGGGTGTTCGGTATTTCGTCCGGGGGCTGGATCGGCTACCTGATCGCAGGGTTCATTGGCGCCTGTATTCTCATAGCAATTGTTCGAGCGGTCTCCAGGTAGCCATCACAGATGGGGGAGCTTGGCTGGCATCTCCGCACCACTTTGAAGACGCGTGATGTTCGCCGCGACCCGCTGCGCTTCCGGCGCGCGGGTCGTTTGTCAACTTGATCATCCAGCATTTACCGCTCTGGCAAGCAATGCGATGATGGCACCGGCGCCCAAAAGAGCGATCTGGCACAGAATCTCGACCAATCGACGCTGAGCCCGATTGCTTCGAGTGTCGCCAAGAAAGGCCACCACAGTGGCCGCCGCTCCGCTCAGAACAGTCATCGCCAGGACAGTTAAAAAGATCAGGTGGAAGGGGATCATTATCGGCTCCATCGCTTGATGAGAGCCATTATTCACCGGGCCGAAACACCGTGGATAAATCGCCTTCAAAAACACATGACGATGCCGGAATCCTGCCGCCTGCGGCGAGCGTCTATCCACGCACTGCGTCCAGGCGGCTCCGTTGAGGCGTTCGATCTCGCCGAGTACATCCATGATTTGGTCAGTATGCGCGCTGGCTCATAGCTTCCAGGCATCCGCTTCAGCCATGGAGCCGCCATGCGTGGTTCTGGCCCGAAAAGCGGCGTGTTGAGTTACACGCTTGAAAATCCCGATTTTCACGATAGTACTTTGCTGCGCCGGGGACGAACCGACGCGCTCTTTTCCCCCCAACGCTCAGATTCTCAACCAACGGGCCGATGAAGACCATCCTGGCATTTGGCGACAGTTTGACCTGGGGTACCGACGCCGCGGCGGAACGGCGGCATGCATTCGCCGATCGCTGGCCCAACGTTCTGGCCGCCGCGCTCGGCACCGATGTTCAAGTCGTCGCGGAAGGGCTCGGCGGGCGGACGACAATCTATGACGATCCGGAGTCCGTCGCAGACAAGAACGGCGCGCATGCGCTGCCGATTCTGCTTGGCAGCCACAATCCCCTGGACCTCGTCATCATCATGCTGGGCGCGAACGACCTCAAACCCGCCATGTGCGGGCGCGCGGAAGGTGCTGCAAAAGGCATCGAACAGCTTGTCCGGATAGTAAGGGACTACCCGTACAATTGGGATGTCCCGGCGCCGGAGGTGCTTATCGTGGCGCCACCCCATTTCGAGAAGAAATTCGACGGCTCGGGACCGGACGGAGAACGGATCATAGCCGAGTCTCACAAGCTCGCGGAGCTTTACCGCGAGGTCGCACGCAAGGCGGCAACCGGATTTTTCGATGTCGCACCCTTCGCGAAGGCTTCCGGTGCCGATGGGGTGCATCTAGACGCGACCAATTCACGAGCGGTGGGCATGGCGCTGGCACCGGTCGTGCGGGAGATGCTGGGCCTCGCGCAGGAATAGGGATGCAGCGCGCCACCCTCACCTGCCCAGGAAGACCCGTTCTCGCGCCCCTTCGATGTGGGCGCGCATGGCAGCCCGCGCCCGGTCCGCATCGCCGGACTTGATGATTTCCAGGAGACGCGCGTGCTCGGCCACGGCGTTGGCAATGCGTTCCTCGTTCGTCCAGCGCGAGAGCGTACGAGCGATCTTGATACCCACCATGATGGCCTTGGTCGCCGACTCGATAGTGGCGATGTAGTATGAGTTTTCCGTCGCTCGGGCGACGGCGAGATGGAAGTTGATATCTTCCTCTGCGCCAAAGGCATCGGCCTCGGACATGGCCTCCTGCATTCGCTTATGGGCCAGTTCGATATCGGCGATCCGTTCGGGTGAATTGCGAAGAGCGGCCAGATAGGCGGCCTCGCCCTCGATTCCCACGCGGAATTCATAGCAGCGCTGAAGATCGGCGATGCTGCCCGGTTCGGCGAACTCGAGGACCGAGCGGTTGGGCATGTTGATGACGCGCGTACCTGCGCCTTGGCGCGACTCGATAATCCCGTCGATACGCAGCCTCAGGAGCGCCTCGCGCACGACCGGCCGGGATACGCCATAAGCCGTCGCCAGCTCCACTTCGGTCGGCAGCCGCGCTCCCAGCGGCCACTCGCCAAGGGTGATGTTCTGATAGATCTTTTCGTACACACGATCGCTCAGAGAGCCCGACACACCCGATTTGACGATAGAGGACGGCTCATCGCTGTTCATAATCGGTTTCCTTTTCCGCGTGACATCTTTTGGCATGTAAGCGAGTTCTCCCGCCGGCTCATTTTCATTGGTCATACAAATCAGGCGCGCCGTACCGGGACATATTCGCATATTCCATGGCAAGAAAGGCACAACACGAACGTTATCCCCACGCGATTCCAGCGTTGCCTCACGAGACGCGGCCTCTCATTGACATACCATATTTATAAAAGTAAGACCAATCACGCTCATGAGGTGAGTTTGTAAAATGAATACGGCCATCGGGTCCGGGTCAAAGTGGAGACCCGCGATCCGACATGGGAGCCGCGAGATGAGAGCGAAATGAACGACACCTATTCCAACGGAAAAGACGTTATCCGGATCACCGACGTGAAACTGACGACGGTGCAGACGCGACGCCGCACAGGCGCCATCAGTTCCCACATCGTTCTTCAGCTCTCGACCGATGCCGGGATCACCGGCGTCGGGGAAATCTCCGACCTCGATTGCTATCGCATGTATATGCCCGATCCCGCCGCGGTGAAGATGGGCATCGAAAAAGTAGCGCTCGGGCAGAATGCGTTCGAGATCGCTGCCCTCCATGAGCGGCTACTGGCCTATATGCCTTCCTATTTCCGCTACGCAAACACCTACCCACCCTTTACGCCGGCCTCCCAGATCGCAGCAGGCGTCGAGATGGCGTTCTACGATATCGTCGGCAAGGCGTTCGGCACGCCGGTCTACAATCTCCTGGGCGGTCGTCAGCGTGATCGTTTCGAGATCACCTACCCCGTTTTCCAGGCCAAGAAGGAGAGCGATACCGAACGCTACCTTGGCTACATGGATGCACTCGTGGCCGAAGGGGTGACCCGGTTCCGCTACTACGTGGGGGTCAACTTCGAGCAAGACGAGAATTTCCTCATCGCCTTCCGCGACCGGTTCGGCGACAAGGTCCAGCTCAAGGCCCTCGATTTCCAGGGACACCACCACTGGAAGGATGTGCTGCGCATCTACGACCGGTTCCGCCAATATGGCTTCGAGCTCCTGGAAAGCCCGAGCTGGCGCGAGGATTACGAAGGCATGGCCGAATTGCGCAAGCGGGTCGATGTCGACATTTCCGAGCACATCTCGAGCCTTGCCCAGGCCATGCGCATGATCCGCGCCGGTGCGGTCGACGTCTTCAACATCACCATCCAGTCCGGGGGCATCTATCAGGCCAAGAAGCTCTTCGATCTGGCCGAGGCCGCTGGGCTCAAATCCCTCATCAGCACGACCCAGGAGATGAGCATCGGCACGGCCGCCAATGCGCATCTGGGCGCCGTCGTCCCGCAACTGCATTACGCGGGCGATCCCGTGGGGCCCCTGCTCTACGTGGATGACGTCGTCACCGAGAAACTGCGCTACGACGGCACCCAGCTGATCGTGCCGCAGGGCCCGGGTCTCGGTTTCGAAATCGACGAGGACAAGCTCGCTGCGCTCCAGGCAGGCCTGGTCGAATGGGATCGCCCGGCCCATGGCGCGAACTACGTCTCGGACTGAGGCTGAAGGAGAAGAACAATGGACCGCGGCCTCGGCGCACTCAAGAAATTCAACGTCATCGATACGCTGGAGGGTCATCCCCCACGTACCAACTTCAATGTCTTTCGCCTGGACGACAAATATAATCTGCGCATCGCGCGGGTCGAGGGGCGGTTTCCCTGGCACCGACATGTCAATGGCGACGAGGGCTGGCTGGTCCTCAAGGGCCGGCTGAGGATCGACGTCAAGGACAGTCCCTCGCTGGATTTGCGGGCTCTTGAGGGCACCATGATCCCTGTGGGCATGGTGCACTCCCCGATCGCCCTGGAGGATGACACGGTGGTGGCCGTCTTCAACGTCGATGATTTTCAGCATGAATACGTCGAGGAGGCGCCAGATCTCGGCGCCTTCGGCGAACGCGATGTCGAATGATCGCACGCGAGACAGATGTTCACGCGTGCCGAAAATCCACTCTCGGATAACAAGGAGGAGATCAAGATGACCCGATTCTGGAAAGCCGGACTGCTCGCAGCCGGCCTGTTGATGCCCGGTGCCGCCCTGGCGCAGGTAGACTATCCTGTCGATACGGTGCGCGTATTCGTGCCCGCAAGCCCGGGCGGAGGCACCGATGCCGGCGCCCGGCTCTTTGCCGAGTTCTTCCAGAAGCACTCAGATGCTTCGCTCGCCATTGTCAATCAGCCGGCTGGCGGCGGAGTCGTCGCGGCCCAGACGGTCGCCGAGGGTCCAAGCGATGGCAGCGTGTTGTTCTTCTTTCATGCCGCCCTCCACACGGCCAACCTCTTCGGCCAGTCGCCATTCTCCTGGGAATCGTTCACCCCGCTGGCGACAACCTCCGAGATCAACGAGGTCTATGCAGTGCGCGAGGACGCACCGTTCGATACCGTTGATGAATTGATCGCCTATGCAAAGGAGCATCCGGGCGAGCTCAATATCGGCTCGCAGCTGGGCGGAACGACGCAGGTCAAGGGTGAAGCGCTCAACCAGGCCACCGGCGGCAACATGCGGATCGTCGACGCGGGCACCGAGTCCGACCGCATCACCGCCCTTCTCGGCAGTCAGGTGGACGTCATCTCGATGAGTGTGGCCAACGCCAAGCAATATGCCGAAGATGGGCAGATGATTGTCCTTGCGCTGATGAACGAGACCCCGGATCCGGCCGCGCCGGAGTTTCCGACCACCGTTTCCCAGGGGATCGATTTCTCGCTCCCGCTGGTAATGACGGTTTACGGGCCGGGCGAGGTCGATCAGGCTGCGGTCGATGCCTTTGACCAGATCGTCGCCGAGATCAAGGCCGATCCTGAGTTTGCCGAGGCGCTGGCGAAGCAAAGCCAGGCTCCGGCTCTGCGCGGGCCCGAGGCGGCGGCCGGGTTCCTCGCCGGCGAGCACGAGACGATTGCCGGCCTACTCGGCAAGTGAGTGCAAACATGGCGTGCGGGGCCCGTTGGGGTCCCGCATCGCTTCTTCCCTGGGAGGATACTGTCGTGACGGCGGATCGGGTTTGCGGCCTCATCTTCTGCATTCTGGGCGTCCTGATCGTTCTGGGCAGCCTGATGATTGTTTCGAATTTCCCAGGATCGGGGGATCCCGGGCCCCAACTGGTTCCGCTTATTCTGGGGGGCGCCATGGCCGTGCTGGGGGCGCTTCTGGCCCTGCGCACGCCCCCGGAACTGAGCTTCGAAACGAGCCGAGCGGTCGGCCACGCCAAATCGGGTGACGACCTCGACACGCCCAATGAGACCGTCGCGCCACCGGCAGTCTGGCGCCGGATCGCGCTCGCAGCCCTGCTGATCGGCTACGTAGCGACCTTTAACCATCTTGGATTCTCGCTCGCGTCCTTCCTGTTTCTGGCCGGCTCGATCCTGCTCCTGGGCACGTTCGCCGTTGCCGCCGTCGTCAGGAAGGTCGTCGTCGCCGTTCTTGTTGTTCTGCTGTTGGGTTATGCGCTCAACGGCCTTCTGGGGCTTTCCGTACCCGGCGTCTGGTGGAGTTGAGACCCGACCATGGTTGATCTGTTTTTTGCCAGCGCCGTCCATCTTTTCGAGCCGCACATCCTCGTCCTGATGGTGCTCGGCGTTACCGTGGGGCTCATCTTCGGCGCATTGCCGGGGCTGAGCGCGACCATGGCGCTCGCCCTTCTCCTGCCCGTGACCTTCGCCATGGAGCCCGACGCCGGCATCGCCATGCTGGTTGCGACCTATATCGGCGGTGTCTCGGGCGGCCTCGTCGCCGCCACGCTCCTGAGAATTCCGGGAACGCCCTCGTCCATCGCCACCACATTCGACGGCTATCCGCTTGCGCGCAAAGGCCAAGCCATTAAGGCTCTTGCCACCGGCATGGTGGCGAGCGCCGTCGGCGGCCTGCTGGGGCTTGCCGTTCTCGTCGGATTTGCGCCCGTCGTCGCCCGTTTCGCGATTCAGTTCGGCGCGGCCGAATACACCGCGCTGACGATCGCCGCCCTCGTTCTCGTCGTGGTTCTATCGGAGTCCAACCTCCTGAAGGGACTGCTCGCCGCACTTCTGGGGCTTTCGCTTTCGATGGTCGGCTTTGCACCCATCGGTTCGGCGCAACGGTTCAGCTTCGGCAGTATCGATCTGCTGGCGGGTATCGGCATCATCCCCTTCATGGTCGGTCTGTTTGCCATTGCCCAGATCATTCGCGAGATCACCGAGCCGGGCACCCGCGTGAAAGGCAAGCTCGACCTAAAGGGCACAGGCATCCAGCTCAGCGAGTTCGTCGCCAATGGCGTCAACATGGTGCGCTCCGCAGCCATCGGCATCGCCATCGGCGTGCTGCCCGGCATCGGCGGCTCTGCATCGAACCTGGTAGCTTATGGTGCAGCGCGGTCAGCTTCTCGCAAGCCCGAGGAATTCGGCAAAGGTTCGCTTGAAGGCATATACGCCGCCGAGACGGCCAATAACGCTTCGGTCGGTGGCGCACTTCTGCCGCTCCTCACGCTGGGCATCCCAGGTGACGGCGTCACGGCAATCCTGATCGGCGGTTTCACCATCCATGGCTTGCAGCCAGGCCCACTCCTCTTCCGCAATGAGCCAGAGCTGATCGCGACGATCTATGCGGCATTCCTGCTCGCGACGTTGGCGCTTCTCGTCGTTCAATTGCTGACCATCAAGATGTTTCCCCGCGTTCTCCTGATCCCCAGGCACTACCTCGTACCGGTGCTCACGCTGCTGATGGTGGTAGGGGTCTATGTCGGCGAGTATCGCATCTTCGACGTCTGGCTGATGCTCGGCTTCGGCATTGTCGGCTACCTTCTGGAGCGCTACGGCTTCCCGCTCGGGCCCATGGTGCTCGGCTTCGTCCTGGGCACCATTTTCGAGACCAACATGCGGCGGGCGCTGATGTTCGCCGACGGCGACTGGTCGACATTCGTGACCCGACCGATCTCAGCCACCCTTCTGGCCGCGGCAACTGTCCTGCTCGGTTTTTCAATCCGGAATCTTCTGAAAGCCCGCTCACGACGGCAGACGGCAAGCTAGCTCGATGTCCAACCACTTCCATATTATCGCGAACGGAGGCCTCTCCTCATGACCAGCCGTCGTCTGGCACCCCGTGATCTGCGCAGTGCCCGCTGGTTCGCACCCGACGACCTGCGCAGCTTCGGGCACCGCTCGCGCATGATGCAGATGGGGCTCGATCCGCAGGACTGGGAGGGGAGGCCGATCATCGGCATTCTCAATACCTGGTCGGAGTTCAATCCCTGCCACCTGCACTTCCGGGACAGGGCGGAGGACGTCAAACGCGGCATAGCCCAGGCCGGCGGGCTGGGGATCGAAATACCGACGATCTCCGTCGACGAGAGTTTCACCAAGCCAACCTCGATGCTTTACCGTAACCTCATCGCGATCGAGGCGGAAGAGACCATTCGCTCCCACCCGCTAGATGGCGTGCTGCTGATGGGCGGATGCGACAAGTCAACGCCCGGCCTTGTCATGGGAGCGATCAGTGCCGGCGTTCCGTTCATCTTCCTTCCGGCGGGGCCGATGCTGAGAGGCAATTATGCCGGAAAGGTACTCGGCTCCGGTTCGGACGCATGGAAGTACTGGGACGAGCGCCGCGCGGGCAACATTTCCGATGAGGAATGGCTGGGGGTCGAAGGCGGCATCGCGCGCTCGTATGGCCACTGCATGACCATGGGCACCGCTTCGACCATGACCGCAATTGCCGAAGCGCTGGGGTTGTGCCTGCCCGGCGCCTCCTCCATCCCCGCGCCCGATTCCGGGCACAAGCGCATGAGCGCGCAATGCGGACGGCGTATCGTCGACATGGTATGGGAAAACCTGCGCCCGGACGCGCTCGTAACACCGGCTTCGGTGCGCAATGCCGCAACGGTCGCCATGGCCATGGGCTGCTCGACCAATGCCGTTGTGCATCTTCTGGCCATGGCGCGCCGCGCCGGCGTGCCGCTCACGCTCGAGGATTTCGACGCACTCGGCCGCACCACGCCGGTTATCGCCAATGTGCGGCCCTCGGGCAGTGCATATCTGATGGAAGATTTCTTCTATGCCGGTGGGCTGCGCGGGCTGATGAAGCAGCTCGGCGGGCGGCTCGACCGCGACGTGCTGACCTGCACCGGCGCCACGCTCGGCAAAACGCTCGAGGGTGCCGAGATCTATAACGAGGACGTCATCCGCCCTCTTTCCAATCCCGTCTACCATGAAGGCTCGCTCGCGGTGCTGCGTGGCAATCTCTGCCCCGACGGCGCGGTCATCAAGCCTGCTGCTTGCGATCCGCGCTTCCACGTGCACCAAGGGCCGGTCCTCGTCTTCGATTCCTATCCGGAGATGAAAGCCGCCGTCGAAGACGAGGATCTCGACGTGACGCCGGACCATATTCTCGTATTGCGCAATGCCGGCCCCCAGGGCGGGCCGGGCTTTCCCGAGTGGGGCATGCTGCCGATCCCCAAGGCCCTGATCAAGCAAGGACACCGGGACATGCTACGGATTTCCGACGCGCGCATGTCCGGCACCTCCTATGGTGCCTGTATCCTGCATGTGGCGCCCGAATCCTTTATCGGCGGGCCGCTGGCGCTTTTGCGCACGGGCGACATCGTTCGGCTGGACCTGCCCAAACGGCGGCTCGACACGCTTGTCGCCGATGACGAACTCGCGGCGCGGCGCGCCGCCTGGATCCGTCCCGAACCCCGCTTCCACCGTGGCTATGGCCACATGTTCAATGAGCACGTCACGCAGGCCAACGAAGGGTGCGATTTCGACTATCTCACCGCCCGCTTCGGACCTTCGGCGGACGAGCCTGCGATTTACTGAGCCGCCCGCTACGGCCTTACCAGAAAACCATCGAGGAGCTGATCATGTCAAAAGCCTTTCGCGATGCGCTTACCGGCATCTCGGGCATTCTTGTAACCCCTTACGACGAAAACGGAGAGGTCGCCCCCGCCAGGCTCGCACCCATCGTCGACAAGGTCGTCGGCGCGGGCGTCCATATGCCGGTCATCAATGGCAACACGGGTGAATTCTACGCCCTCACGATCGACGAGGCATGCACCATGGTCAGGGCGGTCGTGGGGCTTGTCGATGGCCGCGCGCCCGTGCTGGGCGGCGTCGGCCGCGGGGTTCGCGATGCCTGCCGGCTTGCCGACGTGTCGGTCAAGGCCGGTGTCTCGGGCCTTATGATCCACCAGCCGCCCGACCCCTTTGCCGCCCCGCGCGGGATCGTCGACTACGTCAAGGCCGTCGCGGAAGTGGCCGAGGGCACGCCCATAGTCCTTTATCTGCGCAACGATGCCATCGGCACGGCGACCATTGCCGAACTGTGCGCGATCGAGACAGTTGCAGGCGTCAAATGGGCAACACCCAATCCGCTGAAACTGGCCGAGGCGATCGAGGCTTCGCGCCCGGACGTGGTATGGGTCGGCGGCCTCGCCGAGGTCTGGGCCCCGGCCTTCTACGCGGTCGGCGCGCGCGGTTTCACCTCGGGGCTGATCAACGTCTGGCCCGAACGTTCGGTGGCCATCCACAGCGCGCTCGAAGCCGGCGACTACGTTCGGGCCCGCGAGTTGATCGGCGAGATGAAACCGTTCGAAGCGATCCGCGCCGAAGAGCTCAACGGCGCCAATGTGACCGGGGTCAAGGCAGCGCTGCGGGCGCTTGGGCACGACTGCGGCCCCACGCGCCCGCCTTCGGCCTGGCCCCTCAGCCCCTCCCAGGAGGAACAGCTTCAGACCTTCATGAGGGCCAACAAGCTTCTGTGAGTTTACGAGCGGTCATTCTTGCTGGCAGAGTTGCGACGCACGAGGGCTTGGCGCAGGCTGGACTGGACAGGCCACAATTCCGTGATAGCAGACCCACGTGAATCGGCTTTGCACCATCTCAGAACATTGGCGAGGGGCAGCTTGGGTGCTGCTCCTTCTTCTCATATGCGCTGCCTGCGCTTCGCCTCGGCAAAGGTCACTGGAGACTGTCGGCAAACTTGAAGGGTTGCGGCAGAGCGCTCTCGCGCTCGTCAACGCGGAGCGGGCGCGTGAAGGTCTTCCGGGCTTGCGCATCGCCGAGCCGCTCAATACGGCGGCGCAAGCTCACGCCGAGGATATGGCGCGGCGGGACTATTATGCACACCGCTCCCCCGAGGGGCAGGATGTGGCGGACCGCTATCGGGCAGCCGGCGGCGGCCTTTGGGATATCATTGCGGAAAACATATCCAGTTGCATTGCTTGCCGGACCGCTGGTGAGCAGATCATCGAGTTCCATGCCGGCTGGCTGCAGAGCCCGGGCCATCGCCGCAACATAGTGGATCCGCGCGTCAAAAGCTTCGGGTTCGGAATTGCGTCCGCCGAAGGCAAGCTCTATGCCGTGCAGGCCTTCGTCGGCGAACGCGTCGAGGCACGGCCGTAGGCGATCTCCACTTTGTTCGTGACGCTGTGGTGGGTTGAGCGGCTATTCGACCAGCTTCAACCTGCCGAACAATCAGCAGATTGTCTTTCCGCGGGCCTTACGGCTGGAGAGTTTTTGTGCCTGCCCATCGCCGCAAGCCGGCGCGGAATTCGCGCGCTCCAAATCCTGGCCCCGAGCCTGTGCCGCAGCCGACGAATTCGATTAGCGTCCGGTGCATCTCCTTCTGCACCTTGCATGTTCGCCGTTCTGGTGGATCATGCGCTGTATTGCTCACATAGGAGGTGATTCCTTATGGAGGGAATTGGTTGGATCGCAGCCATCGTCATCGGCGGCATAGCCGGTTGGCTGGCAAAGCAGTTCATGAACACGAACACCGGGCTTCTCATGAACATCGTGCTCGGCATCGTCGGTGCTGCCGTGGCGAGCGCGCTGCTTGGGGTGTTCGGTATTTCGTTCGGGGGCTGGATCGGCTACCTGATCGCAGGGTTCATTGGCGCCAGTATTCTCATAGCAATCGTTCGAGCGGTCTCCAGGTAGCCATCACAGAGGTGGACCTTGGCTGGCATCTTCCTCGCTCCACCTTGAGCACGCATGATGTTTGCCGCGGTCCGCTGCGCTTCCGGCGCGGCGGGCCGTCTGTCAATTGAGGCCCGGGCCTGTCTGGACAAGATCACGGCGCGTTGCATCTATTCCGTAGCCGGCGGGCTGATGGCTTGGTCGTTATCGGGGGCTGTCCCGGCCGGCTCCTCCTCCGTGCTTCCGCGTACCGTGTCCGTGACGTCATGGAATTCATAGAGCCGATTCGTGTTGGGAAAGGCGAAAATGCGATCGGGAAGCAATGAGTAGTCGGTTCCGAAATGCGCGTTGAACACCACGCGGTAAGTGTTCACCGAGGTTATGTCGGGGAATAGCTGGTCATATGCGCTGTTGGGGAAGTAGTAGGCATTCAGGATGCCTGTCTTGATCTGAAGTGCGTCGGCGGGCGCTTCATGCCAGTCGCCCTTCCAATCATGCTCGGGAAACGGCCCTTCATCGGCCTGAATCAGGATCACCGGCGGATCCGTGTCGCGACTTTGAAGCGTGGCCACGATTTCCCGTATGATCTGGTTGGCATAAGCGATCTGGTCGACATAGCCTTGCGCGCTGCCACGCTCGGCCGCCTCCTTCTGACTGAGGCAGCGCCCATCGGGAGCAAAGACAAAAGGACCGTGCGGAACCAATATATGTGCGAAGACATATAGAGGGTGGTCCCTCTCGCCGATTTCCTTGATTTCCGCAATCTGGTCCGACACCCGCTGGCATTGCGCGTTGTCCCAATCAAGGCGCATCGTGAGGTCGGTGTCCGGCAGGGCATGGAATAGCGGACGCAGTATCGTGCGTCTCAAATAGATCATGTTGAATTCGCTGAAACCATGCGGCCGGTTCTCGTCGGCGAGGGAGCTATCGAATGTTCCGCCCCACCAGGAGCCAAACTGGATGAACTCGTATCCGCGCGACTTCAGGAACCGTCCCACGCGATGGTCGTCAAGCATCGCATAGATGGGGCGCCAATTGCCGCCTTCTATCTGCGCATCCGCTAAGAGGTCGAGATAATCCATGTAGAACGTCGAGGCGAGAGAATGGCCCGTCTTCTGGTAGTTGGAGTTGCTCAAACGGGCGACGTAGAAGCCGCGGTCTTCCAGAAACCGCCCGATTGCCCGGTTGTCGAAGTTGTAATGGCGCTTCAGGATTCCTTCGGAAGCATAGCGGTCGAAGATGAAATGATAGATGTCCGGTCGGTTTGCTGCATCGGCGAGCGTTTCCTTCTCCGGCGCATCGACCCCCGGCACTTGGGCTGCAGCTCGATCCGCGTCATAGATGAAGCGAGCGACATCGTTGCGCCAGTTGTAGGCGACCGCCTGCCAGGCAGGTGTCACGAACATGACAACGGCAATGCAGTTCAAAACAATATCGACGGCGCCCAGCCATCGTCGTATTCGCAGCACGAGAAGGGTCAGCAAGATCAGCGCGATGAGTGCAAAGGGCAGCGAAACAACCATCGCGTAGCCACCGTCGAGCATGCGGTTCAGGCGGCCGAACAGGTCGACATAGAACAGGCATCCCACGATCCAGACCGTGGCGACCACCGTCGTTACGACGCCAAAATCCTGGCGCACAGCGGCCACCGCGAGATAAATTACCAGCGCGAAAACCAGCACCCCGGCCAGTGCGGGCGCGGCATCGGTGAAAGTGATCTGATTCAGCCCGTTCGCCATCACGGCAAGGACGGACGCAAGCGCAAACAGAAAGGGATGCAGCGGGTAGCTTCGCGTCCCCTTATCCTTCTTGCCGCGAGACACCCCGTCTGTTTTGACCCGCTGGGTACCGGCCATCAACAGCTCCTACTTTGCGCTTCGCCGCGCCCAGGCGGGGGAACTGGATGAGGCAGCAAGCTCCGGCCAGCGCCGCGCCAACCATTTACGACAGATTTGTAACACATTTTTGAAGGATCGTTCTTGCGCCGAGTTCGTTAGCCAGCTGCCATCGGATTTCCGTTAAAACGCGATGAAAGGCAGATTATCATGCGCCCGGGATTTGTGTCTCGTATCTTCCCTCTCACGCTGTCGGTGCTGTTTGTCGGAATTTCCACGAACAATGCGCATGCCTATCTCGACGCCGGCACGGGCAGCATGATCCTTCAGGTGGTGCTCGGTGGTGTTGCCGGGCTAGCCATTGCCGGCAGGCTCTATTGGCATAAGTTCCTTTCGTTATTCGGGATCGAACCGAGGAAGTCGGAGCCGGACCAAAGCGAACCGGAAAGACCGATTGAAGGCCCGGGCCGTCGATAAGTGAACGGGATCGGTGCCCAGAAGACCCAATCCGTGGCAACCGGTGCGCGGGCACGCAACCCCGCAAAGGAGCACCTCGCTATCGAAGAGGAGCCTGGCTCTTATCGGGATCGTAATGGAGCGGTCTTCTACCGGGACGGCCGCGTCTTCCGATATTTGAACGCCACGGCGGTTGCCAACTGGCGGTGCCTGCAGAAGGCGGCGTTCTTCGAACGTGAGTGTGGAACTGGCCGAATTGTAGACACCTGGATGGTCGATCCGGAGAAGGAAGGCATCGCCCAGGGGGAATGGGCGGGCGTTCTCGAGCACGCGCGTATACCTTATATCTCATACCCGTATGAATGGACCTTCAGCATGCTGAAGGATGCAGCGCTGCTTCATCTGGAGCTCATGCGTGGCGCGCTGGCCTCCGATATGATCTTGAAGGATGCTTCACCTTACAACATCCAATGGCGCGGGGTTCGTCCCGTCTTCATCGACATACCCTCATTTGAACCGCTCGGGCGCGGAGAGCCATGGGTCGGCTACCGGCAGTTCTGCGAGCTCTTCCTCTATCCGCTCATGCTGCAGGCCTACAAGGGTATGGATTTCCGGCCCTGGTTGCGCGGACGCATCGACGGCATTCCGGCCGAAGAGATAAGAAGTCTGTTGTCTGTGCGCGACATCCTGCGGCCTGGCGTTCTTCTGCATATCGTTGCGCAGAGCGCTCTCCAGAAGCGCTATTCCAATAGTGGTCGCGACGTACGCGGGGCGCTGCTTCAAGCAGGGTTTGATAAGACGCTCATCGAACGCAATGTTGAAAAGCTGATTGCTCTCGTCTCGAAACTGGAGCCACGCCCTAACAAGACCCAGTGGTCGGATTACGACCGAAATCATTCTTATGGCAAGACGGATCTTGAGAAGAAGGTGGAGTTCGTTCGTGCCGCGGCCGGGGTCAAACGCTGGCGCCGTGCGTGGGATTTGGGCTGCAACACCGGCACTTTTTCCCGGATAGTCGCTGAATATGCCGACGACGTCATAGCAATGGACGGCGATTGGATGGCGATAGAATACCTCTACCGACGCGAAAGCGAAAGCAAGGCTGCGAGATCCATCTTGCCGCTTGTCGTCAACCTCGCCGACGCTTCGCCCAACCAAGGCTGGCGCAACGCGGAAAGAAAAGGTCTTGCGGAGCGCGGGAAACCGGAGCTGACATTATGCCTCGCCCTGGTCCATCACATCGTGATCTCATCCAACATTCCGCTGGCTGACTTCATATCGTGGTTAGCCGGACTGGAAACGGCAATCGTTATCGAGTTCGTCGGGCGCGACGACGAAATGGTGCAGACCCTTCTGGCCAACCGCCAGGATCAATACACCGACTATTATCCCGATACGTTCCGGAATCTCCTGACGAGGCATTTCGATATCGAGGCCGAGCAGTCGCTGAAGGGCGGCAAACGCCACATCTATTTCGCATATCCAAAGCGACTGAGACAGACAGGCTCCAGCCGGAAGTAGAACATTGGAGACCTCAGTCCTGTCATCGGGCCACACCTGTTTGCTTCGGCGTGAAGACCTGGATGGCTCTCGGACGGATACGGAACTTGGCGGGTGTCCAGGTGCTCAGCTCGCCATCTGTGTTGACCGGTCTTGGCCGGCTGGTACGGATGGTCACTTCGGTGGTGCGGAACGCCCGCACATCATCCCACCGCCCGTGTGTGCCTTTCCTGAGCGCGGGAAGCAGCGCCAGTAGCCGCCACCAATGGTCGACCTCGAGGCTGTAGAAATCCAGCATCCCGTCATCTGCCGTCGCGTTTTCCTCCACGGTCATGCCGCCGCCGTAGTGGCGACCGTTGCCGACGGAAACCTGCATCGTCCTGATCCTTTCGGTCGTGCCGTCATGATCGAGCTGTGCGGTGAACACCCTGGAGCGGGCAAGGATCCGTGCGGCCGCAATGGCGTAGCCGAGCTTACCCCAGCGCTTCTTTGCCTGTTCGGTCAGGTCGGCGGCGAGTTGGGCGCTGAAGCCGATGCTGGCAACGTTGAAGAAAAGATGCCCGTTGACCTCGCCGAGGTCGATCGGGCTCGGCGTTCCGGTGGCAATCAGTTCGGCCGCCTTGACCAGATTGAACGGGATGCCGACCGTTCGGGCAAAGTCGTTGGCGGTGCCAAGCGGCAGCACGCCGAGCGACAATCGCGTATCGACGAGCGCAGGTGCTGCGGCATTCAGCGTACCGTCGCCGCCGCCGACCACGACCAGATCGAACTCGCCGGCATGATGCCGGATGAGATCGGCCATAGTTTCATGCGGACTGGCTTTCAATTCCGTTACATCAATGCCATTCGTCCGCAGCACATCAACCGCTGAGGCGATGGAACCGGTGCCGCGCCTGGCCTTCGGATTAACAAGGAGAAGCGCGCGCTTCAAGGTATTCGGTTTTCGCAAGATGCCTGTTCTTTATTAGCGTTGACGTGTCATCGCCAGATAGTCATGCGATGAGGCCAATTTAAGCCCGGCACCTTCAGCAAGCTGCCGCTCCACGTCGTCCGCCTGCTGACGCGGGTCAACGACCCAGGCCAGCTCATTATAATTCCGGTCGACTTCGTGCAGGAAGGATTGAGGGGAAGCAAATCGTGGCGGGTGGCCGTCATCGTCGCCAGTCATGCGTCGCGTCGATTCCCAACCGGCAGGCTTTCCTCGCCCCCCGTGATTCTCCCTCCCTGCCGGGACCTGCAATTGTGCCAGGGATCAGAAGGACGCCGCGCGCAACCGCTCGATCACGCGTTCAGCCATCATTGCACACCGCTTTCCAGCGAACGGAAAGACGTCGGAAAAACGCGGCAGCAATGCCTTCCTCATCTCCGCACGTAGCAAACGCCTTGCCCGGAAGAGGCGCGTCTTGACCGTCTCCGGCTTGATCGACAGAAGCGTTGCAGTTGCCTCGGTCCCAAGCCCCTCGATATCGCGCAGGATGAATACCAGTCTAAACGGTTCCGGCAGCCGATCGAGAGCATCTTCAAGGAGCCGTCGCACCTGCTCGCGTCCGGCTTCGGTTTCGGGACTCGGCGCAATGGACGACAGGGGAAACATGATGACTTCTGCTCCATCGGCATGGCTGGATTCGTCTACCTCTGACAGTTCGACCGTCGGGCGCTTGCGCCGCAGGCGCCCGTTGGCCTCGTTCAGCGCAATGCGCGTGAGCCAGGTGGAAAACGCCGCACCGCCACGGAAAGTTTCGAGCGCAGTGAAAGCTCGGACATAGGTCTCCTGGACAATATCTTCGGCTTCGTGGTCGTCGTGCACCACCCCGCGCGCAATGCGGAAGAGGCGTTGATTGTGGCGCCTGATGAGCGCGCTGACCGCTGTCTCATCCCGCTTGCGCGCCAGCGCGATCAGTTCGTCGTCGCTCATGCCTTCCCGACGGCGCCGGTGCTCTAATGCCGACCAGAAGGCTTCCACTGCTTTTGCACCCGCGCTCATTTTCGCTCGACCATTCCGTTCGCCACGATGTCCTCCACCGCTGGAAATGCCAGCCGTGCCGCTTCCGGCAGACCAGCATCAGTTCCGCGGCTGCGCCGATCATTGGCTTGTGGCCCAGCGACGACGATTCTGCCGACCATACCGGCTCGTTCATGCGGGATGCAGAAATAGTCGTAGACGCCGGGTTGGGTCAGTGTAACGGAAAAACTCTCGCCGGGCAGCAGATAGTCCGAGTCCCATGGCTCGGCGGCGGCCGGAATACGGTTTGGCTTGCCGAAATTGGCCGGATGATAGGCCGTTGCCGTATGCGAATTGCCCCGGTCGCGATTGATCCAACGTATGGTCTGCCCCGGCTGGACCATGAGCCCAACCGGGTCGAACCAGACATGCGACCCGTCGCTCCTGCCGCCCATGGTGATTTCCGTGATCGCTCCCGCACGGGCGAACAGGTTCGGAAGAGCGAGGGCGGTGACGAAGCTGCCGCCCATGCCGATCACCTGACGACGGCTCGGTTTCACTCGGCGACCCTCGCCTCGTCATCGGCGGAGACATGCCATAGGATGATATGGGCATGCGGCACTTCCACGCCGGGATGGCCGGCATTGTAGTAGACGTCCACGTGGTCAACGGTGCCGCCGGGCGCCTCAAGATCATCGAAGCTCTTGTCCGGGTTCAGGTCCTGGACCGGGATCATGTAGACCGTGCTGACCAGCTGGCCATCGTGATCGTAGGCGAGGAAAGGCCCGGCCGGAAGCGTCGAAGGATCGACAAAGAGCTGTCCGAGACCCGGGACAAAGTCAGGCAGCGAAACCAGGTCGCTCACCTTCTGGTAGGGCGCGGCCGGCGGCGCTTCCGCTACGGTCCCGGCATCCTGAGCCGGGGCCGCTACAAGGCCGCCGAAGAGCATGGCGACCGCAGGAAAAATGACCTTCTTCATTGTCTTGTCCTTCCGATTGGGCGCACCGAATTGCGAGGGCGCTACCTGATTGGATGGAGCTCGATGCGAAAAGTTCCCGGAAATCTTGCGGCGGTCCGGCTCAACGCTTCAGCGCGGGACGAGATTTAGGCGGCGAAGTGACAGGCGCTACCTCGTTCGTCGCGCGCAATCCATCCTTTTTCTTGACAATTGCAATCATATTTTCTAGCGACGAGATCGAGAAAGCCAGGTCGCTCCATGGCAGCTACCCAGCCAGCAAACATCATTGATGCAAGGGGCTCAATGCGCATGCGTGTCTGGCCATATCTTCTCTCGACCTGTCTCGTCTCGCCGGCCGCGTGGGCGCAAGACCAGGGAACATCCACAACGACATCCACTCTACTCGACCGGCTCGTCGTGACGGCGGGCCGCGAGGAAAGTTCCATCGCCGGGGTCGCCCAGTCCGTCATCGTGGTGGAACGCGACGAGATCGAGCAGGCGACGGAGATTTCGCCGAACGCCACCGATCTCGTTGAACGGCTGGTTCCCGGCTTCTCGCCTTCCAACCAGACGATTTCCGGCGGGTCGGAAACTTTCCGTGGCCGCAGTGTGCTCATCATGGTGGACGGCGTGCCGCGCAACACGCCGCTGCGCGACGTCTCCCGCATCCTGTCCTTGATAGACCTCAACACCGTGGAGCGCGTCGAAGTGGTGAACGGTTCGTCCAGCCTTTATGGAGCGGGTGCGACCGGCGGCACCATCAACTTCATCACCAGGCGCGGCACCAGCGAAAAGCCGACCGTGACCGTTCGCACCGGCGTGACGGCCTTTACCGAGAATGTCGGCAAATCTGCCGCACCAGAAACGAGCGTGACGGTGGAGGGCCGTAAGGGCGATTTCGACTATTTCTTCGCTGCTTCGGGCGAGCTGACGCGCCGCACCTATGATGGCAACGGCAACGAGATGCCCTCCGATGCAATGCTCGGCCAGGGCGGCGGCGACCGCACCGGCTCGGCGGACCTCTTCGGCGTCATGGGCTATGAAAGCGGATCCCGGCGCTTCGAGGCGAGCGTCGACTGGACCTACGCCGAACAAAAGCCCGACTGGTTCACCGATTATACGACAGACCCGGTCTCGCCGAATTTTTCCGATGCCTATACGGGCGAGCCGTTAAAGGAAGATTCCAAATACTTCACGGCCAAATATACCGACAGCGCCTTTGCCCTCGGCGATCTGGAAGTGAAGGCCTACTACAACAAGATCTTCAAGCAGTCGCCCTTCACCAAATTCTCCGCCGTCAATTCCATTGTCTACTACTCGGGCGATCCGCTGAATCCGACGGCCGACTACAACCAGTCCGCGCTGGAGGCCGACCGGACAGGCCTGAACTTGACAGTCAATTCGCCAATCGACTTCGTCCGCGACGGCGCCACGCTCACCTGGGGCGCGGACTACAGCTATGACGACACCCGTCAGAAGCTCACGAACGGCTGGGACGTCATCTCGCCGATGACGCAGCATTCGATTGCCGCCTTCGCGCAGGCCGAGATACCCGTTACGGATCGATTCCGGCTTCAAGGCGGCGTGCGCTTCGACCAGTTTTACCTCGACGTCGACGATTTCGAGCGGCCGGAGGCTTATGTCGGCCAGTTCCGCATGGCATTCCCGGCCATCGATGTGCTCGGCGGTTCCTTCGACTACAACGCCTTCACCGTCAACGCCGGTGCCGTCTTCGACGTCACGAACGAGCTTCAGGCGTTCGGCAATTTCTCGCAGGGCTACAGCCTGACCGACATCGGCGCCTTTACCCGCCGGGCGGGTTTGAACACCACGGCTGAAGCCTGTGACGCCTACGGCGCATTGCTCGGCGCGCTGGGCTGCGCCGGCACGCCCGATTTCACGATCAGCTATGCCAATATCGCGCCGGAGCCCCAGTTGGTGAACACCTATGAAGCGGGCCTGCGCGGAGACTGGGGAGACTTCCGCGGCATGGTCAGTGCTTACCTGTCGACCTCCAAGGACGGCGTGAACTACGATGTGGCCGCCAACCGCGTTACCCAGCAGGAGGAGCGCATCTGGGGCGTGGAGGCTTCCGCCGAGTACGACATCAACGCCATGTTCACAGTCGGCGGTCTGCTCGGCTACACCGAGGGCAAATACGACGAGGATGGCGACGGGTCGATCAATGATTATCTGCCGAACAACCGCATTCCGTCCACCTGGAAGGGACTCGCCCATGTGACCGCCCGCTTCGACAATGGGTTCAGGGCGCGCGGCGAGGTCGAATATTTCTCCGGCCGCGACCGTATCGGGGGCGAAGAACTCGACGGCGCGACACTCGTCAATGTCGCCGTGTCGAAGTCCTTCGAAAACGGCAGCGAACTCAGCCTCGCGGTGCGCAACCTCTTCGACACCGACTACATCAATCCGACAGCGACCGCCACACGCGGTGCGCCCGTCGCGGGATTGGGGCGGTCGGTCTTTGCATCTTACAGGGTTACCTTCTGAGGATGCGGCAATGGCTGTCAACCTGCATCGGGAAGAAGCACTTCTATCGTTGATCGTCGACGAACCGGTCGGGAAGGATGATCCCGACCGGTATATCGCAGCGCTTAACGAAATTTCAGGTGCAGCCGGTCCCTTCGTGCTCCTGGTCGCCTTCCGCGTGCCGCTCGACCTCGCGCAGGAGCAGCGCAAGGCGCAGAACCTCTGGTTCAAGGCCACACGCGAGAAAATGAACGCAACATGCCGGGCGGTCGCCATCGTCCGCGTCAATCCGAGCGAGGAGATGCAGCGCACCTTCAGCGGATTGTGGAATTTCCCGGTCCTCGTGACCGAAAAGACCGACGACGCCAAACCCTTCCTTGCCGCACACCTGCCGGAAAAGGGCCGATCATGACCGCCACGGACGCAATCTCCGCCCCCGACGCGCCTGCGAAGCCGCGCTACCGGCTGTTTGCCGTACTGGCGGGCCTCTATCTCGCGCAAGGCATTCCGACCTATCTCTTCGCCGCCGCCATTCCGCCGATCATGCGCGAGCAGGACGTCTCCCGTACCGCGATCGGCTTCTTCTCCATCCTGCTTTTGCCGCTTGTTCTGAAGTTCCTCTGGGCGCCCGTGGTGGACCGGGTTCGTCCCTTCGCGAGGGCACACCGCGCCGGCTGGGTGATCCTCACCCAATGCGGCATCATCGCCTCCATCCTGTCGCTGATGCTGGTGGAGCCCGACAATGTCTGGGCAATCTTCGGCATCGGCTTTGCCGCTTCGCTGTTTCTGTCCACCCAGGACATCGCCACCGACGGCTATGCCTCCAAATATCTGGAGCCGGAGGAGCGGCCCATCGGCAACGCCATACAGGGCGGCGCGGTTGCCTTCGGCGTGATCGCCGGCGGCACGATGGGCCTCGTGCTCTACCATTATGCCGGATGGGACGTGATGCTCCTCACCATCGCGCTCATCTCGATGCTGCCGCTCGCCGCCGCCTTCGCCATGCGGGAGGCGGACCCCGCGCCCGAGCAGGCGGGAGCACGGCTTTCCCGCCCCTCCATCATGGCGTTCCTGCGCCGCCCGGAGGCGCGGCAGATCCTCTGGATCGCGCTTGTCTACCGGGCAAGCGAGGGGCTCGTGAAGGCGATGGAAGGATCTTATCTGGTCGATGCCGGCATTCCGCTCGATGTCATCGGCTATCTCTCCGGCGCCTCGGCCGCCACTGCCGGTCTTGCCGGCTCGGTCATTGCCGCGATCCTCTTGCGGCGTTGGGGCGTCGCGCCGGTCCTCGGCCTGCTGGGCAGCCTGAGGACCGTGTGCTTCCTCGTCTTTGCCCTGCATGCGATGGGTGCAATCCTCGGAGTGTGGCCACTCTACGGGGCTTCCGCCTTCCAGACGCTTATCCGCTACATGGAAATCGTCGCGCTCTACAGCCTGTTCATGAGCGTCACCTCCTCCGAGCAGCCGGGGACGGACTTCACCATCCTCGCCTGCGCCCAGCTTCTCATCTATCTCGCCGGCTCCATGTCGTCGGGCGCTCTCGCCGATCTTATGGGTTATGGCGCGCTGTTCGGACTGTCCGCTGGTCTGTCGGGTGCGGCGGTGCTGGCGACGATGCTGATGCTGCGCACGCATGCTGCGGCAATACCGGGCCTGTCTGCCGCGCCGGCCGGAGGGCGCGGGCGATGAAGACAGGATCGGCTCTTCCGCTCTGCATTTCAGCTCTCGCCGGGCTTCATGGTCCACACTGCCGCCGCGACCCCCAGGGCAAGGCCGGCGCAGGAAAGAAGCGGCAGCAGCGGACACAGGGCAAAGGCGTAGCCGCCCAGGAGGGCGCCCGCGCCCTGCCCCAGCACATGAGCGCTCGCCAGCCATCCGGCGGCGGCACCCTGCTCTTCCGGCTGGACGCGCGAGAGGAGCCAGGCGAGATAGGCGGGCGTGGCGATTGCAACGCCGACGCCGCCGATGACGAGTCCAGCCGCGCAAAGGATAAATCCGCTGCTTGCCGCGACGATAAGCGCTCCGAGCGCCAGCAGGCTCGAGCCGATGGCTACACCGGCGCCCTGTCCGAGCGCGAGGCGGGGAACGGCAAAAACCTGCATCAGGATCATGGCTGCGGCAACGAGAGTGAGGATGAGGCCGGTCGCGGTGGTGGCGGAGGAAGCCGCAAGATCGAGCTTCGTCTGCAGGATCGGCCCCAGCATCATCTGCATCTGTCCGAAGCCCGCCATCAGGCAAAAGCCGATGGCCAGAAACGGCAGGATGCGGCGGTCGAAGGGAAACAGGCGCTTGCCCTCGCCTCCGTTCACGGCGGCAAGCTCCCTCTTGTCCTTCGGCGCAAGCAACAGCGTGATCGGGCTCAGCACGAGCAGCACGAATGGAAGCTGTGCCGCCAGGCCCGCCGTCATGGCGGCGACGGAACCGAGGATGCGGCCGGCGCCAAGCCCGGCGCTGAGCAGCGCCAGCAGGCCTCGATGTTCCTCCCGGGGTGCTTCCCCGCACACCCAGGCCTGCGCAACCGGCATGACGCCCGAGGCCCCGAGGCCATAGACCAGCCGCGAGGCGAGGAGGATAGCGAAGGCAAGCAGAGGCGCCAGCATTCCAGCCCATATCAGACCGGCGAAGACGAGCTGCCCCGCCAGCACCAGAAGGCCAAGGGCGCGCAGAGTGCGCCCATGACCGTAGCGTGCCCCAAGCGCGCCGCAAAAGGGCGCGCCGGCCACGAAGGCGAGCGCGCCGAAGGACGCCGCCGTGCCGATCGCACCCGTTCCAAGACCCGTCTGCACCGCGATAAGGGGCACCAGGGCGATGAAGGCGGATTGCCCGAAACCGATGGTGGACACGCCGAAGGCAAGCTGGCCAGCCAGCGCTCGTGCGCTGCCTCGGCATTTTCCCATCACCTTCATCGCGGGGCTCCAAGGCTGATAAGCTATAAACGATATAACGTTTCACATGGCTTTTGCCGTATTCCGTTCGCAAGGGCAACCGCCTCCTTCTGCTTGTCCCACGCAATCACGGAGGTGGGTCAATGCTGATCTCGGTCGAGACAGTGAAATACGACCCCACCTGCAGCCGCTTCCTGAATGCCCTCATCCGCGAATGGAGCGACTGGCGGATCTTGGAGAACGGGGACGGAACGGCGCCGCAAGGCTGCACCCATACGCTCTGCCTCCTTTTGCCGGCCTCGCACGCCGAGATCAGCGTGCCCGTCATGCACCATTCCACGAGCGGCTCGCACGCCTTCGCCTATCCCATGCATGTAAGCTGGGACGGAGGTACGCCCGAGCCGGTAACGCTTCCCGAACTCGCAATCCTCCTGATGCGCGAGCCTGACATCGGTGGCCGTGCTTTGCCGGAAGCTCGCCGGATTTTCCTCACCCGCGTCCTGGACAGCGCCGGAGCGATTGCTGAGGTGAGCCAAGCGGCTGGAGCGGAGCGTCCCTTCGCCGCGGGCGATCCCGGCTTCATCGAGGCGGAAAAGGCACTGCGTTTCGGCCATGCCGTGCATCCTTCCCCGCGCAGCCGCGACGAGTTCACGAACGAGGATTCCCGCCGCTACGGCCCCGAATACGGCAACGCCTTTTCGCTACGCTGGTGGGCCGTCGACCCCGTCCTGCTTGCCGGCGAAAGCGCAGCACCCGTCAGTGCGGCGGAAGCCGCGCGCGCCCTCGCCGCCCTCGATCCGGCGCTCGTCGGGCGCGCCGAGGCGGAGGCGGGCAAGGAACTGATGCCGCTGCATCCCTGGCAGGCCGCGAGGCTGATGCAGGAACCGTTGATCGACACGTTGATGCGCGCGGACCTCATAAGGGATCTCGGTCTGGGCGGCCCCCAATGGCGGGCGACGACCTCGCTCAGGACGGTCTATTCCGCTGATGCCGACTGGATGCTGAAATTCTCGCTCAGCCTGCGCCTCACCAATTCCCGTCGCCTGGTGGAAGAGCATGAATGCGCGCGCGGGCTTTCCGTCTACCGGCTGTTGGCGGGACCCATCGGACAGGCGCTTGAGGCGCGCTGCCCAGGTTTTCATGTCATGGGCGAACCGGCATGGCTTGCGCTGCGCGCGCCCGATGGGTCGGTTATCAAGGAAACCATGGTCTCCTTCCGGGAGAACCCGTTCCGGGGGGCGCATCAGCCCAAAGCCGCCGTGCTGGCCGCCCTTTGCGAACGGCATCAAGACGACCGCGACAGCCATCTGGCCGATCTCGTCCGCCGCATCGCCAAGGCGGAAGGTGAAGCACCGGAGCGCGTCGCCGAACGCTGGCTCGACCGCTTCCTCCAGGTCGCCATCGCGCCTTTCCTGATTGCCCAAGGCAGTTTCGGGCTCCTCTTCGGCGCCCATCAGCAAAACCTCGTCCTCGGCCTTCGAGAGGGATGGCCCGACCGGCTCTATTTCCGCGATTGCCAAGGCACCGGCTATGTCCGCAGTTTCCTGCCGAGGCTGAGAGAACATCTGCCGGAAGCCGGGGCAGCCAAGGATCATGTGTTCGGCACGGACGATGCCGCCCGCATCGTCGGCTACTATCTCTTCGTCAACGGCGCCTTCCCGGTGGTCGGCGCGCTGGCCGCGGCCGGCCTCGGCGGCGAGGACCGGCTTTTTGGCCGCTTCCGCGCCTTTGTGGAAAGGCTCGCCGCCGAGCCGATCGAGGACCGGACCTGCCTCGACTACCTGCTCTCCTCGCCCACCGTCGGCGCCAAGGGCAACTTCATGATTTCCCTCGGCAACATCAACGAGAACACGGACGTGACCGACCCGCTGGCAGGCTACGTTCAACTGCCAAACCCCCTGGCCAAAAGGTGATCCCGTGACCGTGCAGCCTGCCACCCGTGATTTCGCCCGTTCCGAAAAATCCCGCGCCGCCAGGAGCCATGACGTGACCTGGCACTATCCCGCGTCCATCGACACGCCCGTGGCGGTGCTGCTCGACGGCGGCAACCGGCTCATGCTTTCGGGAAGCGCCGGCGAATTCCTCGCCACGGCACAGCTTCAGCATGACGGACCGGACGGCGCCGGGCTTTCCGACGTGAAGATCGACCCCGCTCGGCCGGACGGCGCGCATCTGCTCGCCGCCCTGATCGACGCAATCTTCATCCGCCTTCCCGATGTGAACCGCATCCTCCTGCCCGCAGCGAAAGCGCTTCCCCCGGTCGCCGCCCTGGCAACCGGGCGTGTGCAGGCCCCAGGCACGGGGCAGGAAGCCGCCATTGTCGAGCGGGCCGTCTTCCGGCAGCTCCCACTGCTTTGGCGCGAGCAGAAATCCCACACGGCCTATCCCTGTCTCCGCTCCTCCATCGGCCCGGAGGATCGCCTGCCGCCATTGCGTCCGCCGCTGCCTTCGGGCGTCATGTATCGGCGCTGGGTGCCCGAGATCGAGCTGACCGTCACGCTCCGGCCGATCGACCGCCGCACGGACCTTTCCCTCTTTCACGGCTGGATGAACCAGGGCCGTGTCGCCCATTTCTGGGAGCTCGCCAAAAGCGAGGCGGAACTGGACAACTATCTCGCCGAGCAGGAGGCCGATCCGCATCTTTTCGGAGTGATCGCCAGCTTCGACGGCGATCCGGCCGGCTATTTCGAGTTCTACTGGGCCAAGGAGGACCGGCTCGGCCCCTATTACGAGCCGGAGGATTTCGACCGCGGCTGGCACGGTCTCGTCGGCAATTCACGGCATCTCGGCCGGCCGAAGACCCGTGCCCTCTTCTCCTCGGTCACCCACTATCTCTTTCTCGACGAGCCGCGCACGCTCCGCATAGTGGGAGAGCCGCGTGCATCGCATCAGAAGATGCTGAGCTACACCACAGAGCTGGCCTATGTGAAAGTCAAGGAATTCGACTTCCCGCACAAGCGCGCCGCCCTGGTCTGCTGCGAGCGCGGCCGCTTCTTCCGCGAGGTGGCGCCGTGATGCCTGGCCCCCTTCCCGGTGGGCGGGTGGTGGAGCGTGAAAGCTGGCGGGCAGTCAATCGCGCCGCGGTGGCGAAGATGATCTCCGAGCTTGCCTACGAGGAGGCATTTCAGCCCGAGCCCCTCGACCCGGCACAAACGCGATGGGAGCTTCCCCTTGCCTCCGGTGTGACCTACCGCTTCGATGCCGTCCGTCGCATCTGGGGGCAGTTGACGGTTCGCCTCGAAAGCCTCGAGCGGCTCGCGGCCGGCGAGAAGCAGACCGTCGATGATGCAGTCGCCTTTCTGGCGGACGCGCGCGAAACGCTCCACATATCCCCGCCGACCTTCTGCACCTATGCCAAGGAGCTTTACAACACGCTCATGGCCGATGCGCGGATCGCAGCGGCACGGGCGCATCTGAACGCCGACGATCTCGCCGCCCTCCCCGATACGGAACTGCAACGGCTTCTCGACGGCCACCCCAAGGCACCCGCCAACAAGGGCCGTCTTGGGTGGGGTCTTACGGAATTTTCAGCCTATGCCCCCGAGTTCGGCGGTACGATCCGGCTTTTCTGGCTGGCGGCCGCACGCGACCGATGCCGGCTCTCGCTCGCGCTCGACATTGACGAGGAAGCACTGTTGAGCGCGGCTCTCGACGAAGGGGAGCGCGATCGTCTGAAGGCCGCCTGTGCCGAGGCGGGGGTCTCAACCGATACCCATTTTCTGCTGCCCGTTCACCCCTGGCAATGGCAGGGCATGCTTGCCGCCCAGTTTGCCGGCGAAGTGGCGGCGGGAAGGCTCGTGCCGCTCGGCGCCTTCGGCGATCCCTTCGTGCCACAGCAATCGCTGCGCACGCTGGCAAATACCCGCCGGGCAGACGCGCTTCACGTCAAGCTGCCGATCACCATCCTCAACACCTCCGCGTGGCGCGGCGTGCCCGGCAAGTACATGGATGTCGGCCCGGTCTTCTCCCGCTGGCTCGCCGGCTGTGCCCGCTACGATCCCGCCTTGCAGCCACTGAAGGTCCTTAAGGAGGTTGCCGGCGCCTTCTACCCGCACCCCCACTACGAACACATCCCGGACGCCCCGTACCAGTTCTGCGAAATGCTGGGCGTGATCTGGCGCGAGAGTCCCGACGCCCACCTGTCCGACGGTCGTCGGCCTATGATGATGGGCGCCCTGCCCCAGCGCGACGTATCCGGCCGCCCCATCGTCAGCGCGCTGATCGCCCGCTCCGGCCTTAGCCACGCCGAGTGGCTCGACCGGCTTTTCGGCGCCGTCACCGTTCCGCTCTACCATTTCATGTGCCGCTACGGGGTCGGCTTCATCGCCCACGGACAGAACGTGACGGTGATCCTTGACGGCGCAATTCCGGTCGGCGTCGCCATCAAGGATTTCCAAGGCGATGCCGATCTTGTGGATCAGGCGTTTCCCGAACTCGAAACGCTGCCCGCAAACGTCCGGAAAACGCTGAAGCGCCGCCCGCCGGCGCATCTTCTCCAGCACCTGCAGACGGGCCAGTTCGCAAGCGTGCTGCGCTTCCTCTCGGAAGCCCTCGCGGATCATGACGGCCTGGACGAAACCGTCTTCTACGCAACGCTCGCCGGACGCCTCCGGCGCTATCAGGCCGAGCACCCGGAACTGTCGGAGCGCTTTGCTCTCTTCGATCTTTTCCGTCCCAAGGTACCGCGCATCGCCATCAACCGCGTCCGCTTCGCCATCGGATACGGCGATGCCGGTGAGCGTCCGCTGCCGGACCTTGGTACCGATCTCGACAATCCTCTCCACCTCGCCGAAACGGCGCCTTCTTCCCGAGCAACCGACCGCCCCACCCTGTCAGGAGCCTCCCTATGACAGTATCTCTCGACCTCGCCGGAATCGGCATCGGCCCCTTCAACCTCAGCCTTGCCGCCCAGCTCGACTCCATCGACGGGCTGGAACTCGGCTTCTTCGAGCGCAAATCGCGCTTCGACTGGCATCCCGGCATGATGCTGCCGGGAGTGGAACTACAGACCTCGTTCCTGAAAGATCTGGTGACGGCGACGAACCCCACCAGCCCCTGGTCCTTCGTCGCCTATCTCGTCGCCCACAAGCGGTTCTATGAGTTTCTCAACGCCGATTTCGAGGCCGTGCCACGCCGCGAATTCGCTCGCTATCTCGCCTGGGTCGCGGAAAACCTGCCGACGCTCAGTTTCGACCGCGAGGTGCGGGAAATCGACTTTGACGGCAGATCCTTCACACTCTCCTTCGACAACGAACAACGCCTGGCTCGCAACCTGTCGCTCGGCATCGGGCTCGTGCCGCATATCCCTGCCTGGGCGGCACCCGTTCCGGGAAGCGCAGTCTTCCATTCCTCCGAGGCCGCCCACAGGCTGGACCGCACGCCGGGACGCCGCATCGCCGTGGTCGGCGGCGGACAGAGCGGAGCCGAAATCATGCTCCATCTGCTTACCAACGCCGCCGCCGGCACGGAAATCACCTGGATCAGCCGGCGTCCGAATTTTCAGCCGCTGGACGACACGCCCTTCACCAACGAGTTGTTCGCGCCACCCTATGTGGAGCGTTTTCACACCTTGGCCGAGCCGCGCCGACGCGCCACCGTGGCGCGGCAAAAGCTCGCCGGTGACGGCATTTCCGGCTCCACGCTTCGCAGCGTCTATCGCCGCCTGTACGAACTGAGGCATCTTGCAACGGAGGGCACGCGGGCAAGCCTTCTGCCGCATCGGGACGTGCTCGATCTGACCAGGGAAGGAGACGATATCCAACTCGTCATGCGCAACGGTTTCGACGGTGGCATCGAAATGTTCAATGCCGACATGCTGGTGCTGGCGACAGGCTACAGATTTGCACTTCCCGAATGCCTTTCACCGCTCAAGGACCGTCTGTCACTGGATGAAAGCGGCTTGCCCCGGCTCGCTGCCGATTTCTCCGCCCAGTGGGACGGGCCGACGGACCGGCGCATCTTCGCCCTCAATGCAGGCCGCTTCAGCCACGGCATCGCCGAGCCGCAACTCAGTCTGATGGCCTGGCGCAGCGCCGTGATCGCCAATGCGCTGGTTGGCCGGCGGCATTTCGACCTTGAACAGCCGCGCGAGCCGCTTGTGGAATGGGCGACCGACGACATCTGCGCCTTTGTTGCCGACGCCTCGAACCTGCGCGCCTGATGCGGGCATTCTCCTCATTTTACCCTCGGCCGCTCCGGCGACTGAGTCCCCGAAAGAGGAATATGGCTTTCAGACCGGAGCCCGGCGTGACGAGCATCTCCTTGAGGTGACCGTTCAACGACAGTCAGTGGATCGTGAGAGCGGGCACGAAGCTGAATCCGAGCAGGATCAGCAGCGATACGGCGTAGAAGGGCCACATTTCCCGCACCACATTCAAGATCGGCACCCGCGCAATTGAACTCGAAATGAACAGGGTCGTGCCGACCGGCGGGGTGAAGAGACCGATGGCCAGCGCCAGCACCATCATGATCCCGAATTGAACGGGGTCGAGCCCGATCTGGTTGGCTAGCGGGACGAAAATCGGCCCCAGAAGAAGGATTGCGGCAGGCAGGTCGATGAACATGCCGACGACGAGCATAATCGCCAGCATGGCCAGGATAATCAGCCACGGCGCATTCAGGGTCTCCGCCGCCCAGGTGGCGAAGGTCTGCGGTATCTGCGCATAGGTCAACAGCCAGCCGATCACGGCGGAACCCATGATGACCAGCATGACTACCCCCGTTGCGACCCCAGCCGAGAGGACCGCGTGCGTCAGCCTTCCAAGCGTCATGTCACGGTAAATGATCAGGCTGACCAGAAAGGCATAAAGCGTTGCCAAAACGGAGACTTCGGTCGGCGTCGCAAAACCGAAGCGCAGCAGCACGACGATCATCACCGGCGTCATCAAGGCCGGCAGGGCAAAGAGCGTCTGGCGCCCTATCTCTGCCCATGTGGATGTTTCTGGCCGATAGGGAAAACCGCGCAACCGCGCCGAGATACTGCAAACGCCGATGAAGCCGACCGTGATCATAAGCCCTGGCAGAATGCCTGCCGTGAAAAGCGCGGCGACCGAGGTTCCCGAGACCAGCGCATAGAGGATCATCGGGATCGACGGCGGGATGAGAACGGCAAGCATGGCAGACGATGCATTGTTCGCGGCAGCAAAATCTGCGGGGAAGCCTTCCCCCTTCTGCCAAGGAATGAGCATCGAGCCCAGTGCCGTGGCGTCGGCGACGGCCGAACCGGAAACGCCGCCGAAAACGGCCGAACCGACGACGGAGGCCGATAGCGGACCACCGCGGTAGCGCTGCACGAGCATGGATGCGAAACGGATCAGCTTTTGCCCAAGTGCTCCGCTCATCATCAGGTTGCCGGCCAGAATGAAGAACGGCAGCGCCAGCATCGGGAACGACTGGGTCTGCCCGAACATCTGCTGGACGATGATGTTCAGGGGAAGGAACTCCATCGCCATGATGCTGGCGCCGGAGGCCATCAGGAGCACGTGACCGACCGGGACTGACAGCACAAGCAGGATGAAGAAGACGGGAACGAGAACGCCGATCATGCCGGGCTGTCCTCCGGTTCGGCGCCCCACATCGCCTCTATGCCCCCGACCGCCACCCTCAGCGCCAGGCTGAGGCTGGCCAGGGTCATTCCGACCGACATGAAAACAAGCGCATAGTAGGCCCAGCGCCGGGAAATATGGAGGAGGGCCGAATACTCGATGGCGACGATCTGCGAAACATTGACCGCCACGAAGCCGAGCGTCACATATGTTGCAGCAACGGCGACGTGGATCCCGATGGCCAGGATGCGCGCCGCCTTTTCATTGAGCGCGTATAGCAGGATGTCGACCGCGATATGGGCGCCCTTGAGCGCCGCCAGGACAACGCCGGCGGCGACCATCCAAGGGAAGAAATGCTCCGGCAATTCGCTCAGCCAGGAGCGGCCGCCACCGCCAAATCCATAGCGCAGCACGACATTGACGCTAAGCGACGTGAGAAGGACGGCGACCGTGATGAACACGATCGCCTGACTGACCCGCGCCAGGATCTTGTCGCTGGTCTCGGCGGTGGCCAGCGCGATTTCCGTGACCCGCGTCATTGACCGACCTATTGCCCGGACGCTTCAATGAGCCGCTTAATGAAGTCGCCGAATTCCTTGTTCTGCCACTCCTCATAGACGCCGGCCGTCGCTTTCCTGAAGGCGTCCCGGTCGGCCTCGCTGACGGTGACTTTTTCGTCCGCTTCAAACTCGGCCAGATGCTTTTCGTGAGCCTTCTGCATGAGCTGGCGTTGCAGTTCGCCGGCCTCCAATGCGGCCTCCCGAACCGCCTGCATCTGGTCGTCGGTCAGCCGTCCGGCCGCAATCTGCGACATGAGGAAAGGCGTGCTCTCCCACTTGTGCCCCGAGATCGATATGAAGGGTGTCACTTCGTAAAGCTTGCTCGAAGCGATGTTGGCCAGCGGATTTTCTTGGCCGTCGACCACGCCTTGCTGCAGGGCGACATAGAGCTCGCTGAAGGCGATCTGCTCGGTCGATGCGCCGAGCGCCTCAAAGATGTCGATCGTCATCGGATCGGCCGGGGTTCGAATGCGAAGGCCTTCAAGATCCTTAGGTGTTTCGACGGAACGGTCCGTCGTCGAGATGTGGCGAATGCCGTTGTCCCACCAGTCCAGCGGAACGATCCCGACGGCCTCGAACTTCTTGTTCAACTCGTTCCCGATGGGACCACGCAAGATCTCGATGGCATTCTCCGTGTCTTCGAACAGGAACGGCAGGCCGAGAGCGGCAAGCTCCGGCACGACGCCGGCAACCGCGCCCTGACTGTTGATCGTGAAGTCGAGCGTGCCCGAGCGAAGGCTCGTCAGCATGGCAACATCATTGCCCAGTTGCTCCGAGCCCGCCACCGTGATCGTTACCTCCCCACCGGTCTTCTCCTCGACCAGTTCAGCGAAGCGTTCGGCGCCCACGGAGCGCGGATTGCCGGGTGCTGCACCATGGCCGAGCGTCAATTTGGTCTGTGCAGATGCTTCGCCGGATGCGCCAAGGATCGTGCTCGCTGACAAAAGTGCGGCTGCGGCAAGCATAGTTCTGCGTTTCATGGTCGTCATCATTATCCTCCCTGATGTGGATGACAAAGTTCGTCGTGAGTTCTCCCCAAGGTCTCCCAGCCGGCGTCAGCCCAGCCAGGAGCGCACGGATTGGCACACCGCCCTCGTCGAAAGGCCGTATCGGTCATGAAGCGTCGGCAGAGCGCCGGCATCGAGAAACTCATCCGGCAACCCGATGTGACGGAACTGCGGAGTGATGCCGTTGATCATCAGCGTACGCGCCACCGCCTCACCAAGTCCCCCGACGACAGTGTGGTTTTCCGCAACGACGACCAGACGCCCTGACTTTCCTGCTTCTTCCAGAATGGCTGCGGTATCGAGCGGCTTGATCGTCGGGACGTGCAGCACGGCGCAATCGATGCTGTCGTTTTCCAGCTCCTGCGCGGCCTCGAGAACACGCATGGTCATCAGACCGGTCGAGACGAACAGAACGTCCCTGCCCCCGCGAACGGTCTTGGCGCGCCCGAGTTCAAACTTGTAGCCATATTGATCGAGAATGTTCGGAACCTTGCCGCGAAGGAGCCGCATGTAGACCGGCCCCTGATGTTCGGCAATGGCCGGAACGGCCTGCTCGATATCTGTGGCGTCACAAGGGTCGATCACCGTCAGATTGGGCATTCCTCGGAAGATGGCGAGATCCTCGGTGGCCTGATGGCTCGGACCATAACCCGTGGTCAGTCCCGGGAGAGCGCAGACGATCTTGACGTTCAGGCTTTCCTCCGCGATCGCCATGCAGATGAAATCGTAAGCGCGCCGCGATGCGAACACGGCATAGGTTGTGACGAATGGGGTGAAGCCTTCCCGCGCCATGCCGGCGGCCGCGCTCATCAAAACCTGCTCTGCCATGCCCATCTGGTAAAACCGGTCCGGATACTCCTGCGCGAAAACATGCAGGTCGGTATATTTGGCGAGATCGGCGGTCATGCCGACGATGTCCGGCCGATCGGCAGCCAGGGAGACGAGCGCATGACCGAAGGGGGCGGCCTTCGTCGGCATTCCCTCCGCGGCCAGCGAAGCGATCATCGCCGATGTCGTTTTGCGCTCACCCGGCGCCGCCGGGCGGCGCGGTTCATATTTGGAAAGTTTCATTGCACGCGGCCCTCATCGAGTGCTTTCAGCGCGAACGTCCATTCCTCAGGCTCGACGCGGACGAAATGCGTAATCTCTCGCTCCTCCAGAAAGGGCACGCCCTTGCACATCTTCGTATCGCAGATGACGATCCGCGGTTTACTGCCGCGATGGCTGCGCGCGGCATCGAATGCCTCGCGAACTGCATCGATATCGTTGCCATCGACGCGCTGGACGAACCAGCCGAAAGCTTCGAATTTATCGATGACCGGCTCCGACGAGAGTGTCTTCGTGGATGGTCCGTCTGCCTGCTGATTATTGAAGTCGACGATGGCGATCAGATTGTCGAGGCCATGATGCGCGGCTGACATTGCGGCTTCCCATGTCGAGCCCTCCCCGAGTTCGCCGTCCGAAAGAAGGTTGTAGACGAAGGACTTCGAGGCTTTGCGTTTCAGCCCAAGGCACATGCCGACAGCGATACCGAGGCCGTGACCGAGCGACCCGCCGGTAATCTCCATGCCGGGCGTGTAGGCGGCCATGCCTGACATCGGCAGCCGGCTGTCGTCAGTGCCATATGTTTCAAGCTCGAATTCCGGCAGAATGCCGGCTTCGATCATCGCAGCGTAAAGGGCAATCGCGTAGTGCCCGATCGACAGGAGGAAGCGGTCGCGATCCTCCCATTCCGGATCGTCCGGACGGTAGTTGAGCGCATGGAAATAGGAAACGGCCAACACGTCCGCGATACCGAGCGCCTGCCCGATATAGCCCTGCCCCTGGACCTTCCCCATTCGTACGGCATAACGGCGAATGCGATAGGCGCGTTCCTGAAGCGTTACGTTCGAGCCGATGTGTGCCGAGGCGGATCGTGTCGTCATCGTCTTATCCATGGATCAGCATCCCGCCATTGACGTCGATGACGGCGCCGGTGATGTAGGAGGAGAGATCGGAAGCGAGGAAAAGATAGGCTCCCGCCACATCGTCCGCCGTGCCGAGGCGGTTGAGCGGTATGTTTTTCAGGATCTCGGTCCGCATCTCGTCCGTCAGCTTGCCGCCCGTAATGTCCGTCTGGATGAGTCCGGGTGTGATGCAGTTGAAACGAATTCCCTCGGAGCCGAATTCTCTCGCCATCGCCTTGGCGAGCCCGAGAACACCGGCCTTGGCTGCAGAATAGTGCGGACCGCCAAAAATGCCCCCGCCGCGCTGCGCCGAAACCGACGACATGCATATGACCGAGCCGGCCTTGCGTTCACGCATATGCGGCACCACGGCCTGGCTCAGATAGAGAACGCCGCGTAGGTTCACATCGAGAACCCGATCCCAGTCCCCGGCGGATATGTCGAGGGTCTTCACCGGCTGCGTGATGCCGGCATTGTTGCAGAGGATGTCGATCCGGCCGAACTCGTCGATTATCCGGGCCGCCGCCGATTTGCAGGCACGGCCATCGGCCACATTGCAGCCGATCCCCATATGGCCTTCACCGAGACTGCTGGCAGCTCGGAGGGATTGCTCCTCATCGAGGTCCAGAATTGCGATACGCGCACCATGGGATGCCATGAGACGTGCCGTGGCCATTCCGATACCCCGCGGGCTTGCGCCGCCGGAGATGACTGCGGTCTTGCCGCTCAGAAGCATGCGTTCCTCCCTATGCCAGTGCGCTGAAGACTGGTTCAGGAGCGGCTTCGCCACAAACGCGAACTTTACAACAATCGGTGATTCTGGTTCATCATTCATCATGCTCGACAAAGTGCCTCTTTCGCTTTTGCGCGCCTTTGAAGCGGCCGGTCGCGCCGGCTCTTTCCGGGCTGCTTCGGAGGAACTGGCACTGACGCCGAGCGCAGTCAGCCATGCGATCAGGAAGCTTGAGGTCCTGTTGGGGGTGACACTCTTCTTCAGAACCGGCCGGACGATCGAGCTCACACCGGAAGGCTATGCGCTATTCGAAATGGTCTCGCGCGGCTTTCAGGAAATCCGCGACGGGCTCCAGATGATTTCCACACGCAACCCCAACCTGCTTCGCCTCCATAGCGCACCAAGCTTTGCGACACAGTGGCTGACCCCCCGCCTTCGGAGATTCTTCGCCGACAATCCAGGCCTCGACATCCGCCTTGCTGCAAACACCACCTACGCCGATTTCTCCGAAAGCGAATTCGACGCGGATATCTTCTACGGCGTCCCGAAACAGGAGGGCGTCGAAATAATCTCGCTCGGCGAGGAAACGGTTACACCTTTGTGTGCGCCCGGCGTAGCCGAGCTCATAAACGGCGTTGACGATCTCTTCGATCAAATCCTGATCCAGAGCGATAACAAGATGATCCGCTGGAGCGATTGGTTCCGCGCCAACAAACTGCGCTCACCTGAACCACAGGGCCCAAGGTTCGACCGAAGCTACCTCGCGATCGCCGCCGCTGCGGATGGATTGGGCGTCGCCCTTGAATCGACACGGCTCGCCGAGCAAGAGTTGCAAGACGGGCGCCTGGTCCGGCCGTTGAAAGACACATGCGTGGATGTTCGATACCAGGGGCACTATCTCATCTATTCACAGGCGATGAGAAATCGCACATCCATCCGGATGTTCCGGGAGTGGCTCCTGGCGGAGCTGGATCCGCACAACAAGCGTACAGGCTGACCCAGTTGCCAGCGTTCGTGAGCTGATCTCCAAAGTTAGCCTGGCTAGGCTATCCCATCACCTCCGCAACCTTCACCGCGCGCCCTTCCTTCACCGAGCGCAGCGCCGCATCGGCGAGTGCCAGCGCGACCAGGCCGTCGCGCCCCGACGGCGAGACCGCGGCACCGCTTGAGATCGCCGCGATGAACGCGGCTATTTCGGCCGCATAGGCTTCGGTGTAGCGGGTCATGAAGAAATCGTGCAGTGGCGGGCGCGTGAAGCCCGTCTCGTTAGCGATCTCTATGGAGACCGGGCGTTGGTTTTCCGCCGCGACCGCACCCTTGGAGCCCAGCACCTCGATGCGCTGATCGTAGCCATAGGTGGCGCGGCGCGAGTTGGAAATGGCGCATTGCTTGCCGGAAGCGGTGGTCAGGATGAGGGAGACGCTGTCATGGTCGCCGAGCTTGCCGATTTCCGGATCGACCAGCACCGATGCGGTCGCAAACACCGACTCCGGCTCCTCCCCCAGAAGGAAGCGCGCCATGTCGAAATCGTGAATTGTCATGTCGCGCAGGATGCCGCCCGAGGATTTGATATAGTCCGCCGGCGGCGGGCCCGGATCGCGCGAGGTGATCTGTATCATCTCGACCGAACCGATCCGGCCTTCATCGATTGCCGCGCGCACGGCAGAGAAATGCGGATCGAAGCGGCGGTTGAAGCCGACCATCAGCACCGCGCCGGTTTCTTCGACAACGGAAAGGCAACTCTTTACGCGGGCCAGATCGAGGTCGATGGGCTTCTCGCAGAACACCGCCTTGCCGGCGCGGGCGAAGCGCTCGATGAGATCGGCGTGAGTATTGGTCGGCGTGCAGATCACCACGGCGTCGACGTCGGACGCCGCCTCGATCTCGTCGATCGAGCGGACGGCGCAGCCATAGGCTCCGGCAATAGCCTGCGCCGCCTCGGCAAAGGCATCTGCAACGGCAACAAGCTTGGCGTCGGCATTGCCGGCGATCGCCTTGGCGTGGACCTTGCCAATGCGGCCGGCACCGAGGAGAGCAAATTTTACGGTCATGGGAGGTTCTCTTTATATCTTCGCTAAAGGGTCGAAACAGACTTTGCGGAACCGCTATTCGGGATAGGCGCCCGCAACATTCTGGTCACAGTCGATGATCGCGCCGGTCATGACGCCGGACTGCGGCGACAGGAGGAACGTGGCAAGCGGCGCGACCTGATGCGGTTTGACCAGCTGGCCGAACGGCTGTTCAGCCTCGGCCAGTTCCAGCCAGTTGTCCGGCGCGTCATGATGGCGTTTCTGGGTCGCGTCCTCGCCCGGCGTGTCCATCCACCCGCACGCGATGGCATTGCAGCGGATATGGTCGCGGCGGTGTGCCTGAGCCGTGTTCCTGGTGATATTCGCAAGAGCCGCCTTGGACGCGGAGTAAGGCGCCAGATAGGACTGGCCGCAATGGATCACCATGGACACGATATTGACGATCGACGCATGGATCCCGTGATCCCGCGCCTGCCGGACGAAAGCCTGCATGGTGAAGAAGGGCCCGCGCGCGTTGACATCCATCAGCCGGGCCCAGACCTCCGGCGTGGTATCGAGCAAGGTTCCGCGGTCGCATGCCGCGGCGGCATTGACCAGCGCATTGAGCGGACCGATGAGCGCGCCGGACTGTTCGATCACGCTATGGCAGTCATCGAGATTTCCAAGGTCGGCGGCAACGAAACGGGCATCGCAGCCAAGTCCGGCCAAAGCAGCAGCCGCGTCGGCGCCTTTTGCCCGGTCGCGCCCTGTAAGGACGATAGCCCGGCAACCTTCCTCGACCAGTTGCCGCGCGATGGCGAAACCCAATCCCTGGGTGCCGCCAACGATGACAGCGCGTGTATTTGCATTTCGCATTGTGCGCTCTCTGTTGCGCTTGTAGATGCTCCCGGCCAAGGTCCGGGAAAAAGAAGCCCGACAGCACCCGAAGGCGCCGCCGGGCCACGGGAGGATCAGATGTAGCTTGCGTTTTCGTGTACGCCGGACTGCACTCCGGTGATGAGGGAGACCACCTCGTTTCCGTCTGTCTTGCCGGCCTCCAGCATGCCGGCGATGCGGCCCCGGCGGAATACCCATATCTTGTCGACCAGGTTGAACACCTGGCGCAGATTGTGACTGACCAGGATCAGCGGGATGCCGCGCTCCTTCAGGTTGCGGATGATGTTTTCGACCTGCGTCGTCTCCTGCACGCCGAGCGCGGCCGTGGGCTCGTCCATGAGGATGAGCTTGGAGGCAAAGCTGGCGGCGCGGCTGATGGCCACGCACTGGCGCTGGCCGCCCGACATGTTGGCGATCGAATTGTGCAGGTTGGGGATCTTCACACCGGTCTTCTCCAGCGCCTCGCGCGAGCGCTGGTACATCTTGCGCTGGTTGAGGAAGCTGAAGGGGCCGAGGTTGAAATAGACCTCCTCACGGCCGAGAAAGATGTTGGACGGCACGTCGAGGTCGTCGGCCAGCGCCAGGTTCTGGAACACCGCCTCGATGCCGACCTCGCGCGCAGCGACAGGATTGTGGAACTCCACCTCCTTGCCCTCGAACAGGATGCGCCCTCTGGTCGGCTGCTCGACGCCGGTGATCTGGCGAACGAAAGTCGACTTGCCCGCCCCGTTGTCGCCTACGATGGCGACGTGCTCGCCTTCGTAGAGTTCGAAATCTGCATCCTCCAGCGCATGCACGCCGCCATAATGCTTGGTGAGACCCTCGGTCTTGAGGATGATCTTGCGATCGGTGCTCATATGTTCCTCCCTTTGCGCCAGAGCGTCGCTCAGCGCGACGATGCGCGCATGCGCTGTCGGTAGACGTCGGCTACCACGGCAGCGACGATGATCGCGCCCTTGATCATCTCCTGGTAGTAGGCATCCAGCCTCAGAAAGGTGAACCCCGAGATGATGACGCCGAATATGACGGCGCCGATGAGCGTGCCGACGATGGAGCCGCGCCCGCCGGAAAGCGACACGCCGCCGATGACCGCCATGGCGATGGCGTCGAGCTCGTACATGATGCCCATGCCGGCCTGGGCGGTCAGCCCGCGCGCGGCGACGACGATGCCGGCCAGCGCGGCCAGAAGACCGGCGATGGCGTAGACGATCACAAGATGACGTTCGACATTGATGCCCGACATGCGCGCCGCCTGCTCGTTGGAGCCGATCGCATAGGTATGCTTGCCGTAGACGGTGTATTTCAGCGCGACGTGGAACAGCGCCGCGACGGCCAGGAATATGATGACGGGTGTCATGCCCTGACCGAGAGAAGCAAAGGTGTCGGTCGGGAAGGAAACGGGCTGGCCCTTCGTATACCACTTGGCCACGCCGCGCGCCGTCACCATCATGCCGAGTGTGGCGATAAACGGCGGTATTCTGGTGAACGCGATCAGCAAGCCGTTGATCAGGCCGGCGAAAAGGCCGCAACTCAGGCCTATGAGCAGGGGGATGATGACCGGCAGATCGGTCCATTCGGGATAGACGGCGCGGGGGTAGGTACTCACCTGGGCAAAGCTCATGGCGACCATGGCGGTCGCGCCCGCCACCGAGCCCGATGACAGATCGATGCCGCCGGTGATGATGACCTGGGTGACGCCGATGGCGATGATGCCGATGACGGCCACTTGCAGGATCATGATCGAGAGGCGCTGCGGGTTGAAAAGAAAGCTCTGCCCCTGAAGCATCCAGCCGAGAATTTCGAAGATCAGGGCGATGCCCACCAGACCGAGCAGCGCGTTGAGCTCGTGGGAACGCGGCCGCTTGTGGGTTTCGTCCGGTTTGTCGGGCGTGATCGCCTGTGCCTGGTTTGCCATCGCTTTTGTCCATCCTGAAGCGCCGGCCACATTCCTGCATCGAGCAGTTCAAGCACTTGTGTGCCGGCTACCGTCCCGCACCTCGAACCGCCGAGACGCGGAGACCGTTGGAGAGATTGCGAGGACCCGACCGGAGAGAAAGCGCGTCCGGCGGATGCCTTGCAGTTCGCAGCGCCGTGCGTCTTCACGGACATCGGTGGCGCTGCGAACGTTCGTTTTCCACGCGCCAGCAATTCCGAGATCCATTGTGGTCCCGGAACCCGGCGCCCCGGCCCGATCAGTTCTTGCTGGTGAACTGATCGATGTTTTCCGGCGTGACCAGCTGGAAGGGGATGTAGACCTTCTGATCCACGTCTTCGCCGCTCGCCAGTTTCAATGCCGCATCCACAGCGCCCTTGCCCTGGCCCGCTGCATCCTGGAAGACAGTGACATCGAGGTCCCCGGCCTCCATCGCCGCCAGCGCATCCTGGGTCGCGTCGACGCCGCCGACCAGCATTTCGTCCATGGAAATGCCGGCCGTCTTCATGGCCTGGATCGCCCCGATGGCCATCTCGTCATTGTTGGATACGAGTGCGTCGAACTTCAGGCCGGCGGAAAGCCAGTTGGTCATCAGATCGGCCGCCTCGGTGCGGTTCCAGTTGGCTGTCTGCTCTTCGATGATTTCCATGAAGGAACATTCATCTGTAGCGATGACGTCATGGATGTCCTGGGTACGCTGGCGTGCGGCCTGGTTGGAAAGCTCGCCCATCATCACGACGATCTGGGCGCCGTCGCCCTTGCCCTGCTCCTTGAGGAGCCGGCAGATCTCCTGTGTCTCCAGCGTGCCGGACTCGCGCTCGTCGGACGCGACGAAGGCCTGATTGTCGGGTAGATCGTCGACATTGACGGGTTCGCGATTGACATAGACCAGCGGCACGCCCGCATCGGCTGCGGCCTTGCTCATGGCGACGGTCGCGTCCGTATCGACCGGGTTGACGATTACCGCATCCACGCCCGAAGCGATGAAGTTCTGGATCTGGTTGAGCTGTTTTCCGACGTCGTTCTGCGCATCCTCGATCTGCAGGTCGACACCATCCAACTCTCCAGCGTAATCCTGCATACCGTTGCGCAGAACCGTCAGGAAGTTGTCGTCAAACAATGCCATCGAGACGCCGATCTTCTCGGCCATGGCCGAGCTCGTCATCAGCGCCGAAAGAGCTGCACCAAGCAAAAACTTCTTCATTGATTTCTCCTCCACATTGGGTGCCCGGCATCACCCGAACCAGACCGGATTCCCTCCAGGGGATTTTCCAGAGCGTTTACAGTGGCTTGTCTATCCTGCACCTGCGTTCGCATCGTGCGGTCCCTATCAAAAATGGAACACAGCCACCATAAATCGCTCAATATGTAATTTTTATTCCATTTTTTACGCCGCCGTCAAGCGGTATTCTATTTTCCACCACGGTCGTGTCCCGAGATGTCAAACCCAAGCCGGGATAACCGCATCCCGCTCGATGACGCTGATGCTGGCGGCAAGCGCGGTTTCCAGCTCTGTCTCCCGGTGGACCAGTTCGGAAAACGGCTCGAACGAGAAGAACCCGTCATATCCGCCCGCGACGAGGGCGCGGATCTGTGCCGCGTTCCCTAGCCGGTCGTGCTCGTCGACCAGGATGCGGTGGCCGTCGCGCATGTCCGGCACCGCGACCGAGGGATCTCCCACGCCCGAAATATGAACGAGGCCGGTGTCGAGCGGAAACAGCGCCTCCTCTCCGGCCAGGAAGTGATGGAAAGTGTCGTGGACGAGGCTGAAAACCCTTTCGGCCTGGAGCGCGCGGATGGCCTCCAGCGCCTCCGATTTCAGCCGCAGCGAGCAGACCTCGAAACCCAGCGGCTCGACCAGCCCGCGAATGCCGGCGTCCTCCAATATGGGGCGCAGCGCCTTGAGCGCGATGCGCAGATTGGCTTGGCGCTCGCCGTTCGCACGGCCCGTTCCGTCGTTGACGGGGACGAGGACCAGCGCCTGCGCACCGCAATCGCGGGCATAGGCGGCAAGCTCACGCGCCTCGCGCTCGCGTTCGGGCGTCCACTCGTTGAAGCGCTGAAGGGCGTTGATCGACAGGATGCGCTGACCACGTTCCTCGGCGGCCCGTTTGATCTGTACGGCGGGAGTGCCATCGAGAATCGCATTGCCTGCTAGATCGTTGCGGATCTCCACGCCGGCGACGCCAACAGCCGATGCGAGGTCGAACAATTCCATTACCGACCGGCTCGGCGCGCACATGTGATTGAGCGCAAACCGGGATTTGAATGCTGACATGCAGGCCTCCCTGACCCTTTCAAAGTTGAAGCCCGAAGCATGAAGAGAGCCAGCAGGACGGTCAATGAGGATATGCGATAAAACCTCTCATTTGTGATAGATTCTCATCCCACACCGGTCACCTGTGCGGCCGTTACGTCAAAGACTCTCGGCCACATGGATCGCCATCGGCAGGAAAAGCTGACCCGGCGGATCCGCGGGGCCGGATTTTGCAGCGCCAATCATCAGGTCGATCAAGGCCCGGGCCATCGCCGCGGGTCGCGTCGAGAGGGCCGCGATCAGAAGCCCCTCCTGCAGCGCCAGGGTGGAATCGGCGGTGAGCTCGTTGACCACCACCGACGGACGCGGGGCTTGCGCGGCCGTTTCCCGCAAGGCGGTTATGGCGCCTTCCATGCCGCCGCCGGCCACGTAGAAACCTGCAAGGTCGGGATGACGCGAAAGCAGGCTCAGCGTTGCCTCGTAAGTAACCTGCCGGGTTTCCAGATTGACCAGCGTTTCCAGTATCTCGAACTGGGGCCCGTATTCGCGAAAGAAGCTGCGGAAGCCGGTCTCGCGCAATTCGTGGCCATGCCAGCGGTGGCTGCCCACGAAGATCGCCACCTTGCCCAGTCTCGGCGCTGTGCGGGCGATGAACCATGCCGCAGTGCGCCCCACTTTCATGTTGTTCAGCCCGACATAGCTATCGCGCACACCTTGGGCGAAATCCGACAGAAGCGAAAAGACCGGCGTTCCTTCCGCCCGAAGCGCCTCGACGGTCTGCGTCACCAGATGATGGTCGAGGCTGGTGGCCGCGATGGCGTCGCAGCGGCCGGCCAGCGCCCGCATCGCCTCACAAACCTCCGCCGGCGTCTGGTTGCGAACGAAGACGATATGGGCCCTGCCCTGGATGTCGCGGCGCGCGGCGACCGCCTCTTCCAGCGCACGGGCCATCGCCTGGTAGAAGGGCTGCGTCTCCTTCTGCAGGACGAAGCCGAAATCCATTCTCGGCAGATCGGCGGTGATGCGCTGGTGAATGAGGGCGGCGGCGTGGTAGCCGATCTCGCTCGCCGCCTCATAGACGCGGCGGGCCGTCTCTTCGCGCACCCGGTGGCGGCCGTTCAGGACGCGGTCGACGGTGGCCACGCTCACGCCTGCCTTGCGGGCAAGATCGGCAATGGTGGGGCGGCGGGCCATGTCGTTCTCCCCGGTGAGGAATTCACATCATGCTTTTACGCATATCATGATAGTAAATGAAAGAAAAACTTTCATTCTGCTTGAGGCATCACCGCGCGTTCCGTAGTCTCTGCGCATCAACTGGCGGATAGTCAGGGAGGAACACTGAACCATGGCAGCGGCAAAACGCGACTACAGCCTTGTCGGCCCCAACGCCAGGCGCGCGGTGGAGACCGGCCTCGCCTCGGCCGAATGGTACCATACGGACGTGCCGCGCAAGGAGATGAAGGCGCTGATGAAGCGCAGCGACGGGCCGGCGATCCGCGACACGGTCCTATGGCTCGGGTCGATGATCGTTCTGGCCGGCGTCGCCGTCTACCTGTTCCCTTCGGCCTGGTCGGTCCCGTTCTTCCTCGCCTACGGCGTTCTCTACGGCTCGGCCGCCGATTCGCGCTGGCACGAATGCGGGCACGGCACCGCCTTCAAGACGCGCTGGATGAACGACGCCGTCTACCAGATCGCCTCCTTCATGATGATGCGCAATCCGGTCACCTGGCGGTGGAGCCACGCGCGCCACCACACGGACACGGTGATCGTCGGCCGCGATCCCGAGATCGCCGTCATGCGCCCGCCCGACCTTGCGCGGCTGGCACTCAATTTCTTCGGCATCATCGATGTCTGGCATGCGGCCGTCGATCTCGCGCGCAATGCCTCCGGGCGACTGAGCCCCGAGGAGGCGACCTTTATTCCCGAGCAGGAACAGCCCAAGGCCATACGCATTGCACGCATCTGGGTGGCGATCTACGCTGCCACCGGTCTTGCAGCAACTGCAACGGGCTCGATCCTGCCGTTCCTGCTGATCGGCGGCCCGCGTCTCTACGGCGCCTGGCACCATGTCATGACCGGCCTCTTGCAGCATGGCGGCCTGGCAGATGACGTGACGGACCACCGGCTGAACAGCCGCACCGTCTACATGAACCCGATCAGCCGCTTCATCTACTGGAACATGAACTATCATGTGGAGCACCACATGTTCCCCATGGTTCCCTATCACGCGCTGCCGCAGCTGCACGAGCTGATCAAGCACGACCTGCCCGCGCCCAACCGTTCGATCCTCGACGGCTACCGCGAGATGGTGCCGGCGTTCCTGCGCCAGCTTCGCTACGAGGACTACTACGTGGTGCGCGCGCTGCCGGCGACGGCCAAGCCCTACCGGGCCGAGTTTCACGAAGTCGAGCCGGACCTGGCGCCGGCGCAATAGCAGACACTAGGGAGGTACGCATGAGCCAATGGGTGGAAGCCTGTGCCGTCGACGATGTCGAAGAGGAAGACCTCATCCGCTTCGATCATGACGGCCGCACCTTCGCGATCTATCGCAGTCCCGACGACGCGTTCTACGCCACAGACGGCCTGTGCACCCATGAACATGTGCACCTGGCGGACGGGCTGGTGATGGATCACATCATCGAATGCCCCAAGCACAATGGCCGGTTCGACTATCGCACCGGCGAGGCCAAGGGCGCGCCGGTCTGCGTCAATCTCAGGACGTATCCGGTCAAGGTCGAGGACGGCCGCGTCCTGATCGACCTGTCCTGACGATGGGCCGCATGGTCATTGTCGGCGCGGGCGAGTGCGGCGTGCGCGCCGCATTCACTCTGCGCGAAGAAGGCTACGAGGGCACCGTCACGCTGGTCGGCGAGGAGCCGCATCTTCCCTATGAGCGGCCGCCGCTTTCCAAGAATGCGCCGCCGGCCGTCAAACTCATCGCGGAGGAGACGCGCTACCGGGACCTGTCCATTGATCTATTGCGCGGCACCCGGGGCCAGCGCATCGACCGGGAGAACAGGCGCCTCGTTCTCGCGGACGGCCGGACGCTCGACTACGACAGGCTGCTGATCGCGACGGGCGCGCGGGCGCGCCGCTTTCCCGGCATGGAAAAGGCGTGCACCCTGCGCAGCGTCGGCGATGCGGACGCCATCCTGTCGGCCATCGATGCCGGCACAAAGCTCGTCATTATCGGCGGCGGCTTTATCGGGCTGGAGCTGGCGGCCACGGCGCGCGGGCTGGGCGCGGAAGTGACCGTCCTTGAAGCCGCGGACCGGTTGATGGCGCGGGCCGTTCCGGCGGAGATCGCGGCCATGTTCGAGGACCGCCACCGGCAGGAAGGCATCCGCCTGCGGCTCGGGGCCAAGGTCGAGACATTGGAGGAACATATCGTAGAACTGGCGGACGGGTCGCGGATCGAAGCGGACATCGTGGTGGCCGGCGTAGGCGCCGAGCCCATCACGGGCCTTGCGGCCGATGCCGGGCTCGCCGTCGACAACGGGATCGTCGTCGATGGATGCCTGCGAACGGCCGACCCCAGCATTTTCGCCGCCGGCGACTGCTGCAGTTTTCCCTATCGCGGAGCCCCCGTGCGGCTGGAAAGCTGGCGTTGCGCGCAGGATCAGGGCGCCCACGCCGCCCGCGCCATGCTGGGCTGCGGCGACAGTTTCGGGCGCGTGCCCTGGTTCTGGTCGGATCAGTACGATCTCGGCCTGCAGGTCGCCGGTCTTGCGCGGGCCGATCAGCCCTTCCTGAAGCGGGAGGCGGGCGACGGCGCCTTCGTCCTGTTCCAGCTCGACGGTCAGGGCCGGGTGCTGTCGGCCAGCGGCGCGGGGCCCGGAAACGCCGTGGCGCGCGACATCTCGATTGCCGAAAAGCTGATCGAACGCGGCATCGCCGTCGCGCCCGAGGTGCTTTGCGATCCGGGCACCAGACTCAAACAATTACTGAAGGGATAAAGGATGAAGCGCGCACAGCGAAAGACGGTGCAGGATCTGCGGGACCTGCGCGGCAAAAGGCAGCTATCCATGCTGCGGGTCACGACGCTGGAAGAGGCGGAGGCGGCCGAGTGCGCCGGGATCGACATGGCGTCGGTGCCGACGGCCATGATGCTCGACCCCGCCTTCCGCGACGCCGCGCCGTCGATCTTCGCCGTGCCCGGCGAGAACTTCTACGAGATCGGCACGACGGACGACTTCATCCGCTGGGCTTTCGCGCTCTACAAGGCGGGCGCGGACGCGGTCTATTGCTCGGCCGGCACGCAGACCATCGCACGGCTTGCCGCCGAGGGCATTCCCGTTTGCGGCCATGTCGGCCTAATCCCTTCCAAGGGCACCTGGACCGGCGGCTTTGCGGCGGTGGGCAAGACCTTGGAGACGGCCAAGCTCGTCTGGAACCAGGTGAAGGCGCTGGAAGAGGCCGGTGCTTTCGCCGCCGAAATCGAAGTCGTGCCGGAGGCGATCGCCACCGAGATTTCACGCAGAAGCTCGCTTTTCATGATCTCCATGGGTGCCGGTGCGGGCTGCCACGCGCAATATCTGTTCTCGGACGACGTGCTAGGGGCCAACACGGGCCACGTTCCCCGTCACGCCAAGGTCTACCGCAACTTCGCCGCCGAGTTTGCGCGGCTTCAGGAAGAGCGCACCTCCGCCTATCGGGAGTTCGCCTCCGAGGTCCAGTCCGGCGCCTATCCGCAACCAAGCCACAAGGTTGCCGCCAGGGACGAGGTGCTGAACGCGTTCCAATCCTGGCTCGACGGCGTATAGAGACATCGGCCCCACCAGCCGGCGCCCGCCCCCGCACGACAACCGGACCTCATCCATGACACACAAGACATTCGACATCACCCTTTCCTGCGAGGACAGGCCGGGCATCGTTGCCGCGGTGACGACCGAGCTTGCCGGGCTTGGCGCCAATATCGCCGAATCCAACCAGTTCTGGGATCAGCGGACCAACCGCTTCTTCATGCGCATTTCGTTCACGGTGGCGGAAGGCGTGGGGCGCGAGGAGATAACGCGCGCGCTGGAACCGGCGATCGCGCGCTTCGACATGAAGACGGCGCTGGCCGACCGCGGGCGGCGGCCGAAGATCGTCATCATGGTCTCGAAATTCGACCACGCGCTGCTGCATCTTCTCTACCAGATCCGCGTCGGATGGCTGGATGCGGAGGTCGTCGCCATCGTCTCCAATCACGAGGATTCGCGCCGCACAGCCGAGGCCGGGAACATACCCTACCACCATTGGAAGGTGACCAAGGACAACAAGGCGGAGCAGGAGCAGAAGCTGCTCGCGCTGGTCAAGGAAACGGGCGCGGACCTCGTCGTCCTTGCCCGCTACATGCAGGTGCTTTCCAACGAATTGTCGAACCGTCTGTTCGGCAAGGCGATCAACATCCACCACTCGTTCCTGCCCAGCTTCAAGGGCGCCAAACCCTATCACCAGGCCCATGAGCGCGGCGTCAAGCTGATCGGCGCCACCGCGCATTACGTGACGCCCGACCTCGACGAGGGGCCGATCATCGAGCAGGAAACCGAGCGGGTGAGCCATGCCATGAGCGCGGAGGATTTCGTGGCTGCCGGGCGCGACATCGAAAGCCGGGTGCTGGCCCGCGCGGTCAAACTGCATCTTGAAAGCCGCGTCATGCTCAACGGGCACAAGACCGTGGTGTTCGCCAAGGGGTGACGCGACAGGCCGCCAACTGCCGGGCGACGCATGATTCAACCTGATCCGCCTTCGGCCGCCAACCTACCCCAACACGCTCAAACAATCCCGGCCGACCGCAGGGAGAGCCTGGACCCATTGGGTTTGCGCGGCCGGGTTCCGCAGAAGAAATTGCCATACTGACCTGCGCCAACCTGAGGACCGGGCCGCGCTCTACGATGCTCTTCCAATAGGTCCCGGCTCTCCCTGCGGTCGGCCGGGATGACGGCAGGCCGTTTGCCCCGTCCTGAACTCATCAAGCTCAAATCAAGGGCGGATCTCAATGGCGCAACGGTGCCGGTAGGGCGCTTCCGGCGTCACGATCGTATCCGGGAAGTGGGGATTGTTGACCGCATCGGGGAAGTGCTGGTCCTCCAGGCACATGCCTCCGAAGCGCGGGTAGCGCCGGCCTCCGAGCCCTTCCACCCTGATATCCATCTGGCCGCCATTATAGACCTGCAGACCCGGCTGATCGGTGAACAGCTCGAGGCGCAAGGAGCCGTCCGGCGCGACGAGGCAGGCCACCGGATCGGCGGGGTCGCGCCGGGTATCGAGCACCAGATTCTGGTCGAGAATGACCGGCGCGCCGCTTTCATCGCGCATGGGATGGCCATGCCTGAAATCGAAGCCGGTGCCGGCAACGGGCTTGATCTCGCCGGTCGGGATGAGCGCGTCGTCGGTGACCGTATAGGCGCTTGCGGCGACCTCGAGGCGATGGTCGAACACCTCGCCGCCGCCCATCAGGTTGAAGTAATTGTGCTGCACCAGATTGACCGGCGTCGGCGCGCTCGCCACGGCGGCGAAATCGATATGCAGGCGATAGCCGTCGAGCCGGTAGATCACCTCCATGTCCAGGCTGCCCGGATATCCCATATCGCCGTCGGGGCTGGACAGGGTCAACCGCAGGGCATTTGCCACCAGCGGCTCCAATTTCCAGAGCCTGTGCGAGATGCCGCCGGGGCCGCCATGGAGATGGTTGGGGCCCTCATTCGGCGTCAGCTCGTATTCCTGGCAGTCGAGCGTGAACCGGCTGCCGCCGACGCGGTTCGCCACCCGCCCGGCCAGCGCGCCGAAATAAGGGCTGTGGGCCGGATAGTCCTCGAAACGGTCGAAGCCCAACACGACCGACCGCATCTGCCCGCCTACCGGAACCTGCCAATCGCGGATGACGCCGCCGTAATTCATGACGTTCAGGCGGACGCCGGCTTCGCTCTCGAGCACGGCTTCGACGACGTCCCCGCCCTGCCATTCGGCAATCTTCCTCACGTCGCCCGCCATGCTCTCCCCCATTTGCCAATTGTCGCGCGACAATTGCGGGAGAGCTCAGCCACAGTCAATGGCTTGTCCGGGTTCAAACCGCGTCGAGCCGGGTCCAGGCGCTGTCGGCGCGGGACGATGCGACGCAGGCGGCGATGAAGCGCATGCCGTCCACGCCGTCATGAACGGTGGGCAGAGGCAGGTCGGGCAGCGCCGAGCCGTCCCGCCTGGCGCGAATCATCGCGGCGGCTTCGGTGTAGAGCGTCGCGAAGGCTTCCAGATAGCCTTCCGGATGGCCGCCGGGAATGCGGGTCACCCGGGCTGCCGCGTCGCCCGCCCCCGCGCCGCCGCGTGTGATGAGGCGGCGCGGCTCGCCCAGCGGCGTGAACCACAGATAGTTCGGATCGGCCTGCACCCATTCGATGCCGCCCTTGGTGCCGTAGACCCTGAGCTTCAGCCCGTTCTCGTTGCCCGGCGCCACCTGGCTGACCCAGATCGTGCCCTTGGCGCGCCCGCCGGCAAAACGCAGCATGATATGCGCGTTGTCGTCGAGCTGCCGGCCGTCGACGAAGCTGTCGAGATCGGCGGCAAGGCTCTCGGCCCTGAGGCCGGTCACGAAGGAGGCGAGCTGATAGGCATGGGTGCCGATATCGCCGATCGCCCCGCCGGCGCCCGAGCGTGCCGGGTCGGTGCGCCAGGAGGCCTGCTTCTGGCCGGTCTGTTCGATGGGCTCGGCCAGCCAGTCCTGGGGATATTCGGCCTGGACCAGGATGATGTCGCCCAGCGCGCCATCGGCCACCATCTGGCGCGCCTGCCGGATCATCGGATAGCCGGAATAATTGTGGGTGAGGACGAACAGCCTGCCGCTTTTGTCGACCGTTTCGGCAAGCTGCCTCGCGTCCTTCAGGCTGGAGGTCAGCGGCTTGTCGCAGATGACGTGGATGCCCGCTTCGAGGAAGACCTTTGCGGCCGGAAAGTGGACATGGTTCGGCGTGACGATGCTGACGGCCTCGATGCCGTCCTCGCGGGCGGCCTCCTTCGCGGCCATCTCCTCGTAGCTGCCATAGGAGCGATCGGGCGCAAGGCCCAGCTCCTCGGCCGAAGCCCGCGCCCGCTCGGGGTCCGAGGACAGCGCTCCGGCCACCAGCGTATAGTGGCCGTCAAGGCGCGCGGCCATGCGGTGCACCGCGCCGATGAAGGCCCCTTGCCCGCCGCCGACCATGCCGAGGCGGACCGGTTGGTTGTTTGCGATCGTCGATGCGGCCGAAACCATGAGCTTCCCTTTCGTCTTCCAGAGCAATTCCAGGAAAAGTGGGAACCGGTTTTCCGTCCGGAATTGCGTAAAATCAAGCAATCAGTCAGTTCACCGTTTCCGCGAAACGGTGAACTGACCTATCCGATGCCGAGCATGGAGCGCAGTTGCGCCTTGTCCGGAGCGCCGCCGGCGAAGTCGTCGAACGCCTTCTCGGTGACGCGGATGATGTGGTTCTTGATGAACGGAGCGCCCTCGGCCGCGCCGTCTTCGGGATGCTTCAGGCAGCACTCCCATTCCAGCACCGCCCACCCCTTGTAATCGTACTGGGCGAGCTTGGAGAAGATGCCGGTGAAATCGACATGCCCGTCGCCCAGCGAGCGGAAACGGGCGGCCCGGTTGATCCAGCCCTGATAGCCCGAATAGACGCCCTGCCGCCCATCCGGATTGAACTCGGCATCCTTCACGTGAAAAGCGGAGATGCGCTCGTAATAGATATCGATGAAGGCCAGATAGTCGAGCTGCTGCAGGAGGAAGTGAGACGGGTCGTAATTGATGGTGCAGCGCTTGTGGCCGCCAAGCCTGTCGAGGAACATCTCGAAAGTCGCGCCGTCGAAGACGTCCTCGCCCGGATGCAGCTCGAAGCCGACATCCACGCCCACCTTGTCATAGGCGTCCAGAATCGGCTTCCAGCGGCGAGCAAGCTCGGCGAAAGCTTCGTCCACCAGACCGGCCGGCCGCTGCGGCCAGGGATAAAGATACGGAAAGGCAAGGCTTCCGGTGAAGGAGACCGAGACGTCGAGGCCGAGATTGCGCGATGCCTTCGCCGCCAGCAGCATTTGCTCGACAGCCCAGGCCTGGCGCGCTTTCGGGTTGTTATGCAGCCTTGTAGGCGCGAAACCGTCGAACGAGACGTCGTAGGCCGGGTGGACGGCGACGAGTTGGCCGAGCAGGTGGGTGGAAAGCTCGGTGATCTCGACCCCGGCCTCGGCGCATATTCCCTTCACCTCGTCGCAGTAATCCTTCGAGGTGGCGGCTTTCGCCAGGTCGAACAGGCGCCCGTCCCAGGCGGGGATCTGGATGCCCTCATAGCCATGTCCGGCCGCCCACCGGGCGATGGAAGGCAAGGTGTTGAAAGGGGCCTCATCGCCTGCGAACTGGGCGAGAAAGATACCCGCGCCCTTCATGGTAGACGCCATTATCGTTCTCCTTCTTTTGTTCTTTCATAGCGGCGTGCGTAGTTGCGTTTCATCACGTGCCTCGCGGCTCATAGGAAAAGCGGGAAAAATCCGCGTGGATGGCGCCGCCGCTGGTGTCGAACGCGGCCATGCCGACAAATGCGCCCGTAAAGGAACCGTGCTCGCCCCGCCCGCCCTCGTCGGAAATGACGCTTGCGTCGAGCACGGGACCGACCTTGCGCCATTCCCCATCGCCCAGGCTATAGAAGAATTGCAGCTTCTGATGTTCGATCTCGACCGCAAGGCCGACCGGGCCGTTACCGGGCAGTTCCACCGGCGCTTCAAGGGGAAACGACAATTTGCCGTCCGGCCAGTTGCCGGGGCAGCTCATTATCGTCAGTACCCGGCCCAACCCCTCGTGAAAGGTAACGGCGAGGAAATGGAATTTGTGGCGATTATAATAATGCGTCAGCCCCGCCGCCTGCTGATAGTTGCGCGGCGCGAATTCAACCTCGGTTTCTGCCCGGAAGGAAAAATTCTCCTGCCTGCGGGCGACCAGTGCCTGCTCGAACCAGCTCCCGATGGATTCGCGCGCGTGCAGGCGCAGTGCCCGCCCGGTCAGGGTGAAAATGCGGTCGGGTTGGGGAGTGCGCAGCCACTGGAAATCGTCGGGCAACCGGGCCCCGGTGAAGTGGTGGCGCGCCGCCGCGGGTGCCTTGCGCTCCCTTGCTCCGACCGGCGCCGCGACCTCCACCTCCGGCACGGGACTGCCGCTTTCGGGATAAAGCCAGCCATCCTCACGCCAGACGCATTTCTGGATCGCGCTTTCGCGGCCGAGCGGAGAGCGTCTAATGCCCGGCAGCGGCCGCGAACATAGATGTGTGTGATAGGTCTCACCGTTCGGCGTCTCCACCACCTGCCCGTGGCCGGCGCGCTGGAGCGGCGCGTCGGGATCGTCCTTCGCAGTGAACAGGTGGATTTTCGGGTGCAGCTCATACGGGCCGTCGATGCTGCGCGCGCGGGCCATGGTGACCGCGTGCCCATAGCCGGTGCCGCCCTCCGCGACGGTCATGTAGTACCAGCCCCCGCGCTTGAAGAGGTGCGGGCCTTCCACCAGACCATGCGGGCTGCCGGCGAAGACGTTCTTCGCCTCGCCGATCAGCTTTCCGGCCGCCGCGTCATATTCCTGCAGGAGTATGCCGGCGAAGGCCGGATGCTTCGGCTTGCCGCCCACAGAGTCGGTGCGATGGTTCCAGATCATGTTGAGGAAATATTTGCGCCCGTCATCGTCGTGGAACAGCGACGGGTCGAAGCCCGACGAATTGACATAGACGGGATCGGACCATGGTCCTTCGATGGTGGGCGCCGTGACGATGTAGTTATGGGCGTCCTTGAAGTTTCCGTCGAGGCGCTTGACGTCCGTGTAGACCAGCCAGAACAGCCCGTCCGCATGGGAAAGGCACGGCGCCCAGATGCCGCCGGAATCGGGATTGCCGCGCATGTCGAGCTGGCTCGCCCGGTCGAGCGGGCGCTTGGCCAGGCGCCAGTTCACCAGATCGCGCGAATGATGGATCTGGACGCCGGGGAACCATTCGAATGTCGAGGTGGCGATATAATAGTCCTCGCCCACCCTGCAAATAGTAGGGTCGGGGTTGAAGCCCGGCAGGATGGGGTTGACGATCATTTGCGGGCCGGTCCCTTGCGCTCCGCCGAAGCGGCCCAGATGTTGATGTCGGCATCGCGCGCGAAGACATCGATCTCGGCCAGTTCCTCGTCAGTGAAATCCGGGTTGTCCAGGGCGCGCACGCAGTCCTCCACCTGGCTCGGCTTGCTGGCGCCGATCAGTGCGGTGGTCACGCGCCCGCCGCGCAGCACCCAGGCGAGCGCCATCTGGGCCAGCGTCTGTCCCCGACGCCCGGCGATCTCGTTGAGGCCGCGGATATTGGCAAGGTTGCGCTCGGTCAGGAATTCGCTGCGCAGCGACTTGCCCTGAGCCGCACGGCTCTCCTCGGGAATGCCGCCCAGATATTTGTCGGTGAGCATGCCCTGCGCCAGCGGTGAGAAGACGATGGAGCCGATGCCGAGGTCGTCCAACGCGTCGAGCAGCCCGTCATCCTCCACCCAGCGGTTGATGAGCGAGTAGCTCGGCTGGTGGATCAGGCAGGGGGTGCCGAGCTCCTTCAGGATCGCGGCTGCCTCGCGGGTGCGCTGGGCGTTGTAGGAGGAGATGCCGACATAAAGCGCCCGGCCGGAACGGACGATGTGGTCGAGCGCCATCATAGTCTCTTCCAGCGGCGTCTCGGGGTCGAAGCGGTGGGAATAGAAGATGTCGACATAGTCGAGGCCCAGGCGCTTCAGGCTCTGGTCGCAGCTCGCGACCAGATATTTGCGGCTGCCCCATTCGCCATAGGGGCCGGGCCACATGCCGTACCCGGCCTTCGACGAGACGATGAGCTCGTCGCGATAGCCCGCGAAATCGGTCCGCAGGATTTCGCCGAAGGCCGTCTCGGCCGACCCGGACGGCGGGCCGTAATTGTTGGCCAGATCGAAATGCGTGATGCCGAGGTCAAAAGCCTTGCGGCAGATCGCGCGCTTGTTGTCATGGCGCGAATCCTCGCCGAAATTGTGCCACAGCCCGAGCGAGATCGCCGGCAGCTTGAGGCCGGAGCGGCCGCAGCGGCGGTATTGCATGGTCTCGTAGCGGTTTTCGGCGGGTTGCCAGGTCATGCGTGTTCCTTCTCTTCGGCCAGCAAAGCGTGCGCTCCGGCCACATCCAGCGCCGGCGGGCGCTCGCATGTGGTCTGGAGTTCGACGAAGCTGCCTTTCTCGCCCGATTCCAGGATCGATGTCATTACGTCAATCGCGTGCAACGACATCTCCAGCGAGCAGCGGTGGGGACGCCCCTCGATGATCGCCATGGCCATATCGGCAAGGCCGACGGCGCGGTAGTTGGCGCGGCCGGGGCCGTTCTCCAGATCCTGGTTGGCAACGGCGAAGGGATGCGGCCAGTCCGGCAGCACGTCCACGACCTGCTGCTCATTGGTCACGATCAGATCGCCGCCGAAGAAATTCGGGTCCGGCAGGTGGAGCGAGCCCTTGTCGCCATAAAGCTCCATGTTGGAATGCTTGTGATGCCACACGTCCCAGCTCGCGCCGAGGGTGACGATGGCGCCGTTGGCGAACTCCATCACGGCATGGATCGTGGTGGGCGTCTCGACCGGGATCTTCTCGCCCCGACGCGCCTCCGAAAGGATGGTGCGCTCCTTGGCCGGGATCGATGCGAGCGCCCCGACGCGCCTGACCGGGCCGATGAGCTGGATCAGGTTGGTGACGTAGTACGGGCCGACATCGAGCACCGGACCGGCGCCGGGCAGGAAAAAGAAATCCGGGTTCGGATGCCAATGCTCCATGCCGTGGCTCATGACATGGCACGTGCCGCTGACAACCTTGCCGATGGCGCCGGTGTCGATCACGTGGCGGGCAAGCTGGTGTGCGCCGCCTAGGAACGTGTCGGGGGCCGAGCCGACGCGGACACCCTTGTCCTCGGCCAGCCTTGCCAGGGCAAGGCCCTCTTCCACGGACAGGACGAACGGCTTTTCCGAATAAACGTGCTTGCCCGCCTCTATCGCCTTGCGCGAGACATCGTAGTGGGCCGCTGGGATCGTCAGATTGACGACGATGTCGATATCGCCGGCGGCAAGCAGGCCCGCCACGGTCTCCTGCCTGACGCCGAATTCTTCGGCGCGCGCCTTCGCCGCCGCTTCGTTCACATCCGCGCAGGCGCGTATCTCAATGCCGCGGAAAAGCGGTGCAAGGCGCATATAGGCGGCGGATATGTTGCCGCAGCCGATGATGCCGACGCCCAGTGTCTTTGCCATTCGTTTCCCCTTTCTAGAGCAGTTCCAGGAAAAGTCGAAGCCGGATTTCCGTCTGGAATTGCATAAAATCAAACAGTTGGACCAGTTCTGCGTTTCTGCGAGACGGCGAACTGATCTAGAATTTGCGTGCGTTCTCGATGGACCGGCGCGCGAAGCGCTCATGGTCGTTCGGCTTGTCATGCTCCATCACGAAGAAGCGCGTGCTGGTATGCGCCCGCACCGCGTCCATGATCGACTTCCAGTCCATCGTGCCGGTGCCGACATCGGCCCAGCCATCTTCATCGGCGCATTCGCCCTCGGGCGCGATGTCCTTGATGTGAACGGCTGTGATGCGGCTGCCGTGTTTTTCGATCCACTCGATCGGGTTGCCGCCGCCGCGGACGATCCATGCAATGTCGGCCTCCCACGAAAGATCGGGCCCGCCGCGGAATATCTCCTCCTGGGGGATCGAACCGCCCGGCAGGGCGCGGAACTCGAAATCGTGATTGTGCCAGCCGAAGACCAGGCCGGCGCTGACGAGCTTCTCCCCCGCCTTCTGCAGACGCTCGCCGAAGCGGGCATAGCCGGCCGCATCCGCAGGCCGCTGGTCGGGCATCAGGAACGGGCAGTACGCCGCCTTCATGCCGACGGTGCTGGCGATCTCCAGCACCTTGTCGGCCTCATTTTCCAGCGCATCGATCCCGAAATGTCCGGAGGTCATCGAAAGGCCGGCCCCGTCGAGCGCCGCCTTCAAGCCCGCCAGATCGCCATAGACGCCGCCATAGCCTTCGACCTGCGCGTAGCCGAGCGACTTGAGCATGGCGAGGGTTTTGTCCAGGGGCGGAAACTCTCGGGAGGAATAAAGCTGGTAGGAAAACGCGGTCATATCTTTCTCCACTATTGGAAGGTCCGCACGCCTCGCAACGATAACGAACCGGGCAATGTTCTGGTGGTCCTGCTAATTCGGCGCCGGTCGTTCGAAGGTCACAAGCGCATCTCCGTCTCCGCATTGAAAATCGAGGCGCGGGCCGGGTCGAAGCCAACGGCAATGCGATCTCCCTTCTTGATGGCAGTCTGGCCATCCACCCGGAAGCGAAACTCGTGGCCGGCCAGGCGGGACCACACGAGCGTATCGGCGCCCATCGGCTCGATAACCTCTACGACGGCTTCGGCCCTGAACGGCAGGTCTTCGGCCGCCTTGTCCATGAAAATGTGCTCGGGCCGCATGCCGAAGACGACATTGCCTTCGCGCGCTCCGTTGCCGCTGAATTCGTATCGCGCCAGCGGAACTTTCAGATCGCCGGCCTTCAGGAAGGGATCGCTGTTCATGACGAGCTGCCCGTCCACGAAATTGATGATCGGCGATCCGATGAAGCCGGCAACGTATTTGTTGACCGGGCGATTGTAGATCGTGGCCGGGTCGGCGAGCTGCTGAACGGCGCCGTCGCGCATGATGGCGATGCGGTCGGCCAGCGTCATGGCCTCGATCTGGTCATGGGTGACATAGATCATCGTGGTGTTTTCGAGCTGCTGGTGCAGCCGCTTGATCTCCACCCGCAGTTCGGCCCGCAGCTTGGCGTCCAGATTGGACAGCGGTTCGTCGAACAGGAACACGTCGACATCGCGCACCAGCGCCCGGCCGATCGCCACCCGCTGCCGCTGACCGCCGGAGAGCTGCGCCGGCTTGCGTTTCAACAGCGGTTCGATGTGCAGGATTTCCGCCGCCCGGGCGATACGCTTGGCGATCTCGGCCTTCGGCACGCGGGCGTTCTTCAGGCCGAAGGCGAGGTTCCCCTCCACCGTCATCTGCGGGTAGAGCGCGTATGACTGGAACACCATGCCGATGCCGCGATCCTTGGGCTGCTCCCAGGTGACGTTGCGGTCGCTGATGAATATCTGCCCGTCGGTGATGTCGAGCAGGCCAGCGATGCAATTGAGCAGCGTGGACTTGCCGCAACCGGAGGAGCCCAGAAGGACGAGGAACTCACCCTTCCCGATTTCCAGATCGAGACTCTGGAGGACCTTCACATCGCCGAAGCTGAGCGAAAGGTCGTTAATGATTACGCTGGACATGGCCTACCCTTTCACCGCGCCTGCGGCGATGCCGCGGACGAAGAGTTTTCCGGATGCGAAATAGACGATGAGCGGCACGAGGCCGGTGATGATCGTGGCCGCCATGTTGACGTTGTATTCCTTCACACCCTGCACGGAGTTGACGATGTTGTTGAGCTGCACGGTCATCGGATAGAGGTCCGGCTTGGTGTAGACGACGCCGAACAGGAAGTCGTTCCAGATGCCGGTGATCTGGATGATCATCGCGACTACGAAGATCGGCAGGCTCATCGGCAGCATGATCTTGAAATAGATGCCCCAGAAGCCCGCTCCGTCCACACGCGCGGCCTTGAACAATTCCTCCGGTATGGATGAGAAATAGTTGCGGAAAAGCAGGGTCAGGATGGGCATGCCGAAGACCGTGTGCACCAGCACCAGCCCGGTAAGGCTGCCGTAGAGCCCCATTTCCCGGAGTAGGATGACGATCGGGTAGAGCATCACCTGATAGGGGATGAAGGCGCCGATAATCAGGATCGTGAAGAACAGGTTCGCCCCCTTGAAGCGCCAGTTTGCGAGCGCATAGCCATTGATGGAGGCGATGGCGATCGACAGGATGACGGAGGGCACCGTGATGCGCACCGAGTTCCAGAAACCGCGCGAGAGCCCCTCGCAATTGAGGCCCGTGCAAGCGGTTGCCCATGCCTTGACCCATGGTTCGAAAGTGATCTCCATGGGTGGGGAGAAGATGTTGCCGAGGCGTACCTCCGGCATGCCCTTCAGCGATGTCACCACCATCACGTAAAGCGGCAGGAGATAATAGACCGCCATGACGAACAGCGTGCCGTAAAGGATGATATTGCCGCGCGAAACGATGCGCCTCGGCCGCGCGCCGCGTGGGCCCGAGAGTTCCCGGGGAATCGTGCCGGCCGCTACTCCGGCTCTGTTGAGGGCGCCTGTGTCAGCCATGACGTTTCTTCCCTCCGAATTCGAGATAGGCCCACGGGATGACGACAATCAGCACCGAGAGCAGCATCATCGTGGAGGCGGCAAAGCCCTGGCCGAGATTCTGCGAAGAGAACATCATGTCGTAGACGTACTTGGCCGGAACCTCCGAGGCGATCCCGGGCCCGCCGCTGGTCTGCGCAACGACGAGGTCGTAGACGCGCACGATACCCGTCGCGATGATCACGAGGGCGGTGATGAAGACCGGCTTCATCATTGGTACGATGATGAGGAGATATGTCTTCCACATCGGAATGCCGTCGATGCGCGCGGCTTTCCAGATGTCCTCGTCGATGCCGCGCAACCCGGCCAGCATCAGGCACATGATGAGGCCGGTGCTCTGCCAGAGCGCGGCGATCAGGATGCCGTAAATGACGATGTCGGGGTTATAGAGCGGGTCGAAGGCGAAGCTCTCCCACCCCATCTGTCGAACCACATTCTGGATGCCGAATTCGGGATTGAGAATCCACTGCCAGACGAGACCCGTGACAATAAACGAAAGAGCGAAGGGGTAGAGAAAGATCGTGCGGAACGTGTTCTCGAAACGGATCTTCTGGTCAAGCAGCGCGGCGAGGATGAAGCCCACCACCAGCGAGAAGACCAGCATGCCGAGGCCATATATGAAGAGGTTTTCGATAGATATGAGCCAGCGAGGCGTCGACCAGAGACGCTCGTACTGAGCCAGCCCTACGAATTTCAGACGGGGGAGCAGGCCTGAGTCGGTGAAGGAATAGAAAATCGTCCAGAGCGTTCCGCCAGCGAAAACCACCACCGCCGTAAAGATCATCGGTATGGCCGCGATCTTGGCGTGAAGATTTCGGAAAAGCTGGTTCGGACGGCTTTGCTGCGTCATCGCATGATCTCCCGGCCGGCGAACTAGGGTCAGGACCTAAAGGTTACGAGGCACCGGCCCGCCTGTGGCAGGCCGGTGTTCATCGTCACGCGGTCAGGAGGCGCTGCCGATGATACCGGCGAAACGCTGCTGCGCATCCTCCGGCGTCATAGAGGGCGTGCTGAAGAATTCCGTCATCAGATCGTTGATCTGATTGATAATGTCCGGCGACATCAATTGCTCCTGCGAGGGGACGGCGCCACCGCCCTCCAGAATTGCCAGCCCCTTCTTCATACAGTCGTTGGCGGCACTCTGATCGATATCGCCGCGAACCGGCACCGACCCCTTCTTCAGGTTGAAGGCAACCTGCACCTCGGGATCGAGCATAACCCTGGCCAGTTCGTCCTGGGCGCTGGATATCTCCGGATCGTCCACCGATGGGAAGTAGAACGCGTCGCCGCCGGTTTCCAGAGCCTTGCCCACGCCGAGACCCGGAAGGCAGGTATAGTCCTCGCCCGCGACTTCGCCCGCCACCTGGAAATCGCCCTGGGCCCAGTCGCCGATAATCTGGCCTCCGGCCTTATCGGTGATCACCAGATTGGTCGCCTGGTTCCAGTCCTGCACATTGGATCTGGCAGCCATCTTGCGCGCGTCATCAGCGGCTTTGAATATCTTGGCGATCTCCGGACCGGCCGCCACTTCGGCATCTTTCTCGCCATAGACCTTCTGATAGATCTCCGGCCCTGCGAGCGAAATCAAGAGCACACGGAACACGCCATGTATCTGCCAGGACTGGCTACCGACGGCGAGCGGGATCTTGCCTGCTTTTTCAAGCGCAGGAGCAGCCGCCACGAACTCGTCCCAGTTCGTCGGGACCGGCACGCCGGCGTCCTCGAAGGCCTTGTTGGAAAGCCACAGCCATTCCCAGGAGTGGATATTGACAGGCACGCAATAGATCTTGCCGTCAAGCGTGCAGCTGTCGAGCAGCGACGAAGGCTCAATGGCGTCGCGCCAGCCCTCCTGCTCGGCCAGGTCGGTCAGATCGCGCATGAAACCTGCCTCGACCAGTTCTGCCGCCTGCTGACCATGATTGAATTGTGTGGCGCCCATCGGATCGCCGCCGGTGATGCGGCTGATCATGACCGGACGGGCAGTGTTGCCGCCACCGGCAATGGCGCCGTCGACCCATTTGTTTCCGGTGGCGTCGAACGCCTTGGCGAATTCCGCGACAGCGGCAGCCTCGCCCCCGGAGGTCCACCAATGCGTCACTTCCAGATCGACCGCGGACGCGGTCGTGACAACGCTCAGCATGGTGGACGCGGCCAATACGGCTTTCAATGTGTTCATCTCATTCCTCCCGTTCGGCAGCCCGACGCGCGGACCAGAAAAACAAAACACCGGCCTCCTACCGGTGCAATCGATTACATGGTAACATATGTCGGCATCTGTAATCGATTACATATAGCTTGATTTGCCATGGCAAAAGTGTCAAGCCTTTTTATGGGATGCTTCTCCGGAAGAGCGGAGCCAGGCAACAGGGTGGAGCGGGATTGGATAAGAAAGCGACCACTATTCAAGATGTTGCGCGGGTTGCGGGTGTTTCCACGGCGACGGTGAGTCGGGCCATCAGCAACCCGGACATCGTATCGGAAGCGACGCGCGAAGCCGTGTTCGCCGCCATCCGCACGACCGGCTACCACATCAATCTGATGGCTCGAAACCTGCGACGCAAGCGCACCGGCGCCATCGTCGTGCTGGTGCCCAATCTCGGCAATCCGTTTTTCTCCCGCATCCTTTCAGGCATCGAGCAGACGGCGGCGGCCGAAGGGCTCTCCGTGCTGATCGTGGATACCAAACATCCCAACGCGGACCAGACCCAGCTCGTCAGTTACCTGCACAACACGCGGGCCGACGGGCTGATCGCGCTCGACGGCTCCCTGCCGCGCGCCCTGCTCGGCGACGGGCAGGCATCCGGCGCCATGCCGCCGATCGTCTTCGCCTGCGAATGGATCGCCCACTGTTCCTTTCCCAATGTAGCCATCGACAACGAGGCCGGGGCGGCCTTGGCGGTGAGGCACCTTTATGAGTTGGGGCACCGGGATATCGGCCACGTCATGGGCCCTCCAGGCAATGTGCTCACCGAGACTCGCCTTGCAGGCACGCGCGATGCGCTGCGTTCGCTGGGGCTCGACATCCGCGACGAGTGGTTCATCGACGGCGATTTCAGCCTGCAGTCGGGCGCGGATGCGGCGCAGCAATGGCTCGCAATGAAGGAGCGCCCCACCGCGCTGTTCTGCGCCAGCGACCAGATGGCCTGCGGCTTCATATCCGAGATCAGCCAGGAAGGGCTGTCCGTGCCCGGTGACGTCTCCATCGTGGGCTTCGACGATATCGATATCGCCCGGCGCTTCATCCCGCCCCTGACCACGATACACCAGCCCCGCAACGCCATCGGCAACGCCGCCGCCAGGCTGCTCATCGAGCAGATCAGCGGCGATCGAACCGAAGCCGCCTCAGCGGTGCATCAGGTGCTGGGCGTCGAGCTGGTAGTCAGGAAAAGCACGGCGCCGCTAGGGAATAAATGAATCCAAGACGGATCAAACGCACCTGCCGTCATCCCGGACAAGCGGCGTAAGCCGCGCAGAGCCGGGACCCATTGAGAGGCACGGCCGGTCTCCGCAGAAGGGGTAGGTGGCGCTGAAATGCGCCGACGCGAGGACCGGGCCGCTCTCCATGATATGCTTCCAATAGGCCCCGGATAGCCCCGACGGGCTTCCGGGGTGACGACGGCGAAATAAGCTGAACTCAACCCGCTCCTACTGTGACCTAGGGCCGGCTTCTTCGCCCTTTCAGATCGCTTCCTCGAACAGCTTCCGGGTATTCTCCGGGTCGAGCCGGACGGGATTGCCGCCGGCCGTTGGATCCTCCAGCGCCATCTCGACCATGTCGCCGATGCGATCGGTCCCAACGCCAAGCTCGCCCAACCGGTCCGGCACGCCGAGTTCGGCGCGCAGGCCGATGACGAAGTCGTAGAAGCCGTCAAACCCGCCGGAAATGCCGAGATAGGCGGCCGCGGCCGCGATCCGGTCCTCGATGGCCGGACGGTTGAGCCTTAGGACGGGTGGCATCACCACCGCGTTGGTCATGCCGTGATGGGTGTTGTAGATCGCGCCCACGGGATGGGAGAGCGCGTGGATGGCGCCGAGACCCTTCTGGAAGGCGACGGCGCCCATGGCGGCGGCGCTCATCATGTGCCCGCGCGACTCCAGATTGCCGGGGTCGGCCACGACCTTTGGAAGATTCTCCTTCACCAGCCGCATTCCCTCGAGCGCGATGCCCTGGCTCATGGGATGGTAGAAGGGCGAGGAATAGGCTTCCAGGCAATGGGCGAAGGCATCCATGCCGGTGCCGACCGTGATCGTTGCGGGCATGCCGACGGTCAGCTCGGGATCGCAGATGGTGACGGCGGGGAGCATCTTCGGGTGGAAGATGATCTTCTTGACATGGGTCACGGAGTTGGTCAGCACGCCGGCGCGGCCGACTTCAGAGCCGGTGCCTGCCGTCGTCGGCACGGCGACGATGGGCGCGATCTTTGCCGCGTCGGCGCGGGTCCACCAGTCGCCGATGTCCTCGAAATCCCACACGGGCCGCGTCTGCCCGGCCATGAAGGCGACGAGCTTGCCGAGGTCCAGCCCCGAACCGCCGCCAAACGCCACGACGCCGTCATGGCCGCCCTCGTTGAAGATCTTGATGCCGGCGGCGAGATTGTTCTCGTCCGGATTTGGATCGACGTCGCTGAACATCGCCGCGCCCAGCCCCGCGTCGCCGAGGACGGCAAGCGCCTGGCTGGTGATGGGCAGCGGCGCCAGGCCCTTGTCGGTGACGAGAAGCGGCCGGCTCATGCCGGCGGCCTTGCAGGCCTCGGCCAGTTCCTTCACGCGCCCTGCCCCGAAACGGATGCTGGTGGGGTAGGACCAATTGGCAGTCTGGCTCATGATTTTCTTTTCCTGAGATGGAAGGATTTCGGGCGGGTGAGGTTGTGAAAGCCGATTTCGGACAGCGCGCCGCCGCGGCCGGTGTCCTTGCAGCCGGTCCAGCACAGCGCCGGATCCAGATAGTCCGCCCGGTTCTGGAATACGGTCCCGGTCTCGACCAGGCTTGCGATACGCTCCGCGCGCTCGGCATCCGCCGTCCATAGCGAGGCGGTGAGGCCGTAGGGGCTGTCGTTCATCAGTTCCAGCGCTTCGTCGTCGTTCTTGACCGGCATGATGCCGACGACGGGGCCGAAGCTTTCATCGCGCATGACGCGCATCTGATGGTTCACATCGACCAGGATCTGCGGCATCAGATAGGCGCCGCCATCGTCCTGCGGGAACAGCTTGGGGTCGATCAAGGCACGCGCTCCCTGCGCCACGGCATCGGCCGTCTGGCTGCGCACTTCGGCCGCGAAGCGCTTGTTGGCCATGGGCCCGATGGTCGTCTCCCGATCGAGAGGATTGCCGAGCTTGAGCTTTTCCACCCAGGCGACGGATTTTTCCACGAAGGTGTCGAACAGCGGCTCGGCCACGTAAAGCCGCTCGATGCCGCAGCAGCACTGGCCGGCATTGTACATGGCGCCGTCCATCAGCACGTCGACCGCCCAGTCGAGATCGGCATCCTCCATCACATAGGCGGGATCCTTCCCGCCCAGTTCCAGCCCAAGACCGGTGAAGGTGCCGGCGGCGGCGCGCTCGATGGCCTTGCCGCCGCCGACCGATCCGGTGAAATTGACGAAGTCGAAAAGGCCGGCCGAGACCAGCGCCTCGGTGCCCCTGTGGTCGAGGAAGAGATTGACGAAAACCTCCTCCGGCACGCCCGCTTCGTGAAAGGCAAGGGCGATCCGCTCGCCCACGAGCAGGGTCTGCGTTGCATGCTTCAGCACCACCGCATTGCCCGCGATCAGCGCCGGAACGATGGTGTTGATCGCCGTCATGTAGGGATAGTTCCAGGGCGCGATGACCATCACGACGCCATGCGGCTCGCGCCGGATGAAGCGTGAGAAGGTGGCCGAACCCTCGATTTCGATGGGCGCCAGCGCCCGCGCGGCGATCTTGGCCATGTAGTCGGCGCGCTCGTTCATGCCGCCGAACTCTCCGCCGTAGCGGACGGGCCTTCCCATCTGCCAGGCGAGCTCCGGCACCACCTCGTCTGCCATCTGGTTGAGGCGGGCGATGCCGGCGCTGACCAGGGCGATGCGCTCGTCCAGCGGGCGGGCGGCCCATGTCTTCTGCGCCTTGGCCGCGCGCTCGACCCGCTTGGCGGCCTCCGTGGGCGGCATGATCGGACGCTCCGCATAGACGGAGCCGTCGATCGGCGAAATGCATTTCAAGGTGTCTGTCATCTTAGGCTCTCTCAAATCCGCGGCGGACTTCCCAGTCGGTGACGCGGCGGTCATATTCGGTCTGCTCCCAGCGCGCGGCGTGCACATAGTGGTCGATCACCTCGTCGCCGAAAGCTGTCCGCATAAAGCGGGACGTGTCGAGCGCTGCGGTGGCGTCGCGCAGGGTCTGCGGAATCTCGCGAACGTCGCGACCGTGATAGGCGTCGCCGACGAAGGCGGGCTCCAGCGCCAGCTCGTTCTCGATACCGTCCAGCCCCGCCGCCAGCAATGCGGCGAATGCAAGATAGGGGTTGAGATCGGCCCCGCCCACCCGGCACTCCACCCGTACGGCCTTGCTGTCGGCACCGCAGACGCGGTAGCCGGCGGTGCGGTTGTCCATCGACCATATCGCCTTGGTCGGCGCGAATGTCCCGGCGGCAAAGCGCTTGTAGGAATTGATGTAGGGCGCGAGGAAATAGGTGATCTCGCCGGCATGCGCCAGCAGGCCCGCCATGTAGTTCCGCATCAGGTCCGACATGCCGTGTTCCTTGTCGGCGTCGAAGAAAAGCGGCTTGCCGTCGAGCGACCACAGCGACTGATGAACGTGCGAGGAATTGCCGGCGGCCGCATTGTCCCATTTGGCCATGAAGCTGACGGCGCGGCCGTTCTTCCAGGCGATCTCCTTGCAGCCGTTTTTCACGATGGCGTGGCGGTCGGCCATGGTCAGCGCGTCGGCGTAGCGGACGTTGATTTCCTCCTGCCCGGCATCGGCCTCGCCCTTGGAGTTCTCGACAGGCACGTCGGCGCCGTTCAGGCCGTTGCGGATCGCCCGCATCACGCCTTCTTCCTTGGTGGTCTGGAAGATGTGGTAGTCCTCGTTGTAGGCGCTGATCCGCTCCAGCCCGCGATAGCCCTTGGCATGGGCCTCCTCGTAGGAATCGCGGAACAGGAAGAACTCCAGCTCCGAAGCCATCATGGGCTTCATGCCCAGCGCCTTCAGCCTTTCGATCTTCGTCTTCAGCATCGCGCGCGGGGAATGCGGAACCTCGGCATGGGTGTGGTGGTCGAGCACGTCGCACAGCACCAGCGCTGTGCCTTCCAGCCATGGAATACGCCGCATGGTGGTGAGGTCCGGCTTCATCGTGTAGTCGCCATAGCCGGTCTCCCAACTCGTCGCGCGGTAACCCTCGACCGTGTACATTTCGAGGTCCGTCGCCAGGAGATAGTTGCAGCTATGGGTTTCCTCGAAAGCGCTTTCGAGGAAGAAATCGACGTGGAAGCGCTTGCCCATGAGCCGCCCCTGCATGTCGACCAGCGCCACCAGGACGGTGTCGATCTCGCCAGCCGCAGCTGCGGCCCTCAGTTCTTCCAAAGTCAGCTTTCCGGGCATGGCGTTCTCGACTTTCTTAGAGCGGGACACGAAAAAGTGGACACTGTTCTTGTTCGCAAAGATCCCGCGACAAACAATGGGCTGTCATGAATGAGGCGCCCCCGGTCTAGCGGGAGCGCCTGTCTCGGAGCGCGCTCAGGACGCGCTGTAGGGGAAGCCGGACTTGTTGATAACGGCGTTGTAGTCCTTGAATATCTGGACCACTTTCGCCTTGGTCTCGCTTTCCGCGGCGATCTCGTCCCAGAATTTCTTTGCCGCTTCTTCGACCTCGTTCCACTCGGCCGCCGGTACGGTGGTCAGTTCCAGCTTCTCACCGCCGGCGCGCAGCTTTGCCTCGCCGCCCCAGTACCACTGGTTGCGGAAGGTGTGGCTTGCTTCCATGCAGGACATGTAGAGCGCCTTGAGATGATCCGGCAGGTCCGACCATTTGCGCTCGTTCGCGAACCACGAACCGATCCAGGCACCGGAGATGTTGTTGGTGGTGAAGTAGTCGGTCACGTCCGCCCACCCCACGGTGTAGTCCTCGGTGATGCCCGACCACGCCATGCCGTCGAGTTCGCCGGTCTGCACCGCCACCTCGGCGTCCTCATAGGGGATCGACACGGGCACGACGCCGAACTGGGCCAGGAAGCGGCCGGCGGTCGGGAAAGTGTAGAGGCGCAGGCCCTGGAGATCGGACAGGCTGCGGATCGGCTTCTTGGTGTTGAAGTGGCAGGGGTCCTGTCCGGCAGCCGAAAGCCACACCACGCCGCCCGCCTGCGCATATTGCTCGCGCCAGATGTCGGCGAGGCCGTACTGCTGGAACAGCGCCGGCACGTCCAGTATGGACCGCGTGGCGAAGGGGAAGTAGCCGCCGAAGACGGCGACTTCCACGGGCGCCGCCATGGAATCGTCGTCCGAATGGACGGCGTCGATGGTGCCGGCCTGCAGCGCGCGGAAGAGTTCGCCGGTCGGCACGATCTGGTCGGCGTAGAACAGCTCGATCTCCATCTCGCCATTGGCCGCCTCGTTGAAGGCATCGACGAAAGGCTTCGTCACGAACTCGCCCAGCGTCGAGCCGGCATAAGTCTGCATGCGCCAGCGGATCGGCGCCTGCGCGCGCACGACGGCGGGAGCCGCAAGGCTGGCCGCGCCCGCCATTCCGGCGGTTCTCAGGAAATTGCGTCTCGATGTCATGATGGTTCTCCTCTGTGGTCCCGGTTTCTTGTTTTCCTCGTCAACCCTGCAGCTTCCCCTGGAACTGCGATGGCAGCCACAGGGCGATCTGAGGGAAGAGCATCACCAGCGCGAGCGCCAGAATCATCACCAATACGAACGGAAAGACGGAAGCGTAGATGTCGCGCAGGCGGATTTCGGGGGGTGCCATCGCGCGCATCAGAAACAGATTATAGCCGAAGGGCGGGGTCATATAGGCGATCTGGCAGGTGATCGTGTAGAGCACGCCATACCAGATGAGATCGAAGCCGAGCGCCCGGACGAGCGGAATGTACAGCGGCGCGATGATGACCAGCATCGCCGTATCGTCCAGAAAGGTGCCCATCAGCAGGAAGGAAAGCTGCATCAGGATCAGCACCTCCCAGGGGCCAAGGCCGAGATCCTCCAGGAAGAAGCCCTCGATGGCCCGCACGGCGCCCAGCCCGTCGAAGATCGCGCCGAAGGCGAGCGCCGCCAGGATGATCCACATGAACATACAGGTGATGCCGAGCGACTTGCGCAGCGTGTTTTCCCACACCTTGGCCGTCAGCCGGCCCTTGATGGCGGCAGCGGCCGTCGCCGAAATAGCGCCGACGGCGGAGCTCTCCACAAGGCTGGTGATGCCCATCAGGAAAAGGCCGGTCATCATGAAGAAGATGGCGAGCGGCAGGATGCCCGCGCGCAGCAGCCTCAGCTTCTCGCTGAGCGGTATATTGCGCTCCTCCTCAGGCAGGACCGGGCCGAGATGCGGCTGCAGGCGGCAACGCACGGCGATGTAGACGACGAACAGGGTGGCCATCATCAACCCCGGCAGCGCCCCGGCCAGCCAGAGCTGGCTCACCGGCTGCCGCGCGATCATGCCGTAAAGCACGAGCACCACCGAAGGCGGAATGAGGATTCCGAGCGACGATCCTGCCTGGATGACGCCGGTGACCATGATCTTGTCGTAGCCACGCCGCAGAAGCTCGGGCAGTGCAATGGTGGCGCCGATCGCCATGCCGGCCACCGAGAGACCGTTCATGGCAGAGACGATCACCATCAGCACAATCGTACCGATGGCGAGGCCACCACGGACCGGACCGAACCAGACGTGGAACATCTCGTAGAGATCGTCGGCGATGCGGCTCTCTGAGAGGACATAGCCCATGTAGATGAACATCGGCAGCGTCAACAGCGGATACCATTTCATCAGCTTGATCGACTGCGCGAAGGCGATCTCCACGCCTCCCGTCCCCCAAAGGAGAAGGGCCGCCGCCACCGCAACGGCGCCGATGGCGCCGAAGACGCGCTGCCCTGTGATCAGCATGAGCATCATCGAGGCGAACATCAAAAGGGCGATGACTGTGTAATCCATCCCTATGCCTCGACGCCGCGAAGACGGGCGACATCGCGGATCAACTCCGCGATGGACTGCAGCAACATCAGAAAAATTCCGAAGGTGGCGACGAGCTTGACTGGCCACATGTAAGGCCGCCACACCGAATGCGCCCGCTCGCCATATTCGATCGCGTAGACGGTGCTGGAGATGCCGCCATAAAACAGGACGCCGAGGAAGAAGATCAAGGCGAACACAGTCACCGCGTCGAGCGCGGCCTTGCGCCTGTCGGAGAGGGCACCATAGACAAGATCCATACGCACATGATCTCCGAGTTGCATCGAGTAAGGTCCGCCGAGCACGTAGTAGCCGACCATGACGAACTGGGCCATTTCCAGCGTCCACAGCGACGGGTAACCCACCTGCTTGGACACGGACGACCACATCAGGACACCCGCCAGGACGACAATGAGATACATGGCGAAGCGACCGATGGCACGGTTCACCCGGTCGACGACGCGGACATAGCGCAGGAGCAGTTCAGGCATTTGGAGCCTCCGCAGTTCCTGTTCGTGCTCGATGCTTCATCATACCCCCAGGCTTCGTTCCACTGACGCCTTTGCCAGCGTCAGATGTTCGGCGAGCAGCCTGGCCAGCCGCGCCTGCTGTACTTCGTCCGCAATAAGGTCGTTGCGGACTTCGATCATGACGTTGTGGAGACCGCGCGGCAGGGCGTGGGTGACAAGCGTGTGCATGACGCCGTGCTCTGGGCCATAGGGCTCGTTGCGGCGTACCTCGAAGCCGGCACCGGTCATCAGGGAAGCCAGCAACGCATCGGCCAAACGGCTGTCACGGTCGTGAAGGACACCGATTTCCACGTCCCGGTGAACGCCGTTGTAGACGGGCGTGAAGGAATGGATGGTGACGAGCATCGGCAGCCGGCGGGCCGTGGTCCGGCTATCAAGGCTTGCCGCAAGCGCTTTCTCGAAAGGCCGGTAGAACTGGGCGACGCGGGCAGCCCGTTCCTCCTCGGTCAGGCCCATATTTCCTGGCACCATGTAAAGCTCGCTGCGCACCGGCATGGCGTCGGGTGCTTCCATGGGGCGGTTGCAGTCATAGACGAGCCGCGACACGCGCTGCGCCACCAACGGCGCATCCAGCAGGCGCGCAAGCTCGACCGCGACCGCGCGCGCGCCGGGATCCCAGGCGATATGGCTGGACAGCGCCTCCTCGCCCAGGCCGAGATCGCCATACTCCGGCGGGATGGCGCGGGAGGCGTGCTCGCATGCCAGCACAAAGCCGGCCGAACCTTCGGCGTTGATCGTCTCGACGACGCTCCCTGATGCCTCGGTCTCGTCCTGCTTCACTAATGGCTTCACGCCGGTCCCCTGAAACTGTTCCCCGATGCGATCGTTCCGCCGCATTCGGAAACAATCTTTTCACAATCATCATTCCGGTCAAGTTTAATTCTGAAATTTTTTTTACAGGTCCTGAAAGATGGACTACATCTTGAGCAAGAATACGCCGCGCACGGGCGCCGGGAAATCGAGGGAGGTGGGGCCGATGGGGATTGTGGAACAGAAAACTGTCGCCGAGCGGGCGCGTCAGGCCTTCGACGCCCTTACACGGGCCGAGCGGCAACTGGCCAACGCGCTGCTCGACAACTACCCCATGCTCGGGCTGGAGAGCATAACGGCCGTCGCGGAATCGGCAGGCGTATCTACCCCGACGGTGGTGCGCATGGCCAAGAAGCTCGGCTTTGGCGGTTTCCCGGAAATGCAGGCCAGTCTGCGGGCGGAACTGCAGGCGACTATCTCAAGTCCCATCGCCAAGCACGACCAGTGGGCCGCAAGCGCATTGGAAGGCCATCTCCTGAGCCGCTTCGCCGATGCGGTGACGGAGAATATCCGGCAGACGCTTCACCAGATCGACAAGACGACATTCGATGCGGTTGCCGACCTCCTTTCCGACCCCGAACGGAACGTCCATGTGGTGGGCGGGCGCATCACCCGGTCGATGGCCGACCATTTCTTCACCCATATGCAGGTGATCCGGCCGGGGGTGACGCAGATCGCCTCCAACTCGAACAGCTGGCCGCATTACGTGCTGAACATGCGCGCGGGCGACGTCCTGGTGGCCTTCGACATCCGCCGCTATGAGCACGACATCCTGCGCCTGACGGAAATGGCGCGGGCGCGCGATGTGACGGTTGTGCTGTTCACCGACCAGTGGGGCTCGCCCGCCGCCCGCCATGCGGCCCATCGTTTCCATGCGCGGATAGAGGTGCCGTCGGCCTGGGATTCCACCACGGTCATCCTCTTTATCTCCGAGGCGCTCATCGCGGCCATCGAGACCCGTACCTGGGAGACGACCCGCGCGCGCATGAACGAGCTGGAAGAGCTGTTCGACAAGACCCGGCTGTTCCGCAAGTTTGTGTAGAACACTTGCCGAAGCAGGACCCTATCGCACCACCAGCACCGAGATGGTGGCGTGGCGCACCACGCGGGCGGCATTGGGCCCGATGAGATAGTCCTCCGGTCCCGGTCGCTTGGCCGAAAGCACCACGAGATCGGCCTTGGTCACATCGGCATAGTGCAGGATTTCGCGGTAGATCGAGCCGTGGCCGACAATGTGGCGGTGCTTGATCTCGGCCGGCACGTGCTCCTTCGTGAACTCGTGCAGCGCCTTGTTGGTATGCTCGATCGCCTCCTGCTCATGCCCCTGGGGGAAGAAGCCACCGACAATGGACATGCCGTAGTCCGGCACCACGGTCATGATGTGCAGACGGCTGCCGAAGGTGCGGGCATAATCGATCGCCGTCTCCAGCGTCTTCTTCTCGTTGTCGGTGTCGCCGAGATCGATGGAGACGAGAATGTCCTTGTACATGATGATTCTCCTTATGCGGCCACTGCCTTGCGAGGCCGTGGATTGCCCGCCAGCGTGCCCCCGCGCAGACGCTGGACAAACATAACCAGCGCCAGAAGAAGAACGGCCGGAATGTAGAACATTTCGCGCGGCATGCGTTCCGCACTTACCTCGATGGCGGTGATCTGCACGGGCTCCTCCGCGTAGAAGTCGAGGTTCGACAAGGCCTTGGCCGCGAGCGAGTTCATGTCCAGGGGTTCATCGAGGATAACGGTGCCATTCTCGATGCGTACCGGCAGGCCAATCGATCGCTCGAACCGTTCCTCGCCCGATGCATCGGCCTCTCCGAGGCCGAAGGCCATGGTGCGCGTGAGCATCTGGTCGGGATTGTCGAAGCTCGGCCCGCTGATGACCAGACGCACATCCGCCCCGCTCGGCTCTGCCTCCACCGCCTCGAACAAGTTCTGGGGCTCCACTTGGTCATAGGGGCTTTGCACGAGATCGAGGAAAAAGCCCGGACGCAGCAGCATGAAGGTCACGAGCAGAAGCGCCGCCGATTCCCAAAGCCGCGATTTCACCATGAAGAATCCCTGGGTCGCGGCGGCGAATATCAACATGGCGACGGTCGCCAGCGTGAACACCCAGATCGCACCAAGCCAGCTCACGTCGATCAGCAACAGGTCGGTATTGAAGACGAAAATGAACGGCAGGAGAACCGTGCGCAGCGAGTAGAAGAACGCGGTGAAGCCCGTCTTCAGCGGATCGCCGCCTGAAACGGCGGCAGCGGCAAAGGATGCCAGCCCCACCGGTGGCGTCACGTCAGCCATGATGCCGAAATAGAAGACGAACATATGCGCCGCGATCAGCGGGATCAGCACGCCATTGGCCGCGCCAAGCTGCACGATGACGGGAGCCATCAGCGACGAGACGACGATGTAGTTCGCCGTCGTCGGCAGCCCCATGCCCAGCACCAGCGAGATCGCGGCCGTGAAGACCAGGATCAGGAAGATGTTGCCGCCCGAAAGGAACTCCACGAATTCCGCCATCACCTGGCCGATGCCGGTGAGCGTGACGGTGCCGACGATGATGCCGGCGGCAGCCGTCGCGCAGGCGATGCCGATCATGTTGCGCGCGCCGGCGATGAGGCCGGCGATCAGGTCCTGGAAGCCCTCAACCACAGCGGCGCGTTGCTTGTCCGACTGGAGGCCCCGAAAGACTGCCTTGAGCGGCTTCTGGGTGAGGATGATGAAGATCAGCAGCAGCACGGCGTAGAAGGCCGACAGGCCGGGCGACGACCGTTCGATCATCAGGAACCACACGAGCACGACGAGCGGCAGCAGATAGTGAAGGCCGGTTCTCAGCACTTCCGTGGCGATGGGCAATTGAACCACCGGCGCCTCGGGATCGTCCAGTTCCAGATCGGGTTCCCGCGCGGCGAACCAGACCAGCCCGACATAGACCGCCAGCATGCCGATGATCAGAACCGGCGCGGAGACCTCGGGAAGAACATAGCGGACGAGCGTGATGCCGTAATAGATGGCGCCCGCCAGGATGACGATCGAGGCGACGGTGATGCCGATGCGCAGCAGCGCGATCGTCGCCGGATGCGTCTGGCGCTTTTCCAGGACCGGCATGTCGTTCTTCACGGCTTCCAGATGCACGAGGTAAAGCAGCGCGATGTAGGAGATCACGGCCGGCAGGAAGGCATGCTTGATGACCTGCAGATAGGAAATGCCGACATATTCGACCATCAGGAAGGCGGCCGCGCCCATGACGGGCGGCATGATCTGCCCGTTGACGGAACTAGCCACCTCGACCGATCCGGCGCGCTCGGGCGTGAAACCGACGCGCTTCATGAGCGGAATCGTGAAGGTGCCGGTCGTCACCACATTGGCGATGGAGGAGCCGGAGATCAGCCCCGTCATCATGGAAGCCAGCACGGCAGCTTTCGCCGGACCGCCGCGCAGATGGCCGAGCAGCGCGAAGGCCAGCTTGATGAAGAAATTTCCGGCGCCCGCGCGGTCCAGCATCGAGCCGAACAGCACGAACAGGAAGACGAACGCCGAGGATACGCCGAGCGCCACGCCGAACACGCCATTGGGCGACAGCCACATCTGGTCCATCGCGCGGCTGAACGATGCGCCGCCCCAGCGGATGATGTCGGGCACCAGCGGCGAGGAGCCGAAGAAGACATAGGCCAGGAAGACCAGCGCCACGATCACAAGGGGCGGTCCGAGCGCACGGCGCGTGCCTTCGAGCAGTAGCACCATGCCGATGCCGGCCACGACGAGATCCTGCGTGATCGGCAGGCCCGGCCGCTGGGCGAGATCGCGGTAGAACACGAAAATGTAGAGCGCGCAGCCGGCGGCCACGATCCCAAGAATCCAGTCGAGCGGCGGAATCCGGTCGCGCGGCGAGCTGGAAAGCGCCGGGAAGGCCATATAGGCAAGGAACAGGCCGAAAGCGAGGTGAATGGCGCGGGTCTGCGCGTCGTTGAGAACGAGCGAAAGGCCGCTCAGGCTGGAAAGCATGAATGGCAGCGGCGAGGCGATGTAGAGCTGGAACAGCGACCAGCATAATGCCACGGCGGTAATAACGAACCCAGCATTGCCAGTGGGATTGCGCGCGCCGGTATCGGTCGCGGCGACAAGATCCTGCAGATCGTCGTTGGAAGGCTGGGATTGCGCTTGAGCGCCATTCGGTTTTTTAGCCATCTGCTTGTCCCCACAGGATGGTTGTCGTTATTGCGCCCTGCCCCAGCGTCATTTTTCTCGGACAGAGCGAAAAGGGCGCCCCGGGGAGGGCGCCCTTGAGACCGGTTGACTATTCGAGCCAGCCCTTTTCCTTGTAGTAGGCCTCCGCCGCGGGATGCATGGGAGCCGAGTTGCCCTGGGTGACCATGCCTTCCGGCGTCAGGTTGGCGAGTGCCGGGTGAAGGCCCTTGAAGGCGTCGAAATTTTCGAACACCGACTTGACGAACGCGGTCACGACCTCGTCGGATACACTGGCCGACGTCACGACCGTGGCACCGACGCCGAACGTGTTCACGTCATCGGCCGTGCCTCGATACATGCCGCCGGGAATGGTGGCTTTGAAGTAGTAGGGGTTCTCCTCCACCAGCTTGTCGACCGCCTCACCCTCCACGGGAACGATGATGCTGTCGCAGGTGGTGGTGGCCTCCTGGATAGAGCCGGCCGGATGACCGACCGTGTAGGCGAAGGCATCGATGTTGTTGTCGCACAGCGCCGCGCTCTGCTCTGCCGGGGCCAGTTCGGCGGCAACGGCGAAGTCGGCATTCGTCCAACCTTTTTCGGCGATGAGCAGGTCCATCAGCGCGCGCTGGCCGGAGCCGGGATTGCCGATATTGACGCGCTTGCCCTTCAGGTCATCGAAGCTCGAAATGCCGGAGTCGGCACGGGCAACGACGGTCAGCGGCTCGGCATGCAGCGAGAAGACCGAACGCAGATCCTCGTGGGCACCGGTGTCAGCGAAATTCGCCAGCCCGTTGGCCGCGTTATACTGCACGTCGGACTGCGCGACACCGAACTCGAGATCGCCGCCCTTGATCGCGTTTACGTTGAAGACGGAGCCGCCGGTCGATTCGACCGAGCACCGAATGCCGTGCTCGCGCCGGTTCTGGTTCATCAGGCGGCAGACGGCCCCACCAACCGGATAGTAGACGCCAGTGACGCCGCCGGTCCCAACGGACACGAATTGCTGCTGCTGCGCATTTGCGGCGCCCGTCGACAGTGCGCCCAGCATCGCCGCGGCCATGCCAAGCCCCAGAAGCCTCTGTGGTTTCATCATTACGTCTCCCTGACTGTTACACATTGCAAACTTGCACGTCGTGACTTGTTCGCCACCCTTTGCAAAGGGCCTGCCGGCCGCTCCGGACACTGCGTGCATATGTGTCCAGGCAACCACCGCGCAGCTTGGCGTAAGCGTGTATCGCCCATACGGGCGAGTCAATGGCCATGCCGCGCAATCCGCCGATATCTACAACCTGTTGTTGTCTCCTCCCTTGTCCGTTCACGCGGGCAGCCGACCGGCAAAGTCCTGCGCGACGGCGGCGTCCAGTGCGTCGCCCAGTCGTTCGACGATGGCTTCCGCCGCCGTACGGTCGAGAATGAAGGGCGGCGCGAGGAGCACATGATCGCCGCGCCTGCCGTCGACGGTGCCGCCGGCAGGGTAGACCATCAGTCCCCGCACCATCGCCTCCTTCTTCACTCGCGCATGCAGCTTGGCATCGGGCTCGAAGGTCGCCTTCGTGGAACGGTCGGCGACCAGTTCGAGCCCCAGGAACATGCCGCGACCGCGAATATCGCCCACATGGGCGTGATTGCCGAAGCGCGCCTCCAGGCGTTCGCGCAGATAGGCGCCGGTGTCACGCACGTTCTGCAACAGGTCATCGCGCGCGATCACTTCCTGCACGGCAAGCGCGGCAGCACAGGCCATGGGATGGCAGATATAGGTGTGGCCGTGCTGGAACAGACCCGATCCTCCGGCGAAGGCGTCGAAGATGTCCCGCGACAGGAGCGCGGCGCCGATAGGCTGATAGCCGCCGCCGAGCCCCTTGGCGATGGTCACGATATCGGGCCTCACGCCATCCTGCTCGCAGGCGAACATGGTCCCCGTGCGCCCCATGCCGCACATAACCTCGTCGAGGATCAGCAGCACGCCATGACGGTCGCAGATTTCACGGATGCGGCGGAAATAGCCTTCGACGGCGGGCACGGCGCCCGCCGTCGCTCCCACGACCGGCTCGGCCATGAAGGCCATCACCGTGTCGGGGCCGAGCTCCCGGATCTTGTCCTCCAGCTCCTGCGCCGCGCGCTGGCCGTAGGCGGCTTCGCTTTCGCCTTCCTCCCGATGGCGGTAGGCGTAGCAGGGGCTTATGTGATGCGTCTCGATCAGCAGCGGCGCGAACTGGGCGCGCCGCCACTCATTGCCGCCGGCGGCGAGCGTTCCCAGCGTGTTGCCGTGGTAGCTCTGCCGGCGCGCGATGATGTTGCGCCGCTGCGGCTCGCCTTTCTCCACGAAATACTGCCGCGCCATCTTGATGGCCGCCTCATTGGCTTCCGAGCCGCCGGAGACGAAATAGGCATGGCTGATGCCTTCGGGCGCCGACGCGATCAGCCTATCGGCCAGCCGTTCCGCCGGCTCGTTGGTGAAGAAGCTCGTATGGGCATAGGCCAGCGTTTCCGCCTGCCTGCGCAGGGCCTGGACGATGTCGGGATGGCCATGCCCGAGGCAGGAAACGGCCGCGCCGCCCGAGGCGTCGATATAGGCGCGCCCTTCGGTATCGAAGAGCTCGATGCCGCTGCCTCCTGCGGCCACGGGCAATCGGGCGTGGATCTGTCGGTGCAATATGTGGGTCATCGCGGTTCCGGCGGCTGGGACCTGTCATGGAGATGGACTTTTCGCTCCGCCAGATGTTCTTCCGCGCGGGCAATTGCTTTGAGCGAGCCTTCACCGCCCTCCCCCGCCACCAGCGCGGCCAGGATCTCGGCCGCCGCGAAAGCCGGCGCCATGGCGTGAAAAAAGGACGGGCTTTCGGTGGCCGCGACGATCACGTGCCTGGCAATGGAGGCGACGGGAGAAGCCGCGCTGTCGGTGATGGCGACGACGGTCAGCCCCTTGCCGGCGGCATAACGGGCGGCCTCCACGCTGGCGCGCGTGTATGGCGAAACGGTTGCCACGAAGAAGATATCGCCGGCGCTCGCAAAGCGCAGCGCATCGAAACCCGCACTTCCTTCACCACCCAGCAGAACCGTCTTCTCGCCGAGGAAGGAAAGCACATAGGCCAGGTGGCTGGCGATCGGGCGGCCGGAACGCAGGCCAAAACAATAGATGCGCCGCGCGGCCGCCATGTCGCGCGCCGCCCCGGTCAGAACCTCGATACGGGCAGGAGCTGCCATCGCCGCGATCTGGACGGCCATCGTGCTGGCCATCTCGGCGCCGAGCGCACTGCCGCCTTCCTGCTTCTGACGCGCAAGCTGGGCGTTGGCGCGGCCGGAAAAGCCCAGCGCCTGCTCCTTCAGCGCTTCGCCGTGAAGCTGGCGCACGTCGTCGTAGCCATCGAGGCCGAGCCGCTTGGCAAGGCGCGTCATGGTCCACGGCCTGACGCCCGCGCGCCGAGCCTGCTCGCGCATCGACAGCAGCGCGACATCGCCTGGATTGTCCAGCACATAGCGCGCCGCCGCCCCCAGTTGCCCGGGGAGCCCGTCGACGGACTGCGTGATGCGCTCGGCGATATCGTTACGATCCATCTGGCGATCCTAGACGTAGAAGACCGTTTGTGCAACAAATGTTGCACTATCCTTTCTTCATGCAACAATTGGAGAAATCCCTTGCCGGACGCAGTGGTGCATCAAAAGCTGGAGCCCGTCGCGATTGCCGTTGCACCGAATGGCGGCCGCCGGACGAAAGTCGATCATCCCGCCCTCCCCATCACCGCGGACGAGCAGGCGCTGACGGCGGCAGGGTGCCTGGAAGCCGGCGCGGCGATGTATCATTGCCATGTCCGTGACGGGGAAGGCCGACACCTGCTCGACGCGGGCGCCTATGCCGACGTGATCCAGGCCATCCGGTCGAAGGTCGGCGAGCGTCTCGTCATTCAGATCACGACGGAGGCGGTGGGACGGTACGGGCCGCAAGAGCAGATGGCGGTGGTGCGCGCGGTGCGACCCGAAGCGGCGTCGCTCGCCCTCGGCGAACTCGCACCGGACGCCACGCACGAAGCCGCCTTTGCCGACTTCCTCGCCTTCATGGCCTGCGAGAAGATCGTTCCGCAGATCATCCTTTACCACCCGGACGAGGCGCTGCGGCTCCACGACATGATGCGGCGGGGCATCGTCCCCTTCGACGACATCCCTGTCCTCTACGTGCTCGGGCGATACACGCCCTGCCAGCGTTCGGCGCCATCCGATCTGCTGCCGTTCATCGCCAGCGGAATGCCCCGCTTCGCCCATTTCATGGTCTGCGCCTTCGGCGCGCAGGAAACGGCCTGCGTCAGCGCGGGCGCGCTTCTGGGCGGGCACGCGCGCGTCGGCTTCGAGAACAATCTTCACCTGCCGGACGGCAGGCCGGCCGGCGACAACGCCGAACTGGTGGCCAGCACGGCAACCGCTCTGCGCGCGCTAGGCCTGAGCCACGCGACGGCGGACGATTTGCGCGCGGCATGGCAACGTGGAATGCAAGCGAATTGACCTGCGGCCGGGATTCTCCCATACATCGCGGGAATTCGAGGAGGAGAACCATGGCATTTGCACGGGTCAACGGCGTCGTTCTGCACCACGAGTTGCGCGGTGCGGCGGATAGGCCGACACTGGTCTTTTCCAACTCGCTGGGCACGGACTTCCGGATATGGAACCGCGTCGTCGACATGCTGGAGGATGACTACCGCATCGTCCTTTACGACAAGCGCGGCCACGGACTGTCCGAGGCAACGCCGCAGCCCTACCGGCTCGGCGATCACGTCGACGACCTCGCCGCCCTGCTCGACCATCTGGGCATCGGCGCCGCAGCCATCGTCGGCCTGTCGGTCGGCGGCATGATCGCACAGGGGCTGGCCACATTGCGGCCCGATCTCGTGCGGACGCTGGTCTTGTGCGATACTGGACACAAGATCGGCGACCAGGCGATGTGGGACCAGCGCATCGAGACCGTCAACGAAAAGGGTATCGCGGCGCTTGCCGACGGCATCATGAAGCGCTGGTTCACCCCGGCCTACCGCTCGCCCGACAATCCCGATTTCGTCGGCTATGTCGCCATGCTGACGCGCACGCCGGTCGACGGCTATGCCGGCACCTGCGCCGCCGTGCGCGACGCCGACCTCACCGAATCGACCCGCGCCCTCAAGCTGCCCACGCTGTGCCTGGGCGGCGATCAGGATGGGGCGACGCCGCCGGCGCTCGTAAGGGAACTCGCCTCGCTCATCGAGGGCGCGCGCTGCGAGATCATCGAGAATGCGGGACATATTCCCTGCATTGAGCAGCCGCAGGCGACGGCCGAATTGATCGAGGGTTTCCTGCGCCAGCACGTCCCCCATTGACCGCCGCTCCGGGCGGCCGCTTTCACAGGATCCGGCACGATGTCGATAACGGCTCTCTTTATCGCGTTTGCACTCCTCTTCCGCTTTGGGACGCTTGCCGTCTCCATCAGGAACGAACGCCGGCTGAAAGCGCAGGGCGCGCGGGAGTTCGGGGCCGCAAACAGCATCCTTCTGGCGCTGCTCCACATCCTCTTCTACGTCGCCGCCATCGTCGAATGGGCCTATTCGGGCACTACCGGCCTCACGGCGGTCCAGGCCGGCGGCATGGCGCTCTATCTGTTCGCGGCGGTGATGCTCGTGATCATCATACGCACGCTTCATCCCTTCTGGACGGTGAAGATCATCATCGCCGAAGGCCATCGTCTGGTGAGACGCGGGCCTTTCCGCTGGTTTCGCCACCCGAATTATTTTCTCAACATTCTGCCGGAGCTGGTAGCCTTCGCGATTGTGCTGCAGGCATACGCGACCTTGATCGTCGGCCTTCCCGTCTATCTCGTCTGCCTGTATGTCCGTATCCGGCAGGAAGAGGCGGCCATGCGCAGCACCTTCCCCGACTATGGAAGACCTGCCGGGTCTGGAGACTTGGCCGGGGCCTGAGGCAATTCCAGGAAAAGGTGGGCTCCGGCTTTCGGAAAAGATCATGCTCCAGCAAGGCGATGGATCAAGGTGACGATTCGACAAAAAGTCCATCTTGATCCGAACAGGCCGTTCGGCGCAGCAATCGGAGGACATATGGCGGATACGGTATCGGTGACGCGGCAGGACGGCGTGGCCGTCGTCTGGCTGGACAATCCGCCGGTGAACGCGCTCGGCCACGCGCTTCGGCAACCGCTCCATGCGATGCTGGAAAAGCTGCGTGCGGATGCGGACACGGCGGCAATCGTGATCGCCTGCAAGGGCAGGACCTTCGTCGCCGGGGCGGACATCTCCGAGTTCGGCCAGCCACCGAAGGCGCCGAGCCTGCCGGACGTGATCGCCCTCCTGGAGAGCATCGGAAAACCCACGGTGGCGGCGATCCACGGCAACGCGCTGGGCGGCGGGTTCGAACTGGCGCTCGGCTGCCATTACAGGATCGCCACGCCCGATGCGCGGGTGGGCCTGCCGGAAGTGACGCTCGGCCTCCTGCCGGGCGCCGGCGGCACGGTGCGGCTGCCCCGGCTCGTCGGCGCGCGGGAAGCGCTCGGTGTGATCGTTTCGGGCAAGCCCCTAAGGGCCGAAAAGGCGCTGGCCCTCGGCGCCATAGACGCTATTGCCGAGAGCGACCTCGTGACGGAAGCCGTGTCGTTCGCCCGCGCCAGGGCCGAAGGCGGCGGTCCGCATGTCCCGGTGCTGAAGCGCGAAAAGAAGATCGAGGCTGCACGCAACGACCTCGACGCGTTCGACGAAGCGGCCAAGGCGGCAACCGCCAAGGCGCGCGGCCTGACCGCCCCGCTCAAATGCACTGAGGCCGTGCGCAACGCCATTCTTCTTGAACCCTCGCAAGCGCTGGCGCGGGAGCGCGAGATGTTCGTTGAACTGCGGGACGGCGAGGAATCGGCTGCGCTGCGCCATCTGTTCTTCGCCGAGCGGGACGCGGCCAAGGTCGAAGGCGTCGGCAAGGATGTCGCGCCACGGCCGGTCCGTAATGTCGGCATCGTCGGTGCGGGCACGATGGGCGGCGGCATTGCCATGGCCTTCGCCAATGGCGGAATGCGGGTGACGGTCCTTGAAGTCGGCGACGAGGCGCTGCAGCGCGGGCTCGGGCAGATCGAAAAGAACTATGCGGGCTCCGTGTCGCGCGGCTCGCTGAGCGAGGAAGACAAGCAGGCGCGCCTTGCCCGCATCAGCGGAACCACCGACTATACGGATATGAGCGACTGCGACCTGATCGTCGAGGCCGTGTTCGAGGAGATGGGCGTCAAGAGAAAGGTCTTCGAAAGGCTCGACGAGGTGGCCAGGGACGGCGCGGTGCTGGCGTCCAACACGTCGTATCTCGACCTTGATGCCATCGCCGCCTTCACCAAGCGGCCGTCGGACGTGGTCGGGCTGCACTTCTTTTCCCCCGCGCACGTCATGCGCCTGCTGGAGATCGTGCGCGGCGAGCGTACGGCGCCCGAGGTGCTGGCCACCGCCTTGAGCGTGGCGAAGACGATCGGCAAGATCCCCGTTGTCGTCGGCGTCTGCGACGGCTTTGTCGGCAACCGCATGCTGGCCGCGCGGCGCGAGGAGAACGAGGCGCTGCTGCTCGAAGGCGCCTCGCCCTCCTCCGTCGACAAGGCATTCACCGATTTCGGCTGGCCGATGGGACCGTTCCAGATGGTCGACCTCGCCGGCCTCGACATCAGCTGGCGGCATCGCCAGTCGCAGGGATTGACCGCGCCCGTCGCCGACAGCCTGTGCGAGCTCGGCTATTTCGGCCAGAAGACCGGCCGCGGCTTCTACCGTTACGACGAAGGCGCGCGCAAACCGGTGCCGGACCCCTTCGTGGAGGAACTGATCGAAGCAAAGTCCAGGGAACTGGGCATCGAGCGCCGCGCCATCGGCGCCGAGGAAATCCTGGAGCGCACCATGTACCCCATGATCAACGAGGGCGCGCGCATTCTGGAGGAAGGCATCGCGGCGCGCGCCTCCGACATCGACGTGGTCTGGGTCAATGGCTACGGGTTCCCGCGCGGCAAGGGCGGGCCGATGTTCTGGGCACGCAGGCACGGGATCGACAAGATCCTCGCACGGCTCAGATATTGGCATGGCGCTACCGGCAAGGCGGTCTATCGCCCCGCGCGAAAGCTGGAGCAGGCAGCGACAGAGGCATTCTGGTAGTCTACCGGCGCCTCGAAGCGACGCCGTTATTCCGCCACCGACAGCCTGCACGGTATGCGGCAGATGCTTGAAGCAACTCCGGGAAAAATGGATGCCGGTTTTCCGTCCGGAATTCGTAAAATGAAAAACCTGGATCGCATTGAAGGGAGGAAGGCCATGGGATTGCCGTTCACACCCGATCTTTCGGTCAAACCAAAGGTCATCGGCTTCTTCGACGAAGCTACCAACACCATCTCCTATGTGGTGAAGGATCCCGGCTCCGATGCATGCGCGGTGATCGACACGGTGATGGACATCGACTATGCGGCCGGGCGGCTCACCTTCGACAGCGCCGACCGCATTATAAAGCTCATCGAGGAACAGGGCCTCAAGATCGAATGGATCATCGAGACCCATGTTCATGCCGACCATCTGTCCGCCGCGCCTTATATTCAGGAACGGCTTGGCGGCAGGATGGGCATTGGCGAGAACATCACGATCGTGCAGGACACGTTCGGCAAGATCTTCAACGAAGGGACCGAGTTTCAGCGGGACGGCTCGCAATTCGACAGGCTGTTCGGCGACGGTGACAGTTACCGGGTCGGGACGATGACCGTTCATGTCATGCACACGCCAGGCCACACGCCGGCCTGCATGACCCATGTGGCGGGCGACGCCGCCTTCGTAGGCGACACGCTGTTCATGCCCGACGGCGGTTCGGCGCGGGCCGATTTTCCCGGCGGCGATGCCCGCATGCTCTACCGTTCCATCAGGCGCGTCCTGGAACTGCCGGACGAAACCCGGCTCTTCATGTGCCACGATTACGGCCCGAACGGTCGCGACATAAGGTGGGAGACCACCGTGAAGGACGAACGGGAGCACAATATCCACGCTCGCGACGGCATAGGCGAGGACGACTTTGTGGAGATGCGCGAGGGGCGAGACGCGACACTGGCGATGCCCCGGCTGATCATTCCCTCGCTTCAGGTCAATATGCGCGGCGGCCGCTTGCCAGAGAAGGACAAGGACGGCAAAACGTTCCTGAAGGTACCGATCAACGAGCTATAGGCAGTGCGCGGCGCCGGCTTGGGCGCCGCATTTCAAAAGGCAACAGAATGGACATCCGCAAGATCAATGACGAATTCGCCGTAACGGGCCAGATCGCCGCCGCACAGGTCAAGCAGATCGCCGACGCCGGCTTCAAGAGCCTGGTCTGCAATCGGCCCGACACGGAAGACGGCGCCGTGCCCCATGACGAGGTCGCCCAGGCGGCGCAGGAGGCCGGCCTCCAATTCAAGTTCATTCCCGTCGTCTCCGGCGCGATCACGGAAGACGATGTGCGCGAGATGACCAAGGCCCTGTCCGACCTGCCCCGCCCGGTGCTGGCCTATTGCCGCAGCGGCGCGCGCAGCCTCAATCTCTACGGGCTGGCGCTGCAGACTGGCTGAGATCCGTTTTCGCTGAAGCGATGAAACGTGAAATGGTCTAAAATTTCATCCGCAGTTTGGCGCCGAGCGTCTGCTTCGGAGCGTCGTCCGTGAAGCCTGCAGACAGCTTGTAGCTGGCGCCGGCGCTGGTGTGCTTGCCGAGCGACCAATCCATGCCTGCGCTGAACGAGAACGACCCGGCGGTCCGGCCGGTTGCCGCCGTGGAAAATCGTTCGCCGTCGCTTTCGAAATGTATCGAACTGCGCGAGTTTCGCGTCCTTCTCCACTGCATTTCGACTTTGGCGCGCGGCTGGAAGGTACCGAGCCTACTCGTGAACGTCCTGCTTGCGCTTATCCCGGCCGTGAACGCGGCCTGATAAGAGCTCCGGGCCTCATGGCGGAGGGTATGCGCTCCCTGGTAGACATAGCCGTCGAAGTTCGACCACGAGATGGCCGTCTGCCCATAGGGGCGAAGGGTGCGCCGCCCGTGCCGGAAATCGCGGCTGTATCTGGCGCTCGCAAACATCTGGGTGCCGTTCCGCCGGCCGGCAGCCCCGCTGCCAAAGTCGTCATAGGCGGTCGAGAAGTCCATCGCGGCGGCGCCCAGCGCCAAATCGAGATAGCTGTTGGCCGAAGTGAAGTAGCTGGCGTAGAGCGTGTCTGAAATATAGCGTGAGCCGAGCGAGCCGGTCCTGCCAAAGGCTGACCGATCGAAGCCCGTGCCTATCGCATTTCCCACCAGCAGGCGCGGTCCGAGACGCATGTCGGCACCAAAAACGATACCGTTTGTATGGAGGATCGAAGCACGCGGGTCGTGCTCGCGCCGCCCGTCCACCAGGAGATCTCCACCGAACCAGACCGCGATACGCTCGGTGCGGCGATCTTTCTCCGCCGCGATATGTTTCTCCGTTTCGAGTACGGCGCTTTTTTTGGCGATCCCACCCCTGAAGCGGACGGCAAGTTCGCTTGAATGCGCGTTTCGGCCCCGCAGACGCTGATCGCGCGTCCCGGTAAGCCGCTTATTGACGAGGCCGAGCTGCCGCATCCTGCCCTTCGTCGCAGTTGCATTCTGCCTGGAGAATGCCGCGCGCCGGTCGGGGGTATCGATGTTCGCCATCGCTGTGTCCTGCGCCAACGCGGGCCCAAGCGAAATCCCCGCGGCGAGAAGAACCGCTGCGATGCTGGAGCATGTGAGGATCGTCGATTTGCGCATAGCCGTACCGCCCCGCCCCCAGATACGGGCCACGGCGGCCATTCCGCACCGGGACGCTGCTTTTAGCTTAGGAAGAGGCCGCGCGGGACGCAATTGGTAACAGTCCGTTTCATTGCGTCACAATTGATTTACTTCTGCCGTGTGATCGCTGCGCAACAGCCGGCGCGCGCCGGAGTGGTACCGGAAAATCGCAGTTCACCTGTCCGAAACGGAGGGGTCAACCCGCCAGACTCGATAGAACAAATAAATGCAATTATGTATTAATGACACATGATTTGAATAAACCAAAACTTTCTCCAATCGAGAAGCGTTACGTTCTGAACGATTATTTGAATACGCCTTGCCTGGTTTCGTAAAAGCAAGCCACAATGTGGTCCGACTCGATTGTCAGGTCTTGCTCAGGCAAGGGTTCACCTTGGTCAACGATGCCTTCTGGAGCCCCGACTGAGCAATGAGTGTCAACTATCCGGATCCAGGGAGTGAAAATGCCGAAGGCGCGCCATCGCGTCTGGATAGGCTGTTTCACACCGCATTTCTCGCCGCCCTCGCCCTGCTGATCTTCCTGGCCGGCTCACTGCTCACGGTAGTGGGATACCCTCCGGGACCGCAGATCACGCGCGCCTATGAGGGAGGCCGGGCGCTTTATGCCAAGCGCACCGGATACAAGGACGTCTATCGCACCGACCTGTGGTACCCGGAGCGCAGCAAGGACAAGGGCGTCACCGTCAAGCGCCCGGACCTGATGCAGGACGGACCAACAATCTATCTCTCGGGAAGCGAGCCCACGGCCTTCCTCATCGACGCGGATGGAAACGTGCTGCATTCCTGGACGAAGCGTTTCAGCGAGATCTGGTCGCCGGAAGCCGGCGGCGTACAGGAGCCGCAGCCCGATTCGCACGTCTATTTCCGTCAGACCCACATCTTTCCCAATGGCGATCTCATCGCCATCTATGAAGGCGTCGGCGATACGCCCTACGGCTATGGCGTGGTCAAGCTTGATCGCGACTCGAATGTGATCTGGAGCTACCCCGGCCACGCCCACCACCAGTTCGATATCGGCCCAGACGGCAATATCTACGTTCTCACGCATGAATTTATGGATGACGAGATCGGCGGGTTCGCCCATCTTGACCGGCCACGGCTGGAAGATTTCCTCGTCGTGCTTTCGCCGGACGGGAAAGAGTTGAAGAAGATCAGGCTCTTCACCGCCCTGGCCGACTCGGAATTCCGCCAGATGCTTTACACGGTGTCCAGCTTCGGACTTGGCGATCCCACCCACACCAATACGGTGGAATTCATCGACGGCGAAGCAGCAGCCAATTTCCCGTTCGGCGAGGAAGGGCAGGTCCTCCTTTCGTTCCGAGGCCTCAGCGCAATCGCCGTGCTCGACACGGAGGCCGAACGAATCACCTGGGCGACCAATGGGCCATGGCTCGGGCAGCACGACCCCGACATCCTGCCCAACGGCAACATCCTTATGTTCGATAATTTTGGAAACTTTGACCGTCCGAACGGCTTCTCACGTGTGATCGAGCTCGATCCGAAGACGATGGAAATCGTGTGGCAATATGCCGGTACCGCACAATCTCCGCTCGACAGCCGCATCCGCTCCGACCAGCAGCGGCTGAAGAATGGCAACACGCTGATTACCGAATCGAACGGCGGCCGCATGATTGAAGTAACGCCGGAAGGCGAGATCGCCTGGGAATTCATCAATCCCGTTCGCGGCGGGCCGGATGGCAGCTTGATCCCCATCATCGCATGGACGGAAAGACTGGATCCTTCCGCGTTCGATCCCGAACTGCTGCAGCCCGAGCAGCGACAAGCTGAATTGCAAACGGAGACTTCTCCATGAGAAAGATTGCAGTATCGATTTCCTTTACGGTCACCATGCTTACGCCAACGATCGCGCTTGCCTATGTCGGTCCCGGCGCCGGTCTCAGCCTTCTGGGTGCGCTTTGGGCGCTCGTGGCCGCTATCGGCACTGCCTTGATATTCATCGTCGTCTGGCCGGTACGCAAAGCGTTGCGTCGCCGCCGCGCCATGCACGGGCGCGATGCTGCGGATGCCGGCCCCAAGGATACGGTGTCAGACGGCCATCCCGTCAAGAAAAACCGTTGAGGCCGGCCCATGGGCCTCCTGGACCTGCCGGCGCCGATCCTTTCCACGGTCGACGGCTGGCTAAGCCCATTCCTCCCATCGGCGGCAAGGCTGCTCGTTTGGGCCGCTCTCGGCGCGTTCCTGTCGATGGAACTCTACCGCTGCCTATCGCCGCAGTCGCGCATTGCGGCGACAAAACAGGCATACGAGGAGACGCAACGCGGTATCTCCAACTTCAATGGTGAGTTCCGGGACGTGTGCCCGCAAATGCTGCGAATGATGTCCCTGGCGTTGCGCCGCATCGTGCTGGTCTTCCCCGCAACCATTGCCGCGTCCCTGCCCCTGCTCGTTGTCATCGTTTGGCTCGACAGCCAGTACGGCACCACCTATCCGCCCCCCAACGAGCCGGTGATGGTCTCCGTGCCTGGTGATTTCGAGGGGCGATGGGTCGGTTCCAACGATGGAACGCCGCACACGCAGGTGACAGGTCCCGGTGGCGGACCCGTGGCCGACATCGCTATCGCCAAACCCGTGCCGGTGATCCACAAGCGGCTGTGGTGGAATGCGCTTATCGGCAACCCTGCTGGTTATCTTGATGACAGCCTGCCCTTCGACCGCATCGACATCGCCCTGCCTCGCCAACAGGTTCTGCCCTTCGGACCCCTCTGGCTGCGCGGCTGGGAAGTCATCTTCTTCGGTTCGATGATTGTCTTCGCGCTGACGTTCAAATCCCTGCGGCGGATCGCATGATGGTGCACGCAAGAAGACCGGCAGGCAAGCCGCCCATTCCGGAAATAGATCCGTGGACGCACAAGCTCGGCAGCCTTCTCGAGCGTTACCCGCAATTCTGGATCGGGGTCGGGAACCGGGAAACAAGCGTGCTTAGGGAGCGGATCGAAGCCATTGCGATTGACCAGCCGATCTATATCGCCGGCCTTGCCCGCTCCGGCAGCACCATCCTGCTCGAATTGCTCGCCCGCCATCCCGTCACGGCAACCCATCGCTATCGCGACTTCCCGCTCGTTCTCACGCCATGGCTTTGGAACTGGTTCGTCGACCGGGCCGGCAGCCGGCTACAGGAGGCCTCGGAGCGTGCGCATCGCGACCGGATCAAGGTGACGCCGGAAAGCCCGGAAGCCTTTGAAGAACTCATCTGGATGGCCTTTTTTCCGCAATTGCACGACCCGTCGATGAACGCGGTCCTCGATGGAGGCGACCACAATCCCCGTTTCGAAGCCTTCTACCGCGATCACATGCGCAAGCTGCTCGCCCTGCGCGGCGGCCGGCGCTATCTCTCCAAGGGCAACTACAATGTCACGCGCGTGCGCTACCTGAAAAAACTCTTCTCCGATGCCCGCTTCATCGTCCCGGTCCGCGACCCCGTCTGGCACATTGCCTCGCTGATAAAGCAGCACCGGCTCTTCGCATCCTGGGAAGGCGAGGATCGGCGCGTTCGCGATCACATGCGCCGCAGCGGACATTTCGAATTCGGGCTCGACCGGCAACCCGTGAACATCGGCGACGGCAGGGCTGCGGCGGAGATTGCGCAACTATGGAACGATGGCAAGGAGGTCGCCGGCTGGGCCGCCCATTGGGCAGGGGTCTATGGCCACGTCGCAAGGGATCTCGAGGATCCGGAATTGGCCTCGACCACGCTTTTGGTGCGGTATGAGGATTTGTGCAGTGACCCCGGCGCCACGCTTGGCGCCGTTCTCGACCACTGCGGACTGGCGGATGACGGCCTGACCGACATTGCCCGCGAAACGATCAGCCCACCGACCTATTACGAGCCGTCGTTCACCCAGGCAGAGCGCCAGACGATCCGGGACCGCACCGGCGCTACCGCCCGGCTGTTCGGATACGAATGACGGGCGGACCCGAGCATCAATACAGCCAGCGCATGAGGAACAGCGATATCGCCGGGAACATGGTGAGGATAGCGACACGTATGATGTCGCTCGCCACGAAGGGCAGCACGCCGCGATAGGTGTCGGCGATGGGCGTGTCCTTGGCCATGGAATTGAGCACGAAGAGATTCATGCCCACCGGCGGCGTTATCAGCCCCACCTCCACCACGATCAGCACCAGAATGCCGAACCAGATGGCGAATTCCTCGGCGGACATGCCGAAATCGAGCGCCATGACGATCGGAAAGAAGATTGGGATCGTCAGTAGGATCATCGAAAGCGAATCCATGACGCAGCCGAAGACGAGGTAGAGCAGCAGGATCAGCACCAGCACCAGCCACGGATTGAAGCCCTGCTCGCCGATGAAGGCTGCCGCCTGTTGCGGCACCTGCGCCAATGCGAGGAACGAATTGTAGAAGCTCGCGCCCAGCACGATGAAGAAGATCATCGCCGTGGCGCTGGCCGTGGCGAGGATGGACTGGACGAAAGTCGCGCGCGTCAGGCCGCCATTGGCCAGGGCGATGAGGCCGGTGCCCGCCGCGCCCACGGCCGCGCCCTCGGTCGGCGTGAAAATGCCGAGATAAATGCCGCCCACGACGGCGAAAAACACCACCAGTACCGGCCATACATCCAGCAGGGCGCGGAAGCGTTCGGAATAGGGCGCGCGCTCCCGCTTGCCGGCCGATTCGGGCCAGATGCGCACATAGATCGATATCGCCACCATGTAGCCGGCGGCCGCCAGCAGCCCCGGCACGAGGGCGGCCACGAACAGCTTGGCGATGTTCTGCTCGGTCAGGATCGCGTAGATGACGAGAATGACCGAAGGCGGGATGAGGATGCCGAGCGTGCCGCCGGCGGCGAGCGTGCCGGTCGCCAGGGCCCCGGAATAGCCGTAGCGGCGCAATTCCGGCAGGGCGACCTGGCTCATCGTGGCCGCCGTCGCCAGCGACGAGCCGCAGATGGCGCCGAAACCGGCGCAAGCGCCGACAGCCGCCATCGCAACGCCGCCGCGCCTGTGGCCCATCCAGGTCTCGGCGGCCCGGAAAAGGGCCCGCGACATGCCCCCCAGCGTGGCGAACTGGCCCATCAGGAGGAACAGCGGCACGATGGAAAGCGAGTAGCTGGAGAAGGTCGAATAGGTCTCGTTCTTGAGCTTGGCGAGAACCGGTATCGTGCTGCCGGTTACGAGCCATGTGCCGGCCAGGCCGCAGATGATCATGGCGAGGCCGATGGGCATGCGCAGGAAGATGAGGACCAGCAGAACCGGGAAGGACCAGAGGCCGAGTTCGAGATTGCTCAATGAAGGCCTCCCTGGCCCAAGGTATAGCTGCCGCCGTCGGCCCGGTACTCGAGGATGCGCTGCCAGGTGGCGAACACGGAAACGACGACCGCTACCACGGCCGCGACGAGGCTCGCCGCATAGGCCCACCAGAGCGGGAACTGCAGAATGAAGGTCGTTTCGTTGTAGCTCAGCTTGTCGAGCATGCCGTGATAGAGCCGCCAGGCGATGAGCATGATCACCAGCGTCATGAGCACTTCCGAAATCAAGTCGATCGCCCGGTTGACCCGCGGCGGGAAGAAGCTCGTCAGGATGTCGACCGAGGCGTGGCCGCGGTTGAGCTGGCACCAGGGCAGAAACGAGAAGACGGCGAAGCCCACCCCTGCTTCCACCAGCTCGTAGTCGCCGGGAATGGGGCCGAAGCCGAAAACGATCAACGCGCGCCCGGTGATGCTGACGACCGTCAGTACCGTCACGACGACGAGAACGAAGCCGCCCAATATGGCCAGCCCGCGCGCCAGCCAAGGGATGATCACCGAGAGTTTCACTCCCTTACCCCAAACATGCATGTTCCCCTTGTCCGGCCGGGCCGCCGGTTCCTGGTAGCACGGTCACGATTGCCCGCCACAACTGTAGAACAAGCACAATCCGGACGCTACCGGCCCTCCGGCCATCGGGCAACGGCGAAAGCGCTTGCCCGGCCACAGCGGCAAAAAGGCGGGCCCGGGAGCCCGCCTCTGCTTCGCATCCGGTGCGATCAGTTGTTCGTGTACTTGTCGATCAGGGCGCGGGCTTCATCGATGAGCATTTCGCCGTCGATGCCCTTTTCCTTCATCTCCGCTATCCACTGGTCGTAGACCGGCTGGGCGGCTTCCTTCCATTTTTCGGTGTCTTCGGCGCTGATCTGGATGATGTTGTTTCCGCGATCGACCGCGATCTGACGGCTGGGGCCGTCGGCGCCAGCCTGGGTGCGGCCGGCGAAAGCGGCGAATTCCTGGCCGGAATTGTCGTCGAGCACCTTCTTGAGATCGTCCGGCAGGCTCTCATACTTGGCCTTGTTCATCGCCAGCACAAAGGTCGTCGTGTAGAGCGCATGGTCGCCGCCAAACTCGGTGTGGTTTTCCACCAGTTCGGGCACCTTGAGCGCCGGCGTCACTTCCCACGGGATCACGCAGCCATCGATGACACCCTTGGACAGCGCCTCCGTGATCTGCGGCACCGGCATGCCGACGGGCGTCGCGCCGAGTTGGCCCAGCAGCGCGTTGATGATGCGCGTGGGCGCGCGGATTTTCATGCCGTTGAGATCGGACAGCTCGTCTATCGGGGTCTTGGAGTGCAGCATGCCCGGCCCGTGCACCCACACGCCCAGGACATGGGTGTCCTTGAATTCGGTGTCCTTCATGTGCTTTTCGAACAGGTCCCAATAGGCGCGGGACGTGGCCTCGGCATTGGTCATCATGAAGGGAAGCTCGAACACTTCGGTCGAAGGGAAACGTCCGGGGTTGGAGCCCGGCAGCGTCCACACGATGTCGACCACGCCGTCACGCGCCTGGTCGTAGAGCTGCGGAGGCGTGCCGCCGAGCTGCATGGCCGGATAGCGCTCGATCTTGATGCGGCCGCCCGATTCCTGCTCGACCTTGTCGGCCCACGGGTCCAGCACGAGCTTCGGCACATTGGCCTGCGGCGGCAGGAACTGGTGCAGGCGAAGCGTCACCTCCTGCGCCAGCGAGCCGGACACGGCGCCCAGAAGGCCGGTGGCGGCGATGAGACCGGCGGCGGCCAGCCTCTTCAGTGATTTCATTCTCATATTGTTGTCCTCCCTTTTGAACACCCGGTTTTCCCGGAGCTGCCCGCATTCTGGATTATGCTCCAGTTCGGCTGCAATGGACCATGGCTACTTCTTCTTGCACGGTCGGGCACGCGAAAAATCGCGAATCCGATCAGCGCCGCACATCCTGCATCCGAACCCCGGTCGAAACCAAGCTTAGCGATTATTATGTAACAATAAAGGGGATTTGTTCGCCCATTTCGTAACGAATGCCCGCGGCATCGCCAGACCCGTGGGGTCACAGAGGAAGGCTGGAGGTTTCCTTGAGCGTCTGCAGCACGATCGCCGTCTTCACGTGCTGGACCGATTCGTGGGGAAGCAGGACGGCGTTGACGAAATCCGATAGGCTTTGAAGGTCGGGCGTGACCACCTTCAGGATATAGTCCATCTCGCCGGTGAGCGCGAAGGCCTCCTGCACCTCGGGCAAACTGGCCACCAGATCGGCGAAGCGGCGCGCATTGTCGGGATTGTGGGTGGCGAGCGTCACGGTGATCACGTTGATCAGCGGAAAACCCAGCCGCTCCCGATTGAGCACCGCACAATAGCCGGATATCAGCCCCTCCTCCTCCAATCTTTGACGGCGGCGCGAACATTGTGACGGCGAGAGGTTCACGCGTTCCGACAAATCGTTGTTGGTCAGCCGGGCGTCCGTTTGCAGCAGTGACAATATCTTGCGGTCAAATCCATCAATCTGTGCACGGCTCATGCATTGCCCTTCGATTACGCGTGATTTGTGCGTATTTGATGCATTTTCCGTTCGACAATGCAACCCACGTGCGAGACTAACGCGCTAGTATTGGGCCAAGATGCATCCGATCTACGGAGGAATTCATTATGGGTCCGTTTCCACATGACGCGCCGCCCGCGGAAATCAGCAAAGAGAACCCGGCCGGAACGGACGGTTTCGAGTTCGTGGAATTCGCGCATCCCGAGCCGGAAAAGCTGTCGGAGCTTTTCGCGCGCATGGGCTATGTCGAGGTCGCCCGCCACAAGTCGAAGAATATGGCCGTCTGGCGCCAGGGCGACATCAGCTATGTGCTGAATGCCGAACCGGGCAGCCACGCCATGCGCTTCGTCGAAAAGCACGGCCCCTGTGCGCCGTCCATGGCGTGGCGCGTGGTCGATGCGCAGCACGCCTTCGACCATGCGGTCGCCAAAGGCGCCGAGCCCTATACGGGCGATGACAAGACCCTCGACGCCCCGGCCATCGTCGGCATCGGCGGGTCGCTCCTCTACTTCATCGATAAATACGGGGAAAAGGGCTCGCCCTATGACGATGAATTCGAATGGACGGGCGAGCGCGATCCGAAGCCGGAGGGCGTGGGCTTCTACTATCTCGACCACCTCACCCACAACGTCTATCGCGGCAACATGGACAAGTGGTGGGCCTTCTACCGCGAGCTGTTTGGCTTCAAGCAGATCCACTTCTTCGACATAGCCGGCAAGATCACCGGCCTCGTCTCGCGCGCCATCACGAGCCCATGCGGCAAGATCCGCATTCCGCTCAACGAATCGACCGACGACAAGAGCCAGATCGAGGAATATCTCAAGAAGTACAATGGCGAAGGCATCCAGCATATCGCCGTCGGGACCGAACATATCTACGAGGCCACGGACAGGCTGGCCGCGAACGGGCTGAAATTCATGCCCGGACCGCCGGATACCTATTACGAAAAGAGCCATGAGCGGGTGCACGGCCACGACGAGGCGATCGACCGCATGAAGAAGCATGGCATTCTGATCGACGGCGAAGGCGTGATCGACGGCGGCACGACCAAGATCCTGCTGCAGATCTTCTCCAAGACCGTCATCGGGCCGATCTTCTTCGAGTTCATCCAGAGGAAGGGCGACGAGGGGTTCGGTGAAGGAAACTTCCGGGCGCTGTTCGAAAGCATCGAGGAAGACCAGATACGCCGCGGCGTCTTGAAGGTGGACGCGGCCGAATAGAGGCCGCCGGTTCGACGAGGCTGCAGCATCGGCTCGGAAATCGGAATCGATCTTCGGAAGGCACGATGCGTGAATCCAAAGTGTCGGAGCGCCCTTGTGCAGCGTCCGGATGGACGCCCGGCGCTCTCATGACGGGGCCGCTCTGCGGTCCCGTTTTTCATTGCCGCAAGAGCCGGCTGGATCGGCGCTTCCGCCGCATTCCCGCCAAAAGCTCGCCGCCCGGCGCGGATGCAATGGCTTGCGGCATTGCCTCAACCTTTCACGCCAGGCGTCGCTGAACGTTCGACCAGAACCGGTAAACACCACCATAGAAGCAACCATGTCGCAGGAGTTTCATTAACGCTTGGAGGGTTTGCCACATAGGAGTGATCACCATGCACAGGACGTTCGGACAGATGTCGCGGCGGGATCTCTTGACGATGATCGGTGCCACCGCGGGAGGCGCGGCGCTCTATCAGGCGATGACGACGCTGGGCCATGCGCAGGAATCCACCTATCGGGGGCCGATCGCGCTGGACGGGGACCCGCAGGGCGCGAAGGTGCTGATCCTCGGAGCCGGTCTTGCCGGCATGGTTGCCGCGATGGAATTGCGCGCCGCCGGCTATACGGTCGAAGTGCTGGAATACCGCGAGAAGGCCGGCGGACGTTGCTGGACGCTGCGCGGCGGCGACAGCTACACGGAACTCGGCGGCTCCACGCAGAACGTGCAATACGAAAAGGGCAATTATTTCAATCCCGGCCCTTGGCGCATTCCGCATCATCACCATGCGGTTCTGGACTATTGCAAGCGGCTGGGCGTCAAGCTGGAACCTTTCATCCAGAAGAACCACAACGCGTATCTGCACCGGCAGGAAGCGTTCGATGGAAAGCCCCAGCGCTTCCGCGAGATCGCCACCGACTATCGCGGCCAGACATCGGAACTTCTCGCCAAGGCGACGAACCAGGGCAAACTCGACGAGCTCGTCACGCAGGAAGACAAGGAAATGCTCCTTGAATCGCTGCGCGTCTACGGCGTTCTCGACGAGAACTATGCCTATGTGAAAAGCGAGCGCACCAGCGACTACCGAGGCTATGCGAAATGGCCGGGCGGCGGACTGGACGGCAGTCCCGAACCCTCCGAACCCATCGCCCCGGGCAAGATCATTCAATCCGAGCTGTGGCGGTGGCTGGACGAGGCCGAGACCGTCGAACACCAGGCGACCATGTTTCAGCCAGTGGGCGGCATGGACATGATCGCCCAGGCCTTCGAGCGCGAAGTGAAGGACGTCATCCGCTACAACACCAAGGTCACGTCGATCATGCAGGACGAGAACGGCGTCACCGTCAGTTTCGAGGACACGAAGGAAGGCGGCGGAGCCCAGGAAGCCAGGGGCGACTGGTGCATCTGCACCATCCCCTTCTCCATCCTTTCCCAGATCGAGAACAACCTGTCGGGCGCGATGAAAGGCGTCATCGACACGATGTACTATGCCGGCTCGGTCAAGTTCGGCCTCGAGTTCAACCGGCGCTTCTGGGAGGAAGACGAGAACATATTCGGCGGCATCAGCTACACCGACCTGCCGATCTCGCTCATCAGCTATCCCTCCACCGACTATTTCAGCGGCGGCAAGGGCGTGCTTCTGGGCGGCTATAGCTGGGGTGCGATCGCCTACCAGTTCAACGCGATGCCGCCGGAGGAGCGGGTCAGGATCGCGCTTGAATACGGCGCCAGGATCCATCCCCAGTACAAAGACGAATTCAGTAATGGGGTGAGCGTGGTCTGGCACCGGGTGCCGTGGGTGCTCGGCTGCTACGGCATCTGGCAGGACAGGGAGACCCAGTACCAGACAGCGGCGGCGATAGATGGGCGCACGGTAATGGCGGGCGAGCACATATCCTATCTGCCCGGCTGGCAGGAGGGCGCGATCCTCTCCTCGCTGGACGCGATCTCGCGTCTGCATGACCGTGTCATCAACAGTTGAACGCCAAATAGCCAAGGAGAGAAGTCATGAATGCTCTTAAAGGCGCTATCGGTCTTGCCGTTCTGTTTGGTGTCTCTACCTTCGCGCTCGCCCAGGACAGCGCAACCGGCGACGACCAGACCAACACACGCAAGCTTTCCGACCATGAGGCCATGTTCGCCGATCCTTCCAAGATCGGCGCGACCGGCGGCGAGGACGTCTACCGGGCCATTTGCCAGGGCTGCCATATGCCCGATGGCGAAGGCGCCGTGGGCGCCGGTGCTTATCCGGCGCTGGCGGATAATGAGAACCTCGAATTTCCCGAATACCCGATCTACATCATCATCAACGGCCAGAAGGCCATGCCGCCGCTGGGAGACGTCCTCGACGACCAGCAGATCGCGGATGTCGTCAACTACATCCAGACGCATTTCGGAAACGAGTATGGCGGCGATGCAACGGCCGAGATGGTTGCCCAGAACCGGCCTTAAAATCGGCCATGGAGATGGCGAGAAGGAGCTTCGGCCTTCAGCGCCGGAGCGCAGATTATCTTGCATTGAACGAAAGGAATTTCTCATGCTGCGTATTGCAAGCCTCACCCTGCCCGCCCTGCTGATTTCGGGGGTCGCACTGGCCGATGAGGTGGTTCGTCACAAGATTCCCGGATCGGATTTCCCTATCGCCCGCGCGGTAGAGGTGCCGGGGGACGCCACCACCGTCTATTTGAGCGGCGCGGTGCCCTCCGTGGTCAATGAAGACGCCGACCGTGGCTCGATCGAGGCCTATGGCGACATCACCGAGCAGACCAGAACGGTGTTTCAGTCCATCGAGAAAAGCCTCGAGGACATGGATTTGACGATGGGCGATGTCGTCAAACTGCAGGTCTTCCTGGTCGGCCAGAACGGGGAACCCATGGATTTTGCCGGCTTCATGGAGGGCTACACCGAGTTCTTCGGAACCGACGAACAGCCCAACCTGCCGGCGCGCTCGGTCTTCGAGGTCTCCGGTCTTGCCAATCCCGGCTGGCTGATCGAGGTGGAGGCCATCGCCGTCCGCGCCGAGAAAAACTGATCGGGAGCAACTGGCGCCACCCCTTGTCCTTCAAGGGGTGGCCCTGCCGGCGGCATCCGCCAGCTACTTCTTCGCCGCCGCCAACGCCGCTCGGAGCGCATCCAGATCGCCCACCCGGTTGGCAAGCAGCAGAACCAGCCTGGCGTTGAGCCGAGCGCTTTCCTCGAAGCTCAGGCCTTCATGGGCCTGCATCAGCAGCGCATAGAAATCGTCGCCGGCGGTATCCAGCCGGTCGCGGCCTATCTCGTCCTTGTCGGTCAATGCTCCCTCCCCATTGCGCGGGCATAGGCCAGGGCGATTTCGTCGGCATGCGGCGCGACGAAGGTCGCCGCTATGTGCTGGTCGGGCCGGACGAGGCAGATGACGCCGGCGCCGTAGCGGTCGGCGACGAGGCCTTCCGCATCGCGCAGGACGATCCTCGCCTCGGCGCCGGCGAGGTTCTCGTCCGGCCATATCTCGATCACCGGCAGTCCGGCGGGCAAGCCGGGCGGCGGCGCGCATCCGACCGCCATCAGCGCAAAACCCCCGCCGAAATATTCCAGCAGCCAGCCGGGACGGCCTTCGCATTGCACCGGCGCGTCCGGCATGGCCTGGCCGGGGGCAATCCCTTCGGCCGCGCCCGGTGTTTGCAGGCTGAGGCCTTCAAGGGAACAGGGCCTGGACAGGCGGCCGGAATTGACCAGCCGGCGGGCGAATTCGTGATCGGCCGCCAGATCGAGGACGCTGTCGCGAAACAGCTTTTCCATCTTGGATTTGGGCGTCATGAAGGAGGTGGAGCGCGACGAGTTCAGGATGTTCTCGTCCGCGCCGCGGACGCGCTCCTCATCATAGGTTTCGATCAGGCTTTCGGGCGCCTCGCCCTTGACGATCAGAGCCAGCTTCCAGCCCAGATTGTCGACGTCCTGAATGCCGCCATTGCCGCCGCGCGCGCCGAAGGGCGAGACTATATGAGCACTGTCGCCGGCGAAGACCACCCGGCCATGCACGAAGCGTTCCAGCCTGCGGCACTGGAACATGTAGACCGAGACCCAATCGAGCTCGAAATCGCCGTGCCCGATGATCTTCTCGATGCGCGGTATCACGTTCTCATGCCTCTTCTCCTGGTCGGGATCGGCATCGGGACCGAGTTGAAGATCGATGCGGTAGATGTTGTCCGGCTGCTTGTGCAGAAGGGCCGACTGCCCCGGATGGAACGGCGGCTCGAACCAGAACCACCGCTCCGACGGGAAATCGGCCCTCATCTCCACATCGGCGATCAGGAAGCGCTCCTCGAACACCCGGCCCTCGAAGTCGAGCCCCATGAATGAGCGCATCGGCGAGCGGGCGCCGTCGCAGGCAATCACCCATGCGGCGTCGAGATGGTAGGCGCCGCCGGGCGCCTCGACCGCGAGCCTGGCGCCCGTGTGATGGCTGCGCACGCCGTTGACCCGGTTCTTCCACCGCAGGTCGATCAGGTCGGGGAAATCCGCGCAGCGCTCGACCAGATACTGTTCCACATAATATTGCTGGAGATTGATGAAGGCCGGCATCTTGTGGCCTTCCTCGGGCAGGAGATCGAAGCTCCAGACCTCGCGGTCGCGATGGAAAAGCCGGCCGACCTTCCATGTGATGCCCTTTGCCACCATGCGCTCGCCGATGCCCAGCCGGTCGAAGATTTCGAGCGTGCGCTTCGACCAGCAGATCGCCCGGCTGCCGAGCGACACGACGTCGTTGTCGTCGAGCACGACGGACGGAACGCCGCGCAGCGCCAGATCGACGGCCATCGAGAGCCCGACCGGCCCCGCGCCGGCAATGGCGACCGGATATTGCCGGGCGACCGCGCCGTCCAGCTCCGGCGGCTTTTTATAGGGGAAAGGCTGATAAGCGTAGCGGGGCATCTTCTCCAAACACTCGTTGCGGCCGGCGGGCGGCGGGCGGCGGGTTCAATCGGGCTCGTCCATCTCGCCCCGCCTCGAAGGCGCGTCGAAATCGAGGAAGAATTCGTCGAGCTGAGGCGGCTTGACGGTGGTGCCGGACAGCATGGCGTGCACCTGCCCGCGGTGGTGAATCTGGTGCAGGAACAAATGGGCGAGCAAATCGCCGACAAGCTCGGGGAACCGGCCCGCCTCCCCCCGGTCCGTGACGACGCGGCGCGCCATGTCGGCGCTGCCGAGCCTTTCGCACAAGGCGATGAGGCGTTCGTCCTCCACACGCCGCGCTTGCGCGAGCGCCACCGGATCCTCGAACGCCACGAAGTCATGGAATGCCGAGGGCCCGCGGCCGCCTTCCTCCAGCGCGTCCAGATAGTAGAGGTCGACGGCCAGGATGTGATTGAGCGTCTTAGCTATGGACGGGAAGAAGCCCGTGCGCGGCGCTTCGAACTCGCCCGGCTCCAGCGCGAGCACGGCGCGCATCAGCCGCCGGTTCGACCAGCGATTGTTGGCCGCCATCTTCTTGAAATGGGTTTGCAGATCCATTCTGGCTCCGTCACTGGCTGGCGAATGCGATCGACAATATCCATGCGAAGCTGGAGGCGATCGCCCCGGCATAGCCCGCCGCCAGCGCCAGGCGGGCGCGGCGGTGGATGTCGCCCTGGCCCGTCTCCTCGGCGTAGGCGCGCAGTTCCTCCCGGAGGTACTTTTGCATGCGCTTTCTCTTGCCGGGTCCGCGCGGGCTGCGCAGCGAGAAGAACTTCAATCTGGCTTCATCGTCGGACCAGCCGAAGCGCTGCTTTTCCAGGCCGAACGTCAGGCGCAATATCTGCCGCCAGCCATAGATCACCAGCGCCAGTGACAGAACGAAGATCAGACCCAGCAGCCAGTTCGGCATCGTCTCGCTCCTTCTTGCCATGCCGCACCGCCATCGGCCGATCCGCCTTTGGGCGCGGCTACCCTTGCAGCGCCTCCCACATCTGCTTGTCGCGCTCGGCGGTCCAGATGCGCGGCGTATCGATGCCCAGCGCCTCGTCATAGGCGCGCGAGACGTTGAAGGGCAGGCAATGCTCGTAGATCGCGTAGTCGGAGAATTTGGGGTCGCACTCGGCGCGACAGGCATCCCAGGCCTCCTTCAGGCTGCCGCCGCCCTGCGCCACGCGGGCGACCGGCTGATAGGTCGACAGAACGAAATCGCCGGTCAGGTCCAGCGCTTCGTTGACCATGTCGCGGCCCACCAGCGCATCACCCCGGCCCGGCGCGATGGCATCGGGATCGAAGGCGCGGATTTCCTCCAGCGTTCCCGGCCAGTCGTGGAAATGGCCGTCGCCGCAATAGCAGGCCGAATGATATTCAACGATGTCGCCGGTGAACATGACATTGGCATCCGGCACATGGGCGACGATGTCGCCGGCCGTATGGGCGCGTCCCAGGAACATCAGGTCGACCCGGCGCCTGCCCAAATACACCGTCATCGATTGCGAGAAGGTCGTGGTCGGCCAGGTGAGCCCGGGAATGCTTTCGTGCCCCTGGAAAAGGCGCGGGAAGCGGACGAATTCGGAATCCCAGTCCTCCTTGCCGCGCTCCACCACCATCGCGCGCGCCTTGTCGCTCATGACGATGGTGGGGGCCTTATAGGCGGAAGCCCCCAGAACGCGCACGGCATGGTAGTGCGTCAGCACCAGATGGCTGATCGGCTTGTCGGTGACCGAGCGCACCTTCTCGATCACCTTTTCCGCAAGGCGCGGCGTCGCCTGCGCCTCGATCACCATCACCGATTCATCGCCGATGATGACGCCCGAATTCGGATCGCCCTCGGCCGTGAATGCCCACAGGTCGCGGCCGATCTCGTCGAACGAGATTTTCTTGTCGGCCAAGTCCCCGGCCGATGCGAAGTTCTTCGCCATTTATGCGCCTTTCTCGTATTTCTGCACTTCCTGCTCGATCGCGCCGAAAATGGAATGGCCATTCTTATCCTTCATCTCGATACGCACCGTGTCGCCGAAACGCATGAACGGAGTTTTGGGCCTGCCGTCGTCGATTGCCTCGATCATGCGGATTTCCGCTATGCAGGAATAGCCGGCGCCGCCGGCATCGACGGGCTTGCCCGGCCCGCCGTCGAGCTTGTTGGATACGGTGCCCGAGCCGATGATCGAGCCCGCGCAAAGCGGGCGCGTCTTGGCGGCATGGGCGATCAGCGTCGGGAAATCGAAAGTCATGTCGATCCCGGCATTGGCCCGGCCGAAGGGCTTGCCGTTGTAGTCGACGCAAAGCGGCAGGTGCACCTTGCCCCCGTCCCAGGCCTCGCCCATCTCGTCCGGGGTGACCGCTACCGGCGAGAAGGCCGAGGAAGGCTTCGACTGGAAAAAGCCGAAACCCTTGCCGAGTTCGGCCGGGATGAGGCCGCGCAGCGAGACGTCGTTGACCAGCATGATGAGGCGTATCGCATCCCGTGCCTCGTCCGCCGAAGCGCCCATGGGAACGTCGTCAACGATGACGGCGACCTCGCCTTCCATGTCGATGCCGTATGCCTCATCGGCCACGGCGATGGGATCGCGCGGGCCGAGGAAGGAATCCGATCCGCCCTGATAGATAAGCGGGTCTTCCCAGAAGCTCCTGGGCATTTCGGCCCCGCGCGCCTTCCGCACCAGTTCGACATGGTTCACATAGGCCGAGCCGTCCGCCCATTGATAGGCGCGCGGCAGGGGCGACATGGCATCGTGTTCGTGGAAGCGCTCGGCCGGCACCGCGCCGTGCTCCAGGCTTTCGGCAAGGGCTGCCAGATGGGGCGCAACGCGCGACCAGTCGTCGAGCGCGGCCTGCAGCGTCGGCGCGAGGAAGGAGGCGTCCGTATAACGGGTCAGATCCTTCGAGACGACGACCAGCCTGCCGTCCCGTGTGCCGTCCTTCAAGGTGGCGACTTTCATGCGATGCTTCTCCCTGGCTCGAATCTGTCAATGTCGTCGCGATCAGTCCAGCCGTATCTCGAGGCCGTCGCGCGCGACGATCAAGGGACCTGACCACGTTTTGCGCACGGCGTCATGCCATTCTTCCTCGCCGAAGTTCGGGTCGTCGGCGGGGATCAGATGATGCAGCAGCAGATGGCCGCATTCGGCAAGGCTTGCGATGCGTCCCGCGTCCCCGGCCAGCGTATGGCTGTCCATGAGGTGCTTCTTCAGCGAGGCCGCGTTGCCGGTGCGCGCGACCAGCGCATCCACTCCCTCTTCCAGCATGGCTTCATGCACGAGAACATCGGCCTTGCGGGCGAAGTCAGCCAGCGGCGGGAAATAGGCCGTGTCGGCCGAGAACACGATCTTCCTTCCGCCACCCTGGAAGGACAGCGCGAAGCAGTCGGTCACGGGCGGATGGACGACCCGCAGCGCCTCGACGCTCAGGCCATCCTCATCCAGCACCGGACCCTCGCCATATTCGGTGATCCGCACCAGGTCGCGAATATCGGGGCGCCCCTCGTCCTCGATGCGGGTTTCGATGTCATAGGACATCGACTGGCAGAAGCCTTTCCAGACATCGCCGATGCCGGGCGGGCCGTGGACCGAGACCGGCTTCGCCAGCCCCGCCGTCCAGGCGGTGTGGATCAGCGGTCCCATCTCCAGCACATGGTCCGAATGCAGGTGCGTGATGAAGATCAGATCGAGATCGCGCAGATGCATGTCCGCATCGACGACGCCAACGGTGACGCCCAGTCCGCAGTCGACCACGATGCGCCGGCCGGCGAGCTCCAGCAGGGTAGAGGTCGGCATCGGCCCCTCGGGCCGGATCGCCGGCCCGCCCTTGCTCCCCAGGATGACGAGCCGGTCGCTCAAGACCAGTCGCCTTCAGGCGTGCCGTTGAAACGCTTCTTCAGGCCGGTCCAGCAGTCGATATAATTGTCCTGGAGCGCCTCGTTTTCGGCGGCGAAGCGCGTCAGGTGCTGGGGAAACCGGGTTTCGAACATGAACGCCATCGTGTCATCAAGCTTCACCGGCTTCAACTCCACGCTGGTCGCCTTCTCATAACCGTGAGCGTCCGGCCCGTGCGGCAGCATCATGTTGTGCAGCGAAATGCCGCCGGGCACGAATCCTTCCTCCTTGGCATCGTACTGGCCTTTGATCAGCCCCATGAACTCGCTCATGATGTTGCGGTGGTACCAGGGCGGGCGGAAGGTGTGCTCGGCCACCAGCCAGCGCGGCGGGAAGATCACGAAATCGACATTGGCCGTCCCCTCCTCGCCCGAGGGCGCGGTGAGCACCGTGAAGATCGACGGATCGGGATGGTCGAACAGGATGGCGCCGACCGGCGAGAAGGTGGAAAGGTCGTATTTGTACGGCGAATAGTTGCCGTGCCAGGCGACCACGTCGAGCGGCGAGTGATCGATCTCCGTGCGATAGAAGCGCCCGCACCATTTCACCGTCAGCCGGCAGGGCGTCTCCTTCTCCTCGTACCAGGCGACCGGCGTCTTGAAGTCGCGCGGATTGGCCAGGCAGTTGGCCCCGATCGGCCCGCGGTCCGGCAGGGTGAACTTGGCGCCGTAGTTCTCGCATATATAGCCGCGCACCGGGCCGTCCATCAGCTCGACCTTGAAGATCATGCCGCGCGGAACGATGCATATCTCGCCCGGCGTCACTTCCATGATGCCCATCTCGGTCATGACGCGGATGCCGCCTTCCTGCGGCACGATCAGCAACTCGCCATCGGCGTTGAAAAAGTGGTCGTCCACCATCGAGGCGTTCGCGACATAGATATGCGCCGCCATTCCCGACTGTCCCTGCGTGTCGCCGGCGGTCGTCATGGTGCGGATGCCCGCCAGGAAATCCGTTTGCTCGTTGGGAATGGGGATCGGGTCCCAGCGAAGCTGCCCGAGCGAAAGCTCGTGGTCGTCCAGGTTGGGCGCCGATTTCCAGCGCGCATATTCGACCGGCTTGAAGCGCGACGTGTGCCGCACCGAGGGGCGGATGCGGTAGAGCCAGGAGCGCTCGTTGGTGCCGCGCGGGGCGGTGAAGGGAGAGCCGGAGAGCTGTTCCGCATAGAGGCCATAGGCCGGACGCTGCGGCGAGTTCTGGCCTTGCGGCAGCGCACCGGGAAGGCTTTCGGTTTCGAAGTCGTTGCCGAAACCCGGCATGTATCGGACCGTCATTTCGTCCTCCGCAGGATTGACCAAACTGGTTTCATCTGTAACCATTGAAAATGTAACTATCAAACCATGTCATGGCCATGCCCGACCGCGAAATCCTGTCACTGGAATCCTTCCTGCCCTACAGACTCAACCGGCTGGCCGATGCGGTCAGCCGCTCCTTCTCCGACATCTACCGGCAGCGCCACGGCCTCACCCGGCCGGAATGGCGCACACTGGCAACGCTCGGCCAGTATGGCACGATGACGGCGACCGAGGTCGGCGCCCATTCCTCCATGCACAAGACAAAGGTCAGCCGCGCGGTGGCGGCGCTGGAGAGAAGGCGCTGGCTGAAGCGCCGGGCGGACGGGCAGGACCGGCGGGTGGAACACCTCGAGCTGACGCCCGCCGGCCAGCGCGTCTACGAGGAACTGGTTCCGCTCGCCAAGACATTCGAAGCCGACCTTCTGGGCAAGCTCGACATGCGCAAGCGCGAGGCCGTTCTGAAGGGGCTCGCGGCCTTGGAAGAGGCCGTGTTGACGAAGTGAAGGGACGGCATTATATCTGAAAGTCATATTAACCAGATTGACCGGTCAAAGAAATGAAGACAGTCCCTGCCACGGAAGCCAAAGCCAAGTTTTCGGCTCTGCTCAGCGACGTCGAGCGCGGGGAGATTGTATCCATCACGCGTCACGGCCGGACGATTGCCAGGATGGTGCCCGAGGAGAGCAAACGCCCTGAGGAAGTGCGGCGGGCGGTCGAGAATATCCGCAAGCTTCGTGCATCACTTCCCAAAACCGGCATTACCATCGAGGAAGTGCTCTCCTGGCGTCATGAGGGGCATAGATACTGATGCCGTTCATTTTGGACGCCTCGGTAACTGCGGCCTGGCTTCTACCCGACGAAGAGCACCCTCTCGCAACGCACTTGGAGGGTCATCTCCTTCATGACCATTTTTTTGTTCCACCGATCTGGTGGTTCGAGGTGCGCAATCTGCTTGTGGTCGCGGAACGACGCATGCGGCTGACATTGGAGCAAACGGCTGGAATTATCGCCAATCTGGCAATCTACCCAATCGTCGAAGACAATGATGTGGATGAACAGGTTCTCCTGCAACTGGCGCGCGCGCATGCCCTTTCCATCTACGACGCGAGCTATCTGGAGTTGGCCGGTCGATTGCGTCTGCCCCTCGCCACACTCGACAACAAGCTTCTCCGTGCCGCCGAAGCGGCGTCCATCCGGCTCGTCGGTCCCTGAGCCCCTTCAACGTCTGAGAGGCACTTCCAAAAGCGCTCTCACCAGTCCAGCACCACCTTGCCGGCCTCGCCCGAGCGCATGGCGTCGAAGCCTTCCCTGAAATCGTCGATGCCCATGCGGTGGGTGATCACGCCGGAGACGTCCAGCGGGCCCTGCACCAGCGCGATCATCTTGTACCAGGTCTCGAACATCTCGCGGCCATAGATGCCCTTCAGGTGCAGCATCTTGAAGATGACCTTGTTCCAGTCGATCTCGAAGCCGGTCGGCGCGATGCCCAGAATGGCGATCTTGCCGCCATTGTTCATCGCGTCGATCATGCCGCGGAAGGCGGGGGCCGCCCCCGACATTTCCAGTCCGACGTCGAAGCCTTCGGTCATGCCGAGCCGCGCCATCACGTCCGGCAGCTTTTCCTGCGCCGCGTTGACCGCATGGCGCACGCCCAGCTTCCTGGCCAGTTCCAGGCGGCCGGGATTGATGTCGGTGATCACGACCTTGCGCGCGCCCACGCATTGCGCCACCAGCGCGCCCATGATGCCGATGGGGCCGGCCCCGGTCACCAGCACGTCCTCGCCAACGAGGTCGAAGGACAGCGCAGTGTGGACGGCGTTGCCGAGGGGATCGAAGATGGCGGCGATCTCGTCCGGCACGTCGTCGGGGATCGCCACGACATTGTGCTGCGGCAGCGCGATGAACTCGGCGAAGGAGCCGGGGCGCTGTACGCCGACGCCCAGCGTGTTGCGGCACAGATGCCCCCTGCCTGCCCGGCAGTTGCGGCAGTGGCCGCACACGATATGGCCCTCGCCCGAAACGCGCTGGCCGGGCTTGTATTCTGTGACGGCCGCGCCGACATCGACCACCTCGCCGGTGAATTCGTGGCCGGTGACCAGCGGCACCGGCACTGTCTTCTGCGCCCACTCGTCCCAGTTCCAGATATGGACGTCGGTGCCGCAGATGGCCGACTTCTTGATCTTGATGAGCACGTCGTTCGGCCCGATCTCCGGCACCGGCACGCGCTCCATCCAGAGGCCCTCCTCCGGCTTGGCCTTCACCAGCGCCTTCATCATGTTGGACATGAGACTGTCCCCGTATCTGGAGTGTCGGCTGCCGTCATGAAATCACCCCCAGTTCCCGCCCCACGATCGCGAACGCCTCCACCGCCCGGTCGATATCCTCCGCCGAATGGGCGGCCGACATCTGCGTGCGGATGCGGGCCTGGCCCTTGGGCACCACCGGAAAGGAAAAGCCGATGACATAGATCCCGTGGTCCAGCAGGCGCGAGGCCATCTTGTCGGCCAGCGCGGCATCGCCCAGCATCACCGGGATGATCGGATGGCCGCCGCCGGCGAGCGTGAAGCCCAGCTTCTCCATGCCGGCGCGAAAGCGGGCCGCGTTGTCGTAAAGGTGGCGGCGCAGGCTGTCGCCGTTCCTGACGATGTCGAAGACCTTGAGCGAGGCGGCGGCGATGACCGGGGCCAGCGTGTTGGAAAAAAGATAGGGGCGCGAGCGCTGGCGCAGCCACTCCACCACCTCCTTCCTGCCGCTCGTATAGCCGCCGGAGGCCCCGCCGAGCGCCTTGCCGAGCGTTCCGGTGACGATGTCCACCCGCCCCTCCACGCCGCAATGCTCCGGCGTGCCGCGCCCATGCGCGCCGACGAAGCCGATGGCGTGGCTGTCGTCCACCATGACCATGGCGCCGTATTTGTCGGCCAGGTCGCAGATGCCCTGAAGATTGGCGACGATGCCGTCCATGGAGAACACGCCATCGGTGGCGATCAGCCGGAAGCGGGCGTCCGCGGCCTCCTTCAGCCGGTCTTCCAGCTCGCCCATGTCGTTGTTGGCGTAGCGGTAGCGCCTTGCCTTGCTGAGCCGCACGCCGTCGATGATCGAGGCGTGGTTGAGCGCATCGGAAATGACCGCGTCTTCCGGCCCGAGCAGCGTTTCGAACAGGCCCGCATTGGCGTCGAAGCACGAGGAATAGAGGATCGTGTCCTCCATGCCGAGGAATTTCGAGATCGTCTCCTCGAGCTCTTTGTGCTCTTCCTGGGTGCCGCAGATGAAGCGGACGGAGGCCATGCCGTAGCCGTAGCGGTCGAGCGCCTTCTTGGCCGTCGCGCGCAGCTCCTCGTTGTCGGCAAGGCCCAGATAATTGTTGGCACAGAAGTTCAGCACCTTCCTGCCGCCGCTCTCGATCTCGGCCGACTGCATCGAGGTGATGACGCGCTCGGTCTTGTAGAGGCCGGCGGATTTCAGGCCGTCGAGCTCGGCAGAAAGGTGTTTTAGGTAGGAAACGGTCATGTGTACCTCACCAAGAAACGGCCGTCGCGCGAGGCAAGCCCCTGTCTTGCGATTTCCAGCATTCAGCCTTCGGCCAGAATGCTGAAAGCGCTGTCTCTCCCGCAGAGGGAGAGATAAGGGCACCCGGAATCGATGGCAGCGTATCTCCCCCCTGGCGGGGGAGAAAGCAAATTCTCGGGGCTCGGCAGCACGCCAGGTCCTGGAACCTGCAAGAAAGGGGGCCGGCGCCATGCCGGCGGCTTTCCGCCCTCAGAAAAACGCCTGCAGCCCCGTCTGCGCCCGGCCGAGGATCAGCGCGTGCACGTCGTGCGTGCCCTCATAGGTGTTGACCGTCTCCAGGTTCTGCGAGTGGCGCATCACGTGGTATTCGATCTGGATGCCGTTGCCGCCGTGCATGTCGCGGGCGGCGCGCGCGATGTCGAGCGCCTTGCCGCAATTGTTGCGCTTGACGAGCGAGATCATCTCCGGCGCCATCCGGCCCTCGTCGAACAGACGGCCGACGCGGAGCGAGGCCTGGAGCCCGAGCGCGATTTCCGTCTGCATGTCGGCCAGCTTCTTCTGGAAAAGCTGGGTCTGCGCCAGCGGCTTGCCGAACTGCTTGCGGTCGAGGCCGTATTGGCGGGCGCGGCGCCAGCAATCCTCGGCCGCCCCCATCGCCCCCCAGGAGATGCCGTAGCGAGCGCGGTTGAGACAGCCGAACGGCCCCTTGAGCCCCGCGACATTGGGCAGAAGCGCATCCTCGCCCACTTCCACGCCGTCCATCACGATCTCGCCGGTGATCGAGGCGCGCAAGCTGAGCTTGCCGCCGATCTTGGGCGCGGAAAGGCCCTTCATGCCCTTTTCCAGCACGAAGCCGCGGATCTGGTTGTCATGGGCCGCGGACTTGGCCCAGACGACGAAGACGTCGGCTATCGGCGAATTGGAGATCCACATCTTGGAGCCGGTGAGCCGGTAGCCGCCGTCGATCCTGTCGGCGCGCGTCTTCATGCCGCCGGGGTCGGAGCCGGCGTCCGGCTCGGTCAGGCCGAAGCAGCCGATATATTCGCCGGAAGCAAGCTTCGGCAGATATTTCCTGCGCTGCTCCTCGGACCCATAGGCGTGGATCGGATACATGACCAGCGAGGACTGCACGCTCATCATCGAGCGATAGCCCGAATCGACCCGCTCCACCTCGCGGGCGACCAGCCCGTAGGAGACGTAGCCCGCGCCGACGCCGCCATATTCCTCGGGGATGGTCACCCCCAGAAGCCCGGCCTCGCCCATCTCGTGGAAGATGGCCGGATCGCTCTCCTCGTTCATATAGGCATGCTCGATGCGGGGGCTGAGCTTGTCGGCCGCAAACGCCGCCGCCGCATCGCGGATCATGCGCTCCTCGTCGCTGAGCTGCTCGTCGAGAAGAAAAGGGTCGTCCCAGACGAAGTTGGATTCCGAGGCTTTCGGCTTCTGATCCTGCATATTCATATCTGCCTTCCTGCTGCGATTGCACGCGCATCCCTACCTGGCGAGGGACCATACAGCATCCTGAGGCCCAGTGCTTCAAGCATAAAATGATTTTTTGGAAGGGGATGATGACGGGAAGGAATGGGGAGAGCGTTCGGCAACTGTTGGATCGATGACTGCTGCGCGTCTGATACCGGTCGTTCGAGAAACTGATCTGCAATCCGAGCAGACATTGTGAAAACGTGGACGAGCCGCTGCTAGATGACATGTTGCTCGCAAGGCATTCGTTTGTCCGAAACAGTAGTGATTAAAGCGGCTCAGTAAGCCTGTGTGGTCGATTCGGACAAGCGGCCGCTAGCATAACGAGGACCTCGTTCTTGAATACCCATGTCAGCGTGCCGTGGGGCGATTTCACAGGAATAGTACCGCCGACAGCCTGCGTGGGACTATCATCCCACTCAGCAACAATTGCGCTCCAGCGCCTTTGGTGTCAGTCGTCCCACTCCGGCAGCGAACGGATCTGCTCCCTGCTCATGTCGAGTGTGAGCCGGAGCCCGTCGAGCCGGATGCTGTCGAGATTGATGACCACGTCTCTTTCATTGATGCCGAGAAAGCCGCCGACCTCCACCGTTACGGCCGCGATCGCGCCGTCACCCGTCGCCAGCACTCCTCGATCTCGCCGATCTTCTCGCTGTTCGCACCGAAGACGTCCATGTCGCGCAGTTCCTTCACTGAAACGTTGAAGCCGGGAATGAGTCGGTCAGCCTCGTCGATCTCGATGAGCACCGGCCTGTCCGAGGACCCCTCGCTCTGCTGTGCAAAGACCGGATACGCCGTGGCAGTAAGCAACAGGCCTGCAATCAATGCGCTTCTCATCGCTCTCTCCTTGTCCGCCCGAGGCGGGTCACGACGCATCGCTCGGCGTCCACCCTTTGGCGGGCGTGCGCCAGGTATTACTGGGTTTCATTTGGCGGAGGCTCGCTTCCGCCCCGTTGCGTTCCGCTGCCGTTGGTCTCAGGCAGCGCCCACGCCCAAACATAGTCACCCTTGGGCGTTTCCATGAACGCGTGGCCACCTGCCATGAACGCCAGATACTGCCGGCCATCAACCTCGTAGGTGATGGGCGTCGCCTGTCCGCCAGCCGGCAGAATATCGCTCCACAACTCCTCGCCCGTTTCGATGTCGTAAGCGCGGATCATGTTGTCGGTGGTGGCGGCGATGAAGATCAGCCCGCCGGCTGTAACAATCGGTCCGCCGTTGTTCGGCGTGCCAATCGTAAAGGGCAACCGGGAAGGGATCCCGAACGGCCCGTTAGAGCGCGCCGAGCCGAACGCCTGGTCCCACAGTGTTTCGCCGGTCGCCAGGTCGATGGCCCTGATGCCGCCATAGGGCGGCTGCTTGCACATCAGCTTTGTGAAACCGACGCGCCAACCGGGGTTGACGTCGATCGCATACGGCGCGCCCACTTGCGGATCGCCGACGTCGCCTCCGGGGGCCGTGACCGGCTTCATGTCGCGCTCGCGCGCCTCCTCATGGGTGATGAGCCGGTTGAAGTTCGGAATGTCGTTGTAGTTGGCGATCAGGACCCCTCGTTCTGCGTGGACCGCCATCGAGCCCCAGTCCTGGCCGCCATTGTAGCCAGGATACTGGATGTAGGGTGTCTCGTGGGTCGGCGGCGTGTAGATCCCGTCATAGGTTGCCCGATGGTACTGGATGCGGCACCAGAGCTGATCCAGCGGGCTCATGCCCCACATGTCCTGCGGCTTGATGGGGTCGAAGGCGAGCGTGTGATAGGTGGAGAATGGCTGCACCGGGGAAATGTAGTCCGGTTCCACCCCGCCTTGCGGGACATCGCGCTCCTCCGGCTCGAATAGCGGTTCGCCGGTCTCCCTGTTGAGAACGTAGATGTCGCCCTGCTTGGATGAGATCAGCAGCGCCGGTATGGTGCCGTCCCCGGTGGGGAAATCGACCAGCGCCGGCTGACTGCCGAGATCATAGTCCCACACGTCGCGATAGACCGTCTGAAAGTGCCAAACGTCCTCGCCGGTCGTGACATCCACTGCGACGACCGAAGTGGAATATTCGTTCTCGGCCTCGCTGCGGTTCGAGCCGTAATAGTCGACGGCGGAGTTGCCGAGCGGCAGATACACGTAGCCCAGTTCCTCGTCCGCCGCGGCTATGGTCCACATATTGGGCGTTCCGCGGCTGTAGGTCTCGCCCTCCGGTGGCTCGCCCTTCAGTTGCGGCTGCTCGAGATCCCAGGCCCAGGCTAATTCGCCGGTCACGGCATCGTAGCCGCGCACGACGCCCGAAGGCGAGTCCTCGGCTTCGTTGTCGTTGACCTGATGGCCGACGACTGCAATGCCGCGCACGATGGTCGGCGGTGACGTCACGGCCACCCAGCCCGGCACGGTGGCGCCAAGCCCTTCCTTCAGCGAGACTTCGCCGTTGATGCCGAAATCGGTGCAGGGCTGTCCCAGCCGCGCATCGACCGCGATCAGCCTTGCGTCGAGAGTGGCCTCGATGATGCGCGTTGCGCACAGCGCGTCCGGGTCATCCGCCTCCGGGTCCTCGAAATAGGCGACGCCTCGGCACGCGGCGGCGTGCGGAACGGCGTCGGTAGAGACCTGAGGGTCGTAGCGCCATTCCTCTCGCCCTGTGCGGGCGTCGATCGCGATGATGATGTTCGTCGGCGTGCACAGATAGAGATCGTCGCCGACCTTCAACGGCGTCGTTTCAGGCGACCACGCCACATCCTTGTCTTCGGGCGGCATGTCGCCCGTGCGGAACTCCCACACTCTCTCCAGATCGGCGACGTTGTCGCGGTTGATCTGGTCGAGCGGCGAGTAGCGGGTACCATGGTCGGTACCCCCATACGCCGGCCACATCTCGCCTGTCTCGAGATTCGGCTGCGGTCCGCTCACCTCGACCCCGGTCGGGGTCGTGTCGGCGGCGGCTTCTCGCTCGCCTGGCCCCGCAGACGCCGCTTCGCCTTCTGTTGTTTCTTGGGCATCGATCGCTGGCTCGAGTTCGCCGGTACCCTGGCCCTCCTCTACAGGGGGCGCCTCTACCGAAGGTTCGACAGGATCCTGACCCTGCTCGGTCGCAGGCGTCTCCTGATCCGTCTGTTCCTGCGCGACGACGATGAAGGAATCGCTTGCATAGAACCCGACACCGCCCGCCGCCGCCAACAAGAGGGCCGCCGACGCCGCAGCGGTACGTTCAGGACGGCGCGAGGACGCGCCGCTGCGCCGACGCAGCGGGGGGATGCATAGCAGGACCAGGATGAGGATGATCGTCGGCGCCACGAGCCGTGGCACCTGCGCCCACCAGTCGGTGCCAACTTCCCAGAATGCCCAGATGACCGTCAAGAGGTAGGTGAGGACGTATACCCACACGGCCGCCATCGATGCCATCGCGAGCAGGACGCCGGCTATGACGAGGCCCACCCCGGCGATCAGGTAGTACCAGGAGCCGCCCAGCGTGATAAGCCAGACGCCACCGGCGACCAGCAGGATGCCGATGATCACCAGCAGCGCCCCGAGGACCGCGCAGTACCAGTAGCCTGCGCCGCGCCGCTTGCCGATTGTACCGTCGTAAGAAGCCATTTCCAGCCTCTGTCGATTTCGCTTTCGGTTGCGGAACTCCGAGTGCATCACGGAAACGGCCCTCGCAGCGCCACGTTTCGAACCCCCGACTCGACGCATTGTTCCGAGAAAGGAGATTTACCGACCGACGCGCGTCAGCCCGAAAAGGGATGCGAGCCACGGCGCGGGCAGCGTGGCCGTCACGCGCGGGAGCACGCCCTGCTTCAGCTGATGCATGAAGACGGCAGAAGGAGGCCGGCGACGACCTTCCCCAAAACCAACCGCTGGAAAGCGCGCCCCGATCCCTTCGCAGCCACGGCGAATCCGCCTAGTATCGGCGCATGAGCATCCGCCAGCTTTCCGAGAACGTCATCAACCAGATCGCCGCCGGCGAGGTCATCGAGCGGCCGGCCAGCGTCGTCAAGGAGCTGGTCGAGAACGCGCTGGACGCCGGGGCGACGCGCATCGAGATCGCCACCGCCGGCGGCGGGCTGACATTGCTGCGCGTCATCGACGACGGCGGCGGCATCGCGGCGGAGGAGCTGCCGCTGGCCGTGTCGCGCCATTGCACCTCCAAACTGTCGGACGATGTGCACGACATCCGCTCGCTGGGCTTTCGCGGCGAGGCGCTTCCTTCCATCGGCTCGGTGTCGCGGCTCAGCCTGCGCTCGCGCCAGGCGGGCGGCGACAGCGGGGCGGAGATCGTCGTGGAAGGCGGGCGTGTGGGGCCGGTGAAGCCGGTCGCCGCCAACCGGGGCACCACGGTCGAGGTGCGGGACCTTTTCTACGCCACGCCGGCGCGGCTGAAATTCATGAAAAGCGAACGGGCCGAGACGGCGGCCATCACCGATATCGTCAAGCGCATCGCGCTCGCCTTTCCCGCCGTGCGCTTCACGCTCACCGGCACGGACCGCGGCACCACCGACCTTGCCGCCGTGCCCGAGGATGGCGAGGGGCTCCTGCGCCGCATCAGCCAGATACTGGGCAGGGAGTTTCCCGAAAACGCGCTGCCGATCGAGGCGGAGCGCGAGGGCGTGCGCCTTTCGGGCTATGCCTCGATCCCCTCCTTCACGCGCGGCAACGCGCTCAATCAGTTTGCCTATGTCAATGGCAGGCCGGTGCGCGACAAGCTGATCGCCGGGGCGATACGCGGCGCCTATATGGATGCGCTGCCGCGCGACCGCCACGCGGTGGCCGCGCTCTTCCTCGATGTCGACCCGGCGCTGGTCGACGTCAATGTGCATCCGGCGAAGGCGGATGTGCGCTTTCGCGATCCGGGCCTCGTGCGCGGCCTCATCGTCGGGGCGATCCGCCAGGCGCTGGAGGCGAGCGGCATGCGCGCGGCCACGACGGGCGCGGCGGCGATGCTTGAGGCGTTCCAGAACCCGGCCGCCGGCCCGGCGGCAGGCAATGGCGACGGCCGCAGCCGCTTCGCCGCCGCCCGGTCCCCCGAGCCCTGGCGCATGGAAACCTCGCCTTCGCGCCCGCTCGAAATGGCCGCGTCCTCCGCCGGCGGCTTTGGCGCCGGCGAACAGGCGGCGTTCTCCGTCGACGGCGCAGTCAGCGCCGACACGCGGGCGGCCGCCGGCGATGCGCCTGCGGAGGCCCTGCGCCAGCCCCTGGGCGCGGCCCGCGCGCAGGTGCACGAGAACTATATCGTCGCGCAGACGGAGGATGCGCTGGTCATCGTCGACCAGCACGCGGCCCATGAAAGGCTCGTCTACGAGGCGCTCAAGCAGGCCATCCATGCGCGCCCCCTGCCGGCGCAGATGCTGCTGATGCCGGAGATCGTCGACCTGCCGGAGGAAGACGCCGAACGCTTGGGCGGCCATGCGGCTTTCCTGCAAAGGCTGGGCCTCGGCCTCGAACGTTTCGGCCCCGGCGCCGTGGCAGTGCGCGAGACGCCTTCCATGCTGGGCGAGGTGGACGTGCCCAAGCTCGTGCGCGACCTTGCCGACGAAATCGCCGAGCACGACACCGCCGAAACGCTCAAGGAGCGGATCGACCACATCGCCGCCACCATGGCCTGCCATGGTTCGGTGCGTTCCGGGCGCCGCCTGCGGCCGGAAGAAATGAATGCGCTGCTGCGCCAGATGGAGGCGACACCCGGCTCCGGCACATGCAATCACGGCCGGCCGACCTATATCGAGTTGAAGCTGGCGGATATCGAGAAGCTGTTCGGGCGGCGATGAGATATCCGCCTTGCCATGACGCCGCCGGCGCTTTATGGCGCAAGAGCGGAATGACGAGGCGATTGCGATGAACCGTTTTGAAGGACCCGGCGCGCGCGAAGCACGGGTGCGCTATCTCGATGGCGATTTCCAGGTGCTGACGCCGGGTGCCTTCGTGCGGTGTGCCGTTTCCGGCGAGGCCATTCCGCTTGAGGAACTGAAATATTGGAGCGTCGCGCGTCAGGAAGCCTATTCGAGCGCCGAAACCTCGCTCGCGCGCGAACTCGAGCTCGATCCGGAACTGCGCAAGCGCGCCTGATCAGCCGCCCTTCAGCATCCGCTCGCGCCAGGCCACAATTGTCTGGCGGATGATCGCGCCGGGCGTATCTTCTGTCTCGAAAGCGGCCTCGACAGGCAAAGCCCGGACCGATTTGGCGAATTCCCGCATGGGCCTGTGGCCGCTCGACAGGCGCACCAGATCCTTCTCCGTCGACACCAGCTGCAACGCCTCGGATTGTGCCTGGGCGGAAAGCTCCGACAAATCATCCTCTGAGAACTGATAGTGGTCGGGAAAGGATCTGGTCGCCACCAGTTCGGCCCCGATTTCGCGCAAGGTGGCGTAGAATTTGTCCGGATTGCCGATACCCGCGAAAGCTAGCACACGGGCTCCTTTCAAGCCGCGCGTCTTCAGCGGCTTGGCGTGGGCGTGATAGACGGGCTTGCCGGCCCGCGCCGCGCGGCGCACGACATATTGGGCGGCATCCCCCTGCCCCATGGTCACCACCGCATCGGCGAACCGAAGCTGGTTGACGACCGGCGCGCGCAGCGGCCCGCCCGGTATGACATGGCCGTTGCCGAGCCCGCGCCGCGCATCCACGACGATCAGCGCGTAGTCCATGTGAATGCGGGCACTCTGGAAGCCATCGTCCATGATGAGGAAGTTGCAGCCCTCCTCGATCAGCCGTCGTGCACCCGCCACCCGGTCCGGCGAAACGACGACCGGGGCATGCCGCGCGAGCAGCAGCGGCTCGTCGCCCACATGGTGCACCGCATCGTGCCTGGCATCGACGAGATGGGGTTGGGAAAGGCTGCCGCCGAAGCCGCGGGAAAGGAATCCGACCTTATGGCCATCCTTCCGGGCCTGCTTGCCCAGCGCAATTGCAACGGGCGTCTTGCCTTCGCCACCAACGGTAAGGTTTCCCACGCACAGAACCGCCGCCGGCAGCTTCTCGCGTGGCGCGGTCCGTATGCGGGTGGATGCGACGGCGCCATAGATGGCGGAGGCCGGCCACAGCGCCCAGGCACGCCAATCGGGCTTCTCCCACCAGAACGGCGGCGCTTCACTGCTCACCGCCATCGCTAAGTCCTGCCGTTGCCGCGCTGCAGGCGGCTTTGCACGATGAGCGGATGGATGAAAGGTTCAAGCGCCGTCAGCGTGCGCGTCAGCGCGCCGGACATCTCCTCAACCGTATGCCGGCCCGCCGCGATCATCTCGTCGCGCTTGTCGGCGTTGTTGAGGAGATAGTTCACGGCGCCGGCCAGCATCTGCGTATCGCGCACCAGCCGCGCACCTCCGCTGTCGATCAGCCGGCGATAGGCGTCGCGGAAATTCTGTACGTTGCAGCCGGAAAGGACGGCGGTCCCCAGCATCGCCGGCTCGATCGGGTTCTGGCCGCCACTGCCGGTCAGCGAGCGGCCAACGAAGGCAATCTCCGTCAGGCGTAGATAAAGCCCCATTTCGCCGATCGTATCGCCAAGAAGGATGTCGGTGTCGGCAGCAATGGGCTCGCCGGTGCTGCGGCAAATCACTTTCAGGTCGCGCGCCTCCATTTCGGCCTTCAGCGCCGGAGCGCGCTCGGGATGACGTGGCACGACGATGGACAGAAGATCCGGGTGGCGCTTGCGCAGCATCTTGTGAACGTTGGCCGCCGCCATTTCTTCGCCGTTGTGGGTCGACACGGCGGCCCATGTTCGGCGGCTGCCGATCTGGCCCTTGATGGTTGCGAGCGTCCCGGCATCCACCGGCGGGTGCTGCGTGTCCACCTTGAGGTTGCCCGAGACAGTGACCGGCCGCGCGCCAAGCTTGCGGAACCGCTCGCCGTCGACTTCCGACTGGGCGACGACATGGGCAAGGTTCTCGAACAGCGCCTCGGCAAGGAAAGAGCGCTTGCGCCAGCTCTTGAAGGATCGGTCGGACATGCGGCCATTGACGAGGACCTGGGGAACCCGTCGGGCGCCAAGCTCGAGAATCGTCATCGGCCAGATCTCGGATTCGGCCATGATGGCGAGATCGGGACGCCAGTGGTTGAGGAAGCGGCTAACCGCCGGCTTCAGGTCCAGCGGCACATATTGATGGATGACCCGGCCGCCGAGCCGTTCGTTCGCCACGGACGCAGAAGTGACGGTACCCGTCGTCAGAACGATCTTGATGCCGGCCCCCAGGAAATGCTCGATCAGCTCGGTTACGGCGATGGTCTCGCCGACGCTGGCCGCATGTACCCATATGAGCGGTCCTTCCGGGCGCTCGTGGCTCGGCCTGCCATAGCGTTCATGGCGTCGCGTCCGCTCTTCCTTGCCCTTGTTCACGCGCCAGGCAATATAGCCGCCGACCAGCGGATATGCTGCCGCACCTGCCCAGCGATAGGTGGTGAGTATGGTGCGTGCCCAGCGTTCGCTCATTGCCTGCCCATCAGAGATCGCCCCATCAGAGACCTGAAAATGGATAAGGGAGGCGAAAATGGTGATGTTTGGGGCCGCGCAGCGACGAGCGGGGCGTACATTGGGTACGTGAGCACCGGAGCACAGGAAATCGCCATTTGCAGGCCGCTCTCATCCATTTCCAGACGCTCTCTCAGCGGAATTGCTTGTCGACGAGCTTATAGGCGTCGCGCGTGGCAAGATTGAGCGCGTCCGTGACTTCGCGGCGCTTTTCTTCCATGAGCTCGTCGCTGGCGTCGGCGGGCACGTGGATGGGATCGCCCATCACGACTGCGCTGCGGCCGAAAGGCAGGTTGATGGTCGTCTTGTCCCAAGTCCGTTCCAGAACCTTGCGGCGGCTGGTGGCGATCGCCACGGGAACGATGGGTCGGCCCGCCAACCGCGCCAGCGTGACGATGCCCAACCCGGCCTCGCGCGGCGTGCCATGCGGGATGTCGGCGATCATGGCGACGTTGCAGCCTTTGTCGATGGTCCGCTTGAGTTGGATCAGCGCTGCAGCGCCACCCTTCTTGGCGCTGTGCCCTTCGCGTCCGCCCGAACCGCGCACGACGTCGAAGCCCAGCTTCTGGGCTACCAGCGCGTTGAGTTCGGCATCCGCGCTGCGCGAAAACAGCGCGACCAGCTTGTGCTTCGGCGGATTGATCGTCGGCCCCAGGATATGCTGGCCATGCCAGAGCGCGGCGATGGCGGGCGTATGCTCGGCAATCGCTTTTCGAGGATCGTGCGAACCCTTCACGGGGGGATTTGTAAAGGCGATGAAGCGTATCGTATTGGCCAGCAGCGACGCGACCACCTGCTTGACGACACGCGACCTTGCCAGCGGCTTGCGTATCCGCCGCCAGAGCGCCTTGAAAGGCCGCCGCCTGCGGGACCCGGCCTTCACGTCAACCACCGTCGAAGCGGCCGCGGCTTCATTCTTCATCAGCCGGCCTTGCCTGCGCCAGGATCGAGGAAGCGGTGCAGGTGAACAACGAAATAGCGCATATGGGCATTGTCCACGGTTTCCTGCGCCTTGGACCGCCATGCCGCCTCGGCCGCCCGATAGTTGGGATAGATGCCGACAATGTCGAGCGCGTCGATATCCTTGAACTCGGTCCCCGTCAGCGACTTCAGCTCGCCGCCGAAGACCAGGTGAAGCAATTGCCGGCTCTCGGTTTCTTCAGCCATCCATTCGTCCCATCTGATTTTTCGTCAATGCGACGCAGAACTTGCGCGTCATGTAAATGAACCGGCCCACTTTTGAAACCATTCGCGTGAGGAGGCAACAATAAGTTGCTGCTAGACCGGGAGTTCCGCCAGAACCTTCGCCATGGAGCGCAGAATGTCGCCGCTCCCCGCTGCCAGCGACCCCAGTTTCGGGTTGGGGCCGGCATAACGCGGGCGGCGCATCGACGCATCCACGATCTGGCCGCCGGCTTCCGATAGAAGAAGATCGGCCGCCGCGAGATCCCAGTCGTGGGAAGCCGGTTTGACGAAGGTCGCATCCAGCGTGCCGCGCGCCACGAGCGCGATACGATAGGCGAGCGACGGGATATATCCGTGCGGCGTGATGCGCTCGCGCAGCTGCGGAGGCAATCTATCGATCATGGCTTTCGGACCGCCCATGGCGATGTCAGGCTGGTCCTTCCGCACGCCGATGCGCACGCCGTTCATACAGGCGCCCGCGCCGGCGGCAGCCGTGAAAATCTCGTCGCTGGCCGGACAATCGAGCACGCCGGCCAGGCTGCGGCCGTCTTCCACGACGGCGATGCTGATGCACCAGACCTTGCGCCCGTCGATAAACGCGCGCGTGCCGTCGATGGGATCGACCACGAAAGTACGCCGCGCGGCGAGCCGTTCGGCGTTGTCGACCGTCTCCTCAGACAGCCAGCCATAATCAGGGCGGGCGGCAAGCAGCGTCGACTTGAGAAATGCATCGACGGCCAAGTCGGCGGCGCTAACGGGAGAGTCGCCCGCCTTCATCCAGACCTCCGGATCGCGCCGGAAATAGCGCATGGCGATTTCGCCCGCCTCGCGCGCCGCCGTCTCGATCAGCGTCAGGTCTTCGGCATGTTCGGCATGACGCGGCTCACTCTCCCGCAATGGTCATGCCCTCGATAAGCAGGGTCGGCGCCGCCGTGCCGTAGTTGCGGTCGAGGTCGCTTGCCGGCGTCATGTTCAGGAACATGTCCTTCATGTTCCCGGCGATGGTGATCTCGGAAACGGGATGGGCAATCACCCCGTTCTCGATCCAGAAGCCCGCCGCCCCTCGGCTGTATTCGCCGGTAATCATATTGACGCCCTGGCCGAAGACCTCGGTCACGTAGAGTCCGGCCTTGATCCCGCTGATCAGATCGTCGCGATCCGTCTCCCCCGGCTCGATGGCGAAATTGGTCGAGGACGGGTTGACCGAAGAGGAAGCGCGGGCACCACGACCGTTGGTCTCGAGCCCCAGCTCGCGCCCCACGGAGGAGGATAATAGCCAGGCCTCCAGAACCCCGTTCCTCACAGGCACGATCGGAACACCGGCCACGCCTTCGCCGTCGAAGGGACGGGAGGCCTGCCCGCGTACGCGCGTCGGGTCGTCCGTTATGGTGATGTCGGCGGAAGCGATCTGCTTGCCCATTCGGTCGCGCAGAAAGCTCGTCTTGCGTGCCACCGAGGCGCCATTGATGGCACCCGCGATGTGGCCGGCGATGCCCCTTGCCACGCGGGAATCATAGATGACGGGATATCTGCCGGTGGGAACCTTGCGAGCGCCCAGCCGGCGCGCCGCGCGCTCGCCTGCGGTGCGGCCGATCTTCTCCGGCGTATCGAGGTCGGCAAAGTGAAGCCGGGAGGAAAAATCGTAGTCGCGCTCCATTCCGGTGCCCTCGCCGGCGATCACACTGACCGAGCGGGAGAAGCGGGTCGCGGCATATTGGCCGACGAAGCCCTGAGAGGTCGCAAGAACCAGTCCGCCGGAACCGGCGCTGGCGCCGGCACCCGACGAATTGGTCACGCCGGGCACGGCAAGCGCCACCTCCTCGGCCGCCAGCGCGTCGTCCCTCAAGCGGTCGGGCGAGACCTCGGTCGGATCAACCAGATCAAGATCGGCGAACCGCCGGGCGAGCTTGTCGGGATCGGCAAGGCCGGCGAATGCATCTTCCGGCGACACGCGGGCCATGGCGACGGCGCGCACAGCGAGCGAGGCCGGATCGGACGCCGTGGTCGCCGATACGCTGGCCACGCGCTGCCCGACAAAGACCCGCAAGGACATGTCGTCGCTTTCGGACGATTCGGTACCCTCGACCTTGCCCAGGCGCACGGAGACGTTGCGCGACCGCGACCGGATCACCACCGCGTCGGCGGCATCCGCACCGGCCTTCTTTGCCGCCTCGACAAGCGAGGCGACGCGGTCCAGAAGCTGTTTCTCATCCGATGATCCGGTCATCCGTTCACCCGCTGGTTTGAGGGAGGAAAGTGGCGAGACATGGCATGGTCAACCATTTATGGTTCCGGGAGCGGTAGCGCAATGGCGTGAGAATGTCATATGGCCGCAAAGACTATGGCGAACCAGGCGGGGAACACGGATGGAGGCAACCACTACCGGCATCTACCAGGAACCTCTCCTTTTACTGATGGCTGCCGTCATCGCCGCACCGCTGTTCCAGCGCATCGGGCTCGGCACCATCCTGGGCTATCTGGCCGCAGGCGTCGCCATCGGCCCTGTCGCCCGTCTTATCTCGGACGGTGAAGAACTGCTGCATGTGGCCGAGCTCGGCGTGGTCTTTCTGCTTTTCATCATAGGGCTCGAGCTCAAGCCATCCAGGCTTTGGGCCATGCGCCGCGACATCTTCGGGCTGGGGCTCGCGCAGGTTCTGATGACGGGCGCCGTGCTGGCGCTGCTGGCATCGTTCCTGCCCGGATTTTCGATTTCGGCCGCCATTATCGTCGGTTTCGGCCTTGCCCTGTCATCCACCGCCTTCGCGGTGCAGACACTGGAGGGCCAGGGTCTGCTCAATACCGGCTTCGGGCAAAAATCGTTCTCCATCCTGCTTTTCCAGGATATCGCGATCGCTCCACTTCTGGCGCTCGTGCCGCTGCTTTCGCCGGGTGGTGAAGGCGCCGACGCCATCAGCGGAACGCGGTTCGCGGTGGCGCTGGCCTCCATTGCCGCCCTGGTGATCGCCGGACGCTACCTGCTCAACCCGCTGTTCCGCCTCATCGCCCAGTCCGGCGCGAAGGAGGCGATGATCGCAACCGCGCTCCTCGTCGTGCTCGGATCCGCCACCCTGTTGCAGGTCGCCGGCCTCTCCATGGCGTTGGGTGCTTTCATCGCTGGCGTGCTTTTGGCCGATTCTTCCTTCAGGCACGAGCTCACTGCGAATATCGAACCCTTTCGCGGCATCCTGCTCGGCCTGTTCTTCATGGCCATCGGGCTTTCGCTCGATCTCGGCGTCGTGTTGGAAAACTGGCTGGTCGTGGTTCTCGCCGTGCCCGCGCTCATGCTGGCGAAGGCCGTTATCCTCTATGGAATATGTCGCATTTTCGGCTCCGACCATGACAATGCCCTGCGGATAGCGTCGCTGCTGCCGCAGGGCGGCGAATTCGGCTTCGTGCTTTTCACCGCCGCCTCGGCCGCGCTCATCTTCGCCCCGGCGATGGCCTCGCTGCTGACCGCCGTGGTGACGCTGTCGATGGCGTTGACGCCGCTTACGGTCCGTATCGGCGAGCGGTTGGTGCGCGGCGATACGCCCGAGGAGATGGAGGAGGATTTCGAGGGCGCGGGGGCGGACGTGCTGATGATCGGCTTCTCGCGCTTCGGCCAGATCGCCTCGCAGGTGCTTCTGGCCGGCGGCAGCGACGTCACCATCATCGACCACTCCGCCGCCCGTGTGCGCACGGTCGAGAAGTTCGGTTTCCGCATCTATTTCGGCGACGGCCGCCGCAAGGAGGTGCTGGAAGCGGCCGGCATCAGGCGAGCGAAGGTCGTCGCCGTGTGCGTCAACGGCCGTGCCCAGACGGATATGATCGTCGACCTTATCCGTTCCGAATACCCCGACGTGAAGCTTTTCGTCCGCTCCTACGACCGGGCGCACGCGCTTTCGCTGAGAGCGCGCGGCGTGGAATACGAACTCCGCGAAACGCTGGAATCGGCCCTCGTGTTCGGCCAGATGTCACTCAAGGTGCTGGGCACGGAAGAGGAGGTCGCTCGCGCCATCACGGACGACGTGCGCCGCCGCGACGAGGAACGCCTCGAAATCCAGGCGGTGGACGGCCTGTCGGCTGGACAGGACAGGATGCACACCCGCCCGGTCACACCCGAACCGTTGATCAAGCCAAGCCGCCAGGCGCGCCGGCTGAACCGGGATGAAAAGGTGATCGCTGATCGGGGCTGATACAGGGCATCATGGCCTTTTGCGGTCAGGCGGAACCACCTGACGTCCGCATAAATGAAGAAAACAACAAGATGGAGCGTCCTTTGCGCATCCTAATGAACGCATGGCGCACCGGTGTCCTCGGTATCAGACTCTGCTCTCGATCGCGCGCTCGACTGCGCGCTTGAGTTCGTCCTTGATCCCGGACGTCTCTTTGAGAATCGCGTCGATCTTGAGGAAATCCAGCACCCGGAATCGCGAGACCGCCGGCCGCAGCAGAATGTCCGGCCGCGTGCTCTGCAGCTTCATCGATATGATCGACTGCATCATCAGTTGCGTCGCGCCGAACATCATTTCGATGGCGCTCGGCACCTTGGCGGTCTTGACGGTCGGTGCGCCCACCACGTCGACGGCAATGACCACATCGGCCATCCCTTGAAGCAGGTCGAAGGGAACGGGATTGTAAATGCCGCCGTCGATGAGCGTGCGCCCATCCCGCTGCACCGGCCGGAAGACCGCCGGCAGCGCGGCTGAGGCGGCCAGCGCCGAATTGAGGTCGCCGCTGTCGAACACCGCCAGGTGATGTCCGTAATAGTCCGTCGCCGTCACCCGGAGCGGGATCTGCAGCGCCTCGAACCGGTCCGGAATATTCGGAGGCAGGAAGGCGGCGATCACCCGCTCGGCGTTGAACTGGCCGAGACGCAGCCCACCTTCCACCATTTCCGACAGGCTGGCGGGCCTTGAGCGCCAGACGCGGCTGACCACCTCGGCGCGGCTCGACAGGATCGAATAGGCATGATCGCGGATTTGCGCGCCGCTCATGCCCGCGGCCATGCCGGCGCCCATGAGGGCTCCGATGGACGAGCCGGAGATGACGGCTGGGCGGATGCCGAGTTCGTCGAGCGCATCGATGGCGTGGATGTGGGCCAGCCCTCGCGCGCCGCCGCCGCCAAGCGCGAGCGCGAAGGTCGGCCCTGCGCCGGCGCCCGGCCGTGTGACTACGGGATCGAGTACTTCTTCGGCCACTCTACGCATTCCTCATATTGCACGAGGCCGGCATCATCGCCGAATGAAGACCCCGGATGCAACAAAAAGCCGGTCCCTGGGGATGCACCCCGGGCACGGGAATTCAGGCAACGCGGCAAATGGTGATCACGGAGGAAGCATATTCGCGCCGTTCCGCCAGGGTCAGGCCTTCCGGCGGCTGAAACGGCGAGACCGACGCCTCCTCCACAAGCACCAGCGCATCCGGCAGCAGCCAGCCCCCTTCGAGCGCCGAAGCAATGGCCCGTTCGCCGAGCCCCTTGCCGTAGGGCGGATCGGCGAAAACGAGGCCAAAGGGCTGCATCGTGCCGATCGGGCCGAGACGGGCTGCGTCGCGACGGAATATCCGGGTGTGCCCCTGAAGCCCGAGTGTCTCCACATTCTCACGGATGAGCGCGCGCGAAGCGCCCTGCTCCTCGACGAACAGGCAATATGCCGCTCCGCGCGAAATTGCTTCGATGCCGAGCGCGCCCGTTCCGGCAAAAAGATCGAGCACGCGAACGCCGTCGAGGCTGCCCGGATAGCCATGCTCGAGTACGTTGAAGAGCGATTCGCGCGCGCGGTCGGTGGTCGGACGGATCGTGTCGTCCTCGGGCGAGGCCAGCCGTCTGCCCCGCATCCGTCCGCCGACGACGCGCATCGTCAACGGTCCTTAGGTCCCTTGGGGGGGCCCTTGGATCCTCGGCTTGGCGAAGGCTTGCGCGGGCCATGCGGTCGCGATGCCCCCTTGCGGTCGTCGCGGCGCGGCTTGTCGGTTCCGGACCTTTCCTTCGCGCGGTCCGGTCCAGCCGCGCCACGCCTTTCGCTTCGGGCATCGGCAGCCGCTTTTTCCTCGCGCTTCTTTGTGCCCAGCGGGCGTGCGCCCGGCGCCATCCACACATTGGCCGCGCGCGAGCGCCTTTCGATCGGCTTGCGCTTTTCGTCGTCGCGCTTGCCGGCGGGCTTGCCAGTGGACCTGGACGGCGGCTTGGTCTGCAGCCGGCCCCGTATTTCCTCGCGCTTTTCCTCGCGCTCGCGCTTGCGGTTGATCGGCTGTCTTTCGCGTTCGCGCTCGCGCGGCGGGCGCGGGGCCGGCGTTTCGGCCTCCGGGGCTTCCACTGGCGCAACGCGCACCGGCTTTTCGGCGCGCACGGGCTTGTTGGAGAACGGTGTCGTGATGGGTGCGTCAAAATCCGCGCCGGCTTCGGCAATCAGGCGCTCGCCGAGCTGATCGCGCAGCATACGGCCTTTGATCTCCTGCACCGCTCCTTCGGCAAGCGCGCCAAGCTGGAACGGGCCGTAGGAAATCCGGATCAGCCGCGTCACATCGAGGCCGAGCGAGCCCAGCACGTTCCTGACTTCGCGGTTCTTGCCCTCGCGCAGCCCCAGCGTCAGCCAGGCATTGGTTCCTTGCGTGCGGTCCAGCGTCGCCTCGATGGCGCCGTAATAAACGCCGTCGACAGCTATACCCTTTTCGAGCTCGGCCAGCGCCAGCGGGTCGACCTTGCCGTGAACGCGCACGCGATAGCGGCGCAGCCAGCCGGTCGACGGCAACTCCAGAACGCGCGCCAGCCCGCCATCATTGGTGAGGATGAGCAGGCCCTCGGTGTTGATATCGAGGCGGCCGACGGTGATCAGGCGCGGCAGGCCCGGTGGCATGATGTCGAAGATGGTGCGCCGGCCCTCGGGGTCGCGCGACGTCGTCACTACGCCCGCCGGCTTGTGGAACAGGAAGAGCCGCGTGCGCTCGGCATCCGGTATGGGCGCCCCGTCTACCTCGATCTTGTCGCCGGGGCTCACATTGAAGGCGGGAGAAGCGAGGGCACGGCCATTCACCTTGACACGTCCGGCCTCGATCATGGCTTCGGCATCGCGCCGCGAAGCAACGCCGGCCCGCGCCAGCCGCTTGGCGATACGCTCGCCGGCGGCAGCCGGCTCTGCCTTGCCGTCCTCTTGCAATGGCTTCTGTGACCCTTGCGGCGCACGCTGCGCCTTGTCAGGCCTGCGGGCGAATTCGGGTTTTGCGCCTTCCCTGGCCGGAAAGCCAGGCTTGCCGCCGAAGCGAGGCTTGCCGGTCGAGGCAACCTTGCCCGGCTTGCGGTCTCCGGCTTTTCGGTCCGGGTTTCCCCGGGGTTTGGATGGTTTGTCGTTCATGGTGGCCTTTGCCTTTCAAGGCGGGTAGGTATCAAGTCGCATTCAAGCTTGCGAGCAAAAAGATTGGCGCGCGCGGAACCACACAAATATTCAGGCTTCATGGAGCCTGCCCTCGACGAGGCACGCCGTGCCGCCGCACGTGGCGAAGTGCCCGTGGGCGCGGTCATGGTCCGCGACGCAAAGGTGATCGCTCGGGCAGGTAACCGGACGCGCGAACTGGGCGATCCGACCGCCCATGCCGAATTGCTGGCGATCCGCGAAGCCTGCCAAGCCCTTGCCAGCGAACGCCTGGCCGACTGCGATCTCTATGTGACGCTTGAGCCCTGCGCCATGTGCGCCGGAGCGATCTCGTTCGCCCGCATCAGACGGCTATACTTTGCGGCACCGGACGAAAAAGGCGGCGGGGTGCTCCACGGCGGGCGCTTCTTCACCCAGCCCACCTGCCATCATGCGCCGGAAGTTTATGCCGGGCTGGGCGAGAGAGAGGCCGCCGATCTTCTAAAGGCGTTCTTCAGGGAGAGGCGCTAGACCTGTAGCTGCGATTTGCTGCCGTGCCGCGCTTTCTCCGCCTCAGTTCAGCCAGGGTATGAGGTTGCGGAGGCCGCCGGTTCCGGAACCTGCGGCTCTCTTTGCCTGGCGCTCCTTCTTCCACTCGTCCTCGCCGAGTTCGTCTGCCGGCGCGGTGGGCGCGGGCTGGCGGTATTCGGTAGGCGGCTCGCTCAGATAGCGGCGCGTGGTGGGGCTGCCCTGCTTGGTGATTTTCTGGCGGCGGAAGAATTCCGCGCGGCGTTCGGCCTGCGAAGCGTTGGCGGCGAGGGGTGAGACTCCATCCGCCGTTGCCCCATCCACATCTTGAATGATATTGGGACGGTAGGACGGGTTGTTCTGGTTCGCCGTCGCTTCGGCGCGGATACGCGCAAGCCGCTCCTCCGGCGATTCCGGCCAAGCAGGATTGTCGGCGCCGGCCACGTCCTCCTGCGGCGGGGGAAGCACCTCCTTGGAAGCCGGCTGGACGATGCCCGGACGCGGCGCATAGGAGATGGATTCCCTTTTCTTGGGAGCAAGCGACAGCGCGCCGGTAACGTCCTCTACCAATTGCTGGTTGGCCGGCGTGCCCGTGCCGTAGGTGGGGCCGCCACAGCCAGCCAGCAGAATAGCCGAAAACACGCTGGCCGCAGCCACGATCCTGGTTCCGCGCGGCCCACGGCTCAACGCGGTGATGCCGCCCTTAACACTCGTCAACGTCAGTTCTCCTCAGCGCCGACAGGCCCGCGAGCCCGTTTATCTCTTCGCCTCCTCGCCGATAAATCCGACGACATGATGGCGCTCTATCCATGCCGCCTTTTACCGGACGCTGGCGGCTGACGCAACGGCATGACCGGCAAGACAATCGGGTGAAGGAAAATACTCTTTCACCGAAACGATCTCCAGGGTTGGAATATCCGCGCGCCAAGTGGGACCCATGCGGCGGCGCGCCCGGTGCGAGCCAAGGGCGCGAATGGGCCCGCTAGGCACGGCTTTGCCGTGCCTGATCCAGAGCAAAGAGGATGGGCTTTGCCCGCCCAGCGCTTGAGGGACGGAGAAAGCCAGGGCAAACGGGTTCACCCGATTGCCTTGGGCAACGCCTACAACCGGCCGAGCGCCCGCAGCTCGCGGAGCGCGGCGGCATCGCGGGCCGAGACCTCCGGAAATTCGGGATCGTAGCCTACATCGTCCGTATAGCGCCAGGAGCGCGCGCATTTGGTGCCGCCCGCCCGGGCGAAGACAACGGAAACGCCCTTGACGTCGTCGAGGCGGAAGGCGTCCGCCGGCCCCTCGTCTTCGCGGAACTCGATACCGCTGGTGATGCAGATATCGGCCATGTCGTGACCGCCGATCGCCTCGCGCAGCGCCGCATCGGTGATGTGGACGATGGGCGCGGCCTCCAGCGAGGAGCCGATAGTCTTTTCCTTGCGCTCGATCTCCAGCGCACCGGTCACCACGCGCCGGACCTGGCGGATCTTGCGCCACTTGGCGGCAAGCGCATCGTCCTTCCAGTCCGCCGGCACGGCGGGGAACTGCTCCAGATGAACCGATTCCTTATCGGGATGGCGGGCGAGCCAGGCTTCCTCCGTCGTGAAGGGCAGGATCGGCGCCAGCCATTTGACCAGGCAGTCGAACAGCGTTCGCACCACCTGCAGCGACGCCTTGCGGCGGGTGCTCGACGGCGCGTCGCAGTAGAGCGCGTCCTTGCGGATGTCGAAATAGAAGGCCGACAGCTCTATGACCATGAAATCGAGCAGGGTGCGGATGATGCGCTTGAAGTCGAAATTGTCGTAGCCGGTGCGCACGACCGCATCGAGCTCGGCCAGCCGGTGCAGCATCAGCCGCTCCAGTTCCGGCATCTGCGCCAGCGGCACGTCCTCGCCCGCGTCATGGGCCAGCGAGCCGAGCATCCAGCGCACGGTGTTGCGCAGCTTGCGATAGGCGTCGACATTGGTCTGGATGACGTTCTTGCCCAGCCGCTGGTCTTCCCAATAGTCGGTGGTGCCGACCCACAGGCGCAGTATATCGGCGCCCGACTGGTTCATGATGTCCTGCGGGAAGGTCTGGTTGCCCAGCGACTTCGACATTTTGCGGCCGTCCTCGGCCATGGTGAAGCCATGGGTGATGACGGTGTCGTAGGGGGCCCTGCCCCGCGTGCCGCAGCTTTCCAGCAGCGAGGAATGGAACCAGCCGCGATGCTGGTCGGAGCCTTCCAGATAGACGTCGGCGGGCCATTTCAGGTCGGGCCGATCCTCCAGCGTAAAAGTGTGGGTGGAGCCCGAATCGAACCATACGTCGAGAATGTCGGTGACCTGCCTCCATGGCTCGCCGGCGCGCTCGCCCAGGAAGCGCTCGCGCGCGCCCTCGGCGAACCAGGCGTCCGCGCCCTCGGCCTCGAAGGCTTCGAGGATGCGCTGGTTGACCGCCTCGTCCTTCAGGACATTGCCGTCCTCGTCGGCAAAGACGCAGATCGGCACGCCCCATGCCCTTTGCCGGGAAAGCACCCAGTCGGGCCTATCCTCGATCATGGCGCGCAGGCGCGCCTGACCGGCGGCGGGCACGAAGCGCGTCTCGTCGATGGCCTTGAGCGAGCGTGAACGCAGCGTGGTGGCGTCGCCCAGATCCTTGTCCATATGGACGAACCATTGCGGCGTGTTGCGGAAGATGACGGGTTTCTTCGAGCGCCAGGAATGCGGATAGGAATGCTTCAGCCGCCCGCGCGCGAACAGCATGTCCTTGTCGATCAGTGCCTTGATGACGGCACCGTTGGCGTCGCCCTTCTTGCCCTTGTCGTCGATGACGCGGGCCGGCCCGCCCTCGCGGTCGGGCCCCAAGCCGGGCGCATCCTTGGTGAAGAAGCCGGCGTCGTCGACGGTGAAGGGGATGGCGGTGTCGATGCCGCGTGCTTCCAGTTGCCCGCGCGCGTCCATCCAGGCGTCGAAATCCTCGCGGCCATGGCCGGGGGCGGTGTGCACGAAGCCCGTGCCGGCATCGTCGGTGACGTGCTCGCCGGGGAGCAGCGGGACAAAGAAGTTGTAACCGTTGCCCATGCCCTTAAGGGGATGAGCGCAAAGGATATCTTCCATATCCTCCTTGCTGACGTCACGGAGCCGGCGAAACTGAAGTTTTGCCTTCGCAAAAGATTCTTCGGCCAATGCATCCGCGAAGATCAGCTTCTCGCCAGGCTGCGGGCCGAAATCGTTCTCCGCCGCCGTGACCTCATAGAGACCGTACGCGACGCGCGTCGAAAACGAGATCGCGCGGTTGCCGGGGATCGTCCACGGCGTCGTGGTCCAGATGACGACGAAGGCGTCTCGTAGTTCCTCGATATTTTTCCAACCGTCTGCAAGTTTGTCAGTGTGCCGCCCTGGTCCTTTTCCAACGATTTGAAACTTCACCCAGACCGTATCGCTCTCATGGTCGTGGTACTCGACCTCGGCTTCCGCCAGCGCCGTGCGTTCCACCACCGACCACATCACCGGCTTGGAACCCCGATAGAGCTGGCCCGACATGGCGAATTTCAGGAGTTCGCCGGCGATGCGGGCTTCGGCGTGGAAGTTCATTGTCGTATAGGGATTTTCGAAGTCGCCCTCGACGCCGAGCCGTTTGAACTCCTCGCTCTGGACCTTGATCCAGTGCTGGGCGAAGTCGCGGCATTCCTTGCGGAATTCGTTGACCGGCACCTCGTCCTTGTTCTTGCCCTTGGCGCGGTACTGTTCCTCGATCTTCCATTCGATGGGCAGGCCGTGGCAGTCCCAGCCGGGCACATAGTTGGAATCGTAGCCGCGCATCTGGAAGGAGCGGGTGATGATGTCCTTCAGCACCTTGTTCAGCGCGTGGCCGATATGGATGTTGCCATTGGCATAGGGAGGGCCGTCATGGAGCACAAACTTCTCGCGGCCCTTGGCGTCCTCGCGCAACCGCTTGTAAAGGCTCATCTTCTGCCAGCGGGCGACAAGCTCCGGCTCCTTCTGCGGAAGGCCGGCGCGCATCGGGAAATCCGTCTGCGGCAGGTTGAGGGTCTTGGAATAAACGATCTTTTCGGACGTGTCGGTCATGGTCTCGCCGTGGGAAATGCGGGGCGGAAAGGCCCCGCCAGTGCCAGTATCATGTTGCGGAGAATGCGCAAATGCGCGCGGTCGCAATCCCGGACCTTCCGACCGCCTTCAGGCGCGGAAGGCCGGGCCGATAATTCGCGAAATGATCGCTATGAAGCCGGCGCAGGTCGTCATGTGCGCGCTTTTAACCGAGACGGAAGCAAGAATAAAGGCCGATTTTTCTCGGCTGAAGGCCGAAAATCCGGGGTGAAACGAGCTGAAACCGGCCCATTCCCAGCTGAAACGGACCCGGTTTCAGCTGGAAAATGCGATAGCCAGTTCGATTTTCGAGAGCGGACGCACGCTGGAGAGCAGGGCACGGGCCTCCTCCTCGTCGCGCTTCATCTGGGTGACGAGCGCATCGAGGCCATCGAACTTCACCTCCCCGCGCAGGAAGCCGAAGAAGGAGACGGAGCAGGTCTCGCCGTAAAGATCGCCGGAGAAATCGAAGAGGAAGGTCTCGAGCAGCGGCGCGCCGTCCTCGTCCACTGTCGGGCGGCGGCCGAAGTTGGCGACCCCGTCGTGAAGGCTGCCGTCGGCGCGGCGGAAGCGCACGGCGTAGATGCCGTGGCGCAGCGCGGTTTCGGGCGGAAGCGACATGTTGGCGGTGGGAAAGCCCAGCGTCCGGCCAAGCTTCCGGCCGCCGGTCACCTGCGCCTCGACCGTGAACCGGTAGCCGGCAAGGCCGGCCGCCTGGGAGACGTCGCCCCCGGCCAGCAGGGCTCGGATGCGGCTCGACGAGATCACTTCGCCGCCCTCGTCGGCGAAGGCCTCGACCACGGTAACGCCGAAACCGTTCGCCTTGCCGGCGGCGGCCAGCGTCGCCGGCGTGCCGCCCCGGCCCTTGCCGAAGTGGAAATCGAACCCCGTCACGACATGGGCAACGCCCAGACCGCCGATAAGGACTTCGTCGACGAACTGGTCGGCCGGAAGTGAGGAAAAGGCCGGCACGAAGGGCTGTTCGACCACACCCGAAAAACCCATCGCTTTCAGAAGGCGCGCCTTCATGGGAGCTGGCGTGAGGCGGAAGAGCGGAAGGTCGGGCCGGAAGACAGCGCGCGGATGCGGCTCGAAGGTGAGCGCAAGCGCCGGGCGGCTTTCCCTGGCCGCGATCTCCAGCGCGGCATTCAAAACGGCCTGATGGCCGCGATGCACGCCGTCGAAATTGCCGATGGCCACGACGCCGCCGCGCAGCGCTTCAGGCAGCGCGTCGAACCTGTCGATCCGGTGAAACACGGCCGCCAATTCAGCTACCGTAGCCGTTCTATGGCCGCAACGGGCATGAGGCCATGCTTTTCCAGGAAGGCATTCATCATCTGCCGGTCCGGCGCGTCGTTATGCCGGTATTCGACCGCGTGAATGCCCGCCGTCACGAAAAGCACGTCGATGCCCATATTGACACCGCCCTTGACGTCGGTCAGCACGCCGTCGCCGACGGCAAGCGCATCCGCAATGCCGATCTGGCGCCCGAGCGCCCTGCCGGCCGCCGCCAGCGCCGCCTCGTAGATGGGACGGTGCGGCTTGCCGGCGATCTCGGTGCGGCCACCCAGCAGACCGTAGTCCCGGGCAAGCGCGCCGGCGCAGAAGACGAGCTTGTCGCCGCGCTCAACCACGATATCCGGGTTTGCGCAGATGAAGGGCAGATTGCGCGCGCGCAGGCGCTGGAGAAGCTCGGCGTAGTCCTCGGGCGTTTCGATTTCGTCGTCGACAAGACCGGTGCAGACCACGCCGGCGGCCTCGAATTCCTCGACCAGTTCGATGTCCAGCCCGTCATAGAGCGTCATATCGCGGTCGGGGCCGATATGGAAAAGGCGGCGCGGGGCGTTGGAAATCAGCTCGCGGGTGACGTCGCCCGATGTCACCACCGCGTCCCAGGCCTCGTCTGGCACGCCGAGAAGGCGCAACTGTTCCTCGACAAGGCCGTGCGGGCGCGGAGCGTTGGTGATCAGCACCACCGCCTTGCCGGCCTGGCGCATGCGGGCCAGCGCGGCGCTCGCCTGGGGAAACGCCGACACGCCATTGTGCACCACACCCCATACATCGCAGAGAATGGCCGAATAGGGTTCGGCGACCGCATCGAGGTTTTCGATCAACTCCAGCGATTGCGGCATGGATGCTCCTTTGAGAATGGCAGCTTTGAAAATGGCAGCATGCGCCTGCGGATTAGCCCAGTTGTTGCCGTCTGTCACCATGATCCGTCGACTTGCACCGATGCGGTTAACCCAGCGTGAACCAGGACTCCAGTTCGGCCGGCAACGTTAAGAAAAATGTTCAGTGGCTAGAGAGCATGATTGTCACAACCAATGACAGGCAGGGGTAGCTACGATGTTTCGCAGGTTTTTGAGCGACAGGCGCGGAAACTACGCGATGCTCACGGTATTTCTCATGGTCCCGATCGTGGGCGGGGTCGCGCTGGCCATCGACTATAGCCAGGCCAGCCGCCACCGCAATATCACGATCAACGCGCTGGATGCGGCGGGCATGGCGACGGCGTTGCAGATCCTGAAGGGCGCCAGCGACGAGGATGCGAAGCAATACGCCAAGGAATTCTTCGAAGCCAATCTCGGCCCCGTCGATCCCGCCGATACGACGCTCAATGTGGTGCTGCCGAACAACAATGCCGGCGGCGGTACGCTGAAACTGTCGGCCACGCTCAACTACGATCCGATATTCTACCCGGCTTTCCAGGCCATGCGCGGGACATCCGGCGACGAAACGGCCATGAAGATCAACGCATCCAGCGAGGTGCGGCTCAAGAACACGCTCGAGGTGGCGCTGGTGCTCGATAATTCGGGTTCCATGGCCTACACCGGATCGGGCTCCGGCAAGAAGCGCATCGATCTGTTGAAGGAAGCTTCCAAGGAACTCGTCAAGACGCTGGCCGCGCAGGCCGGCCAGATGAAGCAGGTGTCGAAGCCGGTGCAGTTCGGCCTCGTGCCGTTTGCGGCCTCGGTCAATGTGGGGCCGGAAAACGAGGGCGCGTCCTGGCTGGACATGGATGGGCTTTCTCCAGTGCATCACGAGAATTTCGCTTGGTCGACCATGCCCGACGATAAGGACGTGCGGCTGGTCGGCGGCGTCTATCGCAAGGTGGGCGACGCTTGGGGGGACGAAAAGGACAAGATCGTCACCCGCTTCACGCTTTTCAAGGAAATGACGCGCGTGACGGAGACCGAGTGGCAGTGCCCCGATGGGGAAACGTACTGCGGAGAAAAGGAAGAAGTCCCCACCGGCTGGGGGCCGGCTTCGGCCTGGGCCGGCTGCGTGGAGATGAGGCCTTATCCCTTTGGCCTCGACAATACGACGCCCACGGCGGCCAATCCGAAAACGCTGTTCGTTCCCATGTTCGCGCCGGATGAATTCGGCCCGGCCGGATACTACTCGTATAACAGCTGGTGGGGCGATGCCGAGGCAACCGGCACTTACGAAGAGCGGCAAACTTACATGCCCAAATACTTCCAGTCCTTCAAGACCGGCTATTTCGGCCTGGGCAAAGGCCCCAACGGGAGCTGCACGACCAAGCCCATCACGCCGCTGACCGACGTCAGCACGCTCGCCGGACTCACCACCATCAACGATGCCATTGACGAGATGCAAGCCAACGGTGCGACCAACGTGCCGGAAGGGCTCGGCTGGGGCTGGCGGGTGGTTTCGGGCAGCGAGCCCTTTACCCAGGCCCGCGCCGACACGGAAAGGGGCAACGACAAGGTGGTGATCGTGCTGACCGACGGCGCCAACACCTATTATACGCCCGGCTCGCTGGGCGCCCAGGACTATGCCGGCAACAAGTCGATCTACTCGAACTACGGCTACGCCAAGAATGGCCGCATCTTCGAGGGAACGACGGTAAGCAAGAGCTATTCCAACAGCAACTACACCGCCGCCATGAACCAGCAGATGGACGAGCTGTGCCAGAACGCCAAGAACAAGAGCATCATCCTGATGACGGTGGCGCTCGACCTGAGCACAACCAAGAGCGACGAGAGCGGCCAGATCGAAGCGCTCAAGAAATGCGCCTCGGAATCACGCTTCCGCAAGGACGGCAACGGCAACGCGGCCAAGCTGTTCTGGAACGCCACCGGCGGGGACCTGGCCGAGAAGTTCAAGGAAATCGCGGACGAGCTTTCGAATCTGCGCTTCGTCAGTTAGGGGTGGGTGGGTTCAGGTGGGGTTGGCGCCATGCGCCCACGTCCGTCATCCCGGCCGACCGCAGCGAGAGCCGGGACCTATTGGGTTGGCGCGGCCGGGTTCCGCAGAAGCAGTGGGCGGTGCTGAAGCGCGCCGGGGCGAGGCCCTTCGGCAGCTCAGAAGGGCCGGGCTCTGCGATGTTCTTCCAATGGGTCCCGGGTAGCCCTCTTGGGTTCCGGGATGACGGGGTGGGGACCTGGGAACTGGTGCTCTCCGAACGTGTCCGCAAACTTTCCTAGAGCAGATCATCGTTTCACTGAAACGTTGTTCTGCTCTATCTACTTGTTTTCACTGCATTTGTGCGACGTCAGGTGATTCCACCCGACTGCAAAATGCTCTAAGGTGACGATTGCGGGCGTGTTTGATCCAAATTGACGTCATCGTGCTTTGTGGGTCCGAAATGCGGACAGCCTTAGAACCGCCCGCCCTTGCCGCTTCCAGCCTTATCGGCTACGACAGCCGCGCCCTGAACGGGGCACGGTTTTCTTATTCTCGACGGATGGATTTTCGACCATGGCGAACAAGGCTGACAGGGTGAAGGCGCGGCTGCCGCGGGGCTTTGCCGACCGTCATCCGCACGACATCCGCGCCACGGGCGAGATGATGGAGAAGATACGCGCCGTCTATGAGCGCTACGGCTTCGATCCGCTCGAGACGCCGCTGATGGAATATACGGACACGCTGGGCAAGTTCCTGCCCGACCAGGACCGGCCGAACGAAGGCGTGTTCTCGCTGCAGGACGACGACGAGCAGTGGCTTTCGCTGCGCTACGACCTGACGGCGCCGCTGGCCCGGCATGTCGCCGAGAATTTCAACGAGATCCAGCTTCCCTACCGCACCTACCGCGCCGGCTGGGTGTTCCGTAACGAGAAGCCGGGGCCCGGCCGCTTCCGCCAGTTCATGCAGTTCGACGCCGACACGGTGGGGGCGCCCTCCGTCGCGGCGGATGCCGAGATGTGCATGATGATGGCGGATGTGATGGAGGCGCTGGGGCTCAAGGGTCAGTACGTCATTCGGGTCAACAACCGGAAGGTGCTGGATGGGGTGATGGAGGCGATTGGCCTCGGCGGGGACGAGAACGCCGGACGGCGGCTGACGGTGCTGCGGGCGATTGATAAGCTGGACAAGTTTTCGGTCGACGATGTGATGCTTCTTCTTGGACCTGGCCGCTGGGACGGCGGACGAGAAGGTGAAGGTGACTTCACGAAGGGTGCCGGTCTCGACGACGCCCAGATCACGAGACTGCTGAACATCACCGGCTGGAACGAGCAGGGATCAGGCGCAACCGGCGTGGCCAACGGGCTTACGGTGGACAATCTAAGTCGGGGTTTCGAGGATTCCCCGCTTGTTGTGCAGGGGTGTGCCGAGCTTGATGAGATTCAGTTGCTTTGCGCGGCGGCGGGCTATGACATTGATCGCATTCGCATCGACCCCTCCGTCGTGCGCGGCCTCGAATATTACACCGGTCCCGTCTATGAGGCCGAACTGACCGCCGAGATCCCCAACGAAAAGGGTGAGATCGTGCGTTTCGGCTCCGTCGGCGGTGGGGGGCGGTATGATGGGCTTGTCTCGCGGTTTCGCGGGCAGCCGGTGCCGGCGACGGGGTTTTCCATCGGCGTTTCGCGGCTGATGACGGCGCTGAAGAACCTCGGCAAGCTGGGGCAGGACCCGGTGCTGGCGCCGGTGCTGGTCACCGTGATGGACGGCGACATGGAGGCGATGGCGAAGTACCAGTCGTTCACGCAGCGGCTGCGCGATGCCGGCATTCGCGCCGAGATGTACCAGGGCAACTGGAAGAAATTCGGCAACCAGCTCAAATATGCCGACCGGCGCGGCGCGCCGCTGGCCATCATCCAGGGGGCGGACGAGCGGGAAAAGGGCGAAGTGCAGATCAAGGACCTGATCGAGGGCAAGCAGCTTTCGGCCGAGATCGAAAGCAACGAGGAATGGCGCGAGGCGCGCGTGGCGCAGTTTTCCGTGAAGGAGGACGAACTGGTGGAAACGGTGCGCGCGATGCTGGACGCGCAGAAGCGCGAGCGGGACGGCGCGGCTGGATGATGTTGGACGCCGGCGCCAAGGCTACCCCCCTCTGCCCTGCCGGGCATCTCCCCCTCAAGGGGGGAGATTGGCCGTCGCGCCGGCTTTCGCCAATCGTGGAGTCGGAGGTCGATGACAGGATAAACTCCCCCCTTGAGGGGGAGATGCCCGGCCCGTTCGACAAGCTCAGGGCAGAGGGGGGTGTGACGGCTACGGCGCCCGCGACGTCCTCATGAGCATCCGCTACCCCTCCTTCGCGGCTGACATCCTCTCGCTGTTTACCGAGCGCGAGGCGGCGATGACGGATATCGACATCATCCAGCCGGCCGACCCTTTTCTCGACATGGCAGGCGAGGATCTGCGCCGGCGTATCTTCCTGACGGAGAGCGAGACGGGGCAGAGCCTTTGCCTCAGACCCGAATTCACCATTCCCGTCTGCCGCGAGCATATCGCCAAGCGGGCCGCCACGCCGCGCCGCTATGCCTATCTGGGCGAGGTTTTTCGCCAGCGGCGCGAGGGCGGGGCGGAGTTCTTCCAGGCGGGCATCGAGGATCTGGGCGCGCCCGACCACGCATCGGCCGATGCGCGCTCGCTGGCCGATGCGCATGCGCTCCTGTCGCGCGTCCTGCCGGGGGCGGCGCTTTCGATCACCATCGGCGACCAGGCGGTTTTCGAGGCGGTGCTTTCCGCGCTCGGCCTGCCGAGGGGCTGGCAGAAGCGGCTGGTGCGCGCCTTCGGCTCTGCTGCCATGCTGGACGCCGTGATGTCGGAACTGGCCAACCCGCAGAACGCGGCGTCGATGCCGCGCGAAGTGGCCGGGCTGGTCGCGCGGGGCGATGAAAGCGCGCTGGAAGCCCATATCGAACAAGCGATGGAGGCCGCCGGGCTTTCGCCCTCGGCGGGCCGCACGCCCGGCGACATCGCGCGCCGCCTCGCCGAAAAGGCGGAGCTGCGCAGCGTGCGGCTGAACGACGACGCACTGGCCGCGCTGAGGGCGTTTCTGGCGATCCGCACGCCCGCCTCCGAGGCGGCGGAGCGGCTTACCGCCTTTGCCGGCGGGCACGGCCTGATCATCGATCACGCGCTGGAGGATTTTTCCGGGCGCGCCTGGCGCATAAGCGATGAGGGGCTGGCGCTGGCGGATATCGAGTATCGCGCCGGGTTCGGCCGTCCGCTCGACTATTATACGGGCTTCATCTTCGAGATCGGGGCCGGCGACGGCGGCCAGCCGCTGGCCGGCGGCGGGCGGTACGACCGCCTGCTGACGCTGCTCGGCGCTTCCGACCCGATACCGGGCGTCGGCTTTTCGATCTGGCTCGACCGGGTTGCGGCGCTGCGGGGAGACGCGCGATGAGCATCGCCCTCGCCCTGCCGTCGAAAGGCCGGCTGAAGGAGCAGGCGGTGGAAACGCTGCAGGCAGCCGGCTTCACCATCGCCATGCCCGAGAACGACCGGCGCTATCGCGCGACGATGGAAGGCTATCCCGGCATCGAGGTCGCGTTCCTTTCGGCCTCCGAGATCGCGCGCGAGCTCGACCGCGGCACCATCGACATGGGCGTGACGGGCGAGGACCTGGTGCGCGAGACTATTCCCGACTGGGAGGGCAAGACCAGGATCGCGGCTCGGCTCGGCTTCGGACGGGCGGATGTGGTGGTGGCGGTGCCGGATGTCTGGTTCGACGTGGCCACCATGGCGGACCTCGACGACGTGGCCGCCGATTTTCGCCAGCGCCATGGGCGGCGGCTGCGCATCGCCACGAAATACTGGCGGCTGACGCAGCAGTTCTTCTCGCAGAAGCACGGCATCCAGGTCTATCGCATCGTGGAGAGCCTGGGCGCCACCGAAGGCGCGCCGGCGGCCGGCTCGGCCGACATCATCGTCGACATCACCACGACCGGCTCGACGCTTGCGGCCAACCATCTGAAGGTGCTGGACGACGGGGTGATCCTGCGGTCGCAGGCCTGCCTGGTGGCGGCCCGCAGGGAGCGCGCGCCGGAGGATGCGGCGTTGACGGAGGAACTCGCGCGGCGGCTCAACGCTGGATCGCGATGACGCCTCGCTGAATCGTCTTCACGATCCAGCACCTTGTTTCAGCATGATCTTTCCCGAAAACCGGCATCCACTTTTCGGATCATGCTGCTTACGAAAGACTGAGCGGGACGAAGAGAACGATGAGCCCCGCCGCCACCAGCATGACCCGCGTCAGCGGCCTGTAGGCGGCGATCAGTCCGTAGGATACGCAGATCAGGCCGAGCGCCACCTTGACCCCCGCCGCCACCGCCGGAACCGGACTTTGCGCCGTCCGCAGGAGCATCGGATTGGCGATCATGGCGAGCGGGATCAGGTAGAGGCCGACGCCGAGCGCCATCGCCGTGACGGCCACTTTCAGCCAATCCTCGCGCACCATGCCGGCCGCAATGAAGACCGCACCGCAGACGGGCGGTGTGATGGTCGACAACAGCGCGAACCAGAAGACGAAGAGATGCGCCTGCAGCGGCTCCAACCCGAGCTGGGTCAGCGCCGGGCCGGCGACGGAGACGCAGATGACATAGGCCGCGGTGGTCGGCACCTCCATGCCGAGAATCAGGCAGGCAAGCGCCGTCAGGAACAGCGACGGCCACAGCATGCCGCCGGCGCCGGAGAGAATGAGCGAGGTGATCTTCACGCCGAGCCCGGTGATCGAGAGAACCCCGATGACAATGGAGGCGCACAGGATGATGGCGCCAATCAGCGAAACCTGTCTTGCCGCCGTCAGCAACGCCGATTCCAGCCGCAGCGCCGCGCCATCGGCGGTGAAGCGCAGGCGCCCGTCGATAAGCAGCAGCAGGGCGCCGGCGAATATCGCCAGGGCAGCGGCGTATTGCGGCGTGTAGCCGGCGAGGAACATGCCCCACAGGAGAACCGAGAAGGGGATGAGGAAGAAGCCGGACGTGATGACGACATCGCGCAGCGCCGGCTTCTGGTCTTCCGGCAGGCCCCGCAGCGCGCAACGGGTGGTGAAGGCATTGATGCCGACCCACACGGCCAGGAAATACAATATGGCCGGCAGGAGCGCGGCCGCCATGATGCCGGTATAGGGCGTGCCCGTGAGTTCGACCATGACGAAGGCGCCGGCCCCCATCAGCGGCGGCATGATCTGCCCACCGGAGGAGGCGACGGCCTCGATGGCGCCGGCCAGCCGCTTGGGATAGCCGAGCCCCACCATGGCGGGAATGGTGATGGCGCCGGTGGAGGCCACGTTGGCGGAGGCAGAACCGGAGATCGAGCCGAACAGCGCGGAGGAAATGACCGACACCTTGCCCGCGCCGCCATTGAGCCGGCCGGCGGCGGCGGCGGCGACGTTCATGAAGCCCTGCCCCGCCTCGCCGGCGTTCAGGATCGCGCCGAAGATGACGAAGATGGCGACCGTGCCGACCGAGACGCCCGTCAGGCTGCCCCACAATCCTCCCTCGGCGATGGTCAGCGTGCCGAGGAAGCTCGCCAGCGGCGTTCCGGCATGGCCGAACTCACCGGGAATGTGCTGCCCCAAGAGGCCATAAAGAAGCGCCAGGAACGCGACGGTGGGCAATGCCCAGCCGATGGCGCGGCGCGCGGTCTCAAGGACGACGGCGAGCAGGAGGAAGGCAATGCCGGTCTGCACCGAGCCTTCCAGGAAGCCATACTGGTCGGCGAGGGTCCGATGATTGGTCGCGATCCACAAGGTCGCGGCAATGCCCCCCGCCGCCAACACCCAGCCGAAGACCTTCGACAGCCCGGCCGCCGGCGTGAAGACCAGCAGCCATGGAAGGATCAGGGCCATATGCAACGGCCGGCTGACCAGGTTCGGCACCAGACCGGAGAAGATCAGCGACAGATGAAAGGTAACGAGCAGCGCTGCGAGGGCCGCCAGGAGAATGCGCTTTGTCATGAAGGCGGTCGGGCTGTGTGGAGGAACCGGTTGCGAAGGACGCGCATCGCGGTAAAAGCCGCGATGCGCCGGGAGATCAGCCGACCTACATCTGCCCGTCAGCCAGTTCGACACCGGCTTCCTTGTAATAGCGGATCGCGCCCGGATGCACCTTGCCCGTGACGTTGGCCATCAGCGCGGTGTCGACACCCTTCCACCAAGGGGCCGCGTCGCTCATCGCCGCCTTCTGTTCCCAGAAGGCCTTGGTGAGTTGATAGGCGGTTTCCTCGTCCATCGCCGTCGTGGTGTAGGCGACGACCGGCAAAGAGGTGGTGACGATGTCGGTGTCCTGGCCGGCATAGGTCCCGGCGGGAATCGTCAGCGCCGTGCGCTTGGTCGCTTCGACCTGCTCGGGCGAAAGCGACAGGACATTCACGTCAACACTCGCCGCGGCCTCGACAACATTGGGCGCCGGCCAGGAACCGGCGGTCACGAAACCGTCGATCTGGCCGTTCTTGAGGGCGGCGACGGCGTTGGACAGTTCGGCGTCGGCGAGGTTCACCTTGCCTTCGAGGCCGAACAGGCCGAGGTATTTCTCACCTTCCGTCGCGCCGAAGGAGCCTTTTCCCAACAGGACGGTCTTGCCTTCCATGCCGGCGAAATCCTCCACGCCGGACGCCTTGGACATGACGAAATGCATGGTCAGCGAGGGGATGGGGAACAGGGCGCGGATTTCGGCGAATTTCGGATCGCCCTTGCCCTCGAACATGGCCTTGCCCTGCTGCGCCAGGCTCACCAGCGCCGGCGGCGTGGTAAAGACATAATCGGCACCGCGCGCACGCGCCTCCATCACGTTCTGGACCGAACCCTGGCTTTCCTCGATAGTCACGATGATATCGCCATCCGTGCCCTTTTTCACGGCCTCGGCGATCTCGACGCCCATCTGGTAATAGGATGAGCCGGCCTTGGCCGATTTGTAGGTAACGCGGGTCTCGGCACCGGCGCTGGAGGCGGCAACGCCCGTGGCGGCGGCCAGGACAAGCGTCGTCTTGATGGCTGAACGAAACATTTTCTGAATTTCCTCCCTGAAGCAAAGTTCTTGCAGTCAGGTGGAACCACCTGACGTTCGTGCAAATGTGGCAAAACGAACGGAAAGGGCGAAGCGCGCGCCTGGATGGGAGCGCGCCCTGCTCTATCGTCACCGTCGAATAGCAAGCAATGCCCTGTCGCGCAAAGGCCTCGGAGGAGGATTTGTTGGCGCAAATGGTGCTGTGGGCATCTGTGGGGATTCTTTTTGCAGGGTTTTTATTCGTCGACGACGCGCAGCCTGAGCCTGCCGGAGTTCGGACCGTCCTCGGAAGAAATCTCATCCTTACCCGTTGGGCCCGCCGGCGCCTCGCCCTCCGTCTTTTCCCCTTGCAAGGCGCCGAGTTCCAGCGCTTCGATCCTGGCACCGCGCTTGGTGACCTTGTCGGCGGAGGTCAGGATCATTTCCACGTCCTTATTGGCCTGCAGGAAATGGCCCTGGAGCTTGCGCACCCGGTCGTCGAGGCGGGAGACGTCCTGCATCAGGCGCACGACCTCGGCCTGGATGAGATGGGCCTGCTCGCGCATGCGGGCGTCCTTCAACACGGCCTGGATGACCTGGATCGACAGCATCAGAAGCGAAGGCGAGACGATGACGACGTGGGCGCGATGCGCCTTTTGCACCAGCGCCTCGAAATTCTCGTGGATCTCGGCGAAGATCGATTCCGACGGTACGAACATGAAGGCCGTGTCCTGGGTCTCGCCGGTCAAAAGGTACTTTTCGGCAATCGCCTTGACATGCACCTCCACGTCGCGGCGGAAGGACTGCTCGGCCTGGCGGCGGGCCTCGGGCGAGCCGCCCTCGGCCTCGGCCGCGGCGCGGATGGCGTTCCAGGATTCCAGCGGAAACTTGGCGTCGATCACCAGGGACGGCGCGCCATTGGGCATCTTGACGAGGCAGTCGGGCCGGCTGTTGTTGGAAAGGGTTGCCTGAAACTCATAGGCCGTGTGCGGCAGGCCGTCGGCGATGATCGCTTCCATCCGCGACTGGCCGAACGCGCCGCGCGTCTGCTTGTTCGACAGGATCTGCTGCAACTGAACGACCTGGCCGGCCAGCGACTGGATGTTGTTCTGGGCGGTGTCGATCACCGCCAGGCGCTCCTGCAGCCGGGCGAGATTTTCGTGGGTCGATTTGGTCTGCTCGGTGATCGAATGGCCGAGGCGCGACGTCATGCCGTCCAGGCGCTCGGAGATCGACTTCGTCATCTCCGCCTGGCGCTGGCCGAAGACCTCTGCGATCGTGCCCATGCGGCCCTGAAGCTCGGCCTGCGCCTTGGCGAGGTCGGCAAGGCGCGCCTCCGCCTCGCGGGCGCGCTCGGCAGCCTCGACCGCCGCAATGGCACGGGCCGAGGCGCCGCGCCAGATACCCACCACCAGCAAGGCCAGCAGCAGGAGCACGACGCAGGCGCCGGCGGCCGCCAGGTGGCCCAGCGTCAGCGTGGTCGCGCCCAATTGTGCAACCGGCGAGGAAAACAGCGAGATCGTGTCGTTCATGGATGGAGCCTATCCGATTCGCTGATGCATAATAAGACCAAAACGTGAACAATGTGCGGTACGCAACCAGGGCGATTGCGAGGTTCCTTCCCCACAAGGAGGAGAGATTGGGCGAGCGCTCCATGGTCCCCTCCCCCTTTTTGGCAGGCTATCGCATAAGGAAGCGCCTGCTCCCCCACTCCGTCTCGGCCTCCGGCCGATCCACCTCTCCCCCACCAAGAAGTGGGGGAGAGGAAGGGCGCCTAGCGTCACAGCCGGCGTTTCCTCTCCCCCGTTGCGGGGGAGAGGTGGACCGCGAAGCGGGACGGAGTGGGGGAAGGCGCCGACATATGCGATGGCCCTGGCACGCAGTGCTTTCATATTGACGGCAAGTCCGGGAGCCATTACCTGACGCGCATGACGATCCGACCGCTGATAATCCTTCCCGATCCGCTGCTGCGCGAGGTTTCCAAGCCCGTGGAGCGGGTCGACGATGCGCTGCGCAAATTCGCGGGCGACATGCTCGACACCATGTATGACGCACCCGGCATCGGGCTGGCGGCGATACAGGTGGGCGAGCCGCTGCGCATGCTGGTGCTGGACCTTGCGGAAAAGGACGAGGAGCCCCAGCCGCGGGTGATCATCAATCCCGAGATCGTCGCCAGTTCCGATACGCGCAGCGTGCATGAAGAAGGTTGTCTGTCGATCCCCGACTATTACGCCGAGGTGGAGCGCCCGGGCGAGGTGACGGTGAAATATATCGACCTCGACGGCAAGGAGCAGACGGTCGAGGCCGACGGGCTTCTGGCCACCTGCCTGCAGCACGAGATCGACCATCTGAACGGCGTGCTCTTCATCGACCACCTGTCGAAGCTCAAGCGCGACATCGTCGTGCGCAAGTTCAAGAAGCTTGCGAAAGACCGGCCGCCTGCCCGCATGGCGGGATGAAGCGGCTGAGCCGGGACACTCTCAGGGGGGTGCGGGCATGCCCCTTCGCCTGATTTTCATGGGAACGCCGGATTTCTCGGTCCCGATGCTTACTGCCCTGGCCGATGCCGGGCATGAGATCGCCGCCGTCTATACCCAGCCGCCGCGGCCGGCCGGACGGCGCGGGCTGGAGCTTACGAAATCGCCCGTGCACCGCGCGGCGGAGGTGCGCGGCCTTGAAGTTCGCACGCCGAAATCGCTGAAGGGCGCGGAGGAACAGGAGGCTTTCCGGGCTCTTGAAGCCGATGCGGCCATCGTAGTCGCCTACGGGCTTTTACTGCCGAAGGCTATTCTGGAGGGTGTGTTTCTCGGCTGCTTCAACGGCCACGCATCGTTGCTGCCGCGCTGGCGGGGGGCCGCTCCCATCCAGCGCGCGATCATGGCGGGCGACCGGGAGACCGGCATGACGATCATGAAGATGGACGAAGGGCTCGACACCGGACCTGTCGCGCTGGAAGAGCGCGTCGCCATCGGCCCGGACATGATTGCGGGCGAATTACACGACCGGATGATGGAGGTCGGCGCGGGGCTGATGGTCGAGGCCATGGAACGGCTGGAACAGGGGGCGCTGACCCTGACGCCGCAGCCGGCAGAGGGCGCGACCTATGCGAAGAAAATCAGCAAGGAGGAGACGCGGGTCGACTGGACCCGGACCGCGCCGGAAGTGCACAACCATATTCGCGGCCTTTCGCCGTTTCCGGGAGCCTGGTGCGAAATGCCCATCGGCGGGAAGGCCGAGCGGGTGAAGCTGCTGCGGTCGGCCGTCGCGGAAGGCGCAGGGGAACCGGGCCTGGTGCTGGACGATGCGCTGACCATTGCTTGCGGTTCGGGTGCCTGTGGTTCGGGTGCCGTGCGCCTTGTGGAAGTGCAGCGCGCGGGCGGCAAGCCGGTCGATGCTGAGAGCTTCCTGCGCGGCGCCAAGCTGGCCGCCGGCGCGAAGGTCGGATAGCATGACAATCGTTTACGCCGCGCCCTGCGCTACCCCCCTCTGCCCTGCCGGGCATCTCCCCCTCAAGGGGAGAGATCGGCTCTTCATCGACGTTTCGCTTCTTCTTCGACGCGTGCGCGCAGGGCGCGGCGGACAATCGCAACCGTAGAACCGACCAGGCCATGCCGCGCTATCGCATCGATGTAGAATATGACGGGAGCCCCTATGCCGGCTGGCAGCGCCAGGCGGGGCAGCACACGGTGCAGGAGGCCATCGAGAACGCCATCGAGGGCTTTTGCGGCGAGCGCATCACGCTGAACGGGGCCGGCCGCACCGATGCCGGGGTCCATGCCCTCGGCCAGGTCGCGCATTTCGACCTGTCGCGCCTGTGGAAGGGAGCAACGGTCCGCGATGCGCTCAACGCGCATCTGGCGATGGCCGACGAGGCGGTGGCGGTGCTGGAAGCGGCGGTGGTGGACGACGGTTTCGATTCCCGCTTTTCGGCTAAGGGAAGGCAGTACCTTTATCGCATCATGAACCGACGCGTTCCCGCGCCGCTGGAGCGCAATCGTACGTGGCACGTCAAATACCATCTCGACGAACATGCCATGCACGAGGCAGCGCAGCGGCTGGTGGGCCATCACGACTTCACCACCTTCCGCGCCGCGCAATGCCAGTCGAAAAGCCCGGTGAAGACGCTCGACGGGCTGTCGGTGACGCGGGAGGGCGACGAGGTCCACGTGCGGGCATGGGCCCGCTCGTTCCTGCACAACCAGGTGCGCTCCCTCGTCGGCACGCTCAAGCGGGTGGGCGAAGGCGCGTGGAGCGCCGACGACGTGACGGCCGCGCTGGAAGCGCGCGACCGCGCCGCCTGCGGCCCCGTCGCGCCGGCGCACGGGCTCTATCTCGTCAAGGTCGACTACTGAGGCCCTCAGGCGCCGGGCGGGCGCATCCGCGCCCTTGGCTTGCGCGCCAAACGGCGCGGCCCGCGGTCGCGGGCTTCATGGGTCATCAAGAATGACCCATGGTATGAGCCGCCGCGCGGGCCTTCGACGCCAGTCCTTCCGGGACTTTCCATTCCCCGGTCACGGCCGGCTGGACGGGGCGCTCGAAATAGGTCGTCAGGACGACGTAGCTGCGCGTCGCCACCACGCCGGGCGTCGCATACAATTCGGCCAGGAGGCCCTCGAGCGCATGGGTGTCTTTCGCGCGCACCTTGAGCAGCATGCAGGTATCGCCGGCCACCGAATGGATTTCCTCGACCTCCGGATGCCTGGCGATGGCCATGAGCTCCGGCGACTTGCCCCAGCCGCTGGTGTCGACATGGACGAAGGCCAGAAGCGGCTTGCCCACCGCCTCGGGATCGATGCGCACTGAGGTGCCCGTAATGGTGCCGCTTTGCCTCAAACGCTTGACCCGCTCATGGGCCGCGGGCGCGGACAGGCCAACCGCGCGCCCCAGCTCCGCGTAGCTGACCGTCGCGTCGTCAACCAGGACACCTAATATTTTTCGGTCCATCGCATCCAGAGACGGGTGCGCTGCCGCCCTTCGCTGAATGCTGTCTGTTTTTTCTACCATTCTGCATTTTCCAGTTGTTGCCTAATTTCGTTCAGCCATTATGCCATTATGTCGATCCATCTTAAAGCCAATTCGATTTCCGAACCGGGACCGGCGGCCGCGCCCATCCCGGCGACCGTGTATGTGCTCACCGGGGCGATCGCCGTCATCGGTTCCAACTCGCTGGTCCTGTCGCCGATCGCGCCGGATGTAGCCGCCGCGTTCGGGGTCCCGGTTCCCGCCGTGATGGCCGGCACTGGCGCCTTCGGGCTCGGGACTGCCGGCAGCGCGCTTCTTCTGGCACGCTATATCGACCGTGTCGGCGCATGGCGGATCCTGCGGCTGGCTTTCGGGCTGCTGGCGGCGGCATTGGCGCTGAGCGCGGCCGCGCCTGCCGTTCCGGTGCTCGTTGCGGCGCAGCTTCTGGCCGGCATAGCGGCCGGTCTCTCCCTGCCCGCGATCTATGCCAATGCGGCGGCCATCGCGCCGCCCGGCCGCGAAAGCCGCACCGTCGGCATCGTGCTGACGGGGTGGACAATAAGCATGGTGGCCGGCGTTTCGCTCTCCGCCGTGCTGGCCGACATGCTGAACTGGCGCGCCGTCTTTGCAGTTGTCGCCTGCCTCGCGCTGCTGGGACTTGTAGCGCTCATCGTGGGCGGACATGAGGACCGGAAGACCTCGACACCGGCGACATCGCCGCTGGCGGCCCTCACCACGCCCGGCCTGCTGCCGCTTCTTGCCGCCAATGGCGCCTTCATGACCGCCTTCTACGGCACCTATTCCTATCTGGGCGATCATCTGCACCAGTCGCTCGGCCTGCCGCTCAGCGCCGGCGGGCTCACCACGCTTGTCTACGGCCTGGGTTTCGGCGCGGCGGCGTTCCTCGACCGGGCGGGCGGCCGTGTGCCGGCGCGGATGGCCCTTCCCATGGCGTTCTCGCTGGTCCTGGCCGTCTATGTGCTGCTTGGCCTGACCGCGCATATCTATGCGGCACTACTGGCGGTGGCATTCGTCTGGGGGGTTGCGAACCATCTCGGGCTCAACCTGCTCATCGTGCGGCTGACGGCGATCGATCCGGCAAGGCGCGGCGGGATTCTGGGCCTCAACAGCGCCGTCACCTATCTTGCGGCTTTTGCCGGGTCCGTGGCGTTCGGGCCGCTCTACCTGGCGGGATCGTTTCCCGCGCTGGCCACCGCAGCGGCTGTGCTCATGGCGGTCTCCGTCGCGGCCACGCGGCCGCGCGGTGAGCTTCAGAACGTGAGGCCCAGCAGCGACTGAAGCGCGACCAGGGTAGCGACCGAGGCGGCGAGCATCGCGAAGAAGACGGCGCTTCCGAGCGCCGGTCCCTTGTCGATCACCGCGGTGGTGAGCCTCCAGGAAAGAAACAGCGTCGCAAGGAACAAGACCAGCGCCAGGATGTCCACAATGCCATCGCCGACGGGGAAAAACAGCCGCATGATGGCGGCGGGCGCAAGCAGCCAGGCAAAGAACGCCGACGCCCAATTGGTGGCGACCACATAGTGCACGAAGCGGTCGGATATCCCGGCCGGCCCGGCGACGGCCGCCAGCATGGCGAGCGGGATCAGCCAGGCGCCGACATCGACCAGGAACAGGCGAACCAGGAGAGCGAACCGCACACCCGCGCTCACATCGCCCGCGACATCGTTGGCGACTCCGACCCAACCGACCATCAAGGGCGGTATCGCCACCAGAATGGCGAAAAAGGAGTTCCAGAAGCCGTCGGCCGACAGGTCGAGCCAGCGCACGCCGTCGGGCCGGCCCATCATCAGCCGCCAGACGCCGGCCATATATTGCTGTATTTCGACGCCGGTGGGCATAGTGGCTAACCGAACCAGTCTTCGAGGAAGCGCAGGTAGATCCGTGTCAGGGTCTCGAGATCCGAAAGCGCGGCACGCTCATCCACCATATGCATGGTCTGGCCGACGAGGCCAAATTCCACGACGGGACAGTAATCCTTGATGAAGCGCGCGTCCGAGGTGCCGCCGGAGGTCGACAGTTGGGGCCGCTTGCCCGTGACGGCCGCGACCGAGGCGGTGAGGGTTTCGATCAGTCTGTCGTCGCGGGTCAGGAAGGCGGAGCTGGGACGGTCCCGCCATTCGATGTCGAAGGCGACGGGGTCGCCGCACCCCGGCCTCAGCCGCGAGGAAGCGGCCGCGCGGTCGAGCCGGTTGTGGATTTCGGCCTGCAGGCTCTCGGGCGTCCAGCGATCGTTGAAACGCACGTTGAAGGTCGCCGTGGCGCGGCCGGGAATGACGTTTGTCGCGGTATTGCCGACATCGATGGAGGTCACTTCCAGGTTCGTCGGCTGGAAGTCGGCCGTGCCTTCGTCGAAGGGCGGCTCCAGCAGCGCCTCGACGAGCATCAGCAGGCCGCGCACCGGGTTGTCGGCAAGGTGCGGATAGGCGACGTGACCCTGCCGGCCATGGACGACGATGGTGCCGGAAAGCGAACCGCGGCGGCCGATCTTGATCATGTCGCCGAGGGCATCGGGATTGGTGGGCTCGCCAACCAGCGCCGCATCCCACGCCTCGCCGCGCTCCCTTGCCCATTCGAGCAACTTGACCGTGCCGTTGATAGCCGGTCCTTCCTCGTCGCCGGTGATGAGGAAGGAGACAGAGCCGGCCGGCGCGCCGTGACTTTCGTGGTAGCGGGCGAGCGCGGCCACGAAACAGGCGATGCCGCCCTTCATGTCGACCGCGCCGCGGCCGAACATTTCGCCATTGGCGATCTCGGCAGCGAAGGGCGGATGGGTCCAGGCGGCCTCGTCGCCCGGTGGCACCACGTCGGTGTGGCCGGCGAACAAGAGGTGGGGGACTTTCGTGCCCACCCTGACATAGAGGTTCTCGATGTCGGGCGTGCCGTCTTCCCTGAAGACGGGGCGCTCGATCTTCGCCCCCAGGCGCTCCAGCATTTGTGAAAGCGCCCCCAGCGCACCGGCGTCATCCGGCGTGACGGAGGGACAACGGATCAGAGCGGCGAGGTTTTCGGCGGGGTCGGTGGGCAATGTCATGGTGAGAGGGATATTCGAAAGGAAAGCGCCTGTCACCCGTCCGGCGGCGTACTTCAATCCGGCGCGTTGGTCCGCTCCCCATATTCGTTTGCGCCAGGATCGCCGGGATAAAGGCACAGGACGATGAAAGCCAGGATCGAGACCATGGGGATGAAAAGTGTCACGGCGAAGATACCCGGCTTGCCGAAATCGTGAAGCCGCTTCACCCCGAGCGCTACATATGACCAGACGGAGAGGAAGAAAACGGCCCAGAAAAGCGTCGCCCATACGGCGCTGGCGCCGCTTTCTTCAGGGGCCAGCGTGAAGCGGTAGAGAGCGAACGCCTGGAAGATTGCCAGAAGCAAGCCAGCCAGAAAATAAGCCATGCGGCTGACACGGCCGGAAAAGCCGAAGAAGAGCCAGGAAATCTGCCTGCGTGTCATAGCCTCCCCCCACTTTCCGGTTCATGCTCTCGCGTCAGTCGCGCAGCAACTCGTTGATCGAAGTCTTCGACCGGGTCTTCTCGTCCACACGCTTGACGATGACGGCGCAGTAAAGGCCGGGGCCCGGCTCACCATTGCCCATGGGCTTGCCCGGCATCGTGCCGGCGACGACGACCGAATAGGGCGGAACCTCGCCGTAGGAGATCTCGCCGGTGGCGCGGTCGACGATCTTGGTCGACTTGCCGATATAGACGCCCATTCCCAGCACCGAGCCCTCGCGCACGATGCAACCTTCCACAACCTCGGAGCGGGCGCCGATGAAGCAATGATCCTCGATGATGGTCGGTCCGGCCTGCATGGGCTCCAGGACGCCGCCGATGCCGACGCCGCCCGAAAGATGCACATTCTCGCCGATCTGCGCGCAGGAGCCGACAGTGGCCCAGGTGTCCACCATCGTGCCCTTGCCGACATGGGCGCCGAGATTGACGAAGGAAGGCATCAGCACCACGCCGGGCGCGATATAGGCGGAGCGGCGGACGACGCAGTTGGGCACCGCGCGCAAGCCTGCTCTTTCGAACTCGTTGGCGCTCCAGCCGTCGAACTTTGAGGGAACCTTGTCCCACCAGACCGAATCGTCGGGCCCACCCTTGATGATCTGCATCGGGTTCAGCCGGAAGGAAAGCAGCACTGCCTTCTTGAGCCACTGGTTGACGGTCCAGGCGCCATCGGCGCCCCGTTCGGCGACGCGAGCCTGCCCGCTGTCGAGCAGGTGCAGCGCGGCCTCGACCGCTTCGCGAACCTCGCCGCGCGTGTCGGTGGTGATGCCATCGCGATTGTCGAAGGCTTCTTCGATGGTCGTTTCCAGGGCGGAGATGTTCGTTTTCGTCATATTTCGTCCCGTTACACGCGCAATTAAGGGGAAGCCCGCTAGTTTCTTAAGGGAAGCCTTGAGCCGGCGCGGAACCTATGCGAAGCGCCCGAAGGGGTCAATCGATGGTTACGCGCCGGGCAGAATCGACTCTTGGGCGCGCAAGAACGGGAAGTCATGCCTGATGGACGCAAAAGACAAGAGTAGCTGGACGCCGCTGCCGCATTCGGATGAAGACCTGAAACGGGCGCGCAGCGTGCCCGATACGCCGCAGACCCGCTCCGATACCTATCGGCTGGCATGGGACGACGAGGAATTCATGACCCGGCGCGAGCTCAGGCCCGTGCGCCTCCAGCTCGAACTGCTGAAGCCGGAGATGGCGCTGGCCGAGCGCGGCATCCGCTCTACGGTCATCCTGTTCGGCGGGGCGCGCATTCCCGAGCCCGGCGGCGAGGCATGGGCGGCCAAGAACGATGTCCAGAAGGATAATTTGCAGAACAACAGCCGCTTTTATGAGGAAGCGCGTAAATTCGCACGGCTGTGCTCGGAGCAATCGGCCAAGAGCTACTACCGCGAATATGTCGTCGTCACCGGTGGCGGCCCCGGCGTGATGGAAGCCGGCAACCGGGGAGCGGCCGATTGCGGCGCACCGACGATAGGCCTCAACATCGTCCTGCCCCACGAGCAGGCGCCCAATCTCTATGTGACCCCGGAACTGTGCTTCAACTTTCACTATTTCGCGATCCGCAAGATGCATTTCATGATGCGGGCGAAGGCGGTGGCGGTCTTCCCCGGCGGTTTCGGCACAATGGACGAGCTTTTCGAATCGCTCACGCTCATTCAGACCGGGCGCATGGAGCGGATGCCGGTGATCCTGTTCGGCAAAGAGTTCTGGAAGCACGCCATCAACCTGCCCTATCTGGCCGAGCAAGGCACGATTTCTCCCGGCGATGACGAGTTGATCACCTTCGTCGACACGGCCGAGGAAGCCTGGGCGAAGATCGCGGAGTTCTATGAGTTGTAGTCAGCTGCGATTTAGCACCGAGCCCCGCGACCCCCCTCTGCCCTGACGGGCATCTCCCCCCTCGGGGGGAGATTACCTTTTCATCGACGTCTCGCCTGACTCTTCAAAGCTTGGTGAAAGCGGCCGTGGATCGCGATTTTAGAACCAGCGCGCCAATGCCGCAGGCGGGGTGCTGGCGTCAGGGCGGCGGGCGCGTTATTCGTTGAGCATGAGCAAGGCGCGCAGACAACCAGGCTGGTTTGCCACGCTTCGGCGGGACCGGGGGCTTTTTACCGCCCTGGCCGTGCTGTTGCTGTTCGTCGGCGCGCTGCAACCGCTGTCGGCAGCCAACGCCGCCCGGTTTGCCGGTCTCGACATATTGTGCAATCCGCTGAACGCGGCGGACAAGCCGCAGCAAAGTCGGGGCGAGCCTGAATGCCCGCTCTGCCCCACCGGGCACCTGTGCGCGATGAGTGTGGCCATGGATGCCCGCGCGGATGCCACGATGCCCGTTGTCGACCGGCCCGGCGTACGGCTTCCCTCCCCCGCGCGCGGTCATGCGGTCGCGGCCTCAAGTGCCGGCGCGCCGCCTTCCATACGCGGCCCTCCCCCTTCGATGTGAAACGTCCGGCATGGCCGGCGCGACCCACAAAGCACATCGAAAGGATCGTCAAAATGTACCGCAATGTCATTACCGCCGCGGCGGCGGCTTCGTTTCTCACCTATTTCGCTCCCACGGCTTCGGCGCATGTATCGCTCCAGCAGGACCAGGCCGCGCCGGGCTCGTTCAAGGCCGTGCTGGGCGTTCCGCACGGCTGCGACGGACAATCCACCACGGCGGTGAGGGTTCAGCTTCCCGAGGGCTTCGTCGGCGCCAAGCCGATGCCGAAGGCCGGATGGACGATCGACATCGAGCAAGGCGACTACGCCAGGGCCTATACGCTGCATGGCAGGGAAGTCCGTTCCGGCCCTGTCGCCGTCACCTGGAAGGGCGGCCCGCTGGACGACGCTCATTATGACGAGTTCGCCTTGCACGGCACGCTTGCCGGTGTCGAGGAAGGCCAGCGGCTCTTTTTCAAGACCGTTCAGACCTGCGCCGAAGGCACGGCCGAATGGGTGGAGGAGCCTGCGCAAGGCCAGGATTCCCATTCGCTCGAAAGGCCGGCTCCCGCGCTCACCATCCTGGCGGCGGAGACGGCCGGCCATCAGCACGAGGCCAGCATTTCCGCCGGCGCGCTGGAAATCGCGGCCCCATGGGCCCGCGCCATGCTGCCGGGCCAGCCCACGGGCGGCGCCTATCTGGACATCGTGAACACGGGCGAAAGCGCCGACAGGCTGGTCTCCGTGCGCTCGCCGCGCGCCGGCAAAGTGGAAATCCATACGATGGAGGTTGTCAACGAGGTCATGACCATGCGGCCCGTCGAAGGGGGGCTGGAAATTCCCGCCGGCGAGCGGGTCGAGCTGAAGCCGGGCAGCATGCATCTCATGTTCATGCAGGTGGAAGAGCGGTTCGAGGAGGGGCAAACGGTGCCGTTGATCCTGGAATTCGAGAAAGCCGGCGCCGTGAAACTGGATCTTCCGGTGAAGCCTGCCAGCGCCGGCCGGGGCGAAACCCACAAGCACTGACGGCGCTCATTTCGGCATTTCACGGGAACCGTGAAACGACTTCCGGGGCCGGTTTTTGCCGCCGGCCCTGGAACGCCCGGCGCAAGATCGGCGTTACAGCGTGCGTCCATCCGGACGTATCAAGGCTGCCGAGCGAAGGAGACCCCCACCATGACCAAAAGCGTTCCCGACAAGGACGTCATGAACAAGCAGCAGGCCAAGGATCTCGGCCACGCCACCAAGTCGCAGCCTGAGCAGGCCAAGGATGCCGAGAAGGAAACGGCAGCCGAACGGATCGAACACGACACGCGTGCAAACCGCGCCATCGGTGTTGCGATGTACGGTGACAAGAAGGAAGCCGCGACGGAACGCAAGCTCGAACGCGCCGCAGAGCGCAACGACCGGGCGCAGCGCAACAGGTGACGACTGGCGCTTGTCCTAAAGAATGCTGCGCAGGAAAGCGGTGAGGTCGTCGGTCACGAAATCGACTTCGTCCTCGTCACAGGGATCCCGCTCCCAGATCTCGGTGAAAGTCGGTTCGAAATTTTTCGGCACGATGAGGACCGTGGTCATGCCCAGCGCCTTGGGCACGCGGAGATTGCGCGCCAGATCCTCGAACATGACGGCGTTCGAGCCGACCACGGCATGCAGGTCGATGAAACGGTCATAAGTCGCCTTTGACGGCTTGGGCTCCAGCCCGGCGGCGACGATGTCGAAAATATCCTCGAAATGGTCGAGCACGCCCAGCTGCCGGGCGGCACGTTCGGCATGGCTGCGGTCGCCATTGGTGAAGATGAACTTGCGGCCGGGCAGAGCGCTTATCGCCCGACCCAGCTCAGGGTTCGGATCGAGCCAGGAATAGTCGATGTCGTGGACCTTCTCCAGGAAATCGTCCGGATCGACGCGATAGAGTTCCATCAGCCCTTTCAGTGTCGTGCCATGGTCGCGGTAAAGCTGCTTCTGAAGCGTCCGCGCTTCTTCTCTGGGCATCGACAGGAGCTCGGACACATAGGCCGTCATTTTCACGTCGATCTGCGAGAACAGGTCGCTGTGATGGGGATAGAGCGTGTTGTCGAGATCGAAGACCCAATCGGTGACATGGGCGAATCTGAATGGATCGGGGCGGTTTGTCATGGCTCCTTATGGCAGATTTGCACCCGCTGTCTCAAACTTTAAGTAAGCTGGAAAGGAAGCGGCAAAACACCTTTGTCATGTTGCGCGCGCATTGGGAGCGCCGCATGAGGAAAGTGTTCGTCTACGCCTCGATTTCGACGGCCATATCGATCTTAGGGTCTCTTGCCGTTGGCTGGCTGGCATTGACGATGCTGGGCCGCGACATGGATTCGACGGCTTTTGCGATATGCACCCTGTGCCCGACCGCGATCGTCTTTCCGGCAAGCGCCTACACATACAATCAAAGGCGCAAGGTGGCCGAGGTCCACAACAGGCTCCGCGCCGCCCATCGCGAGCTGGCCGCCATGAATCGCAGACTTGCCGAAAAGGCGCTCGTCGACAGCCTTACGGGGCTCCTCAACCGGGGCGTCTTCATCGAAGTGGTCGAGAGATCGAAGAACGTGCGAAAGCGCGGCTCGCTGCTGGTTGCCGATGCCGATAATTTCAAGCAGATCAACGATCGTTTCGGGCATCTGACGGGCGATGACGCGCTCAGGAAGATCGCCCGTGCGATCGCCGACTGCACCCGGCGAGCGGATTATCGCGGACGGCTGGGCGGCGAGGAGTTCGGTGTCTTCCTCGTCGATGCCGATCTCGGCGAGGCGTCGAAGGTGGCCGAGCGCATCAGGAAGGCCGTCGAGGAGGCAGGCTTTGTCGCGCCGGACGGCACCCCGGTGCAGCTTACCGTTAGCATCGGCGTCGCGACCGCCGAGACGGGCGCGTCCTTCGCCGACCTGATGAACGTGGCCGACAAAAGGCTTTACGAAGCCAAGGCCAAGGGCCGCAATATGGTCATTCTTCCTCCCCAGACGCCGGTCGCGGCCTGACCCGCCATATTGTGGTCGCGCTTTTGTCGCCAATGAAGCCGTTCAACGAGGGGCATGTCGTGTACGGCGGAAAGCTTTTGACGGCGGGTACCGTGCTCGCAGCATTATCCTGGTCCCCGGCCGCACAGGCCCAGCCCGCGCCCAGCTTCGAGGCGGAGTGCGGCACGCTGCGGGAAAAGCTGGCGCAGCTCCAGCCCGGCGATGAGGAACTGGTCGTGATCGACGTCGTCGGCCCGCTGACGATGGTCGAGCATGACGGAACGCTCGGCTACATGGCGGTTTGCGAGGCGCCGGATCCGCAGGTCCTTTGCATCACTTACCGGATCAACGATTACGAGGTCGGCGACCGGGTGATACTGAGCGGCGGGCTGAACGTCATCGACGAAGGCCATATCCGGCTCGACCCCTGCCTGCACTATCCGCCGGAGCCGCAATAGGCGCGCCCCTGGTGTTGCGCTGGAGTTGCAACGGGAGTAATCCGAGCACACTTCCCGCCTGCACCCCCGGACATCTTCATGGAACTTTGGATCCCCATCACGATTGCCGCCGCATTCCTGCAGAACCTGCGGTCGGCGGCGCAGAAGCACCTGAAGGGCGTGATGGGCACGACCGGGGCGACCTTCGTGCGGTTCGGCTTCGGCCTGCCGTTTGCGGTGCTGTTTCTCGCCTTGCTTCATCTGGCCGCCGGTTACCCGCTTGCCCGGCCCAATGGCGGCTTCCTTGCCTGGGTCATCGTCGGCGGGCTGACGCAGATCGGCGCGACGTTTCTTTTGATCCATCTGTTCTCGTTCCGAAATTTCGCGGTGGGAACTGCCTATTCACGCACCGAGCCGGCGCAGGCCGCCGTTTTCGGGCTGATCTTCCTCGGCGAACTTGCCGGCGCCGGCGCGCTTGTCGCCATCGCCATCACGGTACTCGGCGTGATGGCGATCTCGGTGGCCCATGTGCCGATGAGCTGGCGCAATCTGCTCGCCTCGCTCGTCAGCCGCAACGCGCTGATCGGACTTTCCTCGGGCACCTTGTTCGGCATTGCGGCGGTCGCGTATCGCGCCGCCTCCCTGTCGCTCGGCGGCCCGAACTTCATGATGCAGGCAGCGACCACGCTGCTGTTCACCATCTTCTTTCAGACGGTGGTCATGCTCGGCTGGATTATTTGGAAGGAACGGGCGGAGCTGGCGCATATCGCCAAGGCCTGGAAAGCCTCGCTCTTCGTCGGCCTTGTCGGCGCCTCTGCCTCGTTCGGGTGGTTCGCGGCGATGACGCTGCAGCAGGCGGCGGTGGTGAAGGCGCTGGCGCAGGTCGAGATGATCTTCACCTTCGCCTCCACGGTCTATTTCTTCCGGGAGAAGATCAACGCGACGGAGGTGGCCGGCTGCGCGCTGATCGTGACGGGGATTATCGTGCTGGTGCTGGTCTGACGCGACGGGCTCTCAGGGAACGATCAGCGTGCCCGCGCCGTGCTCGGTGAAGAGTTCCAGCAGCACCGAATGGGCGGTCTTTCCGTTGAGGATGACAACGCCCTCGACGCCGCGCTCGATAGCCTCGATACAGGTTTCCACCTTGGGGATCATGCCGCCGGAGATAGTGCCGTCCTTTATGAGGGCGCGGGCTTCGGCGACGGTGAGTTCGTCGATGAGCTTCATCTGCTTGTCGAGGACGCCCGGGACGTCGGTCAGGAACAGAAGGCGCGTCGCCTTGACGGCTCCGGCGATGGCGCCGGCGAAGGTGTCGGCATTGATGTTGTAGGTATGGCCGTCGCGTCCGGGTGCCACGGGGGCGATGACCGGGATCATCTCGGAGCGCGCCAGGAGGTCGAGCAGCGTGCGGTCCACCTCCACCGGCTCGCCGACGAAGCCCAGATCGAGTACGCGCTCGATGTTGGAGTCAGGGTCGGTGACGGTCTTATGGGCCTTTTCGGCGAAGACCATGTTGCCGTCCTTGCCGCACAGGCCGATGGCCCATTCGCCCTCGGCATTGATCAGGGCGACGATCTCCTTGTTTATGGAGCCGGCCAGCACCATCTCGACGATCTCGACGGTCTTGGCATCGGTGACGCGCAAGCCGCCCTCGAACTTGGATTCGATGCCCATCTTCTTGAGCATGGCGGCAATCTGCGGGCCGCCGCCATGGACGACGATGGGGTTGACGCCGGATTGCTTCAGGAGGGCGATGTCGCGGGCAAATGCCTGGCCGAGGGTCGCGTCACCCATGGCATGGCCGCCATACTTCACGACGACCGTCTTGTTCTCGTAGCGCTGCATATAGGGCAGAGCCGCAGAAAGAAGGCGCGCCTGCGCTTCGGCCGTTCCCGCAATATCCGTCATCCGGCAGCTCCCAAGCATTAGATCAGGATGACGTTTCGAAGAACTGCCCCCTGAACCATCTCCTTATTGGTGCATGATCCTTCCCGTAAAACGGCGGGATCATGCTTTGACCGCTCGTCTCTTATCGCATTCGCGCGCCGGCGCAAATGGCCTGTCGCGACCTCGGCACCGCGATCGGGTATTGCCAACATGACGGCGGACTGTATCTTTGCCGCCATGGGGTCCGACGACATCTCCAAGCTCATATTCCGGACTGCCCTGCGGGACCGTACGTCCTTCGACCAGCTCTACAGCCGGACGAGCGCGAAACTATTCGGGGTGTGCCTGCGTATCTTGGGAGACAGGGCAGAGGCCGAGGAAGCGCTGCAGGAAGTCTATGTCAAGATATGGACCAAGGCGGATCGGTTCTCGGCTTCGGACCTCAGCCCGATATCCTGGCTCGTGGCAGTGGCGCGCAATCACGCAATCGATCTTATCCGCGCCCGCCGCCAGCGCGGCAGCGGCCTTGACGAGGCGATGGATGTGCCGGACGACGGGCCAACTCCCGAAGCGCAAGCGATCGCCAGCGGCGAGCACCGGCTTATCGATCGCTGCCTCGGCGAGCTGGAGGAAGATCGGGCAGCGGCCGTGCGCGGCGCCTATCTCAACGGCGACAGCTACTCCGAACTGGCGGAGCGCTTCGGTGTTCCGCTCAATACGATGCGAACCTGGCTCAGGCGCAGCCTGGCCAAATTGAAGGAATGCCTGGAACGATGACGCCGGCTGACGACCACAGGCCATACAGGGAGGAGGACGACCTCGTCGCCGCCGAGTATGTGCTTGGCGTGCTTCGGGCCGATGAACGGGCGGCGGTGGCCGGGCGGATCGAGGCAGAACCCGGATTTGCCCGTTTGGTCGAGGCTTGGGAAGCCAAGCTTTCGCCGATGGCGGACGGGTTCGAGGAAGTCGTCCCGCCGGAATCGGTACGCGCGGCCCTGCAGCAACGCCTGTTCGGGCAGTCAGCGCGCCAGCAACCGGGCGCGCTGGCGCGGATGTGGCAAAGCGTTTCGGTGTGGCGGGCGGCCACGGCGGCGACCGCGGCGGCGCTGCTTGTCCTTGCCGCCGTCACGTGGATGGAGGCCCCTGCCCCCGAGGCGGACGAGCGGTTCGTGGCGTCGCTGTCCGGCGAAGGAAGCGAGGTCCACTATTTCGTCGTTTACGACGCACGGGCGCAAGATATCGGCCTCTCCCATGTCACGGGCGCCCGGCCGGAAGGGCGGGATTTCGAGCTGTGGGTGATCGACGACGGCCAGCCCCACTCGCTGGGCGTCATCCCGGAAGGAAGCAGCGTGCATGTCGCCGTCGGCGAAGCGCTCCAGGCCGCCATCGACGACGATGCCGTTTTCGCGATCACGACCGAGCCCCCGGGCGGCTCGCCCAGCGGCGCGCCTACCGGACCCGTCGTTGCGCAAGGCGCCCTCAATCCGATCTGATCGCCGCCAAAGCGCTTTCTTCACGCGCTTTTTTTCGGCTCTCCTGAAACTCTTCTGTCCTCGCCTCCGTATCTCCTTGTGTCTCCAGGAACGGAGCACAGGAACAATCAGGGAGTTACCAATATGAAGAAGCTCGTTTCATTCATTCTCGCCGGCACCGCAGTCCTCGCCCTTACCGGGGCAAGCATGGCCGACAATCCCATGGTCGGCGGCGCGGCCATGTACGCAGACAAGAACATCATCGAGAACGCCGTGAATTCGGCCGATCACACCACGCTGGTGGCCGCGGTCAAGGCGGCAGGTCTCGTCGAAACCCTGTCCGGCGACGGCCCGTTCACCGTCTTCGCCCCGACCGATGCCGCTTTCGAAAAGCTTCCCGACGGGACTGTCGAGACGGTGCTGAAGCCCGAGAACAAGGAACTGCTGACAACCATTCTGACCTGCCACGTGGTGGGAGCGGAAGCAATGTCCGGCGCGATCGGCAAGATGATCGCCGATGATGGCGGCACGCACCCGGTGGAAACGCTTGGCGGCTGCACGCTGCAGGCCAAAATGGACGGCGACAAGATAACCCTGACCGATGAGAACGGGAATGTGGCGACCGTCACCATTGCCGATGTCGACCAGTCGAATGGCGTCATCCACGTCATCGACACGGTACTTCTGCCCAAGCAGTAAGCCGCAAACGGTGGCCGGGCGCTCATCCTCTCCGCCCGGCCATCACGGGCCATTGATTTGCCGTTGACCTGTCCCGATCGCTAGACTCAGCCCGACATCAAGGAGTGCAAGACATGAAACGCAGACATTTCCTCTATGCCGGCGCAGGCGCGGGCATTGCCATTGCGGGCGGGGCGTTGGCGTTTCGCGGCAGGCCCGGCTACAGCGCCATGGCGGAGAGCTTCGAGATCACGAAGACCGAAGCCGAGTGGCGCAGCATCCTGACCGAACAGCAGTTCGCGGTAATGCGCCAGGAGGCGACGGAGCGGCCCTATACGAGCCCATTGCTCGAGGAGAAGCGGGCCGGCACCTATAATTGCGCCGCCTGTGCGCTGCCGCTCTATGCATCGCAAACGAAGTATGATTCAGGCACCGGCTGGCCGAGCTTCTATGAGGCGCTGCCCAATGCCGTCGGCACCAAGGAAGACAATACGCTGTTTCTCACGCGGACCGAATGCCATTGCCGCCGGTGCGGCGGGCATCTTGGCCATATCTTCGACGATGGCCCGCCGCCGACGGGGAAGCGTCACTGCATCAACGGCGTCGCGCTGACATTTTCGCCGAAGACGGCGTAGCGGGAGGCGCTTACACCTCGATCGCTCGCAGGATGGTGGCGCGCAGGTCCTCGACACCTTCGCCTTTTTCCGACGAGGTGGCGATGAGTTCGGGGAAGGCGGCGGCCCTCTTTTTCAGTTGGGCCACGGTCTGGTCGACCAGCTTGACGACCGCCGGGGGCTTGATCTTGTCGGCCTTGGTCAACACCACCTGATAGGACACGGCGGCCTGGTCCAGCAGGTCCATGACCTCCTCGTCGATCTTCTTGATGCCGTGACGGGCGTCGATCAACAGATAGACGCGCTTCAGCGTCACGCGGCCGCGCAGATATTCGAAGACGAGCTTGGTCCAGGCATCCACCTGCTCCTTGGGGGCCTTGGCGAAGCCGTAGCCGGGCATGTCGACCAGTGCCATGGGCGGCAGGTCGCCCGCCTCGCCGCTGTAGCCGTCGGGCACGAAATAGTTCAGTTCCTGGGTGCGGCCGGGGGTGTTGGACGTGCGCGCCAGCCCCTTCTGGCGCACGAGCGCGTTGATGAGCGAGGATTTGCCGACATTCGACCGACCCGCGAAAGCGATCTCCGGCGGACCTTCCGGTGGCAGGAACTTCATCGTCGGGACGCCGCGAATGAAGACCCAGGGCTGGGAAAAGAGGCGGCTTTCGGTCGTGTCGCCCATGCCCCTGTCGCTCGATCTGCTCACGCCGTCTCTCCTGCCGGTGATATCGTCAACGTAAGCGAACCCGCTTGCCGCCCGCATGAAGCGGGAAAACGATGCGTCAATGCCAAGCCTAGGCCATCAATGCTTGTCTCCCCTTTGTCAACCGGCAATGCGTATCAGGCCGCAGCCTCGAGGCGCGCGATGTCGTTTCCGCGGATGGCGTCGAGATTGCGGGTGATCTTGTCGGCGGACCAGTTCCACCAGGCAACGGCGAGCAGCCGCCGCACCGTGTCGCCGTCGAAACGGTGCTTCACGCTCTCGGCCGGATTGCCCGCGACCACCGCATATGGCGGCACGTCATGGGTGACGACGGAGCGGCCGGCGACGATGGCGCCGTCGCCGATGGTGATGCCGGGCATGACGATGGCTTCCATGCCTATCCAGACATCGTTGCCGATGACCGTGTCGCCGCGCATTTCGCGGCGCCAGGTTTCCGGGTCGAAGCCTTCCTCCCAGCCCTGCCCGAAAATGTTGAACGGGTAGGTCGAGAACCCCGAAAGCACATGGTTGGCACCGTTCATGATGAAGCGCGCGCCCTCGGCAATGGCACAGAAGCGGCCGATGATGAGGCGGTCGCCGATGAACTCGTAGTGATGCAGGACGCATTTCTGGACGAACAGGTCGGGGCCTTCGGGATCGTCGTAATAGGTGTAGTCACCGATTTCGATGTTCGGCGCGTCCACGAGCGGCTTCAGAAAGCCGACGCGCGGGTGGAGATATATGGGGTGCTTGATTTCGGGCTTCGGTCCGTTTTCGGTTTTCGGTCCGTACATGGAAACCTCCACGATCAGCAATCGAGGTGACTATCTCGGCAACACCCAATCCACACAAGGGGCGCTTCCTGGAACAGGCCTCTACTTGATCATCGGATGTCTCCCTGACAGGCAAGAGCGCCGTGGGTCGTGCTGAAACGCTGAAGCAGAATCTTATCGCAGCCCGATCAAACCAGCAAATCCAGTGCGGCGCCCGGGCAGAACGATCATCGGGCGCCCCAGATGGGTCAGCCCCCACTTGGCGAATCGATCACCCAGGTGACGCCGAAGCGGTCCATCGCGAGGCCAAAGCCTTGCGACCATGGCTGCGGGCCGAAGGGCATGATAACGGCACCCCCATTCGACAACTCCTCGAACATGCGACGAGCTTCGTCGACAGAGTCGGCCGAGATGGTCACGCTGTAGCCCTTGCGACCGGAAAAATCCTGCATGTCCTGCCCCATCAGCCCCTGATCGCCGATGTCGATCCAGGCATGGATAATGCGATCCAAGCGATCCTCGGGAACGCCTTCCGCCATTTCGGGCATGTCGCGATGGCTTATCATAGCGCGGATCTCACCGCCGAGAATGCCGGCATAGGTGGTGAACGCCTCGCGGCAATCGCCATCGAAATCGATATTGGCAACGACTTTCATGAAATCCTCCTCGTTCGACATGGACAGCGAGCATAACAAGGTAGGTGAACGAGAATGTGACGGGTGATGTCACAGATGCGCCCTGCCGCTCAAGCAGAAGAGGCCCCGGCAACGCCGGAGCCTCCTGAGGTTTCATACGGGCTCTATTCCGCCGGTTTCGGCTTCTTCTTGAACAGGCCTATCAGATTGTCCCACAGCTCGATCTTGGCGCCCTGGCGCTTCATGATCACGCCCTGCTGGATGATGGAGAGCAGGTTGTTCCAGGCCCAGTAGATCACCAGCCCCGCGGGGAAGGTCGCCAGCATGAAGGTGAAGACCACCGGCATCCAGTTGAAGATCATCGCCTGGGTCGGGTCGGGCGGGGTCGGGTTCATGCGCATCTGCAGGAACATGGTGACGCCCATGATGAGCGGCCACACGCCTATCATCAGGAAGGCCGGCACGGCGAAGGGCAGAAGGCCGAACAGGTTGAAGAGCGAGGTCGGATCGGGAGCCGAAAGGTCCTGGATCCAGCCGAAGAACGGCGCATGCCGCATCTCGATGGTGACGTAGAGCACCTTGTAGAGCGAGAAGAAGACGGGAATCTGCAACAGGATCGGCCAGCAGCCGGCGATCGGGTTGATCTTCTCCTTCTTGTACAGCTCCATCATGGCCTGCTGCTGCTTCATCTTGTCGTCCGCGTATTTCTCGCGGATCTCCATCATGGCAGGCTGCACCTTCTTCATGTTCGCCATGGACTTGTAGGACTTGTTGGCAAGCGGGAAGAAGAAGAGCTTGACGATGACGGTGGTCGCCAGGATGGCCAGGCCGAAATTGCCGAGCAGCTTGTAGCACCAGTCGATGAGGTAGAACATCGGCTTGGTGATGAAGTAGAACCAGCCCCAGTCGATCATCAGCTCGAACTGGCGAATGTCTTCGGCCGCCTCGTAGGCGTTGATGACGCCGACTTCCTTCGCTCCGGCAAAGACGAGCGTGTCGACCGTGGTGGAACCGCCGGCAGCCACGGAAAGAGGCTGGGTGAGAAAGTCCGCCTGGTAGCGCGGGCGCTGGTCATCGAAATAGGCAAAGCGCGGCTGGAAATCCTTGCCGGCGCGCGGGACCATGGCCACGGCCCAATATTTATCGGTGATGCCGAGCCAGCCATTGGACGACATGCCGGGCACGATGCGACCGTCTTCCTTGGCGTCGGAATAGCTGATTTCCTGCAGACCTTCCTCGCCGGTGACGCCGATCAGGCCTTCGTGCAGGATGTAGATGCCGGAGGTCTTCGGCTCGCCGAAGCGGGTGGTGCGGCCGTAGGTTCTGAGCTCGACCGGCGCGCCGCCGGCGTTTTCGACCGTATCGGAAACCGTGAAGAGATAGTCTTCGTCGATGGCGATCGTGCGCCTGAATGTCAGGCCCTGGCCGTTCTCGTAGGTGAGCGTGACGGGGCTGTCGGGGGTAAGAACCGCATCCTGGGGCGCGCTCCAGACAGTGTCCGGGCCGGGCACGTCGCCGGCCGTCTCGCCGCCCACGAAACCGACTTCCACATAGTAGCCATCGGGCAGCGGGGCCGGATTGAGAAGGGTGACGTTAGGCGAATCCTTGTCGACGGTGACGCGGTAGTTCTTCAGGAGCAGGTCGTCGATGCGCGCGCCGGTGAGGTTGATCGAACCTGCAAGGCGCGGCGTGTCGATCTCGACACGGGTGGTTCCGGCCAGCGCCGAAGCGCGATTTGCCGGTGCGCCTGCCGACGGGCTTTGCCCGGGGATGGCGGCGTCGCCCGTCGTTGCATTGCCTGTCGATGGGCCTGCCGACGGAATGTCGGCGGGCTGCGCGCCGGAGCCGGCGGCGGGCGAGGTGCTCTCTCCCGATTGCTCGGCCTCGACCTGGGCAGCCTGACGCTGTTCCTCGATACGCGGGTTCATATAGAACACCTGCCATACCGTCAGGATCAGTATCGACAGCGCGATCGTGATGAGGAAATTGCGATTATTGTCCATGAAGAGTCCTTGAGAGCGCCTTTCCGCGGAACCGCCGGGCAAGCTCGTCTTTCAGAGCCGCGAACGGCGCGTCGAGTATGTCGCGCCGCCCGACGATGACATAGTCGGTGCCGGGCGCCATGTCACGAGCGGCATAAACGCGCGTCGCCTCGCGGAGGCGGCGGCGAATGCGATTGCGCACAACCGCGTTGCCGACTTTCTTGGTCACCGTTATGCCGAGACGCGGGGGACCACCGTCGCCCCGGTCCAGCACTTCCAGCAGGAAAAGGCGGCCCCGCCGTTTATCACCGCGACGAACCGCCAGAAATTCCGCGCGCTTGGTCAAACGCGCGGGATAGGTTTGCGGCGCATCGCCGGTCGATGGGCCAGTCAATGCCCCGGCCCCGCGCCCGCACTTAGGCGGAAAGCCGCTTGCGGCCCCGGTTGCGGCGCGCCGCGATGACGCGGCGGCCACCGGAGGTAGCCATGCGCGCGCGGAAGCCATGCCGGCGCTTGCGGACGATTTTCGAGGGCTGATATGTGCGCTTCATTTATTTTAATACCGCGGAGTGCGGCCCTTCTTGGGTCTGTTCACAGTTAACAGGAGCGTTTCGGACCACCACGATGGCGCAGAAACGCGCGCCGGGGCGGTCAGCCCGAACGTGCGGCGCTTATACGGAGCGTAAAGCCCCGAGTCAACGAAGGGAGCGCGGACTTTCGTGTGGCATTGGAGCGATCCGCGCGCCGATGATGCGTCCCACTTTTCCCGGGATATTCTAGCGACGGCGCTCCATGCCCTGACGGAACTGCTCGAAGACGTCCTTCACGTTGCGCTCGTAGTCGTCGCGCGTCTTGCGGCCGGTCTCGAACATCTGGCCGAACAGGTCGTCATAGGGATTGCGCGGACGGCCGCTCGGGTTGCTCTCCGCCTGCCGGGGCTTGGCTGCCGGCTCTGGGGAGGGCGTTTGCTGCCCGGCCTTTAGGAACTCCTCGAATATCTGGCCAAGCGGATTGTCCTGCGAACCCGGGCGGGGCTGGCCCTGCCGGACGCCAGCGAACATTTCCTCCAGCATGCGGCCGAAAGGATTGGCGTCCTGACCGGCGGGCGCCGACCGCGAGCTGGCGCCGGGCTGCATCATCTGCTTCATGATCTCGCCCAGCAATCCGCCGCCGCCCATGCCGGCGCCGCTGGCCTGCGCCTGGGGCATCTGCCCGGTGGTCTGCTTGAAGAGGCCGCCCATGATCATGGTGGCAAGCGCGGGCAGCATCTGCTTCAGGGTCTGCTCGGCGAGGCCCGTCGTCTGGGCGGCCTGTTGAGCGACCGCACGGCTAAGTTCCTTGGAGCCGAAGAGATGGCCCAGAATGCCGTCGCCTTCCGCCCTGCCCTCAGCGGAGGCGGCCCTTGCGGCATCCTCGAAATATCTGGCGTGCTGGCCGGACGACAGCGCCGCCATGAACGCACCGAGGCCGTTAGGGTCGGATACATTGTGCTTGAGCCCCTGGCTGAAAGCCGGCAGCAGCGCTTCCATGGCTTGCCGGGTCTGTTCGGTGGTGAGGCCGAACTGGCGGGCCAGAACGTCGACGCCCTGGCCGTTCTGGGCGTTCTGGAGCATTTCAAACAAGGGCAACATGGCTGGCCTCCCGGATCAAAAGCGGTGGGGGAGTTTAGCGGAGAATCCGGCTGCGGCCTACAGTATGGGGCCGAGAATCGGAACTGATTTCAGGAAAGGGCGACGCGCGGCCCCCAAAGGGATGGGCTGACGGCCAATCGCCAGCGTGGTGATTGCAGCCTCGGTCTCCAAGCGCTCAGTAGGCGTGTTCGAGGAAGACCGGTTCTATGGAGCCGCCCCAGCGGGTGTTGAAGGCGTTGACCATTTCCTGGGCGCTCGTGGTGCCGCGGGCGACGACCTCGTCGAGCGGATTGAGGAAACCGGTCTCGTCGAAGCCCTCGCGGTTGAAGCGGGCGCGATTTTTCAGGCCCAAGCGGGCGATGGCGAGCACTTCGCGGGCGGTCTCGCGGAGCTCGTGATTGCGGAACGAGGCGGACAGTGCTTCGACGGGCACGGCGTCGCGCATGGCGATGACTTCCTCGAAGCTCCAGCCCTTGGTGAGTTCCTCGGCGGCATCCAGCGCCTCGCTGTCGTAGAGCAGCCCGACCCAGAAGGCCGGCAGAGCGCAGATGCGCCGCCAGGGGCCGCCATCGGCGCCGCGCATTTCGAGAAAGCGCTTGAGCCGCACGTCGGGAAAGAGCGTGGAAAGGTGATTGGCCCAGTCGCCCATGGTCGGCATGCCGCTCGGCAATTCCTTGCGCAAGGCGCCTTTCATGAACTGGCGAAAGGTGACATGGGTGCAATCGTGATAGCGGCCTTCGCGGATGACGAAGTACATCGGCACGTCGAGCGCCCACTCGACATAGTCCGCAAAGCCGAAATCGCTGGAGAACACGAAGGGCAACTGTCCCGAGCGCTGATTGTCGGTGTCGCGCCAGATCTCGCCGCGCCAGGACTGGAATCCGTTCAGCCCGCCATCGGTGAAGGGTGAATTGGCGAAGAGCGCGGTGGACAGCGGCTGGAGACGCGAGGAGACCTGCATCTTGCGGCGCATGTCGGCCTCGGAGGAGAAGTCGAGGTTAACCTGGATGGTGCAGGTGCGGTACATCATGTCGAGGCCGTGGGCCCCCACCTTGGGCATGTAGGCGGTCATGATGTCGTAGCGCGACTTGGGCATTTTCGGCGTTTCGGAGAGCCGCCATTTGGGGCTGCCGCCAAGGCCGAGGAAGCGAATGCCCAGCGGCTCGGCCATCTCGCGCAGCTGCGCCAGATGGGCGTTGCCCTCGCGGCAGGTCTGGTGCAGCGTCTCGAGCGCGGCACCCGAAAGCTCGAACTGGCCGCCGGGCTCGAGCGATATGGCCCCCTGCCCGGTCGGCTCCACAAGGCCGATGATGTGGCCGGCATCCTCTATCGGGTCCCAGCCGAGGGTGCGCCGCATGCCTTCCAGCAGAGCCTTGATGCCGCGCTCGCCTTCATAGGGGACGGGGCGGTTGCCATCCACGTAGAACGGAAACTTCTCGTGCTCGGTGCCGATACGCCATGCCTCGCCGGGCTTGCAGCCGGCGGCGATATAGGAGACCAGCTCGTCAATCTTTTCGATCGGCTGATCGTCGGTCGTGTCGCGCGCCATTAAACCGGGCCCTCTCTTTTTCCGTCCCTCAAGCGCCGGGCGGGCGCCTCCGCGCCCTTGGCTCGCGCCATCAGGGCGCGACGGCCGGTCGGCCTTGCCATTTTCGCTGCGCGAAAATGGAGATCGCCGCCTGATTGGCGAAAGGCCGGGACGCAATCAAGCGAAAAGTTCTGAACCATGCTTCAAGCCGGCGCATCGCGCCAATCGCCGGCCGCTGCCTGGATGACCGCCAGAGCGGCCACGGCCGCGGTGTCGGCGCGCAGAATGCGCGGGCCGAGCGGGATGGGCACGACAAAGGGCAGGTCGCGCAGCATCTGCCTCTCCTGGTCGGAGAAGCCTCCTTCCGGTCCGACGAGGAGCCCGAGCTTGCGCCCGGCAAGCCCTGATAGCATATCGACAGGATTGTTGGACGGGGCATCCTCGTCGCAGAAGACGAGCGCGCGGTCGGGCTCCCATTCCGCCAGCAGCCGGTCGAGCTTCACCGGCTCGAAAAGCTCCGGAACGGAGAGGATGCCGCACTGTTCGGCCGCCTCGATCACATTTGCTTGAAGGCGCTGGATGCCAGGCTTGGACACCTGGGTGTGCTGGGTGATGACGGGCTGCAGGACGCCGGCGCCCATTTCGACGGCTTTCTGGACCAGGTAGTCGAGCCTTCCCTTCTTGATAGGAGCGAAACAGTAGAAGAGGTCGGGAGGTGCCGGCTGCGGGCGGGTCTGCTCGCGTATGGCGAGCGTGGCCTTCTTCCTGGCCGCTCCGGTCAATTCCGCCAGCCATTCCCCGTCGCGCCCGTTGAAGACAAGCAGCCGTCCGCCCTCGCGCATGCGCAGGACGTTCAACAGGTAGTGCGCCTGGTCCGCAGCCAGATCGAACGACGCCCCCGCGGCAAGGCCGTCGGGCACAAAGAGGCGCTGCATCTTGTAGTTGGCTCTCATGACCGCTTGATGCGGCGCTGGTGGCTTGGGGTCAAGTCCGGTCCTCCACAGGCGCCGTCGGGTGCCATACCGGCTGGTAGCCGGCCGCGAGTGCCGCGCGCGTGGCGGAAGGCGTGACGATGGAAATCAAGGCCGGCAGGCCGCCAAGCCGCGGCTTGCCGTAACCATCGAAGGACCAGGGCAGGAGCAAGCCCGCGCGCAGCGCATAGGCGGTGCCACCGGACGCGACGACCGTGGCGTCCGGCAGGCGATGCAACTCCTCCGGCTCCACGGTTTCGCGGCTTCTGGCCGAGGCCCATCGCTTGACGTGCAGCAGGGCGTCGATCTCGGGAGCGCGAATGCCGGGGCGATGCAGGGCCTCTGCGAGGCACCGGCTGAACCGTTTCGCCCGTTCCCTGCGGCAGTAGAAGCAGGGGCGATGGCCGGCAGCCAGGGCGGTCACCTCGTCGAGGAAGAAGAGCTCGGTCCAGCCGGCGCCGCCGCGGGGGGCGTTGCGGCCCATGACCTCGCGGCTGCGGCCACGGAACTCGCACTCGCAGACGATCCAGGCACGGCTCGTCCAGCGCCGCTTCAGGAGAGTGCGCGAATCGGGATCATGGATCACGCCGCGATTGCCCGTGAAGAGACCGCGCGCCGGTGTGCTGTGGATTTCGCCGAAGGGATCGACCCGGTTCTGGAGAGGCATGCGGGATCCAAGTTGCAGGCAAGTCACATCGGGATTGCAAAAGTCATGAACAATAACAGAAACAGGCTTGTCATTTTTTAGGAATAGCAGCAATTGGCGCGTCGTCTCCGACCTTGAGTCGCTGCCATTCAACCCGATACGGCGCGGAACATTTTCGTAACCTGCCGTATCGTAAGCTGTTGCCCAACGAGTAGAACCGAAATGAGCCTCATGCGCGCTGCCGTTCTTTCCCTGATGATGCTCACCGCCGTCGCGGTCAGTGGCGCCGGCATCTATGCGGCGACCACTTCGGGGGCGCAGGCAACCGACGGCTACGGCATCACCGCGTTTACCCGGTAGAGCCGCGCACGACTTCCAGCAGCTTCTTACGCCTTCCCTCGAACATCATTGCCGTCAGGCGGCCCGTCGTCCAGGCGCCGGTGTCCAGGTTGACGCGGTTGGGGCATATTTCCGGCGCGGGCACAGGTGTATGGCCATGGATGACGACCTTGGGATGAAGGCCGTCATGCCCGTGAAATTGCTGCCTTATCCAGACGAGATCCTGCGGCGATTGCTCGTCGAGCGGCACGCCAGGGCGAATGCCGGCGTGGCAAAAGAAGAAATCGCCGAAACTCGCCGACAATGACAGCCCGCGCAGAAAGGCCAGATGCCTCTCGGGTATGGCACGTTGCAGGCGGGCATGGCCGCGCAGCAGGCCCGCATCGGAGCTGAGATCCAGTTCGACGCCATAGGACTGGGCCGTCGTCTCGCCGCCATTGTTGACGAAAAGGCCGTAGGTGCTCGGCCATTCGAGGAATTCGAGCAGACCGATATCGTGGTTGCCGGCCAGGGCGAGGACGCGCGGCTCGTCGCGGGTGACGCGCGACAGGAATTCCAGGACATCGCTTTCGGCCCCGCCCCGGTCGACATAGTCGCCCAGATAAATCAGCCGCCAATCCCGTGGGCGGTCCTCGACGATCTGCGCCATGATGCGGCGATGCATCTCGACCAGAAGGTCGTGGCGGCCGTGAATGTCGCCGACGGCATAAAGGCGCATGCCGTCGGGCGTGGATGCATCGTCGAAATGAACGCCGTCATCACCCGTCATCGACCACGATCAGATGCAGGGCGCGCGGCCCGTGCGCGCCCAAGAGCAGCTTCTGCTCGATGTCGCCGGAGCGCGAGGGGCCGGTGACGAGATTGAGCGTCCTTGGCATCTGTCCCTTCCCGAAGGTCTGTCTCACACGGTCGAACACCGTTTCCAGGTCGCCGGCGATGTCGCCGGCCTTGACGACAACGATATGGTGCTCGGGCAGGAAATTGACAGTGGTCGGGTTGTCCTGGCCCGAGTGAAGCGCGAGCGTGCCGGTCTCGGCCACGCCGGCATAGGCGTGGCTGACGCCGACCTCGTCGTCCGGTCCGGCGGGACCATGCGTGACTTCGAGCGATTTGGCCTTTTCCCAGGGCATTGCCGCCAGCCGCTCATCCGCGCCCATGCGCACGGTGGCCGGCAGGTTCCTGGAACGCAGATATTCGACCACGGCGGTCGGCACGTCCGCATCCTTCTTCACGCGCTTGACGCTTGCCGAGACCTTTCCCGCCATCTGGCAGAACAGCTCGATTCGCTCTTTCCGGCCGAGCTGGCCACGGGCGGGTATGACGCCCTTGGGCGCTGCTTCAAGGCGCCCGGCGACGCTCTTCCTGCGGGCGCCATCGTCACCGGCCGCGCCGAGCGAGGCCCGCACCTTGCCCAGTATCGCGTTGCGGCCACTCATGTCCGGCCTCCCTGCTTAAGCGTTTCCCGGTTGCGCCATTGCTGCATGAAGGTCCTGCTTTCAGGCGCAGGCAGATCGCGGTGCCTGGTCCAGCCGCCGGCAAAGGGCAGATAACCGAACCTGCCGCGCCTGCCGGCCAGAAGGGACAGGCCGGGAATGGCGAACGACGTCACCAACTGGTAGAGCCTCGGATGCCGGGCAAACCACGCCCAGGCGCGCAACCCGTAGCGCTGGGTCGCCGGATTGAGGCGGCGCGAGAATTCGCGCTCGCGCCAGTGACGCATCATCCTGGGCAGCGGAATGTGCATCGGGCACACCGCCTCGCACCGTCCGCAGAAGGTGGAGGCGTTGGGCAGATGCCCACTCTTGTCGACACCGATCAGCGAGGGGGTGAGCACCGCGCCCATGGGCCCCGGATAGACCCAGCCATAGGCGTGGCCGCCGACCGCGTGGTAGACGGGGCAATGGTTCATGCAGGCGCCGCAGCGGATGCAGCGCAGCATGTCCTGGAACTCGCTGCCCAGCATGGACGAGCGGCCATTGTCGAGCAGGATGACGTGATATTCCTCCGGGCCGTCCGGGTCGTCCTGCCGGCGCGGGCCGGTGGAGAAGGTGGTGTAGACGCTCATGTCCTGGCCCGTGGCCGAGCGCGCGAGCACCCGCAGGATCTGCCCCACATCGTCGAGGGTCGGCACGATCTTCTCGATCGAGGCGACGACGATGTGCACCTTCGGCAGCGTTTGGGTCAGGTCGCCATTGCCCTCATTGGTGACGATGACGGAGGTGCCTGTCTCGGCGACAAGGAAATTGGCGCCGGTGATGCCCACGTCGGCGGCGAAATATTCCTCCCGCAGCACGCGGCGCGCCTCAGCCAGCAGCGTCTCGGGCTCGGTCAGATCGCGGCCCTCGGGCAGATGGGTGTGCACCCGCCGGAAATCCTCCTCCACCTGCTCCTTGTTGAGATGGACGGCGGGGGCGATGATGTGGCTCGGGTGCTCGCCACGGAGTTGGATGATGTATTCGCCCAGATCGGTCTCGACGGGGCGGATGCCGTTTTCCACGAAGAAATCGTTCAGGCCGATCTCCTCGGTGATCATCGACTTGCCCTTGGTGACCGTGCGGGCGCCGGCGGCCCGGCAGATCTCGAGGATGGCCTTGCGCGCGTCCTCCGCCGTTTCGGCCCAGTGCACCTTGCCGCCTGCCGCGGTGACCTTTTCCTCATAGGATTCCAGATAAAGGTCGAGATGAGCCAGCGCGTGGTCCTTGATGTCGCGGGCGGAGTCTCGCAGCGCGTCGAATTCGGGCAGCGCATCGACGGCCTTGATGCGCTTGTCGATGAAGCCCAGACGCACATTGCCGAGCGCCTTCTGCAACTGGACGTCGGAAAGCGCTCCGCGCGCGTTCTTCTTGAAACTGGGTGACGTGATCTGCATCAGCTTTTCCCCCCGCCGATGGACGGCTTGTCGTCGAGGCCGGCCAGAACCTCGGCGACGTGGCGCACCTTTACGCTGCTGCCTTCGCGCTGAAGCTTGCCGGCCATGTTCATCAGGCAGCCGAGATCGCCGGCCAGAAGTGTCTCGGCGCCCGAAGCGTCGATGTTGGCGGTCTTCTCCGCGACGATCTTGTTGGAGATGTCGGGATATTTGACGCAGAAGGTGCCGCCGAAGCCGCAGCACACGTCGCTGTCGCGCATTTCCTTGAGCTTCAAACCCGAGACGGTGGCGAGCAGGCGGCGCGGCTGGTCCCTTACCTTGAGTTCGCGCAGGCCCGAGCAGGAATCGTGATAGGTGACGGTTCCCTCGTGATGGGCTGCGACCTTCTCCATGCCCATCACGTCGACGAGGAAGCTCATCAGTTCGTGCACCTTGGCCGAAAAGGCTTCGGCGCGCTCCTGCCAGTCGCCGTCCTTGAAGAGCGCCGGGTAATGCTTCTTCAGCATGCCGGCGCAGGAGCCGGACGGCGCGACGATATAATCGTAGTCCTCGAAGGTCTCAATCGTGTTCCTGGCGATGGCGATGGTGTCGGCGCGGTCGCCGGAATTATAGGCCGGCTGGCCGCAGCAGGTCTGCGCCATGGGTACCTCGACACGGCAGCCGGCATCCTCCAGGAGCTTAACCGACGCAAAGCCGATGCTTGGCCGGAAGAGGTCGACAAGGCACGTCACGAACAGGCCGACGCGGGGGGACTTCTGGTCACTCTCAGACAATGGACTATCCTGTTGCTTGCTACTGGGTCCCGGCGGACCGCTTGCTACTACGGGCTGGTTTGGTGGAATTTTCGGAGCGCTGGCGCAGGCGCATGGCGGAGATGCGTTCCCACTCGCCTGTGCGCTCGGCCTCCGCGCTGGCCCGCTCGACAAAGGCGATGTGGCTGACCGCCGCAGCGCGCGCGGTCTCGGGATCGCCGCCGCGGATGGCCTCGTAGATGGCCAGGTGCTGGGCGAGAAGCTGTTCGCGGGCGCCCGGCAGATCGTAGACCTTGGCGCGGTTGTAGAACACGCCCTCCGCCAGGAGCCGGTAGCACGAGCGTAGCGTGTGCATGAGCACGAAATTGTGGGTGCATTCGCTGACGGCGTTGTGGAACTCGGCGTCGATCTCGACCTCGATGTCGAAATCCCCGTTCCGGTGGGCCTTCTGCATGCGCTCCACAAGCTCGGCCAGCAACGCCTTGTCGGCTTGCGTGGCGCGGCGGGCAGCCATCTCGGCCGCGACGGCCTCCACCTCGCGGCGGTACTCCAGGTAATCGGCGGTCGCCTTGGGATGGGTGGCGATCAATTCGCGCATCGGCTTGGCGAAAACCTCGCCGACGATGTTGCCGACGAAAGTGCCGCCGCCCTGGCGCGTGACGAGCAGGCCGCGCGTTTCCAGCGCCTTCAGCGCGTCCCGCAAAATGGGGCGGGAGACCTGCATCTCGGCGGCCAGCTCCCGCTCCGCCGGCAAGCGGTCCCCGTCGCGCAGGATGCCTTCGAGGATCAGCGCCTCGATCTGGCGCGTCACCTCGTCGGCGGTGCGCGAATGCTCTATTCTTGTAAAAATCGTGGTCACTGAGCCGGAACCGCTGGAGCGAGATTTCATCGCCATTCTAGGATCAGGAGCGCTTTTTGGTCAAATGTTTTGTCCACTGTACCCGGCAGAGGTGGCGTTACCGGTTGTCCGTAAGCCTGTTCTCCGCAAAGTACAGGGAAGATGGCTGCACGATATTGATTATTGCCAGACAAGGCGGTAATTTTCCTTTACCAATTGGAGAGCGCCATGTCCGGACCCGCAATGCCGAAGGCCGATGCCGCCACGATGAAGCGGCGCGACGAGATCGTCGCCGACATGCGCATCATCGTGCCGGGAGAAGGCGTGGTCGACGCGGCCAACGAGATGCGCGTGTTCGAGAGCGACGGGCTGACGGCCTATCGCCAATTGCCATTGGTGGTGGTGCTTCCGGAGACGACGGCGCAGGTCGCGCGTATTCTCAAATATTGCGATGAGCGTAAAATCCGCGTGGTGCCCCGCGGCTCCGGCACGTCCCTTTCCGGCGGGGCGCTGCCGCTGGAGGATGCCGTGCTTTTGGTGATGAGCCGGTTCAACCGTATCCTCGATATCGATCTGGCCAACCGCGCCGTGGTGGCGCAGCCCGGCGTGACCAATCTCGGTATCACCCATGCGGTGGAGCAGGAGGGCTTTTACTATGCGCCCGACCCTTCCTCGCAGATCGCCTGCTCCATCGGCGGCAATGTGGCGGAAAATTCGGGCGGGGTGCATTGCCTGAAATACGGGCTGACGACGAACAACATTCTGGGCGTCGAGATGGTGCTGATCAATGGCGACATCGTCCGGCTGGGCGGCAAGCATCTGGACGCCGAGGGCTACGATCTGCTGGGCCTCATGACAGGCTCGGAGGGTCTTTTGGGCGTGGTGACGGAAGTCACGGTGCGCGTGCTCCAGAAGCCGGAAACGGCGCGGGCGATGCTGATCGGCTTTCCCTCCAGCGAGGCGGCGGGGCAGTGCGTGGCCGACATCATCGGCGCCGGCATCATTCCCGGCGGCATGGAGATGATGGACAGGCCGGCCATCCACGCGGCAGAGGACTTCGTCCATGCCGGTTATCCGCTGGACGTGGAGGCGCTGCTGATCGTCGAACTCGACGGGCCGCAGGCCGAGGTCGACCATCTGATCGGGCGGGTGGAGAAGATCGCCGGCGACAATGGCGCGACCACCAGCCGCGTCTCCCACTCCGACGAGGAAAGAGCGGCTTTCTGGGCCGGGCGCAAGGCGGCATTCCCGGCGGTGGGGCGCATCTCGCCGGACTATTACTGTATGGATGGCACGATCCCGCGCAAGGAACTGCCGCGCGTTCTGGCGGGCATGCGCGAACTGTCGGAGAAATATGGGCTGCGCGTGGCCAATGTGTTTCACGCGGGCGACGGCAATCTGCACCCGCTCATCCTCTACGACGCCAACGAGCCGGGCGAACTGGAGCGGGCCGAGGATTTCGGCGCCGACATCCTGCGGCTTTGCGTCAAGGTGGGCGGGGTGCTGACCGGCGAGCACGGCGTCGGCGTGGAAAAGCGCGACCTGATGCCGGAGATGTTCACGGAAGACGACCTCAACCAGCAAATCCGCGTCAAATGCGCCTTCGATCCGAACCATCTGCTCAACCCCGGCAAGGTGTTTCCGCAGCTTCACCGCTGCGCGGAGCTGGGGCGGATGCATATCCACCGCGGCCGGGTGCCGTTTCCTGAGCTGGAGAGGTTTTGATGGTTGCGAAGCTTTTTGACAAAAGCGACGACGATTATTTTGCGTGGATCGAAGCCAATCCCGAATCGTTCATTGCAAATACGCGTCGCAATATTTCTCCAAGCTACTTCGTCATCCATCTTCCGAGCTGTAAGCACATTACCGTTCGAGGAGATCTTCCTGCCGGAGCGTTTACCGAGCGAGACTACGTGAAGGTCGCCGCACTTGATCTCGCAGCACTCGTTGGCTTTGCTTCGTATCATCAGGTCCAGTTGGACAAGATTACGTATTGTGAGTCGTGCAAACCTGACCGAACCAACGATCTCGACCTCCTGGTAAAGAAGAGTTTACGCGATCCCGAAGAACGGCGACGAAAGCTCGCAGAGTCCAATGGTCAAGCTCGCTTTCGAACAGTCCTACGACGGGAGTTCATAAGGAGCGAACACGTAATAGCAGAAAGGTTGGAGATAGCGGGCCACCACTGCGAATCCTGCGGGAAAGAAGCACCTTTCCTCCGCAATTCTAATGGTCTCGCATACCTCGAAGTACACCACAAAAAGCCGTTGTCAGAAGGCGGATTGGATACCGTTGAAAACACAATCGCGCTCTGCCCCAATTGCCATCGCCGAGAACATCACGGCGTTCCCAAGCATCCCGCATGACCGTTTTCACCTCCACCAACGCAGAAGTCGTACTGAAAAGCGTCCAAGAGGTTTTGACATTAAAAGTAAGGTAAAAATGACTTACTTTCATTCTGTAATTCGGAGACGGTTCATGACGACGCTGACCGTGACGGCCAAGGGCCAGGTAACGCTGAAGAAGGAGCTGCTCCAGCATCTCGGAGTGCAACCGGGGCAGAAGATCGAGGTAGCCCCACAGCCCGGCGGAAGGCTTTCGATCACAGCCGCTCAGCCAAAAGGCAAGTTCGAGGACGCTTACGGGATTCTGGCGGGGAAAACCGACAAGGTTGCTACAATCGAAGAGATGAACGAGGTGATCGCGAAGGGCTGGGCGGGATTGTTAAAGTGACTATCTTCACCCCCACCACCGCAGAAGCCGTACTGGAAACCGTCCAATGGGCAGCCGACGAAGAGACGTCGCTGGAAATCACCGGTCACGGGTCCAAGCGCGGCATCGGCCGGCCGGTGCAGGCGGCGCATAGGCTCGATCTTTCGCAGCTTTCCGGCGTCACGCTGTATGAGCCGGAGGAGCTGGTCCTTTCGGCAAAGGCGGGAACGCCGGTGGCCGAGGTCGAGGCACTGCTGAGCCGGCACCATCAGCGGTTCGATTTCGAGCCTATCGATTATGGGCCGTTGCTCGGCCAGGAAGCCGGGCGCGGGACGGTCGGGGGGATGCTGGGCGCCAATCTGTCGGGGCCGCGGCGCATCAAGGCCGGGGCGGCGCGTGATCATGTGCTGGGCATCCATGCCGTCTCGGGACGCGGCGAAAATTTCAAATCCGGCGGGCGGGTGGTGAAGAACGTCACGGGCTACGACCTGTCCAAGGGACTGGCGGGCTCATGGGGCACGCTGGCGGTGGTGACGGATGTCACGTTCAAGGTGCTGCCGGCGAGCGAGACGGAGCGGACATTCGTGCTGGCCGGGTTGGACGATGCCGAGGCGGCCGGCGCCATGGCGGAAGCGATGGGATCGAGTGGCGAAGTTTCCAGCGCGGCGCATCTGCCGGAGGGCATTGTGGGGCGGTTTCTCGGCGGGGCGCTTTCGGCGGCTTCCACGGTTCTGCGGGTCGAGGGTTTCGGGCCCTCGGTCGACTACCGCATCGATCTCCTGGCCCGCCTGTTGAAGCCGTATGGGGCGGGGGAAACGATCGAGGTGGACGACAGCCGGCGGCTCTGGCGTGAAATCCGCGATGTGGCGCCATTCGCCGGCGGGTCGGATGCGCCGGTGTGGCGGGTATCGGTCGCGCCGACGGTAGGCCATCGGCTGGTCGATGCCTTTCGCCGCGCGGCAGGCGCCAATGCCTATTACGACTGGCAGGGCGGCTTGATCTGGCTGCGCATGGAGGCCGATCCGGAGGCGGCGATATTGCGCAGGCTGCTCGGTCATTTCGGCGGAGGCTTTGCCACGCTGGTGCGCGCGCCGGAAAGCCTGCGCGCCGCCCTGCCCGTCTTCCAGCCGCAGCCGCCGGCGCTTGCAGCACTTTCCCGGAGGCTGAAGGAGCAGTTCGACCCCCGGAACGTTCTCAACCCGGGGCGGATGATCGGCCCGGATGGCCGAGAGTCGAGAGCGTGATAGAGTGGCAGCGTGTTTCAAGCCCGGGAGAAGCGATATGAGCGAAACGAACACCGACCCAACACCGCCGCGCAAGACCGACGGCTGGCTAGAGCCGGGGCCCACGAACATTCAGGTCATCTACGTTCTTTATCTCGCCAGCTTCGTCATCGGCATTTCGGCGCTGGTCGGCATCGTGCTAGCCTATATCAACCGCGACAAATCGGAAGCGTGGGTGGAAACGCACTACACCTGGGCAATCCGCACCTTCTGGATCGGCATCCTTTTCGGCCTGATATCCGCCATCCTGATGGTGATCGGCATCGGATTCCTGCTGCTTCTGGCCGTGGTCATCTGGGCCGTCGTGCGCATCGTCATCGGCCTGCAGGCCGTAAGCCGCCGCGAGGCGATCAAGAACCCTCAAAGCTGGATTTTGTAACCACATATGCAGACCAATTTCACGGCCGAGCAGCTTGCCGATCCCCATGTCGCGGAATCGGAGCAGATCCTGCGCAAATGCGTGCATTGCGGGTTTTGCACGGCCACATGCCCGACCTATGTCGAGCTCGGCAACGAGCTCGACAGTCCGCGCGGGCGCATCTATCTCATCAAGGACATGCTGGAGAATGGCAGACCGGCGGACGAGGAGGTGGTCACCCATATCGACCGCTGCCTTTCGTGCCTTGCTTGCGTGACCACCTGTCCCTCGGGCGTCGACTACATGCATCTGGTCGACCATGCGCGGGCGCATATCGAAAAGACATACAAGCGCCCCCTGCCCGACCGGGCGATACGCGCCGTGCTGGCGCGGGTGCTGCCCTATCCGGGCCGGTTTCGCGCCGCGCTCAGGCTGGCGAAGCTCGGCCGTCCCTTTGCGCCGTTGTTGCGGGCTATTCCCGGCCTGAAACCGCTGGGCGCGATGCTGGCGCTGGCGCCCTCGCACGTACCCGCACCAGCGAAGACTACCAAGCCGGGGCGGCATGAAGCGGAAGGCGCCAGGCGCGGCCGCGTGGCGCTGCTGACGGGCTGCGCGCAATCCGTGCTCGATCCGGAGATCAACGCGGCGACGATCCGCCTGCTCAAGCGTCTGGGCATCGAGACGGTGGTGCCGCAAGGCGAGGGCTGCTGCGGGGCGCTTGTCCACCATATGGGCCGCGAGGAAGAGGCGCTTGCCTTCGCGCGCCGCAATGTCGATGCCTGGACCCGGGAGATCGAGGGGGGCGGCCTCAACGCCATCATCATCACCGCGTCGGGCTGCGGCACGACGATCAAGGATTACGGCCATATGCTGCGGCTCGATCCCACCAATGCGGACAAGGCTGCGCGGGTCTCGGCGCTGGCCAAGGACGTGACTGAGTTCCTCGCCACGCTCGACCTGCCTGGACCCGCGATCGAGCCGGGACTGGAGGTCGCCTACCACTCGGCCTGCTCGATGCAGCACGGCCAGAAGATCACACGCCAGCCGCGTGATCTCCTGAAAGCCGCCGGCTTCACAATCAAGGAGCCGCGCGAAGGGCATCTGTGCTGCGGCTCCGCCGGCACCTACAACATCATGCAGCCGGAGATTTCAGCCAGGCTGCGCGACCGGAAGGTGCGGAATATCGAGGCGACCGGGGCCAAGGCCATCGCCACCGGCAATATCGGCTGCATCACGCAGATCGCCGGCGGGACCGCGATACCCATCCTGCATACGGTGCAGCTGCTCGACTGGGCCTATGGCGGGCCGAAGCCGGATGTGATTGCGTTGTGAGGGCTTCCGTCAATGTATTTTGGAGAACGCAAAGCCTCTGTCCCGTCATCCCGGCCGACCGCAGGGAGAGCCGGGACCTATTGAGAGGCGCGGCCGGTTTCCGCAGAAGGGGCTGCCGATGTTGAAATGCGTTCGGGCGAGGACCGGGCCGCGCTCCCTGATATTCTTCCAATGGGTCCCGGCTCTCCCTGCGGTCGGCCGGGATGACTAGGTGGGAGCTTCGCCGTCTCCCGGGCGCATCAACGAACATGAAAAAGGGCGGCGCTTCCCCGAGGCGCCGCCCTTCTCCGTGTGCCCGGCGGTCCCCGCGCCGGGCATCCCCCGTTCGACGATCAGATGACGACGACCTTGGTGCCTACCTGGACACGGTTGTAGAGGTCGGTCACGTCTTCGTTGCGCATCCGGATGCAGCCGGACGATACGGCGCGGCCGATGGTCCAGGGCGCGTTGGTGCCATGTATCCGGTACAGCGTGGAGCCAAGGTAAAGAGCGCGCGCGCCGAGGGGATTGGACGGTCCGCCCTTCATATGCGCGGGCAGGATGCGGCCCTTCTTCTTTTCGCGGGCGATCATCTCGGCCGGCGGGCGCCAATCGGGCCATTCGCGCTTCTGCGAGATTTTCTCGGTGCCCGACCAGGAGAAGCCCTCCTTGCCAACGCCGACGCCATAGCGGCGCGCCTTGCCGCCCGGCTGGACGAGATAGAGAAAGCGCTGGCCGGTATCGACAACGATGGTGCCGGGCTTGTGCGGTCCGTCGTAATTCACTTCCTGCGGCAGGAATTTCGGGTCCAGACGGCTATCGGGGCGACCATCGGGCTGCTGCGGCGCGCGCGGCGCAACGGCAGCGGTGTGCAATCGCTGCGGGGCGGGCGGGAAAGCCCGTTGCCGCTCGACTTGGCGGGGCTGCGCCACGGGAACGCGGCGCTGCATCTGGCGCTGGCTCTCCTCATAGCGGCCATATTGTTCGGCCTGCCGGGCGCGGTAGCGCGCCTGCGCCTCGGCGGGCACGGAGCGAAGCTGCATCACCCACGGGGCGGACAGATCGGGACTGACCAGAACCGGCGGGCGCTCGACGTAGCGGTTCTGCGCCTGGGCCCCCCAGGGTGAAAGCAGCACGGCCACAAGGCCGGCGGCACACAGAAATGGCTTCATTTGACGTACTTCCTACTATTCGACGCGGTTGCCTTCAGGACGCTTCCCGCAATCTGGCGCGGGAAACGGGTGGCGGCGGACGGAAAAAGCGGTTCTCCCGTCAATCCGTGTCAGGATGCTGCATCGGCGGCGGCAAGCGAATGGTGAATCCGCATCCATAAAATGCGATAGAACGGCAAAACCATTTGGCGTGGTTACCCGGCGGTTCAGAAAGCTGGTGAACCGGCCGTTAAATGACTGATTTTATGCGTTAACCATCAGAGGACGGTTATATGAGCGACGAGCGGACGGGGTTGATCGAAGGGCCTGACGGGAAGACGCGATGCTTCTGGCACGCGAACCTGCCGGACTACCTGGCCTATCACGACAACGAGTGGGGCCGCCCCGTCGACGACGATATCCGTCTGTTCGAGAAGCTGTGCCTGGAAGGCTTCCAGTCCGGCCTTTCCTGGCTCACGATCCTGCGCAAGCGGGAGAACTTCCGCGAAGCCTTCGAAGGGTTCGACTTTGAGCGGGTGGCGCGCTTCACGGACGAGGATGTGGACCGGCTTCTGACCAATGCCGGCATCGTGCGCCATGGCGGCAAGATACGCTCGACGATCAACAACGCCCAGCGCGCCATCGAACTGCGCCGGGAGTTCGGTTCGCTGGCGCGCTATTTCTGGCGGCATGAGCCGGGGCCGGATGCGCGCCCGGCGCTGCTGGACTTTCCCACGCTGATGGCCAATCCCAGGACGGATGTTTCGGCGCGCATCTCGAAGGATCTGAAAAAGCGGGGCTGGTCCTTCGTCGGCCCCACCACCATTTATGCCTTCATGCAGGCAATGGGGCTCGTCAACGATCACATTGAAGGCTGCGCGATGCGGCCGGTGGTGGAGGCGGAGCGGGGACAGTTCACACGTCCGGTCTGAACGGTTGTCTTGACTCTCTCCGCCGCCGTCACTATTTCAGGCCCGCATTAGCACTCTCGATAGGTGAGTGCTAATGCCATCCGGCAGCGCCGGTGGAGGGAAAACCTATTTCATCATCCGAATCAAGGGTTCAAAACATGGCCAAGACGAATTTTCGCCCGCTCCATGACCGTGTGGTCGTACGTCGGGTAGAATCCGAGGAGAAGACGTCCGGCGGCATCATCATCCCCGATACCGCCAAGGAGAAGCCGCAGGAAGGCGAAATCATCGCCATCGGCTCCGGCGCGCGCGACGAGGCAGGCAAGCTGGTTCCGCTCGACGTGAAGGAAGGCGACCGCGTTCTCTTCGGCAAGTGGTCCGGCACCGAAGTCAAGCTCAACGGCGAAGATCTCCTCATCATGAAGGAGAGCGACATCATGGGCATCATCGGCTGATAAGGCCGACATCGAAACACGCGAAAAGGGTCCCAGACGGGATTCAGGAGCTTCAAGAATATGGCTGCAAAAGACGTAAAGTTTTCCCGCGACGCCCGTGAGCGCATGCTGCGTGGCGTCAACATCCTCGCCGATGCGGTGAAGGTGACGCTCGGCCCGAAGGGCCGCAACGTCGTTCTCGACAAGTCGTTCGGCGCACCGCGCATCACCAAGGACGGCGTCACCGTCGCCAAGGAAATCGAGCTCGAGGACAAGTTCGAGAACATGGGCGCCCAGATGGTGCGCGAAGTGGCCTCGAAGACCAACGACATCGCCGGCGACGGCACCACGACGGCCACCGTTCTGGCCCAGTCGATCGTCCAGGAAGGCGCCAAGGCCGTTGCCGCCGGCATGAACCCGATGGACCTGAAGCGCGGCATCGACAAGGCTGTCGAAGACGTCGTCGCCTATCTCGCCTCCGCAGCCAAGAAGATCAACACCTCGGCCGAAGTCGCCCAGGTCGGAACGATCTCGGCCAATGGCGAAAAGGAAATCGGCCAGATGATCGCCGAGGCGATGCAGAAGGTCGGCAATGAGGGCGTGATCACGGTCGAAGAGGCCAAGACCGCCGAGACCGAGCTGGAAGTCGTCGAAGGCATGCAGTTCGACCGCGGCTACCTGTCGCCCTACTTCGTCACCAATCCGGAGAAGATGGTGGCAGAGCTCGAGGATTGCTACATCCTCCTGCACGAGAAGAAGCTGTCCAACCTGCAGGCGATGCTGCCTGTGCTGGAATCGGTCGTCCAGTCGTCCAAGCCGCTGCTGATCATCGCCGAGGACGTCGAGGGCGAGGCCCTGGCCACGCTCGTGGTCAACAAGCTGCGCGGCGGCCTGAAGATCGCCGCCGTCAAGGCACCGGGCTTCGGCGACCGCCGCAAGGCCATGCTCGAGGACATCGCCATCCTGACGGGCGGCCAGGTGATCTCCGAGGATCTCGGCATCAAGCTCGAGAACGTCACGCTCGACATGCTGGGCCGCGCCAAGAAGGTCTCCATCACCAAGGAGAACACCACGGTCGTCGACGGCGCCGGCAAGAAGTCCGAGATCGAGGGCCGGGTTGCCCAGATCAAGGCGCAGATCGAGGAGACCACCTCGGACTACGACAAGGAAAAGCTGCAGGAGCGGCTTGCCAAGCTGGCCGGCGGCGTTGCCGTCATCCGCGTCGGCGGTGCGACGGAAGTCGAGGTGAAGGAGCGCAAGGACCGCGTCGACGACGCGCTGAACGCCACCCGCGCTGCCGTTGAAGAAGGCATCGTCCCCGGCGGCGGCACCGCGCTGCTGCGTGCTTCGCTCGCCATCAAGGCGAAGGCCGAGAACGCCGACCAGGAAGCCGGCCTCAACATCGTGCGCCGCGCCGTCCAGTCTCCTTGCCGCCAGATCGCGTCGAACGCCGGTGCGGAAGCATCGATCGTCGTCGGCAAGATCCTCGAGAACGACGCGGTGACCTTCGGCTACAACGCCCAGACCGGTGAATATGGCGACATGATCACCATGGGCATCGTCGACCCGATGAAGGTCGTGCGCACCGCGCTGCAGGATGCTGCATCGGTTGCCGGCCTGCTGATCACCACCGAGGCGATGGTTGCCGAGCTGCCCAAGAAGGACGCTCCGGCAATGCCCGGCGGCGACATGGGCGGCATGGGTGGAATGGGCGGCATGGGCTTCTAGGCCTGGCTGTTCGGAACCATTGATACGAAAGGGCGCCCTCGTGGCGCCCTTTCTGTTTAAATATTTGATTTTATTGTAAATTCTTTTCACCCTGATGACTGCCGAAAGCCGCCGGTGGCCCGCGGTTACCGGTCGCCCCCCGCCACGGCGATGCGATTGTGCAATGCAGCACGCGCAGGTCTGGTATTCGAAAATGGGCATGGTGCTGCGGGCCAGGAAGATTTATCTATCTGGTTATCGGCCATCTACTCCTCCCAGATGCGATGCCGATACCGAAAGCGGTGCACCTCCTCCCGCACCGCAATCGAATTGAAGCCCGCTGCCACCTCCTCCCGGCAGCGGGCTTTTTCGTATGCCCACGCACCTTCTTCTGCATTCAGCGTCGTACCGATCCCCGGTCCCTGCGCCATGGCGTGTGGCGGAAGAAGGAATATTGTTCTTCACCCGACCGCCCTGCGCCATCGCACCGTTGCAAAGACGCGCCTATATCGTCATTAAAGGCTACGCGACGACGCTGCGGATCATGGAGTTAATGCATGGCGAAGACCCGGACTGAAACCGACACTTTTGGCCCTCTGGAGGTAGCCTCCGATCGTTATTGGGGCGCGCAAACGCAGCGTTCGCTCACCAATTTCCGCATCGGCACGGAAAAGATGCCGGTGCCGCTGGTCAGGGCGCTGGGGATTGTCAAGCAGGCGGCCGCCGAGGTGAATCTGGACCTCGGCAAGCTCGACGCCAAGATTGGCGAAGCCATGGTCGCAGCGGCCAGGGAAGTGGTCGACGGCAAGCTCGATGATCATTTCCCCCTTGTCGTCTGGCAGACCGGGTCCGGCACGCAGTCCAATATGAATGCCAATGAGGTGATCTCCAACCGCGCCATCGAGATGCTGGGCGGCGAGATGGGCTCCAAGAAGCCCGTCCACCCCAACGACCACGTGAACATGGGACAGTCGTCCAACGATACGTTCCCCACGGCCATGCATATCGCGGCCGCCCGCGAGGCGGCGCGCGAGCTTCTGCCTTCCCTCGCCCATCTGACAGAGACACTGGAAGAGAAGGCAAGCGCCTTCGACAAGATCGTCAAGATCGGCCGCACCCACACGCAGGATGCGACGCCATTGACGCTGGGCCAGGAATTCTCCGGTTACGTCGCGGCCCTGAAGCTCGGTGCGAAGCGCATCGAGCACGCGCTGGGCGACGTCTATGCGCTTGCTCAGGGCGGCACAGCGGTGGGCACCGGGCTCAACGCGCCTGTCGGCTTCGACAAGGCCTTTGCCGACAAGGTGGCCACGATCACCGGCCTGCCCTTCCGCACGGCCGAAAACAAGTTCGAGGCGCTGGCGAGCCACGGCGCGCTCAATGCGTTCCACGGCGCGCTCAACGCGCTGGCCGCCGACCTGTTCAAAATCGCCAACGATATCCGCTTTCTCGGTTCCGGCCCGCGCTCGGGGCTGGGCGAACTGAAACTGCCGGAAAACGAGCCCGGCTCTTCCATCATGCCAGGCAAGGTGAACCCGACCCAGGCGGAAGCGCTTACCATGGTGGCGACCCAGGTGATGGGCAACCAGACGACGGTGAGCTGTGCGGCCAGCCAGGGCCATTTCGAACTCAACGTATTCAAGCCCGTCATCGCCAATGCGGTGCTGCAATCGATCCGCATCCTCACGGACGCCATGCGCTCCTTTGCGGACAATTGCGTGAAGGGCATCGAGGCGGACGAGGAACGGATCGCCGATCTGATGAGGCGCTCGCTTATGCTGGTGACGGCGCTGGCGCCGGCCATCGGCTACGACAATGCGGCGGCGATCGCCAAGTCGGCCCACAAGAACGGAACCACCTTGCGCGAGGAAGCGCTGAAGAGCGGGCATGTGTCGGAGGAAGATTACGACCGGCTGGTGCGCCCGGAACTCATGATCGCGCCCAAATAACCCTTCTGCTCTGCCCGATAACGCAGCGCTCAGCCCAAAAGGCAGAGCAATCGCATATGTCGGTTCTTCCCCCACGCCGTCCCGCTTCGCGGTCCACCGCCCCCTCGCGAGGAAACGCCGGCCGTGATGCGATGCGAGACGCCCTTCCTCTTCCCCACGTCTTGTAGGGGAGAGGCGGATCGGCCGAAGGCCGAGACGGAGTGGGGGAACAGGCGCTTCCATATACGATTGCCCCGCCCCAAAAGGGAAGCGCACGCCGGACGTAACAAGCGTCGATAATAAACAGTTCGTCAATGAAATCAGCGGTTTTGCATTGCGGCAAACTCACATAAAAAACGCCGCTCTATCAACAAATGGAATCGCAACGCATGTCCAATAATCTTCTCGTTCTTGCGGGCCGCATCCTGCTTGCGCTCATCTTCATCATTTCCGGCTATGGCAAGCTTACCGGCCTTTCCGGCACCGCCGGTTATTTCGGAAGCATCGGGCTGCCGCTGCCGATGGTCACCGCCGTGCTCGTCGGCGTATTGGAGCTTTTCGGTGGCCTTGCGGTGGCCGTCGGCTACCAGACCCGCATCGCTGCCATTCTGCTCGCACTGTTCACTGTGGGCTCCGGTTTCGTCGCCCATTTCGACTTTGCCGACCAGATGCAGTCCATCCAGTTCATGAAGAATCTTTCGATGACCGGCGGCTTTCTGGTCCTGGCCGGATTCGGCGCTGGCAAACTGTCGATAGACGGCCGCAAAGGCTAATTCGGCGCTATAGCCGCAATAAACTTATTGTAACTCGACGTCGTGAAAGCCCACGCTAGCATTTCTAGCGTGGGCTTTGATATTTGTTATCTCCGGCTTCACGCGGTGGTGATGCCACGGCAATCGGCGCTCAAAACGGAGTGAGAGCTACCCGCCGGACATTGCGGCGTGCGCCAACAAAGCGCATGTAGGTCCCGGCTATTGAGCAACGAGGCCTATCTGGATGACGATGGCACCCATGCCCGCCGATAAGGATCCCCAACCTGGAAAACGCAGCGCCGTGCGGCATTTCCTGCCGGCGCTGCTGATCGTTGCGGGTCTGGCGCTTGGTTATGTGCTCGGTCTGCATCAGTATCTGACGCTGGCCTATCTCGCCGAAAGCCGGGAGGCGCTGAAGGCCTATGTCGATGCCCACTCCCTGCTCGCGCCGACGCTCTTTGCGCTCTTTTATGCCGCGGCGGTTGCCGTGTCCTTTCCCGCCGCCTCGGTGCTGACGATCTTCGGCGGTTTCCTCTTCGGCTGGATATTGGGCGGTATCCTCGTGGTGGTCGCGGCGACGGCGGGAGCGACCGCGCTGTTCCTGGCGGCACGCAGCGCCTTCCGCGACACCGTGCGCCAGAGGCTCGGCGGCGTGGCGGCAAAGCTTGCCCGCGGTTTCGAAGAAGGCGCCTTCGGCTATCTGCTGGTACTGAGGCTGGCGCCTGTCTTTCCGTTCTGGGTCGTGAACCTGGCCCCCGCGCTGTTCGATATCCGGGTGAGAACCTATGTCGCTGCGACAGCCCTCGGCATCATGCCCGGCACCTTCGCCTATGCCTATCTGGGGCGGGGACTCGAGAGTGTTCTGATTGCCGCGGCCGCGTCCGGGAAGGATCTCGAGGTGGCGGACCTTGTCACCCCCCAGATCACCCTGGCCTTTGCCGCGCTCGCCCTTGTGGCCCTGATACCACTCATCGTAAGAAAACTGCGCGCAATGAAGGACATGTAATGGCGACCGTTCTCAACCCCGACATCTGCGTCATCGGCGCCGGCTCCGGCGGCCTGACCGTGGCGGCGGCGGCAGCCTCATTCGGGGTTCCGGTGGTGCTGATCGAGCGCGGCAAGATGGGCGGGGATTGTCTCAACTATGGCTGCGTGCCTTCCAAATCCCTGATCGCCGCCGGCAAGCACGCGGCCCGGCTGCGCCAGGGCGCCAAGTTCGGCATTGCCGATGTCGAGCCGGACATCGACTTCCGCAAGGTGATGCAGCATGTGGAGGGCGTCATCGCGGCGATCGCGCCCAACGATTCCGTGGAGCGTTTCACCGCGCTTGGCGTGAAGGTCATACAGGAAGAGGCGCGCTTCAAAGACGCATACACCATTGTGGCGGGGGATTTCGAAATACGCGCCCGCCGTTTCGTGGTCGCGACCGGCTCCTCGCCCGTGCCGCCGCCCATTCCAGGGCTCGACGATGTTCCCTACCACACCAACGAGACGGTCTTTTCGCAGAAGAAGCTGCCGGAGCACCTGATCGTCATCGGCGGCGGGCCGATCGGCATGGAGCTGGCGCAGGCGCATCGGCGGCTGGGCGCGCGCGTGACAGTGGTCGAGGCGATGAAGGCGCTGGGCAAGGACGATCCCGAACTTGCCGCGATCGTCTTGAAGCAGTTGCGCGACGAAGGCGTCGAAATCCTGGAGCAGACCAAGATATCGAGTGTGGAAAAGCGGGGACGCAGCGGCGTGCGCGTTTTTGTCGAGGATGCAGAGGGACCGCGTGCCATCGATGGCTCGGCGCTTCTGGTGGCGGCAGGCCGCAAGCCCAACATTGAGGCGCTGGACCTCGACAAGGCCGGCATCGCCCATGACCGCACGGGCATCAAGACGAGCAGGAAGCTGCGCACGACGAACAGGCGGGTCTACGCCATCGGTGACGTTGCAGGCGGACTGCAGTTCACCCATGTGGCGGGCTATCATGCAGGGCTGGTGATCCGGGCGTTGCTGTTCCGTCTTCCAGCTGCCGAAAACCGCGACACCATACCCTGGGCCACCTTTACCGACCCGGAGCTGGCGCATATCGGCCTGACGGAGGAGGCCGCGCGTGCCCGCCACGGCAAGGTCGGCATTCTGCGCTGGCCCTATGCCGAGAACGACCGTGCCCAAGCTGAGCGCAAGACCGGCGGCTTCATCAAGCTTATCACCGGCAAGGGCGGACGCATTCTGGGCGTGTCCATCGTCGGGGCCAATGCGAGCGAGATGATGAATTTCTGGTCTCTGGCCCTCGCCAAGAAGATGAAGACGCGCGACATCGCCGGCTACATCGCACCCTACCCGACCGTGGCGGAGATCGGCAAGCGGGCCGCCATAACCCATTTCACCGGCGCGACCAGCAAGCCGGTGGTGCGTGGACTCATACGCTTTATGCGCTTATTCGGGTAACCGTCGGCGTCACATATTTGCCGGCGCCGAACAAGGAATGGCGATGGCAACCGACGAGCGGCATCACAAGGGTAAGGGTGGCGGCAACGGCGAGGCTGGCCATGCGCCTTCGGTTCCGTTGACGCGTGGTCTGTCGACCAAATTGCTGTTCCTGACCATCCTTTTCGTCATGCTGGCCGAGGTGCTGATCTTCATCCCCTCGGTGGCCAATTTCGGCCAGCAATGGATGAGCCAGCGGCTGCGCACGGTCGCCGCCTTCGCGGTCGTCCTGATGAACGGCGACCCGGACAATCTAAGCCGGGAGGCCAGCAACGAGATCCTGATGGCGACGGGAGCCAAGGCCATCGCCGTGCGCGAGGAGGGCATGTCGCGCCTCCTGGTCGTGTCGCAAATGCCCCCGCAAGTGAACATGCATGTGGACCTGGACGCCGTGGGGCCGGTGGAGGCCATCGGTCAGGCCTTCGTCACGCTTTTCTCCGGGAGCGAGAGGATACTGCGCGTCCATGGCCTGGTCGGCGAGACGGGCAAGCGGTTCGAGATCATCATCTCCGATCGTGAACTGCGCTCGGCCATGCTCGTTTATGCGCGAAATGTCGCGGTTCTGTCGCTCATCATTTCACTTTTCACTGCGATGCTCGTGTTCTACGCCATCAACCGCATCATGATCAGGCCAATCCGGGCAATGACGCAATCCATGCTGGATTTCGCAGCCGCACCCGACGATGCGGCGCGGATCATTCAGCCGGAGGACCGGGGCGACGAGATCGGCACCGCCGAGCGCGAACTGGCCGATATGCAGAAAACGCTGCAGCGCGCGCTGAGCGAACGCAAGCGCCTGGCCGACCTCGGGCTGGCCGTCTCAAAGATCAATCACGACATGCGCAACATGCTGTCTTCGGCGCAACTCGTGTCGGACAGGCTGACCATGATCGACGATCCGACCGTGCAATCGCTGACGCCGCGCCTGCTGCGGACGCTCGACCGCGCCGTCGCCTATTCGGAGGGCGTCCTTGCCTATGGGCGCACGCAGGAAGCGCCGCCGCGCCTCCGGCGCCTGCGACTCGCGCAGATCGTCGACGACGTCCAGGCGACGCTGGCGATCGGCCCCGATGGCGGAATCGAGTTCATCAACGAGGTCGGCCCGGAGTTCGAGATCAGCGCCGATGGGGAACAGTTCTTCCGGGTGCTGGCCAATCTATGCCGCAATGCGGTTCAGGCGATGTCGGGGGACGACGACCCGGCGCTCGTGCGCCGGCTGACCGTGTCGGCGCGGCAGGACGGCGGCGAGGTCCGCATAGACATCTGCGATACCGGCCCCGGCCTCCCACCGCGGGCGCAGAAAAACCTTTTCGCCGCGTTCCGCGGCTCGGCCAAAAGCGGCGGCACAGGGCTGGGGCTGGCGATCGCCCATGAACTGGTGACGGCCCATGGAGGGCGTATCGAACTGGTAGAGACGGGTACCGGCCGCACGGTCTTCGCCGTGATCCTGCCACAGGCCAAGGGCGATACCGCGGGCCGGCCGGCGGCAAGGCGCACGACCGCGGGCGACGAATTCTGACCGCGCGGCGGCAATCGGCGACCGGAACCGGCAGGACCTCCACGCTCCTGCCCCGGCCCGGTTCTCGACGCTTCCGAAGGTTCTGGAAATGGTCAAAGAAATGTCATGACGGCGCTTGCTTTTGCCGGTTTCAATCGTTAGGTAAGCGGCGTCCGGTCAATGGCCCGTTCCCTTGACCACCTGCCAAATGCGGCAGACAGCGCGCCCGTAGCTCAGCTGGATAGAGCACCAGACTACGAATCTGGGGGTCAGAGGTTCGAATCCTTTCGGGCGCGCCATTTTTCCAAAAATTTCCGGAACAACGAAGGCACGCGGCGGATTTTCTGGTCGCGCCGTTGTTGGTCGCTGTCCCCTTGCCATACGCCGGATCAGAGATAATCCAGCCCGATATCGAGGATGGGTGCGCTGTGGGTCAGCCAGCCGATGGAGATGAGGTCGACGCCGGTGGCGGCGATTGCCGGGGCGGTGTCGGGGGCGATGCGGCCCGACGCTTCTGTGATGGCGCGACCGGCCGTGATACCGACTGCTTTTGAAAGCATGTCGGGGGGCATGTTGTCGAGCAGCACGGCATCGATGCCGAGCGACAACGCGGATTCGAGCTGGTCGAGCGTATCCACTTCCACCTCGACTTTGACCATGTGGCCGCAACTGGCGCGGACGCGCTCGACCGCCGGGCGGATGCCGCCGGCGATAGCGATGTGGTTGTCCTTGATGAGCACCGCGTCGTCGAGGCCGAAACGATGGTTGGAGCCGCCGCCGGCGCGCACCGCATATTTCTCGATGGCGCGCAGGCCTGGCGTCGTCTTGCGGGTGCAGACCACTTTTACTTTCTGTCCAGCGATGGCATCGACCACCGTTCGGGTGGCATTGGCGATACCGCTCAGGTGGCAGAGGAAATTGAGCGCGGTGCGCTCGCCGGTCAGCAAACCCCGTGCGGGGCCGCCGACCGTGGCTATCGTCTCGTCCGCGGCAATGCGGCTGCCATCCGCCTTCACGACGGAAACCTCGATGGAAGGCTCGATGAGGCGGAATGCCAGCACTGCCAGGTCCAACCCTGCAACCACGCCCGGCTGCCGCGGGCGCAGAACCATGCGGACCAGATTTCCGGCGGGAACGATGGCGTCGGTGGTGATGTCGCCGGCGCGGCCGAGATCCTCAAGCAGCGCGGCGCGCACCAGCGGTTCGATCATGAGGTCGGGCAGAGGAACGATGTTCATGACGTCATGCGCTCAAGGCCAAGCTGGAGGTCTCTCAACCTGGCGGTTTCAAGGTGCGCGACGGCGATTGCTTTCTCCAGCGTCAATCGCGCGCGCTGCGGCGGATCCTGCCTCTTCGGGAAGTCCGCGCGGCAATGAGCGCCCCGGTTTTCCGCACGCCGATGCGCGGCGACGGCGATCATCAGGGCAAGCAGGGCGGGGTCGGCGGCCGGTACTTGCGATTGCGCCAGCGGCAAAAGCGCCACGATGGCGCGCCGCAGATCCTCGCCCCGGCGCACCACGCCAAGGGCGCGGGACACGATAGGGCGAATGGCGGCGAGGCAAATGGTGGTTGGATCAAGCGGCGGCGGCACGGCGATCGAAGACCGCTGCGGGAAAGAGCCGGGCGCCGCGCCGGACACGTCTCGCGCCACGATTTCAGCGCATGCGGCCGCCTCGATCAGCGAATTGCTGGCCAGGCGATTGGCCCCGTGCAGGCCGGTCGAGGCCGCTTCCCCACAGGCCCACAGCCCCGGCACGGTGCTGCGTCCTGCCGCGTCGACCGCAATGCCTCCCATGTGGTAATGCGCCGCCGGGCGCACGGGAATAACCGCGCGCACCGGGTCGATGCCGGCCTGGCGGCAAAAGGCGTGGATGGCGGGAAAGCGAGCCTGGAAAGCCTTGCCCGGCTTGTCGCGCGCATCGACAAAGACCTTGTGGCCCTTTTCGAGATGTGCCGCCATGGCGCGGGCCACCGCAGCGCGCGGGGCGAGTTCGGCGCCGGGCAGGCATTCGAGAAAGCGCTCGCCGGTCTCGTCGACCAGCACCGCGCCCTCGCCGCGCACGGCCTCGCTGACCAGCCGCATGGGACGCGTGGAAGCGTCAAGCGCGGTCGGGTGGAACTGGATGAATTCGAGATCGGCAAGCTCCGCGCCGGCACGGGCGGCCAGCAGCAGCCCCTGGCCCCAGCATCCGGGCGGATTGGTGGTGTCCTCGAACAACCCGCCGATGCCGCCGGTGGCGATCACGACGCGGCCCGTCTGGAAAACCGCGGCACCACCCTGCCCTGCAGCCAGAACGCCGCTTACCGCGCCGTCCGCCAGGAGAAGCCGCCGTGCCTCCATGTGCTCGACGACGGCAATGGACGGCAAAGAGCGCACCGCAGCCAAAAGTGCGCGCATGATCTCGCGGCCTGTGCCGTCGCCGGCCGCATGGACGATGCGCTTGCGGCCGTGGGCGGCTTCCAGGCCGAGGCGCAGGCTTCCATCCGCGGAGCGGTCGAAGCGCACGCCGAACCGTTGCAATGTCTCGATGGCGCGGGGGGCCGCTTCGGCCAGGCGCCGTACCGTTTCGACGTCGCACAGGCCGTCGCCCGCGGCCAGCGTGTCTCGTGCGTGAAGCGCCGGCGTGTCGTCGTCACCGAGGGCGGCAGCCAGGCCGCCCTGCGCCAGCTCGCTCGACGATTGAGTGCCTAAGCAAGCATTCGTTGGCCGCCCAACGAATGCTTGCTTAGATTCCTTTGTTTGCCGCAGGTTTTGACCGGAAAACCGCGGGGCACTTTTCCGGAACCTGCTTAGCGGCCCCTTGCTCAGCAGTACCACCGGTTCGGGCGCCAGATGCAGCGCCGTCATCAGACCGGCAATGCCGCCGCCGACGATCACCGGCCGCCCCGCAAGCTGCGCCGGGTTCATACGGCCAGCATCCGCTCGACAGCGCGCCGCGCGCGGGCGGCCACGCGGGGGTCTATCGTTACCTCATGGCGGTTGTGTTCCAGCGCTTCTCGGATATTGGGAAGCGTGATGCGCTTCATGTGCGGACACAGATTGCAGGGCCGCACGAACTCCACATCCGGGTGCGCGACGGCCACGTTGTCACTCATGGAGCACTCCGTCAGCAGGACAACGCGCGGCGGCTTCTCGCGCGCCACATAATCCGACATGGCGGCGGTGGAGCCGGCGAAATCGGCCTCGGCCACGACTTCCGGCGGGCATTCGGGATGGGCAAGCACCATGACGCCGGGATGTGCCTCGCGCAGGTCGCGAATGTCGCCCGCGTCGAACAGTTCATGTACCTCGCAGTGCCCCTTCCAGGCGATAATCTCGACATCGGTTTCCTTGGCGATGTTCTGTGCCAGATATTCGTCGGGAAGCATGATGACGCGCGGCACGCCCAGCGATTCCACGATGGCGCGGGCATTGCCGGAGGTGCAGCAGATATCCGATTCGGCCTTCACCGCCGCGGACGTGTTGACATAGGTGACGACCGGCACACCCGGAAAGCGCTCGCGCATCAGCCGCACATCCGCCGGCGTGATCGACTCCGCCAGCGAGCAGCCGGCGCCCGTATCCGGGATCAGCACCGTCTTTTCCGGGTTAAGCAGCTTCGCCGTCTCGGCCATGAAATGAACGCCGGCAAGCACGATGGTGTCGGCCTCCACCTCCATCGCCCTGCGAGCGAGCGCAAGGCTGTCGCCGACGATATCGGCAACGCAGTGGAAGATTTCCGGCGTCTGGTAATTATGCGCGAGGATGACGGCGTTGCGCTGCCGCTTCAGCTTGAGAATGGCCTCGATGTCGCCGGAAAAGGCCGGCCATTCGATGGGTGGAATGACATGACGCACCTTGTCATAAAGCGCACCCGCTGACGTCGGCATATCGAGCACAGGCTGGCCTCCTCTTAGAGGCTGTTATGAAAGTCGTGATGGCGGTCTGCAAATGGCGTTTTTCTGCGCTCCGGTGCTCACGTACCTAATGTACGCTCCGCTCCGGTGCTCGAAAATCACCATTTCGACTCGCCTTGACGGCTTTCAAAACAGCCTCTTATACTCTCCTAGAGCATAATTGGCTTATACTTTATTTGAGCATAAATCAAGAGCGCGCGACGGGCAGCCGGGTTCCCATCACGGTGCGCTCCATGTGGATGGCAGGGCGGAAGCGGAAAAGCTTGGCAGGGCGACCGCCCGTATCCGCCGCCATTTCGCCGGTTTCCTCGACTAGTTCCTGCTGCTCGATCAGGCGCCGGAAATTCTGCTTGTGCACCGGCCGGCCGGAGAGCGCCTCGACGGCGCGCTGCAACTGCAGCAGCGTGAAGACGGGCGGCATCAGTTCGAACACCACCGGGCGGTATTTGATCTTCGTGCGCAGCCGGGCAATGGCGGTCGCCAGGATGCGGCGATGATCGGCGAACATTGACCGGCCGGGCACATCCGCGCTTTCAGACCCCGGCTTCCCGCGATGCGCCTCGGCCACCAACCCCGCCTCAAAGAGCAGTTCATAGCGCTGCAAGGCGAGCTCCTCGTTCCACGCGTGGCCATCGAAACCGAAGACGCTGGCGGCGCGCAGCCAAGTTTCGCTTTTCGCCTCGCCTGCCCACTTGCGCAGGCGCGGCTCGATCACCTCGAATAAAAGCGCCGGCGCGCCGAGCCGGTGATCTTCCCAGGGGAAGTAATCATACCAGCCGGTCCAGCTCGACGGCCCGGAAGCCTGCGGCTCCTTGGCACGTGTCAGGCCCAGATAGCTGATGGAGATGGCGCGGTCGCTCCCCTCCCCGCCTATGCGGTCGCTGTCGGCGAAAGTATAGAGCTGCTCGATATAGCCCAGCGGATGACCGGTCTGCCGCTCGACCCAGGCACGCAGACCCGACTGCAGCGAGCGGTGCCCGAGTTCAAAAGGGCCGGACGGCAGCACTTCGCCTCCCCCGATGGCGAGTACCGACGGAGCGCCATCGACAACGGCGGTCAGAACGGCGATCAAATCCACCTGAACGTCGTGGTCCTTGCCGGTCTTGAGGAGATCGCGCATCGGCCTTGTTTACCTAGCTTTCGTTTGTTCTTCTTCGCTGATACCAAGAACTATGGCATATGCCATCATCGAAAGGGATGGAGGAACAATGTCTTGAGCGTTGCGGGAACGACAGGAGCCTTGATGCCGCCGGAAGTCCTGGCGCGTAAAGGCGGCACGCCGCTGGTCTGCCTGACCGCTTATACGACCCCGATAGCCAAGGTTGTCGACCCGCATTGCGAAATCGTCCTCGTCGGCGACAGTGTCGGCATGGTGCTGCATGGCCTGCCATCGACGCTGGGCGTCACACTCGACATGATGATCATGCATGGCAAAGCCGTGCGGCGCGGCATCGAGCGCTCGCTTCTGGTGGTCGATATGCCGTTCGGTTCCTACGAGGCAACCCCGGAACAGGCATTCGGCAACGCGGCGCGAGTGATGGCGGAGACGGGTGCGGCGGCGGTCAAGCTGGAGGGCGGCGCAGCCATGGCCGAGACCATCCGCTTCCTGACCGGGCGCGGCATCCCCGTCATGGCGCATGTCGGCCTGACACCGCAGGCGGTCAACAGCTTCGGCGGCTACCGGGTGCAGGGGCGCGGCGCGGCTGGCGAGCAGGTCGAGCGCGATGCGGCGGCGGTGGCGGAGGCCGGCGCCTTCTCCGTCGTCCTGGAAAAGGTGCCGGAAGCGCTGGCCCGGCGGATCACAAGGGAGATCGCCATCCCCACCATCGGCATCGGCGCCTCGCCTGCCTGCGACGGGCAAATCCTGGTGATCGACGACATGCTCGGCCAGTTCAGCGACTTTCAGCCGAAATTCGTCAAGCGCTATGCAGAACTGGGCACGGAAGCCGAACACGCCATCGCCGCTTATGCGGACGATGTGCGGGCGCGCCGTTTTCCCGCCGCTGAGCATGTGTTCGCCGACGCGCCGCAAGACGCCGGCAAGAGGGGCGCCAGCAAGGGGGCCAGCCGATGAGCCTGCCGGTCATGCGCACGGTTTCGGAGTTGCGGGCAACGACCGCGGCCTGGCGCCGGGAGGGAGCTTCGATCGGCATCGTGCCGACCATGGGGGCGCTGCACGAGGGGCATCTGAGTCTGGTGCGCGCCGCGCTTGCGCGTACCGACCGGGTGATCGTGACGCTTTTCGTCAATCCCAAGCAGTTCAACAGCGCCGCCGATCTGGCCGCCTACCCGCGGACCGAGATGGACGACGCCGCAAAGCTCGCCCCGCTTGGCGCGCATGTGCTTTACGCTCCGTATGGCGAGGAGATCTACGGGCCGGGTTTCGCCACGACCGTATCGGTGGGCGGCGTCAGCGAGGGGCTGTGCGGAGCGCATCGGCCCGGCCATTTCGACGGGGTGGCGACGGTGGTAACCAAGCTCTTCCTGCAGGGCGGGGCCGATTTCGCGTTTTTCGGCGAGAAGGATTTCCAGCAGCTCCACGTGGTTCGCCGGCTGGCGCGCGATCTCGACATCCCGATAGAAATCGTCGGCTGCCCGACGGTGCGCGAGTCCGACGGATTGGCGCTTTCCTCGCGCAATGCGCGCCTTTCGGCGGCCGAGCGGCGCATTGCGCCGAAGCTGGCGGAAACGCTGTTCGACACCGCCGCCCGTCTGGCCGAAGGCGCTCCCCTGGCCGCAACGCTTGGCACCGCGCGCGTGGCACTCGAAGCGGGCGGTTTCGACCGCGTCGAGTATCTGGAACTGCGCGACGAGGCGACATTGGCACCCGTCGGGCAGGCCGAAAGGCCGGCCCGGCTGCTCGTCGCCGCATGGCTCGGCGAGACGCGGCTGATCGACAATGTGAAGGTGACGCCGGTGGGCCTTGCCTAAGCTTCTCCGCGGAGTGCGGGAAGGCCGACACCGGTGCTCTCGAAGCCGCCGTCGGAAGCGATGATCTGGCCCGTCACGTAGCTCGCCTTTTCCGAACACAGGAAGATGATGACCTCCGCAATCTCGTCTTCGGAACCGTAACGGTTCAGCGGGATCGCATCGTGATAGGCGGCGATGATCTCCGGGGTATGGACGGCCATGGCGAGCTTGGTCCTGACGGGGCCGGGGCACACGCAGTTGGCCCTTACCCCATATTCCCCCAGTTCGGCGGCCTGCTGCCTGGTGAGCTGGATCACCGCAGCCTTGGATGTGCCGTAGGCGACCCGCAGGGTGGAAGCGCGCAAGCCGGAAATCGAGGCGATGTTGACGATGGAGCCGCTCGACGCCTTCAAGGCCGGCATGGCCGCCTGGGACACAAGAAACACGCCGTCAAGATTGGTTTCCATCACGCGGCGCCAGCGGGTGAAATCCGTTTCGCCGATGGGACCGAAGTCGGCGACGCCGGCATTGTTGACCAACGCATCGATGCCGCCGCACTTCTGCTCGGCCTCCCGGATCGCGGCCTCGACCGCGTCCGGTTGAGACACGTCGCAGACGATAGGCAGAACGTTTTCCAGACCGGCGGCGGCCTCCTCGAGCGCGGGAACGTCGCGGTCGATCATCGCGACCTGCCAGCCGTCGCGCAGAAACAGTTTCGTCGTGGCAAGGCCTATCCCGCGCGCGGCGCCGGTGACAATCGCAGTCTTTCGCGTCATGCTTCCAATCCTCTTCAGAGCGCGGCGTTTCCCATCAATATTCCCATGCCGCCATCGACCCGAAGGTCGACACCGGTGATGAAGCCGGCGGCGTCCGACGCGAGAAAAAGCGCGGCTTCGGCGACATCCCAGCCGGTCCCCTGCCGCTTCATCGGCACCTGCGCGGCGCGGGTCGCGCGCACTTCGGCGGGATCAGGAGAGCTTGCCACATGGGCCTCAACATGCGGGGTGTCGATCATGCCCGGAACCACGGTGTTCGAGCGCACGCCGCGCGCGGCATATTCGGCCGCCACGCTGCGCGACAGGCGGGCGAGCGCGGCTTTGGAAGCCTCGTAGCCCACATACGGGTAAGGTCCGTTCAGATGCGCGGCCAGCGTGGTGATATAGACAATCGCCCCGCCCCCGTCGCGCTGTAGAACCGGGAGGGCGGCCTGCGTCACGTGGAAGGCCGCATCCACATTGATCGAAAAGACCCGCTGCCAATCCTCGAACCTCGTGGTTTCCACGCCGCCCCTGGTGCTGATCCCTATATTGAAATGCAGGATATCCAGCCCGCCGAAGGCATCTTCGGCCGCACGGATGGCAGCGCACGCAGCCGCCGGATCGGTCATGTCGCCGACAAAGGTCACGGCGTCATGACCCTCCTGGCGGATCAGGTCGGCCGTCGCCTGCACCGCCGCGGCATCCCGGTCAACGGCGAGGACACGCGCTCCTTCGCGGGCATAGAGCACCGCCGCGCATTTGCCATTGCCCCATCCGGGCCCGACCGAGCCGGCGCCGATGACGGCGACCCGTTTGCCCTCGACGCGCCCGGTCATTGCATCACCTTGTCGGGCAGCCATAGCGCGATTTCCGGAAAGGCGATCACCAGGCCGAGCAGCAGGAGCTGCAACAGCACGAAGGGCGCGACGCCCCGATAGATGTCGCGCATGGGCAACATGTTTCCCGCTGCACCCTTGAGATAGAACAGGGCGAAGCCGAAGGGCGGTGTCAGGAAGCTCGTCTGCAGGTTCAACGACACGAGGATCGCGAACCAGTAGATCATCTGCGTCTTGGCGACATGGTCGCCGAGATCCATCAATTCGACGATCGGCGCGAAAATCGGCAGCATGATCAGGGTGATCTCGATCCAGTCGAAGAAGAAGCCCATCACGAAGATCATGCCCATGATGGCGAAGAGCAGGCCCCAATCGCCGAACGGCAGCGACCGCGCGGTCTCGACGATGAAATGCTCGCCCCCCACCTTGCGGAAGATATAGGCGAAGGCGGTCGCGCCCACGAAGATGAAGAACAGCATGCCGAGCGAGCGGATCGAGCCGTCCATCGACGACTGGAGAACGGGACGGTTGAGCCGGCCGCGCAGGATACCGAGGAGAAGGGCGGCGGCCACGCCGACGCCCGATGCCTCGGTCGGCGTTGCGATGCCGCCGAGGATCGAACCGAGGACGGCTACGATCATCACCAGCGGCGCCAGGACCGACTTCAGGGTTTCGAGCCATAGGCCCTTGCTTTCCCCGGCCGTCAGGGGCGGCGCGGCGGGCGCGATGGCCGGCTGAAGGAACGACCGCACGACGATATAGGCCACGTAGCAGGCGGAGAGCAGCAATCCCGGCAGCAGCGCCGCCACGAAAAGGCGCCCCAGGGAGACGGACAGGAGATCGCCCATGAAGACGAGCATCACCGATGGCGGGATCAGGATACCAAGAGTTCCGGCGGAGGCGACGGTTCCCGCAGACAGGCCCTTGTCATAGCCGCGCTCAAGCATGGTGGGGATGGCCAGCATCGTCAGCATCACGACGGAAGCGCCGATGATGCCGGTGGCCGCCGCCAGGATCGTGCCCATCAGCACAACCGCAAGGGCAAGTCCGCCCGGAACGACCCGCATGAGCCTTTGCAGCGTCAGAAGCAGATCCTCGGCTATCCGGGTCTTTTCCATGATGAGCCCCATGAAAATGAACATGGGGGCGGCGACCAGGACCGCGTTGTCGATGGTGCCGGAGAATATGCGGTTGGGCAGGAGGGTCGCATGGATCGGGCGCATGTCGCCGGTCCAAAGGGCGATCAGGCCGAAGACGAGACTGACGCCCATCAGCATGATGGCGACCGGCGCCCCGGAAAACAACGCGACGATCAGCGACAGGAACATGGCACCGGGCAGCACAGAGGAAACGAGCTCGGCCATTGCTCAGAGACCTTTTGGAAATCGGATGATGCCGGGCTGCAAATGGCGTTTTCCTGCGCTCCGGTGCTCTCGTACCTCCACGTACGCTCCGCTCCGGTGCTCGAAAAATGCCATTTTCGCCTCGGCCTGATCCATTTTCATAAGGTCTCTCAACGCTCCCAGGGATCGCGGAGGATGTCGGGACGGCGCAGCGCGACGATCACGCGCAGGAGCACCGAGAGCCCTCCCATGATCGTCAGGGCGGCGCCAATGGGGATCGCCGACTTGATGATCCAGCGATTGGGCAGCCCCACTCCGCCGGGACTGCCTTCGGCCCGTTCGAAGGCCCGCAAGGTGAAGTCGGTTCCAAACCAGACAAGCAAGACCATGAAGGGGATCAGGAAGAGGGCAATCGCGACGATCTCGATCCTGAACCGCGTCGACGGGGCCATGCTGCCCGAAAAAAGGTCGATGCGGACATGCGCGTTCTCGATATAGGCCCAGCCGAAACAGAGAACCGCAATGGCCCCATGCAGATGCCATTCCAGCTCTTGCAGCTTGAACGATCCGGTGGAGAAAAAGCGACGGCCAATCACATCGTAGAGAATGACCGCCATCAGCACCAGGAGCAGCCAACCGCAGCCGCGCGCCACCAGGCGGCACGGCGCGGCAAGTAAATCGGACATTCGAAGCAGGCTGTTCATCATCACACTGACTGGTCGGGCAGCAAGTGCCCGACCGTCAAACTCACTTCAGATAGCCGATGTCCGACCAGGTCTTGAAGTTCTTGCGGAACTCCGAAAGGCTTTCCCAAGCGCGCTTGAAGTTCGGATCGGCGGCCGACTGCTCGACCACGACTTCGTCCCAGGCCGTGCGGAATGCCTGCATCATCTCGTCGTTCCATGTGTGGACAGTCACGCCCGCCGCCTTCAAATCCTCGAGCGGCTGGATCTGGCTTGCCTCGCCTTCCGCCGCGGTCAGCGCGACATTGGCCGCGCATGCGGTCTGGATCACCACGCGCTGCTGATCCGTCAGGCCGTCCCATACATCCTGATTGGCGATGAATGTGATGAGCGAGGTCTGCTGATGCCAGCCTGGGAAATAATAGTGGGAGGCATATTCGTTCATGCCCACGGCCTTGTCGATCAGGGGGAAGGACACCTCCGCCGCATCGATCGTGCCGAGGCGCAGGCCCGTCATCGTGTCCGCCACCGGCATCGACTGGGCTTCGACGCCAAGCTTGGCCATGACCGTTGCGCCAAGACCGAAGATGCGCATCTTGACGCCCTGGAGATCTTCCGGGGTGTTGATTTCCTTGGCGAACCAGCCCGAGGCCTCAGGCACCAGAATGGCGCAAAGCTCGGTGTGGATATTGTATTCGGCCGTGATGTCGGCCCATATCTCCTTGCCGCCTCCATAATACCACCAGGCCGTATATTCCCGCACATCCGGACCGAAGGGAACAGCGGTAAAGATGGCCGCCGAAGGAATGATGCCTTGCGCGAAGCCGGGGCTGTACCAGCCGGCATCCACGGCGCCGGTGGAGATCGCATCCCACATCTCGTTTCCGCCGACGATGGCGCCGGGCTCGTTGAACTCGATCTCGAGCTCGCCGCCAGTCAGGATCTTGACCTGCTCGGCAAGGTGGACGCCGCTTTCACCAAGCAGCGGCAGGGACGAGGGATATACGCTCTGCATAACAAGCGTTTCCGCCTGAGCTGCGCAGGTGAAAGCCATTGCGGCCGTGAAGGCAGCGCCAATTCTTTTCATCATGATTCCTCCCAATCGTTTTACGCTCGTAACGGGCGCTCTCCTCAGCCCGAGCAGATTATCCATATGATGGATAGAAACACCTAACAGCGTAGCGACGAATCAGGTGAAATGTAAGAGAAAACTTGAAATTCGTTGCGCATAGGCGAAATATCACGCAACACTCGGGAAACTAGGAGCGAGAAACTATCCATAATATGGATAATCCTGTACAACATCTCGATGCTGAAGCCGGGGGCGCGCAAAGCGTCGACCGGGCGCTAAGCCTATTGTCGATGATTGCCCGCACCGGCGGAAGCAGGGTTTCAATCAGCACCCTCGTCGAGCAAAGCCGGCTCAGCCGCCCGACCGTGCGCCGGTTGCTGCTGGCGCTCATGCGCTCCGGCCTCGTCGAGCAGGACGATGTGACACGAAGCTATGCGCTGGGTCCCGAAAGCTACGTCATCGGCCTCATGGCCAGCCGGCGGTTCAACCTGCTGGACGTTGCGATGGACAGCCTGTTGACCCTGTCGGCGGAAAGCGGCGACACCAGCTTCCTTTCGGTGCGCCGGGGCACCCATTCCGTCTGCCTGCATCGCGAGGACGGCTCCTATCCCATCCGCACCCACGCATTGCAGGCCGGCCAAAGGCATCCGCTGGGTGTCGGCGCGGGGGGGATGGCGATACTGGCAGACCTGCCGGACACTGAGGCCGAGGACGTCATTTCGGACAATGCAACGGGGCTGGCCCGCGATTATCCGAACTATTCTCCTGACCTTTTGCGGCAGCACATAAGGGACACGCGCGAGCGGGGCTGGGCGCTCAATCCCGGCCTTTATCTGGCCAATTCATGGGCCGTGGGGGTCGCCGTGCACGCGCCCGATGGCCAGGTGCTGGGAGCCCTTTCGATCGCCGCGCTCGATACAAGAATGCAACCGGACCGCCAATCCGACCTGGCCGCGCTGCTGAAACGCGAGGCGCGCATCATCGAAAAACGCCTCAGCCGCAAGACTTTAAGCACGGAGAGAAGATGGCCGCACAATCGTTGACCGTTACGGCATGGATCCTCGGGTCGGGGCCCGAGGATGACGAATCGTATGGTGGGATAGCGCTAGTCGCCGATCTTGGTGATTTGCAACGGGGCCTCAACCTTCGCCATCAATTCAGGCGAAATCCGTCGATGCATTTCGTAGAGCGCGAGGAACCCAGTTCGTCATCCCGGAAGCCCGAAGGGCTATCCGGGGCCTATTGGAAGAACAACGTAGAGCGCGGCCCGGTCCTCATCCCGGCGCATATCAGCGCCAGCGGTCCCCTCTACGGAACCCGGCCGCGCCAACCCAATAGGTCCCGGCTCTCCCTGCGGTCGGCCGGGATGACGAGGTGGGGCGCTCGCACCGCCGAAGCAGGGATCACCTCGAAAAACAGAGTTGATGACGAGGGTGGGGGCTTCGCCGGGCATGGATCCATTCTGGAGTGCGTAAGATGAGCCCGACTTCAAACCGCGACACCGCCCTTCCCTGGTCGACCCGCTGCTCGAACATTGCGCATTTCCTGACCCGCAATGCGCGTCGCCTTGGCGACCGGCCGGCAATCGTCTGGGGCGGACGAACGTGGACGTGGAAGGAACTGGACGACCGGGTCTCGGCGCTTGCCGCCGCCATGCGCGACCGTTTCGGAGTGCGCCATGGCGACCGGGTGCTGGTGCAATCGCCCAACAACAACCAGATGATGGAGATCATGCTTGCCTGCTTCCGGCTGGGCGCGGTCTGGGTGCCCTCCAACTTCCGGCAGGGCGCGGACGAGGTCGCCTTTCTCGGGCAGAAGGCCGATGTCTCTCTGATGTTCTGCGAGGCGGGCTTTCCCATGCATGCCGAGGCCTGCCTGAAGACCGCACCGAAGCTGTCGGAAGTCGTGTGCATCGGCGACGGCGGTTTCGGGATATCCTACGAGGGCCTGATCGCGGAATATGCCGGAACGGATATGCCGAACGCCGATGTGGATCGGGACGACCCGTGCTGGCTGTTTTTCACGTCCGGCTCGACCGGACGGCCAAAGGCGGTGGTCCTGACCCACGGTCAGTTGACCTTTACCATCGTCAACCATCTCAACGACCTGATGCCCGGCTCCGGGCCGGACGATGTCAGCCTCGTCGTTGCCCCCCTGTCCCATGGAGCGGGCATGCATCAGCTCACGCAGATCGCCGCAGGCGCTGCAAGCGTGCTGCTTCCGCCGGGCCGGTTCGATCCCGCCATCGCCTGGGAATTGGTCGCCCGCTACGGCGTGACCAACATGTTCACCGTTCCGACCATCGTGAAAATGCTGGTCGAGCATCCGTCCGTAGACGAGCACGATCATTCCAGCCTGCGATACGTGATCTATGCCGGCGCGCCGATGTATCGCGAGGACCAGAAATATGCCCTGCGCAAGCTCGGCTACGTGCTGGTGCAATATTTCGGCCTCGGCGAAGTGACCGGCGCCATCACCGTGCTGCCGCGGGACGATCACCATATCGAGGACGGACCCGATGCGCGTATCGGCACCTGCGGGTTCGAACGCACGGGCCTGCACGTGACGATCCAGGACGAGACGGGCCGGCAGCTTGACCCGATGGAGACCGGCGAGATATGCGTGGCCGGCCCAGCCGTCTGTGCCGGCTACTACGTGGACGACGAGGCGAACGCCAAGGCCTTCCGCGACGGCTGGTTCCGCACCGGCGATCTCGGTCATTTGGACAAGGAGGGCTATCTCTACATCACCGGCCGGGCCTCGGACATGTTCATCTCCGGCGGCTCCAACGTCTATCCGCGTGAGATCGAGGAACTGATGCTCACCCATCCCGCCCTGCGCGAAGTCGCGGTGCTCGGCGTGCCGGACCGCAAATGGGGCGAAGTGGGTCTGGCGGTATGCGTAACGGAACCAGGCCAGAGCGTCAGCGAAGCCGAACTTGCCGCAATGCTGCAGGGGCGCCTTGCGCGCTACAAGCTGCCGCATCGCTATGTCTTTCTCGATGAGATGCCGAAGACGGGCTACGGCAAGATCACCAAGAAGCTGGTGCGCGAGGAGCTCGAGGCGCGCGGCCTGCTGTCGGACGGGGTGGAAAACACGTGAGCCGGAACCGTCCAATCCAGCATCCGGGGCCACCGACAACACCGCGGCGTCACGTGGTTCCAGGTTTTGCGCGCAGAGTTTCGGTGGACCTGCCCCAGGGCACCGTTCTGATGGAAGCCGTCGCGGCCGCGATGGACGACCTGGGTTGCGACAGCGCCGTTCTGCGCCTGGATGGTCTGGAGATGGGGCCACACAACTATGTGATGCCCGCAGCATCGCCCGACGAGGATCATGCCGCCTGGTACAGCGCCGTTCATTCGGGAAAGGCGGCGCGCCTAGAGAATGCCACCGCGATAGTCGGGCGCAGGGAGGGCCGCTGGTTCCTGCATTGTCATGCCTTGTGGGCGGCGGATACGCCGAAAGCCGGGCACCTTTTGCCCGACCAGGTGATCATCGCCGCCCCGGCCCATGTTACGGGACTGGCATTCGACGGCGGGTTCTACGATGTGACGCCGGATGCGGAAACCAACTTTTCGTTCTTCCGCCCGCGCGCAACCGAAACCCCGGCAAGACGGAATGCGGCCATTGTCACGCTCGCGCCCCATGAGGACCTGCACACCGCCATAGCCGAACTTCGCGCCGGTTTGGGCCTTTCGGCCCCCGCGGTCATGGGAATAGGCAGCCTCATCGGCGCCCGGTTCACCGACGCGCCATCCATGCCTTCCCCCATATCGGAGGTGCTCTTGCTGAATGGTGCCGGCTTCGATGCCGACGGGCAACCAACCCTTCCCGCGCTTTGCGTCGACCCGGAGGGAAACCTGTTCGAAGGGAATATCGCACTGGGCGGGGCGCCCGTGTGCGTGACCTTCGAACTGATCCTGGCCGATCTTTGAAATTCGCGCCTGGCTATTCCGCTCCCGAGGGCCGCGACGGGCTCAATCGTCCTTATGGACGCCTGGCCGATTCCGCCGTATTGATGTGGCCGTATTGATGTGAAGGTGCGCTTGCAACTATCGTGCGAGACCTGACAATCGGGCACGGGATTGTGCAGGATGGCATGTCAGGGGGCCAATATTTCCGGACCGAGCGACTCGCCGGACAATGATGCCGCTCCGCGGCCCGCAAGGTTGCGCCCCGATCAGTTCGAGCGCCTGTTCGGCGGATGCCGTCCGGAGCACCACAGTGCGGGCAAGCACCTTTTCATGCAGGAAGATGCGTCGGATCGCATCTATGGCGTACTTTCGGGAACGATCGAGATATCGATCTATTCGCCAGGCGGGCGCAAGCTTGTCGCCAATATCGAACTCACACGCAGCCTGGTTGGAGAAATAGGCGTACTCGACGGAGGCGCTCGCACAGCCAGTGCCCTCTGCTTGACCGATTGCGTCCTGGTTTCCCTGAGCCGCGCACAGCTTTTTGAAAGGTTGGAGAAAAACGCCTCGCTTGCGCTGGCCATGATCGGACTCCTGTGCGCCCGCCTTCGCTGGGTCAGTGGCGAGAGGAACGATCAGGCCTTGCTCAAGATCGAGGCGCGGCTGGCGAAACGATTGCTGTTCCTTTCGCGGCTGATGGCCGACGGCGATGGATGGATTCCGATTTCGCAGTCCGAGTTGGCGGCGTTCCTTGGAGCAACGCGGGAGTCGGTCAACAAGATTCTGAACGAATGGCGCGGCCGCTCCCTGATCGCAACGAAACGTGGAGCGATACGCGTTTCCAATGCCAGAGGCCTGCAGGAGATCGTCGACCTGGAGGAGGTGTGACGGCCGGGAACCGGCGCACACTCCCACGGCCTCCAAGAGGTATGGGTTGACAGTGCGGGCGCGGGCCGGGTTTTTGAGGCTCCTTTTATGCCGTTGGGGAGGCCTCTATGCTCGTTCGGATCGCCAAGGATTTTCCGATTATCCATTCCGTTGTCGGATTGATCGGGAACCTGCTGTTTTTCATCGGCTCGATCCTGTTCTTCAAGGCATTCGAGCCGCTCTATACCCTTGCGGTCTGGCTGTTCGTCGTCGGGTCGCTGTTCATGCTCGTCGGGTCGGTCGGGGAGCTTGTGCGCAAGTATTTCCAGATCGAAGAGGGGAGGGTTTCGCTTTAGGACTTACCGGAAATCGGGATCCTTTCGGAAAGCGGCGTCCGCTTTTCGGGATCATGCGTTAAAGCCTGGAAAGCAGATAGCGCAGGCTTGAGCGGCCTGGCATGAAGAAATAGCCGCCACCGCGTGTGGTGACGAAATCCGGCACGCCGGTCAGTACCAGACTTCTCTCCGGCAGCGGGATCGAGAACCGCCCATTGCCGCCATTTGCTCCGATCGTCGGATCCTTCTCCTCCTGGAGCCCATGGAAGGAGGGCGAGGAGACCCAGCTTTGCTGCATGAATTCGTATTGCCGCTCAATGTCTGCGTTGAGGCACATGAAGAGCAGCCCCTTTTCGCTTCCTTTTTCGTAGGAGCGTCCGCAGCGAAGGATACGGTGGCGCTTGCTGACCTTGATCTGCGTGACCGGGTCCTCGCCAAGCGAGTCACGCGGATTTGAGCGCCTCACGTGAGAGCCGTACGGGCAGTGGATCCCTTGCGGATCCTCGTTGGCGAATGAGAAATCATTGTCGGGTTCGCGTCCCTTGCGACCGTTCGGATTGCGCATCAAAGATGTTCCGTCGGGCCATCGCCCGATCATTTTGGCTGCGATCCAGCGCGCGTCGATGCCGGCGCGGCCGGTCTGCACCCGCGCATCGGCAGCAGCCTTCTTGCAGAAGGACCGGAATGTGCCGACATGCTGCTCGAGTTGGCGCACCACCACAAAAGAACCGTTCCTGCCAAAATCGCGGATTGGCGTGTTTGCGCCGAAAAGCGGCCTCTCCTCATCCTCCAATACCGGCAGCATGCCTGTTTGGTCGCTTGAAGACGGGACCGTGGGGGTCGGTGGATAAATACCGCTCTCGTCCCGGTAACCCAGGAGAAACTCGCCAGGCGCCACCAGATGCATGGGATCTGACCGGACACTGGAACGCGAGGCACCCATCACGGCCGGCTGGGAGACACCATCTGCAAAGCCGAAATGTTCAACTGCCTGCTTCCCCCGTCGCTTGACCACGAGCGGCAATTGGATGACGATCGTCATGCCCGCTTCCTCGGTGCGCTCACGCAGTTCGCGCAGGTCATGGGAGAGGATTTCCTCTTCGGCCGCATAGCAAATGATGACCGCATCGACGGGCTTCGTCGCCGAGCCCCATTCCCAGTGCTCCGGCGCGCTTTTGCCGACATCGTCCAAGATTCGGCTTCGCGGCTCGAAGGCCATCCCCTGGCGGAATGCAGCAGGAAAAGTTGCGAGGCCGCGATCGGGGGCATGATCGTCGAGACCGAGACGGGCCAGCCCATCCGGCCCGAACATCACCGTCATGGCGCGCTGCGGGGGAAGCCTGTTTCCAAAACTTGTCCGCTCCTCCATGCACTCCAGCCACGCCTTCATCCTTCCGTGCGCAAGCCCCTCGGGAATGCGGATTGCCGTCATCTGCGCATGCTGGAGCGGGCCGAGCGGGCCGAAGAAGAGGGTCTGTATCTCTTCCGTTTCCAGGGTTCCGCTCGGGCGGGGGCGCGAATCGAAAAGCCGGATCCAGTCACGCGCCTCGCTTTCGGTTTGCGCCTTCGCAAGACCCTTTCTTATCAGCGAGTTGGTGCGGATGCGGCTGGTGTTCAAATCCGGGTAGGCCGAATACCAGAAGAGGGTCGGGATCTGCTGGCTCCGTGCCCAGCGCTTGAAGCGGGCACCGTCCCGTGCGCCGTCGCGGAAGAGCCCCCTCGTCTTCGGAAAGCCCATTGTGTTGCTCCACACCGCGGTCAGGCCGGCGCTGGCTTTTGCAATGAAATCTTCGAGGTAGCTTTCCCAGCTACCCCCGTAATTGCTGAGGAAGACCAGCCTGTCGGTGCCGGGCAGCAGCACCCACCGCGCATAGTGGATCGTATCGATATTGGCGAGATATCCCGGCCTGAAGACCTGCTTCGCCATGATCGAGATGAGATAGAAGGAGAGCCTCAAGGACAGCCGTCGCAATATGCCCGGCTTCACGGTGGATACCGCTGTCAGGTTGTTTTGTGCAAAATGGTTTTCCCGCGCCATGACGGCAGCCAACGTCGGCGGATCCGGCTGGGCGTCGCTGGGCCTATCCCGCTCCTCAAGCCGCCTCAGCAAGAGGTAGAGGACAAAGCCGATGAAGGCGACGAGCATGCTCACGCCGAGGACCGTGAGCACGAGCGAAGTTCCAAGCACCAGGGTATTGCGGAACACGCCCTGCTCATAGCCGAAGACCAGACTGTAGGTGATCGACCAGCAAACGAGAAGCACGATGGTGGCGGTGGTTAGCACGGACGGTGCCCTGAGCGTTCTCAAAAAGGCTGCCCACACGCTTCCCTTCGGCCCTTCCAGGAGGCTTTGAGCCGGCTCGAGAGCCCAGACGCGGCTTTTGTCCTGCGCCAGCCTTTCCCTGACCTTTGCAAGGACCGCCCCTGCTCCTTCGTCTGCGGCATTCGAGTTCGAGACGATCTCGCGCGCAACGTTCGACAACTCGGCTTCCCTGCGTATACGCTCGACCGAGTGTCCGGGGGTACCGGAAAAAACGAGACCTGCGTTGCTCCCGAATGTTTGCGAGATCCTGATCATCTTCGTGCGCAGGAATTCTTCGAGGGAGTCCTCGGGACCCACCCCGCACGCCTCTTCCAGCAGCCCACGGATCATTGGGCCGGCGCGGCTTGCAAAGGCGTCGAGGACGGCTTCGTCGGAGCCATCGCCGGAGAGTTCGAGCAGCAGATGCGTCCGCTCGTCCGCCGCGTCAGGATCGTTTGCGCAAATGACGGCAAGGCTTGCGAAATGAATGATGCCGCAGTCATCAAGCGCGGCAGCAATGCGCTCGCTGGCGGGATTGCCAAGCTTGCCGACCTTACAGCGCAGGTCGTCCGCCGCGACGCCGCGTTTGCACTCCAACACGACGGTGACCATGGCGTTCTCCACGGTCCTCGACAGCGGCGACGGCTCAAATACGATCTTCATCGTGTCGGGATACGCGCCGAGCCGCGTAAGGCGCCCCTTGGCACCCTTCGCCCGCCGCACGCCCGGTTTTGAAAAAAGCGCGCGGAAACATTCGGCAATCTGCACGCGGGCAATCGCTGCGCCTATGCATTGATGGATACCGTGCCCGAAGACCATGTAGTCGCGCGCAGGACGTTCCATCGAGAATTCGTTCGGATTTGCGACGACGTCCGAATCGAACATGGCCGACAAGGTTGCCGGCATTACGGACGTACCGGCCTTTACGATGCGCTCGCGGCGCGTTCCCTTGGCGATTACCGCATCGCGGGTCGTATAGCGAAAGGGGCCTATCCAGATCGGCTTGAAGCGCATCGCCTCGAGAATCGCGCGCTCAAGGCGGGCATCGTCCCCGGCAGCAATCGCATCGTCGATCGCTTTCCGGGCGTCGCTGCGCGAGAGCACGACATCCAGGCAGTTGCCGCCGGCGAGCAGGTTGGTTGGCGTGAAGCCGGCAACCATTCCCATCATGATGGAACGGATTTCCCCTTCACTGAGCCGGGACGGCGTTCGATCGTGCAGGGTTACAAGCCTGCCAAGCGGCGTAGACCGGCTTATTCTGCCGTGCCTGACCGCTTGCATCGACTGGTCGATCGCATTTTTCATTCGGTCTGCCGCCACGACAGCAAGCTCACGCACGATCGGATTGGCAGTGGGGTCGGCGAAGAACAATCCGCTTAGCGCATTTGCCCAATCGGAGAATTCCCTTTCGTCCGCAATCATCATCCCGAAATAGTCACGGCAGATGCGGACCGGGACAACTTTCAAGAGATCGCCAACCGCATCGAATTCGGGATCCGCGCTCAGCATGATGTCCCGTGCATGCTTTGCCGCCAGGGGCCTCACGACCTCCTCGACTTCGTCGACTGGAAACGCGCTCAGGACGATCGATTTCATGCGCCGATATTCCGGCCCGTCCTGCATTCCGAGGATGAAGTTCTTTCCCCCTGCGATCTCTGTCATCTCCGGGCCGTAGGGCGTCTGGAAAACATCCTGGCGCTCCAGGATCTCGCGAATATCGGCATTTTTCGTCACCAGCAGGAATTTGCGGAAGCGCAGCGTCGGCCAGAAGCGCCTGAGCAGGGCAAGAGCCCAGCGGGGCTCCTCCAACACGCGTTCCACAACGCGCGCGCGCAGGTTCTTGGCACGCAAGCGCTCGATATCGAAAGGGGGCAGTTCGGTCAGCGGCCGCTGTTCATGCTGGGCTTTGAGAACACCGTCGTAATACTTGACCATCGCTGTTGCCCAATCCCTCCGATTCAGCATTGACGACTTTCAAAACACACTCTTTGGTCGATCTATCCCGCCGTGTATGTGAAACAGTTCACCTATCGCGCCATTTCGAAGTTGCGGATGAGGACGGCTTTCATCGACTCCTGGGCAAAGGGTATCCACTCTATGCGTTCGTTCGTGAAATCGGGATGCCTGGTGTCGAAAATCAACCGCTCCCGCCGGGCCTCCTCGATGCGGCCGCTCCTGGCGAGAGCGCCAATTTTCAGGAAGTGCGAATAGAAGTAGCCGGGGGAGAGGCTGAGAGAACGGTCGGCGATCCTGATCGCTTCGTCCCACTGTTCGGTGATGCAGTACGCGGCGGCCAGTTCACCCAGATTGTGGAAGGCATAAATATCGAACGGGCTGAGGCGCGCGGCCGCCAGAAAGAGCGGAATGGCCTCCTTCGCCTGCCCGAGAAGGAGATGCGCGCTGCCCATTGCGGAATGGGCGAAGGCGAAGCTGGGATTGATCTCGAGGGCTTCGGTCAGATGTTCGAGTGCCGCTTTCGCCTGGCCACGCATGATGGCGACGACACCAAGATAGGCATGCGGACGCGCATCCTGGCTATCCATCAGCAAGGACTTGCGTGAATAGTCGACCACCTTTTCCAGATCGTCGCTGTCGCCCGAGCGCAGCCAGGCGCGCCAAAAATACCACCAGGCAAATTCGTTGAGCACGGTACTGGAATTAGCGTCCTTCGCCAGCGCTTGCTTGAAGCATCCCAGCGCCAGGTCCATGTCCTCGCGTGTGCGGCGTTGCATATGCCAGCGCCCGCGTCTGACAAGCTGCCAGGTCTCCATGCTCTCCCAGGGTATCTGGAAGGTGCGCGCCTGCTCGGCCCGCTCTACTTCATTTTCCAGCATCGCGACGATCATGCCGCCGATTTCCTGGTGCAGCAGGGTCAATTCGTCCGCTTGACGCTTGAACTCCCTCGACCAGATCAGCCTGCCGTTGGCGGCGTCGGTGAGCGTTATCTTCAGGGCTACGTAATCGTTGGCGCGCGTGAGCCTGCCATCGACAACGTAGCGTGCGCCGAGCGCGCTACCGATACTTCGAGCGCCTAGCGACTTATCGCGGAACTGGAAACTGGAGCTCTTCGCAATGACGGGGAGCCAGCGGGTATTGGACAGGCCCTCGATTACGTCTTCCGCGATGCCATCGGCAATATAGTCGAAGTCGCGATCACCGGCTTCATTGTAAAACGGCAAAACGGCGACAGCCGGCGGCATTTTCGGCAGGACATCGTGGCGATTACGGATCACGCTGGTGTCCTGCCCGACGCGGGCGGCGACGAATATGCGCACCGGCAGGGCGATGTTCTTCAGCCGTTGCTCGCCCAAGTCCTTGAAGCGGACCGCCGCCTTGTCCTTGACGTGATGCCAGGTCGTTTCAGAAACCGCCAGCCCGTCGTCGGGCGCCAGTTCCTGGATGCGCGCGGCGATGTTGACGTCGTCGCCATACAGGCTTTCGTCGCGGACGATCACGTTGCCCGTATTGATGCCGACGCGGAAAGGCATGCGCATCTCGATGGGCAGGGACGCGTTCAGGACTGCAATCTTGTCCTGAAAGTCGAAGGCGGCCCGCATGGCATCGATCGGGGCTCCGAACTCGGCCATAATACTATCGCCCGCTGCCCCGAACATCCGTCCGCCAGCGGTATCGCAGCTTTCTACAATGATCGACCGCCGTGCCTCAAAAGCCGAAACGGCAAACTCGTCATCGATTCCCATCAACCGCGAGAATCCAGCGGCATCGATCGAGACGACTGTTGCGACATGACGGGTATACAGCCGCTCGGTCATCTGGATCCGGGCCACCCACCCCACGTCAAGCGGGAAGACTAGCCTGACGGTCATTGCGCCGCAACTGCGAAGAAGATTGCAGTCGGTGGCGTGTCAGGGCGGATGGCATTGCAACCACCACGTCACAGTCGGCGTTTAGGCTCGGCGCGGCAAAGGCCGCTTGTGTAGCAAATTTCACAGACGGAGAGAGGCTGCCCCCTTAACTTGGCGGGCACTCAGAGAAAACCAACTCGTACCAGCTAAGCATCCCGGGGGTTCGACATGGCGATTGCTTCTACGCATCCTGACACAGGATCCGAAAGACCGAGCGCATTCCTTGACATCGACCGCAATATCGGCAGCGACGCGGATGATTTCGGGGACCAAACGCATCCAGACGAAAACGGCATCGTCGAATTCAGCGGTCGCCTGCGGTCGGTGGTGCTGCTCGACGATCGCACCTTGCGCAGGGAGTGCCTTCGACGGAGCCTGGTTTCGCAGCACGTCGACTGGGATGTGGCAGCGTATGGTTCGATGGACGAATGGCGGGCGGCAGCGAGTTTCCATCCTCCTCTGGCGGCAATCGTCCTCCACCTCGACGCCCAAAGTATCGCCGATACCGACGTCGCCGACGAGTTGAGGGCGCTCGTCAGCGAGTGCGGCAAAACGCCCGTCATCGCTCTTGCCGACTCCGACGACGTCGTGGAGATCGTCACCGCGCTTGACTGCGGCGTTCGCGGCTATATCCCATCCTCGGTCAGCATCGATGTATGTGCCGAGGCGATCAATCTGGCGCTTGCGGGCGGGGTTTTCGTGCCGGCAAGCTGCGTGTTCGCCTTGCGAAATTCAATTACCGCGGACGTTTCACGCGACAACCGTCTGACCGAGCTTTTTACGCCGCGCCAGATCAAGGTTGCGAACGCAATCCGGCAGGGCAAGCCAAACAAGGTCATCGCGTACGAGCTCAACATGTGCGAAAGCACGGTGAAAGTGCATATCCGCAATATCATGCACAAGCTGAAAGCAACGAACCGCACCGAGATCGCGTACAAGGTAAGGGACATGTTTCCAAGCGACGGCGATTGATCCGGTGTCTTCACACCGTGTTGTGTTGCTGTGAGCGGACCACGCGCACACTGGCTGAAGTCTCCCCTCCCCGCCAACAAAGCCAGTGGATGCCGCGGAATTACGTGCGCGCCTTTGGATGCGCGTGATGCCCGGGAAATCTACCGAAATATCAATGTGATGGAGATATGAGAGTTTGGTACGGTTGGGTGGGTTCGAACCACCGACCTCAGGAGCCACAATCCTGCGCTCTAACCAACTGAGCTACAACCGCGTGCCGTGCGATGACTGCGCCAGCGTCCATACGGGCAAATGATCGCATTTTCAAGAGCAATGCGCCATCGGATCCGGGACTTATTCAAAGAATCATAGGGCACATAAAAGAAAAGACCGGGGGGAGGAGCCCGGTCTTTTCATTAGGGGTCGGCGGGAGGAGGAGGAGTGCCGACCCACGTTCTCTCGAACAATGCGCATATAGGCGTTTGCGACGCCTAGTTCAGCGCGACCGTTCGTCTCAGGCAGCGGTCTGCTTGAGAGCCTTTTCGAACACGTCCTTGACGGGCTTGGAAACGTCCGAAGCGGCCTTCTGCGAGATCGCCTGGAAATCCTTGGCCTGCTCAAGGCCGAACTCGAACTGCTTGCGCAGGAAGGAGCTCTGCAGCTCGATGACTTCCGACAGGGTCTTGGCGCCGACCAGCGCTTCGAACTGTGCGAAATTGGCTTCGGCGCTGGCGCGCATGGCGGAGATCGACTTCAGCGCGAGCTCGTCGCTGGCACCCTTGGCGGTCTCGAAGGAGTTCTCGAAGGCCTTGCGGGCATCTTCGGCGCCGGTCTTGATCTGGTCGAAAGCCTGCTTGGTCTGCTCGGCGCTCTTTTCCGTGAGGACGCGGAACTGCTCGGTAGCCTTGGAGGCGTCGAAGGTCGGAAATTCGGTTTCGGCAGTTTTGCCGGCGGAGGTGTTGGCAGTGGTCTTGCTCATGTCGATCATCCTTTGTCGAGGTTGCGCCTGCCTCGCAGGCAGGCCGGATTTGAACCAAACTTGACCCCTATATAGCGCACCCTATGGTGCAATGCAATATCAAATGTTGCACTGCACCATTTTCGCTTCCGCGATTAACCAAGGCTTCAATTCGGGCGGAGTTCGCGGCGGAGTTTGTGGACGCGGGCGCGGCGTGCTTCTATTAACGAGTGGTTAATCGCGGGTCCGCCCGCAAGACTGGTTGGTACGGTTTTCATGGCTTCGGCATCCTATGCGTTTCTAGATATTGCCGTGCTCGACGCGATCCGGGAGCGCTTTGCCAAGGGCGATGCGCTGGCGGTGCTTTCGCCGGATCTGGATGAAGTGCTGTGGGCGAACGGCGCCGGCGCGGCATTGGTGGGGCATGACAGGATCGAAGCGGCGATCGGCGCGGCCCCGCGCCTTCCCGCCATCGCCCTGCGCCAGCTTCAGGGCGCTTCGGGAATACCGGAAGCGGGACGGGAGCGCCCGGTCGGGCTGCGCATGACGTCGGGACTGCGAAGCCGGGTCGTCAACGTATTGGCCTCGTCGATCATCCTGCCGCGCGGCGAACGGGCTGTTCTCATCGCCCTGCCCTTTCAGGCCGAGGATGCCAATGCCGCGGTGATCGAGGGCTTCGACGAGCCCGGTCATTTCGCGGGGCTGCTGGACGGCGAAGGAAACATCCTTGCCGCTTCCGAAGGTTTCGGCGGTCTCGACATCGACGACGCGACCCTGCGGGCGCTGGTGTCGGAGGTGCGCGGCGAGGACGACCGGCTGGTAAAGAAGCGGATAGAAGGTAACGGCAGTCTCTTCCCGGCGGGGATCGCCCGCCTGACCGAAGAGCCCGCGCGCCACCTTCTGGTTGTTGTCGACGACCGTCCTGTCTCCTCCGACGAGCCGGCTGCGCCCAGTGCTGAGCCGGAGGCCGGGGAGACCGACGCTCCGGCCGAAGAGGCCGAGCCGGAGCCTCAGCCGGAACAGGCGTCCGCCGTCGGGACAGTACCCGAACCCGCGTCCCCGAAACCCGTCGCGCCCGAAGACCGCACCGTGCGCTTTTCGTGGCGCACCGACGCCGATGGCCGGTTCTCGGCGCTGTCGGAGGAATTCGCCGAGGCCATGGGCGCGCCGGCGGCAGACATAATCGGGCGGCGCTTCCGCGATGTCTCCAATACTTTCGGCCTCGACGAAGATGGGATCATCGTCAAGCTTCTCGATCGACGGGAGACATGGTCCGGACGCACCGTCATGTGGCCCTTGTCGGGAACGGAATTGAAAGTGCCCGTGGATCTGGCGGCGCTGCCCACCTACGGACGCGACCGCACGTTCGAAGGCTTTCGCGGCTTCGGCATCGTCCGCCTCGGCCAGGTGGTCGCGGACCCGGAGAGAATAGGACTGGCGCTGGTACAGGCCGTTCCACCGGAACAACCGCCTGAGGAGCCGCAGGAAACCGCGGAGGAAGCGACGGCGGCACAAGAAGGCCAAGCGGAGAATGGAATACAGGCTCCGGCCGAACAGGAAGAGAGCCCGAAGCCGTTGATCGATCCATTCCTGGGCGAGACACCGGCGATCCGCATCTCAGAAGGCCCGGAAAGACGGTCCAGCGACAAGGTGATCCGGCTGGCCGAATTGCGCGATGGCGGTCTTTCCGCCAGCGAACGCACGGCCTTTCGCGAGATCGGCGACAGGCTGCGGCGCGCAAGCGACGCGCTTGCGGAACGTGGGAAACCCGATCCGGCATCCGATGCGCTGGACACAGGGGCCGGTCGCGGCAGGCAAACGCCCGAACAGGAACCTCCGCTCGACGCCAGTGCGGGATTCCGCCCGGTGAGCGATATCTCCGTGCAACCGCCGAAGGACGAGGCCGAAAGCAGCGCTGCCGGGACGGAAGAGGCAGGCGAGCCTCCGCCGGAGGATGCGCATGGCAATCCGACGGCTGACGCGCACGCGGAGACGACCGAAGCCTCGCTGGCCGAAGACGACGGCGGCGAGGACGAACTGGCGGGCCTGCCGTCCGAATTCGCACCCGCGGCTTCTGCCGGCGATGCCGGCGAAAAGGTCGACGTCGCGCTCTTTGCCGGCTTGCCCTTGCCCATACTGGTGCACTCGGGCGACCGGATGCACTACGGCAATCCGGAATTCTTCGCTTTCACGGGCTATCCCGATCTCGACACGCTGGCCGCGCAAGGCGGGATGGAGGCGTTGTTCGACGAGCCTCAGGAAGCCGGCGAGGAGAGCCGGCGCGCACGACTGAAAATCCGCAAGGCGGACGGCACATCAATGCCGGTCGAAGCGCATCTTCAATCCGTTTCGTGGGGACAGGGTAAAGCGCTGATGCTGGCGCTCAAGCCAGCGATGCCGGAACCCGAGACCCAGCCGACCGGGGCGGAGGAGCGCGAGATCGAGGCGCGGCTGGTGGAAATGCGCGCCATCGTCGACACCGCGACCGACGGCATTGCCGTGCTGGACAAGGATGGAAACATCCGCTCGATCAACCGTCCCGCCGAAGCCCTGTTCGGTTTCGACGCCGAGAATGTAACAGGCAAGCCGTTTACGACGCTGTTTGCCATCGAGAGCCAGCGAACGGTGCAGGACTATGTTAGCGCGCTGTCCGACCACGGCGTGGCAAGCGTTCTCAACGACGGACGCCAGGTGATCGGCCGCGAGGCCAAGGGCCGCTTCATCCCGCTGTTCATCACGATCGGGCGGCTGCCCAACGACAGCGGCTATTGCGCCGTCCTGCGCGACATCACTCAGTGGAAGCGCGCCGAGGAAGAGCTTACCCAGGCGCGGGCGCAGGCCGAACGGGCATCTTCACAGAAGAGCGAGTTCCTGGCGCGCGTCAGCCATGAAATACGCACCCCGCTGAACGCCATCATCGGCTTTTCGGAACTCATGGTGGACGAGAAGTTCGGGCCCATCGGCAACGACCGCTACCGCGACTATCTGCGCGACATCAAGCGCTCCGGCAATCACGTGCTCGATCTGGTGAACGACCTTCTCGATATCTCGAAGATCGAGGCCGGGCAGCAGGAGATGCATTATGAGGCGGTTTCGCTGAACGAGGCGCTGGGCCAGACGGTGGCCATGATGCAGCCCCAGGCCAACAGCGAGCGCGTCATCATCCGATCCAGCTTCGCATCGCGCCTGCCCGAGGTGGTGGCCGATCTCAGAAGCGTCAAGCAGATCGCCATCAATCTCCTGTCCAACGCGATACGCTTCACGCCGGCCGGCGGCCAGGTGATCGTGTCCACGGCCTATAATCTCGATGGTTCGGTGGTGCTGAGAGTGCGCGACACGGGCGTCGGAATGAGCGCGGCGGAACTCGACGAGGCGCTGAAGCCATTCAAGCAGATCAACACGCTGAAGCGCAAACGCGGCGACGGCACCGGGCTCGGGTTGCCCCTGACCCGCGCCATGGTGGAAGCCAACAGGGCCCGTTTCACCATCAACTCGAAGCCGGGCGAAGGCACGCTGGTCGAGGTAGTGTTCCCGCCGACGCGCGTGCTGGCCGACTGACCCCGCCTGCATGGCAGCGACAATAGTTGAGCGTTGTAGTTTAGAATAGTTCTAAACTATTGTTTTTGTTGCGCTTCTCTTGACCATGTGGTGAATTTCTCCCATAGGAAGGTGCGGTTGCCGAAGGCTCGACCGCGAAATTCAACCTTCCCGGGACCTTGCCTCCCGGTGGTTAGGAGACTGATCATGCTGACGAAATCCCCCACGCTCAAAGCCGGTTTTGCCGCGCTTGCGATGACTGCCGCTTTTGTTCCCGCTGCCGCGCAGGCCGAAGGCACCGTGAACATCTATTCCTATCGGCAGCCTTTCCTCATCGAGCCCCTGCTCGACGCCTTCACTGAGAAGACCGGCATCGAGACCGAGGTTCTGTTCCTTGACCAGGGCCTGGAAGACCGGATCGCCGCCGAGGGAGAAAATTCGCCGGCTGACGTGATCCTGACGGTCGATATCGGGCGCCTGGTCAACGTAGAGGAAAAAGGCGTCACGCAGTCCGTCGACAATGAGACGATCAACGCCAATATTCCAGCCGAGTTTCGCGATCCCGAGGGCAACTGGTTCGGCCTGACCACGCGCGGCCGTGTCGTCTACGCCTCCAAGGAGCGCGTCGACCAGGATACCATTACCTATGAGGAACTGGCCGACCCGAAGTGGAAGGGCAAGATCTGCATGCGCAGCGGCCAGCACATGTACAATATCGCGCTGTTCGCCTCGATGATCGCCAATCTCGGCGAAGAGAAAGCCGAGGAATGGATGAAGGGCCTGAAAGCCAATCTCAACGGCAAGCCCAATGGCAATGACCGGGCACAGGCGCAGGCGATCTATGCTGGCGAGTGCGACCTCGGCATCGGCAACACCTATTATGTCGGCAAGATGATGACCAATGACAAGGAGCCCGAGCAGAAGGAATGGGCGAAGGCCATCAAGGTGCTCTTCCCGAATACCGAAGACCGCGGCACCCATGTCAACATTTCCGGCATGGCGATGGCCCAGCACGCGCCGAACCAGGAAAACGCCATCGCGCTGATGGAATATCTTTCAAGCGCGGAAGCCCAGGCCATCTATGCCGAGCAGAACTTCGAGTATCCGGTGCTGCCGAGCGCTGAAACGGCTGAGCTCGTGAAGTCCTTCGGCGACATCAAACCCGACAGCCTGCCGCTGGCCGAGATCGCCGCGCACCGCAAGGCCGCCTCGGAAATGGTCGACCGCGTCGGACTCGACGAGGGTCCGGAAAGCTGAGCTGGCATCACGCCAAGAATTTCCGAAAGCCGGGCGCGGAAACCTGCCCGGCTTTCGTGCCTGATAGCCTAACCGAAAGCCCGGACGGGGCGGTCTGGCGGCTCTGCGGTCGGACGCTAAAGGCTTCCCGCCGGTTTCGTTCGCTGACCTATCGATGAGTAGCTTCAGCCTCAACACCCCAAAGCTGCCGGCTATCGACCGCCGGGCACGGCGGCAGAGCCATAAATGGCCCATCGGCATCGTGGCGGTCGTCGCGGCCATCGTGTTGCTGCCGGTCGCAACGCTCGTTGTTACAGCGTTGGGGAGCACGGGCGAGGACTGGCCTCATCTGGCACGTTACGTTCTACCGCAATCGATCGTGACGACGCTGGAATTGCTGGTGCTGGTGGCGCTGGGCAGCGGCATCATCGGTGTCGGCTGTGCCTGGCTGGTGGTGGCGTATGAATTTCCGATGCGACGGGTCTTCGCCTGGGCGCTTGTGCTGCCGCTGGCAGTCCCGCCCTACCTGGCCGCCTACGCCTTCGCCGAGTTCTTCCACTATGTCGGACCCGTGCAGAGCCTGGTGCGGGACCTGTTCGGCTTCGAGAGACCTTCGGACTACTGGTTTCCCGACATACGCTCGACGGTCGGAGCGGCCATCGTCATCACCGCGGTCACCTTCCCCTATGTCTATCTGACAGCTCGCGTCGTCTTCCTGATGCAGGGGCGCAACATCGCCGACGTGGCGCGCACGCTGGGCGCGGGGCCGGCGCGGGTCTTCTGGCGGGTATTGCTGCCCGTGGCGCGCCCGGCCATCGTCGCCGGCGTCGCGCTCGTGCTGATGGAAACGGTCAACGATTTCGGCGCCGTCCAGCATCTCGGCGTCAACACGATGACCTTCGCCGTCTATTCCACATGGCTCAACCGAGGAAGCCTGGAAGGCGCGGCGCAGATTGCCGTCATCATGCTTGTGCTCGTTCTCGTCCTGCTGACGGCCGAGCAGATGGCGCGGCGCAAACAGCGTTTCCACGCGCCGCGGGGAACCCAGATCAACATTCGACCGCCGCGCAAGGCACTGTTGGGCGGGCGGGCGCTGGCGGCCATGGGCATAGCGCTCCTGCCCATCCTGGCGGGCTTCGGTGTGCCCCTCGCGATCTTCGGCCGCTACGCGCTCAACCGGCTCAACCAGTTTGGCGAACCGGCGCTGGCCGAGGCGTTTCTCACAAGTGTCGCTGTCGCCGTCGCGGCGGCTGGCCTTGCGGTAGGGGCCGCGCTTGCCATCCTGTATGCGGCGCGGCTCGTCCGCTCGCCGATGATGATCTTCATGGTGCGCCTGGCGACGGTCGGCTATGCCCTGCCCGGCACCATCCTTGCGCTGGGGCTGCTGCTCTCGCTTGCGCGGCTGGACAATGCGGTTGACGCGTTTGCACGCAGCTATATGGGCTTTTCCACAGGATTGCTTCTGACGGGCTCGGCTGCCGCCGTCATCCTTGCCTGCGCCATCCGCTTCCTGGCGCTGGCCGAGGGCGCGGTTCAGGCGGGGCTTGAGAAGCTGCCGCCCAATCTCGACCAGGCCGCCCGCAGCCTCGGGCGCTCGGCACCGGCGAGCGCAGTGAGCGTGCTACTGCCCCTGCTCAAGCCGGCGATTTTCACGGCGGCGATCCTGGTCTTCGTCGACACGGTCAAGGAACTGTCGGCGACCATCCTGCTCCGCCCCTTCGGCTTCAACACGCTCGCCACTTACGTTTATGAAAATGCCTCGCGGGGCGCCGTCGAAGAGGGCGCGGTCGCGGCGCTGCTGATCATCGTCACGTCGATCCTGCCTGTCGCGCTTTTGTCCGGCCCGCTGATGCGGGACAGCGGGGCATAAAAAAGCGCCCCTTGAGAAAGGGGCGCAAAAATTCGTTTCAGGGTGCTGTCAAAACAGGGGCTTGGCGTTTCCCCCCGGCAGGGGCGCCGGGCTGCTGCGTCAAGTTACGCACGACTATCGTCGCCATTCCTTAACAGAACCTTACCGGGATACTGCCATCTTTACGAAAGTGTATCACTCGTGAATTCTCGGTAAATTTCGGTGCAAGGAACTTTTAACCATGCGGGAAACACGAATTGGAGCGGGATAAGGAAAACCGGTTCCTACTTTTCCTTATCCCGCTCTACGACTTCAACTGGGGAATGTCGCGGTAAAGGTCCAGCGCCTCCGGGTTCGCCAGCGCCTCCTTGTTCTTCACCAGGCGGCCATGGACGACGTCGCGCACGGCGAGTTCGGTGATCTTGCCGGACTTGGTGCGCGGGATATCGGCGACGGCAACGATGCGGGCGGGCACGTGCCGCGGGCTCGCCCCGGTCCTTATTTTGGTGCGGATCTTCTTTTCCAGCGCCTCGTCCAGAGTCACACCCTCGGCCAGCCTGACGAACAGGACCACCCGCACATCGTCGTCCCACTCCTGGCCGATGCAGATGGCTTCCAGAATCTCGGGGAGCTGTTCGACCTGATTGTAGATCTCCGCCGTACCGATGCGCACGCCGCCGGGATTGAGCGTGGCATCCGAGCGGCCATGGATGACGATGCCGCCATGGCCGGTCCATTCGGCGAAATCGCCGTGGCACCAGACATTGTCGAAGCGGTCGAAATAGGCGGCGTGGTATTTCTTGCCTTGGGGGTCGTTCCAGAAGCCGATGGGCATGGCCGGAAAGGCCCGTGTGCAGACAAGTTCGCCCTTGCCGGTGTCCAGATGGTTGCCATCGTCGTCCCAGACGCCGACGGCCATGCCGAGGCCCGGCCCTTGTATCTCGCCCGACCAGACGGGAAGCGTGGGAACGCCAAGGACGAAGCAGGAGACGATATCCGTGCCCCCGGAAATGGAGGCAAGATGGACGTCGGATTTGATGCCGTCATAGACGAACGCGAAGCTTTCGGGCGACAGCGGAGACCCGGTGGAGGATATGACCCGCACGCTCGAAAGGTCGTGCGACTTGCGCGGTTCCAGCCCTGCCTTGTGCACGGCGTCTATGAACTTGGCCGAGGTGCCGAAATAGGTGATCTTTTCCGCGTCGGCGTAGTCGAAAAGCGCGTTTCCATCCGGATGGAAGGGCGAACCGTCATAGAGGACGAGGGTGGCGCCCGAGGCCAGGCCGGAGACGAGCCAGTTCCACATCATCCAGCCGCAGGTCGTGAAGTAGAAGAAGCGGTCGCCATCGCGAATGTCGGCGTGCAGCCGCTGCTCCTTCACATGCTGCAGCAATGTGCCGCCGGCGGAGTGGACGATGCATTTGGGCGTGCCGGTGGTGCCGGAGGAAAACAGGATATAGAGCGGGTGGGCGAATGGCAGCCGCTCGAACACCGGCTCCTTCGCCTCGATCGTTCCCAGCGCCTCCTCCATCGAAACGGCATTGGGGATCGACCTGGCGGCGTCGCCGGCGGTTCCCAGATAGTCGACCACCAGAACCTTTCGCAGGCTCGGCAGCGCGGCTGCGATTTCCGCCGTCTTCTCGGCCACCTCGAACGGCTTGCCATTGTACCAGTAGCCATCCGGCACGATGAAGATGACGGGCTCGATCTGGCCGAAACGGTCGAGGACGCCACGAACGCCGAAATCGGGCGAGCAGGAGGACCAGATCGCGCCAAGCGAGGTCGCGGCCAGCATTGCCGCGACCGTTTCGGGCATGTTGGGCATCATGGCCGCAACACGGTCGCCGGCCTTAACGCCATGCGCGATGAAATATTGCTGGAGCCGGGAGACGAGGTCGTGCAACGCGTCCCAGCTCAGCCGGCGCTCGACCTTGTCTTCGCCGCGAAAGACGATGGCGTCGTCCCCTCCCCGCTTGGGCAGGAGATTTTCTGCGAAGTTCAGCCGGGCTTCGGGGAAGAAGGAAGCGCCTGGCATGCGGTCTCCGTTTTCAAGGACGATGCCGCCCTTCTCGCCCACGATGCCGCAAAAGTCCCAGACCAGCGACCAGAATGCCTCGCGGTCGTCGACAGACCACCGGTGCAGTGCCCCGAACCCTTCGATATCGCGGCCTGCCCGCAGCGAGGCTTCCCGCTCGAATGCGGTCAGCGCCGACTGTTCGATCCTTGTGCGGCTGGGGGTCCAAAGGGGCTGCTGGTCGTGCATCGAAATCCTCCAAACTGGCTTGCCGGTTATGCATTTACCGCGCGGTGGGAGCAAGCCGGTATTCGGGAACGCGCCTGCGACTACAGCGTGTACATGGCAGGCATGGGCAGGGGATTACGGCGCGCCTTCCTTCACTTTTCATTGGTCTTGGCATAAACCGTTGAACAGGCATCGAAACGTCAAAGCGGCAAGGATGAATTCGTGACATTGGCCAGGAAGGGCGTGTGGGCAATCTCTGCCGCTGTGGTGCTGGCCCTGCTCGTCGTCTTCGGCTTGCCCGTGATCGCTTCGACGCAAATCGTTCGGGACAGCGTCGCCTCGCAGATGAGCGTATGGAGCGGGTACCGGGTGAGGCTGGACGATGCGCCCGATATACGGGTCTGGCCCGCTTTTCGCGCTGTCCTGCACGATGTGACGCTGGCGGACTGGGACCCCAACGATCCGAGGCCCGTCATCGAAGCAGAACGAATTGAGATCGATCTGTCGGCGCTGGCGGCACTGCGCGGCGATGTCGTCTTCACCAAGATGCGGCTCATAAGGCCGCTCGTACGGCTGCGCGCAGGCGAGGACGGGTATGAGCTGCCGGCACCGCAAGGCTGGGGCAAGCTCGCGCTCTCGGTGGAGACCGCACGCGCCCTGGTTTCCTCCGCGCCTGCAAGCCCCGATCTGCAAGCATTGCCCAGCGATGTTTTCGGGACCATCGAATTCGTCGAAGGCCGGTTGATAGTGCAGCACAGCGAGGATCACGACGACCTGATAACCAGCATTACCGGCCAATTGGACTGGCCGGCACTCAATCGGCAGGCCTCGCTGTCGGCCAATGGCATCTGGCATGGCGAGAACGTCAAGATCGCGGCCTCCAGCGCACAACCGCTGATATTGCTGGGCGGCGGCAGTGCCCCGGTCGAGGTTTCCCTTCAGTCGGCGCCGGCCAACGCGACATATAAGGGCATAGCCAGCTTTGCCGGTGACGACTTCGTCGATGGACAGATCGAGCTGACGGCACCTTCGCTCAACCGCCTGATCGAGTGGACGCATGCCTTGACGTTTGAGGGAAACCGCGTCGGACCAGTGAAGTTGTCGGGTCAGGTGACAGGCGACCGGCGGCGCTTGAAATTCGAGAACACCGCGATCGGCTTCAATGGCAGCGCCGGAAAGGGGCTGCTGGACGTAGGCCTGGATGGGGGCCAACCAACCGTTGCCGGCACGCTGGCCTTCGACAAGCTGGATCTGCGTGCGCTGCTCAACACGTTCAACCCATTTTCAAGAACCGTGATGGCCAATGGCCACACCGAGCCCCTGAGCATAAACGGTTTTGACTTCGATCTGCGGCTTTCCAGTACGGAAGCCACGCTCGGCTCCGTAAAGCTGTCCAGCGTGGCGGCCGCGGTGAAGGTGAAAGACGGGCTGGCGAGCTTCGACGTTTCGGACGCGGCCGCTTTTGGCGGCAATTTGCAGTTCGGCATGCGCGCCGACCGGACAGGCCCCGACGATGTCGTCGAATTGCGCATGACGGGAGAGCAGATCCAGACAGGCCAGCTCGGCGCGGCTCTCGGACTGGAGCGGCTCGTGCCCCACGCGCAGAGCTCCTTTTCGGCCATCCTCAAGGGCACGGGCAACGATCTCGAAACGGTCCTGCAATCTGCCGACGGCAGCTTTACCGCCACTTTCGGCAAAGGCACCGTTCCGGGGCTCGACATGACGCGCTTTCTGACCTTGAGTCAGGAGGGCGACTTTTTTCCGCTGGCCGCGCTGTCGGAAGGCAGCCTGGCTATCGACAGCGCCGAGCTGCGTGCCACGATCTCCAAAGGCATCGCCCAGATCGACCGGGCGGACGCCCAATCGGGCCCGTATGCAATCTCGCTCGACGGGCTCGTTCCCATCGCCGGGCGGGGCCTTGCGCTATACGGTACGCTGGCCCAACAGGCGGAGAATGAAACGGCCGCGCCATCCGTGCCGCTGATGTTTTTCGTCGGCGGCTCCTGGAGCGCGCCGTTCATCACATCGTTCCACGCGCCGGCGCCGCAATAGAGCGTCTCCCAAGGACGCTCCATCTTCTTGGCTTTTTCCTCGTTCAAATGCGCTCCGCCAGTTGCTCGTCCCGCCGGCGCTGGACATCGCGCGTCTTGGTGATCAGCGATGCGGCGATCACGCCCACGGTAACGACGCCAATCAGTATCGTGCAGATCGCGTTGATTTCCGGCGTCACGCCCAGGCGAACCTGGCTGTAGATCTTCATGGGCAGGGTGGTCGCGCCCGGGCCGGAGGTGAAGCTGGCGATCACCAGATCGTCCAGGGACAGGGTGAAGGCAAGCATCCAGCCCGAGACGACGGCCGGCAGGATGACCGGCAGGGTGACCTGGAAGAACGCTCCCACCGGCGTTGCCCCAAGATCGAGGGCGGCTTCCTCCAGCGCCTCGTCGAACGACATCAGCCGCGACTGCACGACGACCGCCACGAAGCACATGGAGAAGGTGATGTGGGCGATGGTGACGGTCGCGAAACCCCGGTCGAAATTGATCGCGACGAAGAGCAGAAGCAGCGAAAGCCCGGTGATGACTTCGGGCATGACAAGCGGTGCGAACACCATGCCGGAGAAAAGGACGCGCCCGCGAAACCGCGTATAGCGGGTCAATGACACCGCGGCCATGGTGCCGAGAACGGTGGCGACGGTCGCCGACAGGAAGGCAACCCGCGCCGTCACCCAGGCGGCATCCATCAATCCCTGGTTGGAGAGGAGCGCGACATACCATTTGGTCGAAAAGCCGGCCCATACGGTAACGAGGCGCGACTCGTTGAACGAATAGATCACCAGCAGCACGATCGGCAGGTAGAGGAACGCAAACCCCAATACCAGCGCAGCGATGTTGAGCCTGCCCCAGGTTCCGGCCATGGCTAGCGTCCCGCTTCCTGGGCACGTGCCTGCGCACGCTGGAAAAACACGATAGGCACGACCAGGATGATCAGCAGGATCACCGCGACGGCCGAAGCGACCGGCCAGTCCCTGTTATTGAAGAATTCGGTCCACAACGTCTTGCCGATCATCAGCGTGCGCGGGCCGCCAAGCAGGTCGGGAATGACGAACTCGCCCACGGCCGGGATGAAGACCAGCATGCAGCCGGCCAGAACGCCGGGGAGCGACAGCGGAAAGGTGATCTTCCAGAACGCGGTCAGCGGCGGGCAGCCGAGGTCGCCGGCGGCCTCTATCAACGAATAGTCCATCTTCTCGAGCGTCGCATAAAGCGGCAGGACCATGAACGGCAGATAGGAATAGACGATGCCGATATAGATGGCTGTCGTCGTGTTGAGGATGATCAGCGGCTGATCGATCACGCCGAGGAAGAACAGGAACTGGTTGAGCAGACCCTCGGGTTTGAGAATGCCGATCCAGGCGTAGACGCGGATGAGGAAGCTGGTCCAGAAGGGCAGGATCACCAGCATGAGCAGCAGCGGCCTGACGCTGGAGGGAGCGCGGGCCATGCCGTAGGCGATGGGATAGCCGACCGCGAGCGTGAGTGCCGTCGAGACACCGGCGATCCAGACGCTGGACAGGTAGGCGTTCACATAGAGCGGGTCGCCGAACAGCCAGACATAATTCTCGAACGAAAGCTCGCCAAGCCTGCCGAACAACGCGCTCCAGCCCTCCGCGAGCCCGAAGGTCGGCACGTAGGGCGGCATGGCAATCGCAGTCTGCGACAGCGAAATCTTGAAGACGATGAAGAAGGGAACGAGAAAGAAGACCAGTAGCCACGCATAGGGAACGACGATGACGAGGCGTCGGAAGATGGCTGAGAGCGCCCGGTTCATGGTCGCCTACCGCGCCAGGACGACGGCGGCGTCGGGCGCGAAGGAAACCCACGCCCGGTCGTGCCAGGTAAGCTCGTCGCCGATCTTGCGCAGGCTGTTGACCGTGCTCGCCTTGACGATCGTGCCGTCGTCCAGCTTCACGTAGTAGATGGTCATATCGCCCAGGTAAGCGATATCCCAGACCTCGCCTTCCATTGAGTTGACGGCATTGTCAGGGCGGGCGCCCGATACCTTCATCTTCTCGGGGCGCACCGCCATCCAGACCATATCGCCTACCACCGCATCGGCCGGGGCATCGGCGCTCAGCGCCAAGCCATCCGGGCGCACGATGCGGGAACCGCGTGAGCCCTTCTCCCGCAGCTTGCCCTCGAACATGTTGATCGAGCCCACGAAATCGGCCACGAAACGCGAATTCGGGGCCTCGTAGATCTCCGGCGGCGTCGCTACCTGCAGCACATTGCCCTTTTCCATGATGGCGATGCGGTCGGCCATCGTCATGGCTTCTTCCTGGTCGTGGGTCACGACAACGAAGGTGAGACCGAGCTCGTGCTGGAGGTCCATGAGCTCGAACTGCGTTTCCTCGCGCAGCTTCTTGTCGAGCGCGCCGAGCGGCTCGTCCAGAAGCAGGACCTTGGGGCGTTTGGCCAGCGAACGGGCGAGCGCCACCCGCTGACGCTGGCCGCCGGAAAGCTGGTGCGGCTTGCGCGCGGCGAACTGCTCCAGCTTCACCAGCTTGAGCATCTGGACCACGCGCTCGGCGATCTGTCCCCGGGGCATGCCCTCCTGCTTGAGGCCGAAGGCGATGTTGGCCTCCACGCTCATATGCGGGAACAGGGCGTAGGACTGGAACATCATGTTGACGGGGCGCTTGTAGGGCGGAATGCCCCGCAGATCCTGCCCGTCAAGGAGGATGCGGCCCGCACTTGGCGTCTCGAAGCCGCCCAGCATCCGCAGAAGTGTGGACTTGCCGCAGCCGGACGCACCCAAGAGCGCGAAGAATTCGCGCTCATATATGGTCAGCGTCAGATCGTCGACCGCAGTGAAATCGCCGAAGCGCTTGGTGACGTTTTCGATCTGGATATAGGGCTTTGCCTTCGGATCGGCCCATGGAGCAAAGCTTCGTCTCGTGCTGCCCAGCGATTCCATCAAAAGCGCCCTAAGCCCAAGCCTTAATCTCAACAGACCTTGATTGGCCCTGCGGGACCGGCCCGGAAAACCGGGCCGGCGCGGCCGCCATTACTGGCCGGTGACGACCCTTGTCCAGGTCCGGGTAATCAGGCGCTGCTCGCGGGGATCGGGCGGCGTGGTGGTGAAGAGATTGTCCAGCGTTTCCTGATCGGGATAGACCGCCGGATCGCCGATGACCTCTTCGTCCAGAAGCTCCTGGGAGGCCTTGTTGCCGTTTGCGTAGAACACGTAGTTGGAGGCCTTGGCGATGACTTCGGGGCGCATGATGTAGTTGAGGATTTCATGCGCCTCCTCGACGTGGGGCGCGTCGGCGGGGATGGCCATCTGGTCGAACCACATCTGCGCGCCTTCCTTGGGGATGGAATAGCTCACCGTCACGCCCTGATCAGCCTCGGCGGCGCGGTCGCGGGCCTGGAAGATGTCGCCGGACCAACCGACCGCCAGGCATATGTCGCCATTGGCGAGCGCGTTGATGTATTCGGACGAATGGAACTTGCGGATGTTGGGGCGGATGGAAAGCAGCAGTTCCTCCGCCATCGCGATCTGTTCCGCAGATCTTCCATCCGGGTCTTCGCCCAGATAGTTCAATGCGGCCGGGATCATCTCGGCCGGCGCGTCGAGCATGTGCACGCCGCAATCCTTGAGCTTCGACAGCTTCTCGGGGTCGAAGACGACATCCCAGGAATCGATCTTGTCGATGCCGAGGGCTTCCTTCACCTTGTCGACGTTGTAGCCGATGCCGGTGGTGCCCCACATGTAGTTGATCGAGTATTCGTTGCCGGGGTCGTATTTCTCGGTACGGTTCTCGATGACGTCCCACATGTTTTCGAGGTTCGGCAGTTTCGACTTGTCGAGCTTCTGGAACACGCCGGCCTGGATCTGGCGGGCGAGGAAAGTGCCGGTGGGAACCACGACATCATAGCCGGTGCCACCCGCCAACAGCTTGGTCTCCAGGATCTCGTTGGAATCGAATACATCGTAGACGACCTTTATGCCGGTCTCCGCGGTGAAGTCCTCCAGGATGGACTCGTCGATATAGTCCGACCAGTTGTAGACGTTGACGACGCGCTCCTGAGCATGGGCGCTCAGCGCCAGAACGGTCGCGGCGAGGGAAACTGCTGAAAGCAGGGCGGTCTTGCGTATCATGGAGTGGCTCCCATTTGCGGCATGCTTATCGTCCACCATTATCGGCAGACGGCTTCGTGTTTTGTTAAAACCTATTGCCGTTTCGTGAATGCGACAAGCGCGAATTTTCGTGTTCCGTCAAAGATATGTCGTGCGTTCGAGCGGCGTTATCTCTCCCCAGAAGGCGACGATTTCGGCACGCTTCAGATCGCGATAGACCTTGGCGAGCAAAGGGCCCAGCGCGCGGTCGACAAAATGGCTGCGCATGGTGAGCTGCAGCGCGTCGTCCATGTCGTCGGGCAAGGCCGGACCGTCCCCATCATAGGCGTTGCCCTCGACCGGCGGGGGCGGCCTGGCCCCGCTCTCGATGCCTTCCACCATGCCCTGGAGAATGGCGGTCATGACCAGATAGGGATTGGCGTCGGCGCCGGAGATGCGATGTTCCACACGCCTGTTTTCATCGTTCGAGACCGGAATGCGCAGGGCAACCGAGCGATTGTTCTCGGCCCAGACGGCGCGGGTGGGCGCGTAGGAGCCGGGCGTGATGCGGCGGAAACCGTTCCAGGTATTGATGAAGAGCAGCAGGGACTCCGGCATGGTGGTCAACAGGCCGGCCACCGCGGACTCCAGCCTTACCCTGCCCTCCTCGCCAGCGAAGATGTTGTTGCCTTCGCCATCGCAGATGGAGGCGTGCACATGCATGCCGTTGCCGGCATATTCCAGGAAGGGCTTGGCCATGAAGGTTGCCGTCAGCCCGTGGGCGCGGGCGCAGCCCATGACGATGCGGCGCAGGAGGATCACGTCGTCGGCGGCGCGCAGCGGATCGGCGCGATGCTTGAGATTGACCTCGAACTGGCCAGGCGCGGCTTCCTTGATGATCGTGTCGATGGGCAGGCTCTGGGCATCGGCCGCGTCGCGGATCATGTCGAACAGGTCCTGATGCTCGGCCAGGTCGTCGAGACCGTACATGCGCAGCCTGTCGGGCCCGGCCATGGCGCCGACCGGCGCGGGCATGCCGTCGTCCCAATCGGTTTCCGGATCGAGCAGGTAGAACTCCAGCTCGAAGGCGACGGTGGGGAAGAAGCCCTTGGCGTTGATCTCCTGCACCTTGCGCTTGAGCACCTGGCGGGAGCAGGCCATGTACGGTTCGCCTTCGGGCGTGAAGGTCTGCAACAGCACCTGGGCGGTCTTGCGCTTTGCCCATGGCACGATGGAAAGGGCGCCACGCGTGGCCCGGCAATAGCCATCCTTGTCGCCCGTCTCGATGTGGAGGCCCGTTTCTTCCACCTCGCGGCCCCAGACGTCCAGCCCATGCAGGGACATGGGGAAGTTCACGCCGTCCTGATACGCCTTCTTCAAACTATCGCCCGGCGCCCATTTGCCGCGAATGACGCCGTTGGGGTCGACCAGCAGAAACTCGACGGCCTCCAGATCGGGATGCTCTGCGACAAAGGCGTTGTACTCGGCCTCGTGCTCGGCGGACGTGAAACCGGTGGGCGTTCTTTCCGGCCTGGAAGGGGCCACGGCGAGATCTATCGACTTGCTGTCAGGTAGGGAATTCTTGGTGCCGCCTGTTCTGGCAGGACCGCCGGCTGTATGTCGCAATTTACGCCTGTCTTGCTGTTGACCGTCCGGAAAGGGTGCGCCGCTTCGCTCGGGCTTGTCAATGGCGGCTTCGTACTACAGCTTGTCGGTCAGGAATACCTGAGGAGGACATCGGTGAAAGCAGCCTGGTATGAACGCAATGGCACCGCGCGGAACGTGCTGGAAGTGGGCGAGATGCCAACGCCGCAGCCTGCCGCCGGCGAGGTGCGGGTTCGCGTCTACGCATCGGGCGTCAATCCCTCGGATGTAAAGGGGCGCGCGGGACGTCCGCTGATCGGGCCACGCATTATTCCCCATAGCGACGGGGCGGGTGACATCGATGCCGTCGGACCGGGTGTCAGTCGTTCGCGAATCGGCGAGCGTGTCTGGCTGTGGAACGGGCAGTGGCGCCGGACATCCGGCACCGCCGCCGAGTTCATCTGCGTGCCGGAGGCGCAGGCGGTCCGGTTGCCCGAACATGTCGACTACGCCACGGGCGCCTGTTTCGGAATACCGGCGCTGACGGCGCTGCACGCGGTCAACAGGCACGAAAAGCTGCCCGGCAAGACGCTTCTGATCATCGGCGCCGGCTCTTCGGTGGCGCATTACGCGCTGCAGGTGGCGAAGGCGCGCGGCGCGCGCGTGCTGGGAACCGCTTCCCCCGCCCGCGCGGCAAGGGCCCGCGAGGCGGGCGCAGATTTCGTGATCGACTACAAATCCAAGGACGTCGCCAAGGTGGTGAAGGACCTGACCGCCGGAAAGGGCGTCGACGGCATCATCGACATGGACTTTGCCAGCACCGCCGATCTCCTGTCCCAAGGGGTGCTGGCGGCGCATGGAAAGTGCGTTTCCTACGGCTCGAACTATGCCGGCGACATCGCGCTCTCCTTCCCTGCCATGCTGTGGAGCAGCCTCACCCTCGAGGTGTTCCTGGTCTACGAATTGCAGGAGGAAGCGCGCGCAAGGGCCATTGACCAGCTGACGGCGCTGCTTGCCTCCAACGCGCTCAGGCACGACGTGGCGGCCCGGTTCCGGCTCGACGAGATCGCCAAGGCGCATGAGGCGGTGGAAGGCGGGCAGGTGCCAGGCAACGTCATCGTCGATATCGTCTGAAGATGCCTGTCACGCTCGGCCAAAGGCGGCGCGGCTGGTGGCTGCTCCTTCCGGCAGCGCGCCGTCCGTTATCGCCATCGCCATAGTAGGCTTTGTACGATATGTGGTTGAGCAGGACCAATCCGTGCAGGAAATCCATCATCGTTTCTCCATCGCATTTCGTTCCTGGAGGATAGATCCGGCAAACACCGCTTGATAATGATCGATTCCGCATTACTCTTTTCATTTATGAAAAACCTCGACTGGAACGATCTGCATTCCTTCCTGGCCGTCGCGCGAGGCGGAGGCCTTACGAAAGCGGGCGCGGAGACCGGCCTGAGCCCGGCCACGCTGGGACGGCGGATGCTGTCGCTGGAGGAAGCGGTCGGCCGGCCGCTGTTTCACCGCAGCCAGACCGGTTACGCGTTGACCGCCGACGGCCAGAGCCTGCTGCGGCGCGTGCTGGCGATGGAGGCGAGCGCCCGCCCCATCGCCGAATGGTCCGGCGGCAAGGGGCAAAGGCCGGTCGTGAGGATTTCCGCCGGCACGTGGACGGCCAATTTCTTTGCCGAGAACATCTTCAAGCTGTGGTCGCCCGACGACCCCTTCCGGCTGGCGTTCAAGACGACGGAGGCCAAGCTCGACATCGCCCACCGCGAAATCGAGGTCGGCATCCGGAACCGCGCGCCGGACAGCCCCAACCTGGCTGCCCGGAAGACGGCGGTTGTGGCGAAAGCGCCCTTTCGCGCACGCGCCCATCCGCGTCCGGGCGAGGAAGAATGGCTGGCGATCAGCCCCGAGGATGCCGTCACGCGCTCGGCGCGCTGGCTCAACGAGCAGGAAGACATCCAGGTGGCGGCATGGGCGAATACGCCGCGCATGCTGAGCGACCTGATACGGGCGGGCGTCGGCAAGGGTGTCCTGCCCTGCTTTGCCGGCGACCGCGACCCACTGATGGAGCGGGCGGGAGAGCCGATCGAGGAGCTTGAAGATGGCCAGTGGGTGGTGGCACACAATGACGACCGGCATCGCAAGGAGGTGCGCACGGTCATCGACCGCATCACCGATCTTCTGACGGCGCACAGGGCGCTGTTCGCCGGCAAGCGCCCGTTGGGGATGGAGTAGCGGCGGCCCGCGCTACTGGAAATCGAAGGCGGAAAGACCCGTCACCATCTCGTCCAGGCCCAGCGGCCTGGTGACCGGCGGCTCGGCCCGGGACAGGCAGCCCGTCCGCTCGCACAGCCGGCACGCGGGGCCGACCGGCATCACGCCGTCGCCGGCAGCCGGCAACGCGCCGCCATAGATCAGCTTTTCCCGCTGAGCCAGGTCGCATGCCAGCAGCAGCGCCGTGCGGCGGGGGCGCTCGTCGAAGGCACCCTGCGGCCCCTCGAGCGTTCGCGCGAGCGTCAGGAACCTGCCGCCGTCGGGCATCTCGACGGCCTCGACCAAAATCCGCCCAGGCTGGGCGAAGGCGGCATGCACCGCCAGCTTGGGACAGCCGCCGCCGAACCGGCTGTGCGGATAGCCTTCGGCCCCGCAACGCCGCAGGCGGTTGCCGGCGCCGTCGACCTCCATGAGAAAGAAGGAAATGCCGCTCATGGCCGGCCGGCTCAGGGTCGTCATGCGGCTCGCCGCCTGCTCGAACGAAACGGCAAAGCGCGAGCGCAGCACATCGACGTCGTAGCGCGCACGCTCGGCGGCGGCCAGAAAAGGCTGGTAAGGCATCATCAGCGCGTGAGCGGCATAGCGCGCCAGCTCGAACCGGGCCAACCGCCGCGCCTCGTCGCTCGACAGCTTCAGCGCATCGACCTCGATGGCGATGGCCGCGCGCATCCGGATCAGCGACGCCTCGATGGCGATCTCGCGCAACTGGTCCGGCGGAGACAGGCGCTCGGACAGGAACAGCCGGTGGGAATGCCGGTCGTAGCGCCTGCGCCAATTGGGCATGGTGGCGACGGGCAGCACGCGCACGGCGATGCCATGCTCGCTTCGCAGCCACGATCTGAGCGCGCCCGAAAGATCCTCTCCATCGCCCAGGACCCGGCGAAACGCCTCGGCCTCCTCTTCCAATCCCTCGAAATGATGGGGGCGGCGCTCCAGCACCTCACGTACCTCGTCGATGGGCAGGCGAGCGGCGGAGATCGCGGTGGCGCGGCCTTCGCGCGCGAGCATTTCCGAAAGGTCGGTCAGCCGGCCCGCCTGCTCGCGGTAGGCGCGGTAAAGCTTTACCAGCGCCGAAGCAGCGTTGGGCGCGGCCTCGGCGACGTCTATCAGTTCCTGCTCGCCCGGCAGTTCACCGGCAAGAAGCGGATCGGAAAAGACCTCGCGCAGCGCCGCCAGCGACAGACCCGCCTCGCCCTGCAATTCATCGGGATCGACGCGGTAGGCGGAGGCCAGCTTGAGGATCAGCGGCACGGTCAGCGGGCGCTGGTTGCGCTCGATCAGGTTGAGATAGGAGGGCGAAATGCCCAGCCCTTCCGCCATCGCCGTCTGGGTCAGCCCCTTGGCGGTGCGGATGCGCCTGATGCGAGGGCCGGCGAATATCTTCTGGTTGGCCACCTGTCTTTCCTCATGCCGGGCGCGGCGGAAGCCGATCCTTGACAACTATTTACAATACCGAGGTCAAAAGCGCCAGCCATCGTCTTTTACAAACTTAACAGATTTACAAAACCGTTCAGTCAAATGCTGGACAAACTAACGCGAATTTCCGGCATAGCACCGCCATTCTCTTCGCCTTCTTCTGCACTGCAGCGTAAATCTTGTCACGAACCCGATGCAGTGTTTCAGCCGAGACATGCGCGAGGCTCTCGAAGACACCCATGCAAAGAGGCGTTCATGACCGACTTTTACAAACTTGTTTCCAGTGCACCCGAAGGCCGTTACGAAGGGCTCGATCGGCCCTATAGCGTGCAGGATGTCGAGCGGCTGCGCGGATCGGTGGCCATACGCCACACACTGGCCGAGGAAGGCGCGAACCGCCTGTGGAAACTCATCAACGAGGAAGACTTCGTCAACGCGCTAGGCGCGCTGTCGGGCAACCAGGCCATGCAGATGGTGCGCGCCGGGCTCAAGGCGATCTACCTGTCGGGCTGGCAGGTGGCGGCCGACGCCAATACGGCATCGGCCATGTATCCCGACCAGTCGCTCTATCCCGCCAATGCCGGACCGGAGCTTGCCAAGCGCATCAACAAGACCCTGCAGCGCGCCGACCAGATCGAGACCGCCGAAGGCAAGGGCCTTTCGGTCGACACATGGTTCGCGCCGATCGTGGCCGACGCGGAGGCCGGCTTCGGCGGTCCGCTCAACGCCTTCGAACTGATGAAGGCCTATATCGAGGCGGGCGCCGCCGGCGTTCATTTCGAGGACCAGCTGGCGTCGGAAAAGAAATGCGGCCATCTGGGCGGCAAGGTGCTGATCCCGATTGCGGCCCATATCCGCAACCTCACCGCCGCGCGGCTGGCCGCCGACGTGATGGGCGTGCCCTCGCTGGTCATCTGCCGCACCGACGCGGAAGCCGCCAAGCTTCTGACCTCGGACATAGACGAGCGCGACCGGCCCTTCGTCGACTACGATGCCGGACGGACGGTGGAGGGCTTTTACCGGGTGCGGAACGGGCTGGAGCCCTGCATCGCCCGAGCTGTCGCATACGCGCCCTATTCCGATCTCATCTGGTGCGAGACCTCGAAGCCGGACCTGGAACAGGCGAGGAAGTTCGCCGAGGGCGTGCACAAGCATCACCCCGGCAAGAAGCTCGCCTACAATTGCTCGCCCTCGTTCAACTGGAAGAAGAACCTGGACGACGCGACCATCGCCAGCTTCCAGCGCGAGCTCGGCGCCATGGGCTACAAGTTCCAGTTCATCACGCTGGCCGGCTTCCATCAGCTCAACTACGGCATGTTCGAGCTGGCGCGCGGCTATAAGGAAAGGCAGATGGCTGCCTATTCGGAGCTTCAAGAGGCCGAGTTCGCCGCCGAGGCCAATGGCTACACCGCCACCAAGCACCAGCGCGAGGTTGGGACGGGCTATTTCGACGCCGTGTCGATGGCCATCACCGGCGGCCAGTCCTCGACCACCGCGATGGGCGAATCGACCGAGCATGACCAGTTCCGCCCGGCAGCCGAATAGGACCTGCACGGGCCCCATAAGGAGAACCGAAATGACACCGAATACACGCGTCAAGGAACGGGCCGAAGAACAGGCAACAACCATGAACGACGACCAGCAGGCGGCCATCCGCATGCTCGCAAACGATCTGCACCGGCTCAACCAGTCCGTCATGAAGGCGGTGGATGCCGGCGTGTCGGTCGAGCTCGTGCGTTCCGCCCGTCATCACGCCGGCGGCGGCAACTGGGGCGACCTGCTGGTGCCGGTGATCGTCACAAACGGCCTGGCGCAGCGCTAAGCGTTCACACCGTTCCCCTGCCCGAGAAAAGCCCCGCGCATCCGCGTCGGGGCTTTTTTCGCCGCGACAGAGAAAGGTTGCGACACGAACCGTTATGCGGGTTGACAAATTCAGGGATATGGGGAGTATGCGCCGACCTTACTCAACCTTACATTGTGAGATACGACAGTCTGACGTCACGTCATGGACGCTTCGCATGCATTGCCTTCCATGGCGCCGCATTACGATTGACTGCGCGTGCCTCCGAAAAAGAACGGGAACATGAAGACTGCACTTGTGGTTGCATCCTCACCCTCCAGCAGGATCGTAATTTCCCGCACGATAGAGCGCTGCTATCTCAAGGCGATTGCCGTGGCCCCCGATGCAGCGCAGCGCGAATTCGCGCGTCATGGGCCGGGAGTGGTGATCATCGATGCCGCGGGCGCTCCCGATCTCCTGCGCCCCCTTCTCGACGATGTCGCGCAGAAGAGACGGACGACCAACCCATCCATGCCGCGCATGGTGTTGATTTGCGGGTCGGGCGAGGCCGATCTGTTGGGTGCCTATTGCGATCTGATCGACACGCGGGTCAGAAAACCAATCACGCCGGATATCCTGCAACCCATCATCGACCGGATCGTCAACGAGTACAGCCAGCCCAAGGTGTGAAGCGAAGCGGGACGCCCCTTTCCTTTACCGGATGCCCGCGTCTATACTCGGCCATCTGAAGCACTCCTGGTGATTAATGCTGGACAAGAAAAAGGAAAGCCGGACCGTCGGCAGAAGCGGGCGCGTTCGCACGCCGACTTTCGTGAAGAATCTCAGGGGCGTGAAGGGGTGGAAGGAAGCCGCGGCCTGGCTCGATTGGCGCAGCATCGAGGATATCGAATGCATCACGCCCGATCAGGCGGGCGTTGCCCGGGGCAAGATGATGCCCTCCAAGAAATTCACCTCCAACACTTCGCTGGCGCTTCCTTCGGCGGTGTTCATGACCACCATCTCGGGCGGTTATCCGGAGGACAGCAGCGGCTTCACCTACCCTCAGGACGACGGCGACCTGAAGCTGGTGCCCGATCTTTCCACGCTCTCGGTCGTGCCATGGGAATCGGACCCGACGGCGCAGGTGATCTGCGATCTGGTGCACCAGGACGGACGGGCGGTGGAGTTCACCCCCCGCAACGTGCTGAAAAAAGTGGTCGAGCAATATGCCAGGCACGGGCTGAAGCCCATCGTCGCGCCGGAGATCGAGTTCTATCTCGTCCACAAGAACCCGGATCCCGACTATCCGCTCACGCCGCCGGTCGGGCGGTCGGGCCGGCCGATTGGCGGGGGCCAGGGCTACTCCATCGCCGGCGTCAACGAGTTCGACGAGCTGATCGACGACATCTATCATTTTTCCGAGACGCAGGGCCTCGAGATCGACACGCTGATCCATGAGGAAGGCGCCGGACAGCTCGAGATCAACCTGCGCCACGGCGACCCGGTGGAACTGGCGGACCAGGTGTTCCTGTTCAAGCGCACGATTCGAGAGGCGGCGCTGAAGCATGACATCTACGCCACCTTCATGGCCAAGCCGATCCAGAACCAGCCGGGATCGGCGATGCATATCCATCAGTCGGTCGTCAACCTGAAAACCGGCGGCAATGTCTTTGCGGAGGAAAGCGGCGAAGAGACCGAAACCTTCCTCCACTTCATCGGCGGACTGCAGCGGCACATTCCCAACGCACTCATCATGCTGGCGCCCTACGTCAACTCGTACCGGCGGCTGACGCAGGGCACTTCCGTGCCGGTGAACACGCGCTGGGGCTACGACAACCGCACCACCGCCTTCCGCGTGCCGCGCTCGGACCCCGCGGCGCGGCGTGTCGAGAACCGCATTCCCTCGTCGGACGCCAACCCCTATCTGGCGCTGGCGGCATCGCTGGCCTGCGGACTGATCGGCATATTGGAGAAGGTAAAGCCCGATGCGCCGGCCGGCACAGCCGTCAACAAGGACGAGATCGAGCTGCCGCGCGGTCTACTCGAAGCGGTTTCGCTGTTCGAGGACGACGCCTCGCTCGTCTCAATCCTCGGCGAACCCTTCGCCACGACCTATGCCGCGATCAAGCGGGCGGAGTTCGAGACGTTCATGCAGGTTATCAGCCCGTGGGAGCGAGAGTATCTGCTTTTGAATGTGTGAAGGGCAAACGGTGAATGGTTGAAATGACGGATTTCAACGAGTGCGGCAATGGCACGGCCAGGCCTGTTCACCATCCACTATTCACCATTCACCTGTAGCATGCCCTACCAGTCCCCCATCTCCCCCGGTTATTCCTGGTACGAGGCCACGGTCGGCGAGCGGCCGGAGTATCCGGCGCTCGACGGCGACGTGAAGGTGGATGTCGTGATCGTCGGCGGCGGATTTACCGGGCTTTCGGCGGCCGCACATCTGGCCAAGGCGGGGGTCGATGTCGCGCTGATCGAGGCGCATCGCTTCGGCGACGGCGCCTCGGGCCGCAATGGCGGGCAGCTCGGCACCGGCCAGCGTGCCTGGGCGGAGGACCTTGAGGAAGAGCTCGGCTTCACCCGCGCAAAGGCGCTGTTCGATCTGGGGGAGGAAGCCAAGCAGCACCTTCTCGATTTCGCCGCAACCAACAAGATCGATCTCGATTACATGCCGGGGCAGATTTCGGTCGCTCACAAGAAGCGCTACCTGAAACATTACCGGGCCCATGCCGAGATCATGGCCGAGCGCTTCGGCTATCCACATCTGACCTTCCTGGATGCGGGCGAGGCGGCGCGCCGGCTTGGCTCGCGGCTTTATCATGGCGGCCTGGCCGATTCGGGCACCGGGCATATTCATCCGCTCAAGCTGCTGGTCGGCACGGCGCGCGTGGCGGCGGCAGCGGGCGCCAAGCTTTACGAGAAGACGCCGGCCTCCGGCATCAAGTCCGCCGGCGGCAAGGTGCATGTGACAACGCCGAGGGGGACGATCACCGCCGACAAGTGCCTGATGGCCACCAACGCCCATTGCGGCGGGCTGGAGCCGGTGACGGCGGCGCATGTGATGCCGATCGGCTCCTTCATCGGCGCAACGGCACCGCTGGGGCCCGACAGTCCCGTCATTCCCGGGGGCGAGAGCGTGGACGATTCGCGCTTCGTCGTGCGCTATTTCCGCAAGTCCCGGGACGGGCGGCTGCTGTTCGGCGGCCGCGAAATCTATTCCAAGGGCGATCCGCAGAACATCAAGGACCAGATCAGGAGGCAGATCGCCGAGGTCTACCCAGACCTCAAGGATGTCGAGATCACGCATGCCTGGGGCGGCTATGTGGGCATCACCCTGCCGCGCAAGCCGTTCGTGCGCGAGGTCATGCCCAACGTCGTTTCCGCAGGCGGCTATTCCGGCCACGGCGTCATGCTGTCGAATTTCACGGGCAAGCTCTACGCGGAGGCGGTGACGGGCAATCGCGACCGCCTGAAACTGTTCGAGGAGCTCAAGATACCCCCCTTCCCCGGCGGGCCGCGGCTGCGGCCGGCCCTGTTGTTCCTCGCGCTCAACTGGTATGCGCTGCGGGACAGGATCTAGCTTCGACGTCGCGGGTTGAGGGCGAGGCGGTCAGGAGCCGGCAATGACCAATTTTACGAGCAAGAAATGCACGATAATGACGGCAACCGAATGAATTCGGGCGAGGCTTTCGGCATGCTTGGACGCGAGGCGGTCTACCGCGCGATCTTCACCCGGAGGGACATACGCAGCCAATTCCTGCCGGAGCCGCTTGACGACGAGGTGCTTGCGCGGCTTCTCATGGCCGCGCATCACGCCCCTTCCGTCGGCTACATGCAGCCGTGGAACTTCATCATCATCCGGGACATGGCGCGCCGGAGGCAGGTGCGGAACCTTTTCCTAGCGGCAAGGCAACAGGAACTGCCGCGCATCGCGGAGGAGCGCCAAGCCCTCTACCGCACGCTGAAGCTGGAAGGCATATGCGAAAGCGCGCTCAACCTGGTGGTCACCTGCGACCGGCAGCGCTCGCAGAATTCGCCGCTGGGCCGTTCGCACAATCCCCAGATGGATCTCTACAGCACCGTTTGCGCGGTTCAGAATTTCTGGCTTGCGGCCCGCGCCGAAGGCATTGGCGTCGGGTGGGTCAGCATTCTGGACCGGGAAGCGCTGAAGCGGCTGCTTGATATTCCCGAACATGTCGAACCGGTCGCATATCTGTGCGTGGGACCGGTCTCCGCCTTTGCCGCACAACCGGAGCTGGAAGCAAAGGGGTGGGGCAAGCGACTCCCGCTTTCTGACCTCATCATGAGCGAAACCTACGCCGGAGCCGGCGAACATTCGCTCAAGGACATCGCGGACGAGATGGCGGAAAAGCGCCTTTTCACCGGCAGCTCGTGATAGGCGACCCAGCGGTCGTTCCATCGTATTTTGCAGGATGACCGCATGCCGTAACGGTGAAGATACATCAGCCAGCGTCGTGTACGGTGGCGTCCGAATGGATTCGCGGCGTTCTACAACGGCCAGAAGAAGAGTATCGACGGCACGGACACCAGAATAATGATGATCTCGAGCGGCAGGCCCATGCGCCAATAGTCGCCGAAGCGGTAGCCGCCGGGGCCCATGATGATGGTGTTGTTCTTGTGGCCGATAGGCGTGAGGAAGGCGCAGGAGGCGGCGACCGCGACGCCCATGAGGAACGGATCCGCCGATACGTCCAGCGCGCCGGCGACCGACATACCGATGGGGGCGGCGATCAACGCCGTGGCCACGTTGTTGAGGAAGTCCGAAAGGGTCATCGTCACGATCATGAGGATCGCCAGAATGGCCCACACCGGCAGGGCGGTCGTCTGGGCGACAATGGCTTCGGCGATCAATGCCGTTCCTCCCGATTCCTCCAGCGCCAGGCCAAGTGGAATAAGGCACGCCAAAAGCACGATCACAGGCCATTCGACCGACTCGTAGACCTCGCGCGCGCCGACGATATTGAAAAGCGCATAGATGGCGACAGCCCCGGCCAGCGCAACGGCCAGCGGGATGAAGCCCATGACCGAAAGAGAGACGGCGACGGCAAACACGGCGATGGTGAAGAAGGCCTTGCCGCGCTGGATCACCGTATGGCTTCTTTCGGCCAGCGGGAGGACGCCCAGCCACTCGGCGGCATCGTTGACGCGGCTTTCGGGACCCAGAAGCAGAACGACGTCGCCGGGCTTGATCGGCAGCTTGCGGACCCGTTCGCGAAAGCGCTTGCCCTGGCGCGATACCCCCAGAAGCGTAACACCGCGGCGATAGAGCAGGCGAAGGTCAATCGCTGTGCGGCCGACCATGCGCGCATTGTCGGGCACGATGGCTTCAATCAGCGTCAGCGAACGGCCGCGCAGGCCCTCGTGCTTTTCCGAGCCCGGCGCGTCAAGTTCGGCGGCACCGATGAAAGCTTCGATGGATTTGGGATCGCCCTCCAGAATCAAATGATCGCCCTTGCGGATTTCCTCGCTGGCGCCGAAGCCCGGCAGCCGCTTGCCCCGGCGGACCACGCCCAGGATGGTGATGTCGTGCTCATCGCCCAACGGGTAGAGGTCGCCGACGGCCTTGCCGATCGATTTCGATTTTTCCTTCACCGCCGCCTCGGCGACGAACAGGCCGATGTCGGCGCCCTCGCCCACGGAGGCCCGGTGATCGATCTGCGGTATAAGCCGCCAGCCCACTGTCGTTACGAAGGCGATGCCGATCAGCGCGCAGATGAGACCCACGGGCGAGAAGTCGAACATGGAGAATGGCTCGCCCAGCGCCCGCTCGCGGAACTGAGCGATAACGATGTTGGGCGGCGTGCCGATCAGCGTTATCATGCCGCCCAGGATGGTGGCGAAGGACAGCGGCATCAGCGACTGGGAGATCGGACGCTTGGCCTTTTCCGCGGCTTCGATGTCGAGCGTCATCAACATGACCAGCGCAGCGACATTGTTGATGATGGCCGAGAGGCCGGCACCGACGATGGACATGATGCCGATATGCGCGGAAAGCCTGCGCCCGGCCGAAAGGACAAAGCGCGCGACGAGTTCCACCGCGCCGGCATTCATCATGGCGCGGGAGACGATCAACACCAGCGCAATGATGATGACCGCTTCGTGGCCGAAGCCTTCAAAGGCGCGCTCCGGTGCGATGACCCCGCCGGCAACGGCGATGACCAGCGCTGCAAAAGCCACCAGATCGTATCGAACCCGCCCCCAGATCAAAAATGCGAATACGAATCCGAGCAGGGTGAAGAGGTAGATCTGTTCGTAGGTCATCGATACCGGCGCAAGCTTGGGGAGGCTGGATGCGGCGAGACCTATCAGATACAGCGGCCGCCATCCACCTCCAGGGCGACGCCGGTGATAAACTCGGCCTCGTCGGACGCCAGCCACAGCGCGGCATTGGCGATGTCGAGCGGCGTCGACAGGCGACCAAGCGGGATGGATGCACGGAACTGGGCGCGCTTTTCCGGCGTGTCCTCGCCCATGAACTGGCTGAGCATGCCGGTTTCGCCGGCGACCGGGCACAGACAGTTGACGCGGATGTTCTTCGGGGCCAGTTCGACGGCCATGGATTTGGTGGCGGCGATGGCCCACCCCTTGGAAGCGTTGTACCAGGTCAAGCCCGGACGCGGCCTGAGTCCAGCCGTCGAAGCCGTGGTGATGATGGACCCGCCGCCCTGCTTTTCCATGACCGGCACCACGCAAAGCGCGGAATGATAGATCGCCTTCATGTTGACGGCGGTGATGAGGTCGAACGTTTCTTCGTCCACCTGCAGCATGTCGCCGTTGCGATGGGTGTAGCCGGCATTGTTGATCATGACGTCGATGCGGCCATGGGCGTCGAGTGCGGCCTGCACCATCGCCTCGACATCGGTCTTCAAGGAGACGTCCGCAGAAACCGGAATGGCGGCCGCGCCTATGCCTTCGGCCACCGTCTCGGCGCCCCTGATGTTGAGATCGGCCACGATCACCTTGGCCCCTTCCTGGGCGAAGCGCTCGGCGATGCCCTTGCCGAAGCCCGATGCGGCCCCGGTGACGATCGCTACCTTGTTTTCAAGCCGTGCCATGCAGTGTCCTTTGTCTGATTTATCGGGTGCGCGTTCAGCCGTGGTTGAACACGATCGTCTTGGTTGCCGACATATCGTATAGCGCCTCAAATCCCTTTTCGCGCCCATGGCCGGATTTCTTGAACCCGCCGAAGGGCAGCTCGATGCCGCCGCCCGCGCCATAGCCGTTGACGAAGACCTGGCCGGCGCGCACGCGCCTGGCGACGCGGTGCTGACGCGCCCCGTCCCGCGTCCACACACCGGCGACAAGGCCGAATTCGGTGCCGTTGGCCAGACGTACGGCATCCCCCTCATCGACAAAGGGGAAAAGCGCGAGCACCGGACCGAACACTTCCTCCTGTGCGATTGCCGCGGCGGGATCGACATCGCCGAACAGCACAGGGGGATGATAATAGCCGCCCTCGGGCGCGTCCTTGTGCACAGAGCCGCGGGCCAGAACCTTGAGCCCCGCCTGCTCGGCGGCATTCACCATACCGGCGACCTTTTCCTTCTGCGCAGGATTGATGAGCGGGCCGAGATCGAGGTCGGCGTCGTGCGGGCCGGCGACGAGCGCCGAGAACCGCTCCGCGAGCGCCGAGGCCACGCGTTCATAGACCGGCTTCTCAATGAGAATGCGGCTGCCGGCCGAGCATGTCTGGCCGCCATTCTGGATGATCGCGTTGACGAGGATGGGCAGCGCGGCATCGAGATCGGCATCGGCGAACACGATCTGCGGCGACTTTCCGCCGAGTTCCATGGTCACACCGCGGTTGTTGACGGCGGCGGCCTGCTGGATGGCAGTGCCGGTCGTCGTAGAGCCGGTAAAGGTGACGTAGTCGACCAGCGGATGCGCGGAAAGGGCGGCGCCGGCTTCCCGGCCATAGCCGGTGACGACGTTGAACACGCCCTCGGGGACGCCCGCCTCCAGCGCCAGTTCGGCGATGCGGAGGGTCGTCAGCGAGGCGTCCTCGGCGGGCTTGACCACCAGCGTATTGCCCATGGCGAGCGCGGCGCCGGCAACGCGGGCGAGAATTTGCAGCGGGTAGTTCCATGGGATGATGCCGGCCACGACGCCATGCGGCTCGCGCATGGTGAGGGCGGTATAGCCATCGAGGAAGGGGATCGTGTCGCCGTGAATCTTGTCGGCGGCACCACCGTAGAATTCATAATAGCGCATGGTGGCGGTGACGTCCGCCCTACCCTGGCGGATGGGTTTGCCGGTGTCGCGCGATTCGAGGGCCGCCAGTTCCTCGGCGTTCTTCTCGACCAGCTGGCCGAGGCGGGTCAGACAGCGGCCGCGCTCGACCGCCGGCATGCGGCTCCATGGACCTTCGTCGAAAGCTCTTCGCGCGGCCTTGACGGCAAGGTCGACATCGGCTTTGCCTGCGGCGGGGATCGAAGCGAAAACCTTGCCGTCGGACGGGCCGGTGACATCCAGCCGCGCGCCCGATAAGGCGTCCGCCGGCTTGCCATCGATGAATTGCATGAAGGCGCGGTCCTGTGCGACCGTGGTTGAAGAATGGCTACCCATGGGACCGGCTCCAGCTTGTATTGTCATGCGGCGGGCCTATCCTGGCCTTCCCTTTGAGAAGCGCTGCCAGGCCCTTCCTGTCAAGCGCTGGCTCAAAAGGCGGCTATGGGTGGCATTGTAAAGCTGGCATTGTTAAATCGATTAGATTATAGGCTTTTTCTGAAATGCGGGAACGCTGCGGATTGGAGCAACGATGACAAGCCAGACGATACCGGTTGAGCCCTTCGATCTCGTGGTGTTCGGCGCCACCGGCGATCTTTCGGAACGCAAGCTTCTTCCTGCGCTTTATCAGCGCCAGCGCGCCGGCCAGTTTTCCGAACCGACACGGATCATCGGTTCGTCGCGTTCGGAGCTCAGCGACGCCGCTTTTCGCGAGTATGCAAAAACCGCGATCAGCGAACATGTGGCGAAAGCAGACATAGATGAGACCGAGCTGGAGCATTTTCTGGCGCGGCTCAGCTACGTGCCGGCGGATGCCAGGTCCGGCACGGGTTTCGAGCAGTTGAAGGCGGCGATCGGCGACAGCACCACCGTGCGCGCCTTCTATCTCGCCGTGGCGCCGGGAATCTTCGGCGACATCGTCGACAAGATCGAAAAGCACGGACTGGCGAATGCCACCTCGCGTATCATCGTCGAGAAGCCCATTGGCCGCAGCCTGGAAACGGCCAGGGAAGTGAACGACGTGATCGGGCGCGTATTCGATGAAACGCGTGTCTTCCGCATCGACCATTATCTGGGCAAGGAGACGGTGCAGAACCTGATGGCGCTGCGGTTCGGCAATGCGCTCTACGAGCCGCTGTGGAACTCGGCCCATGTCGATCATGTGCAGATCACAGTGGCGGAAGCCGTGGGGCTCGAAGGCCGCGCAGGCTATTACGACAAGGCCGGCGCATTGCGCGACATGGTGCAGAACCACATTCTGCAGCTTCTCTGCCTCGTCGCGATGGAAGCGCCGGCTTCCATGGATGCCGATGCGGTGCGTGACGAAAAGCTGAAAGTGCTGCGCGCGCTGAGGCCGGTAGAGCCGGGCAACAGCGAAAAGGTGACGGTGCGCGGCCAGTACCGGTCAGGCGCATCCTCGGGCGGCGCGGTCAAGGGCTATCGCGAGGAGCTTGGTGCGGAGAGCGACACGGAAACCTTCGTTGCCATCAAGGCCGAGATCGGCAACTGGCGCTGGGCGGGCGTTCCGTTCTACCTGCGCACCGGCAAGCGGCTGGCGGGACGGGCCTCGGAGATCGTGATCCAGTTCAAGCCGATCCCGCATTCCATATTCGGCGAGGGCGCGGGACGCGTCTTCGCCAACCAGCTCGTCATCCGCCTGCAGCCGGACGAAGGCGTGAAGCAGTGGATCATGATCAAGGACCCGGGACCAGGCGGCATGCGGCTGCGTCATGTGCCGCTCGACATGAGCTTCGCCGATGCCTTCAATGTGCGCAATCCCGACGCCTATGAGCGCCTGATCATGGATGTGATACGTGGCAACCAGACGCTTTTCATGCGCCGCGACGAAGTGGAGGCCGCATGGCGCTGGATCGACCCCATCGTGGACGGTTGGGAAGAAGGCGGGCAGCTTGTACGGCCTTATACCGCCGGAACCTGGGGCCCTTCGGCCTCGATAGCACTCATAGAACGTGATGGACGAACCTGGCACGAGAGCATTTAATGGCTGCAAAGACCAAATGGCACGAATTCGCCGCCGGGAATGAGCTTGCCGACGCCTTGGCCAGGGCTGTGGCGCGGCAGATATCCAACGCCGTCGGGGCGCGTGGCCGAGCTTCGCTGGCAGTATCCGGCGGCAGCACGCCTCCGCCCTTCTTCCGCGCCCTGTCGCGCCAGAAGCTTCCCTGGGAGAAGGTGACGGTCACACTGGTGGACGAGCGCTTCGTGCCGCCGTCGTCGGAACGCTCCAATGCGAGGCTGGTCGCCCAGCATCTGTTGCAGAATGAGGCAGCGAAGGCGGACTTCATCGGATTGCGCGGCGACGCGGATGATGTGTCGGCCGCGGCCGAACGTGCATGCACCGCGCTTTCGGGCTTGCAGCGGCCGATCGACATGGTTGTCCTCGGCATGGGAACGGACAAGCATACCGCTTCGTTCTTTCCGGACGCGGCGAATATCGCGGACCTACTGGACAGCGACGATGGACCGGCCGTACAGCCCGTTAGCGCGCCGAGTGCGGGAGAACCCCGCCTGACGCTTTCCATGCCGACCATAGCCGGAGCGGCGCAAATCGCGCTGCATATCGAAGGCATAGAAAAGAAGGAGGCGCTCAACGGAGCGCTTCGTTCGCAAGGCCGGCAGGCGCCGATCCGCGCCGTCATCGAACGGGCCGCCCAGCCGGTCCATGTTTACTGGGCGCCTAAGAGCGCCTCGTAAGCCAGTACAGCCCGCCCGCCCAGCGGCGCCAGCAAAGGACAGGATCATGACCGCAAGAAGAGAGATCGAAGCCGTCACGGAACGCATTCGCGAACGCTCCAGGCCGGCGCGCGAGGCCTATCTTGCGCGGGTGGACGAGGCCGTATCCAAGGGGCCGCACCGGACCGTCCTTTCCTGCGGCAACCTTGCCCATGGCTTTGCCGCCTGCGGCGTGCATGACAAACAGGCGCTGTCGGGGGACGTCGTTCCCAATCTGGGTATCATCACCTCCTACAACGACATGCTGTCGGCGCATCAGCCGTTCGAACCCTTCCCCGCGCTCATCAAGGAGGCGGCACGCGAGGCCGGCGGCGTGGCGCAGGTGGCCGGCGGCGTGCCGGCTATGTGCGACGGCGTCACCCAGGGCCAGCCGGGGATGGAGCTTTCGCTGTTCTCGCGCGACGTGATCGCGATGGCGGCCGCCGTCGGCCTGTCGCACAACATGTTCGACGCGGCTGTCTTCCTCGGCGTCTGCGACAAGATCGTGCCGGGGCTGGCGATTGCCGCCTTCACCTTCGGCCATCTGCCGGCCGTGTTCATTCCCGCCGGGCCGATGACCACCGGCCTGCCCAATGACGAGAAGTCTAGAATCCGGCAGCTCTTCGCCGAGGGAAAGGTGGGGCGCGAGGCGCTGCTGGAGGCCGAGTCCAAATCCTATCACGGTCCGGGCACCTGCACCTTCTACGGCACCGCCAATTCGAACCAAATGCTGATGGAGATCATGGGGCTGCACACACCCGGCTCGTCCTTCGTCAACCCGAACACACCGCTGCGCGACGCGTTGACCAAGGAAGCGGCGAGGCGCGCGCTCGCGATCACGTCACTCGGCAACGAGTTCACGCCGGTCGGCCGCATGATCGACGAGCGCTCTGTCGTCAACGGCGTCGTCGGGCTCAACGCGACGGGCGGCTCGACCAACCACACGATCCACCTGATCGCCATGGCGGCGGCTGCGGGCATAAGGCTGACGTGGCAGGATATCGCCGACATTTCCGAGAACGTGCCGCTGCTTGCCCGCGTCTATCCCAACGGCCTGGCGGACGTGAACCATTTCCACGCCGCCGGCGGTCTGGGCTTCATGATCCGGGAGCTACTGGAGGCAGGGCTTCTGCACGAGGACGTGCAGACGATCTGGGGGCCTGGCCTGAAGCAATACGCCATTGAAGCCAAACTCGGCCCGGACGGTAATGTGGTGCGCGAGCAGGCGCCCGCGGCGAGCGGCGACGAAAAGGTGCTGGCGCCTTATGCAAAGGCTTTCCAGCCGACCGGCGGCATCCGCGTCCTCAAGGGCAATATAGGCCAGGCCATCATCAAGACGTCAGCGGTGAAGGGCGAGCATCGCGTCGTCGAGGCGCCCGCCATCGTGTTCGAAACGCAGGAAGCGCTGCAAGAGGCCTTCAAGGCCGGCGAGATCGACCGCGACTTCATCGCCGTCATCCGCTATCAGGGGCCGAAGGCGAACGGCATGCCCGAACTGCACAAGCTCACACCTCTTCTCGGCGTGCTTCAGGACCGCGGCTACAAGGTGGCGCTGGTCACCGACGGCCGCATGTCCGGCGCGTCCGGCAAGGTGCCGGCGGCAATCCACGTCACGCCGGAAGCGCTCGACGGCGGGCTCATCGGCAAGCTGCGCGACGGCGACATGATGAGGCTCGACGCGAATGCCGGAACCCTGGAAGTGCTGGTGAGCGTGGAGGAACTGCAGGGCCGCGAGGAGGCGCAAGCCGATCTTTCCGGCAATCAGTTCGGCCTCGGCCGCGAACTTTTCGCCGGGTTCCGTCAACTGGCGAGCCGGGCCGACCAGGGGGCGGCGGTTTTTTGACGCCGCTCGCTTGACAGAAGGGGCGAACGGCGTGAATGAATCGTCATGGGGATCGCGATCTCCCCACGAGGCGCCAGCCCAAGTATCGCGTCCATGAAACCCGTAAAACGGAAGGACGCGTCATGCCCTCTCCCACCACCATATCCATCGACAAGCTCGCCCGCCTGATCGGCACGCCGCAATGCCCGACGCTGATCGATGTTCGCACAGAGGAGGATTTTTCAGCCGATCCGCGCCTCGTTCCCGGCTCCAACCGCAGGTCTCATCAGGATGTGCGGGACTGGAGCGGCACGATCGCCGGGAAAACCGCCATCGTCATCTGCCAACAAGGCAAGAAGCTGAGCGAGGGAGCCGCGGCGTGGCTCCGCAACAAGGGCGTCGCCGCCGAGGGCCTCGAAGGAGGGTTCGAAGCCTGGACGGCGGCGGGATTGCCGGCGGTTCCGGTCGACCGACTGCCTCAGGCAGCCGCCCTCGGCGGAAGTGTCTGGGTCACGCGCGCGCGGCCCAAGATCGACCGGATCGCATGCCCGTGGCTGATCCGCCGCTTCATCGACCCGCAGGCCGTCTTTCTCTTCGTAGCGCCGCAGGAGGTGGCGGCGGTCGGCGAGCGGTTCGATGCCGTTCCGTTCGACATCGAAGACGTGTTCTGGAGCCACCGGGGAGAGCTGTGCACGTTCGATGTGATGGTGGAGGAGTTCGGTCTGACGACGGAGCCGCTTCTGCATCTTGCCGCTATCGTCCGCGGGGCCGACACCGCGCAACCCGATCTCGCTCCGGAGGTGCCGGGCCTGCTTGCCGCCTCACTGGGGCTTTCCCGCATGTTCACCGATGACCTGGCACAGCTAGAGGCGGGCATGATCCTTTACGATGCCTTCTACCGCTGGTGCCGCGACGCCACCGACGAGAGGCACAACTGGCCATCGGCCAAGGCCGGAGGAGCAAGATGAGCGAGCAGATTTCCGAGAGCTCCGAAGAGCGGGTTGCACCGTCGGCGGGGCACGGCATCCCCTTTTCGGAAGGGGTGAAGGTATGGCTGCGGGTGGCGGCGCTCAGCTTCGGGGGTCCGGCGGGCCAGATGGCCGTGATGCACCGCATCGTCGTCGAGGAGAAGCGCTGGATCGGCGAGAACCGCTTCCTGCACGCCCTCAACTACTGCATGCTCCTGCCGGGACCGGAGGCACAGCAGCTTGCCGTCTATATCGGCTGGCTCATGCACAGGACGGCAGGCGGCATCGTTGCCGGGACGCTGTTCGTCCTGCCGGGGTTCCTGTCTATCCTCGCGCTCAGCTACATCTACGCCGCCTTCGGCAATGTCGCAGTGGTCGAGGGCCTGTTCTTCGGGCTGAAGGCGGCCGTGCTGGCGGTGGTGCTCAACGCGGTGATGCGCATCGGCAGCAGGGCGCTGAAGAACAAGGCGATGATCGCCATCGCGGTCGCGGCGTTCATCGCGATCTTCTTCTTCGACGTCGCCTTTCCGCTCATCATCCTCGCCGCTGCCATGATCGGCTTCATCGGCGGGCGAGCTGGCTCGCCGCTCTTCCAGATTGGCGGCGGCCACGGAAAGACCTCCGGCCCGGCGCTCGCCGACAGCGAATCCGCGCTTGGCGAAGAGACGCCGGCGCATGCCCGGCCGAATGTCGCCTGGTCGCTGAAAGTGTCGGCGATCTTTCTCGCCCTGTGGCTGGTGCCGGTGGCGCTGATTGTCGGCATTCTGGGCGGGGAGAACGTCTTTTCGCAGATTGCGCTGTTCTTCAGCAAGATGGCGGTGGTGACCTTCGGCGGCGCCTATGCGGTGCTTGCCTATGTGGCGCAGGAGGCGGTGCAGAATTATGGCTGGCTGCAGCCGGGCGAGATGCTGGATGGCCTCGGCATGGCGGAGACGACGCCGGGGCCGCTGATCCAGGTCGTGCAGTTCGTGAGCTTCATGGGCGCCTATCGCGATCCCGGTTCGCTTTCTCCGATGCTTGCCGCCACGCTTGCCGCCATCCTTACGACCTGGGTGACTTTCGTGCCCTGCTTCCTCTGGATATTCCTTGGCGCGCCCTTCGTGGAGACCTTGCGCAGCAACAAGGCCATGACCGGCGCCATGTCAGCGATCACGGCGGCAGTGGTGGGGGTCATCATGAACCTTGGCATCTGGTTCGCGCTGCATGTGCTGTTCGCCGAAGTCTCGCCCTGGCGCGGGTTCGGGATGTCCGTGGAGGTGCCGGTCTGGTCGAGCCTCGATGCGGCGGCGCTCGTACTGACATTGGCCGCCATTGTCGCCATCTTCCGGCTGAAGGCGCCGCTGATGGCCGTGCTTCTCGGCTCTGCGCTGGCCGGGCTGCTGTGGGTCGCGATCCGATGAACGTGGCGGCTCAGGCGATCGCGGCGCCGCGCTCGGCCAGGAGCGCGCGCAGCACCGAGCGGTGGCAGCGCGCCTCGTCCTCGCAATAGCAGCCGATCGAAAAATGGGCGCCGTGGGAAAGCGCCGCCAGCAGGTCCAGCGTGCGCCGCGCGGCCGGCGCATTCATCTCCGCCTTGAAGGCGCGGACGAAGGCGGCCCACTCGGCGGGCGTCTCCGCCTTCTGGGCGCTGGCCACCAGTTCGGCACTGGGCGACAGCTCCGGATACCAGACGTCGTACCAATCGTCCGCCGCGAACCGCTCCTTTGCGATGCCGCGCGGCGGCCGACGGACGGTGCCGATGCGCGTTCCCTCCTGCGGATGGCGGGGCGTGCCCAGGCGGACGATCCTTAGGGACATGGCAAAGCTCCGGAGACGATACCTGCTCCTTGCCGGTATCGTTCCGCGCCGCGGCGGCGTCAATAGGTGGTGCGCCGCTCATCCGAAGGCGGACGGCCAAATTGCAGGCGGTAGCTCTGCGCGAAATAGGAATGGGAGGTGAAGCCGGTGGCGATCGCAACGTCCAGGATGGGCATGTTCGTCTGGCGCAGAAGCTCGCGCGCGCGCTCCAGGCGCAGCCGCATGTAATAGCGTCCGGGCGTCATGCCCAGATGCCGCAGGAACAGCCGCTCCACCTGACGCACCGAAAGACCCGCCGACTTGGCGAGCTGCACGGCCGAATAAGGCTCGTCGAGATTGTCGGCCATCAGCTCGACGATCTTCTTGAGCTTTTCGGATTTGCCGATCAGCGCGCGCTCGGGGCCGACGCGCTGGCGGTCGCCCGGCGAGCGGATCCTTTCGTGCTGGAACTGGTTCGCCACCTCGTTCGCCAGGTTTTCCCCATGGTCGCCGCGAACGATCTCCAGCATGAGATCGATGGAGGTGGTGACGCCGGCGCAGGTGTAGCGCTTGCGGTCGATCTCGTAGACATTGCCGGTGCACTCGATATCGGGAAAATTCTCGCGGAAGCTGGCGCGGTTCTCCCAATGGATGGTGCAGCGGTGGCCGTCGAGCTGGCCCGCCTCGGCCAGGAGGTAGGAGCCGGCCGCCAGCGCACCCAGCGCGCGGCCCTGCCGGCCCATGATGCGCAGCGCACTGAGCACCTTTCCCTTGCCGGCAAAGTCGAGCGTGATGCCGACGCAGGCAAACAGGATGTCCACGGGCGGCAGGTCATCGATAGCATAGTCGATCTTGATGGGGATGCCGTTGGAGGCCATCACCGCCTCGCCATTGGCCGAAACGGTCGTCCACGAATAGAAGTCGTAACCCAGGAGCCGGTTGGCCGAACGGAACGTGTCGATGGCCGCGGCCAGCGAGAACATGGAGAACTTGTCGACCAGCAGGAATGCGAATTGCCGCCCTGTGCCCTCGCCTTCGATCATGGCGGGTATTTCTACAGGATCGGCCGGTGGGTGCAATGGCGGGTGCCGGCGCTACAGCGCAGGCGGCTGCCTGCCGGCGGCCCGGCAGGCAGAGACTAGCGTGTTGGCCATCAGCATGGCGATGGTCATCGGCCCCACGCCGCCGGGTACGGGCGTTATGGCGCCGGCAATGGCCGCCCCCTCGTCGAAAGCAACGTCTCCCACCAATCGGCTCTTGCCCTCGCCGCGCTCCGGCGCGGGAACACGATTGATGCCGACGTCGATGACGGTGGCGCCGGGCTTGACCCAATCGCCCTTGATCATCTCGGGCCGGCCCACCGCGGCCACCAGGATATCGGCGGTGCGGGCAAGGGCGGGAAGGTCGGCGGTGCGGCTATGGGCGATGGTGACGGTGGCATTGGCGGCCAGAAGAAGATTGGCCATCGGCTTGCCGACGATGTTGGAACGGCCCACGACGACCGCGTTGAGGCCGGAAAGATCCCGGCCGCGCACCCGCTCCAGCATCAGCATCGCGCCGGCCGGCGTGCAGGGGACGAATGCGGTGTCGAGCTCGCCGGTGCCGAGCTTTCCGACATTGATGAAGTGGAAGCCGTCGACATCCTTTTCGGGGGCGATCGTCTGGATGATGGTCCCTGAATCGATATGGCCGGGCAAGGGAAGCTGCACGAGAATGCCGTGAATGGCCGGATCGGCGTTGAGCGCCTCGACCAGGGCGACCAGCTCATCTTCGGAGGTCTCTTCGGCAAGCGTGTGCTGCACCGAGTGGAAGCCGCACTCCTTCGCCCTTTTCGACTTGGAAGCGACATAGACCTGGCTGGCCGGATCCTCGCCGACGATGACCACGGCAAGGCCGGGCGTTATGCCCGAGGCGATGAGATCAGCGGCGTGTTGCGATACCTTGCCAGTCACTTCGGCGGCCAGCGCCTTTCCGTCGATCAAGTCGGCCATGCGTGCACTCCCTGCGGAATCTTCGAGCATGCCCGCAATATGCGTCATTTCACGGCTGTGCAATGCCATGCCGCGCCGTCTACTGCCGCAGGGTGGACAATACGGGTGTGCAGCTATGCGGAACGGCGATTACGGGCAATCGCATCCACCTCGTCACGGAACTCGCGCAGGCTGCGGCGGATCTTGTCGATGTCGGACGCCGGTTCCGGTTCGGAAGCCGGACGGGCGTCGTTGGCGGGGGCTGGAGCCGGTTGCTGCGACCAGACGGGATGCATGGGCGGCATGAACTGCGGATAGAAATGCTGCGGGGCATGCCAGGCCATCGCCATGGGCTGGTACGGCACAGGATAGGGCATCATGGGCGGCATCGGCGCGGGCCACACCTGCACCGGCATCGTGATGGCCGGCGGCGGAGCCTGGTCGCGCTGCGGCTGGGCCAAGGGCTGCGGCGGCACCGCCGGTTCTGGCTGCTGGGGCAAAGATTCGCCCAACGCGCTCGGCGCGGAGCTGGTGGCCGCCCGCATGGCCGGGGATGGCGAGGCCGACGGTTCGGCCGACGGGGCGAAAGGCCTGCCGTCCCGACGGGGACCAGGCGGCATGGGATCATCGTCCTGCGGCCAGCCGGCGGATTGCCCGCCGCCATTGCCGTCGTAGCGGCGGCGCTCCCGCATGTTTTCGCGCAAGCTGCCGATCGCGCCCATGCCGGCGCCCAGGGCGACACCGGCCAGGAAACCAAGAATGGTGCCGGCAATGGCGATCGAGGCGCGCGAGGCGCCGGTCGGCAGGAGCGGCGGATAGGCCTCGGAAATGATGCTTACATTGGCGGAATTGAGATTGCGCTGCTGGCCCGTTTCGCGCGCGCGCAGGAGGAAGGATTCATAGACCGCGCGGCGTGCCGCGGCTTCGCGCTCCAACTCGCGCAGGCGAACCTGCCCATTGGCCAGATCGCCCTGCTCGGCCTTAAGGCGCGCCAGCCGCGCGGCGAGATCCTGTTCGAGCCGTACGGCGCGCTGCAACTCGACCTGGATGGACGAGGCGACACGGTTCAGCTCGCGGGCGATGGCCTCGCGCACCCCCGCCAGTTCCGCTTGAATGGTCTGGTTGTCAGGGTGCCGTGGCCCGAGCCTTGCGGCGGCACGATCTGCCTGCTGCTGAAGGCCGGCGTACTGAGTGAGCAGTTCGGTCATGACGGGCGAGGCAACCTGCTCGGGCAGCGATCCGCCCAGAATGTCGCCAAGTTCAAGTTCGCGCGTGGAGGCCGCGCGGGCGTTCAGCTCGGCGGTGCGTGCGCGGGCGGTGGAGAGCTGTTCGTTGAGCCGGACGATCTCATCGTCGGTGATCAGGCGGCCCTGCGCATCGATGATGCCGTTCTCCGTCTTGAAGTCCGCCACCGCCTGCTCGGCCTGTTCGACCTCGCTGCGCAACTCATCGAGGCGCCCGGTGATCTCGTCGTTGGCGCGCTGCGCCGTATCCGACTGCATGTTCGCCGACGTCTCGAGGAACGCCTCGGCTGTCGTCGTGGCGATCCGTGCGGACTTTTCCGGATTCTGGGTGGTGGCGCCGATATAGATGATGAAGGTCTTGGCGTCGCGTCCTACCTCCAGGCTTTCGGCGAGGTTCTGGACAGCCAGCGACCAGCGCGTCGACGCCCCCGCCTCGCCCCCGTCGCCGCGCCCGCCCAGAAGAGCGCGCAGGCTGGGCAGCGCGAAGCCGCCCCCGCCCTGACCGTTGAACTCCGGATCGTCGGCCAGGTTGAGCCTTTCGACCACCTTGTTGAGGACCGAGCCGGAGCGGATGATGCTGACCTGGTTCTCGATCAGCGCCAACGTGGCGTCGGAGGGCAGTCCGTCCCGGGTGAGGTCGCGGTCGACGAGCTGCAGGTCCCGTGGATCGAACAGAAGCTCGGTTTGCGCGTAATATTGCTTCGGCGTCGAAAGGGCTACGATGACGCCGAGGAGCGCGCCGAGGATCGTCGTCAGGACGATGAGCCACTTGGCGCGGACGATGCCGGCGACGACGCTCATCGGGTCGATGAGCGGCCTCCAGTAGTCGCCCTGATCGGGCCGGGCATGGTCAGCATTCCAATCCCGGCGGTGCGGCTCCGGACGGCGGGGTTCTTCGTGCCGTTCCTCCCGGCGAGGAGCCTCATAGGGAGATTCGCGGACGGGAGGGGAAGCCGGCGCCAGACGTGCGGCGGCCTCGCGGATGCGGGCCACCAGCCCTGGACGTTGGTCTGCGGTGCGGGTCTTTTCGAGGCGGCCGGCCGGCGCCGGTGCATCTGGCTTTCGCGGTTGCGCGGGGCGAGGCGGTGCCTGCGGCGCCGGGTCGGGCTGGCGGACGGGCCTTGCCGAAAGCAGCGAGCCCGCGCGCTGCCGCACGGGGGCCGGCCCGCCGCCCGCGCCAGACAGGAGCGACCGGTTGCGCCGATCTTTCCGCTGATCCTCGGAATTGAACATGAAAGACTGCCGCCCTTTACAGAGAATGCGAGCGCCAAGCCCGCGATTATCTTAACCCAAGCTAAACAGGCACGGGTAACAAATGGTTAATGCGGTGCCCTCCGCACGGGTCTGCCAACGGCGCATTAAACTTTAGCTGCTACCACCCTCCACCAGGACCAAACCAGCATCGGGGCTTCGTCATTTCGGTCGTCGGGATCATCAGGAGCAAGCAAAGCGTCTTGCGCGACTATTTCTCGGCGATCAGCGGATCGGCGGGGCGGCTCGTCTTTTCGCTCGCATATTTCGTCGTCCTGGCCAATGCGCTGACGATTTCGGAGTTCGGCGTCTTCGCCACTGCTTCGGCCACCGGCGTCATGCTGTCGCGCATTCTGGGTTTTGGTTTCATCGCCCCGCTCTATCGCATCGCCACGGTCAAGCCTCGCCTGCTGGGCGCCTACACCGTCGGTTTCCTGGCGATGTCCGCCTTGTCTCTGCCGGTGGTCGCGGTAGCGGGCGGCGTTATGTATCTCGTCTTTTTCCAGGCCGATATGGCACCCGCCGCCTTTGCACTGGTCATCGCGGCCGAAGCGCTTCTGTGGCGACCGGCAGAGGCCGTCATCATCGTCAATAACGGGCTGAACCGTTTCGGGCGCGGCGCATTTCTGGTCATTCTCGGAACGGCGATACGCGCTGCCGCGGCGCTGGTCTTTGCCTTCCTCGCCACCCGCGACCTGTGGATCTGGACGCAGCTCTATCTGGCGGCCAACGCGCTCTCGCTGCTCATCGCCGCCACGTTCTTCTATCCCTGGCAGCGGCTGCGCTTCACGCCCCGCCTCTACATGCGCCGGCTGGGCGACGCCGCCTATGTCGCGGGCGCGGAGATCTTGTTCTATCTGCAGATGGAGCTGGACAAGCTCCTCGTGCTGGCGCTGGGGGGCCCGCATCTGGCCGGCATCTACGCCATCATCATGCGGCTGGTGGACCTGACCGCCATTCCCGTGCGCACCTTCTCAATGCTGCTCGTGCAGAAGATGATGCGCGCGCCGGACATGCTGCGGCGAATCGTAACAAGGATCGGCATCGAAGGCGGCATCTTCGCCGTGTCTACGCTGGCGCTGCTGTCGCTTGCGGTGCTGCTTTACTTCGCGCCCGGCATTCTGGGCTCAAACGTCGCCGAAGCCGCGCCCCTCGTGATCCTGGCCCTGGCGGTGCCGGGACTACGCAATCTGGTGGAGTATCAGGCCGAGCTCCTGTTCGCCCGCGGCCAGACCGCCATCCGCGCCATCAATCTGGTGCTTCTGGCCGGTATCAAGGCCGTCGCGCTGGCCTATATTTTGGAGCAGCACGACATGGCGCGCGACCTCGTGCCGGCGCTGAACTGGGCATTTCTGGTGATCTACCTGGCATCGGCGGCACTGACCTATTCGGCGCTGAGACTGCCGGCCAAACGGGTCTAGACGCCGGCGAAACGGCGCACCGTGTCGAGGTCAGTGCCCGTGAAGGACTGGATGCCTATGGCCACCTGCTCGGGCGTCATCGATGCGGCCAGCTTCTCCAGACCCTCGGCGCCCAGCTCCGGGCCCGACCAGTAGACCCGGCACAAGGGCGTGTCGTCGTTAAAGTGGCCGGCGCCTTGCACCACTTCATCGACGTAGCGGCCGTAGATGAGGCATTCGGAGAACCGGCGGCGGCGGGCGATGGCGGTCACCCAGTCACCGCCCCGCCCGGCTTCGATATGGCGCAGCATGGCAAGCACGGTGTCGCGGCTCCAGGCGATGACGGTTGAGATATAGTCGTTGGGGGCGGGTAGAATTTCCGGCAGGCCGAGCACCTTTCCGGCATTGGCGAACCACTCCAGATGCTCGCCGCCTTCCCGCTGCAGCGCTCCGTCGCGGCGGTAAAGACGCAGATTCCCGTCGCGCCGGAAGGATGTCAGATCGAACGGCTTGAGAAACACCACGTCCGAGTCGCAATAGACCAGCACTTGCTCGGAAACATGCTGCGCAATGGCGATGCGCCGCAGTTGCTGGACATGCCAGCCGCGCAGGGGCGGAATGCGCGCACTGAACCAGACGCGGCGGCGGAAAAGGCTGAGCGGGTCGGGCAGGTCGTGGAGCCACGGGGGCAGGATGTCGCGCTCGTCTACGATGCTGCGGCGGGGACCTTCGAGATCGCGAAACCGCGCGACATCAGCACCCGACACGAGGATATAGTGATGGTCAGCCCCGGATATATGACGGTCAACGGTCCGGCAGAGCAGCCGGCAGCGCTCAAAGTCGCCGGCATAGCTGGGCGTCACCAGCGCCGCGCGCTGCTCTGACCGAGTTTCCCGATTCGGTTCAAGCGGCGTAGTCACGGCTATTTCCGGTCGCGCGACAGGCGCTGGCGCATTACGCGAGCGAGGAACACGGGATTGCCGACCACGTAGCGCCGCCAAAGCCGGCGCGGCTCCAGCATCAGCCGGAAAACCCACTCCAGGCGCAGGCGGCGCATCCATTCGGGCGCACGCGGCACTGCGCCGCTCAGGAAATCGAGCAGTGCGCCGACGGCGATGGGCAGGGTGCAATGCCGTTCGTCCAGCCTGCGGGCGATCCATAACTCCTGCCGGGGGACGCCCATGGCGACCAGCAGGATGTCGGGCCGGATCGCCTCCAGCTCGGCAAGGATCGCCGGTTCCTCGTCCTCCCGGAAAAAACCGTCGCGGATGACGAGATATTCATGGGCGGGCGCCAAGGCCTTTAGCCTTGCGGCGGCGGCATCAGCGTTTTCGCGCCTCGTGCCGATGAGCCCGACCTTGAGCGGACGCTCCTCGGCGGCCAGGAGCGCCGGCACGAAGTCGGTGCCGTTCAGATTGGCGGGAAACCTCCGCCCGTAAAGAAGCCTGGCCGCGATGTCGACGCCGATGCCGTCCGGCAGGATCAGGAAATCCTGCAGGGCGCGGGCGAATTCGGGATCGCGCGAGGCGATGTTGGCGTTGTTCGCGTTGAGGAAGGTGACGCGGGTGAAGCGCTGCTGGCCGATGAGCCCGCGTATGAGCCCAAGGCACTCGTCCCAGCCGATGGACACGACGGACGAGCCGAGTATCCGGCGACGCGGCAAGTCGGCGAGGCTGGCGGTCCCGGGATGGGCGGTCATGCCGCCACTCCCGCCCTGCCGTCGCTGAGCACGGCCAGACCCAGCTTCAGATTGGCGTCGAGCGCGGCCTGCTGGGCGGCATGGAACGCGGTTCCGTCGAGCCGCGGCCAGGAAGCGTCCCGCGCTTCGACCAGCGTCTTTGCAAAGCTCTCGGCATCGTCGGCCACCGCGCAATTCGGCGGCCGTTCGGCAACGCCCCTCAGCGCGTGCGAGGTGGCCACACAGGGAAGGCCAAGCTCGAAAGCCTCGATGGTCTTCAACTGCACGCCGGTTCCCGCGCGGCTGACGAGCGGCACGACCTTGCCGTCGCACATGAAGGCGGCGGCGTCCTCGACGCGCCCGACGAAGCGCACCCGTCGATGGGCGTCGACCAGACCGTCTGGCGCGCGGCCGGCAATCGCTATGGAAAAATCCTCCGGTAGCAGCGGAACCACCTCATTCAAAAACCAGTCCAGGCCGATCCTGTTGGGCGCCCAGGTCCAGGTGCCGATCAGGACGGCGTCGTATTGCGGAGTATGCGGGGCCGTGGCGTCCGGTATTGCCGCTCGCGTGACGAGAGGCAGGACGGCGGTCCGTCCCGTGCGGGCAAGGCCCAGCGCCGCTGCGTCTTCCTCGGCGAAGGTGTAGACAAAGCGGGCCTTGCGGCACAGCCTTGCTTCCAGCGCCGCGAGCAGTTCGGCCTCGCGTTCGAACATGTGTCGGGCCAGGCGCCCCGAGGCGGCCGCGGCATTTTCCCGTGCCGAGCGGTGCTCGACATTGTGCGCGACGTAGGCGAAGGGCCGCGACGTGAGGAGCTCTTCGAAAGCGCCGGCGATCTGCACCGAATTGAGGACAATGCCATCGAACGGGCCGATCGATTGGAGTGCTTTCGCCACTTCCCGCTCGCCTGTCACCCGCAGCTTGGCGGAGGCGAAGGTGAGGCCGCTTGCCAAGGCCGTTGCCGCCCAACCGACCTTGCGCAGCGCCGGCGCGCCCTCGGTCGTCACGTCGACATGGCCCAGCAGAACGGTCTCGTGCGGCCCCGCCGGCTGCTTTCCCGGCCAGGCGAAGCCCATCACGGTCACGCGAACGCCGGCGCGCGCCAAAGCGCCGAGAACCGCCGCATTGGCGATCTCGTAACCGGTTTCAGGTGCCCCGCAGGGCACGATGGACGTTGCAAAAACCAGATGCATTGGGTCTTCCTGCTGGCAAAGGTATAGGTTTCAGGCCGTGAAGCGTTGATTAAGACACATCGAAATTTGCCGCGGCATTCGCGGATGGCGGTACTGGCGTGGAAGGTGTTTAACGCAAGCTTAATAGCGACCGCATCATATAGGCACGACAACGCCAGCATTCGGGGCATCTCTTGAAACCGGAACCAGCCAACGTTTCCGTCCATGCGCGCACGCCCGGCCTGAAGGCGGGCGATATCGGATGCGTCGTCACGGTTCCCACCTTCAAGCGTCCCGAACAGTTGCTGGCGACGCTCGCCTCTCTTCGCGCGCAGGCAACCGGCAGGCGCTTCGCGGTGGTCGTCATCGAAAACGAAGCGGAAGGGCGCGAAGGTGCGAAGGCGGCGGCGCCCTTGTTCGAAGCCGGTGAAATCGAGGGTCTCGTCATCATCGCCCATGAGCGGGGCAATTGCTGTGCCTATAATGCCGGCTGGGAGATGGCGCTCGCGACCTTCGGCGCTTTCCGGCATCTGCTCGTGATCGACGATGACGAGCTTGCGCCGCCAGACTGGCTGGAAACCATGTGCGCCACCGCCGAGGGTCTTGAAGCCGATATAGTCGGCGGTCCGCAAAGGCCGATTTTCGCCTCCGCCTCCCACGAGAAATGGGGCCGGCATCCCGTGTTCAGCCCGCCCTATCACGAAACGGGGCTGGTGCCGGCGCTCTATTCTTCCGGGAACCTTGCCATCGGGCGCCATGTGCTGGAGGCAATGGAGCAGCCGTTCCTCGACCTGCGCTTCAACTTCATGGGCGGCGGCGATTCCGACTTTCTCAGTCGCGCAAGAGCCAAGGGTTTCCGCCTGGCCTGGTGTGCCGAGGCGCCGGTGGACGAGGCCGTGCCGGCGCGCCGCATCGAGCCGGACTGGATCCGCGCGCGGGCGCTGCGCAACGGTGTGATCTCCACGCTGGTCGAGAGAAAGAAGCGGGCCGGCGAAAGGCTGGGGCCGCAGCTTGTGGTGGCCAAGAGCCTCGCCCTGCTTGCCGCCTCGCCGCTGCGCGGGTTCCGCCGCCTCGTCGAGACGGGCTCACCTTCCATTGCAATGTATCCGGTCTATGTGGGCCTTGGCCGGGTGCTTGCCGAATTCGGCTATGCCAATGAGCAATACCGCCAGCCAGACAAGAACTGACGGGCCGGTGCTTTCGGCCCGGCCGAGCCGGCGCACGATGGCGCGGACCGCCACCGGGCTTGCCGCGTTGCTGCTTGCGACGGTGATCATCTCGTTCCGTCCCTTTCAGCCGGCCGGCGCGGAGGGCGAAGGCGGGGATATCCTCAACCAGATCGGTTTCGGCTCGCTGGGTGCCCTGGCGCTGGCCGGGCTCTTCATGTTCGTCGACCGGCGCGTGCTTGCCGCCCTCCTCAGCCCGTGGTGGCTGCTGCTCCTGGCCTTTCTGGGCCTCGGCGTCATGAACGCGCTGTCGCCGGCCGATTCCATACGAGCAGCGCTCTTCGCCGTTATCGGCATCGTGACCATGGCCGCCGTCCTGACGCTGCCGCGCGATGCGGATTCGTTCTCGACCGTGCTCGCCCTGGCCGGGTTCACCGTTCTCGGGTTCAGCTATTACGGCATTCTCGCCATGCCGGAGGTGGCCATTCACGGGGGTGACGGAATGGAGCCGCAGCATGCGGGATTGTGGCGCGGTTCCTTCGCGCATAAGAACATCGCCGCACCGGTGATGGCCTGCCTTTCCTTTGCCGGCTTCTATCTCTGGCGGCGCGGATGGCGGTGGTCGGGCGGCGCGATGTTCGTGCTGGCCGTCATCTTCATGTCGCAGACGGGATCGAAGACCACGCTCGGCACGGTGCCGCTGGCCATCATCCTGGCCGCCCTGCCCGGCGCCATGGGCCTGCGCTTCCTCACCCCGGCGCTTCTCGTGGCGGCGATTGCCGGCCTGGCGCTTGCCACGCTGGGCATCGTGTTCATCGAACCGCTGACGGCACTGCGGGACCAGATCGCGCCCGACCTTACCTATACCGGCCGCACCGCGCTGTGGGCTTTCATGGGGGAGAGTTTGGCCGAGAGGCCGCTGACGGGCTACGGCTTCGAGAGTTTCTGGGGCACCGGAATCGTGCTCCAGGCCGACCAGCCCTTCGACCGCGACTGGGATATTCGCGGCATCGTGCACGGCCACAACAGCTATATGGATCTGGCCATCTCGCTCGGGCTTCCGGCGCTGGGCGTGGCGCTGGTGGCGTTCATCATAGCGCCGATGCGCGATTTCCTGCGGGTGCCCTTCTTCCGCGAGAACATCCTGCTTTCAGAGCTGTTCATGATGATGCTGACCTTTACCCTGCTCAACGCCTTCCTCGAAAGCTTCTTCTTCCGGCGCGCCGATCCGGTCTGGCTGTTCTTCGTCTTCGCCGCCCTGGGCATGCGCCTCGTGGCGCGGTTCCAGGTGCATTCCAGCGTGAACTGATCACAGGCTCTTGCAAGGCGCGCGCGGAAGCGCCAAACCTGCCGGCAAAACACAGGAGGATAGGATGGACGGCAAGGTCATTCTCGTCGGCTGCGGCAATATGGGGTACGCCATGCTCAAGGGCTGGCTTTCGTCCGGCAAGCTGGCCACCGGCGACACGATCGTGGTCGAGCCGAATGCCGAGTTGCGGGCCCGTGCCGCCAGCCTGGGCGTGACGGTGGCGGCGAGCGCAGACGAAATCGATGGCGAAATCAATGGCGATGCCGGCGTGGTGTTTTTCGCGGTGAAGCCGCAGGTCATCCGCGATGTCGCTGCGCAGTATAAGCAACTGGCAGAAAAGGCGACCTTCGTCAGCGTTGCCGCCGGCACAAGCGTGGCCACGTTCGAGGAGGTGCTCGGCGGCCAGGCTGCCATCATGCGGTGCATGCCAAACACGCCGGCGGCCATCGGCAAAGGCATGATGGTGATTTTCTCAAACCGGAACGTCGCCGCTGACGCCGAAAAATTCGTCGGCGAACTGCTGGCCACCAGCGGCGCCGTCACGACCATCAAGGATGAGCAGCTCATGGATGCGGTGACGGCGGTCTCGGGCTCGGGGCCTGCCTATATTTTCCACTTCATCGAATGTCTGGCAACGGCCGGCGAGAAGGCGGGGCTGCCCACTGAGACGGCGAAGCTGCTGGCGATGCAGACCGTTTATGGCGCGGCGAGCCTTGCCAAGGAGAGCGCGGAAGAGCCCGGTGTGCTGCGCGAACAGGTGACCAGCCCCAATGGCACCACGGCGGCCGCGCTCTCGGTTCTGATGGATGGCGACCGCCTGCTCGATCTGGTGAGCGAGGCTGTCGAGGCGGCCAGGAAACGCTCGATCGAATTGGGGAAATAGGCGGCTCTCCGGCCGGACTTGATTCGACAGTTGAGCGCGGCCCTTCGCACCCCCTCTGCCCTGCCGTGCATCGCCCCTCAAGGGGGAGATTGGCTGTCGTGGCCGGTTTCGCCAATCTTTTGAAGAATGAGCGTAAAGTCGATGGAAAGATAATCTTCCCCCTTGTGGACAAAGGGGTGACGGTCGCCGCAGCCGTGGAATCAAACCGGCACGGCGCTGTGCGTCTTGATGTCCTTCAGCACCAGATTGGTGCGGACATTGGCGATGCCGGGCAGGCGGAACAGGAAATCCTCCAGGAACAGATTATAGGCGGCAAGGTCCCGGCAGACGACGCGCAGATGGTAGTCCGCGTCGCCGGTGGTCGAATAACAGTCGAGCACTTCGCGCCTTTGGCGCACCTCGGCGATGAAGGTGTCGACGTGGCGGTGGTCGTGCCGGGTCAGCGACACATGCACGATGGCCTGAAAGCCGAGGCCGGCGCGCTCGGTGTCGATCAGCGCGGCGTACTGGCGGATGAGGCCCGCCTCTTCCAACGCCCGCACGCGCCGCCAGCAGGCGGAGGTGGACATGCCGGCGCGCTCGGCAAGCTCCTGGTTTGACAGGCGGCAATTTTCCTGGAGCGCCTCGAGCAGCCGCTTGTCCTGCTCCGTCAGAGATTCCGCCATGGCCACTGCTTCATTTCAAAATTTCGCCCTTTACCGGTAGATCCTACCATCTTTGCCGGACCTGTCGCCACATCTGGCAGAAATTTTCAGCCCTCCGGGTGTAAAATCATCCCAGCAAGGATGGAGGAGCCGATGACCGTGCATCACAGGATGGGCGGGCTGAAAAGCTACCAGCTCGAGGATCGCTATACTCAGGAATCCGGCCGCGTCTTCATGACCGGCACGCAGGCGCTGGTGCGGGTGGTCCTCGATCAGGCACGGCGCGACAGGACGCACGGCCTCGACACGGCGGGTTTCGTCTCGGGCTATCGCGGCTCGCCGCTGGGCGCGTTCGATCTCGAGCTATGGAAGGCGCAGAAGCGGCTGACGGAAGCCCGCATCGAGTTCCTGCCCGCCGTCAACGAAGACCTGGCGGCAACGGCGATCCTGGGCAGCCAGCAGGTGGAAACCAGCCCGGACCGCGAGGTGGAGGGCGTATTCGGCCTCTGGTACGGCAAGGGGCCGGGCGTCGACCGCTCGGGCGATGCGCTGAAGCATGGCAACGCCTATGGCTCCTCGCCCCATGGCGGCGTGCTGGTGGTGGCGGGCGACGATCATGGCTGCGTTTCCTCGTCGATGCCGCACCAATCGGACGTTGCCTTCATGAGCTGGTTCATGCCGGTGCTGAACCCGGCGACGGTCGCCGAGTATCTCTCCTTCGGCGAATATGGCTATGCGCTTTCGCGCTTTTCCGGCATGTGGGTCGGCTTCAAGGCGATCTCCGAAACGGTGGAATCGGCGGCTTCCATCGAGCTCCCACGGGACCGGGCGTTCAATGCACCGGATTACACGCCGCCGCCCGGCGGCCTGCACTATCGCTGGCCCGATCTGCCCGGACCCCAGATCGAAGAGCGCATGGAGGCGAAAAAGCACGCGGTCTTCGCCTTCGCCGAAGCCAACCCCATCGACCGGCACAGCTACGACGTGAAGCATGCCCGTTTCGGGATCGTCACCACCGGGAAGGCGCATCTGGACCTGATGGAGGCGCTGCGCCTGCTGGGGATCGGGGAGGCCGAATGCCGGGTGCTCGGCATCGACATCTACAAGATCGCCATGGTGTGGCCGCTGGCGCGGCGCGATGCGCTGGATTTCGTCAAGGACAAGGAAGAAGTCCTCGTCATCGAGGAAAAGCGCGGCATCATCGAGAGCCAGTTCAAGGAATATTTCTACGACTGGCCGGGTCATAAGCCGCGCGCCATGGTGGGCAAGCGGGACGAGCGCGGCGAAAGATTGGTGCCGTGGACGGGCGAACTCTCCCCGCGCCTGCTTCTGCCCATCGTCGCCAGACGGCTCGATGGCATCTTCCCTGGCAACGGCTTTATGGAAAAAGCCCGGAAGATAGCCGACGAGCCGGCTATCGCGCTCAAGGTCGAGGGCGCGACGCGCACGCCCTATTTCTGCTCCGGCTGCCCGCACAATACATCGACCAAAGTGCCCGAAGGCTCAAAGGCGTTGGCCGGCATCGGCTGCCACTTCATGGCAAGCTGGATGGACCGGGAGACGAGCTCGCTCATCCAGATGGGCGGCGAAGGCGTGAACTGGGCGGCTTCCTCGCTGTTCACCGGCAAGGGCCACATTTTCCAGAACCTCGGCGAAGGCACCTGGTACCATTCGGGCTCCATGGCCGTGCGCCAGGCAATCGCGGCGCGTGCCAACATCACCTTCAAGATCCTTTATAACGACGCGGTCGCCATGACCGGCGGCCAGCCCGTGGACGGGCCGGTGAGCGTGCAGGCCATCGCGCATTCGAGCCGCGCCGAAGGGGTGGAGCGCATCGCCCTCGTCTCCGATGATCCCGGGAAATTCTCCTACAGGGATTTTCCGACCGGGACGACCATCCATCACCGCAGGGAGCTGGACCGCGTGCAGCGCGAATTGCGCGATGTGGCGGGCGTCTCCGTCCTCATCTACGAGCAGGCCTGTGCGACTGAAAAGCGCCGGCGGCGCAAGCGCGGGCAGATGGAAGATCCCAAGCGCTTCGTCGTCATCAACGAGCTTGTCTGCGAGGGCTGCGGCGACTGCTCGGTGGAATCCAACTGCCTTTCCGTCGAGCCGGTGGAAACGGAGTTCGGGCGCAAGAGGCGGATCAACCAGTCCTCCTGCAACAAGGATTTTTCCTGCCTCAACGGCTTTTGTCCGAGCTTCGTGACGGTCGAGGGCGCGAGCCGCAAGAAGCGGCCGGGCCTGGAAATGGACCTCACCGCCCTCGGCGTGGACTTGGCCGAGCCGGATGCTTCGCCGCTTGAAAAGCCGTTCGATCTGCTGATCACCGGGGTAGGCGGCACGGGCGTCGTGACCGTCGGCGCGCTCGTCACCATGGCAGCGCATCTGGAAGGCAAGGGTTCGAGCGTGCTCGACTTTACCGGCTTCGCCCAGAAATTCGGGCCGGTGCTTTCCTATGTGCGCGTCGGCGCTTCGCCGGAAGCCATCAACCAGGTGCGCATCGACCGCACGGCAGCGGATGCGCTGATCGGCTGCGACATCGTCGTCTCATCCTCGCCCAAGGCATCCGTCGCCTATCGCAGGGGCATGCGGGCGGCGGTCAATCTGGCGGAAATGCCGACGGGCGACATCGTCCTGCGGCGGGATGCGTCGCTGGCGGTGGACGAGAGGCTGGCCGCCATCGAAGGTGTGACGGGTGCCGACGGATTGTCGGCCATCGACGCGAACCGGCTTTCAGAAAAGCTGATGGGAGACACCGTCTTTGCCAATGTCATGATGCTCGGCTTTGCCTGGCAGATGGGGCTGGTGCCGGTCTCTCTCAACGCGCTGAGCCAGGCCATAGAGCTGAACGGCGTGGCGGTGGAGGCCAATCACCGCGCGTTCCTTCTCGGGCGCATCGCGCTGGCGCGGCCGGAGGCGCTGCGCCAGATCATCGAGCCGAAGCCCGCACAGAAGCAGACACTCGACCAGATCATTGCGCGGCGCGAAGCTTTTCTCACGGACTATCAGGATGCCGCCTACGGGCAGCGCTATCGCCAGCTGGTGGATCGCGTCCTCGCGACTGACACGGGCGGCGAAGCGGTTGGCGAGGCCGTCGCGCGCGCCCTGTTCAAGCTGATGGCCTACAAGGACGAATACGAGGTCGCGCGCCTGCACGTCGAAACAGGCTTTCAGGACCGGCTGGCGGAGGCGTTCGACGGCGATTTCCGCGTCGTCCATCACCTCGCCCCGCCCTTCCTGCCCTCGGGCAGGGACGCGCGGGGACGGCCGCTCAAGCGGGCCTTCGGCCCCTGGGTGCGCCTGCCCTTCCGCCTGCTCGCCCGCATGAGGTGGCTGCGCGGCACGGCCCTCGATCCCTTCGGCTACACGGCGGAAAGGCGCATGGAGCGGGCGCTTGTCGGCTGGTATGAGGAGGAGGTGGTCGAAAAGGCGCTTGCCAGGCTGCGCGCCGACAATGGCGCCGAGGTGGCAGAACTGCTCGCCCTGCCGATGGAAATACGCGGCTATGGACCGGTGAAGGACGCGGCGGTGAAGCGTGTGAAGGCGGAGGTCGAGCGGCGGCTGGAGGCGTTATCGCGATAGACCGCGGGTATTATCCCAGTTCGAATTTCGAATGGTGCGCCTGAACGAGGGGCTGCCTCAAGCGTATTGCGCGAGGCCATGGCCGAAGGACCAATTTTCTTTCGCGACCTCGACAAGGTTCACGAACACGTCCTGAGGCCGAATGCCGGGACTTTCGCCGAGCAACTCCGCGATCCGCCGGAACAGCGCTTTCTTCTGCTCCAGGGTGCGGGTGTTGCTCACGGTGACCTGGATCAGCACGAGATCGTCGCTGCGGGCGATTTCGAAATAGGACGCGCCGTAGCGGAAGTTCGCAACGCCATGCTCCGTGATGGTCATGAACTGATCGTCTTCGGGTACGTCGAATGTTTCGCGCAACGCCCGGTACAGGCTGTCGAAAATCGCCTGCTGGTAGGCTTCCGGCTTTCCGGCGCGCAGTGAGATGTGAGCGAGCGGCATCGCGAGTCCTTTTCCACTTTGTTCTGGCTTTACATTAGATGTCGTCGAACTATTTTGGTATGCCATGTTTGTTGATATCAATGATGATGATTTGAAATGATAGAGCGCCCTCTCGACCTAGATGCCGTCCGGGCGTTCGTGCGCATCGCAGAGCTTGGCAGCTTCACGCGCGCGGCTGAAGCCACGCGGACGACGCAGTCCGCGGTCAGCCTGAAGCTGAAGCGGCTCGAAGAGAGGCTCGGGTGCCGGCTCGTGGAACGGACTCCTCGATACGTGGTGCTTTCGGCGCAAGGCGCAGCCTTTCTCGAACACGCCCGCGAACTCCTGGATGTACACGATCGCGCGTTCGCCGCTTTTGCCGGAACCCGGCAGCGCCTCACCATTGGCATCAGCGATCATGTCGCAGGGCCGGAGCTCCCCGCGCTGATCGCACGCATGAACGGGCAAGACCCGCAGTTGTTGATCGAAATCCGGATCGGATCGTCGGGCGACCTGCTTCAAAGTTTCGACCGGCGGGAACTCGACACGGTAGTGGTCCGCCAGCATGTCGGACGGAGCGACGGGGAAATTGTGACCGAAGAAAAATTTGGCTGGTACGCAGCGCCAAACTGGCAGCATCGCGCGGGCGAGCCCCTGCCGGTTGCCACGATGCCCGAGCCCTGCGGCGTGCGTATCATGGCCGGGCAGCTCCTCGACGAGGCCGGCGTGCCGTGGACAGAAACCTTCGTCGGTGGCGGCGTTGCGGCGGTCTCTGCGGCCGTTATGGCCGGGCTTGGCATTGCTGCATTGGCTCGGCGCATGCTGCCATTAGGCGCGGTTGACGTAGGCCCCAAGCTTGGGCTTCCCGATTTACCGCGCTTGCCAGTTCTACTTCATTCAAGGGTCAAGGACGGCCGACCGCGCGATGCGCTAGCCGCGCTTTCGGCCGCCTACAGGAGCGCGGTGCAGGACTAGTGCACGCCACCCGCAGGATTCAGCGATAGCGCAAGGCATCGTTGTCCCCGACGCCGTTTCCTCCTTTACCCTTGCCCCTGCGGCAGCCCTGTGCAAAGTGCCAGCCAAAACACGCACTACAAAGGGAGGATTACATGTTCACCATTTCACGCAGGCTTCTAGGCGTTCTGGCGCTTTCGGGCGCTGCGGCGCTCGCCACGCCGGCCTCGGCCGCCGACAAGATCAATATCGGCATCCTGTCGCTCGTCTCGCACTCGCCCAGCATCATCGCCCAGGCCAGGGGCTATTTCGCCGACCAGGACCTGGACGTCGAGTTCGTCTCCTTCCAGGCCGCCCAGCCCATGGCCGTCGCCATTGCCTCCGGCGATGTCGATTTCGGCATGACGGCGATCTCGGGCGGGCTGATCAGCCTGGCCGACAAGGGGGTGGTGAAGATCATCGGTGGCGCGCTGCAGGAAACGCCGGAGATCGACGGGCAGAAAATCCTCGCCTCGAAGGCCGCCTTCGACGACGGCGTGAAAACACCGGCCGACCTCAAGGGCCGCAGCTTCGGCATCACGACCACCGGGTCGTCCTTCCACTACATGGCGCACAAGATCGCCGACAAGGAAGGCTTCGACCGCTCCGAGATCAAGGTCAAGCCGCTGCAGAAGGTGCCGGCCGTCATCGCCTCGCTGAAGAGCGGGCAGATCGATGCGTGGTCGATCGTCCCCAATATCGCGGGAGCGCTCACCAGCGGGCCGGAAGTGGTCGAGATCGGCCGGATCTCCGACTATATAGACAATTACCAGGTCACCACCGTCTTCACCTCGACGGCCAATGTCACCGACAAGCCGGACCTTGTGAAGCGCTTCCTGGCAGGGGTCTCCAACGGCATTGCCGACTACAACGCCGCGCTCGTCGACAAGACGATGAGCGAGGAGGAGACGGCGGAGATCGTCGCGATGATCCACAAATACGTCTATTCCGACCAACCTATCGAAAAGGCCGATCCGCGCATCCGCGCCGGCGCCATGCGCATCAACGAGAATGCGGCGCTGAGCGTGGCGAGCGTCGAAGACCAGCTCGAATGGTTCAAGTCGGAGAACCTCGTCCCCGAGGGCGTGACCATGGAGAAGCTGGTCGACACGAGCTTCGTGGAGACGCGCTGACCGGGACTTTGCCCCACACATTCAGGCAATCGCAATGCAGCTGATCGCCCGCAACATCACCCACCACTATGGTGGCACGGCGGTGCTGGAGGACATCTCCTTCGCCATCGGCGCCGGCGAGATCGTCTGCGTTGTCGGCCCTTCGGGCTGCGGAAAATCGACCTTCCTGCGCATTGCCGGCGGGCTGGAGCGGCCGGACAGCGGCGAGGTTATGGTGGCGGGCGCGGCGCCTGAAGGCTCGCTCAACCCGCTGACCTACATCTTCCAGGACTTCGCTCTGCTGCCCTGGCGGTCGGTGGCCGGCAATGTCAGTCTGGTGCTGGAAGACCACGGGATCAGGGGGGCGGAAGCGCGCGCCATCGTCGCCGATGTCCTGGCGCGCACCAATCTTTCGGACTTCGCAAGGGCGCTGCCCCGGCAGCTTTCCGGCGGCATGAAGCAGCGCGTGGCAATCGCCCGCGCGCTGGCCGTCAAGCCGGCCATCATGCTGATGGACGAGCCGCTGTCGGCGCTCGACAGCCAGACGCGCGAACTGCTGATGGACGATCTGGTGGCGCTGTGGCAGCGCGAGCGCTTTTCCGCCTGCTACGTCACCCATAATCTGAACGAGGCGGTACGGCTGGGGAGCCGGATCATCGTGCTTTCGCGCCGGCCGGGCCGTATACGCGAAGTGGTCGAGATCGACATGCCGATCGACCAGCGCGCCGAGCGGCTGACTGAGTTGGAAAGGCTTCAGCGACGCGTGTGGGAGATCATGCGCGAGGAAGCACGCGAAGCGGACCGGGAGATTGCCGATGTCCCATGAAGCGACCACGCGGCCGGGCGAGACCGCGGCGGCCGCCGGCAGCGGCGAGGAACTGCGTCCGGTGCCGTTTCGCGGCGGCGGCTTCAAGCACCGGCCGCTGGGGCCAGTCGCCCCCATCGTCTTCCTCGCCATCCTGGCACTGTGGGAGCTGGGCGCGCGCTCCGGCTTCATCAGCCCCATCGCCCTGCCCGCCCCCTCCGAGGCGCTGGCGGCGCTGGGCGACCTGATCGCCACCGGCATGCTGTGGAAGCATCTGGGGGCGAGCCTTTACCGCCTCATCGTCGGCTGGACGCTGGGCAGCCTGCTGGGCATCGCTTTCGGGCTTCTGATCGGCCTGTTCTCGCTCGCCCGCGCCGGCCTTCTGCCGCTCGTCTCGGCGCTCTTTCCGATCCCGAAGATCGCGCTTCTGCCGCTTTTCATCATCTGGTTCGGCATCGGCGAAGGCTCGAAAGTGGCGACCATCCTGTTCGGCACCTTCTTTCCCACCGTCATCGCCACCTATGGCGGCGTCGACAATGTGGACCGCAACCTGATCCGTATGGGCCAGTCCTTCGGGCTTTCCTGGCTTTCCATCGTGCGGAAGATCATCGTGCCGGGGGCGATGCCGGCCATCCTGTCCGGCTTCCGCATTTCGGCCTCCATCGCCATTGTGCTCCTGGTGGCGGCCGAAATGATCGGCGCGGAATTCGGCATCGGCGCCTATATCCTCATGGCCGGCGCGCTGTTTGCGCTCGACCAGCTGATTGCCGGCGTCGCCATCCTGTCGGTGCTCGGCCTCATCATAGCCTGGCTCATCGGGAAAGCGGAAAAGCGGCTGCTCGCGTGGCGCAGCTAAGTCCCTGCGCGGGCCGGAACGGCATTTTGGAAACTGACGCGAAATCATGCGTCGGGACGCTGGACAGCGCGAAATCACATGCTATAACCCACGCGCTTCCGGCGGACAGCCAACACCGCCTGGCAAGCTCGCACGCCGGCAGTCAATCGCCGGCGGCGCATGGCAAGCCCAGATAGCTCAGTTGGTAGAGCAGCGGACTGAAAATCCGCGTGTCGGTGGTTCGAATCCGCCTCTGGGCACCAGCCATTTCTTAAATATCTGAAATCATTGATTTTTTCGCCCGAATTTTCCCACCGGGCTGGTATCCTCCGAAAAAGTGGGAAAGTCTGTTGCCGTTTCGTCCACAGGCACCAGCAAGTGCATAGCCTCAGCGGCAAGCCGCTTCCGATTGGCGCGGCGCGTGTAGCGTTCCGCTTCCTTCAGCGTTTCCCAACCGTAGATCGCCATCAGCCGATGCGATGTCGCGCCGTTGTCGGCCGCAATTGTTGCGCCGGCCTTGCGCAGAGCAGTCCGGCTTGGTTGCACCAGTCTCGGAACTTGTTTCCGAAGCCCGCCGGTGTGAACGGTTTGCCGAACTCGGTCACCAGAAAGGTCATGTGTCCTGATGGCGTCGCGTCGATCGCAGCCTGCAGGGTGGGAAGTATTGGGAGTTCACGCTGTTTCGGATTGCTCTTTGCCCCTTTCACCTCTGTGAAGCGTAGCCATCCGCTGCTCACCATTTGTCGGCCGAGTCTCACAACGTCCGAGCGGCGTACACCAGTGAAGAGGAGCAGAGTTAGCGCCAGCCGCGCCTTGGTCCCGACCGGATGCCGGTCTTCGAATCTGCGGACCTCCTCAATGGTCCAGGTATGGAAGCCATCGGGGTTCCCCTTAAGGTACTTCACGTCGCGCGCAGGATTGGCGAGGACCGCCGTCGTTTCGTTCTCCAGTCCCCATGCAAAGACTTGGCGCGCGGCCTTTACGCGGCCGTTCGCCGCTTCCGGAAGAGAGCTCTTGCGATCGCGAATTACCCGGATGGCTTGTGCCGTCATCTTGGAAAGTGGCACGTCACCGAAAAGGACATTTGAGTTGGGCACGATCGGTTCATCCCACGTCGACTCCAGGATGCCGCGACGCGCCCGTTTGGTCGATCTCTCAAGCGCCTGGAACTCGTCGAGCCTATATAGCGCGTGCACAGCCAGCACCACGTATTCGGTATCGGAGGTGGTCGCCTCTCTGGCTTGTCAGACGATGGTGGCGCAGTGTCCCTTCGCGTATCCGAAGATGATCCGTGTTGATCAGGGCTCGGAGTTCATCTCCCGCGACCTGGACCTGGGCTTACCAGCGCGGCGACAAGAGCCGGATCGGTCCATTCGTGCACGACTACGACATCTGCGTCGAAAAGAATTTCTTCGTGTCGGAATTCTCGCCCATAGGTCATCGATTGCAGCATCGGGAAGTCGTGCGCAAAACGCTGGAGCGCTCCCATCCCCTGGTCGGCTTCCATGTTCGTGCGACTCCAGCCATCTTCGGGTTCGAGCGCGAGTGCTGTGTGCCCCAGCGCCAGGAGTTCACGCATGACGCCACGCAGGAAGTGAGCGTTACCGTGATTCCAATCGGACACCAGCGAGTGAGTGTAGAAGACGAAGCGCATCGTCATGCCTCCGGCGCCGAACGGACGTCTTCGACACCTGCGATGGCGCCGTAGAGCGTCATCATCAAGACACCTTGCGTCTGCGGCGAGAGTAGCTTCGCCCGCGTAGCCGCACACCGGGCCATCTCCATCCGCAATGCGGTGTCGCAGGCTAATCGGTCGATCGCTTCGGCCAGACTTACCGCATTTTGCGGATCGAAGAAGAGGGCTGCCTCCGACCAGAGCTCCCGATAGGTCGGGATATCGGAGAGGATCAGCGCGCAGCCTGCATGGGCGGCCTCGAGCGCCACAAGCCCGAATGGTTCGTACAGTGATGGCGATGCGACGATGCCCGCGCGCTGCATGTAGGAAAGGACCGTCTCGTTCGAGATCTGACCCAGCGCCCGCGCGTGCTCGATCGCCATCTTCTGGCCGCCGGGACCGGAGACGGATCCGGCCATGTAAATCGGCCAGACGGATCGGCGCGACGTGAGATCAAGGATGCGGCCGTTCTTGCCATCGTCCCACCAGCGGCCGGCCGCGAAGACGAACTCTTCCTTGTTCTTGCCTGGGGGTGGCGCCTCAACGGCGTTGTGCACCACGTTGAGGTTCGGCAGCGCGCCATAGCAGCGCTCGATGAGATCGGCGTGGCTTCTGCTTGGCGAGACAACGACATCGGCACGTTGGAAACCCGCCTTGTTGCGCTCCCTCTGCCATTGCCATTCGTCGGGAAGAGCGCCTCCGCGCATCGCCTCCCACCAGGTCACGACGCAGGAATGTGAAACCACCAGCAGGGGTATGTCGATCTCCAGTCCGCAAGCCTGCGAAGGCGCGTTAAGATGCAGCAGATCCACATCATAGGTTTCCGCCGCGCGCGTGAGACAGTCGCGCACGACGCCCAGCTCGTGCTCGTCGGCGACCATCCAATCCAGGGGGGCGTCGAGCCATGCGACTTCCCCGATGGCCTCGGCCTCCGCGCCCTGCGCGGGTGCAGGGCGGGGACCGAGACCTGCGAACACCGTATCCACTCCCAGAGGCTTCATGGCCCGGGCGAGTTCCATGGCGTAGCGCCAGACGCCGCCGACAGCGTCGACGGTCATCAGGACGCGCATCGTTCCGTGGTCACCCGCGGCATCGGACCCGGCAGTTGGATCGAGGACGCCGACCAGATCCGACCTATGAGTGATGCACCCCGTCATGCCTCAACCCTCCGACGGGCAGCGGGTTTGAGCGGCCGGCGCTCCCGCGACTCTGTGAGCCAGGCCGCAAGATCTTCGATGCCGTGATGCCAGGGAATCTTCGGTTCCCAGCCCAAGTGTTTCTTCAACCGTCTCGTGTCGGCGACAAAGTAGAGTTGATCTCCGGCGCGCCAATCTTCGCGTTCAATGGCAAGCTTGCGACCGGTGAGCGCTGCCATTTTCTGCAGTACGACCTTGAGGCTGACCGCGTTGGCCGGTCCGCCACCGAGGTTGAAGACTTGGCCGTTCACTGCCGCTATGTTACTCAGAACCGCCTTGTAGGCCGCGACCGCGTCAGCGACGTGCAGCACATCGCGGACCTGCTTTCCGTCGCCGAACACAGTGATCGGCCGATCTTCAAGCGCGCGGATCAGGAAGTGCGCCACCCATCCCTGATCCTCTGTGCCGAACTGACGCGGACCGTAGATACAGCTCATGCGCAGAACCGCCGTCGGTACACCGTAGGACTTTGCGTAGTCGATGACATACTGATCGGCGACACCCTTCGAACATCCGTACGGCGTGCAGAACTCCAGGTGTCGATTCTCGTCGATGCCAAACTGGCGCACCTGCCGCTCCGCCGGGATGTAGCGGTCCTCAAGCTCGATCATCTCGAGATATTCCAGGGCGCCATAGACCTTGTTCGTGCTGGCAAAGACGAGCGGCGTCTTCTTGCCGGACTGGTGGATTGCCTCGAGCACGTTCAATGTGCCGCGGCCATTGACCTCGAAATCATCGAAGGGCCGTGCCAGGCTCGTGGTAACGGCGGTCTGAGCAGCTAGGTGAAAAACCGCTTTGGCCTCGGCGACGGCCGGATAGATTGCGAGATAGTCGCGGATATCGGCAAGGAACGAGTGCGCGCGCTCGCCGTGCCTTTCTTTCAGCCAGGCCAGATTGCAGTCGACACCCGGCCGGCTCAGATTGTCGAGAATGATCACTTCCTCGCCGTCGGCCAACAGGCTGTCAGCGAGATTGGCCCCGATGAAGCCGCTGCCGCCGGTGATCAGCACCGGTTCTGTCCCGTAGCTAATCGAGGGTGCCGCAAGTTCTGCAACGTCCCGCACCTTAGCGACACCTCCCTCCGTCAGGAGGCGCGCGAGAAGCTTCGGCTGCCCCACGTTGTCCACTGCGCCGAGGTGGTAGTGGCGGGCGTCGAACCACAGTCCTTCCTGGACCGCGATGTCGTGCGGCACGTCGCGCCAGCTGTACCAGTAGACACGCTCGGCCGGAACGTTGAGTGCGCTCATAAAACGGCGCGCCTGCTCGACCTCGTCGTTGCGCCAAGTCGAATAGCCGGTTTCGGTCACCCAGATTTCCGCGTCGGGATTGTGGCGGTCAAGGATCTCACGCATCTCGCCGGCGTGCAGATCCCAGCCGCCCCAGGAACCTTCCTCGCTGTCCCATGTGCCTGGGAATCCATGCAAACCGACGGCGTGTACGCAGCCGAGAATGCCACGCTCGCCCATCAGGTCGAGCCAGTATGGATCGAACGGCGAGGGTCCGCCGAGGACGGGACGCCAGCCGCGATGCTTGGCCCAGTGGGCCGCGGCGCCGATCATCTCGCAGAAGAGTCGGAAATCGGTGTCTTCGCGCCAATCCCAATCGAGAAGGTTATTCGGCTCGTTCCACAGTTCTATGTGGCGAAAGTATCGCCCGTAGCGGACCAGCACATGGTCCACGAAATCCGCGTAGTCCCGCAAGCGATGCGGAGCACCGGAGGTCTTGCCTGTCCTCGACAGGGACGGTGGCGTGTAGTGGATACACGGGAGCACGTCCAAATCCGACGCGAGCTTGGGGAGCAGCCAGTCGAACCATTCCGGTCCGCCCGGCGCAAGGAACTCCGCCCACGACAGGTGGGTGCGCAGGTAACTCGCTCCTGATGCGACGATTTCCGGAAGAACCACTTCCGTTCGCTCGTACTCTCCGGGCCGGAACCATTCGACGAAGCCGAATTTAGCTTCGGCATTGAAGTTCGGTGGGATCGGGCTCATGCTACCAGACCCCTTTCTTCAAGCTGGCGCCGCATCTCTGAATTGCGGTCCCGAGCTCCGGACTTCCGCACCCATTCGGCCATTTCGCCGAGCGACGTCTCCAGAAGGAACCGCGGCTCGAAGTCCAGCAACGAGCGGGCCACCGAGATGTCGGCGAAGCAGTGCCGGATATCTCCCGCACGCGATTTGTTCAGGATGTCCGGCTTGATGTCCGGCATATCCATCGCCTCCGCCATCAGCCGCGCCACCTCCGTGATAGTATAGGCGCGTCCGCTGCCTATATTGATCACCCGGCCGCGCGCCTTCTGCTCCTGCAATGCGAGGCGGAAGGCGCGTGCGACATCCTTCACATGAACAAAGTCGCGCTGCTGGCGACCGTCCTCAAATATCGTCGGACTTTGGCCGTTGATCAGACGCGAAGCGAAATTCGCCAGGACCCCCGTATAGGGATTCGAAAGTGCCTGACCGGCACCGAAGACATTGAACAGGCGAAGCGCGACGCCTTCGATGCCGTAAGCATCGGCGAAGATCAGTACGGCCCGCTCCTGCGTGAATTTGGTGAGTGCGTAAATGGAGGCGAGGTCGACTGGCTTGTCCTCGTCTGTCGGTACGGGCGTCAGCGGCTCGTCGTCAGCTCCTACAGGGTCCCACAGTGCAGCCTGGGTGCGCGCGCGGGCTCGCCTGACATTGCCGCACCGCTCGCCCGATGTCGAAAGGTACAGGCCTTCGCCGTACACACTCATCGACGAGGCCACGACGATGCGTTTGACCGAACTGCCGACCATTTCCTGTAGCAGAACTGCCGTGCCGAGATCGTTTGCACCTGTGTAACGTGCGATTTCGTACATCGACTGGCCTACGCCGACTTCGGCGGCGAGATGGATCACGAGGTCGACGCCCTTCAATGCCTGTCGCACCGCCTCAGGGTCCCGGATGTCCGCACGCATGAATTCTACACCGGCTGGGGGCTCCGCCGGCACGTCCCCGTGAACCTGATCCACGAGATTGTCGAGGATGCGAACCTCGTAGTTCTCGTGCAGTAACTCCCGGGCGACGTGGCGGCCGATGAAGCCGCAGCCACCGGTTATAAGAACTGTGTTTGTCACGGTTGCTCCTGTTGCAGTTGAAGACCCCCTGAACGCGCCGAACAACCGCCCCTGAGTTTTGTTCCGTCGCGCCTACAGCTGCAGCCCCATCGACCTTCGGCAAGCAAGAGCCCCGAGCACGGAAATTCGGGAACAGCGGCGGCAACCGTGGAGTTTGAGGGGGCAGTTGCAAGTCAAGGAGAAAGACCATGAGCGAAGCTCAGACCACGACGAGCCACGAGGAGATCAGAGCTTGGGCGGAGGAGCGTGGCGGCCGTCCTGCAAGGGTTGAGTCGACGAGTCCCGGCGGCATCCTGCGCATCGACTTCGGCGAGCCAGAAGAGAACCTGGTAGGTATCGCGTGGGACGAGTTCTTCCGCATATTCGAAGAGAATGATCTTCGCTTCCTCTACCAGGAACGCACGGACGACGGCAGTGTGAGCCGTTTCAACAAGTTCGTCGAGCGGAAGTAATCATCAGGCGCGGTGAGCCGGGCGTTCGCCGCGCCCCGGTGGAAGCCAATACCGGGGAGCTGCCGGCTTGAGCGCCTATTCCGGATCTTCTACATCGGTTTGAGGGCGGTCGTCGCCTTCGGCATGTTCCTGCCGCCACGTACCCTTTGAATCCTGGTATTCAATGTCTTCGTCGCTGCCGGGCTGTTCCTGCTCGGCCGCCGCGTGTTCGGCCGCCCGACGCGCCTCCTCTCGTGTCTTGTAAGTTTCGGAGTAGACGTCGCCAACCTTGTAGGCCCAGCCTTCGTCATGTTCGACTACTTCGTACGTCACCTTTGCCATGACTGTCTCCAGTATTGCGGATGGCCGATCAGTCGGAGTGCGGGGCCGCGACCCGTTGATCGATGCCGGAAAGCGCGGGAATACCCATGCTCGCCTTCCGCGACGGCGACTTCGGGGAGGACCGTCCGAGGCTGATGTATTTGAAGCCCTGAGACACGACATCGGTGGGCGACAGCAGGTTTCGGTAATCGAAGACCAGCCTTCCGCTCATTTCCGCCCTGAGGCGTCGCAGGTCGAGGTGCCGATAGTCTTCCCACTCCGTCAGGACAACGACAGCGTCCGCCCCGCGTGCTGCCTCATACGGGCTGTCGGCCCATTCTACGTTCTTGATCCGTTGTTTGCCGTTCGCCATCGCTTCGGGGTCATGTACACGAACCCGCAATCCCGCGCGCTGAAGCTGGGAGATGATCGTTAGCGCTGCAGCTTCTCGGATGTCGTCGGTTTTCGCCTTGAATGCTAGCCCGAGGATGCAGACGGTTGCATGTTTCGGCAGCGCCGGCTCCGTCAGAACCCGTCTGGCCAGCCAGACCTTTCGCGCCTCATTCCTGTCGATCAGCGTTTCGACGAGATGTTGGCGCGCGCCATATTTGCGGCCCGTCGCTGCGAAGGCGCGCGTATCCTTCGGGAAGCACGAACCGCCGAACCCTGGACCTGGCTTCAGGAACGCCGGACCGATGCGGCGGTCAAGGCCGATGCCGTTGGCCACCGAGGTTACATTCCCGCCGACCTGCTCGCAGAGATCCGCAACCTCGTTGATGAAGCCGATCTTCAAGGCGAGGAAGGCATTGGCGGCGTATTTAATCAATTCCGCGTTGACGGTTGTCGTGGACACCAGCGGCGTTCCACGTTCCGTCAGCGGCCGATAGAGCTCGGCGAGCAAGGCGCTCGCACGACGATCGTCGCAGCCGATCACTATCCGGTCGGGGTGCATGAAGTCGTCCAGCGCCGATCCCTCGCGCAGGAACTCCGGATTCGCCGCGACGCTGAAGTCTAGCGACTTGTGCTCCTCGGCAATGATTTCGCGGATCCTGCGGCATGTTCCCGCGACCACGGTGGACTTGACCGTGACCACCGCTCCCGGCTTCAGGTGTCCCGCCACCAGTCGTGCCGCGGCCTCGATCTGGGAGAGGTCAATTCGTCCGTCGGGCGCACTTGGGGTGCCGACGGCAATGAAAATGACGTCCGCCGAGCCGACGCAGTCTTCCACATGCTCGAGAAAGCGAAGTCGCCCGTGCGCCCGCGCGTTTTCCATCACCGCATGGAGACCAGGCTCGTAGATGGGCGTCTCACCTCTCGCGAGCAGCCCGATTCGATCCTGATCGATGTCGTGGCAACGGACGTCGTGGCCCAGTTCGGCGAAGCAGGCGCCCGTGGCAAGGCCGACATATCCCGCTCCAATCATCGCAATCCGCATGGCTGGTCTCCTGGTATGCGTGGACTGGAGCTCCTAAACTGCGTCAGACGGCGGATGTTCCTGCAGATAAAGATGATGAAGAAGCTGGGAGGCTCCCTCGCCCGGTACGATCGGCCGCCAGCCGCGAAGACGAACGCGCCGGTAGCCGAGGTCGGATTGACGATGTGGAAGCCCGGTTCGAAGGCCTCGGTTGCCTTGTAGACGGCCTGGAATCAGCCCGGCATGAGGCCGGCGGTCGACAGCGCGAACGGATGTTCCTAATGCCGCAACGCGTCGACACACGAGACGGTCAGCCCGTCTCGACGTCCCGCAGCCAGCGCAGGACCAGCGATTCCTCCAATGACAGTCCCTTGAGCGGCTTGGCATAGCGACGCCGCAGGGCCTTGAGGTTGTCGGCGAGGTTTCCCTCCCACCAGCTTTCGAGAACGGCAGGATGAATGTAGCCTTGGCGGCAGACCGTGCGCGTGTTGCGCAGCTTGCGTGCGACTGCATCAATGACCGTGTTCAGCATCATCGTGGCCTTTCGCTTGCTCTCAGGCATCGGTTCTTGCGCAAGGAGGATGACGGCGGCTGTCGTGCCGCCCCACGTGCGGAAATGCTTCGAGGTAAATTCCGAACCGATCGCCTGGTGGATATAATCGTTCACGTCGTGCGAATGGATTTGCCGTCGGGCCTCATCGGCATCGAGATACTGGAACAGGTGCTGGCCCGGCAGGTCCTGTATCGTACGCACGATGCGGGCGATCCGGCGATCGACCAGCTTCACCTTCCACTCGCGTCCTGATTTTCCGATGAAGCTGAAACGCAATTGCGGTCCCTCGATGCGAAGATGCCGGGACTGCAGGGTCGTCAGGCCGAAGCTGTTGTTCTGGCGTGCGTAGATGTCGTTGCCGATGCGCATCATGGTGTGGTCGAGCAGCCAGATCACCGCCGCGACGACGCGTTCGCGGGACATGTCATTTCGGCGCAGATCGGCATCCGTCCGAGCCCGCAGCCTCGGCAGCGCTTCGGCGAACGCGACCAGGCTCGAGAACTTCACTTCGTCACGGCGGGCGAGCCAGTCGGGGTGGTATCGGTATTGTTTGCGTCCGCTCGTGTCACGGCCGGTAGCCTGAATATGGCCCGACGGGTCAAGCGATATCCACACATCCGTCCAGGCGGGCGGTATGGCCAGCGACCGGATACGCGCAAGCGTCCCCTTGTCCGCGACGTGCTTACCGTCGGGCCAGGAATAGGCAAAGCCGCGTCCGGCCTTGTGCCGGCGAATCCCTGGGTCAGCATCGCTGACATAAGAGAGGTTGGCGCGTATGGCGGCGGCAGGGCCCAAAGGTACGCCGGTGTCTGGCCTCTGATTTTCGCAAAGCTTTAGCGTGGTGGTTCTCCGGCGGCAGTGGTTGATGGTCGCCGCGTCACAATCGCTATGCCGCGTCGTTGTTCCCTCGCCGGCTGTCAAAAGAGGGAAGGTGCACGGGCACAGTGCCAACTGTTCCGGTATCGGCTCGTTCGAAAAATCAGGCGCAGGGGCTGGTTGGCAGCCCTGCAAAACGGACCATCTCAGACGGAGAGAAACAATGTGGAGGAAGCCCAAGGGTTCAAACGACCGGCCCCGATATTTGCCCGAGCTCAACACTTGAGAAGTGCAAAGTTTTTTTGTAAATACCAGCACATATAACCAAGATATGATGAAGATGAACGCATGTCGTTTTCAATATACAACATCGTCGGACTATCAAGGAGTGGCAACCACGCCATTATAGACTGGATCTTGTCTCAGCTGCGTGGATCCTGGTGCTTCCTTAATTGCGTAGAAGCCAAGGCTGATCCCTTTCAGTCTGCGCGGCCGATGGATGACGACCAATGTATTCGGACGAACATCGCGGGTTGGGGCCGGGGCACGAAACATCCGGGAGGGAGTCAGTCCACCGATCACGTTGTGCTTAGTCAGGAAGATGCGTTCCTTGGCCCTGCGTTCGGGCCGGAGACCTTGAGACATCACCGGCGCGCATTCGGCCAGCCGGAGAGACTGTACGAGATCCTCATCCTGCGCGATCCGTATAACCTGATCGCGAGCCGCCGACGCCTGGGCAGTACCCGGATATCCGAGCATACGGCGATGCGGATATGGAAGCAGCACGCGGCTGCTTTGGAGCGGTTTCCTGTCCCGCGCCGGGGACGTGTGCCTATCAATTACAACCGCTGGGTCAGCAGCGCAGAGTACCGCAAGGAAGTGGCGGTAGCGCTGAACCTCGAATTCCGTGACGCGGCTGCGCAGTCCGTTCCATCATGCGCCGGGGGAAGCTCGTTCGACGGCACGACCTTCGACGGGCGTGCCAATGCGATGGCCGTTTTCGACCGATGGCGAAGCTGCGTGGACGATCCCTCTTTTTGGGAGCTTTTCGACACTAGAACCGAACGCTTCTGCCGGTCCTTGTTCGGCTTCTCCAACCCGCTTTTCTGACCCTTGTTCGCAATGCCTTCGGCAAATCGGCTCCGCAGGTATCGGAGGAAGTCGTTGCCAATGTCAGGCTCCCGCCCGCAAGTGCGGCCGCCTGTCTGGAAACCGGTGTGGCGCGCTGTCGGTTGTGAAGGAACAAGCCGGCCTGCATGAGAGCTCACCACGAGAGGAGACAGGCCGGCTCGCTTTTAGGTGTGACATCGGGCCATTGTCACATACGCCAAACCGCAGGCCGAAAGTTTTGTTCCACCAGATGGCAACATGAGGTTGCCCGTGGAAACCCGCCTCGCCACAGGAGCGTTTGGAATATAGCCAAATGGCGTCGATGCCTCGAGGAGAGGTAGAGGACTCCATAGACGGCCGATCATATTTGCTTCCGTTGCGGTAGGGGAAAGTGGGCGCTCGCTTCATTCCCATACCACTCGAGCATGAGTTGTTCGATTTTTCGCCGTTCCCAGCGAGACCGTACCTGACGGGTGGAAAACGCCACCGGCTGCAGAAGGCGTTGTCCATCTCTACGAGAAAGTTCGTATCGGCGCTCTGCTGCTATTAAACCGTCGTCGGCAGTGTACGTGCCCACTACCATCACCTCGATGCTTTTGGTGTCGCTGGCGATTGTATCTCCCTCTCCGGCGTGCTCGATCAGTTCGTCAAACGAACCGATGTCGATGAATTCGCCGCTTGCCAGCGGGCCTTGCAGCAGCTGTTGACGAAGATCTTTGTCCGCCGATGGCGAAACATCCAGATCGCTCAGAGAGCAGATGCGCTGCTTTTCACCACCCTTGAACGTCAGTATGACGGCATCCACGTAAACCGCCTCGGCGCTCATATTGGTTATTACGCATCTGGAGTTGCTTGACCGCCCGCCGCCCCTGTTGATGTTGATCTTCGGGCGGATGCGGTGGCGATAGCTGTTCAGCAGCAGTTGGAAGTAGAGCACCCAGATCATCATCGTCAGCACAGCGGTAACCGCGCTTATGGCGCCATGGTTGTCCTTGATGAATTCCCACATGCGGCGGTCCCTATATGCAATTATCCTCCAAACAGCCAAAGCGACCCATTGTTCAGTAACTACCCGGCGCAGGCCGTTGGCATCCCCTCCCGGCAGCAAGATAAGCTTAAAGAACAAGACGACGCGTCAGCCACGTCTTCTGGAATGGAGCGGCGGCGGCGTCTCGACCCTATTCATAGTAGCTATCATTGAACTTGTCCTTTTCAGCCGCCAGGGGCCGGCCGGAACACCCGCCTGCTGGAACAGCATGGGTATCTGGTCGTTGTGCAACAGCCTCTCCGCCGGCGACCAAAGGGAGATCATGCCTATGTCCTATCTGCGCTTCGCGGCGATGATCGCTACGTCCACCGTGGTGATGTTCGGCCTCATGTATCTCAATACGTATGCCTGGGAGCACGCCTTCTTCAGCGAAACACGTGTCTACATGGCGCTGCTCATGGGCGGCTGCATGGCGATCATCATGCTCGGGTACATGATGAGTATGTATCCCAGCATGATCACGAACGTCACCATCTTTGCCGGCAGCGCACTTGTGATCGCCGGTTCGCTCTGGCTGGTACGCAGCCAGGCCACCGTCAGCCAAACAAGCTACATGCGTGCAATGATCCCGCACCATTCTATCGCAATCATGACGAGCGAGCGCGCGCAGATCGCCGACCCACGCGTTCGCAAGCTCGCCCACGAAATCATAGAGGCACAGCGGCGCGAGATTTCGGAGATGCGCTACCTCATCGCCGATCTGGCGCGCGGCGGCGAAACGAGCGACATCTACGAGGACGGGCCTCCGAAGACCGGTTCCGTTTCCGAAGCAATGAACCAGACAATGCTCGCAGAGCTTGATCCGTCCCCGATGAGCCAGGCCGAGATCGATGACGTTCTCGGCCCGGGCTCAGGCTGCGAGTTCTCCTATACGGGCGCGAGTAACCCCGTCTTCGTTGCACGGGCGCCAGAAGGCGAGGAAGGCATCGCCCAGGGTGTGACGAAACTCAACGGTACGCTCATACCCTTCCGCTTTGCGGCGTCCGTCGACATTGAAGATCTGGCTGACGGCCTGACAACAACGACGGAAGGAGCCAGGGTATCCGTCCGGCACGTAGCTGACGATGAGCCGACAATCGATGGCGCAATGAGACGCTGGAATGCCGATCTCGTCCTCACCCTCACACCAGGACCAGCCATAGGCTATCGCGGCATCTATGCTTGTTCCTTCGAGCGGCAATGACACCACCAGAAACCTGGTCTGCATCCGCAGCATCTGCGGCGGAATCCTCCCGCCCCCCTTAGTTGTGCGGTCAACAGCGTCTTGATCATTGGAGGTCGCGGCTTGATCGGTCGCCACCTGACGACGTACTTAACCGCGCCGCAGCGGGACCGTATCTGTTGTTCGTCTAACTCCAGTTTATACTTGCGGTTTTTTGGGATTTAGCGCGACGCGTTTTGTCGTGCTCGAAGCCTCTCGTTGAATGCAATTCCAATCACAAAAACGGTCGGAAAGCGGTAGTTCTTGCAGCGAGCGGGAGCCTCGGACATGCCCCGTCCCTCGTCAAACCGTCAACGAAATACGATGTTGCAGCGCCCTAGCCCATTTGGGACATGCGGCTGACAAGCTGGCGTGCGATGCTCGGATGCGATCGTGGCCATAGGCACCAATATTATGCAGCATTGATACGTGACTGAAGGAGGGTTCCATGCTTCGGACGACTGCTCATGGGCTCGCCATTGTATTGCTCGTTACCTGGAACGCCGACGCTGCCACGTTGGCGGGCTGCGACTACTGGGACAAGCAGGAGTATTCAAGCTTGGCGGATCGCTTGGAATCCTCCCGGTCCGCCTACTGGTCGATACCCAATCCCAGCGAGAAGGACCTGCAGGACGAGTATGACCGGATGTGGGCGTACTATGAAGCTGAAGGTCACGATCCAGCCTATCAGATGAAGTTCGCTGACGCTGACTGGCTGGCCCGGGTCCACCATGGCCGTCTTTACAAGGAGCGCGTTGGCTTCGTCCCGACTCACGAGGAGTTTTGGGTCTACTGCCTCGATACGCGGCTCGGTAGGCGCTCCGGCTGCGAGGAACTTCTTCGGTCGCATGGCCAGCTCAGTTTCGGCGGGGATGGCAGCGCGGTCGAGCCCCCGGCCGCCTTCCTTGCACTTTACGATGAGCAGCGGGACAAATTCTTCGAACACGTTTTCCTAGCCTCGATCATCATCGACGGGCTGTCCAATTGCGACGAATCCGAAGAGGCAAGTGCGCTCATCGACAAGGCCTTCGACTATATCAACAATGTGCGGCGGTAAACGCTACTTGCCCGAGAAGTAGGATTCCACAAGCATCAACATCAGCTCGCTCGGCTCGAAATCGCAGGGCCCGTCCGGCTTCTCTACCCTGACTCCCGCATTTCCGAGAATTCCAAATGGGAGAAGCTTCTGCCAAGCGATTTTCATGACTTCCGGATTCTCTTCGCGCTTGCCATCAATCAGCGCAGCACCGTAGCACTCCAGTCCCCGGATCGGCTGGCCCATCGCCACAAACACGTCCCCGAGATAGAGTTCGCCGAGTGCGTAGTGAGCGGCGGCTGCGGGCAGCAGGCGTCGGTGAGCCTCGGACAGGTCGCGAGAGGTGCCGAGACCCTCATAGTAAAGTCGCCCGAGTTCAGCCACGGCGCGCAGATTTCCTTTATCGGCGGCAATACCGAAATGCTCGACGGCGAGTTCGTAGTTCTTCCGCTTGAGAGCAGTGAGACCGCTCAACATCGCGGTCCAGGGGCTCACCGAGCCTGATTCAATGGCCTTGGCAAACCACCGAGCCATGTCTGCCTCGGAATAGTCTATGTCGCGGCCGCCGCGATAGAGTTCCCCGATCATCTCCATGGCTGCGCCGTCACCCGCTGCTGCGGCCCGTTCGAGATAGGGCATCGCGCGAAGACCCTGCCGCTTTTCGAAATAGTATTCCCCGAGAATGAAGGCCGCCTCAGGACTCTCTGTGGCCAAGGAGTCGAGCATCTCGATGCCGCGTGCTGAATCCTGCTCCGTGCCTTTGCCTAACAGCAGCATCTTGCCCACGGCCAGCTGCGCCTCCTGCACGCCGGTCGCCGACAGCGGTTCGAGCGTCTTAAAAGCCCTGCTGTACCGCTTGTTCGCAAAATCCGCGAGACCGGCGTCAAGATCCTGCGCGGCTGCCGGAGCCGCGAGAAAAGCAATCGTAACGAGTACGCTTCCAATCCGCCGAACCCAACTCTCCGCGCCAGCTGAAGAACCGTGTCGTTCTGCAGAACTTTCCATTGGTCCACTTGCCTCCCTCCGGTGCGTATGCCGGTCAGCGTCGTTCTTCATTCGGATCGGAGGACCGCCAGAAGATCCTCGTCAATGCCGCTGGCCTCGCCAAGACGCCGAGAAGCGCGGAACGCCTCCACCGCCGCCCGAGTTTTTCGGCCATAGATCCCGTCAATTGGTCCGGGATCAAATCCAAGATCAGCAAGGCGTCGCTGCACGAAACTGACGGTGGCCCGATCGGGCTGTTCAGCGCGCGGAACAGCTGATTGACCACGCGGAGAAGCCGGAGGCGTCCTGGCGACGCAAACGTTCTCCACGCAAGTGTGATAGGCCGGGTCTTCGTTACCTGACGAGCGGGCGAGGCACGCCCAAACGCAGCGCTGAAGCTTCATGCCATCATCGGATTGCGCACCGACGGGTAGCGTGTCTGCGACCACAATTGCCGCCACGAGGAAGATCAGCCTGCGCATATCCTTGTCCTCCTGCGTTGTCGTTCGATCGGCCTAAATGCAGTCGGGCGTTGACCGCGTACTGCATTGCCGGCTGCATCCGAGTATCGCGCCCCAGCGCGTCAGCCGCCTGTCCCAAATGGGCTACACTCTTCGCGGGATTTTGCGGTTTCGAATGGTTGTCGATCGCTTCAGCTACAGGCTCAGCCGAGCGGGATCCGCTGAACAAGCGCCACCAGCTCACTCTGCCGGTGCGTGCCGGTCTTCGAAAAGATTGCCTTGAGGTGGTTCCGCGCCGTCCCCGTTGCGATTTCCAACGACTCCGCAATTCTCCGCAGGTCGCTCCCCGCGGCAATTCTCGCCGCTACGGCGGCTTCGGATGCTGTCAGGTTGAAGAGCTTGCGCAGTCTCTCCTCCGGCAGCACCGCGCGGCGATCAAGGTCTGTCACGAGAAGCAATGCCCGCGTCCCGGCGAATACGTCCTGGAGCAGACCGACGGTCGGCATTGCCTCGACGATGAGACGTCTGCGGCCCTCGCTCCCAATCAGAATTGGCTCCTCGTCGGCTGTACCGCGGGGAAAGGGCGGGGCGAGCGCGGCCGCAAGGAAGCCTTGCAAGGCTGCATCGTCCTTTCGGTGGACCGCCCTCAGCCTGCCAAGGCGAAGCTCGAGGGAGCGGCCCAGCAGCACTTCGGCAGGCGCATTCAATTGGCTGACGCGGCCCTGAGCGTTGAGAAGGAAGGCGGCACGATCGAGACGTTGCAAGGTTGCCAGCACCGAATCAGCCTGGCGTCGCGACCAAAGCTGCGCCAGCGAGATGGCACGCTTGAGATGCGGGCGCCATCTTGAAAGTTTTGCGGCTTCGGCGCGCGTGAACGCTTCTTGTTGCGAGTTTCTCAACAGCGCGAGCGCGAACAGGCCTCCCCCGCACGGGAAGCCGATGGCCGACCACCACGGCAGATCCCAGGGCCGCAGCCACTCATTGTGGTAGCTTCCGCACCGCCTTTCCTCTTCGGTGGAAACGTCGTGCTCGATGAGAACGCGGCGCCCGGCCTTGATAAGCGGCCATCCTCTGCGGCCGCGGAGATCGCGCCGGTACCAGCCGCTCTGGACGAAATCCGAAAGCGGCTCGACGAGCTCCGGAGACATCGGGGGCGCGATGAGCGTTTCCTTCAAATTGTCGATGGCAATGCAGCAACCGACGGCATCCGCTTGGTTGGCAAGCTCCTGCAAGACCTGCGGCCACAGGTCCGGTGAGACGGCCGCATCATAAAGACGCAGCAGGCTGCTTTCGTCTCCATCGAGCGATGTCACACTTACCTCCCGCGGCGAAAAAGCAGAATACGCGGAATTGGGAATTGGAGGTACCTGACCAAATGGGGGAAAGCCACTTCGCTCATTCTGACGTGATGTGGTGGAGGGCCTTCGCTCTCGCTATCGCAGTGTCAAAGCGTGGCTGTCAAAGGCCGCATGAGGGAGAGCGCCGTAGAAAAGATTACCGCAATCGGTCCGGAAAGGTTGCTGCCATTATCCCGCAGCCGGGCAGACAAGCGTTTTCAGACGGCCACTTCCGGGTGGAATGCTGTGGGCTTGTCATGTGGCATTTTGCGGAACCGCCTTTACATTTAAAACACTAAAGCATTTCGAGAAGGGCGATGACGAACAATCGAAACGGACAACGTCATGGGAGCCGGAGATGAATGAGGTGAATCCCGAGATCGAAGCATTCTTCACCAGAGCAAAAAAGTGGCGGGGTGAACTGCAGGCATTGAGAGCAATCCTTCTCGACTGCCCTGTGACGGAAGATTTCAAATGGCGCTCTCCCTGCTACACGTTTCAGAACGGTAATGTGGCCGCCCTCTGGGGGCTCAAGGAATACTGCGCACTTGCCTTCTTCAAAGGTGCCTTGTTGAAAGATGCCGAGGGCCTCCTCGTCGCACCCGGGGAAAACTCACGGTCGATGCGAAAGATAAGATTCTCAAGCGTCGCGGAAATAGTCGGGATGGAAGCCACCCTGAAAGATTATATCCATGAAGCCATCAACGTGGAGAAAGCTGGCCTGAAGGTGAAGTTCCCGAAGGACGATCTCGAACTTCCCGCGGAACTCATGAGCAAGCTGGACGAGGATCCGGACCTAAAGACGGCTTTCGAAGGTCTGACCCCAGGGCGGCGAAGGGGATACATCCTTTATTTTTCCCAGCCCAAGCAGTCCAGAACCCGGGTGTCGAGGATTGAAAAATCCACGCCGAAAATTCTCGGCGGAAAAGGTTTGCATGATCGCTGAACCGGCGATTTGTATGACGGATACGGCAGATCTTCGGAAACCATTGTTCAAGGCAATGGCAGAGCCAGAGTTCCGGGTGGATTGTTCAATGGCGCGGTCACCTATTTCCGTCTCCTTGAGCCTTTCGCCGGTCCTGGCTTTTTGCGGATGCGCACGGCTCGCCCTTCTGACTGGTCAATCTCGAAAGCGTTGGTCTTGCGGACCAGATCGCTGAGCTTGCGGAAGCCGAAATTGCGCGGATCGAAATCAGACGAAAGGTTAGCAAGCTGTGTTCCCACTGCGCCAAGCGGTGCCCAACCGTCTTCTGTCTCCATCTGATCGAGAACGCGCCGGATGATCGGCGTGGCCGCGCTCGGCGACTGAAGCGGCTTGGCTTTACTGTCTGCAGCCTCTGCATTGGCAGGCGCATCCGGGAGTAAATTCTCGGTGTAGGTAAAGCGTCGGCAAGCCTGCCGGAAGCTCTCGGGCGTCTTTTGCTCTCCGAATCCAAAGACATCGACACCCTGCTCGCGAATCCGAGCGGCAAGCCGCGTGAAGTCGCTGTCGGACGAAACCAGACAGAAACCGTCGAAACGGCCACTGTGCAAAAGGTCCATTGCATCGATGACGAGCGTGATGTCTGAGGCATTTTTACCGGTCGTATAGGCGAACTGCTGCTGCGGAATGATTGCATGCTGTGCCAGGACATCGATCCACGCTTTCGATCTTGCACTGGAGAAGTCGCCATAGATCCGACGAACGCTGGCCTCGCCAATCTTGGCGATCTCGTCGAAAAGACCGTCGACGATTTTGGCCGAGGCGTTGTCGGCGTCGATTAGCACAGCAAGGCGTGCGGAGCGCGTTCCGATAGCCATTGAAAAGAGACCTTCCGAGCAAGTGATAGGGGCATGATCCCACCCAAGTGGGATCTACAGAAACAGGTCAAATCGGCCCAAAGCAGGTTGAAGCCGATGCGGGAACCGAACCACAGAAATATTTTGTTGGTATTTCCTGTTGGTTTCCAACCCAGACAACCATCATCAAGTTGAAAAACAAGCGTCAAGCCGGAGATCGACTCTCCCCACCGTTTCTGCTTCGATGGCCGCGTGTGCGGGCATATTGCAGTAGAATGGGGATGCGGGGATGAAATGGGCTTGGATTGCGGTAATGCTCGCAGTTGCCGGATGCACGACCAGCACAGTTCTTACGTCTGCGGTGGTGCCGCTGAATTCGGAGAAATATGCGGCGATTGTCATCGATGCCCATTCGGGAAAGATCATCTACGAAAGTGCGTCGAACGAACGCCGCTATCCCGCGTCCCTGACAAAGATGATGACACTTTATCTCCTCTTCGAGGCGCTGGATTCCGGCCAGCTCACTTCATCCAGTGAAATACCCATCTCCGCCTTCGCTGCTTCGCGCCCGCCATCCAAGATCGGCTTCAAGCCAGGCCAAAGCATCGATGTCCGCACAGCGATCCTGGCATTGTGCGTGAAATCCGCGAATGACGTCGCCACGGCGGTGGCCGAGCGGTTAGGCGGTTCCGAGGAGCATTTCGCTACAATGATGACTGCAAAGGCGCGCGAACTCGGCATGCGTTCGACCACATTCCGCAACGCATCCGGTCTCAATGATCCCAACCAGATCACGACGGCGCATGACATGGGCCTCCTGGCAATGGCGTTGCGTAAGCACTTCCCGCATCACTACCATTTCTTTGCCAACCGCAGCTTCTCCTATAAGGGCAAAATGATCCGCGGGCACAACAATCTTCTTGGCAGCGTGCGCGGCGTCGATGGCCTTAAAACCGGCTATATCCGCGCCTCGGGCTTCAACGTCGCCACTTCCGCTGCCCGCGACGGGCGGAGGATCATCGCCGTCGTGATGGGCGGGGAGAGTGCGAAGGTGCGAGACGCTCATATGGAAGAGCTGATCACGGCATATTTGCCCCGTGCCCACCCGGGATCCGTTCAGGGACAGTGACGATGCCGTTCAAGACGATCGGCTGGGGGCCATGTGCGGTCGGGGATTGGCGACCGGCAACGAAGACGCGGGAAATCGTTCATATAGTCGAGTGATCCGCAGAAAAGTTCGAACTGCCAACACAGCACTGGAGCATCGTTCAATCGCTGCATTCGGAACAAACTCACCTGCACGACGTTGGGCGCACGTGGCAACTGGCCCTCCCCTGAGTTGCCGCACCCAAAGCAAGCCGGCCTGCATCTCTGGCAACATCGGCAGGCCGGCTTGTTCCGTTGTAATCGGCCCTAATATGGAACAGAGGCAGCGGGAGGCCGGCCCTTCGGGCTGCCGGCATGTACGCTCGGAAGAATGGTCCGCTCGGCTGCACTTACGGATCCGTATAACCCTTCGCGGCAAGCCTCAGCCGGTAGCGCTTCGGATCCTGGCTGAAAAGGAGCCCTCCCTGCTGCCCGGAATGCGGGGGGATGTAATCGAGCGTGACCCGGCTCGTCTCGATCGTCTCGCCATCGTGCTCGATCCGCCCTTCGATCTCCACACCCGCGGCAGTGGCACCACCCCGGTTGACGGCGCGGAAGTTGACGCGATAGCCGTTGTCCGTCACCTCGACCTGTTCGACGAGAACGCGCAGATTCGGCTTTGTCGCCGTCGCATTTATCGCTTGATAGAGGATGAAGCCGACCAACGCCAGGACGACGACGGCCGAGAGCCCTCCCGCCACCCATTCGAGCGTATGCGGTTTTTCGTTTCCACCTCCATGGCGTTTCGGTGTTTGCCGCGCCGCCCGGTTCTTCATCGACCGCTGCCGCCTCTGTTTCATCTGGCACCTTCTGTTCAGAGGATCAGCCGGGCCGCAGCCGCACCGATGGCAGCGGGAAAGCCCAGCACGACCATGGATATGAGCACCGGCATCAGACCGACGTCGTCGGTCCGCCCAAAAGTCCAAAGCGCATAGAGGCTGATCAGCAGAGCGATTGAGTAGCCGGTGATGGTAAAACGCAGGAACGCGCTCCACCATGGTGTCCCAGGCGGCAGGGACGGGTCTGAGCCAGCGAATTCCACAGCATAGACAAAGGCGTGCATCAGGAAGATGGACAGTGCGATCAACGCCACCGCGTGCCATCCCGTCATCTTGTGGGAAATCAGCACCATTTCCTCGGTCGGCGCCACGTTGAGGCCGAGAAAGAGGGCGCCGACCGCCATCAGGAACATCTCGCTGGCGTAGTTCACCCGTTCCGACCCCTGGGACGCCTCGGCCTTGCTCCCGCCAAGCTGGCTGCGCCCGAGAAGCGCGCCGATGCTGGCTGGCACCGACTGCAGAGCTACCTTGCCGATGATCTCGTCTGCCGACATGGCCAAGGTTACGACGCCGAAGACGGCAAGCACAATGACGCTGGCAACGATACCGATGGCGTAGGCGACTACCATGTCTCGCAGGTCATCGTGCCAGCACGTCGTCTCCTCGAAACCCGCATGGTAGGATAGGAGCGTCAGGAGCGGCATGTTGAGAAACAAGAGGAGCGCAAGGCGAAAACGGTCCATATAGAAGCCGAGCGACCACATCTCCATCGTCATCAGCAACGGCAGGCCGAAGATCAAGGCGCCGCCGAAGCCCCGGCCGAGCCCGATGAGCAGTTTGCGGCGCGGCGACTGTCGAACTCGCTTTTCTATTTCCTGCCCGGCGGGGCGGTTTCCTGCCTTTTGCATAGTTGTCCGGAACGCCGCGGACGGACGTTGCGTTCCGAAGGCGCGCGAAAAGGCGATCTTCGACTACCTATCACAAGCGCCGTTCCGGTGAGCGACGATGGAGCGCCGGCGGGTGAATGCAGTCAGGCGGCGACCGGTTCATCAGCGGTTAGGCACACTACTACCCGCTTCCCGCTTACTCGCGACGTTGACCCCGTGGGCAAAAGCACTGCCGGGGCGGCAACGGTGTCGTCGTCCCAGGTTGCGACGCCAGCGTTGGTGGGTTTACTCACTGCATGCCGAGGAACTGCTTCAGCTCCGGCGTCCCCGGCTTGGCGAAGACGTCTTCGGGCGGGCCGATCTCGTGGACGCGACCCTCATGCATGAAGACGACGCGGCTGCACACATCGCGGGCGAACTTCATCTCATGGGTGACCATGAGGAGAGTCATGCCTTCGGCGGCGAGCTCGCGGACGACGGCCAGGACTTCGGCCACCAGCTCCGGGTCGAGGGCGGAGGTGACCTCGTCGCACAGAAGCGCGGTGGGCTGCATGGCAAGTGCACGGGCAATGGCAACACGCTGCTGCTGCCCGCCGGAGAGCTCGTCCGGATAGGCATCGAATTTCTGGGCGAGACCGACGCGCTCCAGCATCCTGCGCGCCACGGCTTCGGCTTCGGGCTTGGGCGTCTTCTTGACCACCATCTGCGACAGCATGACATTGCCGCCAGCCGTCAGGTGCGGGAAGAGGTTGAACTGCTGGAAGATCATTCCGACCTTGAGCCGCAGAGCCTTCAGATGCGCCTCGTCTGGCAGGAGCTGCGCGCCCGCGACCGAGATCGAGCCGCTGTCGATGGTCTCGAGACCATTGATACAGCGCAGCAGCGTCGACTTGCCCGATCCGCTCTTGCCGATGACGGCGATCACCTCGCCCGGCGCAACATCGATATTGATGCCCTTGAGGACCTCGTTCGGCCCGAAACTCTTGCGGACCTCAGTGATTTCGATGAGCGACATTGAGCTTCCTCTCGAGGATCTGGCTGCTCTTGGACAGCGGCCAGCACAGCGCGAAATAGATGAGGGCGACGAGGCCGTAGACAATGAAGGGCTGGAAGGTGGCGTTGGTGACGACGGTGCCGGCCTTCGACAATTCAACGAAACCGATGATGGAGGTGAGCGCGGTGCCTTTCACCACCTGGACAGAGAAGCCCACCGTGGGCGGGATGGCGACCCTTAGCGCCTGCGGCAGGATGACGTAGCGCATCTGTTGCACATAGCCCATGCCGAGGCTAGCCGACGCTTCCCACTGCCCCCTGGTGATGGATTCGACGCAGCCGCGCCAGATTTCCGTCAGGAAGGCGGCAGTCCACAGGATGAGCGCGAGGCCGGCGGCGAACCAGGCCGGCACGTCGATCCCGAAAAGGCCGAGACCGAAAAAGGCGAGGAAGAGCTGCATCAGCAGCGGCGTGCCCTGGAACAGCTCGACATAGTATCTGGTGAAGGCCCTGAGCAGCGAGCTGCCGCCGATCCGCATGAACAGCAGGATGGCACCAACAACACCGCCGCCGATGAAGGAGACCAGCGAGAGCACGATGGTCCAGCGTGCGGCAAGCAGCAGGTTGCGCAGGATGTCCCATAGGGTGAACTCGATCATCGGACGCTCCTCCGCGCGAAAAGCATTCCGCCGACGCCGGCCATGATCTGCCGCAGCACGATGGCGAGCACCAGATAAATGACTGTAGAGACGAAATAGGCCTCGAAGGCGCGGAAGGACCGCGACTGGATGAAATTGGCGGCGAAGGTGAGATCTTCGGCCGCGATCTGCGAGACGACCGCTGAGCCCAGCATGACGATGACGACCTGCGAGGACAGCGCCGGCCAGATGCGCTGGAGTGCCGGAACCAGCACGACGTAGCGGAAGGTCTGGATCGGCGTCATGGCGAGGCTGGCGCCGGCTTCGAACTGGCCGCGCGGCGTGGCCTGGATGCCGGCGCGGATGATCTCGCAGCTATAGGCGCCGAGATTGACGATCATGGCGAGGTTGGCAGCCTGCAGCTCCGTCAGCCTGACGCCGAGGGACGGCAGCCCGAAGAAGATGAAGAAGAGCTGGATGAGGAAGGGCGTGTTGCGGATGAGCTCGACATAGGCGGAGACCGGCGGCTTGATCCAGGCCGGCCCCAGCGCGCGCGCCCAGGCGCAGGTTGTGCCGAGCGCAACGCCCAGCAGCCCGCCCACGACGGTGAGCTCGATGGTGATGAGGATGCCCTTGAGGAGGACCGGGTAATATTCGGCCAACCATGAGAAGCTGAAAACGTAGTTCACAGGAGGCGGCCTTTTGGCATGGAATCGGATTTTCGGAGAGGCCGGCGCCGTTTGCACCGACCTCTGCATCGTCTGAACTACAGCTCTTCCGGCAGCCCCGCCCCCAGCCATTTCTCCGAGATGGCGTTCAGGCTCCCGTCGGCTTTCGCCTCGGCGATGATGGCGTTTACCTTCTCCACGAGCACCGGCTCATTCTTGTTAAGGCCGATGTAACAGGGAGAGTTCTTGATCAGGAATTTCATCTCCGGGCGTTTTGGCGGGTTCCTTTCGAGAATGGCGGCGGCGACCACATTGCCCGTCGCCACGACGTCCACCTGCCCCGACAGGAAGGCGGAGATGGTGCCGTTATTGTCCTCGTAACGCTTTATGACGGCGTCGGACGGGGCGATCTTGGTCAGTTCCAAGTCTTCGATAGCGCCGCGGGTGACGCCAATAACCTTGCCTGAGAGGTCTTCCGCGTTCGACACAGTGACATCGTCGGGAGCGAAGACGCCGTTGAAGAAGGGGGCATAGGCGTCGGTGAAGTCTATCACGGCCTCGCGCTCGGCATTCTTGCCGAGACTGGAGATGACAAGGTCGACTTTGCCCGTCTGCAGGTAGGGGATGCGGTTGGCACTCGTCACCGGCACGAGCTCGGCTTCCACGCCGAGCTTCTCGGCGATGAGAATGGCCATGTCTATGTCATAACCAATGGGTGCCATATCGGTGCCGACGCTGCCAAAAGGCGGGAAATCCTGCGGCACGGCGACACGCAGAACGCCGCGCGACATGACGTCTTCAAGCGCATCTGCCCTGGCGGGCACGGGCGCGGCGACGCTGGCCGCCATGATCGCCGCACCGGCGATCCCCAATAACATCCGACGGTTAATCATAATCTCTCCTGTTGCTTGCTCTATCGTCCTGCTGCACCTGTCGCCTGCCTTTGCAACTGGCGTGCCAGCTGCCCGCGCCGCAGTGAAAAGTATGCTCTTCGCCGATAGGAGGAGGAGATCGCACAGGCTGGATGTGGTCAGCCGCCAACGCCAGCCTGTATAATTAGCCGGCATTGCCTATAAATTAGGCATGAGCTTGTTGAGGATTCATCCCAAGGAAGTGCCTTGTCGCCTTTTGGCGCGTTGTGCTGTTCCAGAGCCGTTCTCATCGATGCTCTTGCCCTTCGTGCGCACCTGGGCAAAGTTCTCCTAGCGGGACGGCTAGTTCAGCCAATCGAGACGAATCGAGATGATACGGAAGCTGATTATCGTGGTGGCTGCTGTTGTAGCTCTGGGTGGTTGTACGACGACCGAAAAGGACGTCGGAATCGGCACTGCTGCAGGCGCCGTTGTCGGTGGTATCGCGGGCGGCGGACGAGGAGCCCTGATAGGCGCCGGAGCCGGAGCCCTCGGGGGTCTGCTGGTCCGCAACCTCCGCAACGGCTTCTGCGAATACCGTGATCGGCAGGGGCGCATATACACTGCCCGTTGTAGATGAAGAATGCGACGCGGCCGCGGGCGCCAGCCGTCCGCGGTCCGTCGTCGGCACCTTATGCCTTCGGAGGGGCGAAGCGGAGCGGGCCCACGCCCTGCGCCGCCACCTCGCTCTATGCTGTTTGCCTCACGACGAACGGTGCCGGCTTCAGCCACATCGTCGACAACCCTCTCGCGCTGCTCACCGGCACCGGCCGCGAGGTTCAACTGCCGTGTCGAGGACGTGGTTGTCACCTCGAGCGTTCATGAATTCGGCACGAGGGATATCTGGGGGACCGCACTTTCCAGATGCGCCCCCAGTTCCTTAGCGTTGGTCGTCGCTGAAGCCGGATTTGCCGGGGACGCCATCGCCGCCGCCGTTGCCTCGGCCGTTGTTCCCTTGCGGGCCTTGTCCGCCGGTCCCGTTGTCAGGCTCCTCACCCTCACCGCCGTCGCCGCCGTCGCCGCCTTCACCACCTTCACCACCTTCACCGCCTTCACCGCCTTCACCGCCTTCACCACTATCGTGGGAATCGGCCGCAACATCGACCGCGAAGGGGGTGGCGAATGATCCGAGCAGCGCAAACGCCGTGGAAAGGGCAAGAACTTGCAGAAGTTTGGTCATGGCTTCCTCCTCACTCTGATTCTTGAGGCTCAGTGTTCACAACATGAAGGTTTGAAACAAAGGTTGAGTTCGGAGGCTCGGTAAGGTTTTTCCTGACAGAAACAGGAGAGCTTTCGCAGCGTCTTGGCAGGCTATGTCGTTCTGGCCCTCGAGGCGTTTCAGATCGGCGGCGATGACTTTTTTTGGGAGGCGCCAGCATATTCGCCGCTCCGTCGATCAACGCAGCGCGCCAAAGCTGCCGCTGTCCAGAAGCCGATGCACAAGACGAGCGCGCCCGCACCCACCGCAATCAGAACCGCGTCATATCCCCCTGTGATCGACCACAGCCAGGCAGCCGCCAGCGGCGAGGCAGCCTGCATGAGGTTCATCGGCGCGACCAGGATCCCGTTGATCGAGCCATAGGCTTCGCGGCTCACCATTTCCGGCACCGCCAGCCCGCGCACGATGGTGATCATGCCGTTCGCCGCCCCATAGCAGGCGGCGATGGCCGCGATGACGATCACTTCCGCCGGCGCCCAGGCGAAACCGATGACAGCGAGCGGAAAAATGATCACGATAATGGAACCGATCGAGCGCACGGGTGCGTGCGGGGCGAAGACCCAGATCAGGATGCGGCCCGCGACCTGGGCGGGACCGATCACCGCCATTACGGCAACGACGCCGGCGGCGGTGAGCCCGCGCTCCAGAAGCAACGGGTAGAGGTGGAAAGTCAGGGTGGAGAAAGCTGCGGCGTAGGCGATAAAAGCCACCATCAGCGCCCAGAAGACCGGACGGCGGACCGCCCACGCGACAGCCTTGCGCCCGGTCAGCGGCAATGGCTCGTGCGGCTCGCGGACGGGAACCGGATGGTCCTTCTTCGGATCGATGGCGAAGAAGTAGAGACCACCGCAGACGACGATGTTGATGGCGCCCAGCACCATCAGCGCGCCACGCCATCCGAACAGGTCGATCAGCAACTGGATGAGCGGGATGAAGACGGTGGAGGCGAAGCCGCCCCAGAGCGTCAAGGCGGTGATGCCGCGCCGCGCCCCGCCCGCGCCCACGCGCCGCGTGATCACGGCGAAAGCCGGCTCGTAAAGATTAGCGGCCTGGAGGCAGCCGATCCCCGCGAGCACGACATAGAACAGGGCAACGTTCGACACCTGAGACCAGGCGACGAGCAGGAGCCCGGCCGCAACCGCCGCCCCGCCCATCACGTAGCGCCCCCGGCCGCGATCGATCGCCGCGCCGACCGGGTAGGCGGCAAGCCCCGCCAGCGCCATGCCCAGGGTCGCCGCGCCATAGATCTGCGGCTTGGACCAGCCAAGGTCGAGACGCATGGCTTCGGCCAGCAGCGGGAAGCTGTAATAGAGCGAACCCCAGGAGCATATCTGGGCGACACCGAGCGCGGTGATAAGCCAGCCGGCCCCGGCACCGCGTCTTCGGGACAGGTCTTCGATGGCGCTTGTCGTCACGCGGCGCTCCGGCAACAGGCAGCCCGAGGCGCGGAGGCTCTCTCAGCCGGAGCAGCATTTTTTGCACAGCCGCATCCCTCTTCGCCACGGGCCTTGGCGTCGGCATCCTTGGCACAGCAGGCATCGGTGCCGGCGGGAGCCGCCCCGCCGCAGCATTCGCTTGCAGCAGCCTCGCCGGCTCCCACCACCGGCGGAGCGAAGCACACCCCCGTCTCCGGCAGCACGAGTTGCACCTGGCGCGCCGCCACATGATCGCCCGCCAGTTCGGCAACAACCGAGCGGACCTGCTCGTAGCCCGTCGCCATCAGGAAGGTCGGCGCACGGCCGTAGGACTTCGAGCCGACGATGAAGAATCCGGGTTCGGGGTGCGAAAGTTCGTTAATGCCGTGCGGCGGCACCGTTCCGCAGGAGTGAAAATTCGGATCGATCAGCGGCGCAAGGGCCGGTGGCGCTTCGACGGCCGGATCGAGCGCGACGCGCAATTCGCCAAGGATGGAAAGATCCGGCCGAAATCCGGCGGCGGCGACGATGCGATCCACGTCGAGGCTGAAGGGGCGGTCGTCGAGCCTGGCTTCGACCAAGAGGCCGGCGCCCCTCCCTTCGATGCGCTCGACGGCGAAGGGCGCCAGCATGTTCACCCGCCCCTCGCCTATCGCCGCCTGTGCCGCCAATCCCAGAGCACCGCGTTCCGGTAACTGGTCGTTCAGACCACCACCGAGAAGCTTGTCGATGCGGTCGCGGCGCAGCGCCCAGAATATCTCCGTCGCCAGCGCGTCCTCCTGAAGCACCAGAAGCGCCAGCGCGACGTTGATCGCCGAATGTCCGCCGCCGATGACGAGAACCCGCTTGCCGGCATAGTCGCCGCGCGCAAGCCCTGCGACATCGGGAATGCCGTATGCGATGCGGTCCGCCGCCGCGGCCTCGCCGGGAACGGCAAGGCCGTCCACACCTATCGGATTTGGCCGCGACCATGTGCCGGAAGCATCGATGACTGCCCGTGTCAGCACACGATGCTCCCCCGCCGCATCCCGGTAGTGCACGACGAACGGCGCATCCTCGCGGCCCGTATTCGACATCTTGTCATGCCCCAGCCGGGTGATAGCCGTTACCGCCGTGTCGAGTTTCATGTTCGGTGCGATCTCCGGCAGGGCGGCAAGCGGGGCGAGATAATCGCGCACGAACTCGGCGCCGGTCGGCAAATGGTCGGGGGCCGCGGGCTGCCACCCCGACCGCTCCAAAAGCGCGCGGGCGCTCGTGTCGATGTTGTACCGCCAGGGAGAGAAGACGCGGACATGGCCCCAGTCCTGCACCGAGGCCCCGGCGGAAGCTCCACGTTCGAATACAAGGGGGCGCAAACCACGCTGCACGAAATGGGCAGCAGCGGCAAGGCCGACCGGCCCTGCGCCGATGACGGCGACTGGAAGATCCAGGTGGGCGATGCTGTTCATTGATACGATCCTTCTAGTATCTTCGAATCAACAGGATAAAAAGCAGGCTTCAGGGCGCTCGTGTGCGCATAACGGGCGGACAGGTCCCATCCGCACAGCACTCATCAGCGAGATAGCCCAACAGTGCCTGCATCGCAGGGTAGTTCGCCCGGCAGATAAGCGTCGTCGCCTGCCGCTCCTGGCTCACCAGCCCGGTCTCGCACAGGCGCTTGCAATGGTGCGACAATGTCGAGGCAGGGACGCCGAGCTTGCCCTGAACCTGCCCCACGGACATCCCTTCCTCTCCGGCCCGCACCAGGATGCGGTAAATCTTGAGCCGGGTCGGATTGCCCAGAGCTTCGAGTTGTGCGGCGGCTTTTTCGTGTTTCATGGGAATTGTCCTACTGGACCCATTGTCGTCACTGCGAGCGCTGGCTTACCCGCCTTGAAACTTCCTCGGCGCTCTCCACGCGCTCAGAGTAGCGGTCCGTCAGATAGCTGGTGCAGTCGCGCAGGAGCATCGTGAACTTCATCAACTCCTCCATCACATCGACGATGCGGCTGTGATAGGGCGACGGTTTCATCCGCCCTGCCTCATCGAACTCCGCGAAAGCCTTGGCGACCGAAGACTGGTTGGGAACGGTGAACATGCGCATCCAGCGGCCGAGGACGCGAAGCTGGTTGACGGCGTTGAAACTCTGCGAGCCGCCGCAGACCTGCATGACAGCGAGCGTGCGCCCCTGGGTTGGCCGGACGCCGCCCATGGAGAGCGGCAGCCAGTCGATCTGCGCCTTGATAATGCCGGTCATCGATCCGTGGCGCTCCGGCGAGCACCAGACCTGCCCCTCCGACCACAGCGATAGCCCACGCAATTCCTTCACCTTCGGATGATCGGCCGAGGTCGAGTCCGGCAGCGGCAAACCGGCGGGATTGAAGATGCGCACCTCCGCCCCGAGGCGTCGAAGGATCCGCGCCGCTTCTTCCGTCGCCAACCGGGAATAGGAGCGCTCACGCAATGAGCCGTAGAGCATGAGAATGCGGGGGGCGTGGGTCGAACGCGAGGTTTCGAACAATGCTGCTGGATCGATTTGTCGGAACTGCTTGTCGATGATGTTGGGGAACGTATCCATGGGAAGAGTGGATTCAGTCATGTCTATCCTGCTGGGCGCGCATTCGGTGGCGCATTACTTATATTTCTAAGAAAGTCGAAATATGAGTAATGATGCCAGATTGCGCAGTCAACCCTATTTCGACAAATGTCGAAATTGAGTACTGCCGCCCAGGGGGACGCATAGACGGGCTGGAAAAGCGTTATATGACAGGAGATAGAGCGCTGAACGACGTCTCCTCCACCGTGGACCGCGGCCAAGTCGTCGTCGAGAGTGCGGAAGGCAATTATCTGAACGGATGCGGCCTTGCCGACACGCGCGCTCCGCCACGGCTTGCACCGTGGCGGTCGTAATCGAGTCCGTAATCAGATGCGCTGTATTTCTTGGAATTGAACGACAGGTGGGCGACCGAGGAGGAAGCATCCGACCCCGTGCTTGCGCTCTCCCAAAATTCCCCTCGCGCCTGAGGGACGTTCACAGATGGGACTTTGTCGTTTGAACCGGCGGTTCTTGCCGTAGCCACATGGGGCTGGAGGTCAGAACCATTCCTTCAAACGGTCCCAGAGATTTTTCTGCGGCTCATCTCCCGGCCGCTCGATGTTGTTCGTCAACCCGTTGATATATTGGACCATATTGACGGGGTCGAAGCGCAGGCCGTGGAATTTCGCCGCAAAACGACCATTGCGGTCGATGATGTGGGTGACAACCCCATGCATCTGCTGGCCCTCGTCGAGCGGCTCGAAACGCAAGTTGTACTCCTCGGCGAGCTTCCGTGTCGCGTCTTCCGTCTGGCCTTGTCTGATGGTGAGGAACACCCAGTTGACGGGATCGAGCCCGTGGGCGGATCCATAGGCCTTCATCACGTCGGGCGTGTCGACGGAGGGGTCGGTCGTGACGCTGATGAACTGCACCATGCTCTTCATGGGCGTATCGTTCACCATCTCCTGCACCTGCGAGATCATTTCCGAATGAAGCGGACAAACATCGGTGCAGCTTGCGAAGATGAAGTTGAGAACGACAATCTTGTCGGCGAAGTCGCCAAGCCGGACAGGATTGCCGTCGGCGTCCGCCAGCTCGAAAGCGGGCGCATTCGGCTCATCAACGGCCTGAAAGTACTTCTCCTTGCTGCCCATCACTTCATCGAGGTCGGCTCCGGGGTGGTGGGCATGGGCCGACGTCGCCACTGTCAGAGCAGCCAGGAACCAGACGAAGAACACAGCTTTATGCAGCATGCTCGTCCGAGTTGCTGCCTTTGCATTCACCAATTCTCCAGTCTTCATGGCTTCTCGTCATCCTTTCGATACTCGTTCAAGATGTCCTGGAAAGAGGAGATCATTTCCGGTGCGTCCCATTCGGCCGGACCTGCGAGGCGGCCGATCTCATGTCCGTCCGGATCGATGAGGAGCGTGGCGGGCAGGCCGTAGATTGCCAGCTCGCGAAGCAGACTCATGTCCTGATCAATGAAGATGGCGAGGTGTTTTATCCCGATCTCATCGAAGAACTTGCGCACGACGTCTACGCCCGCCCGATCGACGGACAGGGCGACCACCTCGAACCGATCTCCGCCGAGCCGTCTCTGCAGGCGGTCAAGGGTCGGCATTTCCTCTCGGCACGGCGCGCACCACGTGGCCCAGATGTTGAGAAGCACGACCTTGCCGCGCCAGTTTTGCAGGGTGACCGGCTCGCCCGCCGCGTCCGTGAAGGAAACTTCGGGCAACGGCTGTGGCTCAGAGTGCAGGGGTACGGTGGATAATCCTTCCGCTGCAGCGCCACCGGCGAGGACGACAAGCAGCACCAGCGCGCGAAGCATGGTCGAAAGCGGGCTCATTTGCGGCCTCCGAAGAAGAGATACTTCACCAATGCCGCCGCGCCGAGCACGAGAACGGCGACGACGAGAAGCCAAAGGAAGCTCATGCCCCACATCGCGAGACCGTCCATACCTTCCATCATGCTGCCCTGACCCATCATGGCGCGTTCCTTTCATTCCTCCGTGACTGGCCACTGGCGCCGCGGTGAGCGACCATCTTCGGACATTCCCCTATTCCCGCGTATAAACGCCGGTTATCTCGCCGGATTTGGAGACTTCGAGGGTCTCGAACGGCTCCTGCTTTTCGCCGCCCATGCCGGGGGAGCCGAGCGGCATGCCGGGCAGCGTCACGCCCTTGATATCGGGGCGCTCTGAAAGCAGCTTCCTGACGGTGGCCACCGGGACGTGGCCGCTCACCGCATAACCTTCGATCATCGATAGATGGCAGCCCTGGAAATCGTCGGGAATGCCAGCCTCGCGGCTCATGGCGACAAGCTCGTGGGTTGGCTTCACGGTAACCGTAAAGCCGTTTTCCCGCATATAGTCGGCATAGCCTTCGCAGCAGCCGCATTGGGGGTTCTTGTAGAGCATGACCTCCTGGGCCTCGGCCGGCCGGAGCGAGAGCACAGAGGCTACCACAGCGCCGGTGACCGTTGCGGCGGCTGCCAAGGTGAGGATCGATCTGCGCATGGTCTTCTTCCTTTCGTTTCTTTTCGGTTCGGCATCAGGCGATGCGAATGACGCCCATCATGCCTGAGGCCTGGTGTTCGAGAATGTGGCAGTGGAACATCCAGTCGCCAGGATTGTCGGCGACGAAGGCAATCTCGACCTTCTCGCGCGGCGCCATCAGCACCGTATCCTGCCACTCCCGGTAGCGTGTAGGCCGGCCGTTGCGGGCGATCACGCGGAAGGAATGTCCGTGGAGGTGGATGGGGTGATGCCAGGCCGTCGCGTTGGTCATTGCCAGCACGTAGCTCTTGCCGCGCTCAAGCGTCAGCATCGGTTCGAGGATATGGCCTTCCGCCGCCACGCCGTTGACGAACCAGATGCCGTCGCCATGCATCATGCCCCTCATCGGGGCCATATTGCCCATCATGCCTCCGCTGGTGTCGTCGCCTCCCATGCTGCCGCCCATCTCCTGCATCACCATCTGTCCCATCATCCCGCCATTGAAGGCCACCTCGTGCCGGACCGCATTCGCGGCATCCGGTTCGGCAAGCGGATTTGCCGGCAGAGCGAGGGACCAATCCGGTGCGCGTTGCCGCAGCGGTTCGCTGCCGTAGGCAAGATCGACGAGACGATATTCCAGCCCCTCGTAGAAGCGGTCGACGACAGAGGCGCGGCCGCCCGCTACCCCCGTCAAGTCGAGGACCAGATCGACACGCATGGCCGGACCCAGCACGACGAGACCGCCATCCGGCGCATGAGGCGTCACCGGCTGGCCGTCCAATGCAACGACCGCCGGCTCGTGGCCGGCAAAGTCCAGCGCGAAGATGCGGGCGTTGGCGGCGTTGATCAGGCGCAGCCTGATCCGTTCGCCCTTGCGGACGGAGAAGCTTTCCGGCACCCGGCCGTTGATGGTCACCGTGTTGCCGACCCGGCCGTTGTGCATCATGTCATGACGGCCGCCGAAATCGTCGCTGATTGCAGCCGTCCTGGTCAACCGCCAGTCGTCGAGCATCCAGGTGACGTCGCGGTCCACACGGATCGGCTCGGCCTCCTCCACGATCAATGGGCCGTAGAGCCCACGGCCGACCTGCTCAGCGCTGCGCTGATGCGGGTGATACCAGAAGGTGCCGGCATCAACGGCGTCGAACTCGTAGACGAAGGTGTCGCCCGCCGCGATCGGCTTCTGCGTCAGATGCGGCACGCCATCCATGGCGTTGGGCGTGCGGATACCGTGCCAGTGGACGGTCGTTTCCTCGGCAAGGCCGTTCTCGACCACAATGCGCAGGCGATCGCCCTGCCTGACCCGGATTTCAGGTCCCGGAACCGTACCGCTGTAAGTCCAGGCATCCGTCTCGTTCCACGGCGCTGGCACCAGCCGAACGGTGCCCGGTCCCGGGCGAAGCCTGTAGTCCCGGGGAAGCGGGATTTCGGCAGCAACCGCATGCAGCGGAAGCACCGAGGCGGCAACGCCTGCCGCGGCCGATGACAGAAAGGTCCGACGCGTAAGCGTCGATGCGCGAAGATGAGGCATCTATGTCATCCCGAATATGGTTCCGATAACGCAGCCGCGGAGCGGTTGCGATTCGCATCGCAGGCCGTACGGCCGTGCGATCAAGCGACGCCCGGCGATGGATCGAGTCCCACCGGCGTCAAATCGAGACGGTTATCGTGGAGGATGCCGTTCGGGCGAGCCCACTCGGCCGACAAGATCGTGCGGAACCGATTGTCTGAGCGAAACGGTCGGCATGGCTATTTCCGCCGGCTCGGAAGCCAGGACGGCCGCGAAGGACTGGGTGCAACTCTGATCGCAGGTGGTCGCAGTGTCGCTCGTTTTGTCACAGCCATCGCAATCATCCATGTCGACGGCGGCCGCAGCGCCGAACGCCATGCGAAGCGTCATCTCAGTCGTTGCGGCTGCGTGCGCGACCGTGCCCGCAGCGAAAACCGCAAGCAACAAGAAGGCAAAGACACGCAGCAGCCGTTTCATGGAAGGAAACTAACGCTGATCGGGCGGGCTGTCCATGACCGCGTCGTCGCAGACAATCTTCGGGCATTCGATCTGAAGGCGGCCCGCCTGCCACCTGACATCTGGATACATGCGGATAAAAAAGCATCGAGCGCCGTGCGTCCCTTTGGGCGCACGGCGCCTTAACGATGACCGGAACTCAGCCTGCGGTTGCCGGCTGGGCCTTGGCACTTTCCTCCTCGTCGACCCATCCCTGGGCGCTGAGGTCTGCCACGGCTTCACCGGATTCGGCCCAGCCACGCTTCTCATCCTCGCTGGCGCGTGGAGAGAAGAGGCCGGTATGCGCATAGATGAGACCGAAGAGCGGCGACAGCCAGCACGCAAACGCGAGGGGGATGTAGAGCAGGTTCTCCATATGCCCGCTAGAGACGCCCAGCGCCAAGGCGCTGATGACGAAGGCGCCGCCAGCATTCCACGGAATCAGAGGGGAGATCAGCGTCCCGCCTTCTTCAACCGCACGCGACAGATTCAGCGTCGAATAGCCCATGCCCCGATAGACGGGCGCATACATGCGACCGGGCAAGGCGATCGACAGGTAGGGATCGCCGGCGACCAGGTTGGTGGCCATCGAGGTACCGATCGCCGCCGACTGAATACCGGCAAAGCTGCGGATCTTCGTCATGATCGCCTGGATGATGGTTTCAAGACAGCCGGTTTTCTCCAGCGCGCCGCCGAAGCCAAGCGCGATGAGCACCAGCGAGATGGTCCACATCATCGATTGGATGCCGCCGCGATTGAGCAGGCTGTCGATTTCGCTGATGCCCGTCTCTATGGAATAGCCGCTATTGGCGTAGGTGAAGGTGTCATGCAGGCTTACACCCTGTGCGATCATGGCGGTCGCCGCGCCGGCGAGAACGCCGGCAAAGAGCGACGGGATAGGCGGCATGCGCCTGACCGCCAGAACGATCACCAGAAGCGCCGGCAGCAGCAGCCATATCGAGATATGGAAATTGTCCTGAAGGGCGGTGGTGATGACATTGATGCGTTCGAAGGAAGCGCCATCGGCGTCAATCAGCCCAAATCCCGCGAAGAGATAAATGCCGAGAGCTATCAGCATCGACGGTACAGTCGTCGGCATCATGTTCTTGATATGAGAGAACACGTCGACGCCGGTAACAGCGGGTGCAAGGTTCGTCGTGTCCGAAAGCGGTGAGACCTTGTCGCCGAAGAACGCCCCCGAAACCACCGCTCCGGCCGTCCAATACATGGGAATGCCAAAGCCCGCGCCGATGCCCATCAGGGCGAGACCCACAGTGCCCACCGTTCCCCACGATGTGCCGAGCGAAAGTGAGACGACTGAACACAGGATCATCGCGGCGGCGAGAAAGATCTGCGGCGAGAGGATGGTCAACCCGTAATAGATGAGCGTAGGCACCGTGCCGCTGGCGATCCACACGCCAATGATCATACCGACGGTGATGAGAACCGAGACGGATGGCAGCGAGACGTGGATGACGTGGAAAACGCCCTTCTCGATGTCCTGCCAGTTGAAGCCGAGCTTGATTCCGACCAGCCCTGTGATCGCCAAGCCGATGGCGAGTGGGACATGAGGGGTGAAGTCGTCGAAATAGAAAAGCTGTACGCCCAGAACGATCAACGTCAGCAAGACGGGTGTGAGAGCCAGGGGCAGGCTGGGTAAAGCCCTTTCCGGTGCAGTCATGGCATGTTCCCTTCTTTATCTCTTCGGATTTATGTTTTCCCTTTAAACTGGATAATAACAGTTATATTGTAGATTTATGCTCCATATTTGCGCTATAAATAGCCAAAACGTCTGCCATTCTAGCTTATAGTAGGAATTTGTCATGACAGCAATTCGGCTCGACACGACGGATCTGCGCATTCTTCAGGAGTTGCAGAATGACGGGCGGATGACGGTCACAGAGCTGTCGCGCCGCGTGCATCTCACGAAAACACCGTGTGCGGAGCGCTTGAGGCGACTTGAGAATTCCGGCGTTATCTCGGGCTATTTCGCCAGACTGAATCCTGCCGCGATGGATGTCGCCCATCTGGCCATGGTGCAGGTCCAGATGAAAGGCACGACTTCGGATGACCTCGAGGCCTTCAATGCGGCCGTTGCGAGAGTTCCCGAGATTCAGTCATGCCTCATGATCGCGGGGGGCTACGACTATCTGCTGAAGGTCAGGACCAAGGATATTGCAGCCTATCGGCAGATACTGGGCGCGGTGATTTCAAAATTGCCCGGCGTTCTCCAGACCCACACTTATGTCGTTATGGAGACCGTAAAGGACGACATTACGCTGGCGATTCCGAAGCCGGGGCCATAGGCGCACGGCGCAAGGGAGGTGACGATTGACCGTGCGGGAACGGTGGCATTAGCGATGCGGATGCACAGGCCCATCGTTACCGTTCGCCGAAATATTTCACCCGCAACTCTTCGAGGATGCCACTTTCGTGGGCGCCGATGATCTCCACTGTCAGCGGTCTGGTGAGGTCGCTGCTGTGCTGCAGGCCGAAGCCGTATTTGTCCGGCTCGAAGATTGGGCCGACCACCGCGACGGGCTGATCCGGATTGCGAAGAGCGTAGTATTCCAAAACGGGCGCGTCGGCGATTATCGCTGCGATCCCTCCGTCGATCAAAGCTTCGACGGCCTCATCCAAGTTGCGGTAGGGGCGTGAGGCAAGGCCGCTTTCCCGGGCATATTCTTCCGTTACGCTGCCGGTGAAGACCCCGACCGCCTTGCCGGGAAGATCGGCGACGCTGTTGATCTGGTTCGTGAGCGACAACGTGGTCATGACGCTGGTGACCGAGGAGGTCAGATAGGCAAGCACCGCGATCCCGCAGACCAGCCACAGGCCCTGCCAGATACGCCCGATCCAGCCGAAAAGGTTCTTGCGCCCCGGCGACCTGCCGGACGTGGCGATCGACATCACCGAATAGAAGCTTTCGGCAAGCCCGTCGCGCCAGCGGCGCGGGAACTCCCTGTCGAACTGCCGATCGAAAAGCGTGAGGAGGACCGTCGCCGTCAGAATGACGAAGACAAGCCAGGAATAGGCCTTGAGATGCCCCGATTCCCGCAAGCCCGCGACCAGGGCCGAGAAGCTGGTGCCCTGGTCCTCGTTGACCATGATCCGCAGTCCGGCGTCATACCAGGGATGGGTGAAATCCATGCGCTGGGCGCGGTTCTCCGTGATCGTGAGGTTGGTCAGGGCGATGTCGAACTCGCCGTCAACCGTCGCCTGGACGAGTTCGCCGAGGGTCGGCACGCTCCGGTAATCGGAGCGAAGCCCGAGCTCGGCGGCGATCGTTTCCCAAAGCTCCACGGCCATGCCTGTAAAGCGGCCGTCCTCTTCCACGACGAATGGCGGGCTGACATAGAGCCCGACCTTTAGCGCCTGCGGCGGCGGGTCGGCTGCCTCCTGGGCACCGGCAGCCGCGGGCAAGCCGGCCAGCCCCATAGGCACGAACACAGCAAGAAAGGCCTTCCGCCAGCCATCGAACATGGAACCACGCATCGTCCTACCCCCTCGTCATCGGATGCAAGTCCGATTAAAGCGGGCTCCGCTCGATTGATAAATACCGAATAGTACTTGAACGATATCTGACGGTCCGTGCCTGAGCCAGCGAAAGCAAGTGGGGAGATCGAGTTCAGGTTTATGCGTGAACGAACTGTAAAGCGAGGAAGAGGCGCCCTGCTGATGCAAGAGGGCCATCTCGATCAGCTCGACACGAACGACAGCGACGCGTCGAACCGGCAGGAGTATGGGCACTCATAACCGGCAGGCCTGTCGTCGGCCTGCGACCATGTCGAGGCCACTGTAGAGCGCCGGGATCCCACCGTGCCGCACCATGAAATGCGGAAGGTCTATTCCGGCATCTCGACCTCGATCTTGATCGCGGAATACCAGGCAGCGAGATCAGCGATATCGTCGTCTGAAAGATTCTTCGCCACAACGTTCATCATCTCGCTTTCACGCTTGCCGGAGCGAAAGGCCTTCAGCTGCGCCTGCAGGTATATTTCGCTTTCGCCTGCCAGATGGGGCGCGACGGGAATCTTAGCGATCCCGTCGAGCCCGTGGCAAGTACGGCATTGCGCTTCCGCAAGACGACGTCCGGTGCCCATGTCGCCTGCGCTGGCCGCGACCGGCCAGAATGCCAGGAGGAGGACGCAAGAGACAGCTTTGAATGTCGATGTCATTCACTTTCTCCCTCCAGTCTGCTCCTGCCCCGCTTCGGCCTTACTCGCCGTACGAAATGCGGTAAAGGGCGCCAGCCAGATCGTCGGAGACGATAATGGATCCATCCCGCAGTTGTGCGACATCCACGGGTCGGCCGAGATACTCGCCGTTCTCGTCCAGCCAGCCTTCCGCAAACACTTCCGTTTGACCGGCGCCACCTTCTTCATCGATAGCGGTAAACATCACCCGCGCGCCGATTGGCGTGGTGCGGTTCCATGAGCCGTGCTGCGCGGAGAAGATGCCGCCACGGTATTTTGCGGGGAACTGCCTGCCTGTGTAGAAGACCATACCGAGATCGGCGGCATGCGCGACCGTTTCGACCTCGGGCATGACCACGTCGACCGGCACTTCCTCGTCCTTGTACTCGACGGTCCGCACCGAACCGCCGCCATACCAAGGGAAGCCGAAATGCTGGCCTGCTTCCGTCTGGCGGTTGATCTCGCCCGGCGGAATGTCGTCGCCCATGCCGTCGACCTGATTATCGGTGAACCAGAGTTCGCCATTGGCCGGGTTGAAATCGTGGCCGACCGAGTTGCGGACGCCATAGGTATAGACCTCACGACCGCTTCCATCCTGGTTGATCCGGATAATGCCGCCGATACCGTGCCTGTTGTACAGGTCCAGTTTTTCCGGCGGCGGGACGTTGAAGGGCTGACCGAGGGAAATGTAGAGCTTCCCATCGGGCCCAACGCGGCATACGCGGGCCGTATGGTTGTAGCTTTCCTCTTCCGGCGGGATCAGTTCGCCCTGTTTGACCACCTCGAAGGCGGCCACGTCCGGGCTTTCGTAGAAAAACTCCGCGGCCGGATAGGAGATCACACGATTCTGCTCGACGATGTAGAGTACCCCGTCCGGCGAGAAACACGGCCCATTGGGAATCGTCATGGCAAGCGGCGGCGCGAAATCCTTGACCTCGTCGGCAACGCGATCCTTGTCACGATCGGTCACGGCCCACACCTTGGTCTTGCGGGTGCCGACGAAGGTAACGACACCCTGGGGGCCGACGGCGATATGCCGGGCATCGGGCACGATTGCATAAAGACTGATCTTGAAGCCGTCGGGCAGCTTGATCTTCTCAAGCGTGCGGTTGAGGGCCTCGGCCTTCGTTCCTCCCTGTTCGATAACGGTGAATTCAGTCGTTCCGGTCGTCTTGAAAGAACTAAGCCGATCGAGGGGCGTGGTTTGCTGCTGCCCAAATGACATCGCGGTCGATGCTATCAGGACCGAGAGCGTTGCTGCGAACTTTGCCATCATCGCTTCCTCCCAAAGCTTTCTGATTGCGATAGTGCAACGTAATACTGTCGGTCGAAAATCGGCAAATGACAATGCTGTCGGCAAGCCAATCGCGATCAGGCGCGAAATGTCAGCTAGCACATGCAGCGTGGGGTCCGACGCTCAGGTATGCGGTTGTGGGACGCGGCATCGCCCGCCAGACCGCATGTCTGACGGGCTCTCGTGCCTTCCGAACACCGGGTCCAGGCTTCCCGGTCGATGCGCTAGGCCATTTTGCAGTCAGGTGGAATCACCTGACGACCGCGTAAGTGCGGAAAGAACAAGGGGTAGAACATGCGTCCGAATGGACGCGCGCGCTTTAGCCCAGACTAAGGATGAAGCGCCGGTTGGGCGCGCGAACCGGACGGGCGTTCATCGGGTACAGCGCGGTGAAGCGCTTGATGTCGGCTTCATCCACCTCCACCGGCTCCATGGCCAGCATCCAGTCGACGTTTTCGGTGCAGGGTGGAGTCGTCAACGAGCCCTCATAGGTCCAGTAGGCGAGCGAGGCGGGCAGGAGCCCATTGGGATCGATGTCGGCGATTTCAACTTTCTCGCCTTTTTGCGCGGGGAAAGCGGCGGCAAGGTCGGCGAAGCTCTCGTTGGCCCTACCAGGCTTAAGGAAGACGCCGAGCACACCGAGCGCACCGCTTCTCGTGTCCTTGTGCACGAAATGCGCCTCCATCGGGAACGCGCTGCCGTCCACATGGTGCTCGCTCGGTGCGTGGAAATGGAACTGCAGCAACTCATAGACATGGTCACCACGCCGCAGCGTGCTGCCTTCGGGCATGTTGATCTGGATCGTATGCCCGTTGTTCACCATCGTGCCGCCGCCCTCGTGCCAGCCGATGGCGATATCGGGAATGTCCGCCCTGACCGCATCGGCGATGTCGATCGGCGATTGCTGGGTGCCACCGGAACAGACGAAATTGCTCGAACCAAGATCGGCCCAATGCTCCGGCCCCTCCTGGCCGTCATAGCCCCAATGGGTATCCGCCGCGCGGGCCGCTTGCGCGCAGATCGGGCATGCGCCCAGTGCGATGAACCCCTTAATCAGATTACGCCGATGCATTTCAGTTTTTCTCCTCTGAGTGGTTTTGCGGTGTGTTCGGACCGCCAACGGTTTCCGCTCTGGCTGTACCGACGGCGTGTCGATGCAGCTCAACTGCAGACAAGCAAAGTGTGGGCCAGTCGGCTAATGCTCTGGAGAATAACCATTATTCCCGCCAACGGCGGATCCGGTCAGAGAGAATGGCGGATATGAACCACATCCGGGTGGGGGAATTGAGCCACATGCTCATTCCCCTGCACACGGCTATGCCGGCGTCTTCCCCCGTCGCAGCCCATGCCGCTCCATGCGGTAGCGCAGCGTCTCGCGTGTCATGCCGAGGCGTCGGGCCGTTGCCATCACATTGTAATCTTCGCGCTTGAGCGCCGCCTCCATGATCAGCTTCTCCATCGCATCGAAGCTGATCGAACCATCCAGGGGCAGGCGGAGGACATCACCAGATTCAGCCGACGCGACGGGGCTCTCCGGCCTGATCTGCAGCCATTCGACCGGCAGTTCCTCGCCCGCCGACAAGAGCACCGAGCGCTCCATCACGTTGCGCAACTCACGCACGTTGCCCGGCCAATCATAGGAGGCGAGGAGCTTGCGCGCGGCTTCGGGCACGCGCCGCACACGCTTGCCGGAAGCGGCATTGAATTCGCGGATCAACTCCTCCACCAGACCATCCAAATCCGTCTTGCGGGCGCGCAGGGGCGGCAGCTCGAGCTGGAAGACGCCGAGCCGGTGATAGAGGTCTTCGCGGAAAGCCTTCTCTGCAACCAGTTCGCGCAGATTGCGGTTGGTCGCGGCGATGATCTGCACATCAACAGGGATCGTCCGCTCGCCGCCGAGACGCCGGATCGCCTTGTCCTCCAGTGCCTTGAGAAGCTTCGCCTGCAGATCGAGATGCAGTTCGCCGATCTCGTCGAGGAAGAGCGTGCCGCCGCTTGCCTGCTCCATCAGCCCGCGATGGGCAGCCTTGGCCCCCGTGAAGGCGCCGGCTTCATGGCCGAAGAGTTCCGATTCCAGAAGCTCGCGCGGCAGCGCGGCGCAGTTCACCTCGACGAGCGGCCCGCCGGCGCGCTTGCCGCTGTGATGCAGAATGCGGGCGGCAAGGCCCTTGCCCGTACCCGTCTCGCCTATGATGACGATGCCGCTCAGCGGCACTTGGATGAGCCGTGTGAGCGTGTCGCGCACACGCGCGGCTTCCTCGCTGCGACCGATGAAGGCGGCGGGGCTGTAGCGGCCGCGCTGCTGTGTTGTCTCGTCAGCAAGCCGCCGCTGGGCGCGGGCCCCACGATAGGCCGCGTCGAGAATGCGGTCGAGCCGGTCGCGGTCCATCGGTTTCGTGAGGAAGTCGAACGCGCCCAGCTGCTTGGCCCTTTTCGCATCGGGCGCCTCGCCAAAACCGGTAAGGAATATCCATTCGCGCGTGTCGCCCTGTTCGCGCGCACGCTCCAAAAGGTCGAGGGCGTTGCCATCCGGCAGGTGCAGATCGGATAACACGACGAGCCCCTCGTAGCCGGGGCCGTGGACGAACGGCTCTGCCTCGCCCAGGCTGCGGACAAGCCTTATCCTGCGCCCACCGCGCTCGAAGTGGCGCTTGAGGTCGATGCCGAGCATGGCGTCGTCCTCGATGATCAGCAGCTCCTCGCCCATTCGAGCGACACCTCCTATGCATATGGACCGCGCCGGCGGCATTGTTATGGGTTGAAGCTATATCCACCGAGCGGTGGTTGAAGTCCACCACCTTGAACGTGCGACGCCGCGACGCACAATCGCATCCCCTGCATCAGCCGCCGCCGCATGCTCCCGCAATTCGCATCGAAAACAACCGCTTAGCCGCGACAGGTTTCCCGTCGGACGCAACGGAGCCGGCAACATATTCCTTCTGGCCCGTTTCTTGATTGGTGGCCTTGCAGTTGCTTGGAGGGCTGCGGCGCCCGGGAGGTATCCGTCCGCTCATCCGTCCTCCATGAAAGCCGTCACTCGGCAACGAGGAGAGAAACCATGTCAGCACTATCGGACCTCAGATCGCTCACATCGCAGCAGCGCAATGCGGTGATCGCCAGCTTTCTGGGCTGGACGTTGGACGCCTTCGACTTCTTCATTCTGGTTTTCGTGATGAAATACGTGGCCAGCGAATTCGGCACAGACATCGCGAGCGTCACAATCGCAATCACACTCACACTGGCAATGCGGCCGCTGGGAGCTCTCATCTTCGGCTTCATGGCGGACAGGTTCGGGCGGCGGCCGATCCTGATGTTCGACATTCTGCTTTATTCGGCTCTGGAATTTGCCTCCGGCTTCGCGCCCACCCTGACGACGCTGATCATCCTGCGTGCGCTCTACGGCATCGCCATGGGCGGCGAATGGGGTGTAGGGGCTTCGCTGACCATGGAGACCATTCCGCCGAAGATGCGGGGGCTTGTCTCCGGGCTGCTGCAGGCGGGCTATCCGACGGGATATCTCGTCGCTTCGCTGGTCTTCTTCCTGCTTTTCCCGCTGGTCGGCTGGCGCGGCATGTTCATGCTCGGCGCGCTGCCGGCGCTCATCGTGCTCTACATCCGCACCAAAGTGGATGAATCGCCGGTGTTCCTCGAGCGCCAACACAGGAAGGAACGCGCCAGGCCATGGGCTGTGCTGAGGCAACACGCAAGGCTCTTCGTCTATGCAGTCCTCCTGATGACGGCCTTCAACTTCTTCAGCCATGGCACGCAGGATCTCTACCCGACATTCCTCGAGGTACAGCGCAAACTCTCCACCACTACGGTCGGGACGATCGCCGTCATCTACAATATCGGCGCAATCCTTGGCGGCATCACCTTCGGCATGCTGTCCGAAAGGATCGGGCGGCGGCGGGGGATCGTGATCGCCGCGCTGCTCGCGCTGCCTGCCATCCCGCTCTGGGTCTATTCGTCCGGGCCCGCGCTCCTGGCAACGGGCGCGTTCCTGATGCAATTCGCGGTGCAAGGCGCCTGGGGCATCATCCCCGCTCATTTGAACGAGCTCTCGCCCGATGAGCTGCGCGGCACCTTCCCCGGCCTGACCTACCAGCTTGGCAATCTCATCGCGGCTGCCAACGCCACCATGCAGGCCGGTGTCGCTGAGCATTATGGCAACGACTACGCCTTTGCACTGGCGGCTGTGGTCGGCGTGATCGCCGTCGTTGTCGCGCTGTTGGCCGGATTCGGCGCCGAAGCGAAGGGGATCGCATTCGGCAAAGCGAGCAGGCCGAGGCCTCGTCCGAGCATCGTGCCGCCGACCGGACCGGCCCGAGAGCGTCCAAGCACTCCATAACCCGACGATGCAATCCGACCTCCGGCCCAGCGGTCGCACTCTGGATGAATAAAACGATGGCAGATATTTCCGTTGCAGCGCCCCGAGCCCGCGGCGGCGCCGAACTGGCGGCGCTCGGCATCGTCTTCGGCGATATCGGCACGAGCCCCCTTTATGCGCTGCGTCAAGGTGTGGTCGCCGCGCAGGACCCGACCGGCTTCGATCAGACCCAGGTGCTCGGTGTCCTTTCCTTGCTCTTCTGGAGCATCAACATCGTGGTGACGCTGAAATATGTCCTGATTCTCCTGCGGACGGATCACGACGGGGAAGGCGGCATACTGGCGCTTCTCACCCTTTTGAAACCGCGTCGGGACAGGCGCACGGGAAGATTGCTCCTCCTTTTCGGCCTGCTCGGCGCAGCCACCCTCCTTGGTGACGGCGTCCTGACGCCGGCGATCTCGGTCCTGTCGGCCGTCGAGGGCCTTGAAGTGGTCATGCCGGCTCTGGACCCGCTCATGGTGCCGATTGCGGTCGTCATCCTTGCTGGCGTCTTTCTCGTGCAGCGCTTCGGCACCGAATCGATCTCCCGGTTCCTTGGACCCATGATGCTGATCTGGTTCGTTGCCATCGGCTCGCTGGGCGCTATCGGCATCGCGCATGAGCCGGCGGTTCTTGCTGCCATCGATCCGCGTCACGGCTTCTGGCTTCTCCTGGCACAACCATGGTCGGCAATGGCCATCCTGGGAGCTGTCTTCCTTGCGGTTACCGGCGCGGAGGCCCTTTATGCCGATCTCGGGCAGTTCAGAAGACCGGTGATCCAGCGCGCCTGGTTCTCCCTGGTGCTGCCCGCCTTGTTGCTCAATTATTTCGGCCAAGGCGCGCTGCTGCTGACGGATCCGACAGCGCTCGAAAACCCGTTCTTCGTGCTCGTCCCCTCAGCCCTGCGCATGCCCATGCTGGTCTTGGCGACGCTGGCCACCATCATTGCGTCCCAGGCCATCATCACCGGCGCCTTCAGCCTTGCCAAGCAGGCGGTCCAGCTTGGCTACCTTCCGCCAATGCGCACGCTGCACACCTCGCCGCTCAACGAAAGCGATATCTACATAGGCCGGATCAACGCCATTCTGGCCGTCTGCACGATGGCGATCGTCATCACCTTTGGCTCCTCCGCAAGCCTTGCATCGGCCTATGGCATCGCGGTTTCGATAACCATGGTGGTAACAACCATACACTTTGTTGCCGGAACAAATCGTTTCCGCGACTGGGCCCCCAGTTGGCTCGCCGGTGTGGCGGCGCTGCTTTTGGCCATCGATCTCGGGCTACTGGCGGCGAATCTCTCCAAAATTGCTGATGGCGGATGGCTGCCGCTTGCCATTGGCGCCTTCATCCTCCTGGTGATGCTGAGCTGGCGGCGCGGGCTCGACCATCTTATAGCGAAGCAGCGACGTTACGCCATGCCGCTACCCGACTTTGCCGCCGATCCCGCTACCAGGCGTATCGGGGACAAGACGGCGGTATTCCTGACCCGCTCGGAGGGCATGACGCCCCTGGCGCTCATTCTCCTTCACGATCTGCTGGGCGTGATGTTCAGCTCCGTGATCGTCGTGACGGTGGAGGTTTCCGAGCGGCCGCGGGTGCCCTCTACCCAACGGACCACCTGCTCGCGAATTGGCAAGGGCATCATGCAGGTAGCTCTCAGCGTGGGATACATGCAGGATGTCCGGCTGCCAGCGATGCTGGCGCCCGTCCTGCGGGATTCCAACATCGAAGCGGAGAATGTCATCTACATTGTCGGGATCGAACGAATGGTCACCCTGGGCCCGGTTCGCAACTTTCAAGACGTGCTCACACATATCGCGGCCTTCCTCGCCCGGAATTCCGAACGCGACGCCGATCGCTTCGCCCTTCCGCAAGGCCGCACCATCATCGTCGGCCGAAGCCTTGTCGTTTAGGAGGCCGCATGCTTGAACTCTTCCACCGATCGGATACCGGAGACCGGCCTCTGAAAATGCTTTGTCGTGTATCATCCTCCACGGAAGCGACCCCATCGATGAGCGCCCGTCTTGAAACAAAAAAGTTCCGGTTGTGACCGCCAGAGCACCTGCCCTTTCACCCACCCTCCAGCCGGTGCTCCTGGCGCTCGGCTTCGCCCTCCTGCTGCTGATCGGCGGGACGTCCGTATGGCTGGTTGCACAGACGGATGCCGATTCCGCCCGCGCCCTGCAAACGCTCGAAGTCAAAGAAAAGCTCGCGCGGCTCCAGGGGCTCGTCTGGCGCGCGGAAAGCAACCAGCGCAGCTACCTCCTGGCGGGCGATCCGCGCTATCGGGAGGACGTCCAGGCCGATGCCGAGGCCATAGATGCGGCACTGGCGCAACTCGATGACGCTCTGAAGCAGACGAACGGGACCACGCAGTCGGTGCTCTTCGCGGAGCTTCGAGCGGCGATCGCCGATGAACTTTCCATGCTGGAACAGGCTGCCGGACGGCGTGAACAGGAGGGTCCGCTTGCGGTTATTCCCGAACTGCTGGAGAGATCGAAAGCGGAGGAAATCCGTTCGATGGTCGGGCAACTCGTCCAGCAGGAACAACGTCTGCTCGCCGGTGAACTTGCAGCATCCAGCCGGAGAGCGCGACAATTTCTGGCGGCAAGCCTGTGCGGCATCCTTCTGATCTTTCTCCTTGCGGCCGCCTCGATCATCATCGTCCGTCACTCAATCCGGCGCATGATGGCTGCACAGAAGGCGTTGAAGGAGGCCAACGAATCCCTCGAAGAAACCGTCGCCAGACGCACGGCGGAGCTGCGCCAGGCCAATGAGGAGATCCAGAACTTCGCCTATGTCGTGAGTCACGATTTACGTGCACCGCTGGTCAACATCATGGGTTTCACGAGCGAACTGGAAGTCATGCGCAAAGACCTGTTCAACCGGCGGGGAGCCGGGCCCGAAGCTGCGTTGAGGGGAGATTTCGATGAGGCCCTCTCCTTCATCAAAAGCTCCATCGCGCGCATGGATCGCCTTATCAAGGCGATCCTGAAGCTGACTCGCGAAGGGCGCAGGGAGTTCCGTCTGGAGCCGATCGACATGACGGAGCTGGTCGGCTCCATCGCAGACGGGTTGGGATACCAGGCACAAGTAAACCGCGCTTCCATAACAGTGGAGCCCCTGCCCCCGTTTCATGGCGACCGCCTGGCGCTGGAGCAGATTTTCGGCAACCTCCTGGAGAATGCGTTGAAGTATCTGCGCGACGATACGCCGGGGCAGATCCGCGTCACAGGGCATGTCGTTCCCACAGGAAATGTCTACGAAGTGCAGGATAATGGGCGCGGGATAGAAGCGAAGGACATGGGCAGGGTATTCGACATCTTCCGCCGCTCCGGCCCGCAGGACCGGCCGGGAGAAGGAATCGGGCTCACCCATGTACGAACCCTTGTCCGCCGCCTTGGTGGCGCCATCGATGTCCGCTCCGAACCCGGTCGGGGGAGCACCTTCACGGTCACCTTCCCCACACGGCCGCCGGCCACAATGTTGGAGACAACTCAATGACGGAACACGTTACGATCATCATGATCGAAGATGATGAGGGTCACGCACGGCTCATCGAGAAGAACATAAGGCGGGCCGGCGTTCGCAACGAAATCGTCTCGCTATCCGACGGCACGAGCGCGATACGCCATCTCTTCGGGGAGGACGGGTCGGGCAGCGAACACCGGGGCCACGCTCTCCTCATCCTGCTCGACCTCAATCTGCCGGACATGTCCGGCATAGACATCCTCAAACGCCTGAAAGCGAACGAGTACCTGAAGCGATCGCCGGTGGTGGTGCTGACGACGACGGACGACCAGCACGAAATCCAGCGCTGTTACGATCTCGGCTGCAATGTCTACATCACCAAGCCGGTGGACTATGAGAGCTTCGCGAACTCGATCCGCCAACTCGGCCTTTTCTTTTCCGTGATCCAGATACCCGAGACCTCATGATGGCGCAGGCTCGCCTTCTCTATATCGACGACGATCCGGCACTTGCGAGGCTCGTACGGAAGCGGTTCGAGCGGGCGGGTTATCTCGTCGAGATCGCGGCAAGCGGAGAGGAAGGGCTCGCCTTTTTGCGGACCGCCGCCTTCGACGTCGTGGCACTGGACCACTACATGCCGGGCTGCGGCGGCCTGGAGACGCTGGCCGCCATTCAGGCCGAGCCTGCGCCGCCACCGGTGGTCTATGTGACGGGAAGCGAGGAAGGCCGTATCGCCATCGCGGCTCTCAAGGCAGGTGCGGCCGATTACGTGATCAAGGATATCGGCTACGAGTTTCTTCCCCTCCTGCAGGCTGCGATAGAGGGCGCCCTCGCAGGGGCACGGCTGCGCCGCGAAAAGGAAGCGGCTGAGGCCGAAGTGCGCGCGGCACGCGATCGTTTCGAAGCGCTCGCCGCCGAGAGGGCCATGCTGCTGCGGGAAGTCAACCACCGTGTCGGAAACAGTCTGCAGCTCGTCTGCTCGTTCCTCCATATGCAGCTCTCTTCCAATATCGATGCGCAAGCGGCCCTGACCGCCGCTCACGGCCGTGTGCTGGCGGTGGCGCAGATCCACAAGCGGCTCTACACGTCCGATGACGTGCGCTCGGTGTCCCTCGATCAATATCTGGAGGCACTTGTCACGGACATCTCCGCTTCCTCCGGCGATGGCGCATGCCGGCACCTGTCACTGGCCACCGATCCCGTTACGCTCGATCCGGATCGTGCCGTCGCCGTCGGGGTGATCGTGACCGAGCTCATCATCAACGCATTGAAATACGCCTATCCCGGCGGCGGTGGCCCGATCCGCGTGTCTCTTCGGAAAATATCCGAAGGTATCGTCCGCCTCTGCGTGGAAGATGACGGCGTCGGTTCCCCGCAGCCGGCGCCCAGCTCGCCGGGGATCGGGCGTCTCATCATCGATGCCATGGCCGACAAGCTCGCAGCCTCGGTGGTCCAGGGCGCGGAACACCGCGGTACGCGCGTCATACTGGACTTCTCCTTGGAGCCTTGAGCGGTCGTCTGCCGCCAGGGGGACGGCTGAAATCCACCACCTGGGTCGCGTACGGGACTGCGGCCTTTCGCCGAAGTGCCTGAAAAACAAGGACATGGCGACATGGCACGGTTCTTGCGGTGCTGTCTACACCCAAACAGACGGTGCCAACCATGCCGACCCCGACTACTTCAAGGACCCATGTCACTCGCCCTAACGGCTATGCGCAGACCGCGCTCGTGCTTCAGGGCGGGGGAGCACTTGGGGCCTACCAGGCCGGTGTCTACCAGGGCCTCTCTGAAGCCGGCTACGAACCCGACTGGCTTTCCGGCATTTCCATCGGCGCCATCAACGCCGCGATCATCGCCGGCAACGAGCCGGTGGACAGGCTGTCCCGGCTTACAGAATTCTGGGAGCTGGTGACATCGGCCTTCCCTTGGCCGGCTCCGATCTCCGGTGGCGACGCGCGCCGCATGTTCAACGCCATGAGCGCTGGCGCATCGATGGCCGGCGGACAGCCAGGGTTCTTCAGTCCGCGGCTGCCTTCGATGTTTTCCTGGGTGAATCGTGCTCCCGGCGCGCTCAGTGCCTACGACACCGCGCCGCTTCGCAAAACGCTGGAGCAGCTTGTCGATTTCGACCGCATCAATTCGGGCAGAACGCGGCTCTCGCTCGGTGCCGTCAATATCCGGCTCGGCAATTTTGCCTATTTCGACAGTAGCGAAACGCGGATCACCGCCGACCATGTCATGGCGAGCGGCGCGCTCCCGCCGGGTTTTCCGCCGATTTGCATCAACGGCGAGCACTATTGGGATGGCGGGCTGGTGTCCAACACACCGCTCAGCCAGGTTCTCGACGCGGGCCCCGCCCAGGATACGCTCGTTTTCCAGGTGGACCTGTTCAGTGCGCGGGGGGAATTGCCGCGCGACCTGCTTGAACTGGAAATGCGGCGCAAGCAGATCGTCTATTCCAGCCGCACCCGCCTCAACACGGATCAGTTCCGCGAAAGGCACGCGCTAAGGCGCGCCATAGCACAGCTTTTCGATCAGTTGCCCCCGGAAGCGAAGCAGAGCGAGGAGATGCAGCGGCTGAGAGACCTCGGGGCAGACCACAAGGTCTCGATCGTGCATCTGATCTATCGCCGTCGAAATTATGAGGGGCAGGCGCTCGATTACGAATTCTCGAAAGCCTCGATGGAGGAGCACTGGCGCGCCGGCCACGAAGATGCGCAGCGCACTTTGCGTCATCCTCTCTGGCTGGAACCGCCCAGCGATCTGGCCGGTGTGCGTGTCTGCGACATCGGGCAGACCGACCTTAACTGACGTTGCTCAAGCCGGGCGTCGCTCTGCCGGCGCCCGCGAGAAACAAAGGAGACCAGTATGCAGCTCAACGGAAAAGTGGCCGTCATCACGGGCGCAGCGAGCGGAATAGGCTATGGCATCGCCGAACGCTTCGTGGCGGCCGGCGGGCGCGTTGCGATTGCCGACATCAACGCGGGCGCGGCACGCGAGGCAGCTGGCCGGCTCGGAGGCGAAGACATCGCCATCGGGCTGCGGATGGACGTCACGAATGAGTTGGAGGTGAATGCCGGCATCTCCGTGGTCATGGAGAGCTTCGGCGACATCGACATCCTCGTCTCCAACGCCGGCATCCAGCTCGTACATCCGCTGGAGGAGTTTCCGTTCGCCGGGTGGAGACGACTGCTGGCAATCCATCTCGACGGTGCCTTCCTCACCACGAAGGCCGTACTCCCACACATGTATGCGAAAAACTCCGGCGCCATCCTCTATATGGGATCGGTCCATTCCAAGGAGGCTTCACCGCTCAAATCCGCCTATGTCACGGCTAAGCACGGCCTTCTCGGCCTGGCGCGCGTGGTCGCCAAGGAAGGTGCCGCGCATGGCGTGCGCGCGAACGTCATCTGCCCAGGCTTCGTTAAGACGCCGCTCGTGGAAAAGCAGATCCCGGAGCAGGCACAGGCTCTGGGCATCTCCGAACAGGAAGTCGTCGAGAAGATCATGCTGGGCGAGACGGTCGACAAAACCTTCACGACGATAGAAGATGTCGCCGAAGTCGCGCTGCTCTTCGCCGCCTTCCAGACAAATGCGCTGACCGGACAATCGATGGTCGTCAGCCATGGTTGGAACATGAACTGAAACTGCTCACGGCGCTCCGCCAACCGCCGCAATATCAAAGGGAAAGGTGCTCTTCAGTGGATGGTTCAACCGCGAGGCAACAGCCTGTCAATCAAAGGACGCGCATTCGCATCGTTCGGTTCGGAGGATTGGCGCTCGCATGCGCCCTTCTGTTCGTGCGCCCCCTTTGGAGTGGGGATGTGCATGAATTCCTGGAAATGACGGGGCTCGGGCTGATCCTTGTCTGCGTGGGCGGCAGGATGTGGAGCATCCTCTATGTGGGATCCAGGAAGAACCGGCAGTTGGTCACCGCCGGCCCGTACTCCATGACGAGGAACCCCCTTTATCTCTTTTCCACGATCGGTGCCGCGGGCGTCGGATTGATCTATGGATCGGTCATCGCGGCGCTCTTGCTGGGGCTTCTTGCCTTCACCGTTTTCACGATCACCGCCGCCAAGGAAAGCGAACATCTCCGCACGCTCTTCGGGGCGGAATACGCCTCCTATGCGGCGAGCACGCCGATGTTCTGGCCCAAGCTCTCGCAGTATCGCGAACTCCCCGAGGCCGTTTTCTCACCGACCGCGCTCAAGCGGACTTTCCTCGACGGGCTGTTCTTCGTGGCAGCCTTTCCGGCACTGGAAGGGATCGAGCACCTGCAGCACACGGGCTTCCTGCCGACGATCATGCGAATGCTCTGAAGCGCTTATCGGGATCGGATGTAGTCACTGTTTCATTTTGCGCCGTGCTCCGACTATGCTGGAGGCTTGCGACGTTCGATTTCGGCGGCCCAGCGGCGCCCATAGCTGCTCCAGAGACGACCGGGGCCCTCGACGATCTCATCTTCCTTGCCTGACTTGACCATGGAACCCATTGCAAGCAGCGCCGCGCCTATACTCGTGCCAGTGGCGCTGCCAGGGTCGGCGACGACGCCGCGGCCGGTGGCTGCCGACAGCATGCGCAGGAACAGACCGTTGGCGGCGAATGGCCCTTCGGTGACAGTCACGCCGTCGGCTCCTATCAGATCCAGGCAGACAGCTGTCATCATCGCCAGATAGAACGAGGCCGCCACCTGCCGCTCCCCGGAACTGATCTCGCCATCGGCGACCCATGCGGTCCGGCTTTTGGGGAAAGGGCCGCTTCCCTGCTGCACCGAGGGCAGAAGTAAGATGCCCCTCGACAGGACGGCTGCGACATCGTCTTCCGTCCAGCCTTCTTCGAGCCCCTCTGTCAGCAGGGCATATTCACGGCCGCCCATGAACCGCGCCGAGGGCACCGGGCTGCCGGAAGCGCTGACATTGATGAGCGTGTCGCGTTCCGGATCGAGGGCTGCCGGCTTGCCGCCCACCGCCATCGCCACTACCCAGGTACCGGTCGAAACGACAGAAAAGGGCGGGCGGCGCGACAGGAGATGCGGGAGGAGCGATGCGTTGGAATCGTGGATGCCGCATAGCACTGGTGTCGTCGGTTCGAGGCCGGTGTATTCGGCGATATCGGGCAGCACCGGCCCGAGCGCATCGCCCGCCGGCCTCACCGGCGCCATCAGTGCCCGCCAACCCAGGTGGTCGACCAGCGACGAGAAATCGCCCGCGGCGGGATCCCATAGATCGGTATGGCAGCCGAGGGAGGTTACTTCGTTGGCCGCAATCCCCGTCAGCCGCCATGCCCAATATTGCGGATAGGCGAGGATTGCCGCGACATTGGCAAAGGCGGAAGGAAAGGCGCGCGATTGCCAGAAAAGCTGCGCGCCGAGATTGAGCCCGGCGGGAAGGCGCGGCGAGCCGCTTTCGGAGAAATCGGGCCGTACCGCGTCATAGTCGGAGGCGAGAGCGTCGGGGCCGCCATGCTCGTAGTCTAGCACCGGGAGGGCCAAGCCACCCTTGCTGTCGAGAAGAGCGGCGGTCGCGCCGTGGGTAGTGACGGTAAGCGCGTCGATGGGATGCTGCTGCCGCAGTTCAGCCAGCCCGTCGAGGATGAAGCGCCACAGGCGGTCGACATCGTGATGCGGATATGGGCCGTCCGCCAGCACGGCGTTGAGCATGCGCCTGTGGTCGATTTCCCGGGGAGACGCCAGATCGACAAGCGCCAGCTTGGCATTGGTCTTGCCGATGTCGATGACGGCGATATGGCGCGGCTGGCCGGTCATGGCTTGCTGGGTTCGAACTTCATCAATTGGCGCTTTCCCCGCGCAGGCGGCGCCAGACGATCGGCGCTGCGATGACGCCTATGAGAAGCATGCCGATGAAAATCGACATGACGATGCCAGGCACATTCGCGAGCCCGAATCCGAAGGTGACGAGCCCCATGATGAGGGCCGCGAGCACGACGCCGGGAATGCTGCCTGAACCGCCCAATATGCTGACGCCGCCGAGCACCACCATGGTGACCACCTCCAGTTCCCAGGCAAAGGCGATGGATGGCCGCGTCGAGCCGAGGCGCGAGGTGAGGCAGACGGCGGCCACGCCCGACATCAGGCCGGTGAGCAGGAACAGGATGAATTTCACCCGCGCCACGCGGATGCCCGAAAACAGCGCTCCCGTGGCGTTGTTGCCGATGGCGTAGACCATGCGGCCGAAATAGGTGGCATGCAGCAGGACACCGAAGATCAGCGCGATGAACAGGAACAGCACCAGCTCGAAGGAGATCACCCACCACACATAACCCTGGCCGAAGAAGGCGAAATCGACCGGATAACCGGTGAAGGCCTTGTCGCCGAGGATGATATAGGCGATGCCGCGAAACAGGCTCATCGTGCCGATGGTGACGACGATGGAAGGCAGGCCGAGTCCGGTGACCAGAAGCCCGTTGAACGCGCCGCACAGAAGCCCGACGCCAAGTCCGATCATGACCAGCTCCGGCGTGCCGGCGCCATATTGCAGCGCCAGCCCCATCAGGGTCGAGGCAAGGGCGATGATGGCGGCCACCGACAGGTCGATCTCGCCGGCGATGATCAGAAGCGCCATGGCCATGGCGATCATCGCCTTTTCGGTGAAATTGAACGTGGCGTCGGAAAGGTTCCATGCGTTCAGAAAGTAGGGCGAGGCGTATGCGTTCACCGCGAAGACGAAGACGACCACGCCGACAAGCAGCATCTCCCAGCTCTTGAGCCAGGTCGTCCAGCGGCTTTCAAGTCGGTCGGGAATGGCGCGGGCGGTGGTGTCGCTCATGAGGCGGCCTCCGATTGACGCAGGATGATGCGACCACGCCGGCGCTCGGCGCGGGCGTTGAAGGCAACAGCCACGATGATGGCGGCGCCGGATATGGCGAGCTGCCAGAAAGGCGAGATGTTGACGACCGGCAGGGCGTTCTTGATGACGCCGAAGAAGAGCGCGCCCAGCACCGCGCCACCGACCGAACCGATGCCGCCGGCGATGGAAATACCGCCGATCACGCAGGCGGCGATTATGTCGAGCTCGAAGCCGCCGGCGATGTCGACATAGGCGACGGCGTAACGGGAAATCCATAGATAGCCGGACAGGCCGGCCAAGGCCCCGGCGAGGGTGAACGCGACGAAGCGGGTGCGCCCGACGTCTATGCCAGTGTAGACGGCGGCCGTCGGATTGCCGCCCACCGCATAGAAGGCGCGGCCGAGCGCCGTACGGCCAATAAGAACCGTCATCAGCACGACGATGAAAATGGCGACCCAGGAGAGGACCGGCAGGCCGAAGAACACGGCACGCGGAAATGCCTTGAAGGCGTCGCTCATCTGGTGCGCGTTGACCCACGCTCCGCCGGACAGGACGAAGACCAGACCGCGGAAGATCGTCAGCGTGCCGAGCGTGACGACGATGGGCGGAATGTCGAGCTTCCACACGAAGATGCCGTTGAAGGCGCCGAGAATAGCGCCCACGGCTATCGCCAGCGCGATCAGCGCCGGTACGGGAATGCCGGGTATCGCCGCGTTGAGCATGGCAACCACCATGCCGCTCAGCGCTAGATTGGCGGCCATGGAAAGGTCGATGCAGCGTGTCAGGATCACCATCATCTGGCCCAGCGCCAGAATGATGAGGATGGACGTGTCGTTGAAGACGCGGACAAGATTGGCAGCGCTGACGAAAGCCGGGAAGCGGATCGCGATCAGGACCGTCAGAAGAACGATGGCGCCGGCCAAAAGTGCCTCGCGCGATTTGAGAAACCGGGAGATCATGACTGTACCTTGTCTATGCCGGCCGCGGCTCTTACCAGCGTTTCCGCATCCAGCCCCTCGCGCGCAAACTCTCCCACAATGCGCCCTTCGCGCATGACGATCACCCGGTCGGCCATGCCGAGCACTTCCGGTATCTCGGAAGACACCATGATGATGCTCAGGCCTTCCGACGCCAGCTCGCTCATGAATTCATGCACCGCGGCCTTGGAGCCGATATCGATGCCCTTGGTCGGCTCGTCGAGGATGATGACTTTGGGCTTTGTCGCCAGCCATTTTGCGATCACCACCTTCTGCTGGTTGCCGCCCGAAAGGGTGGCGATATCGCGATCGAGGGCGGCGGCGCGCAGTTCGAGGCGGCTCGTATATTCGCGCGCCAGCCTGAATTCCTCGGCAAGTTTCAGGAAGCCGGCGCGGGTCGTCTTGCCGAGCGAGGGCAGCGTGACGTTCTGGAAAATCGGCAGGCCGGCGATGGCGCCCTGGCTGCCACGCTCTTCCGGCACGTAGACGATGCCGCGCCGGATGGCCTCGGCCGGGCTCCGGATGACGGCGACTTCGCCGTCTATCCTGACCGCCCCCCTGGAGGGTCGGGTGATGCCGAACAGCGCCTGCATCAGCTCACTGCGCCCGGCGCCAACCAACCCGTAGAAGCCGAGGATTTCGCCGCGACGCAGTTCAAAGCCGATATCGGCGAACTCGGTAGGGTGGCTGTAACCGGAAACGGTGAACACCTTCTCGCCGATCTCGGCTTCGGTCTTGGGAAATATCTTGTCGACCGAGCGGCCGACCATCAGGTGCACCAGCTCGTCATGGCTCGTATCGGCGATCAGCCCGGCACCGACGCATTCGCCGTCGCGGAAAACCGTATAGCGGTCGGCGATGCGGAAAATCTCGTCGAACTTGTGCGAGATGAACAGGATCGCCTTGCCCTCGGCCTTGAGCCGCTCCACCAGTTCATAGAGTTCGTTGATCTCCTTGTGCGACAGCGCCGCCGTCGGTTCGTCCATGATGACGATGCGCGCCTCGACGGAAAGAGCGCGGGCAATCGCGACCAGGTGCTTGCTGGCGATGCCCAGGCCCCGCAGCCTGGCTTCGGGATCGATATCGGCGCCGACGCGCCGCAAAAGCGCCGCCGCGTCCTTGTTCATGCGCTTCCAGTCGATCAGGCCGAAGGGGCCGCGCGGCGCATGGCCGAGATAGATGTTCTCGGCCACGGAAAGCTCGTCGAACAGCACCGTCTCCTGGTGGATCGCCGTGATGCCGGCACGGGCCGCATCATAGGCGGTGGAGAACGACACCGGTTCGCCGGCAAGCGTGATCGTGCCCTCGTCGGGCTGATAGATGCCGGTCAGGATCTTCACCAGCGTGGATTTTCCCGCGCCGTTTTCTCCGACAAGCGCGGTGACGGTTCCGGGGTAAAGGTCGAGCGCGACCTCGGACAGCGCGCGAACGCCGGGAAAGGATTTACTGACGCCGTCCAGCGTCAGAAGCGGCTGGGTCGCCGATGGGGACGCATGCTGCGCGATTGCCGGGCTTGCCGAATTCAACATGATGCGGCGGGCGCTCCAGATCTGCCTGAAATCCGTTGTGAAGCTGCCCCGACCGCCTGCCGTAGCAGGCGGTCGGGGAATGCTTGTCCGATCAGAATATGTCCTTGAAGTCGTCGATGTTCGACGCGTCGTAGACGAAGGGTTCGGCCATTGCGCCCTCATTGTTGTCGTCGAGCTTCACCGAACCTATGCGGCCCATAGGGATTTCGGCGCCCGGTTCGGCCGTGGCCTTTTCGGTCGCCAGATTGTAGGCGATCATGGTGGCCGAATATCCAAGGTCGATGGGATTCCAGATGGCGAAGCTTTTCGACGCGCCGGACTTTACGTGGCCGGCCATTTCCGACGGCAGGCCGAGTCCGGTGACGTTGATCTCGCCCGCCTTGCCGGCATCGGTGACGGCCTGCGCGGCCGCGACGATGCCGACCGAGGTGGGGGCGATGATCGCCTTCAGGTCCGGATAGGACTGGATGAGGCCCTGCGCCTCGCGATAGGATTTGTCGGCCAGATCGTCGCCATAGACCGTGGCGACGATATTGACGCCCGGATAGTTCGGCAGGACCTTCTTCATCTCCTCGATCCAGATGTTCTGGTTGGTGGCCGTCGCGGAAGCCGACAGGATGGCAACGTCGCCACCGCCTTCCGGCAGGTGCTCGGCGGCCATCTTGACGCACATTTCACCGATCAGCGCGTTGGACGAAGGGTTGAGGTGCATCTGCCGGCCTTCCGGCGCCACGCCCGAATCCCAGGAGATCACCGTGATGCCGCGCTGCATCGCCTTCTTGAGCGTCGGCACCAGTGCGTCCCGGTCGTTGGCCGAGACAGCGATGGCGTCGACATTCTGGGCGATCAGCGAGTTGATGACCTCGATCTGGCCCTCCGCCGTGGTGTCGGTGGGGCCGGTATAGATGATTTCGACGCCGCCCAGTTCCTCGGCGGCCTCCTTGGCGCCTTCATTGGCCGCTTCGAAGAAGCCGATGCCGAGCGCCTTGACCACCAGCGCGATCTTGACGTCATCCTGCGCCTGCGCCGGATTGAGCGTGAATGCGACGGACATGGCAGCCGCCGCCATTAGTTTCCCGAAAAGTCTCATCAAAGTCCTCCCTCAAACGTTGGTTGTGTTCCATCAGCGCCGCGGGTGAGACCTCCCCTCACGCCGGCAGCGAAGATACCTCCCTGTCCTTTTCCGGTATCGGAGCGACGATCAGCCGGACGCCCGCTTCTTCGAGCATTCTCGCCTCGCGCTCCTCCACGCCGTCATCGGTGATGACGGTCGAAATGCGCTCCAGCCCGCACAGGATGAGGCTCGAGCGCTGACGGAATTTCGTGGAATCGACCAGAACGATCAGTTCGTCGGCCTGGTCGATCAGTTTCTGCTCGGCCTGGATCAGAAGCGGATCGCCTTCCATGAGGCCGAGCGGCCCCAGCCCTTGCGCGCCCATGAACATGCGCTTTGCATAGAAATTGCGCGTCACGTCGTTGTCGAAGGGCGAAAGGACAATGTTCTGTTCGCGGTAGATCGTGCCGCCGGGCAGCACCACCGTGTTCTTCGAATGTTTGAGAAGATGATCGGCGATGGCGAATGAGTTGGTGAGAATGGGCATGCGCCGCGCCGCCAAATAGTGCACCATCTGAAAGGTCGTCGTGCCGCCATTGATGATGATCGGCTCGCCATCGGTGCACAGTTCGACCGCCTTCTGCGCGATGGCGCGCTTCATGCCGGCGTGCATCGTCTCGTTGACGCGGAAGGGCCGCCCGGCAAGACCGATCACCTGCGGCGGCGTCAGCGCCTCCGCCCCGCCGCGCACGCGCCTCAGCCGCTGCTGCACATGCAAGGCGGCGATGTCGCGGCGGACCGTGGCTTCCGACGAGCTCGTCATCTCCACGATCTCCTGCACGGTCACGACCGGCTTTTCCTGGACCGCGGACAAGATGATCCGATGGCGCTCTTTCTCGTGCATGCTTCCTCCCTGTGTGCCGATTAGCGCATTGGAAACGCGCATTGTCAATCATTTCTGATCAATTTAGCGCATATTGCAACGCACAATGATCGTAGTTGATCGTTTCTGATTGACATTGCAGGCCCCGTTTGAGACCTTGCGGGAAAGGATGTGCGCCTTCAACGGGTGCTGCAAGGGAGGAATTCATGCTCGATACGCGCGACGGCACGCGGCTTGCCAACCTTTGGGACGAGGCGAAGGCGCAGTCCATGAGCGAGCCGGAGCGTCTTCTGTACCGCTCCAACCTGCTCGGCTCCGACAAGCGCATCACCAATTACGGCGGCGGCAACACCTCGGCAAAGGCGATGGAGAGGGACCCGCTCATCGGAGACGAGGTCGAAGTGCTGTGGGTGAAGGGATCCGGCGGCGATGTCGGCACCATTGGCATGGACGGTTTCGCCACGCTCTATATGGACAAGCTGCAGGCGCTGAAAGGGCTCTACCGCGGGGTCGAGCACGAAGACGAGATGGTCGGCTACCTGCCGCACTGCACCTTCAACCTCAATCCCCGCGCCGCCTCCATCGACACGCCGCTGCACGCCTTCGTGCCGAAGAAGCATGTCGACCACATGCATCCCGACGCCGTCATCGCCATCGCCGCGGCGAAGGACAGCAGGGAACTGACCCGAAAAATCTACGGCAGTGAGATCGGGTGGCTGCCATGGAAACGGCCCGGCTTCGAGCTCGGCCTGTGGCTGGAGAAATTCTGCCAGGATAACCCCGATGCCAGGGGCGTCGTGCTGGAAAGCCACGGGCTCTTCACCTGGGGCGACACGGCGCGCGAATGCTATGAGACGACCGTAGAAATCATCAACCGCGCCATCGAATGGTTCGCGGCCGAGAGCGAAGGCAAGCCCGCCTTTGGCGGACCCGTGCGAAAAACGCTGGCTGAGGCCGAGCGCCAGGCCATAGCGGCGCGGCTGATGCCGATCATCCGCGGCAAGATTTCGTCGTCACAGTTCAAGGTGGGACATTTCGACGATCAGCCTGCGGTGCTGGAATTCATCGCCGCGCGCGACATGGAGAAGCTGGCGGCGCTCGGCACCAGTTGCCCGGATCATTTCCTGCGCACCAAGATCAGCCCGCTCGTCATCGATTTCGATCCGGAAAAGCCGGATATCGACAAGACCGTCGCCAGGCTCGACGCGGCGCTGGAGGCCTATCGCCAAGGCCACGCCGCCTATTATGAACGCTGCAAGGAACCCGACAGCCCGCCGATGCGCGACCCCAATGCGGTGGTCTATCTGGTACCCGGCGTCGGCATGCTGACTTTCGCCAAGGACAAGGCGACTGCGCGAATTTCCGCTGAGTTCTACGTCAACGCCATCAATGTCATGCGCGGCGCCTCCAGCGTCTCATCCTATATGGGACTGCCGGAGAAGGAAGCCTTCGACATCGAATACTGGGTGCTGGAGGAGGCCAAGCTGCAGCGCATGCCGAAGCCCCGCCCGCTGGCCGGCAGGGTGGCGCTGATCACCGGCGGCGCCGGCGGCATCGGCAAGGCGACGGCCGAGCGGCTTCTGGCGGACGGCGCCTGCGTGATGCTGGCCGATATCGACGAGACCGCCCTCGAAGCCGCCGAGGCCGAGCTTTCCGGCCGGCATTCGGCGGATGTGGTGCGCACCGTCAGGCTTGATGTCACATCGGAGAGCGAAACGGCCGACGCGTTCACGGCGATGGCGCGCGAATATGGCGGGCTCGACATTCTCGTCTCCAATGCCGGAATTTCCTCGTCGGCTCCCATCGACGAGACTGATCTTGCCATGTGGAACCGCAACATGGATATCCTGTCGACGGGCTATTTCCTCGTCGCGCGCGAGGGATTCCGTCTCATGAAAGCGCAGGCCAATGGCGGCTCGATCGTCTTTGTCGCCTCAAAGAACGGGCTTGCAGCCTCGCCCAACGCCGCCGCCTATTGCACGGCCAAGGCTGCCGAAATCCACCTCGCCCGTTGCCTTGCTCTGGAGGGCGCCGAATTCGGCATTCGCGTCAACACGGTCAATCCGGACGCAGTGCTGCGCGGCTCGAAAATCTGGTCGAGCGAGTGGCGCGAACAGCGTGCGGCGGCCTATAATATGAGCCCGGACGAGCTGGAGGAGCACTACCGCAAGCGCTCGCTGCTCAAGCGCAGCGTCCTTCCTGAAGACATCGCCGAGGCCATCTATTTCTTCGTTTCCGACATGGCGGCGAAATCGACCGGCAACATCGTGAATGTCGATGCCGGCAATGCACAATCTTTCACGCGCTGAGGGAACCATGCAGGACATCATCGACAGCAGTGAGCGCGAGAACGCCGCCCGACTGACCGGCCTCGATCGCGATTACGCCGCGCTCGGTGAGAAGCTCGACCGACACGGCGTGTCGATCGATGAGATCCGTGACAAGGCCGCCGCCTTCGGCATCGCCATTCCCTCCTGGGGCGTAGGCACTGGGGGCACGCGCTTCGCGCGCTTTCCCGGTCCCGGCGAGCCGCGCAACATATTCGACAAGATCGAGGACTGCGCCGTCATCCATCAACTGACGCGCGCCACGCCGACGATTTCGCTGCACATCCCCTGGGACAGGGCCGACCCGCAGTCCCTGAAGGAAGCAGCGTCCCGTTTCGGCCTGGGCTTCGACGCCATCAACTCCAACACGTTTCAGGATCAGCCGGGCCAGCGTCATTCCTACAAATTCGGCTCGCTGTCGCACACGGACGCCGCGACGCGTCAGCAGGCCATCGAGCACAATCTCGAATGTATCGAGATCGGCGAGGCGATCGGCTCCAAGGCCTTGACGGTGTGGATCGGCGACGGTTCGAATTTCCCCGGTCAGAGCGATTTGGCCCGGGCATTCGAGCGCTACCTGAGCTCGATGAAGACCGTCTATGCCGCCCTGCCCGAGGACTGGCGCGTCTTCACCGAGCACAAGATCTACGAACCGGCCTTCTATTCGACGGTCGTGCAGGACTGGGGCACGAATTACCTCATCGCCAAGGAGCTTGGGCCGAAAGCCTACTGCCTCGTCGATCTCGGCCATCACGCACCGAACGTGAATATCGAAATGATCGTCTCGCGGTTGATCCAGTTCGGCAAGCTGGGCGGCTTTCACTTCAACGATTCCAAATATGGCGACGACGATCTCGACGCCGGCTCGATCGATCCCTACCGGCTGTTCCTGGTCTTCAACGAGCTGGTCGAGGCGGAACGGCGCGACGCGCCGGGTTTCCAGCCGGCCCATATGCTCGACCAGAGCCACAACGTGACGGACCCGATCGAAAGCCTGATGGTTTCAGCCAGCGAGGTGCGGCGCGCCTATGCGCAGGCGCTGCTGGTCGACCGACAGGCGCTCATCAGAGCGCAGGAGGCGAATGATGCCTTGATGGCGAGCGAGACGCTCAAGAAAGCCTTCCGCACCGATGTCGAGCCCATTCTTGCCAGCGCTCGGCTGAAGGCCGGCGGCGCGGTCGACCCGGTCGCCACCTACCGGGCCAGTTCCTACCGCAAAAGGATCACCGACAGCCGTCCCGCAGTAGAGGGCAGCGGCGGCGGGATCGTCTGAGGCGGCTGCCCTACACGGAAACGGTCAAATGATCCGACTGTTTGATTTTCACGCAATTCCGGATGGAAAACCAGCTCCCACTTTTCCTGAAATTTCTCTAGACCGGTCCGCCGACCGCAAAGGCCAAAGGAACGCTCATATCGGCAGGGGCCGGCGCTCCTCAATTGCCTCCATGGCGAAATAGGAAGTCACCGTATCGAGCTCCACTTTCTGGATGAGCCGCTGATAGACGGTATCGTAGCTCGCCATGTCCGTCGTCACGATACGCAGCATGTAATCGTAGTCGCCGCCGATGCGGAAGAAGTCCACAATCTCGGGGATGCTGGAGACGTGCTGGCGGAAAGTCTGAAGCCAGGACGCGGAGTGGTGCCGGGTCTTGACCATCACGAAGACGACGAGGCCCAGGCCCAGCCTGTCGCGGTCGAGCCGCAAGGTGCGTCCGACGATGACTCCCTTCTCCTCCAGCGCGCGGAGGCGGCGCCAGCAGGCATTTTGCGACAGCCCCACCCGGTCTGCGAGGTCACGCTGCGACAGCGAGGCGTCGCGTTGAAGCGTGCGCAATATCTTCAGGTCAAATTGATCTAGTTTTTCTGCCTTCATGTTGTCATTTGATCTGATATTTCGACATACCTCAAGTTTTATTCTGCTTTTGATTGCCGATCCATGTGCGATCCTTTCCTTCTCGTGTTGGATGGAGGCGAAAGATCGATGGCTAGCGGTGTGCTCGACGATTTTGCAAACGGTCTTGCAGGCGAGAACCTGCCCGAGCGACTTCACGCGGGGCTGATCGGCGAGAGCGCGATGATCGACGGCCCGTTCGGGCAAAAGCCGCTGATCTATGCCGATTACGTGGCGTCTGGACGGGCGCTGGCACAGGTCGAGGATTTCGTGCGTGAGCGCGTGCTTCCCTACTATGCAAACAGCCACACCGAAGCCTCCTTCTGCGGCTCCTATTCAACCCGGCTGCGCGAGGAAGCGCGGCGGATCGTGACGGAAAGCGTGAAGGCAGGCGAGCGGACAAGCGTCGTCTTCTGCGGTTCGGGCGCGACTGCGGGCATAAACAAGCTGGTCCGCCTGCTGCAGATTCCGCAGATGGTCGCGGGCGGCCAGCGGGCGGTCGTCTTCATCGGCCCATACGAGCACCATTCCAACATCCTGCCATGGCGGGAAAGCGGGGCAGAGATCGTCGCCATTCCCGAGGCGGCTCGCGGCGGGCCCGACCTTGAAGCGCTCGCTACGGCTCTGGAAGCCAATCGCGATGCAGCGCTCAAGGTGGGCGCATTCTCCGCCGCCTCGAATGTCACCGGGATCCTGACCGACACCGATGCGGTGACGCAGGTGCTGAAGTCGGCCGGCGCGCTGGCCATCTGGGACTATGCCGGCGGTGCGCCATATCTCGCCATGGACATGAAGTCCGGAGCCGCCGAGGCAAAGGACGCCATCGTCTTTTCGCCGCACAAATTTCCCGGCGGCCCCGGCGCCACCGGCGTCCTGGTCCTGCGCGACGACATAGTGCGCACCAACCGTCCGACCGCGCCGGGCGGCGGGTCGGTCACCTTCGTTTCTCCCTGGGGGCACGATTATTCCGCCTCCATCGCCGCACGGGAAGAGGCCGGCACGCCCAATGTGGTCGGCGATGTCCGCGCCGCGCTCGCGCTGATCGTCAAGAACGCGGTCGGGCAGGACTTCATCGACGCACGGGACCAGGCCCTTCGCGAGCGCGCATTGGCGCGCTGGTCGCAAAACCCGCATATCGAGCTTCTTGGTAACGGGCAGGCAAAGGCCCTGCCGATCTTTTCCTTCCGGGTCCGCGCCGCCGGCGGCACCCATATCCACCAGCAGCTCTTCACGCGCATGCTGAGCGACAAATATGGGGTGCAGGCGCGCGGCGGCTGTGCCTGCGCCGGCCCTTACGCCCATGCGCTGCTGGGCATCGACGAGAGGCGCTCGCACGCCCTTCTTGCAGAGATCCGCGCAGGCCGTGAGATGGAAAAACCCGGCTGGGTGCGCCTCAATTTCAGCTACCTGATGAGCGACAAGCGCGCTGACCAGATCATCGAAGCGGTCGACACGCTTTCGCACGAAGCGGAAAACCTCGTCGAGACTTACGACTTCGATCCGACAACGGCCCGGTTCAGGCACAGGGCGGACGCGGTTTGCCCTCCCGTCCTTGCGGAAGCGCTATAGCATTTTGCCGTCAGGTGGAGTCACCCGGCGTCCGCATAAATGCGGAAACAAGCGGATGGAGCGGTGGGGGGGGGGGGGGGGGGGCGCCCGCCCCCACACCCAACGGGAAAAAGGGGCTGCAGGGAAGA
>NZ_JAOANW010000003.1 GCF_026162365.1 Nitratireductor luteus | reverse complement strand
CCCGCCCCCCCCCCACTCCCCCCACCCGCGGGCGGGGCGGCGGGGCCCCCCCCCCCCCCCCCCCCACCGCTCCATCCGCTCTTTCATTTCTGCGGAATCGATAGCGGTTCAGGCAGCTTGCGCTTCTTGCGGGGCTGATCGGCCGGCTCTGTCGGCTGCTCGGTGAAGCCCTCCAGATCGGATACCTCCTCCACGTCGCGTTCGATCTCTACCGGGCTGACCACATAGGCGGTGGTGAGTTCTGCCACCGAGCGCAACGCGTGGACATGGATGCGCTCGTAACCATGGGACGAATCGACGCCGAAGGCGATCAGCGCCGTGCGCACATCGTGCCCCGCCTCAATGGCGGAGGCCGAATCCGAGCGGTAGTAGCGGAAGATATCCTTCTGGTAGCGGATATCCTCCTCGCGGCACAAATCGACCAGCTTCTTGGTCAGATGATAGTCGAAGGGACCCGCCTGGTCGGCCATGGCTATGGTGACGCCGAATTCCGACGAGTTCTGCCGCGGCGCCGTGGTCCCATTGTCAATCGTGACCATCGAGGCGATCTCGGGCGTGACAATCGACGCCGCGCCGACGCCTACTTCCTCGGCGATGGTGAACAGCCAATGGGTGTCGACCGGCAGAACCGCATCGCCGCGCATCAGCGCCTCGAGCGCCGCCAGCGCGATGGCAACACCGGCCTTGTCGTCGAGATGGCGCGAGGCGATGAAACCATTGTCCAGGAATTCGGGCTGCGGGTCGATGGCGACGAAATCGCCGACATCGATGCCGAGGCCAAGCGTGTCGGCGCGGCTCCATGTCATGGCATCGATGCGCAGTTCGACATGCTGCCAGCCGACCGGGGCGGTATCAACCTCGTCGTCGAACGTGTGGCCGGACGATTTCAGCGGCAGGATGGTGCCGCGATAGCTGCCTTTCTCCGAATAAAGCGTGACGCGGGCGCCCTCGGCAAACCGCGCCGACCAATTGCCGATCGGCACCAGTTCCAGGCGGCCGTTCTCCTGCACGAACTTGACCTGCGCGCCAAGCGTATCGAGATGGGTGATGATGGCGCGGGCGCCCAGCCTGCGGCCGCCGCGCACGACAGTGCGGATCGCGCCGCGGCGCGTCAGCTCCGGCTCCAGGCCCAGCTTCTCCAGTTCCTCCGTGACATATCGCACGATGGTATCGGTATAGCCGGTGGGACTGTTTATCGACAAAAGGGCCTTGAGCTGACCAACCAGATAGTCAACGTCGATTTTCAGGCGCGTCAAGTGCTACTCCTTGGGAGCCAGCGCCTGCTTCGCCGCCTTGGGCCCCGAACGGGGAAACAGAAGATCAACGAAGCGTTCGGCGGTGGGCTGTGGTTCATGATTGGCCAGACCCGGCCTTTCGTTCGCTTCGATGAAAACATATTCGGGACGGCTTGGCGACTGCACCATCAAATCTATCCCCACGACGGGAATGTCGATTTCGCGCGCCGCACGGCAGGCCGCGTCGACCAGCGTGGAGTGGACCTCCGCGGTGACATCGTGGATGGAGCCGCCGGTGTGCAGGTTGGCCGTCTTTCGCACAACGACCTCCACGCCCTCGGCGGGAACCGATTCCAGACTGTATCCGGCGCCTGCCAGACAGCGCTCGGTCTCGCTGTCGACAGGTATGCGGCTCTCGCCACCGGTGGCTGCCTCGCGCCGGCGCGACTGATGGCGGATCAAGGTTTCAATAGTCCTTCGTCCGTCGCCGATCACGCATGGCGCCCGTCTCACGGCTGCGGCCACCAAGCGATAGTCGATGACGACAAGGCGCAAATCCTCGCCGTCGAAGCACGATTCCAGCAGCACGCGCTCGCAGATCTTGCGGGCGCCTTCGACGGCCACGGTCACGTCCTCGATCGTTTCCAGGCCGACTGCGACGCCCTTGCCCTGCTCACCGCGCGCCGGTTTGACCACCAACCGGCCATGACGCTTGAGGAACGCTTCAATATCCTTGCGCGGGCTGTCGGCGTCGAGTTGCTCGGGCACCTTGATATTGGCCCGCTCGACGATGCGGCGGGTGACGGCCTTATCGTCGCAGATCGACATGGCGACCGCGGAAGTCAGTTCCGACAGGCTCTCCCGGCAATGGATGGACCGCCCCCCGAAGGAAAGGCGGAAGAAGCCGCCCTCGGCATCCGTCACGTCGACGGCCACGCCGCGCCTGTGCGCTTCGTCGACGATGATGCGGGCATAAGGATTGAGGAGATCGAATTCGGCCGGCGGGTGGGTGAACAGCTTCTCGTTGATCGGGTTCTTGCGCTTCACCGCGAACACCGGCACGCGGTGGAAACCGAGCTTTTCGTAGAGCGCGATGGCCTGCTCGTTGTCGTGCATGACCGACAGGTCGAGGAAGCTCGCACCGCGCGCAGCGAAGTGCTCGGCCAGCCTGCGCACCAGCATTTCGCCGACGCCCGGATGTCTGGTCTGCGGATCGACTGCAAGACACCAGAGCGAAGCGCCGCGCTGGGGATCGTTGAACACGCGATGATGATCAATGCCGGTCACTGTCCCGACTATATCGCCGGTCTGCTCGTCCTCCGCGACGAAATAGGTGACGGCGCGGCTGTCGCGCTTGGTCCAGAAGAAATCAGGACGCACCGTCACCATGCCGCGGCTCTGATAGATGGCGTTGACCGCCTCGGCATCTGCCTCGGATGTCAGCCTCCGGATGAAATAGCCGCGCGTTTGCCGGCGGCCGGTGCGATATGTCGACAAGTCCAGCCGGTAGGTGTGGGAGGGGTCGAGAAACAGTTCCTGCGGGGCAATGGCGAGCAGCACATGCGGATCGCGGATATAGAAGGCAATGTCGCGCCGGGCCGGCCCCTCGCCGTGCAGGGCCTCGGCGATACCGTCGTTAGTCTTGAAGGTCTGTGCAAAGATCAGCCGTCCCCAGCCGAGGTCAAGCACCGCATCTCGGTCCGCTGCAGCGTCTCCGCTTTCGCCGCCGATGGCGGGCTTCATGGACTCGTCGCGCAGCCGCTTCAGCCGGTGACCCAGAGCCTTGTCGGTACGGCCTCTTGCCGCGCGCGCGGCATGCTCGTCGTTCTTGGCCATCGCTCAAATTCCATGGGTCTGCAGCCACAGTTCCAACAGGCCGACCTGCCACAGTTCGGACCCGCGCAGCGGCGTGATATGATCGGCCGGCGAAGCGTAAAGACGGTCCAGATAATCTTGCCTGAACAGCCCTCGGTCCCGTGCGCTTTGCGAGCTTAGCGCATCGCGCACCATATCGAGATAGGGTCCGTCGACATATTTGAGCTGCGGAACGGGGAAGTAGCCCTTCTTGCGGTCGATCACCTCGGACGGCACGACCTGCCGCGCAACATCCTTGAGAATCCCCTTTCCGCCATGTTTCAGCTTTTCCTCCGGCGGGATGCGGGCGGCGAGTTCGACCAGTTCGTGATCGAGGAAAGGCACGCGCGCCTCCAGCCCCCAGGCCATAGTCATGTTGTCCACGCGCTTGACCGGATCGTCCACCAGCATGACCGTCGAATCCAGGCGCAACGCTGCATCGACGGGAGTGTCGGCGCCGGCGCGTGTCAAATGGCCGGCGACCAGCGCCCGGCTGACATCGGCCTCCTCCATCCATTCGGGTGCAAGCTGCTCCGCCAGCCTCCCATGCGACCGGTCGAAGAAGACCTTGGCATAATCGTCGACCACGTCGTTGGAACTCATCAGCGGCGGATACCAGTGATAGCCGCCGAAAATCTCATCGGCTCCCTGCCCCGACTGCACGACCTTTATATGCCTGGAGACCTCTTTGGACAAAAGGTAGAAACCGACATTGTCGTAGGAGACCATCGGCTCCGACATGGCGGCGAAGGTACTCGGCAGCGCGCCCATCAGTTCGTCGGAAGGCACGAAAATCTTGTGATGGTCGGTGCCGAACCGTTCGGCAATGAGGTCGGAATAGACAAATTCATCACCCTTCTCGCCATTGGCTTCCTCGAAGCCGACCGAGAAGGTCATAAGCCCCGTCTGCCCCGCCTCGGCCAGCAGCCCGACGATCAGGCTCGAATCGACCCCGCCCGACAGGAGGACGCCGACCGGCACATCCGCCACCATGCGGCGTTTCACGGCGAGCCGCAGCGCGTCCAGAACACGGTCGCGCCACTCGTCCGCCGAAAGCGACGTCATGGACGGATCGCGTGCAAAGGGCGGGTCCCAATAGACCCGCTGACGGCTGCGGCCGTCGGCCTCGATCACCCGGATGGTGGCCGGCGGCAGCTTGCGCACGCCGTTCAGGATCGTGTGCGGCGGCGGCACGACGGCGTGGAATGTCATGTAATGGTGAAGCGCTATGCGGTCTATCGAAGTGTCGACATCGCCCCGCGCTACCAGCGCCGGCAGGCTGGAGGCAAAGGCGATGCGGCCGGGCGTTTCGGCGAGGTAGAGCGGCTTGATGCCGAAACGGTCGCGCGCCATGGCGATGCGCCCCGTGTCCCGTTCTCGCAGGACAAAGGCGAACATGCCGTGAAAGCGCTCCACGCATTCCTCGCCCCAGGCGTGCCAGGCCTTCAGGATCACTTCGGTGTCGCCAGTGGAGAAGAACTCGTAGCCCTTGTCCTCCAACTCGGCACGCAGTTCGGGGTAGTTGTAGATGCAGCCATTGAAGGCGATGGTCAGGCCGAGATCCGGATCCTCCATCGGCTGACGTGCCTTTTCGGAAAGGTCGATGATCTTGAGCCGGCGGTGGCCGAAGGCCGCAGCGCCGTGAATGACGATACCTGCTCCATCAGGTCCGCGGGGCGCCAGGCGATCCATCATTTTAGAGAGGGCTATGGGTGACGGTTGGGAACCGTCAAACTTCAATTCTCCGCAAATTCCGCACATATGAAGCGGCCGGTGCCTCCTGTGAACGCGTCGTCTTGATCAGGATCGAATGCCCGTTTGGTTATAGTTCCAATGATTCCATGTCAAATTGACGCCACCGCGCCCAAGAAGGGAATGCGCCAGCGGCGGAACGGTTCCGCGCAGACGGCCTTGAATGTCGCAAGCGCTCACCGTGGCATTTTGCCCTGTGCTAAAGCATGGACGCGGTTGGGAGCGCGCATTATGATCATGGCGCCAAACCCAGGAAAGACATTATGAATTACCAGCGGTTCTTTTCCGAGGCGATCGAACAGTTGCACGCCGAGCGGCGCTATCGTGTCTTCGCCGATCTTGAGCGTATTGCCGGCCAATTCCCGCGTGCCGTATGGCGTTCAGGCGGGCAGGCACGCGAAATCACCGTCTGGTGCTCGAACGATTATCTCGGCATGGGCCAGCACGAGAGCGTGATCTCGGCCATGCGCGACGCGGCCGGGCGGATGGGCTCCGGCGCGGGCGGCACGCGCAATATTTCCGGTACGAACCATCCGCTGGTGGAGCTCGAAGCCGAGCTTGCCGACCTCCATGGCAAGGAGGCCGGGCTGGTCTTCACGTCCGGTTTCGTTTCCAACGAAGCCTCCATCTCGACCATCGCCCGACTTCTGCCGAACTGCCTGGTTCTTTCCGATGAGTTGAATCATGCCTCGATGATCGAGGGCGTGCGCCGCTCTGGCGCGGAGAAGAAGATCTTTCGCCACAACGATCTCGCCCATCTGGAAAGCCTGCTTCAGGCGGCCGGGGGCGAGCAGGCTAAGCTTATCGTATTCGAATCCGTGTACTCCATGGATGGCGATATCGCGCCAATCGAGGAGATTGCCGACCTCGCCGACAAATACAATGCGATGACCTATATCGACGAAGTGCACGCCGTGGGCATGTACGGCCCGCGCGGCGGCGGCATCACCGAGGCGCGGGGCCTTGCCCACCGCATCGATGTCATCGAAGGCACGCTTGCCAAGGCGTTCGGCGTGATCGGCGGCTATATCGCCGGTTCCGCCTCGGTAATCGACGCGGTCCGCTCCTATGCGCCGGGTTTCATCTTCACGACCGCCCTGCCGCCTTCAATCGCCAGCGCCGCGGCGGCATCCATCCGCCATCTGAAAACCTCGAACGCAGAGCGCGAACGGCACCAGCGGCAGGCACAACGCACGAAAGAGGTGCTGGCGGCAGCGGGTATGCCGGTTATGCCGTCGGAGACCCATATCGTACCGCTGCATGTCGGCGACCCGGAGCTTTGCAAGCAGGCAAGCGACCGGCTCCTGGACAAGCACGGCATCTACATCCAGCCGATCAACTATCCGACCGTGCCGCGCGGCACGGAGCGGCTGCGCATCACGCCGACGCCCTATCATGACGACGCGCTGATCGACGCCCTCAAGGAAGCGCTGATGGAGACCTGGGAGGCATTGGGCATCCCCTTCACCGAGACGCAGCCTGGCCGCGTCACGCAGACCGAGCGCGTGGTGCCGCTGGTGGTTTCGAAGTCAGGCGGGTAAAACAGTTCAAGGACCGGCAGGAACCGGTTTTTCCGTCCGGAATTGTGTAAAATCAAATAGTTATATCATTTACCGTTTCGATGAAATGGTAGAATGACCTGATCGGCGTTCCCCGATCCAGCGCGCCAGACGCGTTGCTGCCTCCTCCAACTGGTCCGTGCGGCGGTTGAAACACAGCCGGAAGAAGCCTTCCCCGCCCGCGCCGAAGGCGGTGCCGGGCGCAAGGCCCACGCCGGTGGCATCGACAATCTCGATAGCCGCCGCCCGCGCATCCTCGATGCCGTCGATAGCGAAGAACAGGTAGAACGCGCCTTCCGGCCGCGCGAGCCTTACACGGCCGGTCGCCTGCAGAATATCGGATACTCGGCCGCGCGCGATATGAGCGCGCTCGACCTGTTCTCTGATGAACCCGTCGCCCTCTTCCAGCGCGGCCTGCGCCCCACGCTGCATGAATTCGGCCACGCCCGAAGTCGAATACTGCACGAGGTTTTCGAAAACCTGCTTGAGCGCGGGATTGGCCTTCACCCACCCCACGCGCCACCCGGTCATCGCCCAGTTCTTGGAGAAGGAGTTGACGTAAAGGATGCGGTCGTCCGCCTCGGCGATGTCATGGAAGGACGGGGCGCGGTCGCCGCCATAGAAGAACTTGGTATAGATCTCGTCCGCGATGATCCACAGGCCATGCCTGCGCGCCAGGTCGAGCAGCGCCTTAAGTGTCTGCCTGTCGGCGGTCCAGCCCGTCGGATTGGCGGGCGTGTTGACGAAGAGCGCGCGGCTTCTGCCGGTGATTGCCGCCTCCACACGCGCAATGTCGAGGCTCCAGCCGTTCTCCGAGAAATCCAACAGCACCGGGACGGGCCTGCCGCCGGCAATCCCGAGCGCGGCCGGGAAATTGGGCCAGGCGGGCGAGAAGTAGACGACCTCATCGCCGGCGCCCGCCACCGCCTGGAGCGCAAGCTGGATCGCCTGCATGCCTCCGCCGGTTACGATGAATTCCTCCGCCGCGTAGGCCTTGGCGAAAGTTCGGGCGTGATAGGCGGCCAGCGCCTGCCTCAGATCGGGAATGCCGCCCTGCCATGTGTAGAACGTGTCGCCCGCCGCCAGGCTGTCGGCGGCGGCCGCGCGTATGAAATCCGGCGTCGGCAGGTCGCCCTCGCCCACCCAGAGCGGGATGAGATCGGGCCGGCCGCGCGCGTGGTCCACCACCGATACGATACCGCTACGCGGTGCCTCGCGCGCTTCGTCGCGCAGCATTTCAACCAGGTTCATACGAGGGGCTACCGTTGAGATCTATCGTTTGGCGAGCAGATCGCGGATTTCTGTAAGCAGTTGAATGTCCTGGGGCGGAGCTTCCGGCGCGGCCGGCGTCTCGGCTTCCTTGCGGCGCAGATTGTTGACGCCCTTGATCATCAGGAAAATGATCCATGCCAGGATCAGGAAATTCACGGCGACGGTGAGGAAGTTTCCATAGGCCAGCACCGCTCCCTGCTCCCGCGCCGCCGCCAGCGTGGGCGCCGTCACCGACGCCGACAGCGGAATGAAATAGTCCGAAAAGTCGAAGCCGCCACCGGTAACCGCACCGATGATCGGCATGATGACGTCGTCGGTCAGCGATTTCACAATCAGCCCGAAAGCACCGCCAATGATGACGCCCACGGCCAGGTCCATGACATTGCCGCGCGCAATGAATTCCCGGAATTCGTTCAGCATTTCCCGCTCCGCTTTCATGGATCAAGAGGTTTTGATCCATCTCCTCGTTGGAACATGATCTTTCCCGAAAAAACGACCCCACTTTTCGGATCATGCCCTAGTCGCTAACCACGAGGGCGCCGCGGCGCCCGCATCTGCGGGAACGAGAATAGCAAAAGCCCGCCAATAGGTAAGAAAATCCTTGTCGCAATGCACAGTTGCGCGGTCTGACATCGGGCGAAAGAAGCATTGCGCGCCGTCAAGCCCTGTGCTTGGCTTTTCGGACAAGGGAGGGCCGCCGTGCAGGGGTGGGTCATTGCGATAATCGCCATTGGCTACGTCACGCTTCTGTTCGTGATCGCCAGTGTCGGAGACCGGCGCGCGGCCGCGTCGGAAGGTGCCGTTGCGCGGCCTTTCATCTATGCGCTCAGCCTGGCCATCTACTGCACGTCCTGGACCTTCTTCGGCTCCGTCGGGCTCGCTTCGGAGCGAGCTTTCGAGTTCCTGGCCATCTATATCGGGCCGGTACTGGTGTTCCTCTTCGGCGGCCGTCTCCTGGTCCGAATCGTCCGCCTGGCCAAGAGCGAGAAGATCACCTCCATCGCCGATTTCCTGGCCGCCCGCTACGGCAAGAGCTTCGCCGTGGCCTCGGTCGCCACGCTGATCGCCACCTTCGGGACGATCCCCTATATCGCGCTGCAACTGAAGGCCATCTCGGACTCCGTCAATCTGATGGTGGTTCATTATGACGGCGCGCCGCCGGTGGTTGACCTTTTCATCGGCGACATATCGCTGCTGATAGCGATGCTTCTGGCGCTGTTCGCCGTCCTCTTCGGCACCCGGCATGCCGACGCCACTGAGCATCAGGATGGGCTCGTGCTGGCAGTGGCCGTCGAATCCGTCGTGAAGCTGGGCGCGTTCCTGGCCATCGGCGTGACGGCGACGTTCATTATCTTCGACGGTCCGGTCGATCTCGCGCAGAAAACCATGGCCTCGCCGCAAGTTGCGCAGGCTTTCGCCGCGCCTACATCATTGGCGACATGGATGGTGATGACCACGCTCAGCGCCTGCGCCATCGTGATGCTCCCGCGCCAGTTTTACGTGACCATCGTCGAGAACAAGAGCGAGGGCGAACTGCGCACGGCGAGCTGGCTGTTTCCGCTTTACCTGGTGCTGATCAACCTGTTCGTCATTCCTATCGCTTTCGCCGGGCTCAGCCTCGTCGGCGACCAGACCAACGCGGACCTGTACGTCCTGTCGCTGCCGCTTCTCGCAGGGCACGATCTGCTGGGGCTCGTCGCCTTTATCGGCGGCCTGTCGGCGGCAACGGCGATGGTGATCGTGGCAAGCGTTGCGCTGTCGATCATGATCTCCAACGACCTCGTCATTCCGCTTTTCGTGCGCCGGCTGCTACGCAACAGCGAGAACGAGGACTGGGCGTCGTTGATCCTCAATATCCGCCGCGCCTCGATTTTCATCATTCTGTTCGTGGCGTTTCTCTATTACCGGGAGACCACCCACAACACGCGGCTTGCCGCTATCGGCCTGATCTCGTTCGCGGCCATCGCTCAGTTCGCACCTTCGTTCTTCGGCGGGCTGATCTGGCGCGGCGCCAATAGCCGCGGCGCGCTTCTGGGCATGAGCGCCGGTTTCGCGGTCTGGGGCTATACGCTGCTTTTCCCGTCGTTTGCGCCGGCCGGCACGGAGATCATAACCAACGGTCCCTTCGGTATCGCCGCACTCAGGCCCCAGAGCCTGTTCGGGACCGTCGCGGAACCGCTGAACCATGGCGTTTTGTGGAGCCTGGCGATCAACTCCCTTTTCTTCGTGCTCGGCTCCCTATCGCGGGTGGCCAGCCCGTTGGAGCGCATTCAGGCAGCGATTTTCGTGCCCCGCGATACCGGTCCGATGCCGAGTTTCCGGCGTTTTCGCACCGCCGTCACGGTCAACGACCTCAAGGACACGATCTCGCGTTATCTGGGCGTGGAACGGACGGAGCGCTCGTTCCTGACTTTCGAGGACCAGCAGGGCATCAAGCTCAAGGGTAACGAGCAGGCGAGCATGCCCATCATCCGCTTCTCCGAGCAGTTGCTGGCAAGCGCGGTCGGCTCTTCGTCGGCACGGCTCATCCTTTCGCTGCTCTTCCAGCGGAACGACAGCTCGCCCCGCGACGCCATGCGGCTACTCGACGACGCCTCCATCGCACTGCAGCATAATCGCGACCTGCTGCAGACCGCGCTTGACCAGATGGAGGAGGGTATCACCGTCTTCGACATGGATTTCCGGCTGACCTGCTGGAACCGGCAATTCCGCACGCTGTTCGGCCTGCCGGATTCGATGGGCCAGGTCGGCGTCTCGCTGGCGCAGATCGTCGGCTTCCTGATCGAGCGGGGAGAGCTCGACCGCGATGGCGAGACCATGCTTCTCGACCAGCTCACCACCCATGGACTGCCCTGGGAAATCCGCCTGCGGCGCAGCGACCGCATCATGGAGATACGGTCCAACGCCATGCCCGATGGCGGCATTGTGGCCACCTACACCGACATCACCGCGCGCGTGGAGGCAGACATGGCCTTGAAACGCGCCAATGAAACGCTGGAACAGCGGGTGGCCAGCCGCACGGCCGAGCTCGTCCGCGTGAACGAGGAACTGGCCCAGGCGCAGATGCTGGCTGAAGAAGCAAATCTCGGCAAGACGCGCTTCCTTGCCGGGGCCGGCCACGACATCCTCCAGCCGCTCAACGCCGCGCGGCTTTACTGCGCACCGCTGCGCGAGAAGGCCGACCGGGACGATCTCCGCAACCTCGTCGACAATATCGAATCCTCATTGGATTCGGTGGAAACAATCCTTGGGGCCGTTCTCGATATCTCCCGGCTCGACACGGGCGCCTTGAAACCTGCCGAGAGCGTGTTCAGGCTGGGTGGGTTGCTGCGGCAGGTCGAGACGGATTTCCAGCCTCTGGCGTCCGAAAAGGGATTGGAGCTGCGGGTGGTCCCCTCCTCCATTACGGTCAGGACGGACCGAAACCTGTTTCGCAGGCTGGTCCAGAATCTCGTTTCCAACGCCGTGAAATATACCCGCAGCGGCAAGGTTCTCGTCGGCGTGCGCCGACGCGGCGAACTGGTGGAGATACAGGTCCTCGACACCGGCATCGGCATCGCCGGCGACGAGCTCAACACGGTTTTTCGCGAGTTCACCCGGCTCGACGAAGGCATGCGCGAAGCCCAGGGGCTGGGCCTCGGGCTTTCCATCGTCGACCGCATCGCGCGGGTGCTACGGTTGGAAATCCAGATCCACTCCGAAAGGGCAAAGGGAACGCGCTTCTCCGTCATCCTGCCGGTGTCGGGGGCGGAAGTGGACGCCGGCGCCGAGCAGCCGGCGATGCAGCCTCGCGCCAACATCCTCCTGACCGGACTCGATGTCCTGTGCATCGACAATGATCAGCGGATACTCGAGGGCATGCGCATGCTGCTGCAGGGCTGGGGGTGCCGGGTTCGCACCCTTGCGGGCACCGCATCGCTGGCGGCGGGGCGGCCGCGTGGCGCGAGGCCCGACCTCATTCTGGCCGACTACCATCTCGATCGCGAAACGGGCCTGGAAGCGGTGAGACGGCTGCGTGATGCTTGGCAGGCCGATATACCCGCCATTCTCATAACCGCCGACCGCACCAGCGAAGTGCGGGCAGAGGCGCTGGCCATGGAGGTGCCAATACTGCACAAACCGTTGAAGCCGGCTGCGCTGCGCGCCCTGCTGATGCGGCATCGCCAGATGCAGACGGCGGCCGAATGAAGCCTTCAAACGCCCTCTGACAGAGGGTCCGTGCCCATCCGCGCAAGCCGGATGACGGCCTGGGTGCGGCTGTCGACGTCGAGCTTTTGCAGCACTGCCGAGACGTGCGCCTTCACGGTTGCTTCCGATACGTTGAGCTCATAGGCGATCTGCTTGTTGAGCAAGCCTTCGGCAATCATTGCGAGAACGCGCGTCTGCTGCGGCGTCAGCGTCTGTATGCGGGCGATCAGGTCCGAGACCTCCGGGTCGCCCTCTTCGCCAAGGTCGATTTCCTCCGGTGTGGATATGGCGCCCTCCAGCACGGATTGCACCGCCTTGCGAATTTCGTCCAGCTTCGCGGACTTGGAAATGAAACCGGACGCGCCGAGTTCCAGCGCGCGGCGGATGGTCTGAGGATTGTCATACGCCGAGACGACGACGATCGGCATGGCCGGGTTGAGGCCGCGCAGCGCGACAAGGCCTGAGAGCCCGCTTGCCCCCGGCATGGCAAGGTCGAGCAGCACCAGGTCGATGTCGGGATCCTCGGCCACCAGTTTCTTGACGCCGTCGAAATCGCCAGCCTCGAGTATCTCGCAGTCCGTGCGGAAACCCGCAAGCGCCTGCTGGAGCGCACCACGAAAGAGCGGATGATCGTCGGCGATCACGAATCGATAGCCCATCGGCAATAAACCTCCCCCGGTCCGGCCGCGCGACTTTTTCGCTTTTTATGACGCAGCCTGCCGGTTGACGATTATGCGGGGAACGGGGAACATTTCAAGCTGATTGCACCTTTCGTGTCGAAAGGAGCTATTGCGCCTGCGGGAACCTGAAGCGCCTATCAGGTTTCTGCGAGGCGCCAGCCATCGAGACAGGAGATGGAGAAGATTCGCGGAGTAGCCTTTGTCTGTATCGGACGCGCCGTCATGTTCGGCGCGCTGGCCATCGGGCTGATAATGATATCCTTCTCGTTCGATCTGGTTCTGGCCCTTTATGCCGGCGCCATACTGACCATGGCGATGTCCGAAATCCTCATCATCAAAGCGATCATCCTGCGCTGGCAAAATCCCCGGCGAACAGAGGTGTGGACGTGTCTGGACCCGTCATCCAGGCCAGTGGGCACCCCGGGCCAGGCCGTTTTCAGGGTGGTTCTGCGCGACGTCTACGGTTTTTTTGCCCGTAACAGCTACACCATCGCATGCTCCTTCTTCGCGGCCTCGACGGTTCTGCGGCTCGCGGGCGTCTCCGGCGTTTAGAGCATCATCGCGAAAAATCATTGCAGGTTTGGCGCGATCGCGCAGAGCCGGTTTCAGGTCTTGCCCGGCTCAGGGGGCCGGTCGCCCGTCTGGTTTTCTTCCTCCAGCCCCTTCACGATGTCCATGAAGCGACGGAAGAAGCGCTCCATCAGGCTCAGCGTCTGCTCGAACTCCTCCTCGCTGGGCAGGTCGGAGCTTTCCCGGCCGGCGCTTCCTCTTTCGAGCGCTTCGACGCGAGCCTCGAGACTGGCCACGCGACCGCGCAGGGCATCCAGATCATTCTCATAGGCCGCACGTTCGTCGGCGGCCAGCGTGCAGACGATCTGGCCGGAACGGTCCTTGCAGATGGAGATCGCGCCCGTCTGCGTATCCATGCGCACATAACCGTCCTCCGCCCTCTCGAGCTGAAAACGCTGCCCGGTCTGGGCGTGGAGTTCGCCGGCGGAAACGAGCGCCCCAAGCGCGACGGTGACGACAAACAGGTTTCGCATCGATGTTGCTCCCTAAAGGTCTCTTCCGTTAAGCGAAAAATGCGCCGCAAATTGGATAGCATAATACCAAGGGAGGCACAGACGGCACTTTCCTCCAGCGCTCTTCCCGATTATAGCGCCCCCATGGAAAGCACAATTTTCAAGATATGCCCGAGCGCTCTGTGGCTCCAGGCGGAACTCGACGGCGTGTTCACCGGTGCGCCGGTCGACATTGCCGACGGTTTCATCCATTTTTCCACCGCCGAACAGGTCGCTGAAACGGCCAAAAAACATTTCGGGGGCCAGGATGATCTGGTCCTCGTCGCGGTCGATCCGGGGAAGCTCGGCGAGCCGCTTCGCTACGAGCCGTCGCGGAGCGGCGCTCTGTTTCCCCACCTCTATGCGCCTCTCCGTCTGGATGCGGTTCTGTGGGTCAGGCCGCTGCCGCTCGGTCCCGACGGGCATGAATTTCCAGATCTCGCGCCATGAAGAAGCTGCTCGATCTGGCCAGCCGGTCGATTCTCTTTTCGCTCGACCCCGAGCGGGCACACACGCTTTCGATCACCGCACTGAAATCAGGCTTCCTGCCCTGCCCGCCCGTCAAGCCCACGCCGAGGCTCGCGGTCAGCGTGGCCGGTCTGGATTTTCCAAATCCGGTCGGCATGGCCGCCGGGTTCGACAAGAACGCCGAGGTGCCGGACGCGCTTCTGCGTCTGGGCTTCGGCTTCGCCGAGTGCGGCACAGTTACGCCGCGCCCGCAGGCGGGCAACGAGAAACCGCGCATCTTCCGGCTGCCCGCCGAGGAGGCCGTCATCAACCGGCTGGGCTTCAACAATGAAGGGCTGCAGCGTGTCGTCGCGCGGCTTCGCGAGCGTGGGAAGAAGCCTGGCGTCGTCGGCATCAATATCGGCACCAACCGCGACAGCGACGACCGGATCGCCGCCTATGAGGAAGGCGTCCGCGCCTTTGCCGGACTGGCTTCTTACCTGACGGTCAATATCTCCTCGCCCAATACCAAGGGGCTGCGCGACCTGCAGCACCGCGAAAGCCTGGCAGATCTTCTGTCCCGAGTCATGGCGGCGCGCGACAGCGAGGCCGAACGGCTCGGCCGCCGCGTACCTGTGTTCCTGAAGATCGCACCGGATCTTACCGACGAAGGCTTCACCGACATTGCCGAGGAGGTGGCGGTGCACGAGGTGGACGGCCTTGTCGTCTCGAACACCACCCTTTCGCGCGATGGCCTCAAGAGCCCGGCGCGCGACGAGGCCGGCGGTCTTTCGGGCAGGCCCCTGTTTCCCCGATCCACCATCGCGCTCGCCAAGATGCGCAAGCTTGTCGGGCCGGCGCTGCCGATCATGGGCGTGGGCGGCATCGATTCGGCGGCAACCGCCATCGAGAAGATCCGGGCAGGCGCCGACCTCGTGCAGCTTTACACCGGCATGATATACGCGGGGCCCGGCCTGCCCGCCCGCATCGTCGCCGACATGGATGCTTTCGTGCATTCGGCCGGCCTGGGTTCCATCCGCGAACTGCGCGACACCCATGTTGCCCGCTGGGCGGAGCGTCCGCTGGCGGTTTAGCGCGGATTTTTCCTCCAGCCGCTTCAGCCGAAGGTCTGGCGGGCCCGGTAGGGCAGGATAGCCAGCAGGCTCAGGCCGCGCACGATCAGCCATATATGCATCGAAGCCCACAGCCCGTGATTGCCATAGGCCATGCCCAATGGGAGAAGTGAGGCAACGTAGGCGACAAGCGACAGCAGCATCATATTGCGCATGTCGCGGGACCAGGTCGCACCGATAAACACGCCATCCATTTCGAAGGCCAGAAAGCCGCTGACGGCGATCAGCGCCGCCCAAGGGAGATATTCCAGCGCCAGGGCGCGTACAGCGGGCGCCGTGGTGACAAGCGCGATCAGCGTCTCGCCGAACAAGTAGAAGGCCGCGGTGGCGCCCAGCGCCAGCACCAGGCCCCACAAACCGCTCAGGAATACGGCCCTGCGAAACGCTGTCCATTGCCGGGCACCCACGGCCCGTCCCGCCAATTGCTCGGCCGCGGTCGCGAAGCCGTCGAGAAAATAACCGGCGATGAAGAAGAAGTTCATCAGAACGGCGTTGGCCGCGAGCGTAATCGTGCCGAGTTGCGCGCCCTGCCGCGTGAACAGCGCGTAGGCGGCCAAAAGCGTGAAGGAACGGGTCATGATGTCGCCATTGAGCGCGATCATGCGCAGCATCGCGGCAATGTCGAACACGTGCTCGCGCCTTGGGTGCGGTTGGCCAGCGAAGCGGCGGAGCAGGATAACGCCACCGCCGAGCACGGCCAGCAGTTCGCCTCCGACGGTGCCCCATGCCACCCCTTCGAGGCCCCAGCCCAGCGTCAGCCCCAGATAGAAGGACAGAAGGATGTTCGCGCCGTTGAGCAGTATCTGCAGGAGAAGGCCTGTCGCGCCTTCTCCCCGTCCCAGCACGTAGCCAAGTATGGCGTAGTTCATCAGCGTCAGCGGCGCTGCCAGAATGCGTATCGCGATATAGGTCCGCATGGCCTCAGCGACACGTGCCTCCGGATCGATAAACCACACGCCGGCGGCCGAGATCAGCGGTCCCATGAAGATGATCGCAATGCCCAGCCCCACGGCCAGTGTCAACGAACGCAGCAGAACCGCCTGCTCTTCCCGCGTCTCGCCGCCCCCGAAGGCCTGTGCCACCAATCCCGTTGTGCCGGAACGCAGCGAATTGAACGTGTTGAAGACGACATCGAAGACGATCGCGCCCGCCGCCAGGCCGCCAAGCAAGGCCGGGTTGCCCAATTGCCCGACCACCGCCGTATCGACCAGGCCCAAAAGAGGTGTGGTGAGAAACGCAAGCGTCATCGGCACGGCGATGGCCAGAACACGCCTGTTAGTCACCTCGAACGGCGGCTGTGCATTTTCCTCTGCGGCGTGGTCCACGGGCCGGATCAATTCGTATATTGAATGAACACCCTCAATGCCCCGCTCACCAATGCGAAGGCAAGGGGACCACCTGGAGTTCTCGATAAGCCAGAGGGTTCGTACAGCATATGTTCTTGAAATCGTGGCGCCGGAAAACTCATGCTGCAGATCGTTCACCATCCTGATTACGATGCCCGATTTCCTGCCAGCCATCGCTTTCCGATGGGCAAATATACCGCTCTGATGAAGGCTCTTCGTGACCGCGAGCTTACCAGCGAAGGTTCGCTGCACGAGCCGGCGCCGGCGCCGCTGGACACACTGGCCCTGGCCCATCACGCGCATTACGTCGACCAGGTGATCAACAACTGCGTTCCACCCGAAATCGAACGGGAAATCGGTTTTGCCGTGGACGAAAGGGTTTCCCGCCGCGCAAGTCTCGCGACGGCGGGCACCCTGTTGGCGGCACGCCTGGCGCTGAAATGCGGCATTGCCTGCAACACGGCCGGCGGCAGCCACCACGCGCGGCGCGCCCACGGAACGGGCTTCTGCACCTTCAACGACGTCGGCGTAGCGGCAAGCGCATTGCTCGGCGAGGGGATGGGCCGCATTCTCGTGGTGGATCTCGACGTACATCAAGGCGACGGCACCGCCGACATCTTCGCGCGAGAGCCCCGCGTTTTCACCTTCTCCATGCACGGCGCAAACAATTATCCGGCGCGAAAGATCGCCTCGGATCTTGACATCGGCCTGCCTGACGGGACAGGCGACGCCGGGTATCTCGCGGCGCTGGCGGAAGCCCTGCCGCGGCTGCTCGATGCCGGACTGCCCGAGATCGTCTTCTACAATGCCGGGATCGACCCGCACGGCGAGGACAGGCTCGGCCGTATGACCCTTTCCGACGACGGTCTCCGGCGCCGCGACCGAATGGTGATCGAATTTTTCCGCGCGAGAAGCATTCCCGTTTGCGGCGTCATCGGCGGCGGATATTCACGCGACATCGCCAGTCTTGGCAAGCGACATGCAATCCTGTTTGAAACCGCATCGGATTTCGCCTGAACCCTATTATCGCCGAAAGCTCAACAGCCGCAGGATGATGAAACCGGGCACGACGATGAACGCGCCAAGCAGGATGTAGCCACCCAGCCTTCCCAGCGCGTCAAAGCCCATGTTCCAGATGCCCAGAACCGTGTCGCGCAGCGAATAATAGACGTCGAGCGGCGACCAGTTGAACACGTTCATGATGAAGCCTACTATGAAGGAGACGATCAAGAGCTTGATCAACACGCGCAACGGGCTGTCGCCCAGGAATCTGGTCAATGCGGACACGGTGTACCCCGTTTAAAATGGCTTTCCTGCACATAGCCATGGAATGTGGCGGCATCAACAGGGTTGGCGAAATCGCGGTGCTGTTCAGCCGCGATAGACGCAGCCCTCAGCCTGGCCGTCCGGGCCGCGCGAAACCACGACCTCGCTCAGGGCAGGCAGGTCTCCGCGCAGCTTCTGCCAGATCCACGCCGCGATGTTTTCCAGGGACGGGACCGACAAGCCCTCTACCTGGTTAAGATAGCCATGATCCAGCGTCTTGTGGATCTCCTCTATCTTGCGCTCGACCTCATAAAGGTTAGCAGACCAACCGAATTTCGGATCAGGCTCTCCTGTAAGGGCGATGCGCACTTTGAAGGAATGGCCATGCAGCCCCGAATAGGGCGGCAGTTCGTGTGCGGCCTCGAAGGTGAACTCTTTGTAGGTCTCGACTGGATTTGTCACGGGTCGGTATCCATGCCTAGTTAGTGAAGTTTAAGCGAACAAGGTCGCTTGTATCAGCTTTTTGTTTTTCTGCGCCAATATTTCGACGCGTCCGTTTCGGTGGTGGTCTTTCCAGAAATCCAATATTAACATGCTCTTAGCCTATATGCGCCATGCTTTGTGAAATATTGCGGTCGCCTTGCAAGCTCAGGTAGAGGGGAAAATCATGAACACCGAACTTAATATCCGCTTCACATGCCTGCCAGTGATGATCTGCATGGGGATTCTGATCGCGTTCGGGTTGCATTCGACCGCGCAGGCCGAGACGCTCCCGACGCCTGCCGGTGAGACCATTCTCGTCATCGATGGGAATATCGAGAACACGAATGCGGGTGACGAGGCCCATTTCGACCGCCAGATGCTCGAAGGGCTCGGCATGGTGGAAATCGTTACCACCACGCCCTGGTATACAAGCGCCGCCACATTCGAGGGCGTACCGCTTACCAAACTCATGGAATATGTAGGCGCCAAGGGAACCGAAATCGAGGCCGTCGCACTCAACGACTACCGCACGACCATACCCATTTCCGATTTTGCCGAGTTCGGCACGATCCTTGCCATGAAACGTGACGGAGTCGAGATGCCTGTGCGCGACAAGGGGCCGCTTTTTATCATCTACCCCTATGACAGCAACGCCGACCTCCATGCCCAGAAGTATTATTCCAGGTCTGTCTGGCAAATTGCACGCATGAATGTGAGGTAAGCCTTGCACGCCGGCACTCCAGGAACCAAAGCCGCGTCGAGGCAGGAGATGGCCATTCGCCTGATCCGCTACATGCTCGCCTCGAGCATGGTGGTCCTGCTGCTGGCGGCGGTCTACATCTCGTTTCTCGTTCACAAGCGCCAGGCGCTGTTCGAGGAGGTGTCGCAGTACAACGTGGCCTTCAGCGCCAGCCAGGGCGTGAACGAGTTTCTTCGGTTCAGGAAGGAACTTTTTGAGGCCCTTCTGGCTGAAAAGTCCGCCGCGTCCGTTCAGAAGGCGCGTCTGCGATACGAGATTTTCCTCAATCGGCTGAGCCTTTTCACATCCGGCGACTTCCACACATTCGTGCTCGAGGAACCCCACCGCCAACGGGTGATCGAGCGGGCCTCCGAGACGATGAAGGAAGTGGAACCCCTCATCGCCGAAGACGGCGACATCAGCAGGGCTATCGCGCTGACGGAAACGCTGGAGGCGGACCTCACCGGTTTGGTTTCCGAGGCGAACAGCTATGGCGGGCAGGCCGTCGCCCGCGATCAGCGGCAACTCTATGTCCTGCACTGGCAATTCACCGCCATCACGATACTGCTTGTGCTGTGCGGTTTCGGGCTCTTCGCGCTCAATAGCTGGCAGACGCGGTTGCTTGAAGCCACCCGCAGGTCGCTTGCCGCTTCGAACGAGGACCTTCAGCGCACCGGCGCGCAACTCGTGACCTCCAATATCCGGCTCGCTGAGCAGAACAGGCTGTTCGAGACGGCCCTCGACAACATGACCCATGGGCTCGCGATGTTCGATCCATCGGGCCATCTCATCGTCTCCAATCGCCGGATGGCAGATCTGTTCGGGCTATCCTTCGACGAAGCCGAACGCGGCACAAGCCTGGAAACCCTTGCACAACGGATGAAGGAAGCCGGGACCTGCTCAGCCCACGACGCACGATTGCTTTTCAGCCGGCAGGAGCAGAATCCGCTCATAGCAACGATCGCCGGCGGGCGCATCGTGATGGTTTCGCACAAGCCCATGGACAGCGGCGGCTGGATTTCCACTTTCGAGGACATCACCGAGAGCTATTCGGCGCAGATGAAGGTCTCCCATATGGCGCGGCATGACGCGCTGACCGACCTGCCCAATCGTGTGCTCCTGCGCGAACGCCTTGCCGAAGCTTTGGCGGCCGATAGCAGGCGCGGCAGATTCACCTCCATCATGTGCATCGATCTCGACAACTTCAAAAAGATCAACGATGCCTATGGGCACCCGTTCGGCGACAAGCTCCTGTGCGAGGCGGCCCGACGGTTGCAGACGGCCTGCCGCGGGGGCGATACGGTCTCCCGCGTCGGCGGCGACGAGTTCATCGTGGTCCACGGCAATCTCGCCCATCCCGACCAGGCGGCGGCGTTGGCCGGACGTCTCGTCGGGGCGCTTTTGGAGGTCTACAACATTGATGGGCGGGAAGTGCTTGCCGGCGGCAGCGTCGGCATAGCGATCGGTGGCGGCGACCTCTACGAAGTGGATGTGCTGCTGCGCAATGCCGATTTGGCCTTATATGAGGCAAAGCACGCAGGCGGCGGCTCCTATGCCTTCTACAACGAAGCCATGTCGGCAAGGATGGAGCGCAAATCCGAGATCGAGAGCCTGCTTCTCGCCGGCCCATTCGACGACCAGTTCGAGCTGGCTTATCAGCCGATCACCAATCTCAACACGGGCAATGTAGCGCGTGTAGAAGCGCTGCTGCGCTGGAAAGATACGGCCGCCTGTTCGGCGACGCCGCAAGAGATCGTCAAGGTTGCGGAAGAAACAGGAATCATTCTCAGCTTGGGCGAATGGGTACTCAACGAGGCCTGCATCTTCGCTGCGGGCCTCGACGACGATATCTGCATTGCCGTCAATCTCTCACCGGTCCAGTTCGAGCGCAGCAACATCGTCGAAACGGTGCAGGATGCCCTGCATCGATCGGGGCTGTCCTCGAACAGGCTTCATCTCGAGATCACTGAATCGCTTCTGCTCGACGACAATGCCGAGGTGCGCACAGACCTGCAGATACTGCGCAGGATGGGCGTGAGAATTTCGCTGGATGATTTCGGGACGGGCTATTCCTCGCTCAGCTACCTGAAGAAGTTCACGGTCGACCAAATCAAGATCGACAAGGTCTTCATCGAGGAAATCGGCATCAACCGGGACCACAATGCCATCGTCGCCTCCATCATCACCATGGCCTCCAGCCTCGGCATGACGACTGTGGCCGAAGGCGTGGAAACGACCGAGCAATTGCAGATCCTGCGCGGCGCGGGCTGCGACGAGGTGCAGGGATACCTGCTCAGCAAACCACTGCCCGGTCCGGCCCTCATCGACTACCTGGCCGGCGTGAAGGACGGCGTTCTGGCGCGCATTATGCAGCACTGACTACAGCATCTGCCGGGGAACCGGGTCCGATTTTCGGAAAGCACTGTGCGTGGACCCAAAAACCTACGGCGCCGGGAGGCTGGAGCGGGCGATCGGGATCGAACCGACGACATTCAGCTTGGGAAGCTGACGTTCTACCACTGAACTACGCCCGCCCTCTGGCACCCGGCCGACAGTGACGACTGCTTTCGGGCGCGCCATTAGATCGCGATGAAGGCCCTTCCTGTCAAGGCGGATTGTGCGTCCGCTTACCCATGCGCCTTGACGCGACCCGTTTTACATACCACCTGTTCGCCGGCCATCAGCAACCGGTTGTTCCCATCGTGCAAGCCCTGAAACAGTTCCTGGAATCCCGCCGCTTCGAGATGACGATCACCGTGTTGATCGTTCTCAACGCAATCACTCTTGGCCTTGAGACATCGGAGCGCGCTATGGCGGCGGCCGGCCCGCTGCTGATGGCGTTCGACAAGCTGATCCTGGGCGTGTTCGTGCTGGAGCTGGGCACCAAGCTGGCCGTCTACCGCGGACGCTTCTTTCGTGATCCCTGGCGTGTTTTCGATCTTCTCGTAGTCGGTATAGCCCTCGCCCCCGCAACGGCCAATTTCTCGGTGCTGCGGGCACTGCGCATCCTGCGGGTGCTCAGGCTGGTATCGATGGTGCCTTCGCTCAAGCGCGTGGTGGGCGGGCTTATAGCGGCGCTGCCGGGCATGGGTTCTATCATGCTGTTGCTGGCGCTGGTGTTCTATGTCTTCTCGGTAATGGCGACGAAACTCTTCGGCACCGACTTTCCCGACTGGTTCGGCACCATCGGCCGTTCGGCCTATTCCCTATTCCAGATCATGACGCTGGAAAGCTGGTCCATGGGCATCGTGCGACCGGTCATGGAAGTCTTCCCCTGGGCGTGGCTGTTCTTCATCCCGTTCATCGTGTCGACCACTTTCACGGTGCTGAACCTGTTCATCGGTATCATCGTCTCGGCGATGCAGGCCGAGCACGACGCGGCAGCCACCGCCGAGCGCAGTGCCATGCAACAGGAGCAGGAGGTCATCTTGGTCGAAATCCGGGCGCTGCGCGACGAGGTGCGGGCTTTGAAGCGCCAGAATGTGGAGTGATGTCAGGCGATGAAATGCTTGGACAATTTCAGCGCCTGGCCCTGGTAGTTCGACTTCAGGCCCGTGCCGTATAGCGCCTTGGGCCGCGTGCTCATGCGCTCATAGACCAGCCGTCCGACTATCTGGCCGTGCTCCAGGATGAAAGGCACTTCGTGGCTACGCACTTCCAGCACGGCGCGGCTGCCCGTTCCGCCCGCGCCCGAATGACCGAAACCAGGATCGAAGAAGCCGGCATAATGGACGCGGAATTCGCCCACCAGAGGGTCGAACGGCGTCATCTCGGCCGCGTAGGCGGGCGGCACGTGAACCGCTTCGCGGGAAACGAGGATGTAGAACTCGTCCGGATCCAGAACCAGTTCCGCCTTGCCGTGATTATAGAGCGGCTCCCAGAAGTCGGTCACCGAATGGGCCGCCTTCCTGTCGACGTCGACCAGGCCGGTGTGGTGCTTGGCGCGGTAGCCGACGAGGCGGTCCTGACCGCCGGTCAAGTCAATGGAAAGCGCAATCCCGCCGCCGGAGATATTGGGCGTCTGCGCTGCCACCAGCGTTTCCGTCTCATGCAGTGCCGCAAGCTCGGCCTCCGTAAGCAAGGCATTGCCCCGCCGGAAACGTATCTGCGAAAGCCGCGATCCGGCACGCAGGATGATCGGAAAGGTGCGGGGGCTCACTTCCAGATAGAGCGGCCCCTTGTATCCCGGCACGATCTTGTCAAACTCGGGACCGAAATCGGTCATCACGCGGGTGAATATGTCGAGACGGCCGGTCGAGCTTTTGGGGTTGGCTGACGCGGAAATATCGGCCGGCAGGGAAAGCCCTTCCATCAGCGGCACGATATAGACGCAACCGGTCTCCAGCACCGCGCCCTCGCCCAACGGGATCTGGTGAAGCCTGAGGCGGTCGAGCTTCTCGGAAACCCGGCTCTGCGGCCCGGGCAGGAAGCTGGCGCGCACGCGATAGGCGACGTCCCCGAGGCGCAGATCGAGGCTGGCCGGCTGCACTTGATCCGGGTCGAGCGGGCCCAGCGCGGTCAGCGCGCCGCTGTCGAAAAGCGCTGCGATCTCAGAATCTGGCAATATGCCTGCTGGGTCCACGTCATGCCTCCGAAAGCTGGTGAGCGAGCTTTAACGCCGGCCGCAATTGACGCAAGGCGCGTCGCCGTCTAAAGAGAATTTATCCCGTGGTGATTTGGCCGGTCGGCTTGCAGCCACGTAAAACAAGTCGCTAAAAGGCCGCGGCAACGACCTGTCACCAGGGCGCTCGAACCGGCAAGCGGCTTCCCGCGGCCGGTTTTATTTTTTGAGCGAAGACGATGACAAGCAATTTTGGCAAAGACTGGAAACCGCAAACCGCCCTTGTCCATGCGGGCACGCTGCGCTCGCAGTTCGGCGAGACCTCCGAAGCCCTCTATCTGACGCAGGGTTTCCTCTACGACAGCGCGGAAGCCGCCGAAGCCCGTTTCAAGGGCGAGGAGCCGGGCTTCATCTATTCGCGCTACGCCAATCCCACCGTCGACATGTTCGAAAAGCGCATGTGCGCGCTGGAAGGGGCAGAGGATGCCCGCGCCACGGCGTCGGGCATGGCGGCGGTTTCGGCGGCGCTGCTCTGTTCGCTCAAGGCCGGCGATCATGTAGTGGCTGCGCGCGCTCTCTTCGGCTCCTGCCGCTGGGTGGTGGAGACGCTGATGCCGCGCTACGGCATCGAAGCAACGCTCGTCGACGGCAAATCGGTTGTCGCATGGGAAGAGGCCATTCGGCCCACCACCAAGCTGTTTTTCCTGGAAAGCCCCACCAATCCAACGCTGGAAGTCTGCGACATCGCGGCGATCGCCCGATTGGCCGACAGCGCCGGCGCGCGTCTCGTGGTCGACAATGTGTTCGCCACGCCGCTCCTGCAAAAGCCGCTGGAGCTGGGTGCCCATGTGGTGGTCTATTCCGCGACCAAGCATATCGACGGTCAGGGCCGATGTCTGGGCGGCGTCGTGCTGTCCGACAAAGACTGGATCGATGAGAACCTGCACGATTATTTCCGCCATACCGGGCCCAGCCTTTCGCCCTTCAATGCCTGGACGCTTCTGAAGGGTCTTGAAACCCTGCCGCTTCGGGTGCGCCAGCAGAGCGAGAGCGCCGCTCGTGTCGCCGATTATCTGGCCGAACACCCCAAGGTGGGTCGCGTCATCTATCCCGGGCGCAAGGACCATCCCCAGGCAGACATCGTGGCGCAGCAGATGACGGGCGGCTCCACGCTGGTCTGTTTCGACCTCAAGGGCGGAAAATCATCTGCCTTCGCCTTCGAGAACGCGCTTTCGATCATCGGCATCTCCAACAATCTGGGCGATGCCAAGAGCCTGGTTACGCACCCCACCACCACCACGCACAAGAACCTCACCGACGAGGCGCGCGCTGAGGCAGGAATTGGCGCGGGCACGTTGCGCCTGTCGCTCGGGCTGGAGGACGCAGGCGACCTGATCAGGGACATCGAGCAGGCGCTGGAGGCGGCGTAGCGGGAGGCCGCTACCTCAGTTCCCGTCGGGCCAGCACGATGCGCGACAGCGCTGTGTAAAGCGTTATCGACGCGAAAGCGTAGGCTAGCACCGGGAACCATGCGGGAAAGAGGCAGGCGAGCAGGAAGACGGCCAGCGTCTCGCCCGCCTCGGCTATCCCGGTGGTGAAGAACAGGGACTTGCTGCCGCGGGCGGTGCTGACCAGCCGGCGTTTTTCCGCCATCACCGCAAAGGTGAGGAAGCTCGCGCCGTTGACATAGAAAGCAAACAGCAGCACGGCGCCGGCAACGCCGTTGGCAGCAGGATCGAACAATACGAAGGCCAGCGGCACGGCGCCGTAAAAGACGAAGTCTAGCACGATATCGAGGAAGCCGCCGAGATCCGTCGGTCCGTTGATGCGCGCCACCGCGCCATCGACACCGTCGGCCAGCCGGCTGAGAAGGATGAGGACGAAAGCCGTTCCGAACCACCCGACAGCTACCAGCGCCGCAGCGGCAAGGCCCATGGCGCAGCCTGCCAGCGTGATGGCGTCGGCGCCGATGCCGCCACGCGCCGCACCGGCTGCTATGCGGTTCAACAGCGGATCGAGCTTCCGCCGGCCCCATCCATCAAGCAATGGCGATCCTTCCCACGATTGTCACGCGTTGATCTATATCGCGCGGCGACACATATCTCTTGTCACAATATCGTCAGCGGAAGGCCCATGTATCGCGCAGTGACGAATGACATCGAGGTTCAGGTGGAACCCTTTTTCCTGCCGGATCAATCGGACCCGGACGAGGGAAGGTTCGTATGGGCCTATCAGGTCACCATCGTCAACCATTCCAACGAAAAGGTGCAGCTCCTGTCACGCTACTGGCATATCACAGATGGGCTGGGGCGGACGCAGGAGGTGCGTGGCGCCGGTGTCGTCGGCGAACAGCCCGAGCTCGGCCCCGATGAGAGCTACCGTTACACGTCGGGCTGCCCGCTTCCGACCACATCCGGCATCATGGTCGGGCGCTATACGATGCGGTCGGCAGGCGGCGTGCTGTTCGAGATCGACATTCCGGCATTCTCGCTCGATCTGCCGGGAGCCGATGCGACTGTGAACTGAACGCGCCGCGAACAGTCTGGCTCTATCCCAGTTCCTCGGCATCGAACGCATATTCCTTGGCGCAGAATTCGCAGGTGACGCGAATCTCTCCGTCCTCTGTGCTTTCCTCGATTTCCTCCGCCGTGAAGCCTTCCAGTATCGCGCGGATCTTGTCGCGCGAACATGAGCAGTCGTCGACGACGTCGACGCCTTCATACACACGCGCACCCTGCTCGTGGAACAGGCGGTAAAGCAGCCGTTCGGTGCCCACCGACGGGTCGAGGAGTTCGTCCGTTTCCACCGTCGACAGAAGCGCGAGGGCCTCCTGCCAGGCATTGTCCTCAGGATGGCCGTTGCCGCCGTCGTCCTCATCGCCGTCGCCGCCCGGCAGGTCGGCCATACGGCCGCGCTCGGGCACAGAAGGCAGAAACTGCATAAGCAGGCCGCCAGCGCGCCAGCGCTCCGCACCGCCGCTCTCACCCGGCACGATGATGCGGGCCACGCCGAGCCGCACTTCCGTCGGGATTTGCTCCGACTGGCGGAAATAAGTTCGCGCGACGTCCTCGAGCGTCGAGCCGTCGAGTTGAACGATGCCTTGGTAGCGCTGCATATGGGCGCCCTGGTCGATGGTCAGCGCCAGGACACCTGCGCCCAGAAGCTGCTCGGGTGAAATCTCGCCGCGCTCGATCGCCTCGCGCAGCCGATCCTCGTCATAGCGCGCATAGGCGCGCACCGAACCCGGCGTCGTCAGGTCGGCGACCAGCATGTCGACGGGCCCGTCGGATCGGGTCTGGACGATGAACTTTCCCTCGAACTTGAGCGAACTGCCGAGGAGAACGGTGAGCACGATGGTTTCGGCCAGAAGGTGGGATACCGGCTCGGGATAGCCGTGGCGGCTCAGTATCTGGTCGAGCATCGGGCCGACCTGCACCGCGCGGCCGCGCACATCGAGCGTGTCCACGTCGAAGGGCACCACATGGTCATCGCCGGCAAAGCCGAATTCACCAAGTCTGAAATTCTGTTCGCTCACTGTTTGAAACACCAGGCAAGTACCGCTTTTTGCGCATGGAGGCGGTTTTCCGCCTCGTCGAACACGACCGAGTGCGGCCCATCGATGACCTCGTCCGTCACCTCCTCGCCGCGATGGGCAGGGAGGCAGTGCATGAAGAGCGCGTCGGCGGCTGCGAGCCCCATCAGCTTTTCATTGACCTGATAGGGCTGGAACACATTGTGGCCGCGGGCGCGGTGTTCCTGGCCCATGGAGACCCATGTGTCGGTCACCACGCAATCGGCGCCCCTCACGGCTTCCTCTGCCGAACCTGTCAATTCAACGCGTCCGCCATTGGCCCGCGCCCATTCGACAATGTGCGCCGAGGGCTCACTGCCGGCCGGCACCGCGATGTTGAGGCGGAAGTCGAACCGGGCGGATGCCTCGATCAGCGAGTGAAGGACATTGTTGCCGTCGCCGGTCCAGGCGAACAGCCGATCCTTCACCGGGCCGCGATGCTCCTCATATGTAAGTACATCGGCCATGATCTGACAGGGGTGCGTGTCATCGGTGAGACCGTTGATCACCGGCACTGTGGCATTTTCCGCCAGCTCGAGCAGCCGATCGTGCGACGTCGTGCGGATCATGATGGCGTCGACATAGCGCGACAGCACCTTTGCCGTATCGGCTATCGTCTCGCTGCGGCCAAGCTGCATTTCCGTTCCCGTCAGCATGATCGTCTCACCGCCGAGCTGGCGCATGCCGACATCGAAGGAAACGCGCGTCCGTGTCGAAGGCTTGTCGAAGATCATCGCCAAGGCCTTGCCGGCCAGCGGCTGCTCGCGCTCGCCGGCCTTGAGCCTCATCTTGCGCGCGCGCGCATCGTCCAGCATGGCGCGCAATTGATCTTCGGCAATGCCGGCGATGTCGATAAAGTGCCGTGGCGTGGTCATGCCGGTCGTCCCCTTCCTTTAGCCGCCGTCGCCCGTAGCAGCCGCGATGCCCTCAAGTGCCGCGTGCACGCGCTCCAGAGCATCCTGAATCTCCTCGTCCGACACGGTAAGCGGCGGCAGCAACCGAACGACGTTCTCGCCGGCCGGCGCGGCCAGCATTTTCCTGTCGCGCAGCGCATGCTGAACGAGCGCGTTCGGCTTTTTGCACCTGATCCCCAGCATCAACCCTTCGCCGCGGATCTCCTCGACGATATCGGGGAAGGTATCGGCGATGGCGGCAAGTCCCTGTTTCAGGAGCAGACCCTTGCGGGCAACACCTTCTAGAAAGCCCTCGTCGAGCAGAATATCCAGCACCGCATTACCGGTGGCCATGGCGAGCTGATTGCCGCCAAAGGTCGTACCGTGGACACCGGCGGTCATGCCCTTGGCAGCGTCCTCCGTCGCCAGGCATGCGCCCATCGGAAACCCGCCGCCGATGCCTTTGGCGACGGCCATGATGTCGGGTGTGATGCCCGACCACTCATGGGCGAACAGCCGGCCCGTGCGTCCCACCCCGCTCTGCACCTCGTCCAGGATAAGCAGCAGGCCGTGCTCGTCGCAAAGCTGGCGCAGGCCGCGCAGCGTTTCTCCTGGCAGGACGCGGATACCGCCCTCACCCTGGATCGGCTCGACCAGGATTGCCGCGGTCTCCTCCGTAAGGGCTTCCTTGACCGCCTTCAGGTCGCCGAATGGCACCTGGTCGAAACCCTCGACCTTGGGACCGAAACCTTCCAGGTATTTCTCCTGGCCGCCAGCGGCGATGGTCGCCAGCGTACGGCCGTGGAAGGCGCCTTCGAAGGTGACGATGCGGTAGCGACTTTCCTCGCCGTTGACGAAGTGATAGCGGCGCGCCGTCTTGATGGCCGCCTCCAGCGCCTCGGCGCCTGAATTGGTGAAGAAAACCTTGTCGGCGAAAGTGATCTCGACAAGCCGCTCACCCAGCCGCTGCTGCCCTGGAATCTCATAGAGATTGGAGGTGTGCCAGAGCTTGCCGGCCTGGCCGACCAGTGCAGCGACGAGATGGGGATGTGCATGGCCAAGCGAATTCACGGCGATGCCGGCCGCGAAATCGAGATAGCGCGTTCCGTCCTGGGCGATCAGCCAGGTGCCCTCGCCTTTTTCGAAAGCCAGGGGAAGGCGCGCAAAGGTATCGTAGAGCGCTGCATTGCTCATGGACACGTTACTCCGAATGCCGGCACTTGCCGCAGCTTTTCGAAAGGCGGGGCGGCCGATGAAATCAAAAAGCCGCCCGAGGGGCGGCATGCGAGCTCTATATCAGTGTTTTCCCGATGGAAGTCAACGCGGACGGCCAATCGGGACATGGAACCTCGCTGTCTTTGGGTGACAGTATTTCGCGCAAGTTGGGGAAAACCGAAAAAAGAGATTCGCACCGCCAGCCAGACTCTTGTCACGGAGTCAACCAATAAGGTAACTTGCGATTGTAACGACTATATTTCGTGCGGCGGACCATCACACCCATGCATATATGGTGTCTCCTCGGCTTTGCCGACGGAGGGACGATAGGGATTCCGCACGCTTGGACAGGAGCGTGTCCCGATGAACTGGACAGACGAACGCGTCGAACTCTTGAAGAAGCTATGGGCCGAAGGCCTGAGCGCAAGCCAGATCGCCGCGCAACTCGGCGGCGTCAGCCGCAATGCCGTGATCGGCAAGGTTCATCGCCTCAAGCTATCGGGCCGGGGGCGGGCTTCCGGCGCGCCCGCGCGCCAGAAGAAGACGGCGACGGCCAACGCCGGAACCGGCGGCGCGGCTTCGCGGCGGCAGCGCAGCACGTCGCGCACGATGACTGCGACGGTCGGCGCCAATGCGCTGCAGGTCCAGTTCGAAGAAGACGTCGTTGCCTACCAGCAGGTGCGGCCGGTGCAGAATGTCGTCGTGCCCATGTCGCGTAATCTGAAGCTGGTGGAACTCAACGAACACACATGCAAATGGCCGAACGGCGACCCATTGTCGGAGGATTTTTCATTCTGCGGCAATGAATCGGGAGATTCCGGCCCCTATTGCAACTACCACTCCAAGCTGGCCTACCAGCCGGCAAGCGAACGCCGGCGCAGCCGGTAAGTTCTCCTCCCTGGAACCTGGGGCGGCTTCGGCCGCCCCTTTTTTGTCGAAGAAGCGGTCAGCTTTCGGGATCGTCTCCGCTTGGCGCCACCACGCGATGGCTGCTGTCTTCTTTCGGCCGTTCCGACGGCAGTTGCGTGCCCGTGATGATGTGGTGCACGGTTTCGGCAATGTTGGTCGCGTGATCGCCGATGCGCTCGATGTTCTTGGCGCAGAAGATGAGATGCGTGCAGGCGGTGATGTTGCGCGGATCCTCCATCATGTACGCCAGAAGCTCCCGGAAGAGCGAGGTGTACATGGCGTCGATCTCTTCATCCCTGTCGCGCACGAACCCGATCTTTTCGGCCGAGCGCGAGGCATAGGCGTCGAGCACCTCCTTGAGCTGTGTCAGCGCCAGGTCCGACAGCGCCGACAGGCCACGGAACAGGCGCGTGGGTTGACGCGCCTCGGTGATCGCGACCGCGCGCTTGGCTATGTTCTTGCCCAGATCGCCGATGCGCTCCAGATCGCCCGAAATGCGGATCGCGCCGACGATCTCGCGCAGGTCCGCCGCCATGGGCTGGCGCCTGGCGATGATGATCACGGCCTTTTCTCCGATCTCACGCTCCTTCTCATCGAGAAAAACGTCATCCTCGACCACTTTACGGGCAAGACCGAGATCGGCGCCGACGAGTGCGGCAACCGCCTGCTCTACCATGCGCTCCGCATGGCCGCCCATCGAACCGATCTGGTTCGTCAGAAAGCGCAGTTCCTCGTCGAAGGTGCGCATGATGTGCTGGTTATTCATGCCTTTTCAATTCCCGATCTCTACCGCGTCACGTTTCCTTCCAAGCGCATGAAGGAGGTGATGGTCCATTGAGCCTGCGCATCGCGCCTTTCAAGAACCCTGGTGGCTCTCGGCAGTCGCTGAATCAATATATCCCGAAGGCCTACGCTAGCTACATGACGGGAAAAAGAAACCGTCGCACCCCATGCAGATTTTATTTGTCGGCTATTTCGAGCAGCCGCCGCGGCGGCACCGGTCAGGCAGGTGGAAAATGGACGGTGAAAGAGGACCCTTCTCCCACCTTCGACCTGACCGACAGGCGTGCGCCGTGCCGCGTCAGGATATGCTTGACGATGGACAGGCCGAGACCCGTGCCTTTCTGGGCGCGGCTGGTTTCCACGTCGACCCGGTAAAACCGCTCGGTGATGCGAGGGATGTGCTCCTCGGGAATGCCCGGGCCGAAATCCGTCACGGTGACGGTTGTCTCGCCGTTCGAGGTCTCCGCTTCAGCCGTGATAACAACCTTGCCGCCGTCGCTGCCGTATTTGCAGGCGTTCTCCATCAGGTTCTGGAATACCTGGACCAGCTCGTCGCGGTGAGCCGGCACTTCAAGCGGTGAACCCGGCAGGTCCAGCACGATCTCGACGCCCGATTCCGTGGCAAGGTGGGTCAGGCTGTCGGCAACGCTTTCGAGCAGCACACGCAGGTCGACCCGGTTTTCCGGCTTGGCATAGGGCTTTATCTCCAGCCGGGAGAGCGAGAGCAGATCGTCGATCAGGCGTGCCATCCGGCCGGTCTGGTCCTGCATGATCTGCAGGAAATTCTCCCGCGCCCGCGCGTCGTCACGAGCCGGGCCGCGCAGAGTTTCGATGAAACCGGAGACCGAGGCCAGAGGCGTCCTGAGTTCGTGGCTGGCATTGGCTATGAAGTCGGCGCGCATGCGATCGATGCGGCGGGCTTCGCTCTGATCCTTGAACAGAAGCACATGGAGACCGCTGCCTTCGCCGATGGCGGTGGCCGAGATGCGATAGGCACGCTCGACCGGCACCCGCTCGACATAATCGGCCGCCACAGCGTCCGCGCTCCCCTGAAGCACACGATCGATGAAGGCATGCATCTCGGGTTGACGAAACTTGAGCTGCACCGAGGATCCAGCAGCGATCGGCCCGAAGGCTTTTTCGGCCGCTTCGTTCGCATAGACGAAGGCTCCCTGGTCGTCGATGATGTAAAGCGGGTCCGGAACGGCGGCTGCCAGATGAACGGCGGAGAGCGTGTCGACGCGGCTGGCCGCAGCCATTCTCTCTCCGCCCGACTGCTCGGCCGCCATCGTTCCGCGGGCGGCGAGCGCGACGATGACGACCACGAGCGAGGCGCCGAAGGCAAAAAGCCCATTGCCGTTTCGTGATAGGTCGATGAAGAGAAACAGGATGAGCGCGGCGACGACCACGGGCCAGTGCCTGGACAGCCGCCTTGCGCCCGTCCGCAGCCAGCTTTGCAGCGATGCATCCCGTTCAGCCATACCCGCTTTCCATCCTTGCCCGCCGACAGCCTGCTTCGACCAATATCGGCTGGACCTTGCTTGAAGCCGTCAATAGCATGCCGCTGATTTCATTGCGCCTACCCAATCCCGACGCAGATACCGCCACGAGGAAACGCTTTTATGAACAAACCGCTGGACAAGTCCGCGCGCGAGATCAAGCTGAAGATCGACGGCAAGGAGCGCCTTTTCGACATCAACGAGCCGGAATTGCCCATCTGGGTCACGGACAATATGCTGACTGCCGGCGGCTATCCTTATGACCAAAGGATGAAGCGCAAGGAATATGACCGGCAGCTCAAGGCGCTGCAGATCGAGCTGGTGAAGTTGCAGGCTTGGCTGCAGGAGACGGACGAACGCGTGATGATCCTTTTCGAAGGGCGGGACGCGGCCGGCAAGGGCGGAACCATATCCAGGATCCGCAAGTACATGAACCCGCGCACCGCCCGCAATGTGGCGCTGACGAAGCCGACGGAAACCGAGCGCGGCCAATGGTATTTTCAGCGCTATATCGCGCATTTTCCGACTGACGGGGAGTTCGTGACATTCGACCGCTCCTGGTACAATCGCGCTGGCGTTGAACCGGTCATGGGGTTTTGCACACCCCGCCAGCACGAGCAATTCCTGGAAGAGGTTCCGAATTTCGAGCGGGCCATCGTCAATGACGGCATTCATCTGTTCAAGATTTGGCTCAATATCGGACAGGAGACGCAGCTCAAACGCTTCCACGACCGGCGGCACAGCCTACGGAAACATTGGAAGTTCTCGCCGATGGATGTCGCAGGCATGGAAAAGTGGGACGATTACACCAGGATGCGCGACATCATGCTGGACCGCACCCACTCACCCCATGCGCCATGGACGGTCGTACGGGCCAATGACAAGCGCAGGGCGCGTCTTGCCGTCATCCGGCGCATTCTTCTGTCGCTGCCCTATGCGGCGCGCGACCTTGAGGCAATTGGCGAGGAAGACGGGAAAATCGTTGCGTCGGGGGCGGATTTTCCCGGCTGAAAGGCTTGGCGCGGCGGGTGCGGCGTCTTTTCCCAATGGTGCGGATTCCTGTAGAGTTGCCATATGGCTCGCCAGGCGGCGGCCGACATAATGAGCCAATAGGCCGGTGTCAGACAGACAATGCGGAAGAAGCCTCGGCGCTCTGTAGGCGGCAGAGTCCACCAGCCGAGAGCCAGAAACGCGGTATGGCCGATCACGATGTTCATACAATCGATTACAAATAGGGCCACATGCTCGGCAACCGGCAGGCCATTTTGCATCGCCACCGCAAGCGCTCTGTAGCCTTCGCTCCGGTCGCCATAGAACCGAATGGTCGGCTCGGGGTAGGCATGGCCGTCGCCGCCTTCGCAGGACTCGAAAGTCTCGATACCCGCACTGCGCAGGACTTCCACGTAAGGGGCGATCTTCGCATCTAGTTGTCGATCCTCGGCAGGATTGTAATGCAGCATGGCATGCGTTCCTTTCGATGGAACCGAACACGCCTCCGAACCGCCGTGTTCCACAGCAGCGCAGATAACGTGATTGTCGGGGATTTCAGGGGTTTAAGGTAGCGGGTTTGTTGGTGCTTTTGCTACATAAGGCCGCGGAAGTGATTGGACGTGCCTCCCAGCGGCAGCACCAACCGCATGCTCGCCAGCCAGGGCAGAAGACCCCGGAACAGCGCCGAGTATTCGAAGCCGAACATGGCGGAAATCCAGCTACCGCTCCGATTGGAGATGGATAGCGGAGCCTGCAGGCATGCCAATCCCTCATCGCTTTCACGGAACCGCTGCCACGCCTCGATGAGCTGAAACGGGTGCGGTTTGTCCTCGGCGTCGTAGAGAACGACAAAATCGCCATTCGTCATCGGCAGGGCATAGGACAGGGCCTTGGGCTTGGTGCGCGGGCCGCCGGGAGGTACCTCGATCACCTCGATATAGGGGCGCAGTTGTTGCGCCCTGATCGCGGCCAGCGTTTCCTTATCGTCGCTTTCGCAAACCAGCTTGATCTCAAGCTTGCTGCGCGGCCAGACGAGCCGCCCTAGACCGAGCAGAAGATCGGGAACGATCTCGGCCTCCCGATAAAGCGCCACGAGAACCGTATAGACCGGCATCTCCGACGGCTGCACAGCGCGCAGCGCAGCCGTCGGCGTAGAGCCGCGAACCGCCAGGCCGGCGGCAAGACGCAGTCCCACACAAGCCAGGAAGAACAGTGACAGGATCACGTGAAGGCCCAGAACGGCGGGTTCCGGCCAGATCGCCAAGGTCACCGGCAACGCCACCGCGAGGGCACCCAACACAGCGCCCTGCCAGCCGGTGACGACGATCCTAGCCGACAAGGCGGGGGCGGCCTCGAAGAGGCCGTTGACAGCACGGTCAAGCAGCACCTCCTGCGCACGCACCTTGACCGCATCACGCAACGCCCTGGGCGAAATGAGGCGCAGCCGCCGGGCGATATGCGGACGCTGCCGGATGAAGCGCCTCATCGCAGGAATATTCAGCCTGTCAGGCGCAATCAGCACAAACGTCTCGCCATTTTCGCCAAGCGCCGCCGCGATGCGAACCCCGCCACGGCGCTTCAGCGCCTGAAGGCAGTGCTTTTGCCGCATCAGCAAGTCACGAGGGCGCAGCCGGGCCTGATAGCCAATACCCAGGCTGCGCGCCAATGCGTGGAAAAGTATCCCTTCGCTGGCGATACCCGAATTCATGAACTCGGTCTGGAAGGAGACCCCGGCAAGCTCAGCCCGTTCGGCGATGGGCTGCACCTCAACCGGAAGTATTCGCAGAAGAGCCAGCACCGGTAGCCAATCGTCTAGCCCGGACGGTTCTATACGGTCCCCGCTGCGATTGGTTGCCTTGCGTATTTCCGCATCGGTTCCATGGCGATAAACAGGGGTGTCGCCATTGAAAATCTGATCGGCATCGACCGCGACCCTGCCAACAGGGGCAGCGGCGCGCTCGGCGGCCATAGAAAGATAACTACACCGAACATGGACCGAAGCTGGCCCATACCGGCCACTTTCCTTGGCTTCGTCCCCAAGCGCGCCGGCTGAAACTGCGCGCACGCCAGCGGTCTCGACCGCAACGGCTGCCAACCGTTGCGGACCGTGAGACGGTCCGTTGTCCATGAATGCCCCCGCTTCAAGTGGAAGATCCGCACCGTATCCCCAAGGGGGCCTTCCGGTAGAGATATTGTGCACAATCTAGACGGACGTCAATACAGATAATGCAACCGGCGATATTCATCGCAGACGGGTTGTCGTTCACAACAGGACGCAAAAGCCGTATAGACCGGTGCAGCGGCAAAGGACGGTATGATGCGAAGACTTGCGATGATATTGCTGGCGCTGTTCGTCTTGGCTCTCCCGGCCAAAGTCTCCGCCGATGTCGCAATACCCCATGTATGGGAAACCAAGAAGCGGCTGGCGAAGCCGGATCTGAGCAGCCTGCCGCGCCTGCGATTTCTGACCACCACTGATTTCTTCCCGTTCAACTTTCTCGACGAGGAAGGTCGTCTGTCTGGCTTTCATGTCGACCTGTCGCGGGCGATCTGCGACGTTCTTGCGATAGCGGAGCGCTGCCAGATCCAGGCATTGCCCTGGAACGAGCTGGAACCGGCGCTTGCCAGCCGTCAAGGGGAAGCCATCATCGCCGGGCTGGCGATTACGAGCGACAGACGGATGGCCTACGCCTTCACACGCCCGTATCTGCAGTTTCCCGCCCGCTTCCTTGCCGCGCGCGAGAGTTCGATGGAGGAGCCAGTTCATCGTGCCGTCGATGGCCAGCGGGTAGGCGTACTGGACGCGTCGGCCCATGAGGAAATGCTGCGCGACCTGTTCCCTTCCGCCCGCCCAGTTACCTATTCGCGGGCCTCATGGCTCATGTCCGACCTGAAAGCGGAGAGGATCGATGCAGTCTTCGGAGACGGCATGCGTCTGGGCTTCTGGCTGGCCGGAGAAGAGGCGGAGGGATGCTGCAAGTTCTTAGGCGGGCCCTATCTGGCGCCCGAATATCTTGGCCAGGGGCTGGCCATCGCCGTCGACCCCGAGCACCCCCATCTGGCCGATGCGCTCGATTATGCCCTTCAGGAAATCGAGCTGTCGGGAACCTTCGACGAGCTTTACCTACGTTATTTTCCGGGTGGCTTCTACTGACTCGTCCTGCGGACGGCGTGGCTGCAGTGCACGGAACGGCAGCGCCAATGCCCATAAAAGGGTGGCTGTCGACCATCCCCTATAATCATCCAGCCCGATCTTCATACCTTCATGACCCAGCCTCGGCTGGGCGACATAGGTGCGGAACAGCCGGTCCCATACAGACAGATTGAAACCGTAATTGGAATCGGTCTCGGTGTTGATGGAGGAATGGTGGACGCGGTGCATGTCTGGCGTCACCACAACACGCCGGATGATGCGGTCCAGGCGACTGGGCAATCCTATATTCGAATGGGTGAACATAGACGTGCCGTTGAGCACGATCTCGAAGGCGAGCACCGCTAGGACGGGCGCCCCGAGCGCGACCACGACGGCGGCTTTCCACATCATCGAGATCAAGATCTCCAGCGGGTGAAACCGCAACCCGGTGGTGACGTCGAAGCCGTTGTCGGCATGATGCATTCGATGGATGCGCCACAGGAGCGGTATCTTGTGGCTGGCCACATGCTCCAGCCAGACCGCGAAATCCAGGATCACGAAGGACACGATGCCGGCCACCAGCGGCGACACGCCCAGTGCCGGGAACAATCCCCATCCGCGCGCCTCAGCCCAGAGCGCCGTACCGACGGCCGCAGCCGGAAATACGACGCGCAATGCCGCCGAAGAGATGAGCACGAGCGAGAGATTGGTGAACCAGCGCCGCGCTTTCCAGGCGCCGGCCATTTCGTCCCGCTCCAGCCGGGGCGACCACAATTCGTAGACGGCCATCGCGATAAAGATTGCCGCGAATGCGCCCAGCCTGATTGCCGCCTCGGAGAACATGACTTCGTTCATGCCGGCTATATCGTGCGCAAAGGCCTGCTTTGCCAGTCACAACCTTTTGAACGGCGTATCACGACACCAGACGGCGGTGGCGGGCCTCGGCGGCGCGCTCGATGGCAGCGGCCACCAGCGGTTCCAGATGGAGGCGGTTACGCACGATCTGAAGCATGCGCCTTTCCTCGGGTTCGACATGCAGATCCGCCGCGGCAACCTCGACGGCCACCGCATAGGCGGTGTCGTGAAGCGATCTTGGGACGGTCTCGCGCACAAGGGTCAGGATTCTCTCCATTCCGTCATCCTTCTGCAGTATCTGCTGGCACTGGGTAGCGACCTCGATGATGCGGTTCTGGTCGAACTCCCGAAAGACAGGGAGCGTGCGGATCATATTCCCGATGCGGCCAAGTTCGGCGTCGGTCATGTCGCGGTCGGCCGCCGACATGACAACCATCAGATAGATGAGTGCCTCATGGGGGGATGGATCGGCGGTCATGGGATTCCCTCTCTTCGGAATGGTCCCGGCGCGGCGCGGCGGGCGCGTTGAAGGTAAGAAGCCGTGCGGCTGGCTGCAATGAAAAACGCGGTTAAGATTGACGCGTGGTCGCGTCAGCCTTAACAGCTTGGCCCTTAAAACATCCCTCCAACCCATGGAAAGCGGAAATGACGACGACGACCGCGCTTGATCTTACGTCCGAACTGCTTACGGCGACCGCCGTGAGCAAAGCCTGGCCGTTCGAAGAGGCGCGCAAGATCGTCAAACGCTACGAGGCGACCGGCTTCCCGAAAACCGTGCTGTTCGAGACAGGCTATGGCCCTTCTGGTCTGCCGCATATCGGCACGTTCGGCGAGGTGGCGCGCACCTCCATGGTGCGTCATGCCTTCCGGGTGCTAACCGGGGACAAGGTCGAGACACGGCTTCTCTGCTTTTCGGACGACATGGACGGAATGCGCAAGATTCCGGACAACGTGCCGGATCCGGCAGAACTTGCGCCCTACATGCATCAGCCGCTGACGGCAGTGCCCAATCCGTTCCGCAGCGACTACAAGAGCTTTGGCGACCACAACAACGCCATACTGCGCCGCTTCCTCGACACGTTCGGCTTCGAGTACGAGTTCGCGAGCGCCACCGACTACTACAAGTCGGGACGCTTCGACGAGGTGCTGTTGCGTGCCGTCGAGCGCTATGACGAGATCATGGCGGCTATGCTGCCCACACTCGGCGAGGAGCGACAGGCGACCTACAGCCCGTTTCTGCCGATCTCGCCCAAGACCGGCCGCGTGCTCTATGTGCCGATGAAGCATGTGAACGCCAAAGACGGGACCATCACCTTTGATGACGAGGATGGCACCGAGACGACGGTGCCGGTGACGGGCGGCCGGGTGAAAATGCAGTGGAAGCCGGATTTTGGCATGCGCTGGGCGGCGCTCGGCGTCGACTTCGAGATGTTCGGCAAGGATCACGGGCCCAACGCCGCGCTCTATGACCGCATCTGCGAGATCCTCGGGGGGCGGGCGCCGGAGCACTTCATCTATGAGCTCTTCCTCGACGAGAACGGGCAGAAGATCTCCAAGTCCAAGGGCAACGGGCTCACTATCGACGAGTGGCTGACCTATGCACCGACGGAGAGCCTCGCTCTTTACATGTACCAAAAGCCCAGGACGGCGAAGAAGCTCTATTTCGACGTCATTCCGCGGGCCGTCGATGAATATTACGCGTTTCTGGCCGCCTATCCGAAGCAGGATGCGGCGGCGCAGCTCACCAACCCGGTCTGGCATATCCATGACGGCAACCCGCCTCAGCTCGACCTGCCTGTGCCGTTCTCGCTGCTGCTCAATCTGGCAACAGCCTCGAACCCGGAGAATCCGACGGTCATGTGGGGTTTCATCTCCAACTACGCGCCGGGCACGACACCGGAGACGCACCCCCATCTCGACAAGCTCATCGGTTATGCGATCCAGTATTTCCGCGACTTCGTGAAGAAGGACTACCGGGCTCCGGATGCGGTGGAACGCCAGGCGCTCGAAGCGCTTTCGGCCAAGCTCGGCGAACTGCCCGCGGATGCCGACGGCGAGACCATCCAGAACGCGGCGCTCGACGTGGCGCGCGGGATCGAGCGCTATCAGGACCACAACAAGAAGAGCCCCAGCGGCGGCCCCGGCGTCTCGGTTGCGTTCTTCCAGATGATCTACCAAGTGCTGCTAGGCCAGGAGCGCGGACCGCGCTTCGGCTCCTTCGTCGCACTCTACGGCATTGCCGAAACCCGCGCGCTCATCGATAAGGCGCTGAAAGGTGAACTCGGCGCCTGAGCAATTCCGGGAAAAATGGCAACCGTTTTCCCGTCCGCGATCGCGTAAAATCACACAGTCGGATCATTCCACCATTTCCCTGAAACGGTGGAACGATCCAGATTTCACGGCCTGCCACCGAATATGCCGCGGCGAGCCTCGCGTGCTTCTTCTTCCAGCTTTTCATAGGGTCCACCGGGAGAGGCGAGCGCCCAGCCCTGCGTTACCAGCCAGGCGGCCGGATCCTCTTGGCCCACCACGCAGTGCGCAACGTGCTTCTCGGCTTTGCCGTCGCCAGCGTTCTCGTCGGCCGGATCGCAGGCCAGCGCCCGGCCGCGCAGCCACAGGCGGAACGCGGTCCGCGCGTGCCTGCCACAAGGCCAGGTTCCCCCATGCCGAGCATCGCAAACCTGGTCCGCATCGACGACCTTGATGGAATCAAGCACGATGTCGCGGCCGTTGGCCGAAACATGGCCCGCAGCAAGCACTACCGGGTGAAACAGGCGATCGGGATTTTCTCCCAGCCTGTCCGAACCGTCCGCCAGCGGGTTCAGCGGCTCCCTCGGTTCAGTTCGCTCAAGCGCTTGCGGTGCGATCAAAGGCGGGGCGACAATCTCGGGCGCAATGATCCGGACGCCACTATCCTGCGCCTCGGCCGCGCCGGCAGCGGCCACCGCCAGGGCGCCCGCGAGACAGCGCATAACGGATCGGCCTACTGGCTTGCCCATACGATGCGCGCCATCCATTCCACCTCGTTCGGGGCGAAAACACGATTGGGGTGGTCGACATTCAGCGACAGGAGTTCGATCTGTGTCTGGGTCCTGCGCAGAAGCACCTTGGCCATGACTTCGCCGGAAGCGGACTTGACCACGACCCGGTCGCCGCGCCGGACGGCAGCCCCGGGCTCGACAATCAACGTGTCGCCGTCGCGGTAGAGCGGTAACATGGAATCGCCCTGCACCTGGAGCGCATAAGACCCCTCCCGGTGGGAACCGGGGAGTTCCACATGTTCCCAGCCCTCACCCGCCGGAAACCCCGCATCGTCGAAGAAGCCGCCAGCGCCGGCCTGCGCGAAGCCGAGCAGCGGGACGGTGGCGGGCGGCAGACCGTATTGGTCGGGCGTGGCTTCGCTGCCTTTCACCAGCCGCAGAAAATCGTCCAGTGTCGCGCCGGTCGCATCGATTACCTTGGCAAGGGATTCGGTCGAAGGCCAGCGGGGGCGGCCATCGACGGAGCAGCGCTTGGATTTGTTGAAGGCGGTCGAATCGAGCCCCGCCTTGCGCGCGAGGCCCGAAACGGACAGCGAATGACGCGCCGCGAGCGCATCGATGGCGGCCCAGACCTTTTCGTGCGATAGCACGTGCGTCTCCCCCAGACGTATAGAACCGGCACAGGAAAAAATGCCTTTGAGATAGTTCTAGCGCCTTAGCATCTCCTTGTCCATCGAACTGACATGTCAGACGGTGATCGGCGGCCTTCCTGTCGCCAGCGCATGATCGAGATATTCGACACGATCCTGCCCCCAGAACGCCTCTCCATTCAAGACGAAAGCGGGAACGCCGACGACATCGGCTTCGATGGCTTCCTGTGCATTGCGCTCGCGGATTTCCGCCGCCTTCGGTTCATGGGCGGCCGCCAGGATCCTTTTCGCGTCGAAACCCTCGGCCTCCAGGTATTTCGACAGCACTTCCTCGTCCGTGACGTCTTCCTCGTTGGCCCAGACAGCGGCAAAGACGCGCTCCATATAGCTCAACGGGTCGTGGCCGGCCTCCACCAGAGCTATGATCGTGTGGTCGGCAAGGGCCGCATCGACCGGCCAGTGCTTCGGCCGCGGATTGATCGGCATTCCGCGGTAATCGGCAATGCGCTGCAGTTCCACAAGCCGCAGGCGCTGGCGCACGGGCGGGCGCTTTACCGGCGGAACCGCGCCCGAGACCTCCCAGACGCGCACCAGGTTCACCGGCTTCACGTTGAGCGTGACGCCATGCTTCTGCGCCACCGCCCGCAACGACTGATGACCCAGATAGGTGAAGGGCGATACGGATGTAACGTAGTAGTCGACGGCTGCAGACATGGAAGCGGCTCCCGGTTTCAAGCATTTTGCAGCCAGATGGAATCATCTGGCGTCCGCATGAATGCGAAAAAACAACAAGATTAAGATAGAGCGTCCTTTGTGCCTCCGAAAGGACGCATGGCGCTCTAGACGATCAGCCAAAGGTAGCGGCCGCACGCCGCCGCGGAAAGGCCGGATAATTTTCAGGCGGGCAATTTTGCCCGCGCCCGCAGTCCTTCGTGAGATGCCATGAAGCCCCTCTCCTCGGCATTTGGCGGGCGCGGCGGTGCGTCATGGCCGATGGTCCGCACCACTTCGTCGACCGGCATGAAACGCCGGTTTGCGAAATCGTAGATGCCACCCGTGGTCATGACGATGGCCGCGGTGCGGCCGTCCTCCAGCACGAAACGATGCTGGCCGAGCACCTGCGTGCCTTCCCATGTCTCGATGGTTGAAATGACATCGAAGCGTTTCCAAAGACCGATCTCGCGCACATAGGCCACCTGAAGGCCGCCCAGAAGCGGAGCCCAGCCATGCTTGCGCGCCGCGCCCACCAGCCCGCTGCGCAGGAAGATGTCGATGCGGCCCATGTCGGCCAGCATCATGTAGCGGGCATTGTTGAGATGAACGTTCGTGTCGATGTCGGTGGGAAGGCAGCGAAAGGACAGCCGCCCCTCGTCCCCCATCCGATACGGTCCACGGCGGCCGCGCGTCGCCGCAACCCGCAGGAGGCGCATCCAGACATACATGGTCGTCTTCCCTCGGTAACAGGTGTTGCATGACAAAGGCGAGAAGCAGCGCACCGCCATCGTCATCCCGGAAACCCGAAGGGTTATCCGGGACCCATTGGCAGAACAGCGTAGAGCACAGCCCGGACCTCGCCCGCCTGCACCTTCTGCGGCGAGGGAGCGTCAGACCCGCCGCTAAGCAGCCTTCTTTCTCACCTCACCCGCACTCTCCGGCGCGAAGCGCTGGTAGAAGGTCTCGCCGCTCTCGGCCATCTCGACCAGCAGCTTCGGCGGCTTGAAGCCCTTGCCGTATTTCTTCTGCAGGCGCTTGGCGAGCGCGACGAAACGGGCCGCGCCCATGCCGTCGATATAGGACAGCGCCCCGCCCGTGTAGGGCGCAAAGCCGAAGGCGAGGATGGAGCCGACATCGGCTTCGCGCGGGTCGGTGACGATGCCCTCCTCCATCACGCGGGCAGCCTCCAGTGCAATGGTAACGAGCAGGCGCTGCTTGACCTCCTCGATGTCCACGGCCTCGGCCCGCTTCTGCCGATAAAGCTCCTTCAGCCCCGGCCACAGATGCTTCTTGGCAGGCTTTTCTGGATAGTCGTAGAAGCCCTTGCCGTTCTTGCGGCCATGGCGGCCGTGCTTGTCGACCATGGTGTCGATCAATTCCATGTGCCGCGGGTCCACGGCCTTTTCGCCGAGATCGCGGATGGTCTGCTTCATGATCTTCTGGGCGAGATCGATGGCCGTCTCGTCCGTGAGCGCCAGCGGCCCGACGGGCATGCCGGCCATCTTCGCGCCATTCTCGATCATGGGGGCAGGAACGCCCTCGATGAGCATCGAGAAAGCTTCCTGCATGTAGCGCAGCACACAACGATTGACGTAGAAGCCGCGTGTGTCGTTGACGACGATGGGCGTCTTCCTGATCGCGCGGACATAGTCCATCGCCACCGCCAAAGCCTTGTCGCCGGTGCGCTTGCCCATGATGATCTCGACCAGCATCATCTTGTCGACGGGTGAGAAGAAGTGGATGCCGATGAAGTTCTTCGGTCGCTTAGTGTTCTTCGCCAGGCTGGTGATGGGAATGGTCGAGGTGTTGGAAGCGAAGATCGCCGAGGATTTCAGCACGGCCTCGGCCTTCTCCGTCGCTTCCTTCTTGATGGCCGAATCCTCGAACACCGCCTCGATGACGAGGCCGGCGCCGTCCAACTCCTGATAGTCGGGCGTGGCCGTAATCAGCGACAGCAGCTTCTCCTTGTCGGCCTCGCTCGCCCGGCCCTTCTTGATGAGCGCGTCCATCAGCTTCGCCGAGTGGGCCTTGCCCTTGTCGGCGGCTTCCTGGTCGCGGTCGATGAGAACCACGGGGATACCCGCCTTGGCGGTGACGAAGGCGATGCCCGCCCCCATGAAGCCGGCGCCGAGGACGCCGACCTTCTTCAGCTTCCTGGCCGGCACGTCCACGGGCCGGCGTGCACCCTTGTTGAGCTCCTGCAGGGAGACGAACAGCGAGCGGATCATCATCTTCGCTTCGGTCGTCTGCATGATCTCGGTGAAATAGCGTTGCTCGATGGTGAGCGCGGTGTCGAAAGGCACCAGAAGCCCCTCATAGACGCATTTCAGGATCGCGGTCGCGGCGGGGTAGTTGCCGTAGGTCTCGCGGCGCAGGATAGCGATCGCCGGCGGCCACAGATTGGCGCCCGCGGCGGAATAGACGGGGCCGCCCGGCAGCTTGAAGCCCTTCTCGTCCCAGGGCTGGACCGGCTTGAGCCCGTCCTTGATCATCTTCTTCGCCGCTTCCACCAGCTTCTTCGGCGGCACGACCTCGTGGATCAGCCCCATGGACTTCGCCTTCTTGGGCGAAAGGCTCTGGCCGGTCGTCAGCATCTGCAGGGCTTCCTGCGTATTGGCGAGCCGCGGCACGCGCTGGGTGCCGCCCGCGCCGGGAAAGATGCCTACCTTGACCTCGGGCAGCGCCATCTTGACCTTGTCGCTATCGGCGGCCACGCGGCCATGACAGGCAAGCGACAGCTCGAACGCGCCGCCCATGCAGGTGCCGTTGATGGCCGAAACCCACGGTTTGCCGGAGGTCTCGAGCTTGCGCCACAACCAGCTCATGCGGCCTGCGCCATCGAACAGAAGCCTGATCGCCTTGTCGTGATCCTTCTTCTTTTCGGTCTCGAACAGACCGAGCATCTTCTGCAGCATGGTGAGGTCGGCACCGCCGGAAAAGGTCTCCTTGCCCGAGGTGATCACCGCGCCCTTGATCGCCTCATCGCCCGCCACCTTGTCGACTATCTTCTCCAGCTCGTCCATCACCTCTTCGGTGAAGACGTTCATGGAGCGGTCGGGCATGTTCCAGGTGACGAGTGCGATGCCGTCGGCGTCGGTTTCGACGGTGAAGTTCTTGTAGTCAGCCATAATATCTTCCTCCGCCAGTCTTTACACGCGCTCGATAATGGTCGCCGTGCCCATGCCGGCGCCGATGCACAGGGTCACCAGCGCGGTGTTCAGGTCGCGCCGCTCCAATTCATCGAGCACCGTGCCGAAGATCATCGCGCCGGTGGCGCCCAGCGGATGGCCCATGGCGATGGCGCCGCCGTTGACGTTGAGCTTGTCGTGATCGATGTCGAACGCCTGCATGTAGCGCAGCACAACGCTGGCGAAGGCCTCGTTGAGCTCGAACAGGTTGATATCCGACAGCTTCATGTTCGCCTTCTTCAAAAGCTTCTCCGTCACGTCGACGGGGCCGGTGAGCATGATCGCCGGTTCAGAGCCGATGTTGGTGAAGGCGCGGATTTTCGCACGCGGCTTCATGTCGAGCGTCTTTCCTGCTTTCCTGGAACCCAGCAGCACCGCGGCTGCCCCATCCACGATGCCGGAGGAATTGCCAGCATGGTGGACGTGGTTCACACCCTCGATCTCGGGATAGCGCTGGACCGCAACCGCATCGAAGCCACCCATCTCGCCGGGCATGACGAAAGACGGGTTGAGCGAGGCCAGCGACTGCATGTCGGTGGTCGGGCGCATGTGCTCGTCATGGTCCAGGATCGTCAGGCCGTTCTGGTCCTTGATGGGGATGACGGACTTCTTGAAATAACCCTTGTCCCAGGCCTTCTTGGCGCGCTTCTGGCTCTCCACCGCATAGGCGTCCACATCGTCGCGGGAAAAGCCGTATTTGGTGGCGATCAGGTCGGCGGAAACGCCCTGCGGCATGAAATAGGCCGGCAGGCCCACGGAAGGGTCCATGAACCACGCGCCGCCGGACATGCCCATGCCGACGCGCGACATGGATTCGACGCCGCCGGCGATCACGATCTCGTCCGAGCCGCCGGCGATCTTGGCCGCGCCGAAGTTGATGGCGTCGAGACCGGAGGCGCAAAAGCGGGAGATCTGCATGCCGGGCGCCGCATTGTCGTAACGCGCCTCGAAGGCGGCCGAGCGCGGGATCACCGAGCCTGCTTCGCCGACCGGATCGACACAGCCGAAAATGATGTCGTCCACCTTGGCGGTGTCGAGCCCGTTGCGGTCGCGCACGGCCTCGAGCACCTTGGCGCCGAGCCGCACCGCTGGCACTTCGTGCAGCGAACCGTCTTTCTTGCCGCGTCCGCGCGGCGTGCGCACGGCATCATAGACATAAGCGTCAGCCATTCCGATCTCCCTGCTTTGCCGGCGATATATCCGGCCTCCTTGCGATCCTTGGCACCCTTCGCGGGCCCTGCTCAAGCCGGGCCGGCAAAGCCCGCCCTCTTTATTCTGGGATCAGGCGCGGCAAACCGTGCCCGCCAGGCGCGGCCGGGGCCGACCTTAAAACGCCTCCGCCGGCAGCGCCATCATCGAGTCGGCGCCAGACGAGATGCGGGCCAGATGAGCGCCGGTTTCCGGCATCAGGCGGTCCATGAAGAAGCGTCCGACGACCAGCTTCTGCTCCAGCATTTCCTTGTCGCCGGCTCCCTCGGCAAGTTGTGCCTGCGCGACCTTGACCGTGCGCGCCCACATGTAGCCGAGCGCCACGAGGCCAAACAGGTGCATGTAGTCATAGGACGCCGCGCCGGCATTGTCCGGCTCGCGCATGGCGTTCTGCATCAGCCACATGGTCGCCGCCTGCAGGTCGTTGAGGCCTTTCTTGAGGCCCTTGGTATAGGGCGCCATGTTTTCATCGGCGCGGTTTTCCTCGCAGAACTCGCCGACCGTCTTGAAGAAGGTCTGGATCGCGCGGCCACCGTTCAGCGCGAGCTTCCGGCCCACCAGGTCGAGTGCCTGGATACCGTTGGCACCTTCGTAGATCATGGCGATGCGGGCATCGCGCACGAACTGGCTCATGCCGTGCTCTTCGATATAGCCGTGGCCGCCGAACACCTGTTGCGCCATGACGGCGTGCTCGAACCCCTTGTCTGTGAGCACGCCCTTGATGACGGGCGTCATCAGCGCCAGATGGTCTTCGGCCTCCTGGCGCGCGGCCTCGTCTTCGCTGCGGTGGGCGATGTCCGACTGTAGCGCCGTCCACAAGAGCAGCGCGCGGCCCGCCTCGTTGACGGCGCGCATGGTCATCAGGTTGCGGCGGATATCCGGGTGCACGATGATGGGATCGGCCTTTTTCTCCGGCTCCTTGGGGCCGGTGAGAGAGCGGCCCTGAAGCCGCTCGCGGGCATAGTCGGCCGCGTTCTGGTAGGCCGCCTCGCCAACGGCCAGGCCCTGGAGGCCGACGCCAAGGCGGGCTTCGTTCATCATGGTGAACATGGCTTTCAGGCCGCCATTCTCCGCGCCCAGCAGATAGCCCTCGGCCTCGTCGTAGTTCATCACGCAGGTGGCATTGCCGTGGATGCCCATCTTCTCTTCGAGCGAGCCGCAGGAAACGCCGTTGTCGTCGCCCAGCACGCCCGCTTCATCCACCTTGCGCTTGGGCACGATGAACAGCGAGATGCCCTTGGTGCCTTCCGGCGCACCCTCGATGCGGGCGAGCACAAGATGGACGATGTTCTCGGCTATGTCATGGTCGCCGGCTGAGATGAAAATCTTCTGGCCGGAAATCCTGTAGCTTCCATTGCCATTGGGCACCGCCTTGGACCGCAGAAGGCCGAGGTCCGTGCCGCAATGGGGCTCGGTGAGGTTCATGGTGCCCGTCCATGAACCCTCGATCATCCTGGGCAGCCATTTCTGCTTCTGCTCTTCGGTGCCGTGGACGAGGATCGCGGCAATCGCGCCTTGGGTGAGGCCCGGATACATCATCAGCGCCATATTGGCGGAGGACAGATATTCGCCGACCGCAGAATGGAGGAGATAAGGCAGGCCCTGGCCACCGAACTCCTCGGGCGCTGAAAGGCCCATCCAGCCCCCTTCGCAATACTGCCGGTAGGCTTCCGCAAAACCCACGGGCGTGGTGACCGAGCCGTCCGCCTGGCGGGTACAGCCCTGCATGTCGCCGATGCGGTTCAGCGGCTGCATGACGTTCTCGGCCAGCTTCGCGCCCTCGCCCAGGATCGCCTCAAGCACATCCGGCGAAGCGTCTGCGAAACCAGCCAGATTGTCGTAACGCTCATATCCCAGAACGTTGCGAATCACGAAAAGCGTATCCCGCACGGGCGCACGATAGGTCGGCATTGATTTCTCCAACTCGCGTGGAAACGCCGGCAGGATACCCTGCCGGAGGGTGCTGGAGCGGAAATAACAAATTTTGACGTTTGCGTAAACGTCATTTTTGCTGCGTAGCGGCATTTTCAATGACGGGGCGCGCGCCGTGAAGCAGTTACGCCCTGATGACGACGGCCGCGATGTGTCGCCTAACTGGTTCCCAAGCGCCCCTTCGACTGGCCGTTCTCCCTGGCTTCCGCATGATCGAGACGTGATCGAATGTCGCCGATCAGCTTGGTCAGCTCGCCTACAGCCTCTTCGACCGCGATATACTGCCGTTCGAGCTGCTCCATCTGCCTTTCGGATTTCTCTAGTACTGCCTTGAGCTGGCGAACATTCGTGCCCCGTGGGTCGTAGAGGTCCAGAATGTGTTTCACGTCGATGAGCGGGAAGCCGATCTTGCGCCCGAGCAGAATCAGGCTGAGCCGCGCCCGGTCATTGCTGGAATAAAGACGGGTCGTGCCACGGCGCATTGGCCGGATCAGTCCCTTGTCCTCATAGAAGCGCAAAGCGCGCAGGGTAACATCGAACTCACGGGCAAGTTCGCCAATACGATAATAGGATTCGTCATCTGAAATATCATTAGCGGCCGGCGCGTTTGCGGGCCATGGAATAGAGGATGCCATAACTGCCTTCCCTGCCGGGCATTCAGCCTTTTTGGGGTTGTGCCAAAGCGCGTTCCAGGGGAGCCGAGTGAAACCGCCGTGGCGAAAAGGAACACGGTCAGAACCAAAACAGCCCGAGCCGTGCACGGCGATATGTGCCGCATACAAGGCGATTGCAAGGCGCATCTGCTCAAAGCCTGTGCGTGACAGGTCATGTTTGGTTGACAAAGGTAATAATGGTTAACCGGATGTTTACCACGTTTGGGAAATATTCCGATCCCGAGACATCGCGTGTGGTTTGCTTCGCACCAGTCGTGAGGTTTCGCTCGAGGGGATATTCCATGTGGACCTCGCAACCGGCCTGAACGGGCAGATGCGAACCCACGTCCCCGCGCATGATGTTCCAAATGCGGCAGGCTGGCCTGTTGCGGAGAGGCGGGCGTTTTATGAACGGCAAGCGGTCATATCTGGACAGCATCAATGCGGGACGTCAGCGCAGGCCGAGCAGTTCGATGGACGAGATAAGCCGCACGCTCGACCATCTGGAATCACGTCTCGGCCGTTCGCTCGAACCCGAGCGCATCCAGACGGGCGAGGGCCGCCTTCCGGAGCGTTCTGCGCGCATGCCGGAGCGTGCGGGTCCGACGGGCCGGCCTCGTGCAATGGCCCATGGCCGCGACCGTACCTCGCTGGAGTACCTCACCCGCGAACTGGAAAAAGCGCGTCGGCAGGAAGATCATTTTACCTCCATCGAAGATATCGCGGCCGAATTGAAGGCGTTGCGCGAGGACATGCGCGGGGCGATGGACACCGGCATCCGTCAGCAGCTGGACGAGTTGCGCCACGAACTCGCGCGCGTGACCGCCACCGCATCGGCGTCGCCTTTGGATACGGAGCTAAACGCCGAGTTGGAGCGTCTTTCGGAAAGCATTGCGCTCCTGGCGGAACGCAGCGACGACAAGGGCACCAAGCTGCTACGCCTCGAGCTCGAACAGGTGAAGGCGGCAATCGCGTCGCTGGCCCGCGAGGAAAGCGTGAAGTCTCTCGACCGGCGCTGGGACGCCTTCGAGGACCGTGTCGCCTCCGGGCTCCAGCGCCATCCCGATCCGGCGATCGATGCCCTTGGCGAGCGCCTCGAGGAAATCGGCAGGGCCGTCAACGGGCTGCCCGAATCCCTGTCCCTGCGTTCCCTCGAAGAACGAGTACACGGCCTGGCCGGATCCCTGGAGCAGTTCGCCCGGCAGCCCCCGCATGGCCAGCCCGACCTTTACGCCATGGTCGAAGAACGGCTGGACGAGATTTCACGTGCTATCAGCGCTTCGTTCGCAACTGCGCACGACACGCAGGTCGACACCCTGGCGTTGGAGCGTATCGAAGCGCGGATCGCTTCGCTGGCCAACCAGCTCGACGAGCTGACGAGCGACCGCGGCGACGATATGGTGGTCGAGCGCCTCAATACTCTTTCCGAACGCGTCGACCAGATGGCGAGCCGCATCGATGTTCCCGAGCAGACAGTGGCGCGCCTGGCCAAGCACATAGCGCATATCGCCGAGCGGCTCGACGCGGCAACGCCGCAGCCTGACACGGAACTGCTCTTCCGCGGTCTGGAAGAGCGGTTTGCCAACCTTTCGGACATGATCGAGCGTCGTCAGGAAGACGCCATCCAGCATGGCCAGAACCTGTTCAGTGACCTGGAGCGCCGCCTGGAGGACCTTGCGGCCCGGCTCGACCAGCGGGCCGAAGTCGGCAGCGAAACCGGCGTGATGGACATGATCGAAGCGCGGTTCTCCGAACTCGCGGCAAAGCTGGAAGGGGCGTCCCGCGACGATGCCGGGAACGCGGCAATCCATGCGCTCGAATCACGGCTCGAAGAGATTTCCAGCCGCCTCAACAGCAGCGGCGCGCGCGAGTCTGGTATGGATCCGGAGATCATCCGCAATCTCGAAAGACAGGTCGCAGCACTCTCAGCGCATCTGGCTCAGCCGGGCGCCGAGTTGCCGGAAGTGGAAGATATCAGCCCTCGCCTCGCCTCGATCGAGCAGGCCATCGCGGAAAACCATGCCGCGATCCTGGAGGCCGCGCGTGATGCAGCGCGGGAGGTTATCGGGCGGTTTGGTCCGGGCGAAGGAGACGACAACCATCTTCGGGAGGATCTGAAGGAGCTGGAAGCTCTGGCCCGGCGGTCGGAGGAGCGCAACGCCAAGACGTTCGAGGCGATCCACGACACGCTCCTCAAGATCGTCAACCGGCTCGGATCGATGGAAAGCGCGGGTGGGTCAAGCGAAGCCGCGCAAACCGCACCGGCCGGCAAGATCACCGTGGGCGATGCGCCTTCCATTTCACCCCTGGCGGGGATCGAGGAAAACGAACCGGAAATTTCCCGCGCTCCGGAAATACGCCGCACGCCCGCTCAGGCGGCCGCAGCAGCGGCCGAAGCCGCTTTGCGCGGCGAAGACCGCCCAGCGGACGGGAGCGCGGAACCCAAGCGTTCGATGCTCGGCGGGCTGACCCGTGCGCTGACGGCCAAGCGCGGGCGTCCGACGGGAGAGGGCGACCGGACCGATCCGGTGCTGGCTGGCGATGCCGGCGAAGTGGAAACCGCAGTGGACATCGATCCGGGCAGGGTGAACGAACCGCTGGAGCCGGGATCGGGCGCACCGGACCTCAATGCGATCATGCGCCGCGTGCGCGAGGACAAGAGCACGAGGGAAAACGTCACCGCCGATACGGCCAAGGCCGATTTCATCGCCGCGGCCCGGCGCGCCGCACAGGCGGCGGCGGCCGAGTCGGAGATACACAAGCATCGCCGTTCCGACGGAGGCAGTAAATCGGGACCCTTGGGGATCGGCAAAATACTCGGCCGGCGCAAGAAGCAGCTTCTGCTCACACTTGGAGCGGCGGCGGTGATCGCCGGCGGGCTTTACGCCGGCCGCACACTGCTTTCCGACGACGGGCCTTCCCTCCTGGCGCAGGCTCAGGCACCGATCGACAAGACGGCTGACGATACCACACCTGTCGCGGCGGCGTTGCCGGAACGTAAGGCGGAAGCCGCCCGCGTCGTGGAACCGCCGGTGGAGAAACCGGCAGAAAAGGTTGCCGAAGACGTCGCGCAAAAACCCACCGGGCAAGCGGTTTTCAACACCGCAAGCGTTGAAGCGGAAGCGCCGACCGCCCTGATGACCGATACTGACGAGCAACCGAAGATCAAGACCGGACCCGAAGCCGCACCCGAGACCGAAGATACCTTCATGAAGCTTGCCGACATCCCCGCCGCCGTCGGCCCGCTGCCGCTGCGCGAGGCAGCGTCGGAAGGCGACGCGGAAGCCCTGTTCGAGATCGCCACCCGCTTTGCAGAAGGAGATGGCGTCGACGCCGACCCCGCAAAGGCGGCGGAATGGTACACCATGTCGGCGGAGCTGGGGCTTGCGCCTGCGCAGTATCGTATCGGCAATATTCATGAGAAGGGCGCAGGCGTCGAGCGCGACATCGAGAAGGCGAAGATGTGGTACCAGCTCGCCGCACAGCAGGGCAATGCCAGCGCCATGCATAATCTCGGCGTTCTCTACGCCATGGGCGCGGACGGGACGCCGGACAATGAATCGGCTGCCCGCTGGTTCATCGAAGCAGCCGAGCATGGCGTTGCCGACAGCCAGTTCAATCTCGGCATACTCGCTGCCAAGGGCGTCGGCATGCCGCTCGATCTGACCGAGGCCTACAAATGGTTCGACATCGCGGCCAGAGGCGGCGACACGGATGCGGCCGCCAAGCGCGACGAGTTGGCCAGGTCCATGGCGCCCGCCGATCTGGCGAAGGCGCAGGGCAAGGCCAAGCTGTGGAAGGCCAAGAAGGTCGATCCGGAGGCCAATATCGTGAATGTGCGCGATGAATGGCGCACGGGAACGGAAACGACTTCCAGCGTCGATATGAAGAAGGCCGTCACCAACATCCAGCTCATTCTCGGCAAGCTGGGCTTTGACGCGGGTGCGCCCGACGGCGTGATGGGTGCCAAGACGCGCACCGCCATCAAGGCATTCCAGAAAGCCAACGGGATGAAGGAAACCGGCGAAATCGACGACCGGCTCGTCCGTGCGCTGCTTCAACGCAACGAGGCAACCCAATAATGCCGACGGAGGCTGTTCCTGGCTGTGGCCGGAATGACTTTTTCCGCGACATTTCAAAGTTTTCCGCCGGGCGCGGTTTGACTTCGCCGCATTGAGGGCGCAAGAACGATGAAACTCTAGTCTGCATGCGGCACGTCGTGTTGCGTGCTCGGTTCGCAGCTATTTCGGGTGTCGCGGGTGGGCATCTATCTCCCGATCGCGGAAATGTCGGTCAACATGGTGATCCTGCTCGCCATGGGGGGTGCGGTCGGGTTCCTGTCCGGCATGTTCGGCGTCGGCGGCGGCTTCCTCATCACACCCTTGCTCATATTCTACAACGTTCCGCCGGCAATCGCGGTGGCGACCGGCGCGAATCAGGTGATCGCCTCCTCCTTTTCGGGCGCACTCGCCCATTTCAAGCGCGGCACGCTGGACGTGAAACTCGGCTGCGTACTGCTTGCCGGCGGCATCGTCGGCTCCTCGCTCGGCGTCACGGTATTCGCCTATCTGCGCAGCCTCGGCCAGCTCGACCTCATCGTATCACTTCTTTATGTCGCCTTCCTGGGTTCGGTAGGCGGGCTGATGATGGTGGAAAGCCTGAACGCCATCCGCCGCGCGCGCGGCGGGAACCGGATATCCCTCAAGAAGCCCGGGCAGCATAACTGGGTCCACCGCCTGCCGCTGAAGATGCGGTTCCGCGCTTCCAAGATTTTCGTCAGCGTGATCCCGGTGCTGGCGCTCGGTGCGATCATCGGCTTCCTGGCCTCCATCATGGGCGTGGGCGGCGGCTTCATCATGGTCCCGGCGCTCATCTACCTGCTCAAGGTGCCGACCAATGTGGTCATCGGCACCTCTTTGTTCCAGATCATCTTCGTCGCCGCCTTCACCACCGTTATGCACTCGACCGCCAACCAGACCGTGGACGTCGTGCTGGCCTTCCTGTTGATGGTGGGCGGGGTCGCCGGCGCACAATACGGTGCTAGGGTCGGGCAGAAATTGCGCGGCGAGCAATTGCGCGCGCTTTTGGCCGCTCTCGTCCTGGCAGTCGCGCTGCGCCTTGCTTTCGACCTCTTCGTCGAGCCGGAAAGCCTCTATTCGCTGGGGGACATCGCGGCATGACGATGCAGCGCGCGGCGGCCGTTCTCCTCCTCATCCTGCTGGCGCCCGCCCAGTCCTTCGCCCAGATACGGGAGGGCGAACGTATCGAGATCGGACTGTCGACCGACCGGGTCTCCATAACCTCCGATTTCGCCGGAGCGAATCTGACGATCTTCGGCGCGCTCGACAACGCCGACCCGCTGATCAGCCGGCAAGGCCGCTACGATATCATCGTCGTACTGGAAGGCCCGCCGCAGGTGGTCGTCGTGCGCAAGAAATCGCGCGTGCTGGGGATGTGGATCAATACGCAGTCCGTAGCCTTCCAGGATGTGCCGGCATCCTACTCCGTGGCCATGACACGGGCTCCGCAAGACATAACGGATGCGGAGAACTACAAGCGCCTGGCGCTGCGGCCGGGCAACATCCACCTGAAGCCGCTGAATCCCGACGGCGAGCCTCGGACAATCCAGGAATTCACCGCCGCGCTGCGCGCGCGCAAGGAGGCGGTGGGGCTGTATGTGGAACTGGTGGGCGGTGTGCAGTTCCTCTCCCAAAATCTTTTCCGCGCGACCCTGAAGCTCGCTCCCAACGTATCCGTCGGCACCCACAAGGCGCGCGCGTTCCTGTTCCGCAATGGCGTATTCGTCCAGGAAACCTCAGCTGCACTGACCATCCGCAAGGCAGGTCTCGAGCAGCGAATCTTCGATTTCGCACACCAGCAAAGCCTGCTCTATGGCATCGCAGCGGTGCTGCTCGCCATTCTGACGGGCTGGCTGGGGCGGATGGTCTTCAAGAAAGATTGATCGCGACGAACCAGCGGCTGGATCATTTCACGCCCGCAGCATCGGCCAGCCGATCGGATAGACCCGGTTCTTGCCGAGCATGTAGGCGGTGAGCCTTTCGGCCTGGAACAGGCCGGCGAAGGCGCGGTCGAGCACATTCAGCGTGCCGGTCAGGCTGCCGAAAGCTGGCATCACGAGCCGGTCGCCGTCACTGGCAAAACAGGCGCGGCGCACGGAGCGCCCGCGCCGCACGATGCGGGCGCCCGGATGCAGGTGCCCCGCGATTTCGCCCGAGGGCGCGCCCTTTTGAGGCTCATGGCGCAGGGTCAGCGGGCCGAAGGCCATCTCGTCGACACAGTCGCCGGGCAGATTCTCCGGCTTTTCGGGGTCGTGATTGCCGGACACCCAATACCACTGACGTCCACTCATCATTTTCACCAGCGCCCCGCGAAAGGCTTCCGGCATCCGCGCCGAGCCGCCATTGTCGTGGAAACTGTCGCCCAGGCTGACAACGATGGCCGGCTCGTAGCGCCGGATGACGATGTCGAGGGCGGCAAGCGTGGCCACGGTGTCGTAGGGCGGCAGGAAACTGCCGCGGCGCGCGTAGGAAGATCCTTTCTCCAGGTGGAGGTCGGAGACGATCAGCATGCGGTCGGCCGGCAGGTAGAGCGCGCCCGAAGCGTCGCAGACCGCCGCCTCGCCAGCCATCGCGATCTCCACCGCAAGCGTATCACGTACGGTCCCCTCCGGTGCATTCATCGGCGGCCCATCGCCTCCTCGATAAGATCATCCCCGGTCAGGCTGCCAGCCGCTTCGCTCAGAAGCGCCTCATTGGCGTCGCCCGGCGTCGGCTCCTTGCCGATCTCCAGCATGACGGGTACGGCCAAGGGGGAGATTCGCTCAAGGTCCTTGTGTATCAGTCGGCCACGGGTGCGCGACAGCATCTCGCCGAGGCGCGCTATGTCGAGCAATCCCGTGGCCGCATCCCGCCATGTTGCCTGAAGCAGGATGTGATCCGGCTCATGGCTGCGCAAGACGTCATAAATAAGGTCGGCTGAGACAGTGACCTGCCTTCCGTTCTTTTCCTTGCCGGGATGGCGTTTTTCCACAAGGCCGGAGATCAGCGCGCAGCTGCGGAAAGTGCGTTTCAGGAGCCAGCTGTCGGCCAGCCACGCCTCCAGATCGTCGCCGAGCATATCCTCGTCCAGCAGCGCGTCGAGGCTCAGCCTGCCGGTCCGAATCATGTGGCCCATGTCGTTGAGGCTCCATACGGCCAAGGCATAGTCGGTGGCGACGAAGCCGAGCGGACGGGCACCGGCCCGCTCCAGCCGGCGGGTCAGCAGCATTCCCAGCGTCTGATGCGCCAGCCTGCCCTCGAAGGGATAGGCGACCAGATGGAAGCGGCTGGCGCGCGGAAAGGTTTCGATCAGGAGATCGCCCTTCTTCGGCAGGATCGACTTTTCCTCCTGGATGCGCAGCCAGTCGGCCACCTGTTCGGGCAATGCGCGCCAGCGGTCGGGATCGGCCAGCATGGCGCGCACCTCCTGCGCCAGATAGGTGGACAAGGGGAACTTGCCGCCCGCATAGGACGGCACCATGGCGTCCTGTCCGGCCGCCGTCGTGACGTAGCACTCGTTTTCGCGGATGCCTTCGAAACGCAGCACACGGCCCGAGAACATGAAGGTGTCGCCGGGGCTCAGCGTTTCAAGGAAATATTCCTCCACCTTGCCGAGCACCATACCGCCGCGCGCGCCGCCGCCCTTGCCGCGCTGGCGGGTGAGCCGCACGTTGAGCATCGGCAATTCCACGATGGTGCCCACATTGAGCCGGTATTGCTGAGCGAAGCGGGGGTGGGAGATGCGCCAGCGCCCGTCCTTCATCCTGCGGATGCGGGCATAGCGCTCATAGGTCTTCAGCGCATAGCCGCCCGTTGCCACGAATTCGACGACGCGCGCGAATGTCTGCCGGTCGAGCCCGGCATAGGGCGCGGCGCTCCGCACCTCCTCGAAGAACTCCTCCTCGTCGAAGGGCCCGGCGGCCGCCCTGCCCCACACATGCTGGGACAAGACGTCGAGCGCGCCTTCGGCCAGCGGGGGCGTGTCCTGCGCGCCGAGATAGTTCGCCTCCAGCGCCGCCCGGCATTCCATCACCTCGAAGCGGTTGGCCGGCACAAGGATCGCCCGGCTCGGCTCGTCCATGCGGTGATTGGAACGGCCGATACGCTGCGCAAGCCGGCTCGCGCCCTTCGGCGCGCCGACATGCACAACGAGGTCGACGTCGCCCCAGTCGATGCCCAGATCCAGCGTCGAGGTGGCGACGATGGCCCTTAGGCTGTTGGTCTCCATCGCCTTCTCCACCCTGCGCCGCTGCCCGACATCGAGGGAGCCGTGGTGAAGCGCGATAGGCAGATTGTGCTCGTTGATATGCCAGAGCTCGCGGAACAGAAGCTCGGCCTGGCTGCGCGTGTTGACGAAGAGCAGTGTCGTACGGTGCCGCCTTATCGCATCATAGACGGCCGGAATGGCATAGCGTGCGGAGTGGCCCGCCCACGGCACCCGCTCTTCGGTCTCCAGAATGGTGATCTCAGGTTTTGCGCCGCCGGCCACGGTGACGATTTCGGCCATCCCGCCGGTGGGGTTCTGGCCGACCAGCCAGCGCCGGAGCGCCTCCGGTTCGGCGACCGTGGCCGACAGCCCGATACTGACCAGACTGGGCCGAAACGCGCGCAGCCGCGCCAGGCCCAGTGCCAGCAGGTGTCCGCGCTTCGACGTGACGAGCGAATGCAATTCGTCGAGCACGACGAAGCGGAGATCGGAGAAGAAGCGCTCGGCATCAGGCGTGGCGATCAGAAGCGCAAGCTGCTCGGGCGTGGTCAGCAGAATGTCGGGCGGAGCGAGCTTCTGCCGCTGCCGCTTGTGGGAAGGTGTGTCGCCGGTACGGGTTTCCATGGAAATGTCGAGCGCCATCTCGTCGACCGGCTTGGCAAGGTTGCGTTCGATATCGACGGCAAGCGCCTTGAGCGGCGAGATGTAGAGCGTATGGACGCCGCGCCGCGCCATGCCGGGCTTTTGCCTTGGCCGTACCGCCAGGTCCGTCAGCGCAGGCAGGAACCCGGCCAGCGTCTTGCCCGCACCGGTGGGCGCGATCAGGAGCGCCGAGTTCCCCTCGCGGGTTTTGGCCAGCAGCTCGATCTGGTGCGGGCGCGGCGTCCAGCCGCGCGCGGCAAACCAGTCGCCGAACGGCGCTGGCAGCAATGGTGCGGCAACGCCGCTCTGGATCGGACTTTGACGGGTCAAAACGGAAACAGAACTAAAGCAGAACAGCGTCCGCGCCAAGGCGATTTCTGCACGGGGACCGCGCGAAACAAGCGCAACCCGCTCAGTGCGCCGGCGGCCTTTCCTTCGCATCTCTTCGTGGAAGCCCTTCCGCCGCGCCGTCCGCCGCCATGGCCTTGCGCGCGACGACGATCAGGCCTTCGATGGGTTCGCCGCGATCCATGCGAATCACCGCGGTTTCCTCAGAAACGAGATCGAAGCCCGCTGTCGCGATCACCCGTGCAATATAGGCTGGCGCGTGCGCGTAGCGGCGGGATGGGCGGAGCTGCAGGTCGCCGGGGCCATCGTGCTTTTCGACCGAAAAGGCAAACAGCGCGCCGGGAGACAGATGCGCGGCAACCATGTCGATAACACGGTCGAGCGCGCCCAGATACATGAAGACGTCGGCCGCCGTCACGAGATCGGTCTCACGCGGGAGTGACGACAGCGTCTGCAAATCCGCCTGACCGAGCCGGTCGTAGAGGCCCTTGGCTTCCGCCTTTCTCAGCATTTCGGCCGAGAGGTCGAAGCCTTCAATGAAGCTCGCGGAACGCCGCAGACGCTCGCCCATGAGTCCGGTGCCGCAGCCGAGATCGACGACATGGGCGAATTGCATGGGGCCCGTGACCACAGCCAGCACGGCCTGTTCGAGCAATTCCGGCACCCGGTACGCCAGCTTCTCCACCAGTGCCTCATCGAACGTTTCGGCATACTGGTCGAACAATGTCTCCACGAAGGCGCTCGGCGCGGTGTCCAAACCGCTCAACGCTCCGTGGAGTTCGAGTTTGAGGCTTGCGCCCAACCGGTCGGCGGGGTCCAGCCGCAGGCACGCGCGCCAGGCATCGTGGGCGCCAGCCATGTCGTCCGCTTCCGCCCGCATTTCACCCAGCCGGTAGTGCCCCGCGACCCAGCCCGGCACGAGCGCGACCGCCTCGGCCATCAGCTCGGCAGCCGCCCGGATGTCGCCGGCGGCCAGAAGCATTTCGGCGTAGCCGGCACGGCGGTCGGCTATCAGGTTGCCGGACGAGAAGCGGAGCGGGTTCATGAGGCGTGGCGGCTAAGCAAGCATTCGTTAGTTGCCAAGGAATGCTTGCGTAGATTCCCTTGCTTGTCGCAGGTTTTGCCCGGAAAAACCGCGGGGCATTTTCCGGAACCTGCTTGGTGTTGAAGGACGGCGGCTTATGCGCGCAAAGCGGGTTTTAGGCAAGCTGCTTTCTTCGGCCGGGAAAATGCCTATCTTTGCCCCGCATGAAGCCGCGCGACCTGCTCCATTCCCGGCCTGAAGGCCTCTATTGCCCGCAGGGCGATTTCTTCATCGATCCGGTGCAGCCCGTCGCGCGCGCCCTTGTCACCCACGGTCATGCGGACCATGCCCGCGCCGGCCACGGCGCGGTGATGGCCACGCGCGAAACGCTGGATATCATGGCGATCCGCTACGGCGCAGATTTCGCAGGCAGCCGGCAGGAAGCGCGGCTTGGCGAGCACGTAATGCTCGGCGGCGTCGCAGTGACCTTCCATCCTGCAGGCCATGTGCTTGGCTCAGCCCAGATATGCGTGGAACATGGCGGCCTGAGGATCGTTGCCTCCGGCGACTACAAGCGCCGCCACGACCCGACATGCCGGCCCTTCGAGCCGATCCGGTGCGATGTCTTCATCACAGAGGCAACCTTTGGTCTGCCGGTTTTCATTCACCCGCCGGCGGCAGACGAGATCGGGCGGCTCCTGAAGTCGCATGACCAGTTTCCCGAACGCACGCATATCGTCGGCGCTTACGGGCTGGGCAAGGCGCAGCGCGTGATCGCGCATCTGCGCGAGGGCGGATATTCCGCTCCCATCCCAATCCACGGAGCCGTGCAGAAGCTTTGCGAATACTACCAGGCGCGGGGGATCGACCTGGGGCCCCTCGAACCGGCGACCACCGGCGACGGCGCTGCCGCGCCACGGGCAAGCCCCATCGTGATTGCACCGCCGTCGGCGATCTCCGATCGCTGGTCGCGCCGCTTCGCCGACCCGCTGGCCGTGTTCGCCTCGGGCTGGATGCGCATTCGCCAGCGCGCAAGACAGCATGGCGTCGAGCTCGCGCTCATCATCTCCGACCATGCCGACTGGACCGAGTTGACCCGGACCATCGTCGATACCGGGGCGGAAGAGGTCTGGGTGACCCATGGCCGTGAGGAGGCGCTGGTGCGTTGGTGCGAGCTTAACGGCATTGCCGCCCGGCCGCTGCACCTGGCCGGCTACGAAGACGAGGCTGAGTGATGCAGGCCTTCGCCGAACTTCTGGACCGTCTGGTGCTCACGCCGTCGCGCAACGGAAAACTTAGGCTTTTAACTGACTATTTCGCCGATACGCCGGATCCCGATCGCGGCTATGGGCTGGCGGGAATAACCGGCGGGCTGGACTTTCCAGCCGTCAAGCCGGCCATGCTCCGCGGGCTCGTGGCCGAGCGTGTCGACGAGGTTCTGTTCGCCTATTCCTACGACTATGTCGGGGACCTTGCCGAAACCGTCTCGCTGATCTGGCCGGCGAAATCCGGCGGGAATGCTGCTCCATCCTTGCACGAAGTCGTGGCGCGTCTCAGCACCGCCAGCCGTTCGGATGCGCCCACGCTGATGGCGGATCTCCTGGATCGTCTCGATCCCTCCGGCCGTTTCGCGGCCATCAAGCTGGCCACCGGTGGCTTGCGCATCGGCGTATCGGCGCGGCTTGCCAAGCAGGCCCTGGCGCAGTTCGGCGGCGTCGCGGTAGGCGAGATCGAAGAGCTATGGCACGGGCTGAAGCCGCCTTACGAGGAACTGTTCGCCTGGCTGGAGGGGCGTGGGCAGAAGCCGGAGAACGCCGCCCTAGCGCCGTTTCGTCCGGTCATGCTGGCGCATGCCTTTTCGCAGGCCGACCGGGCGCTGGACCCAGCCCGCTATGCGGCCGAGTGGAAGTGGGACGGCATCCGTGTGCAGGCAAGTGCCGAGGCCGATATGCGCAGGCTCTATTCGCGCACGGGCGACGACATTTCCGCCGCGTTTCCCGATCTGGTCGAGGCCATGAGCTTTGAAGCGTCGATCGACGGGGAATTGCTGGTGGGCGACCCGCGCGAGCGCACGGACACCTTTTCCGATCTGCAGCAGAGGCTCAACCGCAAGACGGTCTCGGCCAGGATGCTGTCGCAATATCCGGTTTTCCTGCGCTGCTACGACCTCCTGACACTGGGCACGCGGGACCTGCGCGGTCTTGCCTATCCCGAACGCCGGGCCGCGCTGGCCGCGCTTGTCGCCGGCCTGCCCTCCGACCGTTTCGACCTGTCGCCGGAAGTTCCATTCGATAGTTGGGACGAGTTGGACGAAAAGCGTCGCAATCCGCCTCATCCGGTGATCGAGGGGGTGATGCTGAAACGGAAGGACAGCGCCTATCTGCCGGGCCGGCCGAAGGGGCCGTGGTTCAAATGGAAACGCGATCCATTCACCGTCGATGCCGTGTTGATGTATGCGCAGCGCGGCCATGGCAAGCGCTCCAGCTTCTACTCCGACTATACGTTCGGCGTCTGGACCGGGCCGCTCGACGACCCATCCCTGGTGCCGGTCGGCAAGGCCTATTTCGGCTTCACGGACGAGGAGCTGAAGCAGATCGACAAGTATGTGCGCGACAATACCATCGAGCGTTTCGGGCCGGTGCGCTCCGTCCGCGCCGATCGAGACCATGGGCTGGTTCTGGAAGTCGCCTTCGAGGGGCTGAACCGCTCTACGAGGCACAAATCAGGCGTTGCCATGCGGTTCCCCCGCATCTCAAGGCTACGCTGGGACAAGCCCGCCCACGAAGCCGACCGGCTGGAAGCACTGGAGGACATGCTCGACGAGAAGCGGCTCAACCGGCCGGCGAAACCCTGATCGAATAGATGTCGAGACTGCGTCCCAAGCCCTCTATATCTGGCACGATGGCGATGGTGCCCCCCGCGCCCGGCGGCCGATCGGGAAACTCGGTCTCGAACAGATATTCGCCTGGCGCCGCGCCGACCACATAGCGGATGCGGCCGCAATCGCCGAGATCGCCGAAATTGCAGGAGATAGAAATCTGCGTTTCCTGGCCTTCCTCGGCCGACGCGGTCAGGCTAAATACGGCGCGGCGGCCTGCCAGTCGCTCCAGGGTACCTTGCCCCACGTCGAACAGGACTGCGGTATCCGCGCCGGGCGCGCTCACCCGCAGCGCCTGCTGATCGCCCTCGACGACTTCGGCCCGCGCGCCGCCCGCGGCCGCTGCCGTGGTCGGGTCGCTGGGCGTGAATACGGTGACCCAGTCGCCGGTGGGCTCGGCCGCACCAAGCGCGGGCCGCGCCGGCGCGGAGCCGCCAGGATCGAAGGATTCTTCCTCCGTATTGGCCGGCGGGTTGCGAACAGAGGTGTCGCGTTCGCTCGCGGTCATCAGAATACCGCTGTCGATGGTCCACCAGGCGCCAATCCCGATGGCGGCGACCAGCGTCGCGATGAGAAACAGCATGGCGAAAGAGCGGCGGCGCGGCACAGGTCCGGCCATGGGCGTGCGCTCGTCATAGGCTGGTTCCGGCGCGATGTCGTCTGCCTCCGAGAGCCTGTCATCGCGCGCGACACGCGGAAACGCGCCCCGTGTCTCCTGCTGCGGGGGAAAGGTAGCTTCGGTCGCATATGGCGGTGGTGCAGCGGGCGCCTGCGGCTCACGTGCCGGGACGAACTCGCTCTCTACCTCGGTGATGACCGATTTCAGCCGGTCGCGGCGCAGTCGCATATCCTCGGCGGAAATGTCGGGACGTGCGGCGAGCGACCGCTCGAACGCAGCGAAAACCTGCCGATAGACCTTCTCCCGGAAGACGCGATCGCCGGGATCGCCCTTTTCGAAGGCCTTTCTGATTGCCGTCCTGACCGCTTCCAAGCGCGTTCCCCCAGTTTCCCGCTATCATCGTTAACCCTATGAGCCCGTTCAATCAATCATGCTGAACGATCGCACACGAAAAGCTGCGTCGGCCATCTGGACCAATAGGGGCCTTCTTGACAGTAGCGCGCTCTGCCCGCAGCTATAAAATGCATTTCACGGAGCTCGACCATGCTGAAAACGCCCTACCTCCTGTTCCTCGGCGATGCGCCCGACCCGCTTGCGGCGAAAGTGGCGCAGGGCATCAAGGACTGGCGGCCCGAACATTGCCTCGGCCAGCTTCGGCTCGAGGGCTGCAAGGCCGATCTGGGCCTGGCCGACCTGAGCGTGGCCGAGGCCCGCGCCGAGGGGGCGCAGACATTGGTGGTGGGCGCGGCGAACCGGGGCGGCGTCATCTCGCAAAAATGGCTGGCGACACTGGTCGAAGCCGCAGAAGCCGGCATGGACATAGCCTCGGGCCTCCACAACAGGCTCACCTCCCTGCCCGACCTGGTGGCGGCGGCGAAGCGCAACGGCACGGAGCTCTTCGATGTGCGTGTGCCCCAGCACGACTATCCAATCGCCGACGGGAAACGCCGGGCCGGCAAGCGCTGCCTGGCTGTCGGCACCGACTGCTCGGTCGGCAAGATGTACACCGCTCTGGCCATGGAAAAGGCGATGCACGAGGCCGGCATGAAGGCCAGTTTCCGCGCCACCGGCCAGACCGGCATCTTGATCACCGGATCGGGTGTGCCGCTCGACGCTGTGGTAGCCGATTTCATGGCCGGCAGCATCGAATGGCTGTCGCCCGAAAACGAGCCCGACCACTGGGACCTGATCGAAGGCCAGGGCAGCCTGTTCCACCCCTCCTTCTCCGGCGTCACGCTGGCCCTGATCCATGGCGGGCAGCCCGACGCGCTGGTTCTATGCCACGAGCCGACCCGCACCCATATGCGCGGCCTGCCGCATTACGGCCTGCCGAGCCTCGAGGAATTGCGCGACCTCGCGCTCACCACCGCCCGGATCGTCAATCCGGATGTGAAGGTGACCGGCGTCTCCGTCAACACAGCGGCGTTCTCCGAAGACGAAGCGCAGTCGTGCCTGCAAGCGATCGAAACGCGGATGGGACTTCCCACCGTCGATCCGTTCCGCCAGGGCGCGAGGCGGCTGGTGGAAGCGCTGGACGCCTGAGCGCCGCTACGCAAGCGCCGCCTGGACCGCCCTTTTCGCCATGACAACCACCAGGTTGGCGCGATATTCCGCCGAGGCGTGGATGTCCGACATCAGCTTGTCGGCCGAAACTTTTGCGCCATCCAGCGCGGCGGCGTCGAAGGACGATGCGAGCGCGGTTTCCAATTCGCCGGCGCGAAAGACGCCTTCCTCCCCCGCTCCGGTAACGGCGACGCGGACGCTATCCGGACGCTTGGCCACGAACACGCCGGTAAGTGCGTAACGGGATGCGGGATTGGGGAATTTCGCATAGCCGGCCTTCTCCGGCAGGCTAAAGGAGACAGCGGTGACGATCTCGTCTTCCGCCAGTGCCGTCTCGAACAGGCCAGTGAAGAAATCATCGGCCGGAATCTCGCGCTTGCTGGTGTGGACGGTCGCCGACAATGCCAGAAGCGCTGCGGGATAATCCGCAGCGGGGTCGTTGTTGGCGACGGAGCCGCCGAGCGTGCCCATGTGGCGGACATGCGGGTCGCCGATATGGCTGGCCATGTGGCACAATGCCGGGCAGGCCTTGGCGAGAGCTGCATTGGATGCGACCTCGGCATGGGTCGTGCCCGCGCCGATTTTCACCCTGTCACCGGCAACCGTGACGCCCTTCAGGTCGGCGATATGGCGCAGGTCGATAAGGTCGCTGGGCGCGGCGAGCCGGGCCTTCATGGTCGGGATGAGCGTCTGCCCTCCGGCAACGAACTTGCCGTCTTCCGCATCGGAGAGAAGCTTGACCGCCTCATCGATGGAGGAGGCGCGGCGATAGGTCGTGTTGTACATTTATGTTCTCCTCACTGCATCGCCGCCCACACCCTCTGGGGCGTGGCGGGCATGGTCAGGTCGTTGTTTCCAATAGCGTCGGTGATGGCGTTGATGAGCGCCGGAGGCGAGCCTATCGCGCCGGCCTCGCCGCAGCCCTTGATCCCGAGCGGATTTCCGGGGCAAGGCGTGTTGGTGGTCGACACACGGAAGGACGGCAGGTCGGCCGCGCGCGGCATGGTGTAATCCATGTAGGAGGCCGTGATAAGCTGGCCGGTGGCCGGGTCGTAATGGCAGCCCTCCAGCAGCGCTTGGCCGATGCCCTGTGCGAGTCCGCCATGCACTTGGCCCTCGACGATCATCGGATTGACAATGTTGCCGAAATCGTCCGCCGCCACGAATTGCACGATGTCGGTGTGACCCGTTTCGGGATCGACCTCGACCTCGCAGATGTAGCAGCCGGCGGGGAAGGTGAAATTGGTCGGGTCATAGAACGCTCCCTCCTTCAGCCCCGGCTCCATGCCCTCCGGCAAATTGTGCGCAGTATAGGCGGCGAGCGCCACCTGAAACCAGGGAACCGTCTTGTCGGTGCCAGCCACCTTGGCCTCGCCGTTCTCGATCACGATGTCGCTTTCGTCCGCCTCCAAGAGATGCGCGGCGATCTTCTTGGCCTTGGCCTCCACTTTGTCGAGCGCCTTGGCAATGGCCGACATGCCAACCGCGCCCGAGCGCGAGCCGTAGGTGCCCATTCCCATCTGCACCTTGTCGGTGTCGCCATGAACGATGGAAACCTGCTCGATCGGCACGCCGAAACGGTGAGCCACCAGTTGCGAGAATGTCGTCTCGTGGCCCTGGCCATGGCTGTGCGACCCCGTAAGTACTTCGATGGTGCCGGCCGCGTTTACCCGTACTTCGGCCGATTCCCAAAGGCCGACGCCCGCGCCCAGCGAACCCACGGCGGCCGACGGCGCAATGCCGCAGGCCTCGATATAGCAGCTCATGCCGATGCCGCGTTTCCTGCCCCGCTTCTCGGCCTCCGCCCGGCGGGCGGCAAAGCCGTCGTAATCGGCCTCGCGCATGGCCGCCTCCAGCGAAGCGTCGTAGTCGCCGGCGTCATAGTTCATGATCACCGGCGTCTGATGGGGGAATTCGCGAATGAAGTTCTTGCGGCGCAGCTCTGCCGGCGAGATGCCAAGCTCCCGCGCCGCCGTCTCCACCGTACGCTCGACCACATAGGTGGCCTCGGGCCGCCCGGCGCCGCGATAGGCGTCGACGGGGGCGGTGTTCGTATAGACCCCGCGCACATTGGCGTGGATCGCGGGAATGTCGTACTGGCCCGACAGCAGCGTGGCATAGAGATAGGTCGGCACCGACGAGGAGAAGAGCGACATGTAGGCGCCGAAATTGGCGATCGTGTCGACCTTCAGGCCGGTGATCCTGTTGTCGGCGCCGAAAGCCATCTGGACCTCCGTCACATGGTCGCGGCCATGCGCATCGGTGAGGAAGCTCTCGGTGCGGTCGGCCACCCATTTGACCGGCACGCCGGTGCGTTTGGACGCCCACAGGCAGACGATCTCCTCGGGGTAGATGAATATCTTTGAGCCGAAGCCGCCGCCGACATCCGGCGCGATCACCCGCAGCTTGTTCTCGGGCGCCACGTTGTAGAACGCGCTCATCACCAGTCGGGCGACATGCGGGTTCTGGCTGGTCGTCCAGCAGGTGTAGTGATCCTCCGCCTTGTCGTAATGGCCAAGGGCGGCGCGCGGCTCCATGGCGTTGGGTATCAGGCGGTTGTTGACGATCTTCATGCGCGTGACGTGGGCGGCGTCGGCAAGCGCGCTGTCGGTGGCGGCGCTGTCGCCGATCTCCCAGTCGTAGATCAAGTTGCCTTCGGCTTCCGGGTGAAGCTGCGGGGCATTTTCGTCCAGCGCCTTGACGGCATCGGTAATTGCCGGAAGCTCCTCATAATCGATCTCGACCGCTTCGGCCGCGTCGCGTGCCTGGCCCTTGGTGTCGGCCACGACGATGGCGACGGCATCCCCGACATAGCGCACCTTCTCGGTGGCCAGCGCCGACCAGGCGCCCATCTTCATGGGGCTGCCATCCTTGGAGTGGACCATCCAGCCGCAGATGAGGTTGCCTATGCCGTCGGCCTGCAACTCTCTGCCGGTCAGTACGCCGATCACGCCCGGCATGTCGCTCGCGGCGTCGACATTGATGGATCGGATATTTGCATGTGCGTGGGGGCTGCGCACGAACGCAGCGTGCTTCATGCCCGGCACGGTCATGTCGTCCACATATCGGCCGAGACCCGTGATGAAGCGCTTGTCTTCCTTGCGCGCCACCCGCGCGCCGATGCCTTCGATACCCATGATTGAAATTCCTCCCGAATTCCAGTGGATCGTGAATGGTCGAAACAGCTACCGGTGCAGGCCGGCCCCTATAACGAGACTGCGGGCATTCCCGGCATGCCGCTATTCACCATTCATCATTTCACTATTCATCCTTGTTCTTCAGGCAGCCTTCGCCTTGCCGCCCATCGCTTCCGATGCGGCAAGAATGGCCTTGACGATGTTATGGTAGCCCGTGCAGCGGCAGATGTTGCCCTCGAGCTCCGCACGCACTGTCTTCTCGTCAAGGCCTTCGGGATGGCGCCGGATCATATCGGCGGCGGCCATGATCATGCCTGGCGTGCAGAAGCCGCACTGGAGGCCGTGATGCTCCTTGAACGCCGCCTGAACCGGATGCAGTTCCGCACCGTCGGCGAGCCCCTCGATGGTGAGCACTTCGGAACCGGATGCCTGTGCGGCAAGCATGGTGCAGGATTTCACCGCCATGCCGTCCACATGCACCACGCAGGCACCGCACTGGGAAGTATCGCACCCCACATGGGTGCCGGTCAGCCCCTCGTTTTCACGCAGGAAATGAACCAACAGGGTTCTGTCTTCCACCGTGCCGGATATCTTACGGCCGTTCACCGTCATCGTTACATCTGCCATGGGTCCTCCTCCAAGGGTGTGCCTAGACAAAATACGTCCCGCCCGGCGAGACGGCTTGCAGACAGATTAACGCAGGAAGACATAGAGTCCATTGCCATTTCGCCGAACTTTGCCCCGCGCAGGATTTGGACGGAGCACGGGATGTTCGGCCTTGATCTTGCCGCGCGATGCCTGTATCAGGCGCGCACGCAATCGATGCTGGCCCATCCGGCCCTCGCGCGCGCCGCTTTAGCTCAGTTGGTAGAGCACATCATTCGTAATGATGGGGTCAGGTGTTCGAGTCACCTAAGCGGCACCATTTCCCCTCAGGATTTCGCAGAAGCATTCAAATGCCGGCGGTGTGCCGGTTACCGTGACGGCTCGGCGGCCATGCACGTTATAGGTGCATGCGACAATTATACACCAGCGTCCGCAATATAGCGCAGATGATCAGGTCCGAGGTGCAATAATATTGCATTCCATGACCGCCGCATGACCTCTTGTTGCGGTTTTGCGTGGCCCACTGAATCCGTTTGACGCTTACGTCATTTCCATGCCTAATCGGGCCTCGACCCGGCTCGGGTGCGCGTTTGTTCACGGTCGCCAGCCGGCGGCCGTGCTGGAAGTCTGACCGGTTCCACACCGGCGGGGAGGCAGGGAAATGCCGTTTGCATCTCGTTCGTCCTTCGGCTTGATGGCCAGCCCTTCCAGCACCGAACGGCGCAAGATCGGCCCCTTATCCCGCCAAAGCCACCCAGTCCGTTGCACGCCGAGCGCGCATGGCGCGTTTTTGCATCGCCGGACATAAGTGCGCGGCAGGGGAAGGCGCCTTCCCGGGCCAATCAACAACAAGCCGCAAAAGCGGGTGATGGGAGTAACGAGCATGATGATGAAGACGATGATGCGAGGGCTGCTTGCAGGCGCAGCCTTCATGGCAAGCGCGAGTGCGGCGTCGGCCGTGACCTATGTGCGCGGCAATGACAGCGATCCGGAGACGCTGGATCAGCACAAGACGTCGACGATTTCGGAAGCGCATCTTCTCCGCGACCTCTACGAGGGGTTGGTGATCTACGATCCCGAAGCCAACGTCATCCCGGGCGTAGCGGAAAGCTGGCAGGTCTCCGACGACGGAACAGTCTACACCTTCAAGCTGCGCGCTGACGCCACATGGTCGAACGGCGATCCGGTGACGGCGGAAGATTTCGTGTTCTCCTTCCAGCGCATACAGAACCCGGAGACGGGCGCGAAATACGCGACCATTCTTTATCCCATCAAGAATGCCGAGAAGATCAACAAGGGCGAGCTCGAACCCGGCGAACTTGGCGTCAAGGCCGTCGATGACAAGACGCTGGAGATCACGCTCGAACAGCCCACCCCCTATTTCCTCGAGCTTCTCACCCACCAGACCGGCCTGCCGCTCAACAAGGCGAGCGTCGAGGAGCATGGCTCCGATTTCGTAAAGCCGGAGAACATCGTCACCAACGGCGCCTATACGCTGGTGTCCATCACGCCCAACGACAAGATCGTGATGGAGAAGAACGAGAATTTCCGCGAGGCCGACACGGTCAGCATCGATCGCATCGAATGGATCCCCTTCGAGGACCGCGCCTCTTGCGTGCGTCGCTTCGAGGCTGGCGAAGTGCACAGCTGCTCCGATCTGCCGGCCGAGCAGCTCAAATCCATCAGGGACCGTCTCGGCGACCAGGTGCGTACGCCGCCTTATCTCGGCACCTACTACTATGCCCTCAACACGCAGAACGAAGCGTTGAGCGATGCGCGCGTGCGCCAGGCTCTGTCCATGGCCATCGACCGCGAGTTCATCGGCGAGGAGATCTGGTCGGGAGCGATGCTGCCCGCCTATTCGCAGGTGCCGCCCGGCATCGGCAACTATATCGACAATCCGCCGCAATATGAGTGGGCGGAGGAATCGCTGATCGACCGCGAGGACAGGGCGATCGAGCTGATGACGGAGGCCGGCTACGGCCCCGATAAGCCGCTCGAGCTGGAGCTTTCCTATAACGCGTCGGAGAACCACAAGAATACGGCAACGGCGATCGCCGATATGTGGAGCCCGCTCGGCGTCAAGGTCACCTTCAACGTGCGCGACGGCTCCGCCCACTATGCCCATCTGCGCGACAGCGACGACTATCAGGTCGCCCGCGCCGGCTGGATCGGGGACTATTCCGACCCGCAGAACTTCCTCTTCCTCGTCGAAAGCGACAACACGGGCTTCAACTACGCCAAGTACAAGAACCCCGAATATGATGCGCTGATGGACAAGGCCGCGGCCGAGACCGATCTCGAAAAGCGGGCTGAAATCCTGGCCGAGGCGGAGAGGATGTTCTTGCGGGATACGCCATTCATCCCGTTGCTCTTCTATTCGTCCCTCTCGCTCGTCTCCGACAAGCTGCAGGGCTGGGAAGACAATATCCAGAACGTGCACGCCACCCGCTTCATGAGCATATCCGAGTAGGCAAACAGGTTATCCCGGAGCACCGCTTTCCGTCATTCAAGGCGGAAAGCGGTTGCCTTGACGCCGGAAGTCGCTTCCCGGCACCGGTTACCTATATCCTGTGTATCGCGCAATTCCGGAGGAAAATCCGGTTCCGCTTTTTCGGGAATTGTTTTAAGGCCCGCTCCGGGGCCCTGCGAATATGAGAGCATGCCAATGTTTGGCTATGTGTTGCGTCGCCTCCTGGGCGCGATCCCCACTTTGTTTTTCGTTGTCACCGCGTCCTTCTTCCTCATGCGCGTCGCGCCGGGTGGTCCTTTCGACCGCGAGCGGGCGCTGGAAGCCAAGGTCCTGGAAAACATCAACAAGGTGTTCCACCTCGACAAGCCCCTTTGGGAGCAATATCTGCGGTATCTCGGCAATCTCCTGCGCGGGGATCTGGGGCCGAGTTTCATCTACCGCGATTTTTCGGTTCAGGAGCTTCTGGGCAGCGGCCTGCCCATCTCCATACAACTTGGCGGAACGGCGCTGCTGGTCGCGCTTTTCTTCGGCTCGGTGCTGGGCTGCATCGCCGCGCTGCGGCAGAATTCGTGGATCGACTACGGCGTCATAGCGGTCGCCACCTTCGGCATCACGGTTCCCAATTTCGTGGTGGCGCCGCTTCTGTCGCTGATATTCGGTGTGTGGCTTTCCATGTTGCCCGCCGGCGGCTGGGGCAATGGCAGCCCGGCGAACATGGTCCTGCCGGTGCTCACTCTGGCGCTGCCGCAGATCGCCATCGTCGCCCGCCTCATACGCGGCTCGATGATCGAGGCGCTGCGCTCCGACCATGTGCGCACGGCGCGCGCCTATGGCCTGCCTTCGCGCATGGTCGTCGTCGTTCACGCGCTGCGCGCGGCCTGCCTTCCCGTGGTCTCTTATCTGGGGCCGGCGGCGGCGGCGCTTTTGACGGGCTCCGTCGTCGTGGAAACGATCTTCGGCCTGCCCGGCATCGGCCGCTACTTCGTGCAGGGAGCGCTCAACCGCGACTACACGCTGGTCATGGGCACGGTCATCATCATCGCGGTGTTCGTGGTGGTCTTCAACCTGATCGTCGATCTTCTCTACGCGGTGCTGGACCCGAGGGTGCGCTATGACTGATATTGCAACCAACACGCCCGAAGCCGCCGCCGACAAGGCATCCGCAGGCCGTTCGCTCTGGGTGACCGCGCTCATCAGGCTGCGTCGCAACAAGGCGGCGATGGCGAGCCTCGTCCTTTTGATCGTTTTCGCCTTCGCAGGCATCTTTGGTCCGGCGCTTTCGCCGCACGACTATTCCAAGGTCTATCCCAATTTCGTGAAGGTGCCGGCGAGCCTGGAAGCCTATCCGCGGACAGACGAGATCCTGCCGGCAGCCGAGACGCTGATGAAGCGGGCACGGCTGGATGTCGACACCATCCAGCTTGACGGTGCCACGCTGCGCGTCGAGGCGTCGTCCGACAAAGAAATCGATCCGCGCGTCACGCGCTATCTCGACCGTTCCGATCTGTTCTCGAACGCGCGCATCGTCGGCGAGCGCGCCGACGGCAGAGCCGTTTCGATCGAGGCCCATGTGGAACGCTACCGTTTCATCTTCGGCACCGACGCCAATGGACGAGACCTTTTCTCGCGCATCCTGATCTCGATCCGCATATCGCTGATGATCGGGGCGCTCGCCACCGGCGTGGCGCTCCTCATCGGCGTCCTCTACGGCGCCACCGCCGGCTTTCTGGGCGGGCGCGTCGACAGCCTCATGATGCGGGTGGTCGACATCCTCTACTCGCTGCCCTTCACATTCTTCGCGATCCTTCTGGTGGTGTTCTTCGGCCGCAACATCGTTCTCATGTTCATCGCCGTCGGCGCGGTGGAGTGGCTGGACATGGCGCGCATCGTGCGGGGGCAGACGATCTCCCTGCGCCGGCGCGAATTCGTGCAGGCGGCCGAGGCGCTGGGCGTCAGTTCGGCAGGCATCCTGCGCCGCCACATCATCCCCAACACGCTGGGGCCGGTCATTGTCTACATGACGCTGCTCATCCCCAAGGTGATCCTGCTCGAGAGCTTCCTGTCCTTCCTGGGGCTGGGCGTGCAGGAACCCTTGACCAGCCTTGGCGTGCTGATCTCTGAAGGCGCCAAGAACATGCGCGGCGCCCCCTATATGCTGCTTTACCCGTCGCTGGCGCTGACCGCCCTCCTGTTCGCGCTCAACTTCCTTGGCGATGGGCTACGCGACGCTCTCGATCCGAAGGACCGCTGAGATGAAGAACGACAAAGCCGAAACGATCTTCGATATCCGCGACATCCGGGTCTCCTTCGACACGCCCGACGGCGCGGTGGAAGCGGTCCGCGGGATCGACATGCAGGTGGGCGCCGGCGAGACGGTGGCCGTGGTGGGCGAATCCGGCTCGGGCAAGAGCCAGGTCATGATGGCGGCCATGGGGCTGCTCGCTTCCAACGGCCGGGCAACCGGCTCCGTCACCTATCGCGGCCAGGAACTGATCGGACTGCCGCGGCGGAAGCTGAACCGCATTCGCGGCGCCAAGATCACCATGATTTTCCAGGAGCCTATGACTTCGCTCGACCCCCTCTACACGATCGGGCGGCAGATCTCGGAGCCCTTGCGCGTTCATGGCGGCATGTCGGCCGGCGCGGCACGCAAGCGGGCGCTGGAATTGCTGAAGCTGGTGCACATCCCCGATCCCGAACGGCGGCTGAAATCCTATCCGCATGAGCTTTCAGGCGGACAGAGGCAGCGCGTGATGATCGCCATGGCGCTCGCCAACGATCCCGATCTCCTGATCGCCGACGAGCCGACAACGGCGCTCGACGTCACGATCCAGGCCGAAATCCTGGGACTGCTCGCCGAACTCCAGCAGAAGCTGGGCATGGCGATCTTGTTCATCACCCACGATCTGACCATCGTCGAGGCATTCGCGGACCGTGTCTATGTCATGCGGCAGGGGGTGGTGGTCGAGGAAGGCGCCACCGAGGACATTTTCCAGCGGCCGGCAGAGGACTACACGAAGATGCTGCTGGCGGCCGAGCCGGAGGGGCACAAGCCGCCGGTGCCGGACAGCGCGCCGATCCTGCTCGACGCCATTAACCTCTCCGTCACCTTCGGGCACAAGGGTGGGTTCTTCTCAAGCGGCTTCGAGCTGAAGGCCGTGCGGGAAGTCAGCCTGACCCTGCGCAAGGGCCAGACCATCGGCATCGTCGGCGAGTCGGGCTCCGGCAAATCGACGCTGGGGCGCGCCATACTGCAATTGCTGCCCTCGGAAGGCCGTGTCGTCTATCAGGGAACGCCGATCCATGGCTTTGACCGGGCGGCAATGCGCCCCTATCGGCGCAATCTGCAGATGGTGTTCCAGGACCCCTACGGCAGCTTGAGCCCACGCATGACGGTGGGCGAGATCATTACCGAAGGGCTGCTCGTCCACGAGCCCCGGATGAGCCAGAAGGAGCGCGAGAGAGCGGCGGTCAAATCGCTGGAGGAAGTCGGCCTCGATCCGGCGACGCGCAACCGCTTCCCGCACGAGTTTTCGGGAGGACAGCGCCAGCGCATCGCCATCGCCCGCGCGGTCATCCTGAAGCCCACCGTCATCGTCCTCGACGAGCCGACGTCGGCGCTCGACAGATCGGTCCAGAAGCAGATCATCACGCTGTTGCGCGACATACAGGAACGCCATGGCCTGTCCTTCATTTTCATCAGTCACGATCTGGCGGTGGTGAAGGCGCTGGCCGATTATACCATCGTGATGAAGACCGGTCAGGTGGTGGAAGAAGGCCCCACCGATGTCGTATTCGACAGCCCCGGCAGCGCCTACACAAGGGATCTGATGGAAGCGGCCTTTGATCTCAAGACCGTTCTGGAGCGCCAGGCGTCGATACGCGCCTGATATTCCGCAATATTTTCAAAGGCCCGGGAGGACGTCGAAAGGCAGAGTTTCCGGGCTTTTTTGCGTGGCCTTTCACCATCCTGCGGTTCGATTGCCGCGTCGACCGCGCTCCTTAAGACATAATCGATTTGACACAAGGGGAGCAGTGTTTCACGTTTAGCGTGGACGATCGAACGGCAGGGAGCAGGAGGGGCGCTTGGCCGCACCTGGAATTCGTATCAGGAGAGCGATTGCGCGAACCCCGCGCAATATGGCTGTCGCACCCGCGTGGCGGGTGGTGACGAGTTCCGTCCCCCTCGATGAAACACGCACCGTGTATGGCTTACGCCGCCGCAATGCGGGGCGGGAACGCAGCCGTATGTCGGTGCGAACACCGGGCTATGCGACAGTCCCGGGCTGGCTTCCAGCCAGTTAGCCGGTGTGGCGGACGGTGCTTCCGTCCGCATTTGCGATTCATTTGCCCAGGCTGAAGTCTTGGCTGTTTCGCCCTATGTCGCCGGATAAAAGCGAGATCGCGACGTTCAACCAACAGAGGAGAGCAGAATGACATCACTCAAATCCTATTTGCTGACAGGCATCGCCGGCGCTGCGGTCTTGGCCGCGAGCATGACGAGTGCTTCTGCAGAAACATGGCGCTACGCCTTCGAAGAAGCGCTCAACGAGGTGCAGGGTGTTTTCGCCCAGAAGTTCAAGGAGGAAGTCGAGGCGAATTCGGATCATACGATCCAGCTTTTCCCTTACGGCACGCTCGGCGAATCGGCCGATATCATGGAGCAGGCTCAATCCGGCATCCTGCAGTTCGTGGACCAGTCGCCCGGCTTTACCGGCTCGCTGATCCCCGAAGCTCAGGTCTTCTTCGTGCCCTATCTACTACCGCAGGACGAGGAGGCTCTGTTTGAATTTTTCCGCACTTCGGTCGCCGTCAACGAGATGTTTCCGGAACTCTACGCCGATCAGGGGCTCGAGCTTCTGACGATGTTCCCGGAAGGCGAAGTATGCATGACCACCAAGGAGCCGGTAACGTCTCCGGAAGACCTCAACGAGGTGAAGTTCCGCGTGATGACCAATCCGCTGCTGGTGGAAAGCTACCAAGCCTTCGGCGCGACACCGACCCCGCTTCCGTGGGGCGAGGTCTATGGCGGCCTGCAGACGAACATCATCCAGGGGCAGGAAAACCCGATGTTCTTCATCGAGTCGACAAAGATGTACGAGGTAACGGACTACATCACCTGCGCCGGCCACAACAACTTCACCACGGCGGTGATGGCCAACAAGGACTTCTTCGACGGTCTGTCGGATGAGGACCAGCTGATGATCGAGAACGCCATCGATACGGCTTTCGAAGATATTCTTGAATACCAGCAGGGTCTTCATGAAGAGTCGATCGAGAAGATCAAGAAGGCCAAGCCGGAGATGAATGTCACCGTCCTCTCCGAGGAGGAGCGTCAGCCGTTCAAGGATGCTGCGGCTTCCGTCGAGGAAGCCTTTATCGAGATGACCGGCGAGAGCGGAAAGAAGATTCTCGACCAAATGAAGGAAGACCTGAACCAGGTCAGCAACTGAGATCATGAGGCGGGCGCATCGCGCCCGCCTCATTCACTTCAATCATTTGCGGGATAACGCCGTTGCCGAAACAGCATCACGAGTCTCAACCGCAGTCGCAGACCGATACGACCTCCGTAGACGATATCCCGACCGAGGTTTACCGTTCGGAACTGCCCGGCATCCTGGGCTCCATAGATATGGGCATCAGCAGGCTGGAATCCATTCTTCTGGCGACCGGCGTGCTTCTCATGGCTCTCAACACGATTGCCAACGTCATCGGCCGCTTCGTGTTCCAGAGCAGCATATTCTTCTCCGAAGAGCTCAACCGCGTTCTCGTCATTCTGATCACCTTCGCCGGCATCAGCTACGCGGCGCGCCACGGGCGCCATATCCGCATGTCGGCCATATATGATGCTATGCCCAGCAGCGCCCGAAAGCCGCTGATGATCGGAATCACCCTCATTACCGCGGTCTTCATGCTCGGGCTCGCCTGGTATTCGGCGCAGTACATCGTGACGCTCTACGGGCGCGGGCGCGTTCTGCCCTCCCTGCAGATCCCGGTCTGGCTGATCTATGTCTGGGCGCCGGTCGGCTTCTTCATGACCGGCCTCCAATACATTCTGACCGCCATCAAGAACATGCTGGAAAAGGACATCTATCTCTCGACCAACGTGCTCGAGGGATATGACGACGACGAGATCGAGGTCTGAGGGCGCGCCATGGCCATTGCAATTTTTTCCACGATGATCCTGCTGCTGCTGTTCGGTTTCCCGATGATGATCCCGCTCATCATCGGCGCCTTTATCGGCTTCTACACCCTCTTCGGCGGTTTTGGACAACTCGAGACCATGGTTCAGCAAATGATGGCGGGCATACGCCCCGCCTCGCTGATTGCCGTGCCGATGTTCATATTCGCGGCCGACATCATGACGCGCGGTCAGTCGGCCGGTCGTCTCATCGATATGGTCATGGCCTTTGTCGGGCATTTGCGGGGCGGCCTCGCCATCTCCACTGCAGCCGCATGCACGATGTTCGGGGCCGTATCGGGGTCGACCCAGGCGACGGTTGTCGCCGTTGGCTCGCCGCTGCGCCCACGCATGCTCAAGGCTGGCTACAATGACAGCTTCGTTCTTGCGCTGATCGTCAATTCCTCTGACATCGCGTTCCTGATCCCGCCGTCCATCGGCATGATCATTTATGGCGTGGTGTCCAATACCTCGATCTCCGAGCTCTTCATCGCCGGCGTCGGCCCGGGCCTTCTGATCCTCTTGCTCTTCTCGATCTATTCCTGGATCTATGCCGTGCGCAACAAGGTGCCGACCGAAGAAAAGGTCTCGTGGGGCGCGAGGCTGGCGGCTATGCGCAAGGCACTCTGGCCGCTCGGCTTTCCGGTTATTATCATCGGCGGCATCTATGGCGGCATATTCAGCCCCACGGAAGCGGCGGCGGCGTGCGTGCTCTATGCCATCTTCCTCGAGATGGTGGTCTTTCGCGAACTCGACATGCGCGGCCTTTACAACACCGCCAAATCCACCGGACTGATTACCGCCGTGGTGTTTATCCTCATCGCCGCTGGCGCGGCCTTTTCCTGGGTCATCTCCTTCGCCCAGATTCCGCAGCAGATTCTTTCCGGCATCGGCGTCGACCAGATGGGCCAGATCGGCGTCCTGGTGGTGATCTCGATCGCCTTCTTCATCGGCTGCATGTTCGTGGATCCGATCGTGGTGATCCTCATACTCGTGCCGATATTTGCACCGGTCGTCGGAAATGTGGGGCTCGATCCCGTGCTTGTGGGCACTATCATCACCCTGCAGGTCGCGATCGGCTCGGCCACACCGCCCTTTGGCTGCGACATCTTCACGGCCATTGCCGTGTTCAAGCGGCCGTACATTGAGGTGGTGCGCGGCACGCCGCCTTTCATCGTCATCCTGCTGGGCGTTTCGGCCGCGCTTATCTTCTTCCCGCAGATCGCACTGTTCCTACGCGATCTGGCGTTCAGATAAGAGGCATACGAAATGTTCAACCGTATACTCGTACCGATCGATGGCTCCGAAGGCGCCCGGAAGGCGCTGAAAATGGCCATCGATCTCCAGAAGACGACCAAGGCGGAGCTGATGCTTCTGACCGTCTTCCGTCATCACAGTCTGCTCGAGGCCTCCATGTCGATGGTGCGGCCGACCGAACCCGAGAACCTTGACAACGTGCTGCGGGAGCATGCCAAAGGGGTCGCGGACGACGCCAAGAAATTCGCCGTGGAGAACGGGGCGGAATCGCCCCGCGCCTTCGTGAAATCGGGCCCGCCGGCCCGCACGATCGTCAAATTCTCCAAGGAACGGGAAGTCGATCTGATCGTACTTGGCAGCCGCGGCCTCGGCGATCTGGAGGGATACCTTCTCGGCAGCGTCTCCCACAAGGTGACGAGCCTTGCCGATTGCCCGGTGATGGTCGTCTAAATCGAAATGCCTCAGGTTGGCGCCAAAGCGGCCCGATCCACCCCCCTATACCGTCAACGGAAAGCCCCGGTGGCTCGGACTTCCTGGGCTTGATCCGCGAGGCACAGATAGCTCACCGCAGCTCGCGCCGCAGGATCTTCCCGACATTGGATTTCGGCAGCTCGTCGCGGAACTCGACATGTTTCGGCCGCTTGTAGCCGGTGAGCTTGTCACGGCAGAAGTCGATGATGTCTTTCTCGCTTAGCTTGTCGTCCTTCTTCACCACAAAGATTTTCGGCACTTCCCCGGAATGTTCGTCGGAAACGCCGATGGCGGCCACTTCGAGAACGCCCGGATGCTGGGAGACGACGTCCTCGATTTCGGTCGGATAGACATTGAAGCCGGATACCAGGATCATGTCCTTCTTGCGGTCGACGATCTTCACATATCCGTTCTCGTCCATCACGCCCATGTCGCCGGATTTGAAGAAGCCGTCCTGGGCGATGGCCTTCTCGGTCGCCTCGGGCAGGTTCCAGTAGCCGGCCATGACTTGCGGCCCGCGAATGCAAATTTCGCCGACTTCGCCCTGCTTCACATCCTTGCCGTTTTCGTCACGGATCGCGATGTCAGTGGAAGGAAGCGGCAGACCGATGGTGCCGGTGAAGTCGTCATTGTCGAAACGGTTGGCCGTCGCCACCGGCGACGTCTCCGACAGCCCGTAACCTTCGGCGATCATGCAGCCGGTCAGCTTCTTCCAGCGCTCGGCAACCGCGCGCTGCACGGCCATGCCGCCTCCGAAGGTCAGCTTCAGGTTCCCGAAATCGAGCTTCTGGAAATCCTCGTTGTTGAGTAGCGCGTTGAAGAGCGTGTTCAACCCGGGGAACACGTTGAAATCGTAGTTCTTCAACTCCTTCACGAAGCCCGGTATGTCGCGCGGGTTGGGTATCAGCACATTCTGCGCGCCGAGCTTGACGCCCATCAGCGCGTTCACGGTCAATGCATAGATGTGGTAGAGCGGCAGGGCGCAGACAAAGACGGAGCGCTCCGGACGTTGCCTTTTGATATAGGCAGTCTCCAGCCACATTTCGTTCTGCATGACATTGGCCATGACGTTGCGATGCAGCAGTGTTGCCCCTTTCGAAACGCCGGTCGTTCCGCCCGTATATTGGAGGAAGGCAACGTCATCGAGCGCGTTGTCGGCCGGCTTGAAGGCAGCCGCGCCGCCCTTCTTCATTGCCGACTTGAAAGGCACGTGATCAGGCAAAGACCAGGCGGGCACCAGCTTCTTCACCCTGCGGACGACGAAATTCACGATGTGCCCCTTGAGCCCCATCATGTCGCCCATCGTGGCAACCACGACATGCTGGACCGGTGTCTTGTCGATGGCCACCTGCAGCGTCTTGGCGAAATTTTCCAGGATGACGATGGCTTCGACGCCGGCGTCCTTGAGCTGATGCTCCAACTCGCGCGGCGTATAGAGCGGGTTCACGTTGACCACCACATAGCCCGCCCGCAGGATGGCCATCATGACCACCGGGTATTGCAGAACATTGGGCATCATGATCGCAACCCGGGCGCCCTTCTTCAGGCCAAGCGACTGGAGATAGGCGCTGAAATCCGTCGAGCCTTTTTCCAGCTCGGAGAAACTGAGCGTCTTGCCCATGCAGGTAAAGGCGGGGCGATCGCCATATTTGCGGCAGGATTCCACCATCATCGAGCCGAGCGACTCATGCTCGAACGGGCCGATCTCGGCGGGAACCACCGTGGGATAGCTCTTCAGCCAGATGCGCTTTTCGGCAGCGCCGGCCTTGCCTCCCGCCGAACGCCTGCCGGTGGCCGCCGGCTTCCTGGCCGTAGTGCTCGAAGCTGCCTTGCCGGCCGGTTTGGAGGCAGCCTTCCCGGCAGCAGCCGCTTTGCCGCTGGCGGCGGCAGATCTGGCCGCCGTCTTGCTTGCCGCGGTCTTTCCCGGGGCAGCTGCAGATTTGGCCGTTGTCTTGCCTGCCGTTGCTCTGGCCGTGGATTTCGCCGCCGCCTTCGGCGTGGCCGCTGCGGCGCTGCCGCGCGTGCTGCTCGACTTGGAAGCGCTTGCCTTGGAGCCGCGCTTAGTGCCCTTTTCATCCGTGCCGCTTGATTTCGCCAAATCTTCCTCCCTGAATGCCTGGCAGACTAACGTTCACGTTTACGTCAATTTTCCTGTCCGCGCTACATCCCATATTGGCCCTGGGCGTATGGGCTTTATCCCGCAACTTTCACGGCAGTGTATTTCCAGCGTGCGCACTCTAGCAAGGGTAATCGGCCCGGGGCTCAAGAAGCATGCAGCGCTATTGGCCAAAGCCGTCGTGGCCCTCAAGAAAAGCGGTTTCCTCCTGCGTGCTGACCCGTCCCAGCACCCGATTCCGATGAGGAAAGCGCCCGAACTTTTCGATGATATCGCGGTGTTCCACGGCATATCTCACGCCCTCCTCGCCCCCAAGGCTTTTGAAGAGCATCACGGAATGTTCCTGATCGGCCGAGATCTCCGAATGCTGGAACGGCATATAGAGAAACTGCCTTTCCTCCGGCGTCATGCCATCGTCGAACCGTTCGTCGACGGCGTTGCGGGCGATGCGAAGGGCCATGTCGTCGGCGGCGAAGGCCTTGGCGCTGCCCCGGTACATGTTCCGGGAGAACTGATCGAGCACGATGACCGTGGCGAGCGCGGTGCGCGGATCCTCCATCGCCTCGGCGGGCGCATGTCCGGAAAGCCGTTCATGCAACGCTCCGAAGCGCGTCCGTATGGTTTTGTCCAGCGCATCGCTACCCTGGAACCAATCCTTCGGCTCCAGTTCCCGAAACCAGAAGGCAAGGACCTCGTCGACCCAGCTATTGTGCATCTCTTCCTCCTGTCTCCGAGGGTGCCTCCGCACGTCCGAATCGCCGGCAGTGTGGGGGTGCCCTTGTATAAAATCTACCTTTAGTTGCGCCCTTTGGGCGCGCTTCGCCCCTGATTGAGCGAAACAATATTCGGCCGGAGCGAAATTTTATTGCTCCGAATCCACCAGGGGGAGTTCCCTCTCCAAGAGAACTTTGCTTATATGAGGGCTCAACGGGCCTTTGGGAATGGCCCGATATAGAACCAGGGAGATAATCCGATGAAAACCAAAACGTTCGCGGCAGCGTTGCTCGCCGCCACAATGTTGAGTGGCGCGGCGAGCGCAAAGACGCTGGTCTATTGCTCGGAAGGAAGCCCGGAAGGTTTCGATCCGGCGCTCTATACTGCCGGCACCACTTTCGATGCCTCGTCCAAGCCGGTCTACAACCGCCTCGTCCAGTTCGAGCCGGGCACGACCAACACGGTTCCAGGTCTCGCCGAAAGCTGGGAGATTTCCGACGACGGCCTGGAGATCACGTTCAAGCTGCGCGAAGGCGTCAAGTTCCACACGACCGACTTCTTCACGCCTACGCGCGATTTCAATGCCGATGACGTGCTGTTCTCCTTCGAGCGCCAGCTCAAGGAAGATCACCCCTATCACGCCTATGTGGAGGGCGCGAGTTGGGAATACTTCAACGGCATGTCGATGCCGGACCTGATCAAGTCGATCGAGAAGGTCGACAATCTGACGGTCAAATTCGTTTTGAACCGGCCTGAAGCGCCGATGATCGCCAATCTGGCGATGGATTTTGCTTCCATCTTCTCCAAGGAATACGCCGATCAACTCGCCGAGAGCGGCAACCAGTCGGACCTCAACCAGAAGCCGATCGGCACCGGCCCCTTCCAGTTCGTGGCCTATCAGCCCGATGCCGTGATCCGTTACAAGGCGCATCCGGACTACTGGGCTGGCAAGCAGCCGATCGACGATCTGGTTTTCGCCATCACGACCGAGAATTCGGTTCGCCAGCAAAAGCTGCTCGCCGGCGAATGCCACATCATGCCATACCCGAACCCGGCCGATATCGAGAGCCTGAAGGCGAATGACGCGCTCAAGGTGGACGAACAGGAAGGCCTGAATGTCGGCTATCTCGCCTACAACACCAAGCAGGCGCCCTTCGATCAGACCGAGGTGCGCAAGGCGTTGAACATGGCGATCAACAAGCAAGCCATTCTCGACGCCGTGTTCCAGGGCGCGGGCCAGGCGGCGAAGAACCCGATCCCGCCGACCATGTGGTCGTATAACGACGAGATCGAGCACGATCCGTACGATCCGGAAGCAGCCAAGGCCATGCTCGAGGAAGCCGGTGTCACCGACCTTTCCATGAAGGTATGGGCGATGCCCGTGCAGCGTCCGTACAACCCGAACGCGCGCCGCATGGCCGAGCTCATTCAGGAAGACTTCTCCAAGGTCGGCGTCGACGTCGAGATCGTCTCCTATGAATGGGGTGAGTATCTCGAGCGTTCCAAGGCGGAAGACCGCGACGGCGCGGTGCTTCTGGGCTGGACCGGCGACAATGGCGATCCGGACAACTTCCTCGCCGTGCTGCTCGGCTGCGACGCCGTGGGCGGCGCCAACCGCGCGCAATGGTGCAACGAGGAGTTCGATGCGCTGATCCAGAAGGCCAAGACGCTTTCCACGCAGGAAGAGCGGGCCGAGCTCTACAAGGAGGCTCAGGTCGTGTTCAAGCGTGAGGCGCCGTGGGCGACCATCGCCCACTCCATCGTGCATATGCCCATGCGCAAGGAGGTCACAGGCTACAAGATGGACCCGCTCGGCGGTCACGCCTTCGAAGGCGTCGACATCGCCGAATAGGCGCGTCCGATCAGAATAGGAACCGGCGACAGCGAAAGCTGTCGCCGGTGATCGTTATTACATGTTCCGTTTCTTTCTGTCGCGGCTGGCGCTGCTGATCCCGACCTTCATCGGGGTCTCCATCGTCGCCTTCTCGTTCATCCGCCTTTTGCCGGGCGATCCCATCATGCTGCTTGCCGGCGAGCGAGGCATGACCGAGGAGCGTTACCAGCAATTGCGGGCGCTCTACGGTTTCGACCAGCCGCTGGTCATGCAGTATTTCACCTATCTGACTGACCTGCTGCAGGGCGATTTCGGCACGTCGATCGTGACCAAGCGCCCTGTCCTTCAGGAGTTCCTGACGCTTTTCCCGGCAACGCTGGAACTGTCGCTCTGCGCCATCCTTCTGGCCATCATCGTCGGCGTCCCGGTCGGCATCATCGCCGCCGTCCGGCGCGGCTCGTGGCTCGATCAGTCCGTCATGGGCACGGCGCTGGTAGGCTATTCCATGCCGATCTTCTGGTGGGGCCTCCTGCTGATCATCCTGTTCTCCGGCATCCTGCAGTGGACTCCGGTTTCCGGCCGCATTTCGCTCCTCTACTATTTCCCGTCCACCACCGGCTTCATGCTCATCGACAGCCTGCTTTCCGGCCAGGACGGCGCCTTCAGATCAGCCGTCTCGCATCTCGTCCTGCCCACGGTGGTGCTTGCCACTATCCCGCTCGCCGTCATTGCGCGGCAGACGCGCTCGGCCATGCTGGAGGTCCTGGGTGAAGACTATGTGCGCACCGCGCGCTCCAAGGGCCTGCCGCCGCTGCGCGTTATCGGGCTCCATGCCCTGCGCAACGCACTGATCCCGGTGGTCACGACCATCGGCCTTCAGGTCGGCGTTCTCCTGGCCGGCGCGATCCTCACCGAGACGATCTTCTCATGGCCGGGTATCGGCAAATGGATGGTCGACAGCGTTTTCAAGCGCGATTACGCGGTGGTGCAGGGCGGGCTGTTGTTGATCGCCGCCATCATAATGATCGTGAACCTGATCGTGGACCTGCTCTACGGTCTGATCAATCCAAGAATCAGGCATTAGCCATGGCCACCACGAACACCAAAGATCCGAATGCCGCCGTCGGTCTCGAAGGCGGCACGGTCATCGCCGTCACGAGGCGGGCCCGGCTTGCGGAGTTCTGGTACTATTTCAGCCAGAACCGCGGCGCTGTCATCGGGCTTTACATTTTTGCCGCGATCGTCGTCATCGCCGTGCTCGCGCCGCTCATCGCGCCACACAGTCCGAGCGTGCAGAACCGGGGGGCCTTCCTGTTGCCGCCCGCATGGGAGACCGCCGGAAGCTGGTCCTTCATCCTCGGCACGGATGCCGTCGGACGGGATCTCCTTTCGCGTCTCATCTATGGCGCACGCTTCTCGCTGTTCATCGGCGTCGTCGTCGTGTCGGTGGCCGTCTCCGTCGGCATCATCGTCGGCCTGGTGGCGGGATATTTCCGCGGCGCCATCGACACGGTGATCATGCGCATGATGGACATCATCCTGGCGTTTCCATCGCTGCTCCTGGCGTTGGTTCTCGTCGCCATCCTGGGGCCGGGTCTCGTCAACGCGATGATCGCCATCGCGCTGGTGCAGCAACCGCACTATGTGCGCCTCACACGCGCCGCCGTGATGGGCGAAAAGGGCCGGGAATATGTCACTGCTGCGCGTGTGGCGGGCGCGAGCAATCTCCGGCTGATGTTCAAGACCATCCTGCCCAATTGCACCGCGCCGCTCATCGTTCAGGCCGCGCTCTCCTTCTCCACCGCCATCCTCGATGCGGCGGCGCTCGGCTTTCTGGGCATGGGTGCGCAGCCACCGACACCGGAATGGGGCACCATGCTGGCCGAAGCGCGCGAGTTCATCCTGCGCGCCTGGTGGGTCGTCACCTTCCCGGGTCTTGCCATCCTGATCACCGTTCTGGCCATCAATCTGATGGGCGACGGACTGCGCGATGCGCTCGATCCCAAGCTGAAGAGGTCGTGACCATGGCCCTATTGGACATCAAGAACCTTACCGTGGAATTCGATACCGCTGGCGGAACGCTGCGGGCGGTCGACGGTGTATCGCTCTCGGTGACCGAGCGTGAAGTGCTCGCCATCGTCGGCGAATCGGGCTCGGGCAAGTCGGTCTCCATGCTGGCGGTGATGGGGCTGCTGCCATGGACCGCCAAGGTGACGGCCGACTCAATCACCTTTCTGGGAAGGGACATTCTCAACCTGCCCCCGGCGGAGCGCAGGCGCATCGTCGGCAAGGACATGGCGATGATCTTTCAGGAGCCGGTGGCCAGCCTCAATCCGTGCTTCACCGTCGGCTTCCAGATCGACGAAACGCTGAAGATGCACACGGACCTCAACAACCGCCAGCGCCGCGACCGCACCGTGGAGCTGTTCGAGGCGGTGGGTCTGCCCAACGCGTCGGACCGGCTGGGCGCCTTCCCGCACCAGATGTCGGGCGGCCAGTGCCAGCGCGTGATGATAGCCATGGCCATCGCCTGCAACCCAAAACTCCTGATCGCCGACGAGCCGACCACGGCGCTCGACGTGACGATCCAGCGGCAGATCCTCGACCTCCTGGTCTCGATCCAGGCAGAAAAAGGCATGGGCATGATCATGATCACCCACGACATGGGCGTGGTGGCCGAGACCGCCGACCGGGTGGTCGTGCAGTATAAGGGCAGGAAGATGGAGGAGGCCGACGTGCTTTCGCTCTTCGAGAACCCCAAGAGCGCCTACACCAGGGCGCTGCTTGCGGCCCTGCCTGAAAATGCCACAGGCGACCGTCTGCCCACGATGGTCGATTTCTCCCTCGACGACGCCCCCTACACGGGAGCACGGCCATGAGCGAGATCGTCCTGGAAACCCGCGGGATCACCCGCGACTATCATATCGGCGGCGGCCTGTTCGGCGCTGGCCGCACTATCAATGCGCTCAAGGGCATCGACCTGACGCTGGAGAAGGGCAAGACGTTGGCCATCGTCGGCGAATCAGGCTGCGGCAAGTCCACGCTGGCGCGCATCATCACCATGATTGACGCACCGACATCGGGCGAACTGCTGATCGACGGTGCCAAGGTCGACATAACGAAGAAGCGGCTCGATAGCGAGATGCGCCGCAAGGTGCAGATAGTCTTCCAGAACCCCTACGGCTCGCTCAACCCGCGCCAGAAGATCGGCGATGTGCTGATGGAGCCGCTGATCATCAACGAGAACGTGCCGGAGGCCGAGCGGCGCGAACGCGCCATGGCGATGCTGACCAAGGTCGGCCTGCAGCCCGAGCACTTCAACCGCTATCCGCACATGTTCTCCGGCGGGCAGCGCCAGCGCATCGCCATCGCCCGCGCCCTCATGCTCAACCCGCGCCTGCTGGTGCTCGACGAGCCCGTCTCAGCGCTCGACCTGTCGGTACAGGCGCAAGTACTGAACCTTCTGGCGGACCTGCAGGACGAGTTCGGCCTCACCTTCGTCTTCATCAGCCATGACCTTTCGGTGGTTCGCTACATCGCCGACGAGGTGATGGTGATGTATTTCGGCGAGGCGGTGGAATACGGCACGCGGGACGAGGTGTTCCAGAACCCGCAGCACGACTATACGAAAACGCTGTTCGCAGCGACCCCGCGCGCCGATGTCGAGAGCATCAGGAAACGGCTGGCGGCGAAGGCGGCTTGAGCGGGAGACGCCGCGAGGTCTACTCCCGCAGCCCCGCGACATGCGCCACCAACCCCGCCGTCGATGCGTCGCGGCCGGAGGCGTCCCTGTCGCCCTGCACCACCGGCAATAGCTCCGTCGCCAGTTCCTTGCCGAGCTCGACACCCCACTGGTCGAAAGCGTTGATGCCGTAGAGCGTGGCTTCCACGAACACGCGGTGCTCGTAGAGCGCGATCAGGCGGCCGAGCGTGAAGGGGTCGAGCTTGTCGTAGACGATGGTGACGCTCGGGCGGTTGCCGGGGAAGACGCGGTGCGGTGCGAGTTCGGCCGCCCTCGCCTTGTCCATGCCGCGGGCGATGAGCTGCGCCGTCGCCTCCTCCAGCGTACGCCCCCGCATCAGGGCTTCCGATTGCGCCAGACAGTTGGCGACAAGGAGGTCGTGATGGTGCTTCAGCGCCGGCTCGTGCCCGTTGGCCGCCAGGATGAACTCCACCGGGATGACGTCGGTGCCCTGATGCAGAAGCTGGAAGAAGGCGTGCTGGCCGTTGGTGCCGGGCTCGCCCCATACCAGCGGACCGGTGGCCGTCTCCACCGGCGCGCCGTCGAGGGTTACCCGCTTGCCGTTCGATTCCATGTCAAGCTGCTGCAGATAGGCCGGCAGGCGGGCAAGCCGCTGGTCGTAGGGAATGACAGCGCGGGCGGGATAGGCGCAGGCAACGCGGTGCCAATAGCCGATGAGGCCGAGCAGAACCGGCAGGTTCTGGCGCGGCGGCTCGACCCGGAAATGGTTGTCGACCGCCTCCGCCCCCTGCAGGAAACGGCGGAAGTCCTCGGACCCTATGGCGATCATGATCGGCAGGCCGATGGCGGACCAGAGGGAATAGCGCCCTCCCACCCAGTCCCAGAAGCCGAAGACGCGATCGATGTCGATGCCGAAGGCGGCAACCTTGTCGAGCGCCGTCGAAACGGCGGCGAAATGGGTGCCGACCGCCTCCGCGCCCAGCGCCTCCTTTACCCACCTCCGCGCCGTCTCGGCATTGGTCATGGTCTCGATTGTGGTGAAGGTCTTCGAGGCGACGATGAACAGCGTCGTCTCCGGCGCCAGTCCCTTGAGCGTGTCGGCAATATGCGCGCCGTCGATATTGGAGACATAATGCAGCCGGGGCCCGTCGTGATAGGGCGCGAGCGCCAGCGTCGCCATCGCCGGGCCAAGGTCCGATCCGCCGATGCCAATATTGACGACATCGGTGAAAGCCTTGCCGGTCGCCCCTTTCAAGGCGCCGTCGCGCACGCCTTCGGCGAAGCGGGCCATCGCCGCCAGCACGGCTTCCACGTCCTGCGAGATCTCATGGCCATCCAGGCGGATCGAAGCGCCGGAGGCAGAGCGCAGCGCCGTGTGCAGAACCGCGCGGTCTTCCGTGACATTGATCCGGCGGCCCTCGAACATGGCATCGCGCCGCTCCTCCAGCCCTGCTGCCGTGGCCAGGTTCTCAAGAAGCAGGAAGGTCTCTTCGGTCACCGCGCATTTGGAATAGTCGAGCAGCATGTCGTCGAAGCGTGCCGAAAACCGCTCGAACCGCGCGGGCTCGTCCCGGAACGCCTCCCGCAGGTCGAAATCCCGGTGTTCCTCGCGATGCCTGCGCAATGCGTCCAGCGCGGTTGTGAATGCGCTCATTCGAAAGACCTCATATTGGCGAAAGACCTAATACCGGTAGCCGCGCAAAACTAGGGCGTGCTTCGTGAAAAGAAAAGGCGCGCCGGAAAAGGAGTTTGGCGCAATGGCTTGTGCCAGACTTGCGGTTCAAGTTCCGTGGCGTTAGGCTCCGCGCCGCGAGAGGAAAGCCTATGCCAATACGCAACGATACCGCCCTTTGGGCGGGCCTTTTCAAGATTTCCCCTGATTCGGGCCAGACGCTCCAGGCGCAGATTCGCCAGGCGATCGTATCGGCCATTCTCGACCGGCAGATCGCTCCGTCGATGCCGCTGCCGTCCTGCCGCATCCTTGCCGACAAACTGGGCGTGGCGCGCGGGACGGTCGTGCTGGCCTTCCAGCAACTGGTCGACCAGGGGTTTCTGATCGCCAGGGAAAGGCGCGGCCACTTCGTCAATCCGGAGGTCCTGGCGGCCCCGCCCCGCCCGCCCCGCAAGGGCGCGCGCAGCACCAACCAGATCGACTGGAAAGCGCGGCGCCAGGTGTTCGCCAGCGAAATGCCGGATGCGCCCAAGAACGAGAACTGGATGCAGTCGTCCTACCCCTTCGTCTACGGCCAGTTCGACCCGACGCTCTTTCCCACCGCCGAGTGGCGCGAGTGCAACCGCATGGCGCTGGCGGTCCTGGAGATCCGCAACTGGGCGGCCGACATGGTCGACAAGGACGATCCGCTTTTGATCGAGCAGATTCAGGCCCGGCTCCTGCCACGGCGCGGCATCTTCGCCAATCCCGACGAGATCATCGTCACGCTGGGGGCACAGCACGCGCTCTACATGCTGTCGACGCTGCTTATGCAGCGCGGGGCGCGCGTGGCGATGGAGAATCCCGGCTATCCGGACGCCCGCTCGATCTTCCGGCTTGCCGGCGCCGAAACACTGCCCGTTCCGGTCGACAATGACGGGATCGACCTCGACCGCATCCCGCACAATGCCGATTTCGTGTTCACCACGCCGAGCCATCATTGCCCCACGATGATGCCGCTCAGCCGTGCTCGGCGCGATGCGTTGCTGCAAAAGGCGGAAGCCAATGACTGGATCGTGATCGAAGACGATTATGACAGCCAGCTTGCCGACGAGACCCCGCAGGAAGCGCTCAAGGGTCTCGATCATACTGGCCGCGTCATCTATGTCGGCTCCATGTCGAAGACGCTCGCGCCGGGCCTGCGGCTCGGCTATATCGTCGCCCCCGCCGAACTCGTGGCCGAGTTACGGGCGCTGCGCCGCTTCATGCTGCGTCACCCGCCGGCGAACAACCAGCGCGCCGTCGCCCTGTTCCTGTCACTCGGTCATCACGACGCACTCGTGCGCCGGCTCTCCTCCGCGTTCGAGGAACGCCGCGAACGCCTCGTCGGAGCGATCCGGGACTATATGCCCGATTGGCAGGCGGCCGATGTACCGGGTGGCACCTCGCTCTGGCTGCGCGGCCCTGCGGGCACCGACACGACCCAGCTTGCCCGAGCGGCGGTGCAGCGCGGGGTGCTGATCGAGCCCGGCCTGCGCTTCTTCGATGGGCCGGAGAGGCCGTCGCCTTTCATGCGCCTGGGCATCTCGTCCATCGCCCTGCAGCACATCGAGCCGGGCATCCGCGAACTCGCATCGGTGGCGGGAAGGCGATCCGCGGCGGCTTAGGTCCTGACCCGAAGGCTTATGGACATGGATCGCGGGCTGGTTTAGCCCTTGGAAAGCAATGCGGAGGGAATGGCGATGGCTATGCTGATCGAGGGCGAGGAACGGATCGAGGCGCCCGTGCAGGCGGTTTGGCAGGGGTTGAACGACCCCGAGGTGCTGAAAGACTGCATCCCAGGCTGCCAGGAGCTCGAAAAGAAGTCCGCCACGGAATTCGCGGCGGTCGTCTCGCTCAAGATCGGCCCGATCAAGGCGAAATTCAACGGCGAGGTCGAACTGCAGAACCTCAACCCGCCCTATTCCTATACGATTTCGGGGGAAGGCAAGGGCGGTGTCGCCGGCTTTGCAAAGGGCGGGGCCGACGTGACGCTGAAGGAGGATGGCCCAAACGCAACCATCCTCTCCTACCAGGCAAAGGCCGATGTCGGCGGCAAGATGGCCCAGCTCGGCAGCCGCCTCATCCAGTCCACGTCAAAGAAGCTCGCCGCCCAGTTCTTCTCGGATTTCAATACCCGCATCACCGGCACGGCCGAGCCCGAGACGTCTTAGTCCGCGCGAGCCTGGTATCTGGAAACCTCCGTACCGTCGGCTATGGCGACGATCGTATAGGCATCCAGCACGATGCCATCCACCACCTTTGCCTCGCTTGAGAAATTGGCGACAAGCCGTGTGCCGTCCTCGAACTCGGTCTCCTGGAGCAACCGGTCGTTGGGACGATAGCGGAAGGCGGTCATTTCCTGCGTGCCAAGGCGCTCGTGCAGCGGCTGGAAGAACGCAGCCTGCCGGGCCATGATGGGCAATCTCTCCGACAGCGTATTCTCGCTCAGATGAAACATCGGCGGCACGTTGTAGAGAAGTTGTGTCAGCTCCATCTCAATGCGGACATTGGTGAATTTCAGTGCGTCGAACAGCCAGTGATTGCTCGTGACCACCGATCCGTGGAAAACCGACTGGTAGAGTGGCAGCCGCGTGCGGGGATCGAAATAGACGGTCCGGTAGGGCTCCTTCAGCGGAACGGACTTGAAAAAGACGGCGGGTTCCTGATCGGGATACCACGCGCCGAGGTAGAACGGCGACTTCCTGTTCTTCTGCATATCCGGGTCGCCCCAGCCCAGGACGGGAACCTGCATGCCATGGCCGAAAACGGTTCCCCCTGAAGAAGCGGCGTTCCCGTCCTCGGAGCCGACCGGTATGCCGAATGTCCTGGTGATCCAGCGCACGGCGTCTTCATTGGCGCGGGCGTATTGCTCTTGCGTAAGCGTTTTTCCGTCGCGGTAATTGTCGAACACGATGCCGGTGGCATTGCCGTCGAGGAACCAGCTATTGAAAGGGACGGCAGCCCGGATCGACGTAATTCGGCTCTCCATCGTCTGCCGCACGCATGTCGGATCGGTGTAGACGCCATTCTGCTGGAACCCGCTTTTCATTGTTCCATCGGCTTTGACGATGCCGCAGTTGCGGAAGACATACTCGCCCAGCGTTGTTGTGCCCCAATCGGGTCTGGCCCCGCTTGGCAGAGAGGTTTGATAGGAATCGTAGGGCGCTATCAGAAAGCCGGCATCGACACCCGCCTGGACTGCTTTCGGATTCCACAAGCCGCCCTCCCAGCCTGCCCCAAGGCCGATCCAGGCCTTTTCCAGTCCGCTGGCGCGCAATTCCTCGAATGCCGCCTTGGAGAGCGCCCCGCCCCAGCGCTCCATATCTTCGCCGAGCGCCGGGCCGAAGGTTCCGGCGACTGCGCGTCGCAAATTTCTGTAGATATCCGGTATAGCGTCCCAATCCGGCTCGTCGATTTGCCAGGCCTGCCGCGCTATCTCGTTCAGCGCGGTATTGAAGTCGCCCAGGATCACCCGCTGCTGATAGCGGTTGGGCCGGTTTCCAATCCGCTTCATTTCAGCGAGCGTTTCCTTCTGGAAGCGTGACGTGATGTCGGCGGCAATGCCTTCGCCGCTTTGCAGGATGGAGACGAAGCGCGACCAATCGCGGACATCTTCCATGCCCAGGGGGCCGTTGCTCCAAAGATAGATTTGGGTGGCGCCCAAAACCTTTCCCTGCATATCCGGCTGTCCGACCTTTTCGGCAAGGCTCTCGTACCGGCCTTCCTCTATCAAAAGCCGCTTGTAACGCCGCGCGCCCGCCAAGGGATCGCCGTCGCCCAGATGCAGGATCATCTGCAGAGTTTTGGTGGGTTCCAACGTGGTGAATTCATGCGCGAACTGGGCGGAGAGTCCGTCGCCATCACCCACGAAGGTGACGGTATTGTTGAATGGCGTCTTCCATATCCAGCTCAGCGTATAGGCGCCCCGATCCATGCCCAGCAGCGGCAGGCTCATGTCCTGACTGGTGTTGACGGGGCTGAAACGATCGAGAATGAAGTCGCGCCACACGGCATCCCCCTGGGGAACGTAATAACCCTCGGCGCGCGGCAGAATGAAGCCCTGCCCCATCGCATCGGCGGGCTGACTGACGAAAGTGAGCGTTCCGGCGTCTCGCGCGGCGATGGACACGGAAAGGTCGCGGCCATCCAGCGACATCTCAATCCTGTAGGCTCCTTCGTCCCACGACCACGCCGCGCGTGCGCCATCGCTTTCAACCGCGCTTACAGCCCGGGCCTCAACACCGGACGAAACGGTGAGGCGCTCGCTCCCGGCGGGCGTGACGATGATGCCCAGCGTCTCAAGCTCCATCTCCACGGACCACACTTCATTTTGAAGCCTGACTTCGGCCAGGCTAGGGACAGTCATCAAGGCAAATGCAAAAAGCGCATAAAGCGCGGGTGCTGTACGCATCGGGAAAACTCCGACCGGGCGGCCTTGGCCGCATGGGATGAAACGAAGCCGTGCAGGCGAAAACAGTCGTGCCTGCCGGCAGCAAGGTCGGATAAGAGACAGGTTTCTAGTCTTACTGTGTCATAAGTTTCGTTAACGATTGATTGCGACAATGGCGATTCGCGCTTCAAATGGAGGGAGCTATGGATCGCCAGGATGGAATCGAAACGAGTGAATCGCGTTTTGCAGCCTATGTCG